>NZ_PSSX01000021.1 GCF_002933275.1 Marinobacter maroccanus
CGCATCCGAAATACCTCGGCCAGCGCCCACACGAATTACTTGGTCAACTTTTTAAAGAGCGTTTGAGCTGTTGCTCAATCAAGGCCGCGTATTCTACATCGTTCCGCCGCCTTGTCAACCGTTAATCTGAAGAATTTTAAAACTCGTTTTCTTCAGTACTTTCAAACAGTTGCCTTTCGAATCCGGAGCTGCCTGAGTGGCTTACCCCTCGAAAGAGATGCGCATTTTACAGACCTCTCAGGAGGTGTCAACGATTGGTTTTGATTTTTTTCATGAAACCTCACGATTCCTGTTTATGACACCAATATTCGATAAAGATTCATGGTTCAACGATAACCGATTGTGCCGCGCCGCGCGCTTTTTTCCGCGCTTCCTCTATGGAAGCACCCTTCGCCAGCGCAACGCCCATTCGACGGCGCCCTTTTAATTCGGGCTTTCCGAAAAGGCGTAACTGGGTATCCGGCTCCGAAAGCGCCGCTTCAAGCCCTGAATAGGAAACCTCTGTTGAATCTCCTTCAGGCAGGATCACCGCCGATGCCGACGGACCGGTCTGACGGATCGAGGGGATCGGCAGACCCAGGATAGCCCGCGCGTGCAGCGCAAACTCGGAGAGGTCCTGAGAGACCAGGGTTACCAGCCCTGTATCATGGGGACGTGGCGAAACTTCCGAGAACCAGACGTTGTCTTCTTTAACGAAGAGCTCTACACCATAGATGCCATACCCACCGAGATTTTCCACCACAGCCCGGGCGACTTCCGCTGAACGCTCATAGGCGAGGGGCGCCATCGGCTGGGGTTGCCACGACTCCCGGTAGTCTCCATCTTCCTGTCGGTGCCCTATGGGCTCACAAAACGAAACTCCGTCTCGATGCTTGACGGTCAGCAGGGTAATCTCATAATCGAAATCCACGAACCCCTCCACGATCACCCTTCCCTTACCCGCGCGCCCGCCAGACTGGGCATACTCCCACGCCGCTTCAATATCTCCCTCGGTCTTGACCGTACTTTGTCCTTTGCCCGAGGAACTCATAACCGGCTTTACCACCAGTGGAAGCCCTATCTCCTTCACCGCTGCGAGATATTCCTCCCGGGAACCGGCAAAGCGGTATGGCGACGTTGGCAATCCCAGCTCTTCAGCAGCAAGCCGACGGATTCCCTCACGGTTCATTGTCAGGTTTACCGCCCTCGCCGTTGGAATGACGTGATATCCCTCTTCTTCCAGCTTGACCAGTTCCGGCGTGGCAATGGCTTCAATCTCAGGAACGATCAGATTCGGCTTTTCCTGCTCGATGACGCGGCGCAGGCTGGCGCCGTCGAGCATGTCGATGACATGGCTTCGATGAGCCACCTGCATGGCAGGCGCATCGGCATAACGATCCACGGCGATCACTTCAACGCCATAGCGCTGCAACTCGATGACCACTTCTTTTCCAAGCTCACCGGATCCGCAAAACAGAACCCTGTAGGCGTTGCCTTTGAGGGGTGTACCAATTCGAACTGAGTCAGTCATGATCTGCCAGTACCTTTGTTAGCCGTGAATCAGGGATTTCTTTTCGCGTTCCGCCACCCTTCGCAGCACCTCGCGACGTTCTTCATTATCCATACGGGTCCAACGGGTGATTTCGTCTCCGCTTCGATGACAGCCAACACAGACGTCATCTTCATCAAGGGCGCAAATGCTCACGCAGGGCGAGCGTACCTTGTCAGCGACACTCATTTCTTCGGCTCGCAGGGCTTGAGCTCATCAGCATAGCGGGCTGCATTCTGTACATAGTGCTGGGCACTCATTTCCAGCATCTTTTTCTGGTTGTCGTTAAGCTCCCGCTTGATCTTGCCCGGTGAACCGACAACCATGGAACCATCGGGTACCTCCATTCCCTCAGGTATGAGTGCATTGGCACCTATCAGGCAATGCTTACCAATCTTTGCACCATTCAGAACGACGGCGTTGATACCGATCAATGAGTAATCGCCAATCTCGCAGCCGTGAAGCATAACCTTGTGACCAACCGTTATGCCCCTTCCCAGGGTAAGCGGCATACCGGGATCGGTATGTAGTACGGAGCCATCCTGGATATTCGTCTCCGGCCCTATCGTGATCAATTCATTGTCGCCACGGATAACGGCGTTGAACCAGACGCTGGCTTTTTCCATCAGCCGGACCCGGCCAATCACCGACGCATTGTCGGCCACGAAGTGCCCCTCACCTTCCAGCTCAGGCGTTCGGTCATTCAACTGGTAAAACATCTCAGCCTCCTTCAGGCGGTTCAAGCAGGTCAATTCCGGCATCGTACACAGCGTTCAGGAAATCAACCAGAACCACTGCCGACAACCCCCAGATTTCGTAGCGCTCCCACCGATAGCAGGGCACGTAAAACGTATGATTCAGAAAATTCAGAGCGTCTGTGCGCTCGCGCCGGTCCTCGAGGAAGAAGGAGAGCGGTACCCGGAATACACTTTCAATCTCGTGGGGATTCGGTTCCAGAGGATGATCCCCGGGAATCACACCGACGTAAGGAGTAACAAGAATTCCATAACGGGACATGACCTGGCTCAGAGGCGCAATGATCTGCACCTGGTCCGGCGGTAACCCGATTTCCTCGTGGGTTTCACGCAGCGCGGTTGCTGCCAGAGACGGGTCTTCAGGATCACGTTTACCGCCGGGATAGGCTACCTGCCCGCGATGAGTGCTCAGATTTTCAGACCTGAGCGTAAAAATCATTTCGGGGTTTCGGTGATCATCGGTTATCGGAACCAGAATCCCGGCTTCGGGATAATCCAGCGCCAGCTGCCGCGGCGCATAGCCGGCGAGGCGCTCGGCAAGTAAATCACGCAATGTTCGTCTCCACAGTACATCCGGAGGTTGGATGAGACAGAGGCAGCCGGGATCGTTAAACTGACTACCACACCAATTTCAGTATACGGGGAAAATCATGAAGTACTGCAGCACATGCGGCCAGCCGGTTGAACAACGCATCCCCGAAGGCGATAACCGTCACCGCTATGTCTGTGTCAGCTGCGATACCATACATTACCAGAACCCTCGCATTGTCGCCGGCACCGTTCCCGTATGGGAGGGCCAGATACTACTGTGCCGGAGAGCTATCGAACCGCGCTATGGCTACTGGACGCTGCCCGCCGGATTTATGGAGAACGCAGAAACCACCATTGAGGCTGCTGAGCGGGAAACCCTGGAAGAGGCCCTCGCTGAAGTGAATATTGAGGGCCTCTACTCGATCATCGACGTGCCACACATCAATCAGGTTCACATGTTCTACCGAGCCACCCTGACAGACGGACATTTCGGTGCAGGTGAGGAGTCACTGGAATCCAGACTGTTCGGGCTGGATGAGATCCCCTGGGAGGAGATCTCCTTTCCGACCGTGAAGCGCACCCTCGAGCTGTTCCTGGCCGACTACAGGCGCGAATCCTTCGGTGTCCATGTGAGCGACATCCGCCACCCCATGGCGAAAGACCGCAAATAAGGCCGCCGGCTACAACTCCTCTATTCGATAGACCTCGTAAGCGGGCTCCTCATAGGGATGAGCCCGCTTGAGCGCTGCGAGGGCATCCCGTATCAGCTCGTCAGCACAAACCAGCTCAACCTTGTACTCATCCACCGCTTCAATCTCACCGGCTTTGCCAAGAAAAGGATCACTTCCTTCAAGCGGGCGAAACTGCCCCCTTCCGAGACATTGCCAGGCACAACAATCGTAATCACCAATACGACCGGCTCCAGCATCAAACAATGCCTGCTTGGTTTCCTCAACGTGAGTTTCCGGAACGAAATAACACATCTTGTACATCGAAAACCCTCCCTCGGATCGGATATTTTTTGTACAGATTAATAGCTTAGACACTTACCCACAGAATCTGTGGATAACTCTGGGGAAAGATTTTGGGAACACGCCCCCAAACCCCGTAATCACTGCACTTTCGTTAAATTGGCGACAAAATCACCTGATTCATTTATTCTTTATTTTTCAATATCTTATGACTTTTGCGCAAAAGTTGAACCGATTTCCCGCTGTTTGTTCACAGAACAAACAGGAAGGCACCAGCAATGTGCATAAAAATACTGAGTCAAGGGAATTTTTGCCATTTTCGCCGATTTTTTCCCTTGAAAAATGCCCAGAAGCGGGGCAGCCAATAAAAAAGCCGGCTTTGGAGAAAACGCTCATGTTGAGCGTATCCAAAACCGGCTCTTTTCTGACGCGGGAATTTAACCGAACCAGCGTCTCGCATTTCGGAACATGCGAATCCAGGAACCGTCTTCCTGCCACTCTGACGGACGCCAGGAATGCTGAACAGCCCGGAACACTCGCTCGGGGTGCGGCATCATGATCGTGACCCTGCCGTCGCGGGTGGTAACCCCGGTAATTCCGGCTTCCGAACCGTTCGGGTTATAGGGATAACGAACCGTTGCCTGCCCCCGATTATCCACATAGCGAAGGGCCACCAGCTCGTTCTCGGAGAGCGCCTCCGCCGAGGTGCCGCTGGCAAATTCAACCCTGCCTTCGCCGTGGGCAACCGCAATGGGCATACGAGAGCCGGCCATGCCGTCCATGAATGCAGACGGTGACGACATCACCTCAACCATAACCAGCCGTGCTTCAAACTGCTCGGACTGGTTGCGTACGAAACGAGGCCAGCCTTCGCTGCCCGGAATCAGTTCGTGCAGGTTGGAGAGCATCTGACAGCCATTGCACACCCCCAGCGCCAAAGTGTCCTGACGATTGAAGAATGCCGCAAACTGGTCCCTGACGCGATCGCTGAACAGAATTGATTTGGCCCACCCTTCACCGGCACCCAGAACATCACCGTAGGAGAAACCGCCGCAGGCAACCAGGCTGTTAAAGCCATCCAGCGTAACCCGACCAGAGAGCAGATCGCTCATGTGCACGTCTACGGAATCAAAACCGGCACGATCGAACGCAGCCGCCATTTCAACCTGCCCATTCACACCCTGCTCTCGCAAGACCGCAACCTTCGGACGGCCTCCCTTGTTGATATAGGGGGCCGCTACATCTTCGTTGATGTCATAGGAGAGCTCCGCATGAAGACCGGGATCCTCCGCATCAAGCAGATTATCGAATTCTTCACGGGCGCAATCGGCGTTATCCCGCAGAGACTGAACGCGGTAACTGGTTTCCGCCCATAGACGCTGAAGCTCTACACGAGATTCATCCACTACCGTGCCACCCTCAAAGGTGAGGCGCAGGCTGTCGGTGTCATTCGGGCTGCCAATCACACTGATGTAGTCGCCAAGACCAGCGGCAGAGAACTGCTGCAGGACAAAACCGGTGTCTTCCCTGCGCACCTGAATAACAGCACCCAGCTCTTCGTTAAACAGCTCCCTGGCAAACTGGCTGCGATCTTCGGCAAGGCCATCCAGTTTGATATCGACACCACAACGGCCGGCAAAGCACATCTCAGCCAGCGTGACGAACACACCACCGTCGGAACGGTCATGATAGGCCAGCAGTTTACCGTCGGAGTTCAGCCCCTGAATGACCGCGAAGAAAGCCTTGATGTCCTCGGGATCATCCAGGTCCGGCGCCACAGCACCGACCTGACGGTACACCTGAGCCAGAGCGGAACCACCCAGGCGGTTCTGACCGGCAGCGAGATCCACCAGAATCAGGTCGGTCTCGCCGGCATCCGTTACCAATTGGGGCGTCAGGGTTCTGGCAACATCGGTTACCGGCGCAAAGCCGCTGACAATCAATGAAAGCGGTGCAGTTACGCTCTTCTGTTCGCCACTATCCTCCTCCCACATGGTCTTCATGGACATGGAGTCCTTGCCGACCGGGATCGTAATACCAAGCTCCGGGCACAGCTCCATGCCTACCGCGCGAACGGTTTCATAGAGATTTTCATCCTCGCCCGGATGTCCGGCAGCCGCCATCCAGTTTGCAGACAGGCGGATATCGGACAGTTTGGCGATTGGAGCCGCTGCCATATTGGTAACCACCTCGCCCACGGCCATGCGGCCAGAGGCGGGGGCATCGATCGTCGCAACCGGCGTGCGCTCGCCCATAGCCATGGCTTCACCAGCGCGGACATCGAAGGAAGTGGCGGTAACGGCCACATCGGCGACTGGCACCTGCCAGGGCCCCACCATCTGATCTCGCGCCACCAGGCCGGTAATGGTCCGATCACCGATGGTGATCAAAAAACTCTTGGAGCCAACGGACGGCAGACGCAGAACACGGCGAATGGCGTCGTCCAGATCGATCTTGGTGGAGTCGAATATGGGCTTGGTAAAGGAAGCGCGACTGACGCTCCGGTGCATGCGCGGCGGCTTGCCAAACAGCACTTCCATCGGCAGGTCAACCGGCTTGTCGTCAAAGTAGGAATCACCCAACTCCAGGTGGTGGGCCTCTGTCGCTTCACCAATCACGGCATAGGGGCAACGCTCCCGGCGGCAAAGGGCATCAAACCGCTCCAGGTTTTCCGGAGCCACTGCCATCACATACCGCTCCTGGGACTCGTTACACCAGATCTCCAGCGGTGACATGCCAGGCTCGTCACTGGGGATATCGCGAAGCTCGAATTTGCCGCCTCGACCGCCATCCTTCACAAGCTCCGGCATGGCATTGGAAAGCCCGCCAGCGCCAACATCATGGATAAACGCGATTGGGTTGTTGTCCCCCATCTGCCAGCAACGGTCGATCACTTCCTGGCAGCGACGCTCCATCTCCGGGTTGTCCCGCTGAACCGACGCAAAATCCAGGTTTTCGTTACTGGACCCCGAATCCATGGACGAAGCAGCGCCGCCACCAAGACCGATCAGCATGGAGGGCCCGCCCAGCACAATGAGCTTGGCACCCACCGGGATATTGCCTTTTTCAACGTGCTCTTCACGAATGTTGCCAAGACCTCCGGCAATCATGATCGGCTTGTGGTAACCGCGGACTTCCTCGCCAGCGGCACCCGGCACTTTTTCTTCAAAGGTTCGGAAATAGCCGGCCAGATTGGGACGACCGAACTCGTTGTTGAACGCCGCACCGCCAATAGGCCCTTCAATCATGATGTCGAGAGCTGAAGCAATCCGCTCCGGTTTGCCATAGTTGATTTCCCATGGCTGGGGGTCGTCCGGAAGGTTCAGGTTGGAGACCGTGAAACCAGTCAGACCCGCCTTTGGCTTCGAGCCCCGACCGGTCGCGCCCTCGTCGCGAATTTCGCCACCGGAGCCTGTTGCCGCACCGGCCGCAGGGGCAATTGCGGTCGGGTGGTTGTGTGTCTCCACCTTCATCAGGATGTGAATATCTTCCTCGTTGTATCCGTAGACCCCAGTCTCCGGATCCGGAAAGAAGCGGCCACCCCGGCTGCCCCGGATAACAGATGCGTTATCTTTGTATGCCGAAAGGACGCCTTCGCTGTTCATTTCAAAGGTATTGCGGATCATCGCGAAGAGGGATTTTTCCTGGCCCTCACCGTCAATATCCCAGGAGGCGTTGAAGATCTTGTGTCGACAGTGCTCGGAGTTCGCCTGTGCGAACATCATAAGTTCCACGTCGGTCGGATCCCGCTCAAGATCCGTGAAGGACTTCACCAGGTAGTCGATTTCATCTTCGGCAAGGGCCAGACCCAGGCGAGAGTTCGCTTCAACCAGGGCATTACGGCCACCCGCCAGAACAGGAACCCGCCCGAGGAGTCGCGGTTCCTCATGGCTGAACAGCAGCTCCGCCCCGCCCATTTCATGAAATACTTTCTGGGTCATGCGGTCATGAAGCAGGGCTGCGATCTTCTCGCGCTGTTCCAGGCCAAGCTTACGACCAGAACGGATGTAGTAGGCCGTACCCCGCTCGATGCGGTGAATCTGACGAAGACCGCAATTGCGGGAAATGTCTGTTGCCTTGCTGGACCAGGGTGAAAGCGTTCCCGGGCGCGGCACGACCAGAAACAGAACCCCGTCCGGGTCTTCGACCGGAACACTGGGGCCGTATGTCAGCAGTCGGTCGAGGATAGCCTGCTCTGCGTCAGAGAGGTCCGACTCCAGATCGACAAAGTGCATGAACTCTGCATAAACGTGCTCGACTTCAGGCACGATGTCCTGAATCCGGGAATGTAGTTTGCGGGAGCGGAATGGCGAAAGCGCGGGAGCGCCGCGAAGTTCAAGCATGATATCAACCTGTATCGCGCGAAACGGGGAAGTCTGGGTGCAATTTGAAAGGCCGCCATGATACTCGAAAGCGGGGCCAGGATACAGCGCTTGAAGCGTTAATCCCCGACCGCACAATTGACATTGTTTTGCATATTAATTAACCAGATTTATTGACCAGCCATCCGACACCAAGGATCATTGAGCAGGTGGAAAGGAATTCCACGCTCAGGATAGAGAGGGGTGCAGGTCCGCAAGCGGCTCTGCAACCAGATGATCCAGACGTGACGGAGATCAGGGACTTGCCCAGAATTCTTGCTGCTTTAACAGGCGCATCCGCCAAGACGTTTTTCTTACTTGGCTCCGCCCTACTACTGACTGGATGCTCGCAACCCAGCACTCTCCAGGAAATCCGGGATGAGGGTGTGCTGCATGTGATCACCCGTACCGCGCCCTCTATCTATGTGGAAAGTGAGGGCGGCCCTACCGGTTACGACTATGAACTGGCGAAGCTGTTCGCTAATGAACTGGGGGTAAAGCTACGGATCCGCGTCGCCGATGACAATACCGAAATCCTGTCGGTACTGGACAAGAATTATGCCCACCTGGGTATGCTGGGGCTGTCCAGTCAGCCGGACACGGCCGGCCAGTACCACACCGTCGCTACCGGTATTAATGCACAGTCGATACTGGTCTATAACCGGGATGTGGAGCGACCAGAATCACTGGAAGACCTGGCCGGAAGACCTCTTCACGTGGTGGCCGATAGCAACCATGAGCATCGTCTGAACGAGGCCTTGGAAGACATTCCAGAGCTTCAGTGGCAAGTGCATCCCGGCCTCGACGCCGCTGGCGTACTGTCCCGCGTCGAGAGCGGCGAATTCCCCTACGCGATGGTTTCCTCCAACGAACTCGATCTGAACCACGTGTTCTACCCGATGGTGAAGGAGGCATTTGCCGTTGGAGAACCCGGCGAACTGGCCTGGTTTTTCCCGTCGGCACAGGATGAATCTTTGGCAAACGCTGCCCGGCAGTTCCTGGACACCCTGGAGGCCAACGGCACCCTGGCCCAGATTGCCGAGCGCTTCTACGGTCACCTGGATCGGCTCAATTATGTCGGCGCCCGCACCTTCATGCACCATGTGGAAAATCGCCTGCCCAAATACGAGTCACTGTTTCGCGACTATGCCAGAGACTTCAAGATGGACTGGAGGCTGCTCGCAGCCATCGGTTATCAGGAGTCCCACTGGCGGCCCAACGCGGTATCCCCCACCGGGGTCCGCGGCCTGATGATGCTGACCCGGAACACTGCCAGCCATATCGGCATCAACAACCGCCTGGACGCAGAAGAAAGTATCCAGGGCGGCGCCAAGTATTTCCGGATCGTGCACGAAAAGATCCCGGAGCGGATCCCAGAGCCGGACCGTACCTGGTTCGCCCTCGCCTCTTACAACGTGGGTTTTGGCCACCTCGAGGACGCCCGTCGCCTCACAGAAGGCGCTGGAAAGGACCCCGACCGGTGGATGGATGTAAAGGAATTCCTGCCACTGCTGGCGCAGAAGGAATGGTATACGAAGACCCGCTTTGGCTACGCCCGCGGCCATGAACCGGTCATCTACGTTCAGAATATCCGGCGCTACTATGATGTTCTGGCCCGGCTCAACGAACCGGCCACACCAGCGCCAGAGCAGGAGGAGCAAATCGTACAGATGGAGGAGAACCCGAAATCGGGGATCTTTGCCGACGAACTGCAGCCCGACGAAAGACTCCGGGCGGGCCTGCCGGCAGAGCTCGGCATGATCCCGCCGACCCTCTGAATCTCCCCATCCGAAGCGGGCTAGTCGGCACGGGCTTCAAGGGCTCTTTCCACCTGACTGGCGGAATACCCCCGACGATTCAGAAAACGCGCCTGACGCACTTTTTCGTCCCAGTCTTCACTGAGGTCTCCCAGGCCGAACCGCTTATCGCGGATACCAATAGCTTGCTGACACCAGTCTTCTTCGGTCATCTCGTCAACACACTCCGGAGTCTTATGCACACCACGCTGTTGAAGTTCGCCCAGAATCCTTAGCGGCCCGTAGCCAAGGTCTATCCTCTGGCGGGCGTAGACGTCAGCGAACCGGTCATCGTCAAGCCAACCTTCTTTCTCGTAATCATCCAGAACGGCGTCAATAATGTCGCCCGACACCTTTCTCTGACGGAGCTTCAGGCTCAGCTCAAGGCGACTGTGCTCCCTCCTGGCCAGCAATCTCAGCGCCGTTGCCCGGGCTCTGTATTCCTGATCGTCCTGATTTTCCTGTTTTGCCATACAGACCCTTTCCGCATACGCACACAAAACGCTAGACTAGCCCCGAATTTTCCAACTGGTCAGCGCCTCTGGCTGATCAGTCAAACTACCCGGCACCCCGAACCGGACGCCGATGGCCGGTGGCGGCACAACTTTGCCCGACACCGTGAACTGGTTTCAACACCCAAGGATACTCTTATGGCCGCGTTCATCCAGAAACTGTTCAGATCCCGCAAGACAACCGAGGTAGCTCCGAAACACCGAAAAGCCGCCCAGCCCGAACCTGTCGAACAGGAAGATCCCCGGGCCAGCAAGAGAGAAGAACAGCTCGGAACCCTTGAGGGCTCGCCGTCCCAGAGTGTCCTGGCGAAACTGGCTATTGAAGGCATCACCGCGGATATCCGACAGGCCGCCGCAGGTAGACTGACCGACGAAGCCCACCTTCAGGAAGTTCAGAAACAGGCCAAAGGCAGGGATAAAGGGGTCTATCAAACCGTCAAAACGGCACTTCAGCACCGCCGTGAAGAACAGGCTCGACTGGACAGCATCGGCCAGACCATTGCCACCTTGATCCGTCACGCCCGGGACCAGGCAAAAAGCGACGACACCAAACTTTACGAGGCCCGGCTTGATGCCCTGTTGAAGCAATGGACAGAAGTGGAAGAACACGCCACACCGGAACAGGCGCAAGCGTTCCTGGAAGCGGTTCACCAGTGCAAAGAGCGCATTGCGCTCCTTCAGTCAGCTGCGGAAGATGAAAAGCGCCAGCGTGAACAGCAGCTCCAACGCAAGGAAACCCTGGACCTGTTGACCCGCACACTGGATGAGCTCAAGGCCCAGCCACCAGAGACCCTGCCCTCACTTGCCTCTCTGGATGCACTGCAGAAGACCCAGGAAAACCGCTGGCTGGAAGCGACCCGGGATACTTCTGTAGACAAGCAGGAACAGAAATCCTACGAGACCGCCATGTTGGCGCTTCGCAATTACCTCAGCTCCGTTCGCCGGATTACCCAGGACCGGGATACCATCGTCGAACTCGGCGCCTTGCTTGAAGGTGAAGGCGATGCCACGGACGAGCAACGAGCCCAGGCAAAAAACCTGGTGGCCGAGATCAACTGGCCGGAAGGTTACCCCATCCCTGCACTGTTGGAGCCACTGCGGAAACTGGCCGGCAAGCGCAAGAAACCGACAGAACCCCGCGTTGACCAGGAGCAGCAGAAATCCCTGGCGAATCGCCTCGAAGCCGACCTCGAAAAACTGGAGGTAGCCCTTGAGGCCAAGCAGCTCAAAGAGTCGAAGCAGTTGTTCAAAACCGCCCAGCAGCACTTCCGGGATCTGGATCAGCGCCACGCCAAACCTTATCAGGCCCGGATGCAACTGCTTAACGGTCAGTTGAGAGAGCTCTCGGACTGGCAGGGCTTTGCGACCGAGCCGAAGCAGATTGCCCTGTGTGAGCAAATGGAATACCTGGCAGACCAACCCATGGACCCGGAAGCCAAGGCGGAGCGCATCAAGGAATTGCAAAACGAGTGGCGTGATCTGGGCGGCTCTTCCGACCGAACGCTCTGGTCCCGTTTCAAGGCTGCCTCCGACAAGGCCTATGAGCCCTGCAAAGCCTACTTTTCTGCGAAGTCCGGCCTGAAACAGGCCAATCTGGAGAAGCGGTCCGCTATTTGCGAGCAACTCGAAACCTTTCTGAACAACGCTGATTGGTCTTCGATCGATTGGAAGGCCGCCGAGCGCATCCATCAGACCGCCCGCCAGGAATGGAAGGAAGCCTGGCCGGTGGAATTCCGGGACAATCGTGCCGTTCAGAAACGCTTCGATGAACTGCTCAAACGACTGGAAGCGCCACTGGATGAGGAACGCCGGAAAAACGAAACACTGAAACAGGCGATCGTGGAAAAAGCCGAGGCTCTGGTTGACCACGAACCGCTCCAGGAGGCAATGAATCAGGCCAAGGCCCTTCAGGGAGACTGGCAGGCCATCGGCATTACCCGTCATCGGGAAGACCGAAAACTGTGGCAGGCTTTCCGCAAGGCCTGCGACCAGATCTTTGCCCGCCGCGATGCCGAGCGCACGGAGCAACAGCAGGCATCGCAAGTCGCCGACGAGTCCGCACAGGCGGGCCTGAATGAGGTTTCAGTGATATCCGCTGAAAGTGATGAACAATCAGTGACTGCGGCCCTGGCGACATTCAAGGAAATGGATACATCTGCACTCTCAAAAGGCGTCAGAGAGCAGGTTCAGCAAGAAAAGCAGCGGCTGAACCAGATCCTTTCCACGCAGAAGCTTCGGGCAAAAATGGCGTCCTGGCAGTCTCTGGTGATGGCTGCCACAACGGGCGAAACCAGCAATGATTCAGTGCCGAAACACTGGTCCGCGCTGGCACAGACCTCAGACACCAGTGATCCGGTCGAGCTGGTTATCCGGGCGGAAATTCTTTGCGGTGTCCCCTCACCCGAGACGGACCAGCAGCGCCGCATGGAAATCCAGGTCCGGCGCCTGGCCGACGGCATGGGGGCTGCGGACAATGGCACCGATCAAATGCAGGACATGGAAAAGCTGCTAGCGAACTGGTGCCTGGGCGGAATCGGCAAAGACGCAAATACCGAGCTGGCCGAGCGCCTGAACAAGGCCCTCGCCAACCTGAATCCGGCCTGAGGCGCCCCGCGGCTTACTCCCGCTGATGCTCTCTGACGAACTCCCTGGCCTCTTTCACGGCGGCCAGGGATTTCTGTTTCATCCCCTTAAGCTCTTCGTCCGCCAGATAGAACATCATATCGATTGAATGACGATAATAACGCGTTGGCAGGCGGTTGAGGGCCACGCACATCACGTCGGTAAGATAGTCCGCTGTGTCAGACTCCTGCCGCGTTGCCTCAATGGCATCCACCACCAGCCGTTCGTAAAAATTGTCGATCGCATCTCGCAGAGACATGGCTTGCGCCTCCTGAATTCGTCTGCGGTTTCTAACACCATAGAAGCCACCTCTCTCCTTGTCATGGTTCATGAGCAATTTCGCCAATGCGATTGGCAGCCGGCGTCATTACCCCCTGTAGCTGCAACCGGCTATCGTTGTGTTATCGGTAAACCAAATCCGACAACAATATGACCAGAGGAAAAGCAATGACCACCGAGGCGTATATCTTCGATGCGGTTCGCACCCCCAGAGGGCGCGGAAAAAAAGACGGATCACTTCACAGCGTCAAACCCATCACGCTGTTGACCACGGTGCTCCACGCGCTGCAGGAGAGAAACAGTCTGGACACCGCCCAGGTGGATGACATTGTGATGGGCTGCGTCACCGCAGTGGGCGATCAGGGTGCGGATATCGCCAAGACGGCAGCTCTGGCGGCAGACTGGGACGAAAAAGTGGCCGGCGTTACTCTAAACCGGTTCTGCGCCTCGGGCCTTGAAGCAGTCAACCTGGCCGCCATGAAAGTACGCTCTGGCTGGGAAGACCTGGTGGTTGCCGGTGGCGTGGAAGCCATGTCGCGGGTGCCCATGGGCTCCGACGGCGGTGCCTGGGCCACGGACCCCGAGACCAACCTGCATACCGGTTTCATGCCCCAGGGTATCGGCGCGGATCTGATTGCCACGCTAGAGGGCTTCAGCCGTGAAGACGTTGATGGTTTTGCAGTGAAATCCCAGCAGAAAGCCGCCAATGCCTGGCAGAACGGCCACTTTGCAAAATCCATCATTCCAGTCACCGACCAGAACGGCGTGGTGATCCTGGACCGTGACGAACACGTGCGTGGCAACACCACGCTGGAGAGCCTCGCCGGCCTGAAGCCCTCCTTCCAGATGATGGGCGAGATGGGCTTCGACGGTGTTGCCCGGGAAAAATACCATTACGTGGAGAAGATTAACCACGTGCATCACGCCGGTAACTCCTCCGGCATTGTCGATGGCGCCACTGCCATGCTGATCGGCAGCGAAGCCAAGGGCAAGGCCATGGGCCTGACACCCCGCGCCCGCATCATTGCTACAGCCGTCACCAGCACGGACCCGACCATCATGCTGACCGGTCCTGCGCCGGCCGCGCGCAAGGCGCTGGAAAAAGCGGGCATGACCGCCGATCAGATTGACCTGTTTGAAGTGAACGAGGCCTTCGCCTCCGTGGTGATGCGCTTCCAGAGGGAGCTCTCGGTTCCCGACGAAAAAGTGAACGTGAACGGCGGCGCCATCGCCATGGGCCACCCGCTGGGTGCCACCGGCGCCATGATTCTTGGCACCCTGCTGGATGAGCTGGAGCGGCGAGAACTGCGCTACGGCCTGGCCACGCTGTGCGTTGGCGGCGGCATGGGCATTGCCACCATCATTGAGCGCGTCTGAACCCGTCCACTTTTCAAGGAGAACCTACTATGAGTGCCATCCGTTACGAACTGGGTTCAGATCAGATCCTGACCCTCACCATCGACATGCCCGGCCAGTCCGCCAACACCATGAATGCCGCCTTCCGGGACGCCCTCTTGGAAACTGCCGCAAAAGTGAAAGATGACCTGGACAACATCCGGGGCGTGATCATTGCATCGGCCAAGAAGACCTTTTTTGCCGGCGGCGACCTGAAAGAGCTACACAAGGTTACCCGGGACGATGCCCAAACCTTTGAAGATATGGTCAACGGCCTGAAAGCCCACATGCGCTTCCTGGAAACCACCGGTAAACCCGTGGTCGCCGCCATTAACGGCTCCGCCCTGGGCGGCGGCCTGGAAATCGCTCTGGCCTGCCACCACCGCATCGCCATTGACGACGACAGCATTCAACTGGGGCTGCCGGAAGTGACACTGGGCCTGCTGCCCGGCGGTGGCGGCACGCAACGACTGCCCCGAATGATTGGCCTGGAGGCGGCCTTCCCGTTCCTGATGGAAGGCAAAAAGGTGAACCCGAAAGCCGCCCTGAAGGCCGGCATTGTCGACGAACTGGCCGACTCTGCCGACGACATGACCATAAAAGCCCGGGCCTTCATTGATGCCAACCCGAAATGCCAGCAACCCTGGGACCAGAAAGGCTTCAAATTTCCTGGCGGCGCGCCTCACCATCCCGCCATGGCCCAGAAACTGGCCATCGCCCCGGCCATGCTGAAACAGAAAACCAAAGGCTGTTATCCGGCACCGGAGCGCATCCTGTCCGCGGCAGTCGAAGGCGCCCAGGTGGATTTCGACAACGGTAGCCTGATCGAGACCCGGTATTTTGCTGAACTGGTGATTGGCCAGGTCGCCAAGAACATGACCGGCACCTTCTGGTTCCAGCTGAACGCCATCAAGGCGGGCGGCAGCCGTCCCGACGGCGTTGAAAAAGAAACCTTCCGTAAGGTGGGCGTGCTCGGCGCCGGCATGATGGGCGCTGGTATCGCCTATTCCACGGCCACGCGCGGTATCGACGTGGTATTGAAAGACGTCTCCGTGGAAAATGCCGAAAAAGGCAAAAGCTACTCCGAGCAGCTGTTGGCCAAGAAGGTCAGCCGCGGCCGCATGACTGAAGCGCAAAAAGCAAACATCCTGGGCCGTATCAAGGCCACCGATTCCGCGGACGATCTGGAAGGCTGTGATCTGGTGATCGAGGCGGTGTTCGAGGACAGTGGACTGAAGGCAAAAGTAACCCAGGAAGCGGAGCCGAAGCTGGTGGCAAACGGGATTTTCGCGTCCAACACCTCGACCATCCCCATCACCCAACTCGCCGAGGCCTCAGCAAAAGCCGAGAACTTCATTGGCCTGCATTTCTTTTCGCCCGTCGACAAGATGCAACTGGTGGAAATCATCGTTGGCGAAAAAACCTCTGATGAAACCCTGGCGCGCTCGTTCGACTACGTGCAACAGATCGGCAAGATTCCTGTGGTGGTCAACGATAGCCGGGGCTTTTTTACCTCGCGGGTATTCGGCACCTTCGTCAACGAAGGCATCTGTATGCTGGCTGAAGGCATCCACCCCTCCAGCATTGAAAACGCAGGGTTGCTCGCAGGTATGCCCGTGGGGCCGCTGGCTATTTCCGACGAAGTCAGCATGACCCTGATGCAGCACATCCGAGATCAGAGCAAAAAGGACACCGAAGCAACCGGCGGCACCTGGAACGCGCACCCTGCGGAAGCAGTCATTGATGCCATGGTCAACGAGCACGGACGCAAGGGCAAGGCTGCGGGCGCCGGTTTCTACGACTACCCGGCCAACGGCAAGAAACACCTGTGGTCGGAGCTGGAAAATCTGTTTGTCGATGCGGACAAGGCCCGCGCCGTCAAACTGCAGGAACTGAAAGACCGGATTCTGTTTATCCAGGCCATCGAAACGGTTCGCTGCCTGGAAGAAGGCGTCTTGCGTACGGTGGAAGACGCCAACATCGGCAGTATTTTCGGCATTGGCTACGCGCCCTGGACCGGTGGCGCCATCCAGTTTATTAATCAGTATGGCGTAAGAGCCTTCACCGAACGGGCATCCGAACTCGCCAAAACCTACGGTGAACGTTTCTCCCCGCCCAAACTGCTGCAGGAAAAGTCGGAAACAAACACACCGTTTTCCTGATCGAGCCCTGCTGACTCATTGCCGGGAGGGATGTGCTCTCTCCCGGCACCTGCCTCCTGCGTAACTGAATAGTGCAGTCGACGGTCATCCGGTTACCAACCTGGCGCCTTCATGGACAGATTGTCACGAACCGATACGCCCTGCCTATGGCATCGGGTGTAGTGCTTGCCTACAATAAATTTAATCGCTCACGGGTAGATCAACACAGATATAACTGGTTTCTCCCCCACACCGTCAGGTAAGCATTTATGACCATCGCGGAAAGAATTATGGCTCGTCGCTCTCCGGCCGGATCAGGTCGGTTCGGGGTGTGCAAGGCAATGACTGTGGCATTGCTGATGTCGACGCCACTGGGTCTGTATGCCAAGGTTGAAACTCCGGCTGTTTACGAGCCAGTGGCGCCGACGATTGATCAGGCGCGAGCCAACATCCTGATCGCCCGCCAGCTGCAGTTCACCCACTTCCGGGACCTCGGAATCAGCGATGAACTCTCCGGAGATGTGTTTGATGCCTACCTGAATTACCTTGACGGGCAGAGAATCTACCTTTCGCAGGACGACATTGCGAAATTCGACAAAATCCGGACCCAGTTGGGCTCAGCTCTGAAAACCGGCCAGTTGCAGCCGGGCTTTGATATCTACAATCTGGTTCAGCAGCGAATTATCGAGCGTCTCCAGTTTGCTCTGAAAACCATCGACAACGGCATAGACTCGCTGGATTTCTCGGCCAAAGAGAGCATCCTTGTCGACCGTTCGGAAGCGGACTGGGAACCTGACGCCAAGGCCCTGGATGATCTCTGGGTAAAACGCATCAAAAACGCGGTGCTGGCACAACGCCTGAACGGCGCCGACGATGACGCCATTGTTGAAACCCTGCGCCGCCGTTACGAAGGCCAGCTCAAGCGCGCCTACCAGGCCCGCAGTGAAGATGCATTCCAGGCTTACATGAACGCGTTTACCGGTATGTGGGATCCGCACACGTCTTACTTTTCGCCACGCACCTCCGAAAACTTTAACATCAACATGAGCCTTTCCCTGGAAGGCATTGGTGCCGTCCTTCAGTCAGACAACGAATACACCAAGGTGGTAAGACTGGTACCCGGCGGCCCGGCTTCCAAGCAGGGTCAGCTTGAACCCGCAGATCGCATTGTCTCGGTGGCACAACAGGGCGAAAAACCGGTGAATGTCATTGGTTGGCGCCTCGACGAAGTGGTCGATCTTATCCGTGGGCCGCGAAATTCAACGGTCACCCTGGAAGTGATCCCGGCCAATGCCTCTGATGAGACCATTACCGAGACTATCGCCATCAAACGCGATGAGGTAAAACTCGAGGAACAGAGCGCCAGCAAGGACACCATCCGCCTCGAGCGCGGCGGCAAGGAATACACGATTGGCGTGATCACCATTCCCACTTTCTATGCGGACTTCCAGGCCATGCAGGCTGGTGATCCGAACTACAAGAGTACTACCCGGGATGTTCGCAACCTGATTGCGGAACTCGAAGCCGACGGCGTCGACGGCCTGGTAATGGATCTTCGAAACAATGGTGGTGGTGCGTTGCACGAAGCCAATGATCTGGTTGGCCTGTTTATCGACAAAGGCCCCACCGTTCAGATTCGCAACGCCAACAACGATGTGCAGGTACTCAATGACGAGGACCCTTCGGTCGCCTATGACGGGCCGCTGGTGGTGCTTACCAACCGCATGAGCGCGTCAGCGTCCGAGATCTTCGCCGGAGCCATCCAGGACTATGGCCGCGGACTGGTTGTCGGTTCCCAGACCTTCGGCAAGGGGACCGTTCAGGCGGTGCGTCCATTGAACCATGGCCAACTGAAGATCACCCAGTCAAAGTTCTACCGGGTATCTGGCGGCTCCACCCAACACAAAGGGGTTATCCCGGACATAGAGATCCCCTCTCGTATCGACAAGACCCGTATAGGTGAAGACGCCCTGGATCACGCCCTGCCCTGGGATCAGATCGAGGCCGTACCGCACACCCGGTACTTTGACTTCAGCGGAATCATTGATGAGCTTCGCAAGCGCCACGAGGAGCGGTTCTCAACCAATGCGGAATTCAGCCTGCTTCAACAGGAAATCGATTTCCTCACCAAACAGCGCGCCACGGACAGTGTCAGTCTGAATCTGGAAGAACGTCGCGCCGAGCACGAACAGATCGAACGCACGCGGTTGACTATCGCAAATGCCCGGCGTGAGCTGAAAGGGCAAACGCCGTTCGATTCCCTGGAAGACCTGGAGGACTGGCAGGACCAGCAGGCGGCGGATCTGGATTCCACCGACGAAGAACTGGATTTCGTGATCAAGGAGGGCGGCCATATCATGGCTGACATGCTGGACCTGGATAACCGCATGGCATCGATCCTGGACCCGCAACAGTTTGCGGCACAGGCTCCAGCCTCCGCCGCAACCCGATAAACGGACGCCGGAAGGCCCATGACCGAAAAGGACGCCAGCGGGCAGGATAGTCGCCAGAAAGCGCGAATGCTCCAGGACATGCTTCTGGATGCCCTGCACGCCATGCGCTCGCTGGAACAAGTGGAAGGGCTGGAAAAACCGGTAACCCAGGAACGGACGCCAGAGGGACTGATCGACCGCCTGGCCAGCCTGACCGGCTCGGCGCTCCGGTTCGGGGTGAAAGCCACCGATACGTCACTGCGGGTTGGCCGTGCCCTCATCAATTCCCAGGACCAGTTGCGGGCGATGCTCACCGCAGGCCAGTCTCTCAGGGACATCCGGGAAGTGGCCGGGTTGACCCTGTCGGAAATGAGCGAGGCCCTGAACCTGCGGGACAAGTCGGTTCTGGAAGCCATTGAGAACGGTACGTCCACGCTTTCTTTCGAACTGATTCTGCGGCTCGCTGCCCTCATTGCCAGGAACGACCCCATTCCGTTCATTATGCGCACCACGCGCAACTACAACCCGGAAGTCTGGCAAATTCTGAACGACTGGGGCGTGGCGAGACTTCCCCTACAATTTGAGCGGGAGCGGGAGTTCATAAACATCTTCCGCCGGCACGACGACGCTCGCACCCTCTCCGATGAAGGTTTCCAGAAGGTGCTGGAGTTCACCCGCCAGAGCTTTGAGATGTCCCTGCACTTTATTGAGGAGCAGGAACAACAGGTGGCGGACCTTCGGGCCGCCTATGAAGAAAATTGCCCCGAAGGCTCCCCACGGTCAGCCAAATAACGCCCGCATACCTGTGATATTCGGGTTATTCACCACACCCTTTTCGGTAACGATGGCGTCAATCAGGCTGGCCGGTGTTACGTCAAAGACCGGATTGAACACGTTGACACCTTCTGGCGCCAGACCTATACCTCGCATCTCCCGGATCTCAGCGCCGTCGCGCTCCTCGATGGGCACATCCGCCCCCGACGCCATGGCCATATCCACGGTGCTTGATGGCGCAACCACCATAAAACCCACATGGTGATGGCGGGCCAGAACCGCCAGGCTGTAGGTACCGATCTTGTTGACCACATCACCATTGGCGGTGATTCGGTCGGCACCGACAATCACCCAGCGTACGTCTTTGCGGGCCATGATTGCAGCAGCGGCGCCATCGGCATTGAGCGTGACAGGAATGTTGTCGCGAGCCAGTTCCCACGCCGTCAGCCGGCTTCCCTGAAGCCAGGGCCGGGTTTCGTCGGCATAGACTTCCTTGAGAAGCTTTTTCTCATTGAGCCGACGAACAACACCCAGGGCTGTGCCATAGCCCCCCGTGGCCAGTGCTCCAGTGTTGCAATGCGTGAGCACCGAGATGGGTTCTTTTGTCCCGATATGCTCCAGGGCATGGTCCGCCATGGCAAAATTGGCCGCCAGGTCTTGCTCATGAATCGCCTCGGCCTCCCCGGCAAGCCGCTTTACCGCCTCATCCAGGGAGTGGCAGGCGTGAAACACCCGTTCCATGCGCTGCAGCGCCCAGAACAGGTTCACCGCCGTGGGCCGTGACGCCGACAGCTCGCGAATGGCCTGTTTGATTTCTGCCTTCCAGTCGCCACCACCGGCGTGCCTCGCCGCCAGGGCCACGCCATAGGCTGCACTGATGCCGATTGCAGGAGCGCCCCGAACCACCATATCCCGGATACTCTGCGATACCCCGGTCGCTCCTTCCAGAGCTATCCAGTGCTCCGCTCCGGGCAGCAGTCGTTGGTCCAGCAGCTCAAGACTGCTGCCATGCCACCGTATTGCAACGGTGCCAATGCCACGCTCGGAAGAGGATTTCGGGGTTGTTGTCATAGAAAACTGCTCCGGTTTTTCAGCGCTGAAAACTGCCAGTATAACGGTTATACTTGCGGGCTACATTTTCAAGGTGCGGCAGCTTAGCACCAAGCGCTGTAAGGCAGGAATGAATGACGGCAGACACCATCACCGCGGCCGATATCCGCATCAACGCGCGCTGGCTGATTCCAATTGAGCCAGCAGGCACGGTGCTTGAGAATCACGCAGTCATAATCCAGGGTAACCACCTGGCCGCCATGATCCCCCAGGAGCAGGCGGACCGAACGTTCCGAACCCGTGAAACCGTCGATCTCCCCCGACATGTTGTCATGCCCGGCCTGATCAATATGCACGGCCACGCGGCCATGACCCTGTTTCGCGGAATGGCGGACGATCTTCCGCTGATGACCTGGCTGAATGATCACATCTGGCCGGCCGAAGGTCGCTTTATCAGCGAACAGTTCATTGCCGATGGCACTCAACTGGCGATGGCCGAAATGCTGCGCACCGGAACCACCACGTTTTCGGACATGTATTTCTTTCCGGAAATCGCCGCGCAGGTCGCCCACGATGCAGGTATTCGCGCGCAGATCTGTTTTCCACTGCTGGACTTCCCAACGCCCTGGGGCGCCGGCCCGGACGAGTATCTGAGCAAGGGTGCCGATTTTATAGACACCTGGAAATCCGATGGCTACATCATGCCGGCCATTGGCCCCCATGCTCCCTACACCGTGTCCGACGGCCCAATGGCCGAAGCTGTCCGGCTTTCCGAGAAAACCGGTGCCGCTATCCAGATACATCTTCATGAAACCGCCTTTGAAGTTGCCGAGGCTACTGAAAAACTGGGCCAGCGGCCGACGGCCAGGCTGGCGGACCTCGGGGTACTTCGCCCCGAGACCCAGTGCGTGCATATGACCCAGATCGACAGCGGCGATATCAGCCTACTGAACCAATCCGGCGCCCATGTCATTCACTGTCCGGAATCGAACCTGAAACTGGCTAGCGGCCTTTGTCCGGTTCAGGAGCTCCTGGATAACGGGATCAATGTCGCGATTGGCACCGACGGCGCAGCCAGCAACAACGACTTGGATCTGTTTGGAGAGCTCCGCACCGCTGCCATGGTGGCCAAAGTGGTGGCCGGTGATGCCTCGGCGGTGTCTGCCCATAAAGCCCTGGAAATGGCAACCATCAACGGAGCCCGGGCCCTGGGGCGGGATCATGAGCTTGGGTCACTGGCCGAGGGCAAGCTGGCGGACATCATTGCCATTGATCTGAGCGACCCGTTCCTGCAGCCAGTCTATGATCCGGCCTCACATCTGGTGTACAGCAACCATGGCCGATCAGTAAGCCATAGCTGGATTAACGGCGTACCACAGGTACAGGATGGCCGGCTTACTCGCATTGACGTTGCCGATCTCATGCTCCGGGTGGAAGATTGGGCCGGGCGAATCCGTACAAAGGCTGACTAACCGATTTCCTATTGATTCACCAGGCAGAACCAACCATGACAAACCAGAATGTAGACCGGAACGAGATCGCCAAATTCGAAGCCCTGGCCAGCCGCTGGTGGGACCCGTCGAGCGAATTCAAGCCGCTGCACGACATCAACCCGCTGCGCCTGAACTACATTGATGAGCGAGTCTCCCTGGCCGGCAAACGCGCTCTGGACGTCGGCTGCGGTGGCGGCCTCCTGTCAGAGGGCATGGCCCAGCGTGGGGCCCATGTTACCGGCATCGACATGGGCGAGGCGCCCCTCGCGGTCGCGCGGTTGCATGGCATGGAGAGCGGTGTGAACGTGGATTATCGGCAGATCACCGTCGAGGAGCTGGCACAGGACAGCGAGCATGCGGGCCAATACGATGTTGTCACTTGCCTGGAAATGCTGGAGCACGTCCCGGATCCGGCATCGGTAATCAAGGCATGTGCCGCCATGCTGAAACCAGGCGGCCATCTGTTTGTCTCGACCATCAACCGCAACCCCAAGTCGTTCCTGTTTGCGATTGTCGGCGCCGAATACGTGCTTCGGTTGCTGCCAAAGGGCACACACGAATGGAAAAAGTTTATCCGGCCTTCGGAAATGTCCGACCACCTGCGCCACGCCGGTCTGGATGTCCGGGAGCTGACCGGGATGACTTACAACCCGATCACCAAGGTCTACAGACTGGGCCGGGACGTGGACGTCAATTACCTGATGCACGCCAGGGATATCCGTGAAGCCTGAAAACACTCAACAAACCTCGGCGGTCCTGTTTGACCTGGATGGAACGCTGATCGACACGGCACCGGACTTTATCCGCTGCCTGAATCAGTTGAGGGAACAGCACGGACTGCCTGCCCTGCCCCCGGAGCACATTCGCCGCTCGGTCTCCAACGGCGCCAGGGCGATGATCCGGGTCGGTTTCGGCCTGGAGCCGGAACATCCGGAGTATCTGGAAAAGCACACCGCGTTCCTCGACCTTTATGAGGCCGGCGTAGCGGTGGAAACCACCCTTTTCGAGGGCATGGACGAACTCCTCAAAGCCCTCGAGGAGCAAGGCATCCCTTGGGGCATTGTCACCAACAAGCCCGCCCGTTTCGCGGTTCCGCTTATTGAAGCTCTGAATCTGGCGGACCGCTGCGCAGCTCTGGTATGCCCTGATCACGTCGCACAGCGCAAACCTCACCCGGAGGCCCTGTTTCTGGCCTGCCAGCAGATGGGCACCGATCCGGGCGCTGGCATTTACGTTGGCGACCACGAACGGGACATCGAGGCCGGGCGCAATGCCGGCATGAAAACTATCGCAGTCCGCTACGGTTATATCGAGGAGCCGGAAGCCATTGACCTGTGGCAAGCGGACCTCATCGCTGACACCGTCACGGACCTGGCAAAGCTGTTACAATAAGGCATCAAATTTAGGATCCGGTGTTCAGCCGGTAACAGCCTGACACGGAGACAGGTTATGCATGATTACCAAGCACCCGCCGATCTTCTGAAAGACCGTATCGTTATGGTGACGGGTGCCGGCAGCGGCATTGGCCGGGCCGCAGCGAAAGCCTATGCCGCCCACGGTGCGACCGTCGTACTGGTTGGCCGAACTGTCGGTAAGCTGGAAACGGTTTACGATGAAATCGAGGCCGCTGGCCATCCGAAGCCAGCGATCGTGCCCATGAACTTTGAGGGCGCGGCGGTGAAGGATTACGAAGAACTGGCCATGACGCTGGAAGACAACTTCGGCCAACTGGACGGTTTACTGCACAACGCGGCCATCCTGGGCGATCGCAGCCCGGTGGAACTGTATGACCCGGAAACCTGGAACAAGGTCATGCACGTGAATGCGACAGCTCCGTTTCTGCTCAGCCGGGCCATGATCCCCCTGCTGCGCAAATCCGACGATGCGTCGGTGGTTTTCACCTCTTCCGGTGTCGGCCGGAAAGCCAAAGCCTACTGGGGCGCCTACGCGGTCTCCAAGTTTGCGGTTGAAGGCCTCAGCCAGTTGCTGTCCGAAGAGCTGGATGATGAACGCCACAATGTCCGGGTGAACAGTCTGAACCCCGGCGCCACCCGTACCAATATGAGAGCCCACGCCTACCCGGCGGAGAACCCGCAGCAGAATCCGGCACCGGAAGACCTGATGCCGATTTACCTGTACCTCATGGGCAAGGACAGCCAGGGCGTTAACGGCCAGAAACTGGACGCACAGCCGAAATAATGGAACTGCTTTTCTACACAACATCCCAGTGCCATTTGTGCGAACTGGCCGAAGCCCTGCTTGTAAATACGCCGATGCCGGAACCAATACCGGTAGACGTAGTGGACATTGCCCAGTCCGAAGAGCTGGTGGAGCGCTACGGCACCCGGATACCGGTGCTGCGGCGCAACGATACCGGTGCGGAACTGGACTGGCCTTTCACCAGGGATGAATTACTCACATTCCTGCAATGAGGATTGCCTGACATGCTGATGGTTATTTCCCCTGCGAAAACGCTGGACTACGAAAGTCCCCTGGCGACCAACACTTATACCCAGCCGGAGTTCCTTGAGGACGCCTGCGAGCTGGTCGACCAGCTAAAGGAACTCGAGCCGCATCAGATCAGCAATCTGATGAGCATCAGCGACAAGCTGGGCCAATTGAATGCTGAGCGCTTCCAGAACTGGCACACGCCGTTCACCCACGACAATGCCCGCCAGGCTGTAATGGCTTTCAAGGGCGATGTCTATACCGGCCTGGACGCCGAGAGCTTTAGCGAGCAGGACTTCGAGTTTGCTCAGCAACACCTGCGAATGCTTTCCGGCCTTTACGGGGTTCTGAAACCGCTGGACCTGATGCAGCCCTATCGCCTGGAGATGGGCACCCGGTTCGAGAACAACCGTGGCAAGGACCTGTATGCGTTCTGGGGCAACAAGATTACGAACGAGATCAACCGGCTGCTGGCAGACGACGACGGCGTACTGGTAAACCTCGCCTCCAATGAATATTTCAAAAGCGTAAAGAAGAAAGACCTTGAAGGTCGGCTGGTCACCCCCCAATTCAAGGACTGGAAGAATGGTCAGTATAAGATGATCAGCTTCTACGCCAAGAAAGCCCGCGGCCTGATGTGTCGATTCGCCATCCAGAACCGCATTACCCAGGCCGACGACCTCAAGGGGTTCAACCTCGAAGGCTATTACTTCAGCGAAGACCAATCCGATAAGAACAACTGGGTTTTCCTGCGGGATGAACAGTAATCCACGTTGATATCGGAGTAAGCAATGAACGAAGCAGTGTTTTCCCAGATCGCCATGCTGGTGTTTCTGACAGGCCTGATTGTCTGGATGGGTATCATCGTCTGGGATCTGGCCAAGAAATCCCAGGCCGGAAGATTCGGCACCATCGCCCTGTTTACGGTTCTGGGCGCCGGCGTTGTGGGCTTTATTATCAAAACCGTACTCGTAGAGATCATGCAAATATGAAAGACAAGGACCAGCCCTGATGTGGTTTCGCAACGCCCGCGTATTCCGTTTTACCAAACCGTTTGATATCTCCGCCGAAGAGCTGGAGGAAAAACTGCAGGCCGACGCCTTCAAACCCTGCGGCCCCCAGGAAACCAGCCGTCAGGGCTGGGTTCCGCCCCTGGGCAAGCATGGAGAACAGCTGGTTCATAGCGCCAACGGCTATCACCTGATTGCTTTACGCAAGGAAGAGAAGATTCTTCCGGGCCCGGTAGTGAAGGAAGCCGTTGAAGAGAAAGCAGAAGCGATCGAATTCGAGCAGGGCCGCAAGGTCCGGCGCAAGGAAAAAGACGAAATCAAGGAACAGGTGATGCTGGAGATGCTGCCCCAGGCGTTCTCCAAGAACCGTCGGTGCTTCGCTTACCTCGCCCCTCAGGACGGCGTTCTGGTCGTGGACGCCGGCTCCGCCAAACAGGCGGAAGATCTGGCCTCCACCCTGCGCAAAAGCCTGGGCTCGCTACCGGTTCGCCCGCCCGCCGTGGAACAGGCGCCCGCCTTCACCTTTACCGGCTGGCTTAACGAATCCATCGATCTGCCTGGCAAGGTGGTTCTCGGCAGTGAATGTGAGCTGAAAGATCCGTCGGAAGATGGTGGCGTGGTGCGTTGCAAGGGCCTGGATCTGAAAGCGGATGAAATCCGCAACCATCTCGATGCAGGCATGCAGGTGACCAAACTGTCCCTGACCTGGGACGACAATGTGTCCTTCGTGCTGGATGAAGAACTGGGTATTCGTCGCCTGAAATTCGGCGAAACGCTTCAGGATCAACTGGACGACGTCGACGTGGACGATGCCGCTGCCAAGTTTGACGCAGCATTCACGCTGATGACCCTGGAACTGTCTCGATTGATTCCGGGACTCCTTGAAGCACTGGGTGGTGAAGACCGCTCAGCGATTGTCGAAGAATAAAGCCGAGAACCCGGGGTCAGATGAACTGTCCATCTGACCCCTTTTCCCGAACCGCTCAGTGAGCGCTTTTGCCCAACCGCTCTCGCTGCCAGTCTTTTTCCGGTTCATTCAGAACCAGCCGCAGATCCATGACTTCCTCTTCGGTGTTGAACTTGATCTCAAAACCCAGGTGTTCCGCAAGCTGCAGCATGGGACGGTTGTCCGGCAGCACATTGCCAACCATCTCCATGGTGCCCCGGGCACGACAGTAATCGATCATCTTCTGCATCAGGGCAACGCCAAGGCCCTCCCCTTTCATTTTGTCATGAACCATCACCGCGAACTCGCACTGCAGGTTGTCGGCGTCGGTCCAGGTGCGCACGGTTCCCAAGGTCTCTTCCCCTTCACCGTCTTCCCTGGGGGCATTGGCTATGAACACCATTTCCCGGTCGTAATCAATCTGCACCATCTGGGCTACGTCTTCCCGGGAAAAATGCTTCCGGTACTGGAAGAACCGGTAGCGAATGGACTCCGGTGACTGTAATTCGTGGAACGCCCGGTGGGCGGGCTCATCCTCAGCCAACACGGGACGGATGATGACCCGGCGGCCAGATTTAGGCAGCACAATCCATTCCTCCAGTTCCCGCGGGTATGGCTGAATGATGGGCCGGCCCGGCTTGTCGGCCAGATTGATGGCGATATTCACGGCCACGGCCCCCTGCTCGTTGAACAGCAACGGCGAGATCTCCAGACCCTGAATCTCCGGAATGTCGATGACGATCTGGGAGAGGGTGACCAGGGTCTCGGACACCGCCCGGATATCCTCTTCCGGCTTCAGGCTGTGCTCTTTCAGCAGCTTGTACATGTAGGTACGGCGCAGGAGTTCACGGGCCAGAACCATATTCAGAGGCGGCAATGCGATCTGCCGATCGGTCATCACGTTTATCTGCGCGCCGGCGGCACCGCACACCACAAGTGGGCCGAACAGGGCGTCCCGGGTAATGCCGACGCTGAATTCGATCCCACCCACGTGCTGATAGGAACGCTGAACCGCAAACCCGAGAAAGCCACTGTCCGGAAAGTGGCTCTGGTATTCCTCCATCAGGTAGCGACAGGAATCCATGATGGCCGCTTCGCTGTTGAGCTTCTGTACCGTGCCCTTGTAACGACGCTGGGTTGGACTCAGATCCAGGAAAGGATGGCAGGCCTGCTCATGAATGATCGTAATATCGATGGGACGCCGCTCCACCGCGAATACCTCCAGGACCTCTTCCATGTCGTCGCAGTACATGGTGTCGATGGTGCTGATGCCATAATCCCGCACCAGATCCCGGGCTTCCCGGTTTGACAGGTGATACCGCCCTGCGCGCAGTGCCCTGCTGACCACATGTCGGGTGTGGGTCCGGTCAGCAAAGTGATCGGTAAAGGATTCGGGCGTTTCCGTGAGCAGCCGCTGAACCCTCTGGTGGCGAACATGCTGCATGAATGCCATGACGGCTTTCTCGGGATTGAAGAACGATGGCAACCCGGCACGGTAGAACTCTTCCCGGGCATCCATCACCGTGCTCTGGCCAAGCCAGCAGGTAAACACGTTCAGGCGAGTGCCCTTGGAGGCCTGTACCACCGCATCCGCAATCTGTAGGCTGTCCTCGGTCAGGCTCGGGGCATACATCACCAGAACGTTGGCCACTTCCGGATCCTTGGCCAGGATCTTGATGGCCTTGCCATACAACTCCGGCGAGGCATCGTAGTTGAGGTCAATCGGGTTCTTGCGGGTCCAGTAAGGTGGCAGCAGCTCGGCCAGGGCCTCGACACTGGAATTCGACAGCTCCGCGAGTTCACCCCCCAGGTCCGCCAACCGGTCCACAGCCAACACGCCCGGGCCAACACCGTTGGCCATGATCGCCAGCGTCTCACGGCGCAAAGGGCGCATTCGAGTTAATGTCTCGAGCGCATCGAACATCTGGCCAAGACCATCCACCCGAAGCACACCGGCCCGCTGGAGCATGGCATCGTAGATCGGATCACTGCGTTTCAATCCATCTGGCAGGTCATGGGGAAACCACTCCGACTCCGGAACCCGGCCAGACTTTACTGCAATCACTGGTTTTGTGCGGGAGGCCACCCGCACAGCCGACATGAAACGACGGGCATTGGGGATATTCTCGATGTGCAGGAGAATCGCACGGGTCTGGGTGTCCTGGGCCAGATAGTCGATCAGGTCGTCGTGATCGATATCCATGCCATCGCCCAGGGTCAGGAAGTAGGAAAACCCCACGCCCCGGGCGAACGCCCAGTCTATGACCGAACTGGCAATGGTGCCGGACTGGCCAACGAAGGCAACCCGGCCCGGGATCGCGCCCATGTGGGCGTAGGTAGCGTTCAGGCTGCGGGCCGGAACCATCAGGCCGATTGTGTTGGGGCCAAGCACCCGAATACCGGTCTCCCTGGCAGCCTCGCGTACAGAGTACATCAGAGGCTGACCGGTTTTACTGTGAGTTCGGGACATACCGCCGGTCATAACGATGGCGGTGCGCACCCCGGCTTCCCCCAACCGCTTGATGGTCTTGGCCACGGTATCCGGCGGCGTACAGATGATTGCCAGATCCGGAGAAAAATCCATTTTCGAGACTTTTTTGACGCAAGGCACACCGTGCACGTTGTCGTAATCGTTCTGGTTAACGACCAGCAGACGCCCCGGATACCCGCCCCCCATCAGGTTCCGCAATACCATACCGCCAAGGTTGTCTGCCCGCTCCGACGCACCGATCACCGCAATGGATGCGGGATTGAACAGGCTCTCCAGATACCGGGTGCTCAAGCTGACTCTCCTTTATGGGTGGCCGGCAGGCCGTTGGGAAATAAATGTAATAAAACAGGTTACTTATGAGTGTAACCCTATCTTAGGCCCTGATCCCCCGATGTGAAATGACTATCGCCCCTATAAGACCAAAGAAACACGGCATCGTGCAGTTTTCCCTGATAAGCTTGAAGAAAATACAAGCATATCGAAGGCAGTCCGAGACGTATGACCACGGCATTCTTTTCCCACGATGACTTCATGAAACACAACATGGGGCCAGAGCATCCGGAAAGCCCTGAACGGCTGGCAGCTATTATCAGCTACCTGGCCGATACCGGCCTCGATCAGAAGCTCGACTGGGTCCGGCCGGAAGAGATCACCCGCGACCAGCTACTGACGGTGCACCCTGAAAAGTACCTGCATCAACTCGACCTGATGCAACCAACAAGGGGCCGCGTGTTTACCGATCCGGATACTGCCATGATGCCAGACACCCTGCGGGCAGCCCGCCTGGCGGCTGGTGCCAATGTCCAGGCCGTGGATATGGTCATGAGCAGCCAGGTAACCAACGCGTTTGTTTGCGCACGGCCGCCCGGGCACCATGCCGAGCGAGCGAAGTCCATGGGATTCTGTTTCTACAACAACGTCGCCCTGGCCGCCATGCGTGCCCTCACCTTCCACCACCTTGAGCGGGTCGCGATCATCGATTTCGACGTACACCAGGGTAACGGCACGGTGGATATTGTTGGTGGTGACGAGCGCATCCTGATGTGCTCCAGCTTCCAGCACCCGTTCTACCCACATTCCCACGTGCACCGTCAGGCTGACAACATCGTGAACATTCCGATCGAGGCCAACTGTTCTTCTGAAGAGTATCGAAAGCGGGTAGAGGCAGGCTGGCTGAAGCGGCTGAACGACTTCAAACCCCAACTGATCCTGATTTCCGCGGGTTTTGATGCCCACAGGCTGGACCCGATGGCAGAACTGAACCTGGATACCGAAGACTACCGCTGGCTGACGGAAATGATTGTGGGCGTCGCCCACGAGCACAGCAACGATCGCATCATTTCGACGCTGGAAGGCGGATACCACCTGAGGGCCCTGGCGGAAAGCGTCAATGCCCACCTGGAAGTGCTTGACTCGGTTTACTGAATCCGATTATCCCCGGGGTTCGCCGCCATAGCCGTTAGCCTGCTGCAATTCCGGGCGGTCACCGGCCCGTTGCAAGCGGATATTGGTACGGCGGTTATCTGCCGGCCGGTTGGATGCCGGGAACTGGTCACCATGGGCCCGAACAGTAATCATGTTCTCATCAATACCGCGCGCCTTGAGGTAGTCGGCCACCACATTGGCCCGGTCTTCGGAAAGTGCGCGGTTGTCGATGCGGCTGCCAATGCTGTCACTGTGGCCATCGACGAAAATCCTCTCAACCGTGGAGTCGGCGTTCACGTAGGTCACAATATTATCCAGCAATTGTCTGTCGGCGTCAGACAGTTGAGTGCTACCGCTGGCGAACGGCACCCTTGAGCGTTGAATCTGGTCAAAATTCACTGGCAAGAGATTCGATGTGCAGCGCTGGTAACGCTGGTATTCGCCGGCAAAATTGATATTGGACACCTGTACCCGCACCGGGCTGCCATCAAACCAGGATTCCCTGGTAACTGTCGGGCGCATACCATCCAGCAGGCCGTGGGCAACAACAAATGCCTGGCGGGTATCCAGAGAGACCTGTCGGCGATCATCCGACACATTGACCGTACCCAGCGGCTTCGGCGCCACACCCGGACGCCAGGCCGGTGCTTCCACCACGAGCCTGCCCCGCCCTGGGCGCATCAGTGCGGAATCAGACTCCAGGAAAAAGCTGAGACTTTCACCCGCACGGTGATTGAACACCGCCCGACCGTAGCCGGGAACCTCGTGCACCAGGCGACACTCGAATACCGACTCGGCGAGATACCACTGGCTGTTTTCAATGCCGGCGCCATAGCTGGCAGCCTGTCCGGCAGCCGGCAAAAGCACGACAGTAAGACTGGCAACCAGTACTGTTTTCAGACGTTTTCCGGGGCGGAATCTCATAGTGCTTGCCATCAGTGTCCGGGAATTAGCAGATTCTGACTGCTTAACGGCCTGCATCCGTGTTTCTTTAGCGTCCAGACGGAAAACAATCGCTGGCGCCTTCTGGTATAATTCGCCAAATTTTCAGGGCACCACCCACGAAGCCCCCAAAGCTAGCCTCGCCAAAGGTATTGCGGACAACTGCCATGACAGAAAAGCTGACTCTTACCCGCCCCGACGACTGGCACCTTCACGTTCGGGACGGAGACATTCTTACGGACGTAGTACCGGCTACGGCAGCCTGCTTCGGTCGCGCCATCATCATGCCCAACCTGGTTCCACCGGTGACAACCGCCGCTGATGCCACAGCCTATCGGGAGCGGATTCTCGCGGCTGCCGGCGGCAGCGCGTTCGAGCCGTTAATGACCCTGTACCTGACCGAAAGCATGACACCGGAAACCATCCGGGAGGCCAAAGCTGCCGGTGTTGTGGCCGCCAAGCTCTATCCGGCCGGCGCCACCACTAATTCAGACTCAGGGGTTAAGGATATCCGGAACATCTACCCGGTTCTGGAGGCCATGGCTGACTGCGGCATGCTTCTGCTGGTTCACGGGGAGGTTACCGATGCCGACATCGATATCTTTGATCGCGAAAAGGTCTTTCTCGAGCGGGTACTGGCCCCCACCCTGGAGGCCTTTCCGAATCTCAAGGTTGTGCTGGAACATATCACCACCGCCGATTCTGCAGAGTTTGTCCAGCAGCACAAGGGCGACAATCTGGGCGCGACTCTAACGCCCCAGCACTTGATGTATAACCGGAACCATATGTTGGTCGGCGGCATTCGCCCGCACCTTTACTGCCTGCCTATCCTAAAGCGCAATCGCCATCAACAGGCGCTGAGGGACGCGGTAGCCAGCGGCGACAATCGCTTTTTCCTGGGCACGGATTCCGCCCCCCATGCCAGGGATCGCAAAGAAGCGGCCTGTGGGTGTGCCGGGTGTTACTCAGCCTATGGCGCCATCGGCCTGTATGCGGACATTTTTGAAGAGCTTGGCATTCTGGACAAACTCGAAGCCTTCGCCAGTTTCAACGGTGCTGATTTCTATGGCCTGCCGCGTAATACCGATACCATCACCCTGATTCGGGAACCCTGGACCATGCCGACACAGCTGCCTCTGGCTGACGGAACCATCGTGCCGCTCAAGGCCGGTGAAACCGTTCACTGGCAGCTGGCGTAAACCTGACTGATTCCTTCTCACACACGGCCAAGACCGGAGCTTGAGTGACTGACGAAAACAAACCACCGCATCCCATGTCCCGCCGCTTCCGCGGGTTTCTGCCTGTTGTAGTCGACGTGGAAACTGCTGGATTCAACCCCGAGCGGGATGCCCTGCTGGAAGTGGCAGCGGTCATACTCACCATGGACGATGATGGCTGGGTGCGGCGATCGGAAACCCACGTACAGCAGATTGATCCCTTTGAAGGCGCCAATCTGGAGCAATCCGCCCTGGATTTCACCGGCATCGATCCATGGAATCCGGAACGGGAGGCGGTACCGGAGCGGGAAGGCCTCAGCGAAATTTTCAGCCCGATCCGCAAGGCGGTGAAAAACCACGATTGCAAGCGGGCCGTCCTGGTAGGCCACAACGCTACCTTCGACCACAATTTCATCTTTGCAGCGGCGCTGCGGGCGGATATCCGACGCAATCCGTTTCACCCGTTTTCAACCTTCGATACCGCCACTCTGGCTGGCCTGGCCTACGGCCATACCGTTCTGGCCCAGGCCTGCAAGCTCGCGGGCATTCCGTTCAGCAACAAGGAAGCACACTCGGCAGCCTATGATGCGGAAAAAACCGCGGACCTGTTCTGCGGTATTGTGAATCGCTGGAAGGAACTGGGCGGATATCCGCCACCGGTGATTCCGGAAGACAACGAATAATCCCCCACAAAAAAACCTGCCGAAGCGGGTTTTTTTATTGTGCGCCAGCCATAAGTGTGAAAGTCACGCTTCGTACTCAGCTGACTTTAAACCGGGACAGCGAATCTTTGAGCTGATGAGACAACTCCGCCAAGTCACCACTGGCTTGGGATATCTGGGCCATGGCCTGTTTGGTCTCAAAGGACTTTTCAGAAATTGTAGATACGTTGCGCGTTACTTCTTCGGCCGTGGCTGATTGCTCTTCGGATGCCGTAGCAATCTGCTCTGCCATACCGGACATCCGGGTGACCTCGCCCACTGCCTCGCGAAGCTGCAATACAACGGCGCCTGCCCGCTCGGAAATACCTCTTGCCTGGGTGCTGCAGCGGGTAACCACCTTTGAAGCGCGCTCCGACGAATTGACCAGAGTTTCAATGGAACTACTTATCTCCTCGGTCGCCTTCTGGCTATTCTGGGCCAGGCTGCGCACCTCATCCGCAACCACCGCGAAGCCCCGGCCCTGTTCACCGGCCCGGGCAGCTTCAATGGCGGCATTCAGAGCCAGCAAGTTAGTCTGGTCGGCGATGGACTTTATCGAATCGAGAACCCTGGTGATGGATTCCATATTCTTTCGCAAGTCCTCTATGCCGGCCTCTGCTTCCTCCAGTTCCCTCGCCATAGCACTGGTGTCAGCAGCGGAGGATTCCACCTCCGTGGCGCTGCGGCTGACCGCCTCATCCGTGCGCCGGGCACCGGCTGCCGATTCCGAGGTATTCTGGGACACCTCGCTGATGGCGGAGGACATTTCTTCAATGGCCGACGCCACCTGCTCAGTCTGCTCTGCCTGCTGGTTCACATTGTCCAGAGTCTGCGAGATAGTGCCGGACAACTTTTCAGATGCACTGGCCTGGCGCTGGGACGCTTCTTCAACCTTGAAGATCACTTCTTTCAGGTCCGACACCATCTTGAGCATGGAGCCATATACGCCCGTGGCCCTGTCACTGTCGGACGAATCAATGACCAAGTTACCCGCAGCCACCTGTTCCGCCAGTGCCTGCAATTCGGCCGGGTCTTTGCCGAGGGGTTTCATGACCCGCGCCGCGGTCCAGACTGCCACGGCCACAACAGCCAAGATCACAATAGCAATGGCTATCGCCGCCAGCGTCCACATTTCACGCACCGGCGCCAGGGCCTCGTCTTCGCTGATCTCCGCCACCAGCGCCCAGTTCAGCCCGCCTACGGTAACTGGCCTGTGGGCGGAAAACACTGGCTCGCCACGGTAGGACGTAACCACGCCTTCACCGGAATTCCCAGCCAGAGCTTCATCCACCGATGTCGAACTAATGCGTCCATTCTCCGGGTCGGCAAAGGAAGCGACAACACTGCGGTTTTCCGGATCCAGGTAGGAGTCTGACCGCATCAGGTTATCCGGCCCCACCAGATAGGCATCCCCGGTTTCGCCCATGCCATCTCGTTCCATCATGATGTTGTTCAGGCTGTCGATGGGGAACTGGAAGGCCAGCACGGCCAGCCGCTCATCTTTTTCGGAATATATGGGGGTTGCCACAAATCCGGCGGGCGCACCGTAGGACGGTACATACCGAGTAAAATCAACAAAAGTCGGAGCAGTATCCTGTCCGTCAGACATCGCCTGACGATAAGCCGCCGCCAGGCCAGAATCCGCGTAGGGACCGTCTTTCAGGGAGGTAGCAAAATCCACCTCTTTGGCTACGGAATAGATAACATGGCCTGTATCGGCATCAATGAGATAAATATCGTAGTAGCCGAAAGCCTCCTGAAACTCCTTGAACGAGGTGTGCCACTGTTTGTGAAGCGTGTTATAAAACTGCGCGATATGGACGTCAGCCGATACCAATTCGTCTTTCTGCCCCACAGGATTTGGGTTGTCCACGATGTAACCCATCTGCAGAGCCAGGCTGTTTTTGCTGAGGGATGCAACGAAGTCCGAGGCTGAACGTCCGTTAGCACCACCATTTTGCTGCAAGGGTGGCAAAAAATTCTGCTGATAATAAGCCTCGACGTTGTCTCGTAAGGTCGATTGCTCCGCCTTTACCAGTTTTTCATAATTTTGAAATGCCAAACCAAACCCCTGGGCCGCAGTTCGGGTCCCGCGATTATTGGCCATGGCTTTCAGCTGCCGGGCAATAGTGCTGAGATAATCTTCAACACTATGCTGCTTATTGGTCGCCGCAATAGAGAGTTGTTGCAACGCCTGTTCCGTCAGGCTCTGTCGGGCAATTTCGGCGTTAAAAAACGAGATGGCAATGACGGGAAGCAGGCCAACCAGCAGCAAAGTCAGCAAAAGACGTTTCTTGAGAGTCATCAATAGCCCTTCTTTTATATTGTTCTTATGTTAACCATCGGCTATCGGCACGTTTTCTTTAGCCCAGAACAATTCATAAAAGAGGCGAATCTCGTTTAACCCATTAATATGGGAGGGGAAGTAACTCCCCCTCCCACTCGATTCGGGGGCAACTGCGTTACCAGTAGATGCCCCGCATGATGGCGGCGAAAGCCACCTGCTCGCTGGACACCTTCGGCTTCTCCCCGGAACGGCTACCGGCGGCGGCCGGTGAATCCGGGAACATCCGGTAGCCGGTATTCATAACGATCTCGGCCATCTTGGGCGCCAGGGCGTGAAGCACCTGGGCAAAGATACCCAGGCGGGTAGCGATTCGCTTCGGCCGATAGACAATGGCATCGGCAACCATGGTTGCAGCCTCGTCCGGCGTTAGCGTGGGGACAGAATCGTAGATCTTGGTTGGCGCAATCATCGGCGTTTTCACCAGCGGCATGTTAATGGTGGTGAACGTGACATTGCGGTCCGACCATTCCGAAGCGGCGCAGCGGCTGAAGGCATCCAGCGCGGACTTGGAGGCCACGTAAGCCGAGAACCTGGGAGCGTTGGTCAGCACACCGATGGACGAGATGTTGACCACGTGACCGCGGCGATTCTCCAGCATCTTGGGCGCAAAGCCCATGATCAGACGAACGGAACCAAAGTAGTTCAGGTGCATGGTGCGCTCGAAATCGTGGAAGCGGTCGAACGACAGATCCAGGGAGCGGCGAATCGAGCGCCCGGCGTTGTTGACTAGCACGTCGACCTGGCCATGGTTATCCAACACGGTCTTCACGAACTCGTCGCAGGCATCCATATCCGAAAAATCGCAGGGATAGGCATGCACGCTTGCGCCCCGGGACTCCAGCTCTGCGGCCACTTCTTTCAGGCGCTCGAGTTTACGGGCACCGATCACCAGGATGGCGCCGGCGTCTGCCAGTTTCTGTGCCGTGGCCAGGCCGATGCCAGAGGTAGCACCGGTAACAACACACACCCGACCTTCAACCGTGCCCTTGAGCGTGCGGTCCTTGAACAGGTCCGGGTCCAGGTTACGCTCCCAGTAATCCCAGATCACCGGGGCGTAGTCCGGCAAACGAGGCACTTCAATGCCGGTGCCTTTCAGAACGCGCTCGGTTTCACGGGCATCGAACCGGGTGGGGTAATTGATGAATGACATCACGGAGGGCGGAATGCCCATGTCGTCGAGAATTGCCGAAGTCAGGCGCTTCACCGGCGGCAGATTCTTCAGGCTCTGGCGAATGAATGGCGGAATAAAGCCGAACATACGGGAATCGATCCGCATCCCCATCCTTGGAGCATGCCCTGCCTCACTGAAGATGTTGAGGATTTCGCCAACCTTGTACGGGTCGGTATCCACCAGGTGGAAGCACTTGCCGTCTTCACCGTCCAGGTGGGCAATGTGATCCATAGCGTTGACCACGAAATCCACCGGCACAATGTTCAGGCGACCGCCCTCGACACCAATGGTCGGTACCCACTGGGGCAACGCATGGCGTATCTTCTGAATCATCTTGAAGAAGTAGTAAGGGCCATCCACCTTGTCCATTTCACCGGTAGAGGTATGGCCAATCACCATGCCCGGGCGGTAAATCCGGAACGGAACCTTGCATTCCTCGCGCACCACCTTTTCGGATTCATGCTTCGTGCGCAGGTACGGATGGTCCAGCTTCTCCGCCTCCTCAAACATGTCCTCACGGAAAATGCCCTTGAACAGACCGGCAGCCGCAATGGAAGACACGTGATGGAAGTGCTTGGCGTTCATGGCCTCTGCGGCATTCACCGCGGCCCGCGTACCTTCAATGTTGGTAGCCTGCTGGGCTTCTTCATCTGCCCCCATGTCATATACGGCGGCAAGGTGGAAGAAGTGGTCGATTTTCCCCTTAAGAGCCTTCATCGTCTTGGCGTCGATACCCAGATTCTTGCTGGTGAGGTCACCTATTACGGCTTTCACCTGGGTTTCATCCGCGCCCCAGCGCTCCCGTAATTTGTCCAGCTTGTCCTGGGACTGCTCACGCACCAGTACGTGGACAGTACCACCACGTGCCAGAAGCTTCTCCACGAGGAAACGGCCAATAAATCCGGTGCCACCCGTCAGGAAATAATTCATCAATCTTCCACCCTGCCTGTTGCTCTGTTGTTGTCTATCCATGCCGGCACCCATACGACTAAAGTCTTAGAGTTTTCCGGAAACGCCGGCATTGTACTTAATTGCAACCTTCATGTATCGAACTTTTTTAGAGCTTTTACTCTGTAAGCCTTTGTTTTGTATAGAGCTATTACTCTAAAATTCCGCTCCCGCACGCTGAACGGGCCTGTCCGGTTCGCCGACACAATGTTTTTGAGACTAGCACAGGAATTGCCCCATGCATGCCCAATTTCCGGATTACCACAAAGCAATGAAAGCGCCTGCCAGCAATGACATAATCGGGAACTTATCGCGCCTTTTGGCATCTCTTCTTTTCACTGGAAAACCGAACTTCGGAATCCCCACTATGCAGAAAGACAATCCCAACGCGGAACGCTATATCTCCATCGCCCGAGCCTGTCTGAAGGCAATCAACGACACAGCTGATAATGCCGGTTCAAGGGAACAGAAGATTCAGGCAGTCTACGAGGCCATCGACCAGGCCTTCCAGGCCGAGTTCGCGGATTATCGCCAGTCCGTTGCCATCATGGCTACGGTTCTTGAGCGTATCGCCACTGGCCAGCTGGATAGTGAGAAAGCCGCCGATCTGGCTCGTAAAACACTCGACCAGCAACCAGAGAGCACGCGTAACGCAATGATGCACTGATGCGCGCAACTCTTCTCCGAATCACAGAAAGCCTATGAACACACGTACCGTCAGGAAGAACTCAATGCAGAACCCGATCTCACGCCTGTTTTCCCTGCTGACACTTGTGCTGTTCAGCACCCTCGCTCTTGCAGCCCAGATTCCGGAGAAGAGCCCCAATGACGACAACCAGTACCGGTTCATCGAACTGGACAACAGCCTCAAGGTCATTCTGGTGTCTGATCAGGATGCCGACAAGGCAGCTGCTTCGATGAACGTTGCGGTCGGTAGCGGGGACGATCCTGCAGATCGCGAGGGCCTCTCGCACTTCCTGGAGCACATGCTGTTCCTGGGGACCGAGAAATACCCCGATCCGGGCGAATACCAACAGTTCATCAAGAGCCACGGCGGCCAGCACAATGCTTTCACCGCGTTCCAGGACACGAATTATTTCTTCGATGTTCAGGCTGAGTTCCTGGAACCGGCGCTTGACCGGTTCGCACAACAATTCTCAGCGCCCCTGTTTACCGCCGAACTGGTGGACCGTGAGCGCAACGCCGTGCACTCGGAATTCAGTGCCAAACAGAAAGAGGACGGGCGCCGATTCTTTTCCGTAAAGAAGGCGGTCAGTAATCCAGACCACGCCTTCAGCCAGTTTGCGGTGGGCAACCTCAGCACTCTGGAGAACACGGAAGAGAACCCGCTCAGGCCAGATCTGATCGAGTTCTGGAAGCAGCACTACTCCTCAAACATCATGAGCCTGGCGGTTTACGGGCCGCAAACCCTGGACGAGCTGGAATTCATGGTGCGGGGCCGCTTCGAGGCAATAGAAAACCGCAACCTTGAAACCAAACGCCATGTGGCCAGCCTCTACCGGGCCGAGGATCTTCCAGCCAAGGTGACGGCAGAAGCACTCAAGGATGTTCGAAGCCTGTCGCTTACCTTTCCCATTGCGTCCCAAGAGGACAACTACCGCACCAAACCCGCCAGCTACGTGGCCAACCTGCTGGGCCATGAAGGCCCCGGCAGCCTGTTCGATGTACTGAAGCGGGCCGGCCTGGCGGAGAGCCTGTCCGCGGGCCTGGGCATGGACACCGGCGAAAACGCCACCCTGGAAATCAGCATTTCCCTGACACCTGAGGGACTGTCGCGACACGAGGACATTCTGCCGTTGGTGTTTGATTACATTGAAAAGATTCGCCAGAAAGGGATCAGCGAGCAGCGTTTCCTCGAAATGCAGAACCTGGCACGCATTGATTTCCGATTCCGCGAGCAGGGCAACCCCCTGCACGAAGCCATGCGCCTTTCTCGCTACCTGCAGGACTATCCCCCGGAGGACGTTCTGAGAGCGCCCTGGCTGGTTGAGCGCTTTGCGCCGGAGCAATACCGCGACATCCTGGACAGGCTAACGCCGGACAACCTGCTTGCCTTTGTTCTGGCACCAGAACCAGAACTGGAGAATCCGAATCGCACCGACTGGTACGACGCCGCATGGACCCGGGAACCTCTCAATCCAGAAGCACTCAGGACTCAGAGCCTGCCAGAGCTCGCTGCCCAGTTGCGCTTGCCGCCAGAAAATCCTTTTGTGCCGGAGGATCTGTCGATGGTGCCGGGCAAAACCATGGATCAGCCGACCAGGCTTGGGGCTCTTGAAGGCCTGGATGTCTGGTTCGCCCGGGATACCCGGTTCGATACTCCGAAAGCCAACGTGTTTGTGGGTCTCCGGACACCGGCTGCCCGCGCTTCGGCACGAAGCTATGTGCTCACCCAGCTATTGGTGGACACCATCAATGCCAATTTGAATGCCTGGGCTTACTCCGCCAGCCTGGCGGGTCTGGATTACAGCGTTTACCCGCACCTCAGAGGTATCACGGTTCGCGTCGGCGGCTATAACGACAAGCTGCATACCCTGATGAACCGGATACTGCTTCAGGTGGCCTCACCGGCGCTGACCGAGCAACGTTTCGAGATTGCCCGGCAACAAATGATAGATGGCCTGCAGAACAAGGCCAAGGATCGCCCGGTGGAACAGACCTCGGAGTTCGTACAGACGTCCCTGATCGAAGGCGCCTGGCCTACCGACAACAAGCTGAAGGCCGCCCGGGAAGTGACCTTCGATGAACTGCAATCCTTCTCTGAAGCCCTGCTCTCACAAGTTGACCCGGTTATGCTGGCCCATGGAAATCTCACCGAAGCCTCGGCCCTCAACCTGGCGCGGCAGATCGACGCTATTGTACTGGGCAACAGTGAATTGACCGAGGTAGAGCGCAGTCAGGTACGTCAGTTGCCAGACAATGAAACGAAGGTTTCCATTGAAGTAGACCACCCGGACACCGGCTATACACTCTACATGCAGGGCGACAACACCAGCTTTGAAGAACGGGCCCGATTCCGTCTGCTAGCCCAGATCATAAGCAGCCCTTTCTATGAAGAGATCCGCACCAACCGCCAACTGGGTTACATCGTGTACGCGACGGCTTTCGAAATGCTGGAAACGCCAGCCCTCGGCTTTGTTGTGCAGTCACCGTCTGCCAACCGAGTGGAAATTGATCAGGCGGTTCAGGAGTTCTCCAACAGCTTTGAGAAGACCCTGACAGCGTTGACACCGGAGCGCCTGGAGCGCGAAAAGCAGGCTGTGATCAGCAAGCTGCTTGAGAGGGACCGGCAGCTGGGCGAGATTTCCAGCCGCTACTGGCGCGAGATTGATCGCGAGATGGACAGCTTCGATTCGCGGGAACAACTGGCCAACGCAGTAAAACAGGTCAGCCAACAGGCACTGCTTGAGACGTTCCGGAAGGCGGTTCTTGAGCGGGCCCAGAGCCTTCAGGTTGTTAACGGTGGTGATGGTCTGGAAGCAAGCCGGGCCCTCGGCAGGCTCACCGAGCTGCCGCCGGTGCCCGCCAGCTGAAAGCGTTAGCAGGTCCCCAGAAAGCGAGCCCAGTCTGCGGGCTCGTCAACATCCCAGCGGGGCTCAAGTAAACAATAGCTGAGCCCCGATTCTTTCAGGCGATCACAGGTCTGGGTAAGAACCTCCGGCGTGCCCCAGGCAATGTCATCCAGCATCCCTTCAGCCACTTTAGAGGCGCCGATCAGAACATAGCCGCCATCGTCAGAGGGGCCAAGCACGACGTCATGGTCCGCCAAACAGGCGACCGCCTTACGGGCATAATCCGGGTCCACCGACGGGCAGTCACTGCCAACAATGAGCGCCCGGTCGTAATCGCGAAGAGACTGACTGAGAGCGCGGTGCATCCGTTCCCCGAGCGTCCCGCCCTGCTGGACTCCCTGATGCAGACCTGCACCTTCAAGTTCTTCAACGATGGATTCGGCCTCCCCGGGTCGGTCATCCACCGGTCGATCCCACCAGAATTCCACCGGATAGCCGGTGGCACAAAGGTTATCCAGCACCGCCAGAGTAAGTCGAATATGGGCTTCAAGAGCCCCCACCGCACCCAGCTCGGGCATCAAACGGGTTTTGACCCGACCGGCCTCCGGCCATTTAGCAAACTGCAGGAAAACCGCCGAGGGAGAATTACTTTGAGGCATTGCGCACATCCGATCGGTAGATTTGGGCCAGAGACTCCGGCGATTCACCACGCCAGTACCGCCAGCGCAGCTGCCACATCAGAAAAATCGTTCGCCAGGCACCGTGGGTCTGCCAGCGGCGGCTATCGGTAACAACAGGCTCTTTTATACAGAAGGGACGGGACACCAGGCAAAGCCTCCGTGAAAATTCCACATCTTCCATCAGCGGTATGGGCTTAAATCCGCCCAGGGCCTCGAAGGCGTCCCGCCGTACGAACATGGTCTGGTCACCGGTACAGATACCGGTCAGGCGGGAGCGCTGATTCATAAACCAGGCAATGACCCGGAACAGCGGCCGCTCACCGCTCAGCCGAACATCGAACCGCCCCCAGGGGCGGTTCGAATGGACGAAACTTGCGAGCTGCTCGAGGGTATTTGCCGGCAGGCGCGTATCTGCATGAAGGAACAGAAGAAGATCGCCTTTTGCTGCCGCTGCACCGGCGTTCATCTGAAGCGCCCGCCCCTTCTCTGACACGATAACCCTGTCGCAAAGCGGTCGGGCCAGCTCAACGGTTCGATCGGTGCTGCCCGCATCGACCACAACCACCTCATGTCCCCTGGCGCGAATCGGTTGCAGGGCGCGCAGGGTGTCGGTAACGCCCGCCGCTTCCATCCACACTGGAACAATCACGCTTAACGAGAAAGGGTCTGGCAAAACAAACTCCGTGACAATCACCGAAACCGGGCCGCACCTTGAGCCTCAGGGCTTAGCCCGCTATCATACCGCCCTTCTCGCGATAATGCCCCCGTAGCTCATCTGGATAGAGCGTCCCCCTCCTAAGGGGAAGGTAGCAGGTTCGAGTCCTGCCGGGGGTACCATCCCCAGCTTCAACTACCCCCCGCCTCTCATGTTCACCCAGATTAAAGCACGCTAAACTACACTCCCTCCTGAGATCTGGACTCCTGAATGGCACGCTTCACTGAAATCGGCACCGCAACGATCCCTGGCAAGGGAACCCAGTTACGCCTATTACAACGCAATGATGAATTTTCCATCAAGATCGCCGGCACCACCGGAGAATTGATGAACAGCCGGATCCACGGCTCGGAGGATGCTCTTGCAACCCTCGCATGCGAACGAATTGCCGATCAGTCTGCTCCCCGAGTTCTTATCGGCGGCCTGGGCATGGGGTTCACTCTGGCAGCAGCGCTGGCCGCTCTGGGCGACGATGCGCAGGTGACGGTAGCCGAGCTGGTTCCCGAAGTCGAAGCCTGGAATCGCGGGCCTCTGGGCTCTGCGGCGGGCAACCCGCTGAACGACCCGAGAGCCCGGGTTCACATTGGTGATGTGGCAGAATTACTCAGAAACGGCGACGGCGAATGGGATGCCATTCTTCTCGATGTCGACAACGGTCCGGAAGGACTAACTCGCAAAGAAAACAACTGGATCTACTCACCGGATGGCATTGCGGCCGCCCAGAAAGCTCTGCGACCTGACGGCATTCTCGCCTATTGGTCTGCCGGCCCGGAGCACGTCTTCACCGAACGCCTGCGGCGCGAGGGTTTTTCGGTTGAACCCGTCACCGTGAGAGCCCTGCGACCCGGCAAGGGTGCCCGCCACGTTATCTGGCTGGCGTGGTAATCATTAATCGGCCCTACCGGAATCTGTCCTGGCTCAATTTCGGATTATTCTTTTGTTATATACTTATTCCAACGTCAAGAAGTCCGGGAGAGATTCCATGACCAAACCGATCGTCGCAACAGCCTTGCTATGCTCCTTGCTTTCCACGCCACTGCTAGCCCAACCACAGACAGATAACCCGGAAGCACTGGTTGCCGAAGCGCGTTCCCTGGTAAAAAGTTTCGGCGGCTCCCTGAAGCAGGCGCTCCAGGCGGCCATCAAAGAAGGTGGTCTCACAAACGGTATTGGTGTCTGCAAGACTGTGGCACCGGAAATCGCCAGGAACAACAGTAGCGGCGGCTGGGCCATCAGTCGGACCAGTCTGAAAGTCCGAAACCCGGAAAACACCCCCACCGACTGGCAGGAGATCCAACTGCTGGCCATGGACAAACAGCCGATCAAGAACGGAAAACCAGTAGAGCTCTGGCAGGTCTCCGAAGCGTCCGGACAGCCGGTATTCCAGTATATGAACGCCATCCCGACACAGAAGCTTTGCCTCGGCTGTCACGGTAAGTCCATTGCCCCGGAGGTGAAGGCAAAACTGGCTGAACTCTATCCTGAAGACAAGGCGACTGGCTTCTCCGAGGGCGATTTGCGGGGCGCGTTCGTTGTTACACGGCAAGTTCCAGTAGACTGACCTCAGCAGCACTTCACCGTAGGCGATCAGACCCATGGGGCTTCACTGCCCTCGCCAAACACCGGGGTTGGGCCTATCGCCAGCCCGGCGGCAGCCTTTTAAAGGCGGCTTTCCCGATTCAGCCGGAACTGCTCGATGGTTTTCCTCAGATTTTCCGCCATGGCCAGCAGGTCTCCGGCGATTCTTGCTGTTTCCTTGGCATCCCCGGAGGTCTGCTCCGCTGAGCGACTGATTTCAATCACATTGTGATTGATGGATTCGGAGACATCGCTCTGCTCGTTGGCGGCACTCTCCATTTCCTGATTGAGATCGGTAATCTCGCGCACCGCAGCGGCGATGGTCTGTAATTCCGACTCCACGGTCAGAATCGCTGAAACCTGCTGCTCTGCCATCTCAGAGGCGTGGCGCATGGTGGCCACACAATCGACAACCTCGCCTTTCAATCCATTGATGGTTTTACGGATTTCCTCGGTGGAATCCTGGGTTCGCGAGGCAAGTGCCCGTACCTCATCGGCTACCACCGAAAAACCACGCCCCTGCTCACCGGCCCGGGCCGCCTCAATGGCGGCATTGAGCGCCAGCAGGTTGGTCTGATCGGCAATATTGGAGATCACCTCCAGCATGTCGGACATCTGGCCCGTGCGTTGATCCAGTTGCTCAATGCGCTGTGCGCCACTCTGAACTTCACTGTTCAATGCTTCGATGCCTTCAACCGCATTGCGGGCAAGGCTCTCCCCTTTGCTGGCAGATTCCGCGGTATCTGCCGATTTACGGGTGGTGTGAATGGCGTTTTCCCGGACCTGAACCGCTGAGGCGGCCATCTCGGTGGTGGCGCTGGCCACCTGGTCGGTATTGTCACGCTGGGCAAGCACTTCCCGCTCTGTCGTGTCAGCTTTGCCTGCAATGCTTCGAGCTGCCTGCTCAACCTGTTCGGCGTTGTCCATTACCGTATTCATGCTCTCACGGATTTTCGCCATCATCCGGTTGAAGGCTCGGGAGACGGATCCGATCTCATCGTTGCGGCTAACCTCCAGCTGCATGGTCAGATCAGAATTTCTGGAAATCTCGTCCATACGGTCGTGGAGTCGTCGCAGGCGAGCAAACACCAGTCGGCTCAAAGCGGCGGCGGTCAGGAAAAACACCGCAGCAAAGATAGCCACCTGAATACCACCACTGGTCAGCAGCTGTTGCTGCAAACGGGCATCGCTCTCCGCCAGGGAATAGTCCACCCGGATAGCCCCGAGAACATCCCCCTCACTGGCCTGGTGACAGCCGAGACAGTTCACGCCCTGGTAGTTTTCCATCGCGATCACCGGTTCAATCAGGGTGTAGACTCGACCGTCCTCATTGCTGGAGTATGATTCCACCCGCTCGCCGTCCAGTGCTTTCTTATCCAGGGGCTCCCTTTTCTGCTCCGATGCATTGCCGGCCCCGAAGGTGCGGTTCAGATGGTCACTGCGAATCACCCGAACATCCAGCACATCGTCAGATGCCATCACCTTTTCCCGGAGCACATCCCGGTTGCCGATGGTGCCGGTAACCATCATGGTGTTCAGCCCATCGAAATAGGACTTTGCCAGCCCGTCCACGTATTTGTGGCTGAACTCTTCAAGATGATCACGCTGCGAGTCTGCGCTATAGAGCACAGTAAACACGAGAACCAGGGAGAAGGCTGCCGCCAGGGCAGCAAGCAACAGGAAGCGGATGGAGTAGTGTTTTTTCATGGTAACCCGACGCAGAGGCCGCTCTTCTGGCGGCTTGAAGATTATTTTGATGATTCATAATGACGGCTAAGTGTCGCCAAACTTTATAGATTTGCGTCAATTATTTCCTGACTTAGATCAGATCCGGGAAAGGTCTCTCGCGGCCAAAGAGAGGAAACAGAGCGGCATGATAAAGCCTCATTGAAGTTGGCCTGAAAGCTGCAGAGCAAGATGGTAAGTATCCGCTATTCCAATCGCAGATTGTTCGGAAACCGCACACCGGTTGGCCGAAGGAGGAAAACCATCCATGTCCCTACTGACCTCTCTGATCCGGGCGAGCACCCAGTTCCAGCAGGCCATGGAAAAGCGCCAGACACCGCCTGCAGCGCCGGACGGCGCGCCCGGTAAAACCCAGACGAAAACGGTAGAGACCGAAACGATCTCTGGCGATGACCGCTTCACCCCTTCGGAAAACAGTCAGTCTGACATCGCCCGCCTGAAAGCTCGCCGACTGGCCATGACAGACTACAAGCAAACTGTGGGGCAGGATCTTGCCTTCGTTCGGGAAACACTGCGGCACAAACTTGCCGAATACAACCTGCACCCGGCAACCGCATTGAACGTGAGCAAGAATGAAAGCGGGAGCGTTGCAGTAGAAGGGAAAATCGCCGATAACACCCGTGCCCAGATTGAAAAAGACCTGAATGTGAACAAGAACTTCAAGGAAGCCTTCAATCGCCTGAGCGTTAACGAGCCAACGCTGCATTTTATGGATAATGCGCTCAAACTGAACCAGGCCTACGGGGTGAACAACCCCCTACTGGACACTCTGATCAGCGAGAACCAGCAGTTCAATGGTCTGCAGGACCTGGTACACCGTTACGACACCATGCGGCGCTCGGTCAGTGCCGAGCAAATGGAAGCAGCGGGGAATAGCCGGGCGTACGCCTTCACCCTGAACGCCCGGGCCTGACATCAAGACAAATAACGGCGATCAAACATCGAACGGCGCCGGATCTCCTTTACCAACCCGGGTGACTACCGGCGCATCCCCGGTAAAGTCCACCACCGTGGTAGCTTCCATGCCGCAGAATCCTCCATCAATAATCAGATCCAGCTCATGCTCCAGAGTATCCCGAATTTCGTAGGGATCTGTCATGGGATCCGTCTCGCCCGGCAGAATCAGGGTACTGCTCATGATTGGCTCACCAAGCTCGCCCAACAGCTCCTGAACAATGGCATTATCCGGCACCCGGACGCCGACTGACCGACGTTTGGGATGGAGCAGTCGCCGGGGTACTTCACTGGTGGCATCCAGAATGAAGGTGTATGGCCCGGGAGTGAAATTCTTCAGCAAACGGTACTGGGTGTTATCCACCTTGGCATAGACCCCGATGTCCGAAAGGTCCCGGCACACCAGCGTAAAATTATGCTTGTCATCCAGCCTGCGAATCCGCTTGATCCGATCCGCCGCCTGCTTGTCGCCCAGGTGACAACCAATGGCATAGGCGGAATCCGTGGGGTAAACAATCACCCCACCACGACGAAGAATGTCCACCGCCTGATTGATCAAACGCTTCTGCGGCGTCTCCGGATGAATCTGGAAAAACTGACTCATGAACCCTCTCCCTGACCGGTCCGCGCCGCCATCACCGGATCTTTCTTCGACCCGCCCATACAATTCGGAGACTCAGGCGTCGCCTGACCGGTCGCCTCCCACTCTTCCGGTGAGTATAGATGCAACGCCAGCGCATGAACCGGCCCCGCCAGTTCCTCGGCAAGCACCTTATAAATCGCCTGATGCCTTCGCACCCTCATCTGCCCCTCAAACTCCGGCGACACCAGAGTCACCTTGAAATGGGTTTCAGAGTTCGGCGGCACACTGTGCTTGTGGCTCTCGTTCTCCACCTGAAGAACACGCGCATCAAAGGCGTCGTTCAGCTTGGTTTCAATTGCATTCTGGATCTTCATGTTTCGAGACTCCTACTGCTCAACCCGTAATATAAAAGGGCGAATGGCAAACGGTCAGAAGCGGGTGTGGCGATGGCTTTCCCAAAAGTGTGCGTTGCCAGGGATGGCAACGCCAAGCCCCCATGGAAGGGTTCACGGCGTCTTTTGGGAAAGCCATCGCCACAGCCGCCTCCCCTACACCGACCAGTCTACTACACATACCAGGCACCACCCGAACCTTGACAGCATAAAGCCAAAGCGCCACATTCCCATCCCGATTCCTAAACACCCAAACCCCATGCACCTGTATATCGCCGAAAAACCAAGCCTCGGCCGCGCCATCGCCGCTGCCCTACCCGGCCCTCACCAGAAAGGCCAGGGCTGGATACGCTGTGGCAATGGCGAAAACGCAGCCACCGTAAGCTGGTGCATCGGCCACCTTCTCGAACCGGCAGAGCCCGCACGTTATAACCCGGCGTGGAAAAAATGGCGCCAGGAAGACCTGCCCATGTTTCCCGATAAATGGGAAGTCATGCCAAAGGACAGCGTGCGGCAGCAGCTCAAAGTGCTGGAATCCCTGATCCGCCAGGCCCAGACCATTATTCATGCCGGCGACCCGGACCGCGAAGGCCAGTTGCTGGTGGACGAGGTTATCCGCTATTTCGGCACCAGCGCACCTGTGCAGCGCATTCTGATCAACGACCTTACGCCGGCGGCCGTGGCCCGGGCTATCCAGAGCCCCAAAGACAACCGGGAGTTCCGGCGGCTGTCCCATTCCGCGCTGGCCCGGCAACGGGCGGACTGGCTGTATGGCATCAACCTGACCCGCTTCTATACGCTCAGTTACCAGCAGCAAGGGGAGCAAGGCGTCTATTCGGTTGGCCGGGTGCAAACCCCGGTACTCGGCCTTGTGGTTGAGCGTGACAACACCATCGAAGACTTCCAGCCCAAGCCCTATTACCGGATTGAAGGGCGATTCAAGGCCCAGGAAGAGGAAGCCGACCAGCGAACTTTCACCGCCCGCTGGCTGCCCAACGATCAGTTCCAGGACCATCTGGATGAAGAAAATCGCCTGCTGAACCGGGAAATCGCTGAACAGATTGCCGACAGTGTCCGAAGCCGACCCGGCACCATCATGGAGTCCCGTTTTCGGGATCGGTCGGAAGCTCCACCGCTACCGTTTTCTCTCTCGGCCCTGCAGATCGAGGCAGGCCGGCTGTTCCGGATGGGCGCCAAAGAAGTGCTGGATACCGCCCAGAACCTGTACGAACGCCACCAGCTCATTACCTACCCGCGGTCCGACTGCCGGTACTTACCGGAAGGCCATTACGCTCAGCGGGAACAGGTAGTAAGGGCCATTGCCCGGGTGGCACCGGAGCTTGAGGAAGCCTGTGACGGCGCAGATCTAGACCGCAGGACTGCCGCGTGGAACGACAAACAGGTCGACGCTCACCATGCCATTATTCCAACCAGCCGCCCAACGCCCAACGGCAAACTCAACGCAGCGGAAGAAAAGATCTACGGCCTGATCAGCCGCTACTACCTGATGCAGTTCGCGCCGGATGCCGTCCATCGGGAAGGAAAACTGACGGTACGAGTGTCAGAGCACCAGTTCCGGGCGACGGAAACCGCCATCCTGGTGCCTGGTTGGAAATCGCTGGAACTTAAACTCCGGGAAGGACGCAACGAGCCGGACAAGCCCCCCCTGCCGAGACTGGAAAAAGGCGAACCGGTATTCTGCGAAGATAGCAGCCTCACCGAGCGAAAAACCCAGCCGCCCCAGCATTTCACCGATGCGACCCTGCTCTCGGCGATGACCAACATTGCCCGATTTGTAACCGATACCGAACTCAGAAAAACTCTGCGGGAAACCGATGGCCTGGGCACCGAGGCGACCCGCGCGGCCATCATCGACACCCTGTTCAAACGGGATTATCTGTACCGGGACAGTCGACACATCCGCGCCACTGACAAAGCCAAGGCATTGATCAGCGCTCTGCCCGAATCGGTGAGCAAACCGGATCGAACGGCTGTGTGGGAAGCAAACCTGGAGAGCATTCGCCGCGGAGAGGGCGACCCGAGAAAGTTCCTGGACACCCTGAAAGAGGAAATTCGCGGCTTTCTTGACAGACCGCAGGGCCGGCCAGCCGTTGACTCGGAATACGATGGCACGGTCTCACCGGAGGAACAGCCCCACTGCCCCAAATGCCGTGCACCGATGCTGGAGCGCGACGGCAAGTTCGGCCGATTCTATGCCTGTAACCGCTACCCGGATTGCCGGGGCACCCGACCACTGGAAGAGGCCAGCCCCCAGGACGGCACCAGCCAGAAACCCATTCCATGCCCCCACTGTTTCTCGCCCCTGGTGCGCCGGAAAGGCAAAAAAGGCTGGTTCTGGGGCTGCAGTAATTTCCCCGGCTGCCGACAAACACTGGACGACGACAACGGAAAGCCTGCAGTCCGTTTACGCAAGTCTACATAACGATACTGAACGCAGATCCACATTTTGTGATAATTGGTTGATATAGCAGAGTAGTCCGTCAAAGGCTCTGCTCCATAACAGGCAAGAGAGCAACACTCCGGGAGAGGCTTAATGCGTATTGCTTTGCTTGAAGACGAAACCGAACAGGCACAGCACATCCAGTCGATTCTGTCTGAACGCGGGCATCACTGCGACAGCTTCCCTACCGGCCAAAATTTCCTGAGCGCGGTTCTCCATCGCAGCTACGATCTGCTGATTCTGGACTGGCAGATTCCGGACATGACCGGCATAGACGTTCTCGAGAGCGTTCGCGCCCATCTGAACTGGCCGATTCCAGTGGTTTTTCTCACCCAGCGGGACAGCGAGGCAGACATTGTTCGGGCTCTGGATGCCGGCGCCGACGACTACCTGGCCAAGCCCGCCCGAGCAGCGGAACTGGTCGCGCGCATCAATGCCCTGGCAAGACGCTCCAACCCGGACAGCGAGAAGGAAGTGCTTCGCTACGGTCCGTTCGAAATCAACACGCAGCAACGGGTGATTGCACTGCATGGTGAAGAACTGACCCTGACCGACAAAGATTTCGACCTGACCCTGTTCCTGTTCCAGAACCAGGGCCGACTGCTGACTCGGGAAATGCTGCTTGAGCGCGTCTGGGGGCTTGCCAGGGACATTAACACCCGCACTGTGGATACGCATATGAGCCGCCTTCGCCGTCGTCTGGGCCTCAATCCTGAAAACGGCTTCCGAATCAAGACGATTTACCAGCGGGGCTACCGCCTGGAAGCCATGAAGGCGCAGGATCAGGCGTTTGACGACCAGGAACCCGCCAGGGCAGCCAATGACTGAAAGCCCGGCTCCGCGATTGCCTGTACTGCTGCTGATACTCGCGCTACTTGTTTGCGCAGCACCCGCGGCTGCGGAGCTGTCAGTGACGCGTGGTTCTGCAGGGCACTCTGACGCTACTCCGTCCAATTCTGCACCCGAGTGGATTTATACGCTGCGACCGGGTGAAAGCTTCTCAGAAGTGGCCAGCGATTTGCTCGCGCCGAGCTTTCCCGCAAGTCGCCTGCTTCAGTACAACAAGATTGGCAATGGTGCCACGCTTGGTGCCGGCGACAGCGTTCGAATTCCCCTCGCCTGGCTGAAACGCCAACCGCAACCGGCGCGGGCGACATCGGTCACCGGAACCGTTCAACTGATTTCCGGAAACACCGGCCGGAAAACGCCCCTCGATGAAGATACCCTGATCCGTGTCGGTGATGAAATTCTGTCAGCGTCCGGAAGCGCCACCATCGAACTGGCGGATGGCTCGGAAGTGCGAATTTCTCCGAATTCACGACTGATCTTCAACCGCCTTACCCAGTACGGCAAAGCCGGCATGGTGGATACCCGGCTCCGACTCGACAGGGGCGAAATTCACACCCGGGTAAAACCAGTGATGGAAGGCGGCGCCCGATTCGAGATTGAAACCCCCTCGGCAGTTGCCGCCGTTCGCGGAACCGCATTTGCACTCCAGACATCCGCGGACGGCACGCGCCTTCAGGTAACCGAGGGAGAGGTAGACTTCGGTGCGCCTGGCAAGACCCGCCGGATTCCTGCCGGTTTCGGTGCCAGCCTGTCAACCACTGGCAATGAAGGCCTGAGCATACGCCGCCTGCCCCCTGCGCCAGCGCTCAACCCACTTCCCCCGAGACTGACCCAACTGCCGGCCACCATGACCTGGCAGGAAAGCCGTGCCCCCATGCATCGGGTGGATATTTTCGAAAGCGACACAGGCCGCTGGGTGGAAAGCCGGAAACTCACCGGCAACAGCTTTGATATCGGGCGTTTGGACAACGGCAGCTATGAGGTACACCTCGCTGCTCTCGACACTCGAGGCACCGCAGGCATGCCCAGTGTCGTTCCGGTGGAGGTCGACCTTCAGGCGAGAACCGCCAGCCTGGCATCTCCCGCCGATGGTGACACAGTGAACGATGACATGCCCGAATTCCGCTGGCAGCTCAACGGCGACAACGAAGTGGCTCGGGTAGAAGTTGCCGAGGACAAGGATTTCCGGAACCTGATCGCGACCAGCGAATGGGCGCCGGAAACTTCAGCCCTGCCGTCAAGACCGCTCGGGCCTGGCAAGTACTACTGGCGTGTCGTCACCGAAGCAGGCGGCAACTCCGTTGCTACCACCGAGCCGCGAGAGCTTGTGGTAAATGGTAGCCTGCCGCCGGTTCGAATCATCAGCGTGAACTACATCGACAGCCAGGTCAGGGTATTCTGGGAGAAGGTAGACACGGCGACAGACTACCGCCTGCAGCTGTCGGAAGAGCCTGGTTTCAACAACATCATCAAGGAAGCAACGCTGTCTGATACCACAGCAGCCTTGCGTCTTATTCCCGGAAGACGGTATTTTGTGCGCCTGAAAGCTCTTTCTGATGGTCCTTTGCAAAGCCGCTGGGGACCAGGGAGGGAATTGTACCTGGAATAATCCGTTGATCGACCGAAACACACAGCAGGGCTCATGAACCGGGATTGGCTGCCAATTAAAACGACCCCCTGGACTCTGGGCCTGATACTGCTGGCACTTCTTCTGCTCATCCAGACAACGGAACTGCCCCAACGCCTTGATTACTGGCTGTACGATCAGGCCATTACTTCAAATCCGGTGAAAGCCTCGGATGAGGTTGTGCTGGTAACCATTGACGAGCTCAGCCTGAACCGCCTGGGGCGCTGGCCCTGGCCTCGCAACCTGCACTCAGAGCTTATTGGCAAGCTCGAGCAGGCAGGCGCAAAAACCATTGTCTTCGACATCCTGTTTGCGGAACCGTCACCCGATGACCAACAGCTGGCAGCGCAGATGCGCAGCCATGGCAACGTAATCCTGCCGGTCTATCTGTCTCCGCCCACGTCCCAGTACCTGTTAAGTGAACAATTGCCGGTTGGACAGCTGGCTTCAGCGGCAGCGGGGCTTGGCCACGCTCATGTGGAACTGGACAGTGACGGCGTCGCTCGTGGTCTATACCTGTTCAATGGCCTGGGACACCAGCTCTGGCCAAGCCTTGCTCTGGCCGCCAGCGGAGTCGGGCCACAAACCTCAGGGACCGACGATACTCCCTCTTATGTGAATGTCCGAGATCAGTATAGAGCCGTGCCTCTGATCGGGGGTGCAGGCTCTTTACAGTCGTATTCCTTTGCGCAGGTGCTTACGCAACCACCCGCTCCCGAACATTTCAGGGGCAAGACAGTTTTTGTCGGCGCCACGGCCGCCGGTTTCGGAGACATACTGCCCACTCCCTTCTCGGGCCTGAGCCGTCCGATGTCAGGCGTTGAATTTCACGCCAACGTGTTTTCGGCACAGACGCGGGGGCGGTTGATTCGACCCACGCCGCAGTGGGCTTCGGCCCTGATGGCTATAACAACCATTCTGATACTCGCGTTGGCCCTGCCTCCAATGCGCCCGGCGCGCACTCTGCTGGCCTGCGCTACCACCATGGTCGGGCTGGCCGGCGTCTATCTGTTCATGCTCCTGGCGATGAGATGGTGGCTCCCCCTGGCGAACGCCTTACTGGTTCCTCTTTTGGCATTTCCGGTATCAAGCGGCCTCAGGCTGGCCATGACCAATCGTTTTCTCAACCGCCAGCTGGACGATCTGGCCAGAAGCCCTCAGGTTGCCTTACCCGCCCCCTCGGGAAGAAACCCGAGACAAATTCTGGAGCACTTCCAGGCGCTGTTACGTCCCACTGGGTGGCTTCTGACCGAGGAAAATGAGGTTCTTTCTGCCAGAGGGTTGTCGCGGGCCGATATTCCGGCAGACCTGACCCCGGGCCACTGGTTCCATGACAGCAATCGCAGCTGGATTCAGCTCCTGCGTGCCGGCACCCGCTATCACTTGGGCCTGATGCTGCCCAATGATCTTGGCCGCGAAGCCACCCAACGCTTCCTGCGAAGACTTCATCTTGAGCAACCTGCGCAATCGGATTCAGTCGCACGCCCCAACGAAAACATTTCGGCGCGAATCGAGCGGGTCCGTATTGCCACGGATCGACTGAACCACATGCAGCAGTTTATCCGCAGAAGCTTCGAGCGCATGCCAGACGGTATCATTGTGACCGATGAGCTGGGCGTTATCCGCTTTGCCAACGGCCACATTGAGGAATGGTTCCGTGAACCCATGCCGAGCCTCGCAGGCCTGCCATTGGTAAGGCTGCTCGAAGGACACGACCCTCGGGAAACGCCACCCTGGCACGAAACTGTTTCCGATACCTTGACCCTGCAGCAGAGCCGGACCGTGGACCTGAGAATTAGGGACAAGGATTTCCTGATTCATTTCGCCCCATTTTCACTACCCGACAGTGACCAGCAAGGCATCATTGCCAACATTTCCGATATTTCGGAACTGCGGGAGCAGCAGCGCCAGCATCGCGAGGCCATCGACTTTATTTCCCACGATGTGCGCTCGCCACTGGTTTCCCAGCTTGCTCTGATTGAACAGTTAAAACGGGACCCAAGCCACATTGAGCAGGAACAACTGGAACAATTGGGCCGGCTGGCCCGGAGAAGCTACCACCTGGCCGAGGAATTCGTGCAGCTGGCACGGGCCGAACAGCTAACAGAAACCCGGTTCTATGAATGCGAATTTCTGGCCATTGTTGAAAACGCCCGGGACAGTGTCAGTGAGCAAGCTGTCGAGAAACAAATACAATTACAGTTACAGGGCACCGAGGACCTGTGGCTGAGAGGCAATGCGGAGCTTCTGGAACGGGCCGTTATTAACCTGCTGACCAATGCGGTTCAATACAGCCCGAGTGGATCAGACGTCAGCATTCAGGTATTCCGCGCTGGCCATCAGGCCTGTTTGACGATCGCCGATGAAGGCACAGGAATCGATCCGGAAGAACTGCCGCATCTATTTGACCGCTACCGACGCCAGAAGAGCACTGAACTGGCCGGAGTGCACGGCACCGGGCTCGGACTATCCTTCGTGAAGACTGTTGTGGAAAAACACAGGGGAGAGATTTCGGTGTCGTCAACACCGGGAGAAGGCTCTGCTTTCACTCTCAAACTTCCGATTGCAGATCCTCTGGCCTGAGACTTCAGACTTCAGGCCGGGGATTCCCTTCTCAGGACCGGATTGATTTGCTCACAACATCAGAGGGCTCACTGATCAGCCCGTTGGTATCCTGAACCTGAATGGTGAAATACCAGGTGCCAGTATCCAGACCGCTTACTTCGTAGGACATTTCCGCCTCGGCCTGGGCATTGGTGACGACAACCTCTTCGCTCAGCTCGTCAGCATCCTGGCCGTAACGGATTACGTATCTGTCCAGCTCGCCCATCGGGATGCTCTCGCCGTTAACGCGAGTCAGGGGTGCACTCCAGCTCAATACAGCGGACCGCTCTGGAGAAGAAGTCTCTCCGCTGGAACCGGTTTGTGTACCTGCAGACTCGGAAGAACCACCACCGCCACACCCTGTGAGTAGTGCTCCCAAAATAAACGCGGCAATCCATGCCTGTGACACTTTGATGACGCGCTTCATGTGTATTTAGCACCATTTTTTCGTCGACTTTGTGAAATTGTATAAAACGGGGCTGATTATCGATGTGAAGCCTGTCATTTCCCTAGTTACGAAATTGTCAATTTCCCGTCAGGGATCGGTAATGAAGTAAGGGAAGTTACTGATTAGGCGAGCAAAATTTTGCCTGGGGAAGGTGATAGAAGCGGACGGTACTGTAAAAAGGTCTAAGCCCGGAAAGAGATAGGAGGGGGGGTATATAGCAATAAAGCCCGCAAAAGCGGGCTTTATTTGAATAATGGTAGCGGGGGCTGGATTCGGTTATGAGACTGATGAAATAAGGACATATAAAATGTCCCTATTTGCTTTAAATTGACGAAAAACCTTATGATAGCAGGGCTTGAACTCAAATTAGCGAATAGCAGCCAGATCAATTAATGACAAACAACGCGGATCAAAACCGTCACAGTGACCAAGAAAACGAACCAGCAGAAATGACCTTCGGGCTCGGCGCGGCTTTCAAGCAACTCGAATCCTGGGCCCAGGAAAACGGCCTCGCTGATACGCTTGCGGTTATCCACATCACACTTGGGCTTGATGAACGAACCGTCGGGATTGGTAACCTCGTCACTGAAATGTCTCATCCTGAAGCCGCCGAAATTCTGGCGCTGTGGCATGCAAATCCAATTGTTGAAAAACTACAACAGTTTGTAAAGACATTCTCGTCGGAACCTATCATCCGTCATGCCTATGCTCCGCTCCCTAATGCTGGGGCAGCCGATAAAACCAGACGTCTCTTCAAAGGTCTCAAATCCCGAACATTCCTGTTGGCACTAATAACCAACCCGTTAGCATTCACTGAAGACCGAGAAACCTATCTCTTCCGCAAAATGCTCCGGATTTGGTTGGTCGTTCACGGAGCCCAACGAGTTGTTCAGAATCATTATCCTGCGGATGCCAACATCAGTGCGGCCAGTCGGTTTTTGATTGTTGGCATTAACCACCAGGACTGGGTAATCATTGATCGCCTTCTTGAGCGGACCCGGCGAATCCTCCTCGGACGCCACCCCTCTTTCGAGCAGTTCAGCCAGGCCATTGGTTCGGCAGCCGAGCAACTCAGACATGACGCATCCAAAACACCGTCTTCCCAACGTTTCTTGAATGCAATTTCAGCTATTGCTCAGGGCAATTGCGTTCCGATTACACAAGATACCGGTCGAATTCCTATTGATCGATCCTTTCCTGACCTGGAAACGAACCAACCCCGATGGCCCTTTTTTCAACACGGCGAGATCGAATGCCAAGCCATTCCGGTTGGGCCCGATGACTTCAATGGTTATGGAAATGAAGATGATGAGCCAGACCCTTGTTTACTGGTAAAAGTTGATCCAACAGATTCTCCGGAAGAAAAAACGGTCTCCTGCCGCAGTGTTCTGATTCAATCGGCGGAACTGTCCCACTTTCTCCCCTGGAGCTGGGAGAAAGTGCTTCCACCGGAGCTAAAGATGATTGAGGGCTGGATATCCGCGAGCCTTCTGGCCGAGGATAAAACCCTGAGACTGGGATCTGCGCTGGTCTGGCTGGCTATCCGACTCTCACGCTCATTGGCGCTCATCGAAAACCTGGAAATACAGCAAAACATCAATGACGACTGGACCCTGACACCAGATTTTCAGTACGTACAACGCCGCCCTCCCCGACGACAGAATAGTTGGCGACCCGATAACAGCGCCCATGATGCAGTTCAGCCATTCCAGGATGAGATGAGGATCGCTCTTCCTACAAACGTTTCAAAAGCCTTAACGACGATTGGCCTGCAGGGGAAGGCAGATTCCGCCCGTTTCCTACTGAATGTGTGGCAGACAGTAGCCTCGATAGGCCTTGAAAAGTGGTTTCACCAGCAAGCGGGCGAACACTTTCCGAGAGTAACCAGCGCAAAGCTCGGGCAGATCTGGAGTCAACGGGTCTTCGACCGGTCAGGGGACCATAACCTGTCTCGCCTTCTGGCTTCTCATCATAACAGCGCGTTGCCTGGAGCTTGCGGCTACGGCGCCTGGGATATAGATACCGTGGAACGCGGTTTTGAGCTATCGATTCAACGAACGGCAGCCAACGCTTCCCGTCCCAATTTGATCGGTAGTGTGTTGGAACCGCTTGAATCCGTTCTCAACAATGCGATTCAGCAGGCAACAACTCGCTTAATTGATGCCCGCAATTCAGATTTGGTCACCTATCATAATCTTCTAGTCCAATATGCCGTTATGGCCCTGTACGCCGGGACCGGTTCGCGGCCTCTGCGGGATCCTTTCGAGTCCGCAACACACTTTAATTTTGATGAGCTTTTAGTCTTTATCGATGACAAATCCGACGAGAATCTACATAACGGGCGCGTGGTTCCCTTGCCGGATAAGCTCGTTGAGGTTATCCAGGCGTATGCGGATTATCTGGAGCGTCTTGCGCCCATCATTGCCCAGAGGCGAGTGGGCCTATCCAAGGAGATAGCCAGCCTCAATACAGGAACGACTACGGCATTGCCTTTTTTCTTCCTTTTGGATGAAAATCTTAAATGGCATTCGTGCTCAGAAAAGGGCCTTCCGGGTGGCATTCTTTTCGAATGGCCCCTGCCCTCCAATCTGTTCCGCCATTGGTATGCACAGCAACTTTACCGCAATGGCGTGAACGCAGAAGTCATCGATGGATGGATGGGCCATGCCGAACGCAGCGTCGCCAGCTATGGAGATTACTCTCCTCGTTGTTGGCAAAATGACGCTGAACATTATCGGGATACCCTCAATAGCATTGTTGATCAACTCGCATTCCAGACACCGGAGATCCCAAACAAACTCCCGCCGCTGAAAGAGCCTCCGTGCGAATCGTCGTCCTACCAAGAACCTGACTTGTTTGGCCAGCGCGCACGTCAGCGACAGCGCCGACAAACCCTCAGGAACGCAATTCGCGCGGCGAGACAGGACATACAGCTTTTTATGGGCGAAAAGCCCCTCGAAGAATTGAGCCAAGAGGACGCGGAAAAGCTCGGTAACAAAATGCTGTTGAGAGAAAATCGCCTGCCTCACCCTCACGCAGCCATTCGTTTCGCAGAACTCACTAAAGTTCTGGAGCGTTCAGGAAACCAAAACTACACCGTCCGAAAACGTCTCGCCCGAATCCGTCAGGAACGCTCATTGATCACGTCCTTCGCACCGACAGCCCTCAATATATGGCCACAGATCTTGGTGTGGGCGGCGCAGACGGGGTCATCACTGATAAAAAGTCAATTGTCGAAATTCGAGGCTCTTAGCCTCGGAGCGGCTCTTTTGTGCATTGAGAAGCGGCTGAGTTATCGACGCTTACTGAATGATGTCGTTCAAGGAAGAAATTTTCGGCTGATTCAAAATGGCAAACGGTATTTTTTTGAATACAGCGAAGAGCTGGGTGATCACTTCTCGACTCCGGTCCAGCGGCACGAAATCAGTTATAAAACGGCAAGCCTGTTGGGCCATGGCGTAGGACTTAAAAAATCGGTAGACCCAGAGACCTGTGACTGCCCCAAAAGTTTAAAAAGGCTCGCTACCCAAACCCGGGGGGCAGGAGACTCCCGGGAAACCGAAACACTCTCCGACCTACTGTCTCGCCTTTGCAGGATCGTAGAACAGGTAAATCTCATCCAGTTACCCGGAATGGTGGCCGGCGCTCTCAGTGAGCGGCAGCCTCCGACCAGTCCGCCACTGAATGACTATCTGCGAATTAGTGAGGGTAAAAAACGGTTGCTGCCAGGAACGACAGTTCCCGACGACGGCTCACCGGAAATTGCAGCAAACCCGATTCCGGGTAATCGGCTTCGCGAGAGTGACAGACAGACACTTCAAAATAATGCTCGTGATTACTTCGGCCAAATAACGGAGATACTAAACCAGTACCGCAAACCACAAGCCGGAAAAATTGCACAGCAAATCGATAAACTCTCGAAAGAGAGAGCCGGCAAAGTGCCTAGCGCCATCGTCATGGTGGGTTACTGGGTAAGCGATACCATCCGAAAAGGGAAAGGACGCCAATGGTCAAAATTCAATCCCTTTGCACAAAACACACTGTCGACCTATTTCAGCTCGCTGACTGGCGTATTTTCCGGGCTGGCTTATGAAGTGAATCTACTCGAACTGGATGACGACGAGATCACGGCATTATGCGCCAATATGCTGGAGTACACGCGATCCAGATCTGTTCAAATAGGTTTTTTTAGCAGACGACTCCGGGATTTTTTCCGGTGGGCAGAAGCATACGGCGTCGCAACTCCGGATTGGAGTGAGCTGGATCTTTCAGATAATCGCCGCCAGGTTAGACCAGGTTTGTTGACGGAGGCGGAATACCTAGCCTGCCAGCGCGACATCCAGTCAATGACAGAGTTGGAGACCGACTACCGGCTCATATTGGGTTTTGTTTTATTGCTAACGTACCGTTTTGGGCTTAGAGCCCAGGAAGCGATCGGGCTACTCCGAGCGGACTGGTGTGTAGCAGACACTTATCAGTGGGTTCTCGTCCGGAATAATCGTTATCGTGAAATTAAAAGTGTGTCAGGACGGCGCGCGGTGCCGCTCTTATTCAGATTAGCGGAGACGGAACGCACATTAGTAGACCAGGTTCTTGGACGTTATACGGCGATTGCTGGCAGTGAGACTAATCGGCCAATACTCTGCGAGCTGGTGAACGGGTCCGTGGATATCACCAATCTACGCAACCTTATCCCACCCGCACTGATACAGGTGCTGCGGCGGGTCACCGGCAACCCCTCCATGATTTTGCATCATTGCCGCCACAGTTTTTACAACCGCATTGCGGCGGCAGTGCTGGGCCTCGAAACACCTTTCAGCCGGGACTTTGCTTACAATCCGGACTCCTCATCTCTCAGGTCCGTGATTCTAGGGGATGTGTCCGGCACTTCACGACGAAGTGGCATGGCACTCGCGCGCATCATGGGGCATCGCCACCCGCGAACAGGCATGAAAAATTACAACCACCTGATGACCGACTGGGCGGATGCGCTTACACCGGTAGTCCACAAAAGGGCCAGGTTGCTGAGTAGTGCTTTCAATACTAAGGATTTTGAACATGCCCCGACCTACTCTGCCAGTGAGCTGCCCTCTGCGCTGTTATTTCCAAAACTATCACTGACCCGAATATTCAGGCTGCTTCGGCTCGTCTCACAGGGCCTGAGCTATGAACGTGCTGGCCAGCTCATGCAGTTACGGCCTGATCATACCGCTGCATTGCAGAGGGTTTTTCAGCAGGCAAATGCCAACATGCGCTTCAAAACACGGTCCGACAAGAAGGCCTGGGTTAATGGCACGCAGCTACCAAATGCACTTCTGCAGTCAATCTCTGACGATGGATGGCGCCGTCTGATAGCCCATGCGGAACAGCTGTCTGATGTCGACCCATGCGAGAACACCGTTGGCCCCGACCTCACAGAACTCCCTTTCCTTACAGGCAGAAACAGGCACCTATTGATGGATCAACCGGCCCACTGCCAGTTAGTGAATTTAGTACTGGATTATTTTGAGGTTAGGGAGCATCGCTATCGAGTCGTCGCTCGATTCGATAATGAATATGCTACGGCGCTGCTCACACAATACGGCTTTCGGGTGTTGGGCGAATATGAAGCCTCCGGCTCCGGCAAACGGTTGCAGCTTGATCCATTTTCAACACATCTCCGGGGGGCCTCCTATAGAGGTCGGGCATTCGGTGGGTTGGTTCTGGAGCGGACGGCTGGAGGCATCATCCATGATGCTGGCGAACTCGCCACAGCTTTTCTCGCAACCGGCATGCTCCTGGCCATCTTCCGCAGCTCATCCTCAGATCATGTACCTCCTGCGTTATCAAAGTCCTGAAACAGAGTGCTGTTTACCGAGTCCTCGTTACAGAGTTCCAACGAGGTCAATTGTAGGAATTCGTTTTTGCCGGCGCTGTCACGCGTTTTTATTCCGGTGAACCGACAAAACCGCCGACGAAAATTTCCCTCGCATGCAACGCGAATGAGACTTGCGTCGTTTGCCTGGAACACGAGCGGCCCCCTCTCGAGATAACCCGCTGCATCGACTCGAATCAGTTGAATCCGATTGCTCTGTTCAGAAAAACCGTCTGGCCATGCAACGCCTTCTACCTGTTCTGTCACTGTTTGTCGTAATGGCCGTTCGCAAAAACGACCTTGGATCGGCATCACGACGTCGCCGCCCAGTTCAAACTGCACGCCGAAGGGCATGCCAATTTTTTTCCCCGAGTGCCGCTCGACGAACTCCTCAATTTGCATCTGAACCCACATCAGTTCGTCCGAATTCAGCGAATCACCGGCAGGTGGGTCGAAAAGCGAGCGAGCGCCTGTGATGCCAGACGTCAACTCTTGGAGAATGTCCCGTAGGCTGCCCAACAACGCACAGGCGGCATCGCCATCCACATGAATAGCTCGAAATATCACGCACTCCCCCGCGTAGTTGGTTGCGATATATGCAGCAGACGAAACGGAAACATAGTGATCCCGCTGAAACTGACTTAGAAACTCATTCATGACGTTGACGACAAATTCGGCAAATAATCGAATGATCGGATTTGCGACCTGAGTGTCTTTGTTAGTGGCCAATTAAAGTGACCCACTACTGGCCATTAGTTTTGACCCACCTCCGAGTGGCCGTCAGGCCACAGAACCAGCTACTGTCCCCCGCTTTTATCGATGGCCGGGGGCATGTCAGT
>NZ_PSSX01000022.1 GCF_002933275.1 Marinobacter maroccanus
CACTGTCCTGATATTTCGCATCCGAAATACCTCGGCCAGCGCCCACACGAATTACTTGGTCAACTTTTTAAAGAGCGTTTGAGCTGTTGCTCAATCAAGGCCGCGTATTCTACATCGTTCCGCTGCCTTGTCAACCGTTAATCTGAAGAATTTTAAAACTCGCTTTCTTCAGTACTTTCAAACAGTTGCCTTCGTCTGGGAGGTTGCCGTTAGTGGCTTGTCCCTCAGAAGTGGTGCGCATTCTACAGGCGTCAGGAAAACTGTCAACGAGGTTTTTGAATTAATTTATAGCGGTCTCGGTTTCCACGTACTTCGCTGATCAGACAGTGATCATTTCGTTCAGTTTTCAGGCTGAAATCAGCCTCTGGCAAAAGGAATCACCCCTCGAGCCCCGCCCCATTTCCAGCGCAATGCCAGTAAACCCACGATTACCAGGCCGTAAGCGACCATTTCACCGATATCGCTTCTCGCTTGCCAGATGAAATGGATCCAGGCAACTATGGCAATCAGATAGACCAGCTTGTGCAGTGGCTTCCAGCTCTTACCCAACCGCTTCATCATTCCCTTGGTTGAAGTTAAAGCCAGGGGAATCAACATCAGAAAAGACAATGCACCCGCCACAATATAAGGCCGCTTGGTAAAGGTGGCCCAAAGATCACTCCAGCCCAAGATGAATTGCAGAAATGCCAACACGTGCAGGACGGCATAGAAGAACGCAAACAGACCGAGCATTCTGCGAACCCGGATCCAGCCCGCCCAGCCGGTCCAGCGCTTGAGCGGAGTCATGCATAAGGTCACTATCAACAACTGGAAGGCAGCAATACCCAATAACTCCGTCACTTCCTGCCCCGGGTCTGGCCCGAGCGACTGCCCTGCAATGTTGATAACCAGCACCAGAAGGGGAACGCTGGCGAGAAACGCGACCAACAGGCGAAAAATCAGAACAGAGCCTGAACGATCCACTATTCGCTTACCGCTCATCAATAGAACTTACTCAAATCCATACCCTTATACAGATCGGCAACCTGCTCGCCATAACCGTTGAACTTGACGGTCTCCATCCAGTTTGGCGAAAGCAAACCTGAAGGCAGCCTACGTTCCCGCTTCTGACTCCACCTTGGATGGTCAACGTCCGGGTTAACGTTGGCATAGAATCCGTACTCTTGAGGCGCGAGCATTTCCCAGGTGGTTTTCGGCCGCTCCTCCTGGAACCGTATCTTGACGATCGACTTGATGCTCTTGAATCCGTATTTCCAGGGGACAACCAGCCGGATAGGCGCGCCATTCTGGTTCGGCATGGTTTTGCCATAAAGCCCGACCGCCAGGAAGCTTAACTCGTTCATAGCCTCATCCATTCTCAAACCCTCCTGGTAAGGCCAGTCGATGGTGCTGAACAATGAGCGCTGCCCTCGCATCTGATCCGGATCATACAGGGTCTCGAAATAGACGTATTTCGCGCGGGAGTTGGGCTCAAGCCGTTTAATGATGTCGGCCAGCGGAATCCCGATCCAGGGGATCACCATCGACCAGGCTTCGACACAACGAAGTCGGTACACCCGTTCCTGATATTCATGGGGCTTGAGCAGGTCCTCCAGCGCATACTCACCGGGCCGCCCGCACTCCCCCTCAACCACGACGGACCAGGGATCAACGCTCATTTCATCGGCGTACCTGGCAGGATCCCCTTTGCCGGTGCCAAATTCATAAAAGTTGTTATAGCGAGTGACATCCTCGAAAGGCGTCTTTTTCTCATCGGTTGAGAAACCGGGCATTGCAACGTAGTCCAGCGCTTCCCCAGGGACCGGAAGCTCTGCAGCGGATAATAGACCCGGCATTGAAAGGCCAGCGGCAACGGCGACAGTGCCGGACATGAATTGCCGTCGGTTGAGGTAGACAGATTCGGGGGTAACTTCTGAGTGAGGCAAAGCCCAGGATGGGCGCTTCTTAATGAACATGGAAAGTCTCCGTCAGGGCGTCAGCCAGCTAGGGCGTTGACCGGAGACTGTGGTTAAAATTCCCGGACCTCGATGAGGAAGCCCGGGAAGCGAGAGCTCAGTCAGCGGCCCCTGAAGCTTTCCGGGGCTTGCCACGGAACAGCGCACGAACAGGGCCGGACAACGCGTATATCAGAAATCCGGTAAAGAGTACGGTAGCCGGATCCAGCGCGATCACTACAAACACCAGGACCACAAGCAGAATAGCAGCAAAAGGCACCCGACCACGCAGATCCAGATCCTTGAAACTGCGATAGAGGATGTTGCTGACCATCAGCACGCCCGTACCTGCAACCACCACCATTGTCAGCAACGTGAGCCAGGCAGCGGGTTCAAAGAGATGGAAGCACCAGACCAGGCCAGCTACGCACGCTGCGGCAGCCGGGCTGGGCAAACCAACAAAGAACTTCTTGTCGACCGAACCGATCTGGGTGTTGAAACGGGCCAGACGAAGCGCAGCGCCAGCCACGTATATGAACGTAACGGCCCAACCGACCTTATCGAAGGCGTTCAGCGACCAGAAAAAAGCGACAAGTCCCGGGGCTACGCCAAAGGCCACCATGTCGGCCAGGCTGTCGTATTCTTCACCGAATTTGCTCTGGGTATTGGTCATCCGGGCAACACGGCCATCAAGACCATCCAGGATCATGGAGACAAAAATGGCAATCGCGGCATTATCAAACACGCCGTTTGCGGCAGAGACTATGGCGTAGAAACCCGAAAACAGCGAAGCCGTTGTAAGCGCATTGGGGAGCAGGTAAATACCTTTGCGGCGGACCGGCGCACCTTCCACCAGCTCTTCTTCAACCACTTCCCCGGCCTCTACCTCAAAGTCCGGGTTCTGCTTGCCGTCGGCGGCTTTTCTTTCTTCAGTCATTCCCATTACTCCGGAAAGCGTTTGGGCGGAGTATATACGAAAAACGCGGCCACCCGGGCCGCGTTTTTCAAAACCAGGCGGAATTCCGCTTAGTTTTTGTCCTTATCCACGATCTTGTTCGCGGAGATCCACGGCATCATACCGCGCAGCTTCTCACCAACCACTTCGATTTCGTGAGCTGCGTTCTGGCGACGACGGGCGGTCATCGAGGGGTAGTTCAGAGCGCCTTCAGAGATGAACATCTTGGCGTACTCGCCGCTCTGGATACGCTTGAGTGCGTTACGCATGGCTTCGCGGGACTGCTCGTTGATGATTTCTGGGCCAGTAACGTACTCGCCATACTCCGCATTGTTGGAGATGGAGTAGTTCATGTTGGCGATACCGCCTTCGTAAATCAGGTCCACGATCAGCTTCAGCTCGTGGAGACACTCGAAGTAGGCCATTTCCGGCTCGTAACCGCCTTCAACGAGCGTCTCGAACGCCGCTTTAACCAGCTCCACAGTACCACCGCAAAGAACGGCCTGCTCACCAAACAGATCGGTTTCGGTCTCATCCTTGAACGTGGTTTCAATGATGCCGGTACGGCCGCCACCGATACCGCTGGCGTAGGAGAGCGCCAGGTTCTTGGCGTTGCCGGAGGAGTCCTGGAAGATGGCGATCAGGTCAGGAATACCACCGCCGTTGGCAAATTCGGTGCGCACTGTGTGGCCCGGTGCCTTCGGAGCAATCATGATGACATCCAGATCCTTGCGCGGAACGATCTGGTTGTAGTGGATGGCAAAACCATGCGCGAACGCCAGGGTGGCGCCCTGCTGCAGATTCGGCTCGATTTCCGCCTTGTACAGCTGTGCCTGGTACTCATCGGGAGTCAGAACCATGACGACGTCGGCGGCAGCAACGGCAGAGGGCACGTCGCTGGTCTTCAGGCCATAGGCTTCCGCCTTGGCAATGGAAGAAGAACCCGGGCGCAGACCCACGGTAACGTCGACGCCGGATTCTTTCAGGTTGCACGCGTGAGCGTGGCCCTGGGAGCCGAAGCCGATGATGGCAACTTTCTTGCCCTGGATGATGGAAAGATCGCAATCCTTATCGTAATAAACCTGCATGAGAAACCTCTGTTATTTGTGATGGCCCCAGAGGGCCATAATGTTCAAACCCTGTTTGAAATCGTTAAAGGCTGAGCACCTTCTCGCCCCGGGCAATACCGGATACACCGCTGCGTACCACTTCCAGCACACCCGACGTGCCAACGGCCTGAATAAAGCCGTCCAGCTTCTCGCTGTCACCTGCCAACTGAACCGTGTAGACGGAGCTGGTCACATCCACGATCTGGCCGCGGAAAATGTCCACCGTACGCTTGATCTCGGCACGCTGGGAACCGGTGGCTTTCAGCTTGACCAGCATCAGCTCACGCTCGATGTGGGCACCTTCGGTGAGATCCACCAGCTTGACGACTTCAATCAGCTTGTTCAGTTGCTTGGTGATCTGCTCGATCACCTTGTCCGATCCCGACGTGGTCACGGTAAGACGGGACAAGGTCTCGTCCTCGGTTGGCGCCACGGTGAGCGTTTCGATGTTGTAGTTACGCTGGGAAAACAGACCAACAACCCGTGACAGGGCGCCGGGCTCGTTTTCGAGCAAAACAGAAATGATTCGACGCATGATCAGACCCTCTCCGTCTTGCTGAGCCACATATCCTTCATGGAACCCCGGGCAACCTGCATCGGATAAACGTGCTCAAAGCGGTCCACGTAGATATCCACGAATACCAGATCGTCCTTCATTGCCAGCACTTCTTTCAGCTTGGTCTCCAGATCTTCTTTCTTCTCAATCCGGACACCCTTGTGCCCATAGGCCTCCGCCAGCTTGATGAAGTCGGGCAGCGATTCCATGTAGGACTCGGCATGACGGGACTCGTAGTTCATGTCCTGCCACTGCTTGACCATACCCAGCGCCTGATTGTTCAGATTGATGATCTTCACAGGCAGATTGTACTGCTTGCAGGTGGACAGCTCCTGGATGTTCATCTGGATACTGCCCTCACCGGTAATGCACAGCACTTCATCGTCCGGATGGGTCAGCTTGACACCCATGGCCGCCGGTAAACCGAAGCCCATGGTGCCGAGACCACCAGAGTTGATCCAGCGGTTGGGCTTGTCGAACTTGTAGTACTGGGCAGCAAACATCTGATGCTGACCCACATCGGAAGTCACGAAGGCTTCGCCGTTGGTCAGGCGACACAGCATTTCAATCACTTCCTGGGGCTTGATCACATCCGGGCTGGTCTCATAACGCATACCGTGGAATGCCCGCCACTCGTCAATCTGCTTCCACCAGGAGGCGATGGCATCCGCGTCGGGCTTTTCCTTCGCTTCCTTGACCAGCGACAGCATTTCCTTGAGCACAGCGTCTACCGGACCAACGATCGGCACGTCCGCATCCACCGTCTTGGAAATTGATGCCGGATCAATGTCGATGTGGATAATGCGCGCACCCGGACAGAACTTCTCGGTGGCATTGGTGACTCGATCGTCGAAGCGAGCCCCCACGCAGAGAATCAGATCCGAGTGGTGCATGGCCATATTCGCTTCGTAGGTGCCGTGCATGCCGAGCCAACCGAGATGCTGCTTATCGCTGGCCGGGTAACAGCCGATCCCCATGATAGTATTGGTGATCGGGTAACCAATCATCCGGACAAGCTCAGTCAGCTGATCTGAAGCCTTGCCGAGAATAACCCCGCCGCCGGCGTAGATAATCGGACGCTTGGCAGCCAACAGCATGTCCACTGCTTTTTTGATCTGACCGGCATGGCCGCGAATGGCGGGGTTGTAGGAGCGCAGCTTGACCTTCTTCGGGTAAGCGTACTCGTACCGTTCATTCGGCGTGGTCATGTCCTTGGGGATATCCACAACAACCGGACCAGGACGACCGGTGGCAGCAATATAGTAGGCCTTGCGGATAATCTCCGGGATTTCCTCGGGATGACGGACACTGAGGTTGTGCTTAACCACCGGACGGGAGACACCCATCATGTCGGTTTCCTGGAACGCGTCCTCGCCGATGAGAGTGGACGCGACCTGGCCGCACAGAACCACCATCGGGATGGAATCCATGAAAGCGGTAGCGATGCCGGTGATGGTGTTGGTGGCTCCAGGACCCGAGGTCACCAGTACGGTACCTGGTTTTCCGGTCGCGCGGGCATAGCCGTCGGCCATATGGACCGCCGCCTGCTCGTGCCTTACCAGAATGTGCTTGACTTTGTCCTGCCTGAACAGCGCATCATAAATATGAAGGGCTGCACCACCCGGATAGCCGTATATGTATTCGATACCTTCATCTTGAAGGGACCGGATCAGCATATCGGCGCCAGACAATAACTCCACGATTTTCTACCCTCTTCTACGAGTGAATGAGCCGGGACGGGTCCCGGTTGCCTGGATTCACGGTGTCCATGCTTCTTGTGAAAGCGGAACCGGCTGCTCCTCCACACCTTGTTAAGAGGTTGTCTCCTGGCCAGCCGCCCTCCTGAGGGTTGCGGAGAACGGCCAATCAACGGGTTGCACGTAAGCAACAACCATCCCGCGACGGATGCGCGGCGCGTTCAGTGTGGTAATTGATGGGGGATACTCGCTCGGGATTGCCTGCCGTATTGGCCCCAGTCTTCAGGCAATCGGTAATTCTGACAGCGCGAAACTCCCTGTCAATAGCCGCTGCAGGTTTCTGTGCCTATACTGGCCGAAGGTCTGCCATACTTGACACAAATCCGATACAAAGATTTGAACCAGACAGAAGAAAATCCGCAACACCAATGGCATGATAGGCAATAATAAGCTGAGAAAAAACGGGCCCGGTTTATCCAGGTTGTCTGCCTGCCCGGGAGCAGTGAACATACGCGAGTAGAGCCATGAACAGAAAAATCCTGACGCTGACCTTATTACTGGCCGTTGTACCAGGTGTCGCCATGAGCGCCTCTGTCTATAAATGGACCGATGAAAACGGGGTTACCCACTTCGGGGACCGGCAGCCCACGGGCTCAAAGGCCGAGCGCGTCAATGTTCGCTCCGGCACGTCTACCGACGCATCCGGCAATCGACAGAGCCCTCAGGAGCGTCTGCAGAGTATGCAGGAACAGCAAGCGGATGAAGCGGAGCAGCGCCAGGAAACAGCAGTTGAGGAAGCCCGCAGAAAACAGCGGGAAGCGAATTGCGTGACAGCACGCTCGAACCTGGACGTGATTGACCGTAACGCTCGCATACGGGTCGAGGAGAATGGCGAGCAACGCTACCTCAGCCCAGAGGAAATTGCCGAAAAACGGGCAGAATTTGAGCGGATTGCGGAAGAGAACTGCGGACCAGCGGAACAGTAAGAACTAAAAAAGGGGTCAGATGAAAGCGTTCATCTGACCCCGGCTTTCAAATCAGGCCTTGGCGAATGCCAGGTGGTGGTCCTCCACCGTCCCCTTGATGACATCCCCCGGCACAAACTCTCCCTGAAGCAGCCGCTGAGCCAGCGGGTTTTCGATCATCCGCTGGATCGCCCGCTTGAGTGGGCGCGCACCGTAAACCGGGTCATAGCCTACCTCAGCCAGCAACTCCATCGCGGCGTCATCCAGGTCCAGCTTCATATCCTGTTCTTTCAGGCGCTTGCTCAGCGATTCGATCTGAATCCGGGCAATACCCTGGATCTGGCTCTCCGCCAGCGGGTGGAACACCACCACTTCATCCACCCGGTTGATGAACTCGGGGCGGAAATGGGTGCCGACGACTTCCATGACGGCATTCTTCATAGCCTCATAGTTCTCCTCGCCCGCTTTCTGCTGGATGATGTCCGAGCCGAGGTTTGAGGTCATGACAATGACCGTGTTCCGGAAGTCGACGGTCCTGCCCTGCCCGTCCGTAAGGCGACCATCCTCAAGCACCTGCAGAAGGATGTTGAACACATCCGGATGGGCTTTTTCCACCTCATCCAGCAGCAATACTGAATACGGCCGACGGCGAACTGCTTCGGTCAGGTAGCCACCCTCTTCGTAGCCAACATAGCCCGGAGGCGCACCGATCAGACGAGCGACGGAATGTTTCTCCATAAACTCAGACATATCGATACGAACCATGGCTTCCTCGGTATCGAACAGGAAGGACGCCAGGGCCTTACACAGCTCGGTCTTACCGACACCGGTCGGGCCGAGAAACAGGAACGAACCGTTGGGGCGATTGGGGTCGGACAATCCGGCCCGGGAACGACGCACCGCGTTGGAAACAGCTTCAACCGCCTCATCCTGGCCGATAACCCGACCATGAAGCGCCTCTTCCATGCGCATCAGCTTATCGCGCTCACCTTCGAGCATCTTGGACACCGGAATGCCGGTCCACTTGGAGACGATCTCGGCGATTTCCTCGTCGGTTACCCGGTTCCGGAGCAGCTTCATCTCCATCATCTCGGCCTGGCTGGCCATATCCAGCTGGCGCTCCAGCTCGGGGATCTGTCCGTACTGGAGCTCGGACATCTTGCCAAGGTCGCCGGCGCGACGGGCGTTTTCCAGATCAATCCGGGCCTGCTCCAGCCGGCTCTTGATCTTCTGGGACCCGTGCAACGCAGCCTTCTCGGTATTCCAGACTTCTTCCAGATCCGCGTATTCCCGCTCAACACCGGTAATCACGTCCGACAACTCGGACAGGCGCTTTTTCGAGGCCGGGTCGGTCTCTTTCTTCAGAGCCTCCCGTTCAATTTTCAGCTGAATCAGGCGCCGCTCCAGCCGATCCAGGGGTTCAGGCTTGGAGTCCATTTCCATACGGATCTGGGAAGCTGCCTCGTCCACCAGATCAATGGCCTTGTCCGGCAGTTGACGGTCAGCAATGTAACGGTGAGACAGCTTGGCAGCGGCAATGATCGCGCCATCGGTCACTTCAACCCCGTGGTGCACCTCATAACGCTCTTTCAAGCCGCGCAGGATGGCAATGGTGTCTTCCTCGTTAGGCTCACTGACCAGGACTTTCTGGAAGCGACGCTCAAGGGCGGCGTCTTTTTCGATGTTTTCACGGTATTCATCAAGGGTGGTCGCGCCCACACAGTGCAGCTCGCCGCGGGCCAGGGCCGGCTTGAGCATGTTGCCGGCGTCCATGGAGCCTTCGGCCTTACCGGCACCGACCATGGTGTGGATCTCGTCGATGAACAGGATGATCTGGCCTTCCTGCTTGGACAACTCGTTCAGAACCGCTTTCAGGCGCTCTTCAAACTCACCCCGGAACTTGGCGCCGGCAATCAGGGCGCCCATGTCGAGTGACAGGACTTTTTTGTCCTTGAGGCCATCGGGCACTTCGCCGTTGACGATGCGCTGGGCCAGGCCTTCGACAATGGCAGTTTTACCAACACCAGGCTCGCCGATGAGAACCGGGTTATTTTTCCGACGACGCTGCAATACCTGAATGGTGCGGCGGATCTCATCGTCTCGACCAATAACCGGGTCCAGCTTGCCGGCCTCGGCTCGCTCGGTAAGGTCGATGGTGTATTTGGACAGGGCCTGACGGTTTTCTTCGGCACTGGCATCGTTGACGGCTTCACCACCGCGAACCTCGTCGATAGCCTTTTCCAAGGCAGCTTTATCGACGCCCTGCTCCCGAAGTACCCGGCCAAGGGTGCCCCGGTCTTCCAAGGCGGCCAGCAGCATAAGCTCACTGGAGATGTACTGGTCTTTGCGCTTCTGGGCGAGTTTATCGGCAATGTTGAACAGGCGGCCCATGTCATTGGACATGGAGACGTCGCCGGCGGATCCTTGCACTTCCGGCAGGTTCTCGATTTCCCGGGCGATCGCCTGGCGAATGCGTCCCGGTTCTGCGCCAGCCTGTTTGAGCAGTGGCTTGATGGCGCTGCCCTCCTGATCAAGCAACGCTTGCATCAGGTGCACCGGCTCAATGAAATTGTGATCTTTCCCGACCGCGATGGATTGCGCGTCCGCGAGGGCGGTCTGCAACTTGCTGGTCAGCTTGTCGATTCTCATGTGTACTTTCCCCAAATTTCTGCGAATACCGTGGTGCCGTGGGTGGCGGATATTCAATTGCTTTGACACTTAATGTAGGGGCAAGTAGGGGGACTTCAAGCGGGGCGGCGGCATATTCGTCAGAAAATTGACGGCCGTCAGTTTGGAATCTGGACTCGGAGGAAGGTCTGGCGCAGGACTATGTTCCAGAACACGCCGTGAATACATCCATGTAGGCTTGGCTGCAGCATCCATGCTGCAGACAGTTCTGGAACATAGTCCTGCGCCAGACCCCAGAATTTGCGGCAAAAACAGGGCCACACAATTCAAGACACCAATAATCAGCCTTTCAGCCAGATCAAAGTTGCCATCCGCCCGGTTTGACCATCCCTGCGGTAAGAAAAAAACCGATCGGGATCTTGAACGGTACACAGGCCACCGCCAGTAACGTTGTAAACACCGAGATGGTTTAACCGTAAGGTGGCGAGGGCATAGATATCCGCCATGAAATGCCCTGGCCGAGCGGCTTCCGCTTTGAAGGCGTGGGCGGCTTCCGGATCATGGTTCAAGAAAGCGTCACGGACTTCCGGGCCGACCTCGAAGCGTTCTGGACCAATGGCCGGGCCGAGCCAGGCTTGCAGGGTCTCGGGTGAAACGGCCATGGCGCTCACCAGATTCTCGATAACGCCGCCACACAGGCTTCGCCAGCCGCAGTGGGCGGCGCCGACGACTGTTCCTTCGCAATCTGAAAGGATAACGGGCAGGCAGTCGGCTGTGAGGATGGCGCAGGCGATGCCCGGATGACGGGTGTAGCTGGCGTCAGCCTTGACGGTTTGCCCGACGTTATTCGGGGTTAGCTCAACAACCTCTGTTCCGTGTACCTGGTTCAGCCAACCAATCCGGTCGCTATCCAGTCCTGTCCACTCGGCGAGTCTTCGCCGATTCTCTTGGACGTGTTCCAGGTTGTCTTCGACGTGACTACCGAGGTTAAGACTGTCCCAGGGTCGACCGCTGACGCCGCCAGCGCGAGTTGTGCTGACGGCCCGCACTCTATCGGGCGCGGACCAGCCCGGTTTCAGGGCGTTGCCTTCAATAGTCACGGGTTTCCAGCTCCCGGGCGTGTTTGCGCAGAGCGTGGATCAACGCAACCATATCCTCAGGCAGGGGTACCTCCCAGGTCAGTATTTCACCGGTTTCCGGGTGCTCCAGAGTCAGCTGCCGGGCATGGAGCGCCTGGCGGTTGAACGCTGAAAGCGCCTCTCGAAGCTCGTCAGTGGTTCCCTTGGGCAACCTGAGACGGCCGCCGTAGAGCGGGTCTCCGACCAGCGGGTGTTTTACATGGGCCATATGAACCCGAATCTGATGGGTTCGGCCGCTTTCCAGTTTGCAGCGAACATGGGTGTGGGCGGCAAAACGCTCCACCAGACGATAGTGGGTGACTGCCGGTTTGCCGGAGGCTACCACCGCCATCTTCTTGCGCTCCCGCGGATGCCGGCCAATGGGCGCATCAACCGTTGCGCCGCCTGTTAGGGTACCAACCACGACGGCCTCATACTCGCGCCCCATGGTTCTGGTTTGCAGCTGATCGACCAGGGACGTGTGCGCAATCAGACTGCGAGCAACGACCATGATGCCGGAGGTGTCTTTGTCGAGACGGTGTACGATGCCCGCCCGTGGCAAATTCTCGACTTCCGGTGCGTAGTTCAACAGGGCGTTGACCAGGGTTCCATCGGCATGGCCGGCAGCCGGATGTACCACCAGGCCCGCAGGCTTGTTGATGACCAGCAAGTGCTCATCCTGATAGACAATATCCAGGGAGATCTCCTCGGCCTGCCAGCTCACCTGGGCTTCCGGTTCCGCATCCAGCGCCAGGCGATCATCCAGCATCACTTTGTCCCGAGGCTTTCGCGTCTCTCCATTCACCGTCAACGCGCCGCTTTTGATCCAGGACTGCAGGCGGGAACGGGAGTGTTCGGGCATCAGTTCGGCAGCGGCCTGGTCAAGGCGCCGATCACTCAGTTCCGGCGGCACAACAAAGTTGGCGATGATTCGTTTTTCAGATGACATTAAGCCCCCAGGGCCTGTGTGTGTTACGTTTCGGTCAGATTATTGGAAACAGCGAGGCATTGCTCTGCACATGGAGCCACTTCCCCGCTACAATGACTGCCCTTGAATTAATCGACATTATACGGGATTCCGGAATGAGATCAGGTCTTCGTTTGCTGCTACTTTCCACACTGGTTGTTCTGGCCAGTGCCTGCGCCTCCAACAAGCAGGAGGAAGTACTTCCGGAGAAGACCTATTATGAGAACGCCCGCCAGGCTATGACCTCTGGAAACTTCAACGAGGCAGAGCAGAACCTGGATGCCCTGGAAACCTACTACCCCTTCGGTCGCTACGCGGAGCAGGCGCAGCTTGACCTGATTTATGCCCGTTACCAGAACCTGGATCTTGAAGGTTCCCGTGCCGCCGCCGACCGGTTTTTGCGCCTTAACCCGCAAAGCGACCACGCGGACTACGCCCTCTATATGCGCGGCCTGGCCTCCTATAATCTGGACATCGGGCTTGCCGCGCGCTACTTCCCGATTGACGTAGCCGCCCGCGATCCCGGCGAGCAGCTGCAGTCGTTCAGGGACTTTTCCGAACTGCTGAACCGCTACCCGGACAGCCAGTACGTGGCGGATGCCCGCCAGCGGATGATCGCGGTGCGCAATCGGATGGCGGAACTGGAACTTCACGCAGCCCGCTATTACATCAAGCGCCAGGCCTACGTGGCGGCCAATAACCGGGCGCGTTACGTCATCGAGAATTATCCGACGGCAACGGTTTCCGAAGAGGCCCTGATTATCCTGGCGGAAACCTTTCGCTTCCTGGAGCTGAAAAAAGGTTCACAGGACGCAATCGCCATGCTCCGGACCAACTTCCCGGAAAGTGAGGCGTTTAATGACAACGGTGAGTTTGAGGTGGATCTGCTGAAGGGCGAAAACCGCTCACTGACGAACGTTGTTACCTTTGGTTTGATGGGCGACGAGTAAAGACTGAAATTGGGGTCAGTCAGATGAAAAAAGGGTCAGATGAGATTCTCAGCTGACCCTTTTTTCATCTGACCCCGAACTCCTCAACCCCCCCTTCGCTACTTACCACTCTTCCAGCCGTTGGTAATCGGATAACGCCGGTCCTTGCCAAACCCTCGCTCGGTAATCCGGACACCAATCGGCGCCTGCCGACGTTTGTACTCGTTAATATCCACCAGGCGGATTACCCGCTCAACATCGACCCGCTCAAAACCCTCGGCAACGATCGCATCGGCACTGAAATCCCGCTCTACATACAGATTCAGGATCTGATCCAGCACATCGTAACCGGGCAGGCTGTCTTCGTCTTTCTGGTCCGGCGCCAGCTCTGCCGACGGAGGACGGGTGATCACCCGCTCGGGGATGACTTCGCCCTCCGAGAGCGTGTTGCGGTATTTAGCCAGGCGGAATACCAGGGTTTTGGGCACATCCTTGAGGACATCGAAGCCGCCAGCCATATCGCCATACAGCGTTGAGTAGCCCACTGCCATCTCACTCTTGTTTCCGGTAGTCAGCACCAGTGAACCGAACTTGTTGGAAAGCGACATCAGCAAAACCCCGCGCAGACGCGCCTGCAGGTTTTCCTCGGTTGTGTCTGGCGTGGTGCCCTCGAAAGGCCCCGCCAGAGTTTCCATGAAGGCGTCGTACATGGGCTCAATGGAAAACACATCGTACTGCACGCCCAGCGCAACCGCCTCGGCCTCGGCATCCTCAAGGCTCATGCTGGAGGTGTAGCGAAACGGCATCATCACCGCCCGAACGCGCTCCTTACCCAGTGCATCAACGGCAACTGCCAGAGTCACGGCCGAATCAATACCGCCAGAGAGCCCCAGAACCACCGACTTGAATCCGTTTTTGTTCACGTAATCCCGAACACCGGTCACCAAAGCGCTATAGACATTGGCCTCCAACGCCGGCTCTTCCGGCAGCGGCTGGGATACCGGCTGGCAATGGTGCTCGCAGAGGAAGTCGACCGGGTACAGGCCCTCACCAAACTGCGGGGCCTCTGCAGTCAGCACACCGGAATGGTCGAACACCATGGAGCCACCATCGAAAACCAGTTCGTCCTGGCCGCCCACAAGATTCACGTACACGATACTGACCAGATTCTCCCGGGACTTTCGCTCCAACAGGGCCTTACGACGTGCCTGCTTATCGATATCGTACGGTGACGCATTGAGATTCAGGATCAGACGGGCGCCGGCCGCCGCACAGTCTTCTACCGGGCCCTCCTTCCAAAGATCTTCACACACGGTGATACCTACTGGAACGCCGCGGATATCCAGAGTCAGGACACCCTGACCCTCTGCGAAGTAACGCTTCTCGTCGAAAACCTGATAGTTGGGCGGGAAACGCTTGAAATACCGACCGGTGATTTCACCACCGTCAATGACCACCGCCGCGTTATACAGTAGCGCTCCATTTCGCAGCGGCGCGCCAATCACAATGACCGGATCCAGCTTTTCTGCTTGCAGCCTTTCCAGCGCCTCATTTACGCGAACTTCCATGCTGGGCCGCAAGAGCAAATCTTCAGGTGGATAGCCGGTCAGGCAAAGCTCCGGGAACACCACCACGTCCGCCTGATGCTGGGACGATGCCCGGCGGGCTGCGTCCAGAACTAGCTCGGTATTGCCAGGAATGTCGCCCACCAGAAAATCCAGCTGGGCCATCACCACCCGCAGTTTTCTGGCAGACACCCCGGACGCTGCCTGGTTTCCGGACACGGACATAAATCGGCTCCTGTAACTCATTGCCATGAAAAGGCTATTATAACCCCGCATAGGCGTGGATTTCTTCCGACCAACAGCGGATTCCTGTAAATCATGGCAGCAGATACACCAGCACAGTCGGCCGAAGCGCTCGGCCAGGCCCCTTCGACACCGTCCGGTCAGCAGCAGGCAAAACTGTTCAGGATCTACAACCACTACCGCCTGGTGGTGAGCCTGATGCTGGTGGCGCTGTTATTTGTGGATCCCGTTAATTTCGACATGCGGTTCCGGCTGCTGGATTACTACCAGGCAGGCGTCTCCGCTTACCTGGGCCTGAATGCCTTCATTGCCCTGCTTCTGGTGGCAGGCTTTCACCCCAGCCAGCGCCATATAACGCTTTCGATCCTGCTGGATATTCTCATCATGCACGGCCTGCTGCTTGCCAGTACAGGCATTACCAACGGCCTGGCCAACCTGGTTATCGTGTCTGTTGCGGCGGGCAACATCCTGACCCCGAGTCGCATGGGAACTTTCTATGCGGCTCTGGCTGCGATCTGCTCCCTGGGCATATCCGGGTGGGCCGTGCTGGCGCTGGGTGAGTCCGCCGACGATATCGTCCGGGCCGGCTCCTTGGGCATCCTCTACTTTGCTGCGGCTTTCGTCCTGCAGAGCATCTCCCGCCGAATGATGCGCAGCGAGGCTCTGGCCAGCAGCCGGGCCCGCAGCATTGCCGAATTGGAGCAGATCAATCAGCAGATTATCCAGCGCATGCGTACCGGCATACTCGTACTGGACCGTTTCGGCCAGATCCGCGTTGCCAACGCTGCCGCCGAAGAACTTTTATACGGCGCACCCAAAACCTCGGTACCGATTAACCAGCGCGCAAACGTGTTACCCAAACCCCTCAAGCAGGGTCTGGATGCATGGCTCAAGGACCCTACACAGCGAATTGAGCCATTCCAACCCTCACCAACCTCGCCACTGCTGCAGGCCAACTTTACCCAACTGGATCAGGAACGGGGCGACCAGATCCTCGTCTTCATCGAAGACATGAGCAAGGTCACACAGCAGGCCCAGCAGATGAAACTGGCCTCGCTTGGTCGACTCACTGCCGGCATCGCCCATGAAATCCGCAATCCGCTGGGCGCCATCAGCCACGCTGCCCAGCTCATGGAAGAATCCCCCAATCTGGAGCCCGGCGACCGTCAGATGCTGGAGATCATCCGGCGCCACTCCCGGCGGGTGAATGGCATCATCGAGAATGTGCTGGATCTTTCAAGGCGCCAGGCCGCCAATGCGGACCTGATCGAAGTCGCACCCTGGCTCCAGGAATTTCGGGAAGACTTCCTGCAAACGCAGGACGAGGACTGCACCACGGCGAATATCGTTCTGAAAATCGATCCGCAACTGCCGCCGGCCCGATTCGACAAAAGCCAGATTGAACAGGTGATGGTGAATCTTTGCGACAACGGTTTACGCTACAGTGAACAGCACTCCGGGCAGCGAAAGATCGGAATCCACGCCGGTGCAACCGAAGATGGCGAACGGGCCTATATCGATGTCCGTGACCAGGGGCCAGGCATTGCACCCGAGCACAGAAACTCTGTGTTCGAACCCTTTTTTACCACAGACAAGACCGGAACTGGGCTCGGGCTTTATCTGGCACGGGAACTATGCGAGGCTAATCAGGCCCATCTTTCGCTGGTAGAAGATAACAAACCCGGCTGCTGTTTTCGAATTACATTTGCTCATCCGGGGCGGATGATCTGAACCGGCGCCGGCGGATATCGGGCGCTTGAACAACGACATGGAACCGACGACACAAGATGACCACATACACAGCGCTGATCGTTGATGATGAACCGGACATCCGGGAGTTGCTTGAGATCACCCTCACCCGGATGGGCATAACAACACTCACGGCACCCGACCTCACCAGCGCCCGGAAATTGCTGGAACAGAACACCACCCACCTCTGCCTGACCGACATGAACCTGCCAGACGGCAACGGCATCGAACTCGTGCAGTGGATTCAGAAACATTCGCCCGCCACGCCGGTCGCCGTGATTACAGCCTACGGCAATATGGACACCGCGATTGAATCGCTTAAAGCCGGGGCTTTTGATTTCGTGTCCAAACCGGTGGAGCTACCCCGACTAAGGGAACTGGTCAATAGCGCCCTCAAACTCGCTGAGCCCAAGCCGGACGCGGAAGATACAGCCGACGAGCCAGGCCTGCTACTGGGTAAGTCGCCGGAAATTCGCAAACTCCGAAACCAGACCCGAAAACTGGCCCGAAGCCAAGCCCCCGTGTTTATCAGTGGCGAGTCTGGCAGCGGCAAGGAATTGGTAGCCAGAATGATCCATCTGCAGGGTCCCCGCCGCGAAGGACCATTCATCGCTGTTAACTGCGGTGCGATTCCCTCGGAACTAATGGAAAGCGAATTCTTCGGCCACAAGAAAGGCAGCTTTACCGGGGCCGTGGAGAACAAAGACGGCCTGTTCCGCTCTGCCAACGGCGGCACCCTATTCCTTGATGAAGTGGCAGACCTGCCCCTGGCCATGCAGGTGAAACTGCTCCGCGCCATACAGGAAAAAGCCGTGCGACCGGTTGGCGATACCAAGGAAGTGCCTGTAGACATCCGGGTATTGAGCGCCACCCACAAGAACCTGCCGGAACTGGTTCAGGAGGGCAGTTTTCGCCAGGATCTTTTCTACCGGATTAACGTGATCGAACTCGCAGTCCCACCCCTGAGAGAACGTCCGGATGATATTCCGCTGCTCTCGAACCATATTCTTGAACGGATCGCGAAAGAGTATGAGTGCGACCCTGCCTCGTTAACGTCAGCGGCAGTCGAGCGGCTGAGCGGCTATGACTTCCCTGGCAACGTTCGAGAACTGGAGAATGTATTGGAACGAGCTTTTACCTTGTGTGACGCTGACCAGATAGACGCGGATGATCTTCATCTTGGGAATGGAGTACAGCATGCGGCCTCCGCAACCCAGATTATTGCCGAAGGACAGGCTGGCGTGGGAGAGAGCATTGCTGTGCCTGATGGAGAAATCGATCTGGAAGGGTATCTGGAAAAAATTGAGCGACAGGCTATCGAGAAGGCGCTAGAGGCGACTCGGTGGAATAAGACAGCAGCCGCGAAAAGGCTCGGGATTAGTTTCAGGGCGCTTCGTTATCGACTTAAAAAACTCGGTATGGAATAAATAGTATTTCACAGGCCTCGATTGGACCTTAACTCAATAAAGCCTACGTTCACGAAGGTAACATCCTGCTTTTCACAGGAAGTGAAAAGCGCCTCGCAAACCGACACGGAAGTCAAAACATGCAGATCTATATCATAACCAGGGGATTTACTCTGGTAGAGCTAATCGTCACCCTAACACTGGTTGCCCTCCTGGCAGGCCTTGCCCACACTTCCTGGACACAATTGCTGGTCTCAAATCGCCATAGGGATCTTACTCAAGACATTCAGCGCATGTTCGCCATGGCTCGATCCCATGCCGTTCATAGCAAAACGTTGACGACTATATGCCCCCTATCGCAAAAGCGCAGATGCACCGATGATTGGACATTACCAGTCGCCGTTTTCCCGGATCGCAACAACGACAAGCGGCCCGACAATGACCACGTTCACCATATCTTCAAGCTACACAATGGGCACTCCAACGTATATTCCCGGACGGCTGGAAGAGGCTACTTTCAACTAGCAGCGGATGCCATGAGCCACGGTACTATGGGCAGTTTGATTGCCTGCTCCCGAAAAGCCGACGGGGGAATTCAGATGAGTTATCTAGCGCTGAATATCGGGGGCAGAATTCGCGTGGTCCATGACGATGACGGCGACGGAGAAATTCGTCTTCCCTGGGGCGCGAATGTTGCTTGCCCGAATCCGTGAACACCTGCCAGAGCAATCCGTTAACACCTGAAAACGTGATCCCCATCACGAAACTGCCAGCAGAAGACCATTTATTCCAGATCTTGAACCGCTTGTCGCGCGGGTAGTGAATACAACCAACACCTTTGGTTAACTAGATTGGAGCTCACTGACAGGACATGGCATGTTGAAGAAAGATGAGGGTTTTACGCTTATCGAACTGTTGATCACGATGGTCATCCTCGTGATTATTGCAACGGTCGCGATTCCGGGCTTTGGTCGTTTGATTGAAAGCAACAGGCTGATGACGGGTACTAACCTTCTTGCCTCATCGATAAAGCTTGCACGAGCAGAAGCCATCAAACGCGGCACTAATGTCACATTTAGTACCGATGGCGGACTTGAGACGGGATGGTGCGTGCATGCCGGCGATGCGGGGGGTGACTGTGCCAACGATCAGATCCGCCGCTTCGAAGCCCCAGATGACCTCACCTTTACAGAGACAACTGGCGACTTGGTCTTCGACAGGCGTGGCTTTTTAGTTCCCCAAAATGCCCAGACCTTCACAGTAGCCCCGAATGGGTGCGCCTCCGGCGACATAACGTTCCGTACCTTACGTATCAGCCCTGTCGGAAGAACTGAAATAGAAGATGGAGTATGCCCGTGACCCCAGTAACACCCCTGATGATGCTGAAACGGCAACAACATCCATTTTGCATTACTAGCCAACGCGGACTGGGTTTGATCGAGATCCTGATTACCGTGCTCATTCTAGGTATCGGCATTCTCGGCGTGGCATCGACACAGGTCGTTTCTCTCCAGATGAACACCCAATCACAGAGCAGGAGCCAGGCGGTTCTGTTGGCAGAAGATCTGTTCGACCGTATTCGAGCTAATCCTGACACGCCGAATGACTACGCACTGGCACAGGGAGATGCACAAGGGGCAAACAATGGTGGATGTGCCACGTCCTTCGTACCCGCTAACGCAACGGTAGCAGCCAATGACATTGCTGCCTGGGAAAACAGCCTGGCCTGCCTGCTGCCGGAAGCTACTCGCGCGGTTACAGTCAACGGCAACGTTGTCACGGTCACCATTGATTGGGACCAGAACGACGCGAACATGAATCCTGTTGTAGTGAGGACCCAGATTTGAGCACTTCATCATCAATCCAGACTCGGCAGCTATTCGTCTCGGCGCAATCGGGCCTTTCTTTGGTTGAGCTTCTGATCGCAACGGCCCTTGGCCTTATCCTGACACTCGGAGTTACCCAAATATACCTGAGCGGAAATGAAACCTATCGCCAGACTCAGGGGCTGGCTCATGCCCAGGAAAGCACACGATTCGTGTCCGCCATCATGGCACCGGACCTTCGTTCGGCGGGTAGTTTTGGCTGCCTGGCCGAGATGGGAAGGCCCCTGGACCAGGTTGTTGACAACCGCCTCAACGGCGGCCTGACAGTTCCGCTTGCTCAGGCTCTTCAAGGATGGGAGTACAATAATACCGGACCAGGCGACAATGTAACTCTGGCTGGCGCGATGGCGACACCAGGTGCGGGCAACTGGGCATCAGGTACGGTCGGCGCGAACCTGCCAGCCAATCTTGTTGGTTCTGTGGTGACCAATTCAGATGTGCTCGTGGTCAACGCGATGACCCCGCTCGGAGTACCAGTCAATGCGGCAAATCCACAGAATGGCAACAGTATCAACTTGATCGACAATTCCGGAGTTCCCGTCAACAGGGTGGTACTCGCAACACTCGGAGACTGCTCTGCGGGCGAACTTTTCCAAAAGTCCAACAACGCAAACTCCAGCTCAATCACCATGGCAGGCGGCAACGTAAACCCGGGCAATAACGGCAATAACTTTAACCTAACATACGAACCTCAAACCCGAGTTTACGAATTCACTTCAACCGCTTACTACATAGGTCAGGGCACGAACGGGGAGCCTGCGCTGTTCCGTCGGCTACTGACGCCGCTTGAGGCACCGCAAGAAATGGTTTCAGGCGTTGAAACACTGCAGATCCTCTACGGCGTCGACACCTCAGGAACAAATGCAGCCGACGACTACCTTCCTGCCGACCAGATCGCCAACTGGAACACGGTCGTGAGTGTGCGTTTCTCGGTAATGACCCGGAGCCAGGATGAGGTACTGGACAACCCAAATAATCGGAACTTCGACATGCTTGGGAGCCAAGTTGCGCAAGCTAACAACGGGGATCGTCGAGTGAGACTGGTGTCCGTCGGAACAACCGCGATCCGGGGGAGAATGTGATGGCAAGTTTCCAGAACCTTTCCAGTGCACCCAAAGCGAACCACCCATCTCATCGTGAGCGTGGAGCCACGCTCATCGTGGCACTGGTTATGCTGCTTCTGATCTCATTGCTGGCTGTCGGCGGCATGCAAGGTTCGATCATGCAGGAGCGCATGGCGAGCAATGCCCACGATGGATCAATTTCCTTTCAGGCCGCAGAAACTGCCTTGAGACAGGGTGAGGCCGATATTCTGAACACCTTGGCAACTCGTCAGGCAGCGACTGTAACCGCAAGGCTGACAACGGCCTGGGATTGGGATGGTGCAAACCCAGCCCCATCAGGCAATGGCAATGTCGGCATACAAGTGAATTCTGAGCCAGTTTACCACCAGGCACGTTTGGCGGATGTTTGCTCTATCGATCCAACGGAACCGTGTTTTGAGCGCTTCCAGATTACGAGCCGGGCTGAAGGTGGTAGCGCAGAAGCGATTACAGTTCTTCAGTCAACCGCGCTGCTGCCTCCAGAATAACCGTTTCGCGGGAGCGAACCCATAGGCACTTTTTTGATTTATTTCTCCCAACAGGAGGAGATGTTATGAAAATTACCAGCCCTCGTTTTTCCAGGCGCGTGAGCAAGATTGGACATGCCGCTCTGGCCTTTGCTCTGTCCGCGGGGACAATGAATGCCGCCGTCGCCAATGTGAACCTTGCTTCCGCGCCGGTTTTTCTCAAAGAATCCGTGGACCCGAACCTGGTTTTCGTGTTCGATGATTCTGGGTCGATGGGCTGGGAATATATGCCTGACAGTGTCGGTTCCGACTTGGGGCTTTACATCGATAACAATGGCCCATTTACCTACCGCGATGGGAACGGTAACTTCCGATCCATTAACATTCGGAACTACTGGTATTACAGTAGCGCAGTCAATACCGTCTATTACGATCCCGACATAACCTACCGTCCACCGTTCAAACCGAACGGAACTGGTCGACGGCCGGATTCGAACTTCAGTAGTGCCTGGGTCGATGGGTACTCCCAATCCGGTTCGATCGACTTGGCCAACAGGTACCAGACATCACGTTTCGATTTTCGCAATGGCGCTTTTTACTACCAGTTCAATTCATCCGCCTCGTGCGATACCAACCCAAAGGACAACAGTTGCTACTCTCTGGTTTTCCTGGCGAACGAAAGCGCTGAACAACAACAGAACTTTGCAAACTGGTTTTCGTATTACCGGCTCCGATACTTTGCATCACGTGCCGGTATCAGTGAGGCCTTCTTTGATCTCCCCGAGAATATCCGGGTTGGATACGGTGCAATAAACTCCAACAACAACACTATTGATGGAGTTACAGGTGACACACTCATCAGTGGCGTTCGGCCGTTTAACACAAACCGCCGGGAACAATTCCTGGATTGGCTGCAAACCAAGAACGTATCGGGTGGAACACCGCTGCGGACGGCTCTGAAAGATGTTGGCACATACTACTCGCGAACAGACAACCCCGGCCCCTGGGGGAATACACCAGGTACCAACGACACCAACTCGCATGTGGAATGTCGTCCGAGCTACGCCATTTTGATGACGGACGGCATCTGGAACGGAAGCAACCCCTCTGTCGGAAACTCCGACGGGACACCTGGGCCTTCCCATACCAATCCAGACCCCACCGGGAGCGATTTCGACTATAAAGCCGTGTCCCCATTCAGCGATGGTCACTCTAACACTCTGGCAGACGTTGCCATGGAGTACTGGAAAAACGACCTCCGCCCCGATCTGGACGATAAGGTGCCGACGGCAGGGATTGATGAGGCGTTTTGGCAGCACATGACGACTTTCACCATCGGGTTGGGTGTCGAGGGCTCCGTCAGCGAGTCAGATGCCTTTGCTGCAATTAGCAATGGAAACACCATCAATTGGCCGCAACCCTTTTCGGATGCAGGCTCACAGAACATTGATGATTTGCTCCACGCAGCGGTTAATGGACGTGGAGGATTCGCTAGCGCCCAGAATCCGGATGAGTTTTCACGAGAAATCTCCGGGTTTCTTGACACGGTAATCGCACGAGCAGAAACCTCATCATCCGCTGCTGCGGTGAGCTCTGCGGTACTGAGAACCGATTCCGCTGGCTTCTTCGCAGGCTTCCGCAGCGAGGATTGGTCAGGCACCTTAATCGGCTTCAACTTCGATTCAGGATCTCAGATTTGGGATGCTGAAGAACAGTTGCGCCAGACTCTGCCAGCCAACCGTAACATCTTTACTTTTAACGGCAGTAAGGCAGTTGCGCTCAAGGACATTCAGGATCTTTCCGCAGCTCAGATCACGGCGCTGAATGCAGACCCAGAGAACCCCGGCCAGCTAGACAACCTTGGCAGCGACAGGATCAGCTGGCTTCGAGGTGCCGCCAACGTTCACCCGACTTTCAGAGATCGCAGCTTCACTAACGAATCCGGCACAACGGTCCGCCGCTTGCTCGGCGATATCGTGAACGCAAATCCGCTCTTCGTCGGCAACCCCAACTATGGATTCCGTCGCTTACCTGGCAATGAGGGTACAAGTTATGGGGCGTTCCGTTCCTCTACAGACTATCAAAGCCGAACCAAAGCACTGTATGTCGCTGCAAACGACGGCATGCTGCATGCTTTCGACAGTGAAACCGGTGACGAGTTGTTTGCGTTCATGCCGGGTGAGCTCCTACGCCCGGGACCCGGCAAAACCCATGCACAAATTTCCTCCCTTATCGAATCGGATTACGACCACCGCTACTTCGTAGATGGTACGCCGACGGCCCTCGATGCCTACGTTGACATCAATGGCTCAAGCCAATGGAGAACAATCTTGGTAGGGACTATGGGTGCCGGTGGACGCAGTGTCTTCGCCATTGATATCACGGACCCAACCGCTGTCACCGAAAATAGCGTCCTTTGGGAATTCAGTCATCCAGACTTGGGGTATGGCGTCAGTAATGCTGAAATAGCACGCCTTCCCAACGGCGAGTGGGCGGCTGTATTCGGCAATGGCTACAACGGTACTGATGATTCTGCCAGCCTATTCGTCGTTCGCCTTTCGGATGGAGCGCTTCTCAAGCAGTTTGAGACCGGTGTAGGTGGGAGCGGCAATTCGAACGGCCTTGCGGCACCGGTCCTGACCAGCTTTCCCGACGGCGGCGCCATTTCCCAGTATGCCTATGCCGGCGACCTAAAAGGTAACATCTGGCGATTCAGCTTCGTTGAGAAGCAAGTCAGTTCCTGGTCGGTTACGAAGCTGTTCACAGCTACTGATCAATCCGGAACTCCTCAACCTATTACCTCAGCGCCTCGCCTGACCGTAAATCCGTCTGATCTTGACGAACTGATACTTACCTTCGGAACGGGCAGTTTTATACAAACCGGCGATGATACAACAGACCAGATTCAGAGCCTTTACGCAATCAGGGACGATCTCAATCAGTCTGGGCTTGATCGCGGCGACTTACTTGAACAAACCATTACCTCCCAAAACGGTGTGCAGGTCGCTCGTACTGATGGAACGGGCAACAACAGCTATATCGTTCGGGAAACCTCCAGTAACGTGCTGACATCCGAGCAAGGCTGGTATCTCGACCTAATCTACAACTCTCAGAAAACGGGTGAACGAGTAGTCAGTCGATCCAGTTATCCGTTCGGCATTTTCCCGGATCGGGTTCGATTCAGCACCTTGATACCAGATTCAAACCCTTGCGGGAGTGGCCGGACCGGCTTCATTATGGATCTTAATCTCATTTCCGGCGCGGCTCCGACTGATCCAGTCTTCGATCTGGACAGTGATGGCGAGTTCACTACGGGAGATCTAGTCGGCTCTGGTGGTTCCGGTGGTTCAGGCGGCGGTTCCGGCGGCGGTGGCGGCGGCGGCGGCGGCGGTGGCGGCGGCGACGCTCCCAGCGGCATCAATATTGGCCAAGGCGCCGAGGTCCGGACTATAACCGAGGGCGATACAGAAGCATTCATCACTGATCCCAACAAGATCGACAGCGGTGATCCCTGCAAGACAGCACTCTGTGGCAAGGCCTTGGAAAACAACATTGGTAGGCAAACCTGGGAGCAGCTCCGCTAGGAGCTGCCCATCTAACTTAAAGGTAATTGCTATGCGTGATTCAGAATCCAAACACAGCAAATTCGTATTGGTGCTGTCAATGACTCTGGCCTCCCTCTTTTTCGCTGGGCCTTCCATTGCTGAGAGGACGATTCAAACCCCTGTCGTAGTCGGCGCTGGCGAGAGTAATCTCGGCGAACTGGCCGGGGTGGTAAACCGAGTGTCGGAAGATGGGCGAGCAGTGGTTATTGACGACCAGCTTGCTGAGCTCGCCGCTGTAGTGAGGTTCAACGGCGCGTTCTGGTCCAGAGAGAGATTGGTTAAGGAGCTGGATGAAGGGCTAAAGATCTATTTTGAGGTGGATCCTGAGGCCAAGGGGAAAACGCTACGCATCATCTCAATTCGGTCCCGAGATTGACGATTTTATTTCGATTGAACGAGGCTTGTTAATGCAACGAATTCAGGATGTCAGATCAATTTCACCCAGCGCAAATCGAGGTTTCACACTTATTGAGCTGGTGATCGTCGTCGCGATTATCGGCATTATTGCAGTCATCGCGTTTCCACTGTATCAAAACCAAGTAGAGCAAACCCGGCGCACCACGGCCCAAGCCGACCTGCTGGAACTGAGCCAGTGGATGGAACGACGTTACTCGAACGGATTCGATTACCGGGACGCTGGTGCCAATCCTGCGCTTCCCTTTACCCAATCACCCCAGGATGGAACGGCCTTCTACAACATAAGTTTCGTTGGGAACGCGACTAGGGATACGTACACTCTTCAAGCAGTACCTACCGCCGCGCAAGCCAATGACCATTGTGGCACGTTAACGCTGGATGAGCAGGGCAATCGGGGGGCAGCGATAGCTAATTGCTGGTAGCAGTGCCAACTCGGAATCGATGCTGGAGAGTTCAGCTAAGATCTACTGCATCGATTCTGAGTTCACGCGGCATAGAAAACACAATATTCTCCTCACGCCCGGCAATCTCCTCCGGAACGCTGCCACCCAGATCCCTGAGGCGGGCAATCACATCATTGACCAGCACTTCAGGTGCCGAGGCGCCGGCGGTAACGCCAACCGAGGTCTTCCCTTCCAGCCATGTGGCGTCGATCTGGGAGGCCTCATCAATCAGATAGGCCGGTGTGCCCATGCGCTCCGCCAGCTCGCGCAAGCGATTTGAGTTGGAGCTGTTCGGCGAGCCAACCACCAGCATCAGATCACAGTCGCCAGCCAGCTGCTTCACGGCGTCCTGGCGGTTCTGGGTGGCGTAGCAGATATCATCTTTGCGCGGCCCCTGGATCTCCGGGAATTTCGCACGGAGGGCGTCGATGACCCGGGCGGTATCGTCCATGGACAGGGTGGTCTGGGTCACGTAGGAAAGCTTTGCCGGGTCTTTCACTTCAAGGTTGGCCACGTCTTCCTCGTTTTCCACGAGGTAAATCTCGCCACCATTGCTGTGGTCGTACTGTCCCATGGTGCCTTCCACTTCCGGGTGGCCGTGGTGGCCGATCAGCACGCATTCCCGACCGTCGCGGCTGTAGCGCATGACTTCCAGGTGGACCTTGGTGACCAGCGGGCAAGTGGCGTCGAAGACTTTCAGACCGCGGCGGGCCGCTTCGCTCTGGACGGCCTGGGAAACGCCGTGGGCGCTGAAGATAACCAGTTTGTCGTCCGGCACTTCATCCAGCTCGTCCACGAAAATGGCGCCACGGTTGCGGAGGTTATCCACCACAAATTTATTGTGGACCACCTCGTGCCTTACGTAGATGGGCGCTCCGAACACGTCCAGCGCCCGGTTTACAATTTCAATGGCGCGGTCCACGCCGGCACAAAAACCTCGGGGATTGGCGAGTCGGATCTGCATATCAACCTGCTGCTCTGGTTAGTGGGCCGGGCCGACCGGCTCCACATCAATGATTTCTACTTCAAAGGTCAGTGTACGCCCTGCCAGGGGGTGATTGAAATCCACCTCCACTTCGTCACCTTCTACACGGCTGACAACACCGGGTAACTCGCTCTGGCGCGCATCGGCGAAGGAGATCATCACACCGGGCTCCAGCACCATATCAGGGCTGAACTCGTGGCGCTTGAAGGTCTGCACGTTATTCGGGTTGTGCTGACCAAAGGCTTTCTCGGGCGGCACCTGGAAACTGTCCTTGTCGCCCGCCTTCATGCCCATCAGATAGGCTTCAAAGTTTTCCGGCAGATTGTCGTCACCGATTTCCAGGGAAGCCGGTTCTTTCTCAAAGGTCGAATCAATCACTTCGCCATCAGGGAATTTGAGGGCGAAATGCAGTTTTACCCGGGTACCCTTGTCGACAGGCAGTTCATTCATAAGAGTTACTCACTCCTTTGCGCGTCCCCATCCGAGTCGGCGGGTTTGCGGAACATATCAAGAATCATCATGGCGGCACCGATGGTGATCGCGGTGTCAGCCAGGTTAAAAGCGGGAAAGTGCCAGTCCTGCCAGTAGAAGTGCAGGAAGTCGACCACGTAGCCGTGCACCACCCGATCGTAGACGTTGCCCAGGGCGCCGCCGAGTATGAGTACGATGGCAATGGCCGTCCAGGTTTCATGGCGCTGAAGGTTTTTCAGCCAGTAGATCAGTACCACGCTGACCACAAGGGCCAGAGTTACGAAAAACCACCGCTGCCAGCCGGCCGCTTCGGCCAGAAAGCTGAACGCCGCCCCGGTGTTGTGAAGCAGCGTCAGGTTGAACATCGGAATCACTGGAACCGGGTCGCCGTAGGTCAGCATGGCGGTGGCCATGGCTTTGGTGCCGAGATCCAGAACGATCACCAGCACCGCCAGCCAAAGCCACTTCAGTTTGCTCCCGGTGACCTGCTCAGCCATGGTCGCGTCCATCAGGCGTAGGCGCGGGCTTCGCCGGGCCCTTCCACGTTGGTCACACAGCGACCACAAAGATCGTCGTACTTGGCATTGCGGCCGACGTCTTCCCGGTGGTGCCAGCAACGCTCACACTTGGTATGGGCAGCCGGTGCCACCTTGACCCGAAGACCCTCGTGGGAAGTCATTTCCGCATCTCCAGCTTCTGAAACTGGCTTAACGCTGGCCTCGGAGGTAATCAGGACAAACCGCAGTTCCTCACCCAGGTGCTTCAGGTCGGCAGCGAGGTCGCCTTCACAGAACAGGGTGACTTCGGCGCTGAGTGAGCCTTTGATTTCACCCCGGGCCCTGGCTTCCTCCAGGCACTTGTTGACGGCCTCTTTCACACTGTACATCTCGCGCCAGTAGTCGCGACCAAGCTCGGCGTTATCCGGCAACGCGGTAAGGCCTTCATACCAGGTTTCATAGAACACGGTATCGCTGCGCTTGCCGGGCAGGTGCTGCCAGATTTCATCTGCAGTGAAGCTGAGGATCGGGGCGATCCAGCGAACCAGCGCTTCGGCCACGTGGTACAGAGCCGTCTGGCAGGAACGCCGCGCCAGACTGTCAGCCTGGGTGGTGTACTGGCGATCCTTGATAATATCCAGATAGAAACCACCCAGAGTGGCTTCACAGAAGTTGTACACCTTCTGGTAAATCCGCAGGAAGGCGTAGTTGCCGTAGTCCTCATGGAGCTCTTCCTGCAATTGCAGGGCACGGTCCACCATCCAGCGATCCAGCGCTATCATGTCCTTCGGCGCCACCATGTGCTGCTCCGGATCGAATCCAGTCAGGTTGCTCAGCAGGAAGCGGGAGGTATTCCGGATCCGGCGGTAACCATCGGCGGTCTGGCGCAGGATGTCCTTGGACACGGTCATTTCGCCGCTGTAGTCGGTTGCGGCCACCCACAGGCGCAGGATGTCCGCGCCCAGCTCGTTCATGACTTCCTGGGGCGCGATCACGTTGCCCAGGGATTTGGACATCTTGTGGCCCTTGCCATCGACGGTAAAGCCGTGGGTCAGAACCTGCTTGTACGGTGCCACGCCATTCATGGCGATGGACGTTTTCAGGGACGACTGGAACCAGCCACGGTGCTGGTCAGACCCTTCCAGGTACATATCCGCCGGGAACTGCCCCAGTTCCTCGCGAACCCGCAGGACCGACTCGTGGGTTACACCGGAATCGAACCAGACATCCAGAGTATCCGTTACCTTTTCATACTGCTCGGCATCACTGCCCAACAGGGAGGCCGCATCCAGCTCGTACCAGGCGTCGATACCGCCCTCTTCGATCTGCTGGGCCACTTTCTCGATCAGGTTCTGGGTGTCCGGGTGCAGCTCCTGGGTTTCCTTATGGATAAACAGGGTGATGGGCACGCCCCAGGTCCGCTGTCGGGAGATGCACCAGTCCGGCGACTGGTTGAACATGGCCTCGATGCGATTCTGGCCCCAGGCAGGCACCCAACGCACACCTTTTATCGCTTCAAGGGCATAAGCGCGCAGGTTTTCCTTGTCCATGCTGATAAACCACTGGGGCGTGGCCCGGTAGATCAGCGGGGTCTTGGTGCGCCAGCAATGGGGATAGCTGTGGCGGAATTTCTCGGAGCGGACCAGTTTGCCCTCGCGCTCGAGCGCACTGCAAACCGGCTCATCCGCCTTGTAAACATGCACGCCTGCCAGCTCACCGGCGGCCGAGGTGTAGGTGCCATCCGCCTGAACCAGATTGATGGTGCCGATGTTGTAGGCCTTGCCCACCTCAAAGTCTTCCATACCGTGATCGGGCGCGGTATGAACAGCGCCGGTACCGGCGTCGGTGGACACGTGATCACCCAGGATCACCGGCACCTGCTTGTCGTAGATCGGATGCTGGAGAACCAGGTTTTCCAGGGCAGCGCCGGAGCAGGTTGCCAACACTTCGTAGCTCTCGACCTGCCAGCGCGCCATGATGCCTTCCACCATGTCGGCGGCCAGAATCATGCGCTCAGGTCCCTGCCCGACATCGGTCTGCACCAACGCGTAGTCCAGCTCCGCATTCAGCGAAACCGCCTGGTTGGCCGGGATGGTCCAGGGAGTGGTGGTCCAGATAACCACGGACACATCGCCACTGCCTTTTTCGGTGCCGAGCAGTGACAGGGCTTTTGCCTGATCAACCGCGGTAAAGCGCACATCGATCTGGGTAGAGGTCTTGTCCTGGTATTCAACCTCGGCTTCTGCCAGTGCGGACTGACCCACCACACTCCAGTAAACCGGCTTGTAACCACGTACCAGATGGCCCTTGGCGACGATCTTGCCGAGGGCACGAACAATACCCGCCTCAACCTTGGGATCCATGGTCAGGTAGGGCTTGTCCCACTCTCCCATGACGCCCAGACGGATAAAATCGGTTTTCTGACCGGCGATCTGCTTGGTGGCGTAGTCGCGACAGGCCTGGCGGAAGGTCTTGTAATCCACCTTCACACCGGCTTTACCAATCTCCTGCTCCACCTTGTGTTCGATGGGCAGACCATGGCAGTCCCAGCCCGGCACGTAAGGCGCGTCGTAGCCCATGAAACTGCGGGACTTGACGATCATGTCCTTAAGAATCTTGTTGACCGCATGACCAATGTGAATGCTGCCGTTGGCGTAAGGAGGGCCATCATGGAGGATGAACTTTTCCCGCCCTTGACGCTGCTTGCGCAGGTTGCCGTAGACGTCGAGATCCTGCCAGCGCTTGAGCATTTCCGGCTCGCGCTTGGCCAGGTTGCCGCGCATGGGGAAGGCGGTTTCCGGCAGATTCAGGGTGTGCTTGTAGTCGCTCATGGTTTGTGTGCGTACTCTTCTGGTCTTGGTCAGTTTTGGTCAGTCGTTTATTCGTTGGGGCGCAGCCGGGCGTTTCAATCCGCGCTTTTCACAGCGCCGTTTTCGGCAATCCACGCCCGGGCATGTTCGAAATCACGGGCAATCTGATCTTTCAGCTCATCCACGGAACCGAATTTTTCCTCGTCCCGCAGGCCGTGACGGAATACCACTTCCAGATGCTGGCCATAAAGTGTGCCAGCAAAGTCAAACAGGTGCACTTCCAGCGAGGGCCGCTTGCCGTCCACGGTGGGCCGTACACCGATATTGGCAACGCCATCGAATCGGGCGCCGTCATCCAGGGTGGCGGCCACCACATAGACACCGCGCAGGGCCGGCGTTCTGTGCAGCAAAATATTCGCAGTCGGCGCCCCAATCTGGCGCCCCAGTTGACGGCCATACACGACCCGGCCCCGGATTCGATAGGGATGGCCAAGAAGCGATTCAGCCTTCTCAAGTCCATTCACGGTCAGCAAATCCCGAACCCGGGTACTGCTCACCCGTTCCCCGCCTACCGTCACTGTAAGGGTATTTTCAACGGTAAATCCGGCGTCGTTGCCAACCTTCTCGAGAAGTGCAAAATCGCCGGCGCGATCACAGCCGAAACGGAAATCATCGCCGACCACCAGGTGACGAACCGCCAACCCCTGGATAAGGACATCGTCTATGAAGCCCATGGCCGAATAGCTACGAAACGCCTGATTGAAGCGCAGGCACAGCACAATATCGATGCCTTCAGCCAGCAGGGCCTCGAACTTCTGACGAAATCCCATCAGCCTGGGTGGCGCTTCTTTGCCCTGAAAAAACTCCCGGGGTTGAGGCTCGAAAATCATCACTACCGAGGGCACCCCCAGGGCTTCAGCCTTGCTTTTCACCTGATCAATAATGGTCTTGTGCCCAAGATGCACACCGTCGAAGTTACCAATGGTGGCGACACACCCGTTAGCGAGCGGTGAGTCCTCCCGGCGGGAAAGCATTTTCAGGTTGGTCAGGCCCCGGATCAGACGCATGCAATGCGAACCTTCAATTGCCAGCTAGCTTTCAGCGCTCACTTTTACCGCAACGCTGGTGAGAAAACGCGCGATTATACCTTACCTGTGGCGGAAATGTCTTACCCGAACCCCGCCCAGCGCCAGTGCAACGAAGTAAACAGCGACACCTGCCCCCACCAGCAACGCCATATCCGCCGCCCGCTGATAACCGCCGTTTGCCAGCCACACCGACACCGGGGCATTGAGCCAGACAATGATGGCCGCCAGCGCACCGTTGGCAAACAGTAGCTGTAGCAGGAAACGGGGCCAGCCGGGCTGACTCTGCCAGGCCCCTTCCTTACGCAGTCCGCGCCACAGAAGATAGCCATTCAACCAGGCCGATATGGAGGTGGCCAGCGCGAGACCGGCGTGAGCCAGCGGAAAAATGAGAATCAGGTTGAACACCATGTTTGCCACCATGGCAATGATGCCGATCTTGACCGGCGTTTTGGTGTCCTCCCTCGCAAAAAACCCCGGCGCCAGGACCTTGATCAACATGAACGCCAGCAACCCGGCAGAATAGGCCCTCAAGCTCTGGGCCGACATGGCCACATCCCGATCGGTTACCGCGCCATAGTGGAACAGGGTGGCAATCAGCGGCTCGGCCAACAGCGCAAGCGCCAGGGCTGCCGGCAAGCCAATCAACAGAACCGCCCGAACCGCCCAGTCCAGGGTAGCCGCGAACTGGTCTGCTGACGCCGCTGCATGTTTACGGGAAAGGCTCGGTAGAATCACCGTGGCAATGGCTATGCCGAACACCCCGAGGGGAAGCTCCGAGAGCCGATCCGAGTAGTACAGCCAGGAAACGCTGCCGGTCTGGAGGAAAGACGCCAGAACGGTATCCAGTAGCAGGTTGATCTGGCTGACCGACACCCCGAACAGCGCAGGCGCCATCAGCTTGAGAATCCGGCTGACACCCTCGTGGCGATAATCCACTCGAGGCCTTGGCAACAGGCCGAGTCGCATCAGGAACGGCAACTGGAAAAACAATTGTAGGGCCCCGGCAATGAAAACACCCCAGGCGAGCGCCATCACCGGCTCATCCATCAACGGCGTTAACCAGATGGCCGCCGCTATCATCGCCAGGTTCAAAAGCACCGGGGTAAACGCCGGTACGGCAAAGCGATCGTAACTATTGAGAATGCCACCCGCGAAGGCGGTCAGCGAGATCAGCAACAGGTAAGGAAAGGTGATGCGCAACATATCGCTGGTAAGCGCAAATTTCACATCATCATCCAGAAAGCCAGGGGCAAAAACCGCCGTCAACACCGGAGCCCCCAGAATGGCTACCAGCGTAACGCCCAGCAGCACCAAACCGAGGGAGCCTGCCACCGCATTGACCAGCCGCTGAACGTCCGAAAGTGACTGATTCTCCCGGTAGGATGACAAGACCGGCACAAAGGCCTGGGAGAAGGCGCCCTCGGCAAACAGGCGGCGCAGGAAATTCGGAATCTTGAACGCCACGAAAAAGGCGTCCGCCCCGGCACCGGCGCCGAAATAGCGGGCAATGACCATATCCCGAACCAGACCCAGCACCCGGGACAGCATGGTCATGACACCCACAAGTCCAGACGACCTGAGTAGGCCGGGAGCCTTGGGCAATTGCTTCTGTTCAGGCGTTGTTTCAGGTTCCGACGACATGCAGGCCCTTGTCTGGCATTCTGGATATCCTTTTGGCGCGGGTATTTCGGGAATTACCTGCTTCCCGTTCAAGCCCGCGTTCAGTGAGCCGCGAGTTTACCACAGGCCTTCTGTGTCGGGGGATGAAATGGCTTTTAGCCTTGACATTTGGAGCTTTGAGCGGCATAGTTCCGCGTCATTTATTTCGACGCGCTGGTTTTGGCGCGCCCGCGATGTAACGAATCATTCAGCAACGAATTTGAGATTTTCAGGAGTTTTACGGTGGCAAATTCCCCGCAAGCCAAGAAGCGCGCACGTCAGAACGAGAAGAACCGCAAGCACAATGCAAGCCTGCGTTCCATGGCTCGTACTTATGTGAAAAAGATCCAATCCAAGATCGAAGCCGGCAACTACGAAGAAGCCCAGGCTGCTTTCCAGCAGGCTCAGCCGATTCTGGACAGCATGGTCAACAAAGGTATCTTCGCGAAGAACAAGGTTGCTCGTAGCAAGAGCCGCCTGAGTGCCAAGATCAAGGCCCTGAAGAGCGCCTAATTCGCTCGATTCAGGCATAAAAAAACCGGCCATCTGGCCGGTTTTTTTATGGGCGAACGATGATTACACAATCACCAGATTGTCCCGGTGGATCATCTCCTCGCCTGACATATAGCCAAGAATTTCGGTAATCCGGTCGCTGGACCGGCCGGCAATGGCCCTGGCTTCATCGGCGTCGTAGTTCACCAGGCCCCGAGCGATTTCACGACCATTCTGATCGAAACAGGACACCATTTCCCCACGCCGGAACTGCCCGGATACCCCTTTGACCCCCACCGGCAGAAGACTTCGCCCACCCAGGCAAAGCACTTTCACGGCACCATCATCGAGCGTCAGCCTGCCACGGGTCTGCAGATGGCTGGCGAGCCATTGCTTCCGGGCCGCAATCCGGCCCTGCTCCGGCAACAACAGAGTGCCGATCACATCACCCTGCCTCAGGCGGCCAATTACTTCTTCGATGCGGCCACCGACGATGACGGTAAACGCCCCGGAACGGGCAGCAAGCCGGGCAGCTCGCAACTTGGTTTGCATGCCGCCGCGACCAAGAACGCCGGCGCCACCACCGGCCATGGCATCCAGCTCGCGATCACCGGCTCTGCGCTCGGTCACCAGGCGGGCATCCGAATGCTTTCTCGGATCCTTGTCAAACAGGCCCAATTGATCAGTCAGGATAATCAGGCCATCGGCCTCAATCAGATTGGCAACCAGTGCGCCCAGGGTGTCGTTATCGCCAAACCGGATCTCGTCGGTAACCACCGTGTCGTTTTCATTAACGATTGGCACCACACCCAGGTTCAGCAAAGCGCGGAGGGTTCCTCGGCCGTTCAGGTAACGTTTGCGATCTGACAGGTCGTCATGGGTGAGCAGAATCTGCGCGGTGTGAATATCGTGGCGCTTGAACTGGGCTTCCCAGGTCTGCACCAACCCCATCTGGCCAACAGCCGCAGCCGCCTGAAGCTCATGGAGCTGCTCGGGCCTGACGGCCCAGCCAAGCCGACTCATTCCTTCCGCTACCGAGCCAGAGGAGACAACAACCACCTCAACACCGTCTTCGATCAGCTCTGCGATCTGATCAACCCACAAACCCAGAGCAGCCACGTCCAGGCCACGGCCGTCGTTGGTCAACAAGGCGCTTCCAATCTTGATAACCAAGCGGCGAGCCTGGCGTAGCTGTAGGCGTTCAGTCATGATGCGTGAGCGATCTCTCTGGTGTCAGTCCTGTTTTTTTTACTCCGGGGCGTAAACCACTTCGACGTCGTAGTCATCATCGTCAAAGTCGTCGTCATCGTCTTCTTCACGGGCCGCGCGGCGGGCCTGGCGCTCGGCTTCAATACGGGCGCGAGCCTCGTCGTCCATTTGCCGGCGCCGCTGGGCTTCCCGCTCGGCAAATTCCGGATTCTGAGCCTCTTCTTCGGCCTGCTCTTCAATCCAACGCATGACGGCCTGAGCCAGAGACTTGGTGCCCTCGCCGCTGAGCGCGGATATCCAGAATACCGGCCCTTGCCATCCGAGCTCGTCGACAATCGCCTGACAATGCGCCTCGCGATCTTCCTCGGCCACCATGTCCACCTTGTTCAAAACCAGCCACCTTGGACGATTGGCAAGAGTTTCACTGAATTTTTCCAGCTCATGCTCGATCGCTCTCACCGCATCGGCGGGCGAAGATCCATCGTAAGGCGCTACATCAACCAGGTGCAGCAGAAGTCGGGTACGAACAAGGTGCTTCAGGAAGCGGATACCGAGCCCTGCACCTTCAGCGGCACCTTCAATCAGGCCGGGAATATCGGCAATGACAAAGCTTTGATGCGCTTGCACGCTAACCACACCAAGATTGGGCACCAGCGTGGTAAACGGATAATCTGCAACTTTCGGGCGAGCCGCAGAGACGGAGCGAATAAAGGTGGATTTGCCGGCATTGGGCATGCCCAGCAAACCCACATCCGCCAGCACCTTCAGCTCCAGCCTCAGGTTGCGCAGCTCGCCCTCGGAGCCCTTGGTGGTCTGGCGTGGCGCACGATTCACCGAGGATTTGAAGCGGGTATTGCCAAGACCATGGAACCCACCCTGGGCAACCTTCAGGCGCTGACCAGCATGGGTCAGATCCCCCAGCACCTCATGGGTGTCCATATCGACCACGGTGGTACCGACCGGAACCGGCAAAACCAGGTCTTCGCCTTTATTGCCGGTGCAGTTTCGGCCGGAGCCTGGCTCGCCATTCCGGGCTTTGTGCTTGCGCTGGAACCGGTAGTCGATCAGCGTGTTCAGCGACTCCTCGGCTTCCAGATACACGGAACCACCATCACCCCCGTCGCCACCATCGGGGCCACCCTTGGGAACGTACTTTTCACGCCGGAAGCTCAGGCAGCCGTGACCGCCCTTGCCGGCTTCCACAATGATGGTGGCTTCGTCTACGAATTTCATGAATCAACCCTTTGCGCCATGCGCATAAACTAAAAAGCCCCGCAGCCTCAAGGAAGCTTTGCGGGGCTCCGGATGGCTCTGAACACCTGATGATATCAGGATATCAGCGCCACCCAAGGTTCGACAGAACCGGATCGCCGCTGCTTACGCAGCCGGAACGATGCTCACGAACTTACGGCTCTGCGGGCCTTTGACTTCGAACTTCACCTGGCCGTCTGCTTTCGCAAACAGGGTGTGGTCCTTACCAATGCCAACATTGCTACCAGCGTGGAAACGGGTGCCACGCTGACGGATGATGATGCTGCCTGCAGATACAGTCTCGCCGCCAAAGCGCTTCACACCAAGTCGTTTCGACTCGGAATCGCGACCGTTACGGGTACTACCTGCTGCCTTTTTATGAGCCATTACCAGCCTCCTTATTTAAGGGGTAATTCGAGAGCCTTAGCCCTTGATACCCGTGATCTTGACTTCAGTAAACCACTGACGGTGGCCCTGACGCTTCATGTGATGCTTACGACGACGGAACTTGATGATCTGAACCTTGTCGTGACGGCCGTGGCTTACCACTTCCGCTGTCACTTTGGCACCATCAACTACCGGCGCGCCTACCTGAACCTTGTCGCCGTCGGCGATCAGCAGAACGCGATCGAACTCAACGTTGCCACCGGTTTCAACCTCCAGCTTTTCCAGCTTCAGGGTTTCGCCTTCTTTTACACGGTGCTGCTTACCACCGCTAACAATAACTGCGTACATTCACTCGTTCTCCACGATTGACCCATCCCTGCTCTTATCCACCTGGTTCTAAGGGAGGCGCTCTGGCGACCCTATAGCAGGGAGCGCAGGTTGGGATGAGTTGGGCGCGTGATTGTACGAAAAGACGCACCGCAACACAAGCCAAGTTGACACTACCTTCGGCAATACCTAGCATTGCCGCGACCTGCCTTTAATATCAACGATCGTAACGACGATAACACCAGCAAGGGATCCACAAGCCGCATGACAGCCCAGCGCATTTACGACACCGTGGCCGACGACTTCAGCCGCGTTAATGACCTGATCATCCAGCGGCTTTCCTCAGATGTTCCCCTGGTGGAGAAAATCGCCCAGTACATCATCGAAAGCGGCGGTAAGCGCTTGAGACCGTTACTGGTTCTGCTTTCCAGCCAGGCCGCCGGCTACAGGAAAAACGATCATCTCAAGCTCGCCGCCGTGATCGAATTCCTGCACACCGCCACCCTGCTGCACGACGATGTGGTAGACACCTCGGACATGCGCCGGGGCCGAAGTACCGCCAACGCCCGCTGGGGCAACGCGCCCAGCGTACTGGTAGGTGATTTCCTCTACGCCCGGGCGTTCGAGATGATGGTGGAACTGAAAAGCCTGTCAATCATGGAGGTATTGTCTCACGCCACAGCCGTGATCGCCGAAGGCGAGGTCATGCAGCTGATGAACGTGAAAAACCCCGACTTGACTGAAGACCAGTATATGAAGGTCATCCACAACAAGACCGCCATGCTGTTTGAAGCCGCCTCCCACACCGGCGCCCTGCTCGCCAATGCCAGTGAGGAACAGGAACTCGGGCTGAAAGACTACGGCAAACACCTGGGCCTTGCTTTCCAGCTGGTAGACGATGTCCTGGATTACCGGGGCGACGCCGAAGCCATGGGCAAGAACGTTGGCGACGACCTGGCGGAAGGCAAAACGACCCTGCCCCTGATTCACGCCATGGCCCACGGCACGGAAGACGAACGCCAGCTTATCCGCCAGGCGATCCGCAAGGGCGGCCTCGATGACCTGCCCCGCATCCTCGAGATCGTCGAGCGCTCAGGTGCGATCGAATACACCATGACCAAAGCCCGGGAGCAGGCCGCGTTGGCCGCCGGCTGCCTGAAATGCCTTCCCGAATCAGCACACAAGGAAGCGATGGTATTGCTGACTGACGTTGCGGTTGCGCGGGTCAGCTAGCGCGCTTGTTCGCTAGCGGTTTGTCGGATTACGGCTTCGCCTAATCCGACCTACGTTTTTATATTTCGAGTCGACTCCGTGAACTGCGAGTGGCCCCGGCCAGGTCGGATTAGGCGAAGCCGTAATCCGACACTGGTCACCAGCAAGTCACCCCAATGAGAAAGAGGTCAAATGAAAGCGTTCATCTGACCCCGATGTCCGCCACGGACTTCAGTCCAAATTCTCGCGCCCGTGGGGCGCACAAAAGTCCAGCTCCGGCCCAACCGGCACGATCTGCGTCGGGTTAATGGTTCTCTGGCTTACATAGTAATGGCGTTTGATCTGATCGATATCCACGGTATCCGCCACGCCGGGCACCTGGTAGAGATCCCGCACGTAGGCTGAAAGCGCCGGAAAATCACTGATCCGCTGGCGGTTGCATTTGAAGTGGCTGTAGTACACCGCATCGAACCGGATTAACGTGGTAAACAGGCGCCAGTCAGCCTCGGATAGCCGACCACCCACCAGATACCGCTGACCAGACAACCGCTTCTCAAGCCAGTCGAGTGAGTCGAACAGCGCGTTGTACGCCTCCTCATATTTGTCCTGCGCGGTGGCAAAACCCGCCTTGTAAACACCATTATTGACCGTGTCATACACTTGGGCGTTTACCGCATCAATCTCCCCTTGCAGTTCCTCGGGATAGAAATCCAGGTCGGTACGAACACCTTCCAGGCCATCAAACGCCGAATTGAACATCCGGATAATCTCGGCGGACTCGTTGCTCGCGATTGTCTCCTTTTTCTTGTCCCACAAGGTTGGTACCGTCACCCGGCCGGAGTACTCAGGGGCAGCCTTGGTGTAAACCTGATGCATGAAGCGGAACCCATGGAGATGGTCCCGATGCTGTTCACTGTCGGGCCGAAACTCCCAGCCGTTTTCCACCATATCCGGGTGCACCACTGACACCGAAATATGCTTCTCCAGCCCCTTGAGCTTCCGGAAAATCAACGTGCGATGTGCCCATGGACACGCCATGGATACATAAAGGTGATAGCGACCGGACTCGGCCTTGAAACCACCTTCGCCATCCGGCCCCGGCGAGCCATCGGCAGTCACCCAGTTCCGGAACCGGGCCGCCTCCCGTTCAAACTTGCCACCGGTCTTGTCGGTGTCGTACCACTTGTCATGCCATTTGCCGTCAATCAGCAGGCCCATGATGCCCTCCCGTTAAAATTCCTGAACATGATGAAATCAATATGGGCAGAATACCGGGGACCCTGCTACGCTCTCAAACAAGCATTTCTGGCCAACAACCTCAGATAATTCGAACATGCATACAGCCATCACCATAGACGCCCTCAAAGTCCTCGATGCCATCGACCGCAAAGGCAGTTTTGCCGGGGCCGCCAACGAGCTGTTCCGGGTTCCCTCCGCCATCAGCTACACCGTGCAGAAACTGGAAGAAGACCTGAATGTCGCCATTTACGATCGTACCGGCCATCGCGCACGATTGACGCCGGCTGGCCGATACCTCCTGGAAGAGGGCCGCACCCTGCTGGAAGCAGCAGAGAACCTCGCGCACACCACCCGCCAGGTCGCCCAGGGCTGGGAAACCCGTTTACGGATCGGCTTCAACTCTCTCCTGCCTGCGGAATGCCTGTTCCCGGCAATCCAGGAATTCTATGGACTGGGCGTACCGGTGGATGTGCAAATTGTGGAGGAGGTTTTCGCCGGCACCTGGGATGCGCTGCAAAGCCGCCGGGTAGACCTGATTATCGGAGCCGATAATTTCAGCAAGCCGGCCGGCAACTACACGACCAAATCCCTGGGCGACATGCCGTTCGTTTTTGCCGTTGCCGCCGATCATCCCCTGGCCGACGCAGAAGCGCCGCTCTCCGAAGAAGACATCTCCCGTTATCCGGCAGCCGTCGCTGCAGACACATCACGGTCCCTGCCCCCTGGCCACGCCGGCATATTCCACCGCCAGCGAACCCTGACGGTCGCCAACATTGACCAGAAGATCGCCATACAGGTAGCCGGCCTTGGTGTGGGATGGTTACCCAGGGCAAGAATCAGCGAAGAGCTGGGCGAAGGAAAATTGATCATCAAGGAAGTTCAGGAATCGCGCCAGCCAATTAAACTGCACTTGGCCAGACATGCCGAGGATCAGGGCAAGGCCTTGATGTGGTTCTGGGACCGACTCAGCTCGGAGGGAGCCGTTTCGGACTGGCTAACAGGCTGAAAATAAAGTAAATGATATGACTTCAACTTGGAGCCATGCCAGGCAAATGAGTCAACCGTTTGCCGGAACACTTCGTTTATACTGCAGCTGAAACCAACGCCGAAGGGAGCTTTCTGATGCGGCAACTGTCGGAACTGGATGCCTCGTTCCTGTATCTGGAGTCGGAAACCACACCGATGCACATCGGGGGCATCTATCTCTTCGATGCCTCCGAGCGGGAGAAACCGCTGGCCTTCAGCACCTTTGTCGCCTACCTTCGAAGCCGCCTGCATGTTGTGCCGGTTTTCCGTCAACGCCTGAAAGAAATCCCCCTGCGCCTGGGCCGCCCCTACTGGATTGATGATCCCGATTTCAGCATCGAGCGCCACCTCGCCTATGTAAACCTGGGCGAACACGGTCGCAAGGCAAGCCTGATGACACTGGCCTCACGGATTCTGGAGGAACCGCTTAAAAGGGACCGCCCGCTGTGGCACATCACCTTTGTTGACGGCTTTAAACTGGACGAAGAGAACACCGGCAGCGACGGCTTCGCTCTGATCGTCAAATTGCACCACGCTGCCATCGATGCCTTCAGCGGAGAGGAGATAATTGGCAAACTGCTCGAGTACACACCCGAGCCTAGCCCAATTGCGCCACCGCGACCCTGGCAGCCCAGACCAGAACCCTCGGAAGAGCGAGTCATGCTTCAGGCGGGCGCGAACATCATTCGCACGCCACTGCAGTTCACCTCTCTTGCGTTCAACGCCGCCGAGGCCACCGCCCGCGGCCTGATCCAGAAGCAGCTCCGCAAGCTGCCATTGCCGCTTCCGCTGTTCTCAGCCCCGCACAGCCCCTTCAACCGCCAGATCACGGCGAATCGGCAGATTGTTGCGGCCAGTGTTGAGCTTTCGAGACTGAAAGCGGTCAAGGCATTCCTGGGAGACGTAACGCTCAACGATGTGGTTCTGGGTTTATGCGCTGAAGCACTGAAACGCTATCTGATCAGCGAGGGCGCCAATGCCGACAAGTCCCTGGTGGCAATGACTCCGATTTCGGTGCGTTCCAACAGCCTGCGCCGGGCAACCGGAAACCAGATGTCCGCCATGCTGCTGGATCTGGCAACCGATGAAACCAATCCTGCCCACCGCATCCGCCGGATACATTGGAACGCGGTTGCTTCGGAGCCCTATCGGGAGGCCATTGCTGCCGATCGGCTGACGGAACTCCTACCGTCCACCATGCTGGCGCTGTCCGCGAGACTTTACTCGGAGTTGCAAATTGCGCAGCGTTACCAGCCGGTGTTCAATCTGCCAATCACCAACGTTCCCGGACCACAGGTGCCACTTTATCTGCAGGGCGCACGCCTGGTTCAGCAATACAATACGGCGCCGCTGTTCGACAGCATGGGGCTGGTCATTGTTGCGGTGAGCTATGAGGGAAGACTGACACTGAACTTCACCACCTGTCCGGACGTGGTGGCTAACGGAGAGTCGCTGCAGGCTCACGTGGATGACAGCCTCAGCGCCATCGAAAATGCCATGCAGCGGCTCGGAGCGGACGCCGACAAGGAGCCGATAGCGGCCTCCCCAACACAGACCCTCGCGGATGACGCCATGACCGCCCTGGAGGGACTTCTGAAGAAAGCCCTGAAACGCTTCCGGGCCTGAACCGGCTCCGGAAACGATCAATCAAGACTCAGGTTACTCGAAAGCCCAACGAAGAAACGCCTTTTTCTCCTCGTCGCTCGCTGTTTCCCAGATGGTTTTCAGCTGTTCCAACGCGCTTTCAGAACTTGCCGGAGCGCTTTCGTAGGTAGACGCCGGAATCGGCGTGCGGGAGGCGGTCATCTGCTCTTTCGGATCCCAAACGGTTGAAGTTGCCACGGACGTTCCCGCCAAAGAGACGATCTCTGCGGAGAACTCCGGCATTTCCTGCTCGGCCTCCTGACGAGACTCGGGCTGATCAAATTCGAAACGATAGGTCTCACCGGCTTCCGCCTCGAAGCGAACGACCTGGGGCTCACTCTCAATCACGTGAACTTTTGATTCTCCGTTTCTGACCACACCACTCTTCGCCCAGATTGTCTTGTAGACAAACACAACCTCGTTTTCACCCGGAAGCAGGGCGTAGTCCAGCGCCAGATCGTCCATCAGGAAGTTGCTCATAGACCGTCCATTCACCCGGGTAACCCGGATTTCACCTGGCGCCTCAAGCGTGGCGGCATTGGACGCAGCCGCTGGATTGCCGTCCCAGGTTTCCACAACGCTGACACCGGAGGCACATCCCACCAGAGACATTACAACCACTGCAACCAGTGCGGCGCGAACACGAGCGACGCCTCTGCACCCCCCCTGTCTTGTTGAATGGAAAACACGGATAACGTGAGAAATGTTCATTTAGTCTCCTTGGCATGAGGATGGAAATGGCGTCAGGCTGGCGCCAGTTTTGTAGCATTCTGACGAGTGCATCTGACAAGGGCAAGACAACCGCGCGCTTCGCCGGCACCATTCCGGGTTTTTCATCCATCATCCCGATTGAGACTCAACCCGTAAAATTGTAAAAAAATGTTGAATTCGCCCTGAATTGGGTTAATTTTAAACAGATCGGCAGATATTAACGCGGCGCCCGAAAAGCAAAAACGAAAAGCGGGCAGTACAGGAGACGCCATGGACACCCAACGCAGGACCGGAGAAGAAGGGCCGGTTCCCTTTCGCAGTAGTCGATTCTTCTGCGTAGGGAGCAAATGGTACTTCACCACCCGGGAAGGGTTTGACAGTGGCCCGTTTGCTTCAAAGGAGCGAGCGGAGACAGGCCTGAAGCGGTTTCTGCATGTCGTCCGGATGTTGCCGGAAGAGCAGCAGCTACACTGAGAGGGCGGGGCTGGCCTGCTAAACCATTACGGGGACCAGCCACACATCCACTGCCCACAGGCAGATCAGTGCCATTAACCCGGCGATCACGTCGTCTACCATAATGCCCAGCCCGCCTGGCAGGTGCTGGTCCAGCCAGCTGATGGGCCAGGGTTTGGCAATGTCAAACAGCCGGAACAGAGCGAAGGCGCCCAGAACCCCGTAGATAGTGTCGGGAAACAGGCCAAGGGCAATCCACATCCCGACGAATTCGTCCCAGACAATGCCGCCATGGTCATGCACCTTGAGGTCTTCAGCGGTTTTTCCACAGAGCCAGATACCCGCGATAAAAGCAGCCAGCACCACCAGCCAGTAGCCGACGGGCGGTAACCAGACGAAGCCGTACCAGAGCGGAATGGCGGCCAGACTTCCCCAGGTGCCAGGCGCCCTCGCGGTTGCGCCACTGCCAAAACCAAAAGCCAGCAGGTGCACGGGGTTTTTCAAGAAACCCGGCGGCAGTATGACTGCCGGCGCCTCTGGTTCCGGGGTCTCGCCTTCCTGACTCATGATTCACTCCTGAAATGATCAAACCCCGCAGGTACAGATTCCAGACTGCAATCGACACCGTCGAGATACAGGCCCGGATCAGCGTCAACAACGCCAATCACGGTAAGTTGGCTCTTCAGCGATTCCGGGGCATGCTCCCAGTTTTCCGGGGAAAAACACAGGCAAAGCTCGTAATCGTCCCCGGAACGCAATGCGTAGTCCGTGGCCTTATCGCCTTTGAGCCTCGAAAGAGCGGGCGAAAGGGGCAGTTGGGCGCTCTCGATACGGGCACCGGCCCGGGAAGCGGCAAGAATGTGGCCCAGATCAGCCAACAAACCATCAGAGATATCAATCGCCGCATTGGCATATTGGCGCACAGCCACTGCCAGATCCAGCCTGGGCCAGGGCCGGTGGTAATGCTCCAGTACGGCCAGCATGTCAGGGGAGGGCCCAGGTTCAGCGAGATAGTCGAGGGCAGCGCCGGCGTCGCCGAGGGTTCCCGACACGGCAATCAGGTCGCCGGGACGGGCACCAGAACGACGAACAGCACGCCCCTGCTCGACAGTACCATGCACCTGCAGGCTCAGTGTGAGCGGACCGGAGGTGGTATCCCCGCCGGCCAATTCGAGACCAAAGGCGTCGCTGGCGCTTCTCAGCCCGGTTGAGAAGTCCTCAAGCCACTGCTCATCCACAGCGGGCAGTGTCAGCGCAAGCGTGAAACATTCCGGGTCGGCACCCATGGCCGCAAGATCACTGGCAGCTGCGGCGAGAGCACGCCAACCCAGATAATCTGGACGATAGTTTCGGGGGAAATGGACACCTTCAACAAAAGCATCCACGGAAAAGACAAGATCCCGGCCAGCTGGAATCCGCTGAATCGCGCAATCATCCCCGGGGCCCAGGATCAGGGATCGGGATTCCTGCCGCCCGCCAAGCGGCAGAAAGTAACGCCGAATCAGCTCGAACTCGCCCATCGGCTAGCGGGCGCGGGTCTCGGCAAGCCGGAGTCGGCCGCTCAGCTTGTCGAGGATGCTGTTGACGAATTTGTGGCCCTCGGTGCCACCGAAGCGTTTGGCCATTTCGATGCCTTCGTTGATGACCACTTTGTAGGGCACATCAAGCCGATGCTTCAGCTCATAGGCCCCCAAACGGACAATGGCCAGCTCCACCGGGTCCACCTCGTTGATAGGCCGATCGAGAAAAGGCTCGATCAGCTTATCCAGCTCGCCCTGCTCGCGATGAACACCGCGAAGCAAATCACGAAAATACAGCAGATCAACCTTGCTCATGTCATTGTCGACCATGAACTCGGCTTCAATGTCAGAAATCGCCGTCTTGCTGAAATGGCGCTGATAGAGCCCCTGCATAGCCAGAGCCCTGGCACGGCGTCGATCACCAGCTTTCGGTTGGCCGGACGGGGCCGGCTGCGGTGATGTACCTTCAGTTTCGCTCATTACTCACCCAGCTTCTTGAAGAGGCTGACCATTTCAAGGGCGGTGATCGCCGCTTCCGCGCCCTTGTTACCGGCCTTGGTTCCGGAACGCTCGATGGCCTGCTCAATGGAATCCACCGTCAGCACACCGAAAGTCACAGGCACATCGGTATCGAGACTGACCGCGCCAAGCCCACTTGAGGCCTCGCCGGCAACATACTCGAAATGGGGTGTGCCGCCTCGGATGACAGCACCCAGGGCGATAATCGCATCGTACTCACCGGTTTCTGCAACGCGCTTGACGGCCAGGGGCATTTCATAGGCGCCCGGGACGCGAACGATAGTGACGTCGTCATCGGAAATGCCGTGACGGCGCAGGGTGTCCAGCGCGCCTTCAACCAGACTTTCTACAACAAAGCCGTTAAAACGGCCCACCACCAGGGCATAGCGACCGCTACACTCGGTAAAATCACCTTCAATTACTCTGATATCTGCCATCGATGGCTCCTTCACGTGCCGCGGCATCGGGGGCCACGACCGGGTTTGTCATTCAGGGGTATAGGGAACGTACTCAACGACTTCCAGATCGAAACCGGAAATGGCCGAGAATTTGATCGGCGGGCTCAGCAGGCGCATTTTGCCAACACCGATATCCCGGAGAATCTGAGAGCCGGTCCCTACGGTAAAGTAAACACCGGAACTGCCTTTGCCCGAAGAGCCTTTCCCCTCATCAAAGAATTCCTGGATACGATCTTCCAGATTGTAGCTGTCCTCGGCACTGTTCAGCAGGACAACCACGCCCTTGCCTTCTTCCGCCACTTTTTCCAGCGCGTGATGCAGAGGCCAGCTCCGGGAATCCTTGCGCCGGGCACCCAGAAGGTCCCGCAAGGTATCGGTGATGTGAACACGGACAAAAGCCGGTTCGCCGGGGGAAATATCCCCCATCAACATGGCCAGGTGAGTCGCTCCCTGGATGTTGTCACGATAGGTCCGCAGCTTGAATACGCCGTACTCGGTATCCAGGTCGTTCTCTTCCACACACTCAACAGTGCGCTCGTTCATGGTGCGGTAATGAATCAGGTCGGCAATGGTGCCGATCTTGAGGTCATGCTCTTCGGCGAACCGCTCCAGATCTTCCCGGCGGGCCATTGAGCCGTCGTCATTCATAATCTCGCAGATCACACCCGCCGGCTCGCAACCGGCCAGAGCTGCGAGATCACAGGATGCCTCTGTGTGCCCTGCGCGGCTCAACACACCGCCGGGATCAGACATCAGCGGAAAGATATGGCCGGGCTGGACCAGATCACTGGCCTTGGCATTGCGGGCAACCGCTGCCTGCACGGTGCGTGCCCGGTCTGCCGCGGAGATACCAGTGGTCACGCCCACGGCAGCCTCAATGGAGAGGGTAAACTTGGTTCCGAAACCAGAGGCGTTCTGCTGGACCATCAGCGGCAACCCCAGTTGCTCACAGCGATCCCGGGTCATGGGCATGCAGATCAGGCCACGACCAAACCGGGCCATGAAGTTGATAGCTTCGGCCGTGCAATGCTCAGCAGCCATCACGAGATCGCCCTCATTCTCGCGATCCTCGTCATCCATCAGTATGACCATCTTGCCCTGACGGATATCTTCAATGATGTCTTCAATGCTGTTCAGTGCCATATGGTTTTGCACCCTTGCGGCGTTCCGGCAAAGTTGGTGTCCGGAACAGCCTGAGTTTATGGATTACCGGCGGGCAAGGATCAGACGCTGATCCTCACCTACCTGACGTCGGTCCAGCACTTTCCATTGTACTTTATCTGCCATGGTTTCCAGCGGCAGATGCGCGGTCGGACGCCCCGTGCTGCCGAGAAAAACCGGCGCCTGATAGAGCCAGAGCTCATCGACCAGGTTTTCGCTGATGAAGGTACCGGCCAGAGTGGGGCCTGCCTCAACCAGCAGCTCGTTGATCCCCAGCTCCCCCAGCGAGTCCAGGAGCTCCGCCAGATCAATACCGTTATCCTTCCAGGCGACGCCAGTAAGGCTGATGCCCAACGCCGCCAGATCCTGGGCCGCTGCTGTCGCCAGGGTCGATGACGCACAGAACACCTGCACGTTACCGCCTTGAAGGATTTTCGCGGAAGACGGCGTGCGCGCGTCCCGATCGGCAATCACCCGGAGTGGCTGCCTCGACGGCTCTGTCGCGTCGCCGATATCCCCCAGCTCTTCACGTCGGACTGTCAGTGACGGGTCATCGGCGAGCACCGTGCCGACACCGGTCAGGATGGCATCACTGATCGCTCTCAGACGCTGAACATCCTGACGGGCCTCGGCGCCGGTTATCCACTGGCTCTCACCAGAGGCCATGGCGGTGCGGCCATCCAGGCTGGCCGCCATTTTCAGTCGCACCCAGGGACGCCCGGTGTTCATGCGCTTCATAAACCCCGGATTCAGGCGGGCAGCTTCGTCCGCCAGCAGGCCTTCAGTCACACGCACGCCCGCTTCTCTCAGCATATCCAGCCCCCGGCCGGACACCGAGGGATTCGGATCCTTGGTCGCGGCGTAGACATGCGCAACGCCCGCATCAATCAGGGCCCTGGCGCAGGGCGGCGTGCGACCGAAATGGCTACAGGGCTCAAGTGTCACATACGCCGTCGCGCCCCGGGCATCGGGACCCGCCTGACTCAGGGCACGGGTTTCGGCGTGGGCTTCTCCGGCACGCTCATGCCAGCCTTCACCGAGTATCAGATCGCCCCGGGCAATGACACAGCCTACCCGGGGATTGGGATGGGTAGAGTACCGACCGCGCCAGGCAAGCTGGACAGCCCGCGCCATCATGGCTCTGTCGCGGTTCTCGATCATGCCTTTCCTTTCGCGGAGTGGTTATCCGCCAGCGCTTTGGCGACATCAACAGCCGCCTCGCCGTTGCTTGCCGACAACCTCTCAATCTCTTCCTTGAATTCGTTGATATCCTGGAAGCTGCGATACACCGAAGCGAAGCGGACATAGGCGACCTTGTCCAACTGGCGCAATTCGGTCATTACCTCCTCGCCCAGTTGCATGGATTTCACTTCTCGCTCGCCGGTCGCCCGCAAACGGTATTTGATCCGGTTCAGGGCCGCATCAATCTGCTCAATGCTGACCGGCCGCTTTTCCAGCGCTTTCATCAGCCCTGCACGCAGCTTTTCCTCATCAAACGGCTGACGGGTGCCATCCTGCTTGACCACACGCGGCATCACCAGCTCTGCAGACTCGAAGGTCGTGAACCGTTCCCGACAGGACAGGCATTCCCTGCGGCGACGCACCTGATCACCCTCGGCCACGAGCCGGGAGTCAATCACCTTGGTATCTGCTTCACCACAGAAGGGACAATGCATAGTCAGGAACTCCGAAGAGGAAGCCGGGCCGACGGATCGGCCCGGCGGGTCATGCCTGCAGTCTAGCTATAAAACGATCAGCCGTAGACCGGGAAACGGGCGCAGAGCGCACTCACCTGTTCACGAACCCGGCTGTTTACCGCGTCATCGTCCAGGTTATCGAGGATATCGCAGATCCAGCCGGCCAGGTCGCGACACTCGGACTCGCCGAAACCACGAGTGGTGATCGCCGGGGTACCAATACGCAGACCGGAAGTGACGAACGGCGAACGGGGATCATTGGGAACCGCGTTCTTGTTCACGGTAATGTGAGCACGACCCAGCGCCGCATCCGCGTCTTTACCGGTAATGTCCTGTTTGATCAGGCTGACCAGGAACAGGTGGTTTCTGGTGCCGCCGGAGACTACGTCATAGCCGCGATCAACGAACACCTGAGCCATGGCAGAGGCGTTCTTCACAACCTGCTGCTGGTAGGTCTTGAACTCGTCACTCATGGCTTCCTTGAAGCACACCGCCTTGGCGGCAATCACGTGCATCAGCGGGCCACCCTGACCGCCCGGGAACACAGCAGAGTTCAGTTTCTTCTGCAGATCGGCGTCATCACAGGCCAGGATCAGGCCACCGCGGGGACCGCGGAGGGTCTTGTGGGTAGTGGTCGCAATCACGTGGGCGTGGGGAACCGGATCCGGGTAAACGCCAGCGGCAACAAGCCCAGCCACATGGGCCATATCCACAAACAGGTAGGCGCCAACCTTGTCGGCAATCTCACGGAAGCGGGCAAAATCCAGCTCCTGTGAATACGCGGAGAAGCCGGCAATAATCATCTTCGGCTTGTGCTCAACGGCCAGCGCTTCCACTTCGTCGTAATCGATCAGGCCGGTTTCCGGGTTCAGGCCGTACTGAACCGCGTGATAGATCTTGCCGGAGAAGTTCACACTGGCACCGTGGGTCAGGTGACCACCATGCGCCAGACTCATACCCAGAACAGTATCACCCGGCTTGAGCAGGGCCATGAACACAGCTGAGTTTGCCTGGGAGCCGGAATGCGGCTGTACGTTGGCATAGGCAGCACCAAACAGTTCCTTGGCGCGCTCAATCGCCAGATCTTCGGCAATATCCACGAACTCGCAGCCGCCATAGTAGCGCTTGCCCGGATAGCCTTCCGCGTACTTGTTGGTCAGCACGCTGCCCTGGGCTTCCATCACCCGGGGGCTGGTGTAGTTCTCGGACGCAATCAGCTCGATGTGAGCTTCCTGACGCTTCTCTTCCGCCTGCATGGCGTTCCAGAGTTCGTCGTCAAAGCCGGCGATTTTCATTTCACGATTAAACATGGATGCGCTGCCCCTGTGTGCTTGGCTGGCCCGGAGAGCTTTGGCGATCTCCGCAGGCTCCCTGAAAAATTGGGCCGCTATTCTATCTTACAAACGGGTGAAAAATCATCCTTTATACCGTCCGCAGATACCGGCATGCGGCCAACTCCGGTTTCTGCTCAATTGCTATCAAAGGTACGTTTCGTTACCTTAGCCGATTACTGTTCTCAGGTACCGGCACCCGAGGTGTCGGCCTTCGGGGAGGGCGATCCGGGATACGCTGTAAATACGTCCCTGTACGCTCGACAAAATCATCCCTGATTTTGACGATCCCGGATCGCCCACCCCGAAGGCCTTGATCAGGCACCTGACGTGTATTCATTTCTCAAGCGATTGTTTGATAAAAGGATTCTGCCAACATGGCCCAATACGTTTACACCATGAACCGGGTGGGCAAGGTGGTCCCGCCCAAGCGCGAGATTCTGAAAGACATCTCCCTGAGCTTCTTCCCCGGCGCCAAGATCGGCGTTCTGGGCCTGAACGGTGCAGGTAAATCCACCCTGCTCCGCATTATGGCGGGCGTAGATCAGGATTACATCGGCGAAGCCCGTCCGCAGCCCGGCATCAACGTAGGCTACCTGCCCCAGGAGCCGGAGCTGGACGAAGAGAAAACCGTTAAGGAGATCGTCGACGAGGCGGTTTCCGGCGTCCATGACGCCCTGGCCGAACTGGACCAGGTGTACGCAGCCTACGCCGAACCGGATGCTGATTTTGATGCCCTGGCCAAGAAGCAGGGCGAACTGGAAGCCTATATCCAGGCCACCGATGGCCACGATATTGAACGCAAGATGGAAGTTGCGGCTGATGCGTTGCGTCTTCCACCCTGGGATCAGAAAGTCAGCGTTCTTTCCGGTGGTGAGCGCCGCCGGGTGGCTCTGTGCCGCCTGCTGCTGTCCGGTCCGGACATGCTGCTGCTGGACGAGCCCACCAACCACCTGGATGCCGAATCCGTGGCCTGGCTCGAGCGCTTCCTTCACGACTACGAAGGCACCGTGGTCGCCATCACCCACGACCGCTACTTCCTCGACAACGTCGCCGGCTGGATCCTGGAGCTGGACCGTGGCCACGGCATTCCGTTTGAAGGCAACTACAGCCAGTGGCTGGAGAACAAGGAGAAGCGCCTGGAGATGGAATCCAAGCAGGAAGCCTCTCACCAGAAAGCGATCAAGCAGGAACTGGAGTGGGTGCGCAGCAATGCCAAGGGCCGTCAGTCCAAGAGCAAGGCCCGCCTGGCCCGCTTTGAAGAGATGAGTTCCCAGGAATTCCAGAAGCGCAACGAAACCAACGAACTCTACATTCCGCCCGGACCACGGCTGGGCAACAAGGTGATCGAGGTGGACGGCATCAGCAAGTCCTTCGGTGACCGCCTGCTGTATGAAGACGTATCCTTCAGTGTGCCGCCCGGTGCCATCGTGGGCATTATCGGTGGTAACGGTGCCGGCAAATCCACTCTATTCAAGATGATCGCAGGTTTCGACAAGCCGGACTCCGGTGACATTACTGTCGGCGAAACTGTCGAGCTGGCCTACGTGGACCAGATGCGTGACCTGGATGGCAGCAAAACCGTCTGGGAAGAACTCTCCGACGGCAACGACATCATCAAGGTTGGCAACTACGAGACGCCCTCGCGGGCCTACGTGGGCCGCTTCAACTTCAAGGGCAGCGACCAGCAGAAGCGGGTTGGCGACCTGTCCGGCGGTGAGCGTAACCGCCTGCACTTGGCCAAACTGCTGAAACAGGGCGGCAACGTGCTGCTGCTGGATGAGCCGACCAACGATCTGGACGTGGAAACCCTCCGGGCCCTGGAAGAGGCTCTGCTCAACTTCCCGGGCTCTGCCCTGGTGATCTCGCACGACCGCTGGTTCCTGGACCGCGTAGCCAGCCATATTCTGGCGTTCGAAGATGATGGCGAGGTCGTTTACTTCGAAGGTAACTTCACCGAGTACGATGAGGACTTCAAGAAGCGCAAGGGTGATTCAGCCATGCAGCCCAAGCGCATGAAGTACAAGAAGCTCGCGTAAGACCCTGTGTCGGATTACGGCCCTGCGGGCCTAATCCTACAGCTGCGATATATCCCGCGTAGGTCGGGTTAGGCGCAGCCGTAATCCGACAGCCAACCCGGAAGGTAGCAACAACCCCATGGCCAAACCCAAAACCGCCTTTGTCTGCACCGAATGCGGTGCAGACTATTCCAAATGGCAGGGCCAGTGCACAGCGTGCCAGGCCTGGAACACCATCAACGAAGTCCGCGGCGTCAGCAGCAACGCCAAGGGTGCCCGCGGCGCCCGGTTTGAGGGTTTTGCCGGCAGCCTATCCGAGGTTCAGAGCCTGGACGACGTCAGCCTCGCGGAGCAGCCCCGCATCAGCTCCGGCATGCAGGAGTTCGATCGGGTCCTGGGCGGCGGACTGGTCGAAGGCTCTGCCGTGCTTATGGGCGGCCATCCGGGCGCAGGCAAGAGCACACTTCTACTGCAGGCTGTCTGCCATCTTGCAGCCAGCGTCCCTGCTTTATATGTCACCGGTGAGGAATCCCTGCAACAGGTCGCCATGCGCGCCAAACGGCTAGGCCTGCCCACCAAAGACCTGAAGATGCTGTCCGAAACCAGTGTCGAGCGAGTCATGCAGGTGGCTGAGGCGGAAAAACCCCGAATTCTGGTGGTAGACAGTATTCAGGTGATGCATATGGCGGATATCGAGTCCGCCCCCGGCAGTGTCTCCCAGGTACGCGAAAGCGCAGCCTACCTGACCCGTTTCGCCAAGCAGACCGGCACCATCCTGTTCCTGGTTGGCCACGTCACCAAAGACGGCAGCCTGGCCGGCCCGAAAGTCCTGGAACACATGATCGACTGCTCAATCCTGCTAGAAGGTTCCAGCGACAGTCGTTATCGAACGCTCCGTGGCATCAAAAACCGGTTTGGTGCGGTGAATGAGCTGGGCGTATTCGCCATGCTGGAACAGGGACTCAAGGAAGTAAAGAACCCCAGCGCGATCTTCCTCAACCGTGGCGAAGACGCGGCCCCGGGAAGCGTGGTTATGGTGGTCTGGGAAGGTACCCGCCCCATGCTGGTGGAAATCCAGGCTCTGGTGGATATGGCTCAGGGCGGCTACCCGAGACGGGTCGCGGTTGGTCTTGATCAGAACCGGCTGGCCATGCTCCTTGCCGTATTGCACCGCCACGGCGGCATGCACGTATCCGATCAGGACGTGTTCGTGAACGTGGTTGGCGGAGTAAAGGTCAACGAAACCAGCGCTGACCTGGCCCTGCTGGCCGCCATCGTCTCCTCCTTCCGCGACCGCGCCCTACCCCAGGACCTGGTGATCTTCGGAGAAGTGGGCCTCTCTGGCGAAATTCGCCCGGTGCCCAGCGGCCAAGAACGCATCTATGAAGCCGCCAAACACGGTTTCACCCGGGCCCTGGTGCCAAAATCCAATGCACCTCGCAAGGCTATAGAGGGCATGAAGGTAATTCCGGTGACCAAACTGAGTGATGCTCTTTCAGCTCTGGAAGAGCTCTAAGCTTTCGTGGTTTGGAGTTTACGAAGCGATTGGCAGGAGGGGCTTCCAAAAACCGCTACAAGCACCCCTCCGGGGTCCGGCCAGCAATCACAGCCAAGTAGGTCGGATTAGGCAAAGCCGTAATCCGACCAAACATGCCTAATCAATAAGATGCGCAAACTCCCTTTCCAGAAGAGCTTGATCACCAAGATTAAGTTCAACCAGACGTTTCAGGTGAGTGGCGCTATCCAGGTCAATGTACTGGCACTTAAATCCCAACCGGTGCGGTTCCACATGTCGCAACTCCACGGCCATGACAATACCAGCCTCATGATCATTGAGGTGAATAATCACCTCGCAGGGCTGCTTTAACGGCACATCCCAACCTTCCGGCCGCTTTACCAGAACGCCTTTCAAGGAAACATCCAGCACCTCGGTCTTCCAGACAGACTCCTGGCAGTGAAGCTCGCATGGCGCATCGAATTCGATCCGGTGGAACCGGCGTTTTTCGGGGGTTTTGGTGGGCAACGGGTTACTCCTGTTTACCAGTCTTGTTTCACCTGACTATAGACCGGACAGAAGATTGCATCCAGAGGAGTTTTTGAGTGGGGCTTCGGTTGTCGGATTACGGCGCGCGTTGCACGCCTAATCCGACCTACGGGACTAAGGTTGTCGGATTACGGCACGCGCTGCGCACCTAATCCGACCTACGGGATTGACTATGGTCCGGACAGTTTAATGCATCCCGGGGATCTTGAGCCCAGCAAGGGCCGTGGAATAGGCAGACATATCTCCGATGTAAGAGCGAGGCTGTTGTGGGGCCCTTTCCAAAAATGTCGGAGGCCATGGACGGCCGGAGACAAGCCACAGGGACGTGCTCGTAGCGGTTTTTGGAAAGGGCCCCACAACAGACTCAGACTCCAGGCTCGAAGGCTAGGAACGAAGTCCCAGCCCCTCAGCGATGATACTCTGGGCTCAGTTCAACCACGGCCTCAATGAACGCCTTGGCATGCTCCGGATCCACATCCGGCGTAATGCCGTGACCAAGGTTGAATATATGGCCAGGGCCGGAACCGAAGCGCCGCAGGATATCGGCCACTTCCTGGCGAATCCGCTCAGGCGGCGCATACAGCATGGCCGGATCCATGTTGCCCTGGAGAGCCACCCGGTCGCCAATGCGGGCGCGGGCGTTGCCGATATCCGTAGTCCAGTCCAGGCCAACGGCATCTGCACCGGAATCGGCAATGGATTCCAGCCACTGACCTCCATTCTTGGTAAACAGAATCACCGGCACCCGGCGACCGTCGCTCTCGCGAATCAGGCCATCAACGATTTTCTTCATGTAGCGAAGCGAGAACTCCTCATAGGCCCAGCTGCTCAACACGCCACCCCAGGTATCGAAAATCTGCACGGCCTGGGCACCGGCCTTGATCTGGCCGTTGAGATAATCAATGACCGCGTCCGCCAGATGGTCCAGCAAGCGGTGCATAACCTCTGGCTGGCCGTACATGAGCTTCTTGGCCTCCCTGAAATCCTTGGAAGAGCCGCCTTCAATCATATAGGTGGCGAGGGTCCACGGGCTGCCGGAGAAGCCAATCAGGGGAACACTGCCGTTCAGGGCACCGCGGATGGTGGAGACCGCGTTCATGACGTAATCCAGATCCACCTCAGCGTTGATCTTCGGCAGAGCGGCAACATCGGCTTCGGAGCGGATCGTGTTCCGGAATTTCGGGCCCTCGCCCGTTTCGAAATACAGGCCAAGGCCTAATGCATCCGGAATGGTCAGGATGTCCGAGAACAGGATGGCCGCATCCAGGGGGAAGCGCTCCAGAGGCTGCAGCGTCACTTCGCAGGCCAGCGGCGTGTTCTTGCACAAGCTTAGAAAATCTCCGGCCTTTGCCCTTGTCGCACGGTACTCCGGCAGGTAACGCCCCGCCTGTCGCATCATCCAGACCGGTGTGCGGTCCACGGGCTGGCGCATCAGGGCGCGCAGGAAACGGTCATTCTTCAGCTCGGTCATAGGAAATCCAGCGTGTTCTTTACAAAGGGGAAAATTGGATGGGGAGCCATAATACCCGGTTTGCGGGAATAAAAAAGGGCGGCTTTCCCTTAGGAAACCGCCCTTCTGATCAGGATCAATCCCGCAATCAGATATCCAGGTAATCCATGATACCCTCGGCAGCCTGACGGCCTTCCCAGATAGCGGTTACGACCAGATCCGAACCGCGGACCATGTCACCGCCCGCGAAGATTTTCTCGTTGCTGGTCTGGAACATGAACTCGGACTCTTCCGGCGCGGTTACCCGGCCCGAATCGTCGGTATTCACCTTCAGCTCATCAAACCAGTCGGCCGGGCTCGGGCGGAACCCGAAAGCCACCAGGACCGCGTCGGCAGGAATGACTTCCTCACTGCCCGGCACCACTTCCGGACGGCGGCGGCCATTTTCATCAGGATCACCCAGGCGGGTCTGAACCACTTTCACACCCTCAACCCTGTCTTCGCCGATGATGGCAATGGGCTGACGGTTGAAGAGGAACTTGACGCCCTCTTCCTTGGCGTTCGCCACTTCACGACGGGAACCCGGCATGTTGGCCTCATCACGACGGTAGGCACAGGTGACGCTCTCAGCCTGCTGACGGATTGAGGTGCGGTTGCAGTCCATGGCGGTATCACCACCACCCAGGACAACCACCCGCTTGCCTTTCATGTCAATGAAGTCCGCTTCGTCTTTCTCGAAGCCGAGACGGCGGTTAACGTTGGAAACCAGGAACGGCAGCGCATCGTACACGCCCGGCAGGTTCTCACCCGGGAAACCGCCCTTCATGTAGGTGTAGGTACCCATGCCCATGAAGACGGCATCGTATTCGTCAATAATGTCCTGAAGCTGAACGTCCTTGCCCACCTCGGTGGAAAGGCGGAATTCCACGCCCATTTCCTCGAACACCTTGCGGCGGCGGGTCATGACGGATTTTTCCAGCTTGAACTCGGGAATACCGAACGTCAGCAGACCGCCAATTTCCGGATAGATATCGAATACAACCGGCTTGACGCCATTGCGAACCAGAACGTCCGCGCATCCCAGACCCGCAGGACCGGCGCCAATGACGGCAACCTTTTTGTCTGTCCACTTCACAGCGGACATATCCGGTTTCCAGCCCAGCGCAAAAGCCGTGTCGGTAATGTATTTCTCTACCGAACCAATGGTGACGGCACCATAGCCGTCGTTCAACGTACAAGCGCCCTCACAGAGGCGATCCTGCGGGCAGACCCGGCCGCAGACCTCAGGCAGGGAGTTGGTCTGATGACACAACTCAACGGCCCGCATGATGTTGCCTTCCGAAACCAGCTTGAGCCAGTTCGGGATGTAGTTGTGTACCGGGCACTTCCACTCGCAATAGGGGTTACCACATTCAAGACAGCGGTGGGACTGGGACGCCGCGTTGTCCGCTGTGAAGGGATGATAAATTTCACCAAACTCTTTCTTCCGCTTCTTGGCCGGGACCTTCTTCGGGTCGACACGTCCAACCTCGACAAACTGGAAGTCGTTACTCAGTCGTTCTTTCATCAGGATGCTCTCATCAACTCAATTTCGACAAGGGCGGCAGCCAGGCCGCACGCCCCAAACCCTCTCAGCCTCTTATTCCGGACGTGCCCGGGTGCTGGCCAGCAGGCTACGCAGATTGGCAGCCTTTGGTTTCACCAGCCAGAAACGGCCAATGTAGTCGTCGAAATTCTCAAGAATGTGCTCAGCCCACTCACTGGCGGTTTCCGAAATATGCTCCCGAATAACGCCACGCAGATGGTTACGATAGGACTCCATGTCTTCGCTGGAAATCCGCTGAATCTCGACCAGCTCGTGGTTGTACTTGTCCACGAAGGTGTTGTTGAGATCCATCACATAGGCAAAGCCACCGGTCATTCCCGCTCCAAAATTGTGCCCGGTGGAGCCGAGTACAGTCACCAGGCCGCCGGTCATATATTCGCAGCAGTGGTCACCAGCGCCTTCTACAACGGCGTGGGCGCCAGAATTACGAACCGCGAAACGTTCACCCGCGGTGCCGGCTGCGAAGAGCTTGCCGCCAGTTGCACCGTACAGGCAGGTGTTACCGACGATGGAGGTTTCCTGGGTTTTGAAGGCGCTACCGCGGGGTGGCTTCACCACCAGCTTGCCACCGGTCATACCCTTGCCCACGTAGTCGTTGGCATCACCTTCAAGAATCAGGTTGAGACCACCCACGTTCCAGACACCGAAACTCTGGCCGGCGGTGCCGGTGAGATCCAGCGTAATAGGCGCATCGACCATACCCTGATTGCCATGCAGCTGGGCGATTTCGCCAGACAGACGCGCGCCAATGGAACGGTCACAGTTGGTTACCCGGTAGGACCAGGCGCCACCACTCTTCTCCTTGATGGCTGCGGATGTATCCAGAACCATCTGTTCCGCCAGCTTGCCCTCGTCGAACGGATGGTTCCGCTCCACCTGACAGGTCTGAGGCTTGTCCGCCGGAATATGGTCATTGGACAGCAGGCGACTCAGATCCAGCTTCTTCTGGCGCTCGGTATCGCCCGGCAGGCGTTCCAGCAAGTCAACGCGACCGACCAGCTCTTCCAGGCTTCGCACGCCCAGCTTCGCCATCCACTCACGGGTTTCCTCAGCCACGAAGCGGAAGAAATTCATGGCCATTTCCACCGTACCCTTGAAGTGCTCTTCACGGAGGTGTTCATTCTGTGTCGCGACACCGGTCGCGCAGTTGTTCAGGTGGCAGATACGCAGGTATTTGCAGCCCAACGCCACCATGGGCGTGGTGCCGAAGCCAAAGCTCTCGGCACCCAGGATCGCGCCTTTCACCACATCCAGACCGGTCTTGATGCCGCCATCGGTCTGCAGGCGGATCTTGCCCCGCAGATCGTTGGCCCGCAGGGCCTGCTGGGTTTCCGTCAGCCCCAACTCCCAGGGGGAGCCAGCGTAGCGGATGGACGTCAACGGGCTTGCTGCGGTACCGCCATCGTAACCGGAAACGGTGATCAGGTCGGCGTACGCTTTGGCCACACCCGCCGCAATCGTACCGACACCTGGCTCGGAAACCAGCTTCACAGACACCAGAGCCTGCGGGTTGACCTGTTTGAGGTCAAAAATCAGCTGAGCCAGATCCTCGATAGAATAGATATCGTGGTGCGGTGGCGGTGAAATCAGTGTTACACCGGGCACCGAGTAGCGCAGGCGAGCGATCAGATCATTCACCTTGCCTCCAGGCAACTGGCCGCCTTCACCGGGCTTCGCACCCTGGGCCACCTTGATCTGCATGACATCAGCACTACGCAGGTATTCGGCAGTGACTCCGAAACGCCCGGAAGCCACCTGCTTGATTTTGGAGCGCTTTTCGGTGCCATAACGGGCCGGATCTTCACCGCCCTCGCCGGAGTTCGAACGCCCCCCCAGAGTGTTCATAGCCACTGCCAGGGCCTCGTGAGCCTCTGGAGACAGCGCACCCAGGGACATGGCCGCCGAATCAAAGCGCGGGAAAATGCTCTCTGCCGGCTCAACCTCGGAAAGGTCAATCGGCTTGAGGTCTTTCCGGAAGCCCAGGAGATCCCGCAGGGTCGCTACCGGACGTTCATTGACCAGCCCGGCATATTCCTTGTAATGACCATAGTCGCCACTGGTTACCGCTTCCTGCAGTTTGCCGACGACATCCGGATTAAAGGCATGATATTCCTGGCCGTGGACGTATTTCAGCAGACCACCCTGGACAATCGGCTTGCGAGGCTTCCAGGCTACAGAGGCCAGTTGCTCCTGATCCTGCTGGAAATCGTAGAAGCCGGCACCCTGGATCCTGCTCGGCACACCCTTGAAGCACAGGTCAACAACATCGTCAGCCAGACCGATCGCCTCAAACAGCTGGGCGCCCCGGTAGGAGGTGATGGTCGAGATGCCCATCTTGGAGAGGATCTTCAGCAGGCCTTTGTTGATACCCTTCCGATAGTTGTTCTTGGCGTCAATCGGATCCATCAGCAGTTCGCCGGTGCGGATCAGATCATTCAGCACCTGGTAGGCAAGGTACGGATACACCGCCGTCGCACCAAAACCGAAAAGCACAGCGAAATGGTGGGGATCGCGGGCCCAACCGGTTTCAACAATGATGTTGGAATCGCAGCGCAGCCCCTTCTGGACCAGATGATGGTGAACCGCACCGGTAGCCATCAGGGCGTTGACCGGCAGTTCACCTTCCTTCAGATCTTTATCGGTGAGGATCAGCAGCACCTTGCCATCCCGGACGGCCTGTTCCGCTTCATCACAAACCTGACGAATCGCCTGCTCCAGCCCCTGCTCCGGACGGTAGCTCATGGAAATACGGGCTACCTCGAATCCAGGACGTTCGTTGTTGGCGATCTTCAGGAACTTGGCCGGAGACAGTACAGGCGTGGTCAGGATTATGCGATCAGCGTGATCGGCGGTTTCCTCGAACACGTTGCGCTCAGCCCCCAGACAGGTCTCCAGGGACATGACAATCGACTCACGCAAAGGATCGATGGCCGGATTGGTCACCTGGGCGAACTTCTGGCGGAAGTAGTCAGCAACGTGGCGAACCTTGCTTGAAAGCACGGCCATCGGGGTATCGTCACCCATGGAGCCAACGGCTTCCTGGCCGTTTTCCGCCAGCGGGCGCAACACTTGATCACGCTCCTCGAAGGAGACCATGAACATTTTCTGATGCACCAGAAGTTCGTCGGAGTCCATCAGCCTGAAATCCGGGGTATCCTGATTCAGCGTGGTTTCCACGCGCAGCGCGTTCTCACGCAACCAGCGCTTGTACGGCTGGGCCGTCTTCAGCCGCTGATCAATGTCCTTGGTATGCAGGACTTCACCGGATTCGGTGTCGATTGCCAGCATCTGGCCCGGCCCGACACGGCCTTTCGCAACCACGTCATCGGGCTGATAGCCGTAGGTACCAATCTCTGATGCCAGAGTAATAAAGTCATCCTTGGTGATGACCCAGCGAGCCGGACGCAGGCCGTTCCGGTCCAGCATGCACACCGCGTAACGACCATCCGACATTACCAGACCGGCGGGACCATCCCAGGGCTCCATGTGCATGGAGTTGTACTCGTAAAACGCACGCAGTTCTGAATCCATGCTGTCGACATTCTGCCAGGCCGGCGGAATCATCATGCGAACCGCACGGAACAGGTCAACGCCGCCGGCAAGAAGCACTTCCAGCATGTTGTCCATGCTGGAAGAGTCAGAACCCGTGAGGTTCACCAGGGGCTGCAGGGTCTGCAGATCCGGCAGTTCCGGAGAGCTGAACTTGGCGGCCCGGGCGATGGCCCAGTTGCGGTTGCCGTCAATGGTGTTAATCTCACCATTGTGGGCCAGATACCGGAACGGCTGGGCCAGCGGCCAACGTGGCATGGTGTTGGTGGAGAACCGCTGATGGAATACACAGATAGCGGTCTCGAGATCCGGATCACCCAGATCCTTGTAGAAATTGGCCAGGTCCGCCGGCATCATCAGGCCCTTGTAGGCCAGAGTGCGATGCGACAGGCTACAGATGTAGAATTCCGGATCATCGGCCATATCGCTTTCGGCGTGCCGGCGACCTACGAACAAGCTGATCGCGAAGTCACGCTCTGCCTTGCCGGCAGGTACCACAAAGACCTGCTCAATACGGGGCAGGCAATCCAGCGCCATGGGACCCAGGCAACTGTCATCCACCGGCACTTCACGCCAGCCGAGGATTTCCAGACCCTGTTCGGTCAACCGTTTTTCAATAGCCGCGCGACCGGCGGCAGCCTTGATCTCGTCGGGGTTAAGAAACACCTGACCCACGGCAAAGAGGTCGCCTGGCTCCTTGCCAAACGCCGCCTTGGCGGCTTTCTTCAGAAAGCCATCCGGGCTCTGGATCAGCAGGCCACAACCATCGCCGGTCTTTCCGTCTGCAGCGATACCACCTCGGTGGGTCATGCAGGTCAGAGACTCGATGGCAGTTTGCAACAACTTGTGGCTGGCCTCGCCCTTCATGTGGGCAATCAGACCGAATCCACAGTTGTCCCTGAATTCATCGGGATGATACAAACCTGTCATCATAAGCGTTCTCTCACGTAGAAATGCTTTTCAATCAAAGAGTTAATTGGCGCACAGCCATATAACCACCCTTTGACACTGAAAATGGGGGCTGGCTATTTTACACACGTAGAAATACGTACTCAAATCGGCGTGGAGTTATTGTGGGAAGCCGAAACCGGAATTACCAATCGACAAGGTTATGGAACAACAAGTTAGCACCGGAAATGACGGCACTATAAATTGTCGACCGGACGGACCCAGGGCGACCGGGAAGCCAGTTCTTCCGGCAAACCGGATGCTGCGGCATTCGCCGCCTCCCGGGTAGGAAACTGACCATAGAATACCATAAACCAGGGCTGGCCCTGCCTTTCCCCGCGGGTATATACGACGTCGCCGAGTTCCGAATACCTGGATACAAGATTCAGAGCGGTCTGCTCCAGGTTGCCGGCAACCAGCTGCACGGTCCAGCCTCCTCGCGCCCGAACCTGGTCGATGGCTACAAAATGCTCCGGATCGGCCGGAGTAAACTCCAGCGCGGCTTCTGGCTCTGGCTCTGGCTCTGGCTCTGGCTCTGGCTCTGGCTCTGGCTCTGGCTCTGGCTCTGGCTCTGGCTCTGGCTCTGGCTCTGGCTCTGGCTCTGGCTCTGGCTCTGGCTGGCTCTGGCTCTGGCTCTGGCTCTGGCTCTGGCTCTGGCTCTGGCTCTGGCTCTGGCTGGACAGGATCCGGCTCGGTTACCGGCTCTGTCAACAGGATTTCGGCCGCAATGGATGGCTCATCGGGAGCGGCCTCGGAATCCCCGGTTTCCGGACCAATGGTAATGCTCTTTCTCACCGGCTCTGGCGCTTTCACAACCTCTTCGGCAACTGACTCATCATACTGGCGCGATACGAACCACCAGGAGCCCGCAAGCAGAACCAGAGCGAACCCTGGCCACAGAAACCGCTTCCAGGGCACTTCCCGGGACCGACCCGCACTCGGTGCCGACACCATGTCCAGCCAGACGCCCGGCGTTACTCGCTTCAGCCTCGCAAAACTCCCCTGGCTCAATGCATGAATCTTTGAAACCCGGGCTGGACTGAGAAGTTCGCCCGTCTTACCTCCGGCGGCATGAACCCTTGGCTCAAGGTAGGCAAGAATTTCGTCTTTCGTCAGCGGCCGAAGGTGTATCTGATGAACACTTGTGCTGGAATCATCCAGGCCCAGCATCTGGACCAGGTTATCGGTACCGGCAAATACAGGAACCGCGGAGGAGCCTCGCTCTGAAGCCAGATACGCGGACAGAATCAGCCTGAGCAACTCCGTCGGCGCCCGGTCTGCGTCGTCAATCAAAAGGACCATACGCTGACCCTTTCGAACCCGGGACTCCGACCATCTGAAGAAGTGATAAACCAGATCTCGCGGGCTGTCTTCCGGGCCGAGACTGGAACGAGCCACCGCTTTCAGGTCCCGGGCAAGCGCCTGAGCGCTGGTCAACGCTGCAGCGGGTATACGGTGAAAATCAAGTCGGGACGACTCACTGCGGACCAGCTCCGCCAGTATCCGGGTTTTGCCCGCGCCGGCAGCACCGCTGAGCAGCAAAGCCATGTCGCCAAAACCGCAAAGATGGCGTAATGCCTCCAGAGCATGATGGCGCATCGCATCCGGAAAAAACGGAGTCTCCATCTCCAGGGGGTTGGCACGGAGGCTGTAACGTTGTTGGAGCCTGGGGAACAGGCCGCCACCATCAAGACTGTTCAAGCTTTCTTCAGTCACGGGTCTTCCTTGTTCGCTGGTCCGTTACCAAATCAATGACGCCTTCAGGCCGGCATCATGTCGAGCTGCAAAAACGGGCAAAGGTCAGCGCCAGGTTCTCAGGGCTTGCATTGGATGTAACCACAGCATCGCCAACCGAGCGGAGCAGAACCAGCCTGAGCAGGCCGTCCACGTTTTTCTTGTCGACAGCCATCAAGCCCATAAAGTCATCGGCTGTCATTCCGACTGGCGGTCTATCCGGCAATCCGGCGCGCAGGATCAGTCGGTTTATCCGGTCGCAATCATCACGGGTGATCATCCCCTCAAGAGCAGACAATTCAGCGGCCATTAGCATACCGGTCCCTACTGCCTCTCCGTGCAGCCAGTTGCCATAGCCAGCATAGGTTTCTATCGCGTGCCCGAAGGTATGACCAAGATTGAGAATGGCCCTGAGCCCACCTTCGCGCTCGTCGAGGGCTACAATCTCTGCCTTGCAGGCACAGGACCGAAAAATAGCTTCTGCCAACGCCTCTGGCTTAAGGCTGACCAGAGACTCCATATGCTCTTCAAGCCATGCCAGAAAGCCCTGGTCCCGAATCAGTCCATACTTGATCACTTCCGCCAGTCCCGCTGAAACCTCACGGGGAGGCAAGGTCTGCAGGCTTGCTGTGTCGATCAGTACCGCCTGTGGCTGATGGAAAGCGCCAATCATATTCTTGCCAAGGGGGTGGTTAATGCCGGTTTTACCACCAACCGAAGAGTCCACCTGGGAAAGCAGGGTAGTTGGAATCTGGATAAAAGGAACACCCCGCTGATAGCAGGCGGCGGCAAAACCGGCCATATCACCAATGACACCGCCGCCGAGTGCAACCAGAGTGGTTTTCCGGGTATGTCGCTGCTCGAGAAGACCATCAAAAATACTGTTAAGGGTCTTCCAGTCCTTGAATTTCTCGCCATCTGGAAGGGTGACGGTATCAACCCGCTTCCCCGGGAAACAGGCCTTCGCCCGGTCAAGATAGAGCGGTGCCACCGTCTCGTTGGTGACAATCATGACCTGCGCCCCGGACACGAAAGGAGACAGATCCTGGGTACCTAGAAGGTCCTCGCCGATAAAAATGGGATAGCTGCGTTCACCGAGCTCCACCGAGAGTTCGCGATACCGATCAGACATGATTGCGACCTTCCTTCCGGATCTGCCTTTTATGACGCGGGGTTTTCGGGTTCAGCCGATTGACCAACTGACGCACGACAAGTCTCGGGCTTTTTCTGTCTGTGTACATGATGATGTCTGCCAGGCTCGAATACAGCGGATCGCGAATCGAGAAAAGTTTTCGCAGAACCGCCTCCGGATCGTCGTTCTGAAGCAAGGGCCGATTTCGATCCTTGCGTGTTCTCTCTACCTGCTGCTCTATCGACGTTTTCAGATAGATCACCGTCGCATCCCTCTTCAGGATAGGATGGTTTTCCTGGCGCATGACCGCGCCGCCCCCTGTGGCCAACACAGTGTTAACCTCCCGGGACAGTTCATCCAGCATGGCCGTTTCCCGCAGACGGAAGCCGTCCTCCCCCTCAACATCGAAAATCCAAGGGATGTTGGCTCCGCAACGCTCTTCAATGATGCGATCAGAATCGAGGAAACGATAGCCGAGCTCTTTGGCGAGCATCCGGCCAATCGTGCTTTTCCCGGCTCCCATTGGGCCAACGAGGACAACGCGTTTCGGCAAAGACATAACTTCCGCTCAGTTTTGTTCAGGCGGGTGAGAATATCACAGGGCCCGGGATTGCATAAGTTCAGGACCCGACTCGGGCCTGTTTCAGGCACAAAAAAGCCGCCGGTTTTAAGCGGCGGCTTTTAAACTTCACCGATTAGCGAAGCAGGTCGTTCTTGATAATCTTCGGTGTGATGAAGATCAGCAGTTCGCTGCGCTCATCAATGTGTTCGGTGCGCTTGAAGATACGACCCAGATAAGGGATATCTCCGAGGAAGGGCGTCTTGGTTGTTTGGGTCGCGACTTCCGACTGGAAGATACCGCCCAGAACAACTGTCTCGCCATTCCCAACCAGAACCTGGGTGGTGACTTCGTTGGTATTTATCGAAGGAATACCGGCAGTCACCTCACCTCGGGAATCCTGATTGACCACCAGATCCATGATGATCTTGTCATCCGGTGTAATCTGCGGCGTTACTTCCAGGGAGAGCACCGCCTCCTTGAAAGAAACGGATGTCGCACCGCTGGAGGACGCTTCCTGATAGGGAATTTCCTCACCAGACTTGATCGATGCCGTCTGACGATCGGCAGTCACAACCCTGGGCTGGGAAACTACTTCGGCCTGGCCGTCGCTCTCAAGGGCGGAAAGCTCCAGGTCCACCAGGAAGTCGTCGCTGCCCCAGCCGATGGCGAAGGAGGATGCACCCTCACCGCTCACCCCAAGGTCAACTGCAAGGGCGCCGGGGAAAGTAATAGTATTGTTTGTCCCGCCAGCGGCCTGCCGAGCCTCCTCAACCGCGCCCTGAGAGCCACCTATGGAGAAAACGTTGTCGCCGCTTACATCGTATGCGGCTCCACCCCAGCGAACACCGAGGTTCTCAGCCACATTAGTCTGAGCCCGAACGATACGGGCCTCAATAGATACCTGACGTACCGGCACATCCCATGTCGACACCAGACGACGAATTTCATCAAGCTTCTCGGCGGTCTCACGAACACTGATCGTGTTGGTGCGGACGTCAGAGGAGACAAAGCCGCGATCAGAGATCAGCTCTTCATCTTCCTTGATCAAGGCAACAATGTCAGCCGCCTTGGCGTAGTTGACCTGAATAATATCCAGACGAACCGGGGCCAGTTCGGCAATTTGCTTGTTGGTTTCGAGTTCCAGTTTCTCCCTCGCGGCTATCTCATCGGCAGGCGCTACCAGCAACACGTTACCGATCTGACGCTTATCAAGCCCTTTGGTCTTGAGAATCAGATCCAGCGCCTGATCCCAAGGAACGTTCTGAAGACGCAGTGTAATGCTGCCGCCTACCGTATCGCTGGCCACCAGATTCAAGCCTGTGAAGTCTGCAATCAGCTGAAGAACCGAGCGAACTTCAATATCCTGGAAGTTCAGGGAGAGCTTGTCGCCGGTGTACGGGAATTTCTCTTCCCGACGGGACTCCGCTTCTTCCTGACTAAGTTCCTCAACACTCACAGTAAACTGGCTACCAGACTGGTAGGCGATGTAGTCGTAATTGCCTTCGGGAGTGATCTCGACTATGGCATTTCCATCTTGCACAAAGGTGTCAATACGAGTGACCGGTGTTGCAAAGTCTGTAACGTCGAGCCGGCGCCGTAGATTCGCGGGAACTTCAATACCATCCATCGTCAGACGGATCTTGCCGGCACGCTCTGTCAGGTCTACCGGCGTGCTAGAGCTGCCCAGCTCAACAAGAACGCGACCTTCCCCGTCCTGGCCCCGACGGAAATCTACACCGGCCAGAGCATTAGCCGACATGGAACCCGATGCTGAACTGCTTTGAGACGCGGGAGCGGAGGAACTCGCTACAACGCTGTCGGCCTGTCCGCCAATCGTCATGACCAGGGAATTGCCCGAACGAACCGTATCATAGGGCACCAGCTCGACCAGGTTGAATATCAGCCGCGTGCGGTCCTTGGTTTCCACCACGGTCATGCTCTGGGCGTTGCCGGATCCCAGTGGCACACTGCGACTTGCAAGGCCGCTGGTCGTATCCCGAAGATCAACCGCAATGCGAGCGGGACGCTCGATGGTGTACCCGGAGGGTTCCGGCGGTGCCCCGTCAAACTGCAGTGTAACTTCAAGCCGCTCGCCCGGTAGCGACGAAAACGACACGTCTTCCAGCGTGACCGCGTTGGCCAGGCCGGAGAACAACCCAAAAGCAATCACGCTGACGTATACATTGAGTTTTCTGAACATCGCTAGCCTCGACCCTAAACTTTTTTGTACGTGCATGTTTCTATCAACTTTCATCCAGCCGCTCCTTAGCCTGCGCCCTCTTCCAGGGTCAGGGAGCGAGGACGCTCAACCCAGCCACCCCGGCCATTGGGAACGATTTCAATAAGCTCGATACGGGTTTCACTGACGCCCACAATGCGGCCGTAGTTTTGCCCCATGTAATTTCCAGTACGGACCCTATGGATTCCGCCGGTCTCATCTTCGATCAGGGCAAACAGGTTACCCGATGCGCCCTGAAGTGTGCCGACCATTTCAAGCGTTTTCAGGTCAAAATTCTCAAGAACTTCTCTCGGTCTATCCATATCCGGTTCAACGTCGCTGACCGGTTGCTGGTCCACCATGGTCAGCTGAACGTCGATGGGAGGTTCAAACGGCGCCCGGCGATCTGCTGCGGAGTAGCTGAAAGCCTCGTAAGCCTTGAACTCCGGCAAGGGCTCAACATACCCTCTCGGTTTCGCCCTGGTCTCGGCCATGAATTGATCAAGATCAGAGAATCCACTGCCCTGGGAACAGGCTGTCAGGAGAGACACCAGACAAACACCCAGCCAGGCCTTTACCGCATGCTTTCCTGTCATGCTCATTCTCCAGCCCGGTAGCGGTAAGTACGAGCCACAACCTGCATATCAAGCCGTTCTCCATCTCCGCCAGTTGGTTTTATGGTCAGGTCGTGCAGCGTCACAATCCGTGGCAGGCTCGCAACACTGCTTACGAACGATGCCAGCTCATGATATGAGCCAGAAACACGAATGTTGATTGGCAGCTCGGAATAGAAGTCCCGGCGCTGCTCTGGCTGCAGCTTCACTTCCTGAAGTGCGAGGCCGTTACCTAAAGCTGTGTTGGTTATATCTTCCAGCAGCCCGGGCACTTCTGTCTCACTCGGAAGCTGTCTTACCAGAGCACCAAAGGTTTCTTCCATTTCAGCCATCTGAGCCTTGAAGACCTCAAGATTGGCTACCTGGTAAGCTTTTTCCTCATACTTCTTGCGCAGTTCCTGCTCGGTGCGCTCCACCTGTTCAAGCTGGGCGTACTGATCCTTTATGAAGAACCAGTAACCGCCTCCGGCGATAAGTCCAAAAATGATCAATACGACAATAGCCTTGATCGGGGCAGGCCAGATACCAGCGTTGTTAACGTCGAGATCGTTTATATCAAATTCATTAAGGCTTTTCAGAGAGTCCGCGAGGCTCATTACTTATCCTCCCCTTCGGGCTCGGGCGTTTTCTGTTTAACCGACAGGTTGAACTGGCTGTAACCGGCCCGGCGACTATCAGCAGCTGACACATTTGAGAGGTTGGGATCCGTAAACCACTCGGACTCCTCGAACTGACGCATGAGGGCAGAAACCCGGCTATTAGACTCAGCCATCCCAATAATATCAACACGTTCGCCTGACCGGGTCAGATCCGTGTAGAAGAGACCATCAGGCAGAGTTCTAACCAATTCATCGAAGACGCGCACAATAACCGGGCGCTTACCCTGAAGATCCTGGATGACCTGCATCCGGGCCAGAAGCTCATCCCGCTTGCGCTTGAGGTTCTCGATCTCCTTGATCTGCTGGTCCAGCTTTTTGGTGGCTGTCTCGATATAAGCGTTCCGGGATTGCTGATAAGCAATGCGGCTATCCATATCAGTCTTCCAGAGGAAAACAAGCCCGCCAGCAATGATTGCCGCACCAAGAATCATGACCACAAACTGTTTCTGTTTCTCGGCACGAAGTTCCTCGCGCCACGGTCGAAGGTTAATCTTTGCCATCAGTCGAAGCTCCTCATTGCCAGGCCGCAGGCAATCATCAGAGACGGCGCATCGTTACTCAGTGCCGATGCGTTGACCCGAGACCCGACCGCCATGTCTGCAAAAGGATTCGCGACCATGGTCGGCGTTCCTGTTTTTTCTTCGACCATCTCCGTCAGCACCTGAATTGAGGCAGTGCCTCCTGCCAGAACCACGTAATCGACAGCATTGTACTGACTGGCGCCAAAGAAGAACTGAAGCGCTCGGGCCACCTGCTGCACTACGGCTTCGCGGAACGGGGTCAGCACTTCGGATTCATAGTCATCGGGCAACCCGCCCTGTTTTTTGGCAAGACCGGCCTCTTCCAGAGACAGACCGTAACGGCGCTGGATTTCCTCGGTCAGCTGCTTGCCACCAAATATCTGCTCGCGGGTGTAAACGGTTTTGCCGCCGGCCAGAACGCTCAGCGTAGTCATGGTCGCGCCGATATCTACAATCGCCACCACCAGCTCCTCACCCTGGGAGTCCAGCTGCGGCTCGATCAACGCGTAGGCGCGCTCAAGGGCGTAGGCCTCGACGTCAACAACCTTGGTGGTCAATGAAGCAATCTCGAGTGCATCCTCTCGAATGTCGACGTTTTCCTTCCGACATGCAGCCAGAAGCACATCTACCTGGTCGGGGTTGCTTTCGGAGGGACCCTGAACTTCGAAATCGATGGCCACTTCATCCAGTGGGTATGGAATGTACGAGCCTGTAAATAAATCTGTGTAACTGCCCACCCCATTAAAGGTGGCCGTCCAGGCGGTCACCGAATTCGATAATAAAGCGATTCAAGGCCGGCTTCCAATCACGAATCGGCATGGTCCACTT
>NZ_PSSX01000023.1 GCF_002933275.1 Marinobacter maroccanus
AGTGCGGTCTATCGGATGAACACCAGTGTGCTGGAGGGAATGAACAACAAGATCAAGGTGATCAAGCGGATGGCTTATGGCTACCGGGACAACGATTACTTCTTCCTAAAGATAAAAGCAGCGCTTCCCGGTAAAGCGCGATGAACCTTTTTTTTGGGATGCCCGACATGAGTCAGAGACGAACAATCAACATATCGAAGAGCCGCCACACCCAAGGACTCTTGCAGCAATGCAGAGGCTCACATTATCGGGACAAACATAAAGTTTGAGGATGGTTGACGACGCTCAGATAGCCAAAGGGGGCATGCGTGTAGCGGAGGAAAGGTGGCTAAAAAGCAGGGGTTTTCCCGCCTTACGCGTGGCTAGATGGGGTTCTTGCTTGAACTAAACGGCATAACTAATAGCAACGCAAAAACGCCGCACTCGTTAGAGCGCGGCGTTTTCATCCTGGTTTGAGTCTTAATCTGAAGAAATAACAGTCTCGCCCTGCGGCAACAGGTTCGCCTGAATATCTTCCTCAGTGAAGAACAACTGGCGGTAGTCCTTGTTGGAATACTGCTCGCTCTGATCACTAAAGAATGGTGACATGGCGTCCGTAGACTGGGAATAACTCACAAGGCCATAAGCCTCCGGACCATTGTCCGTGAATTCCAGCCCGAAGTGCCAGCTGGTACCTCTAGCCATCAGCCAGCCATCAATGCCATCAGATCCGTCTGACAGCCCTGCAGTGTTATCGATGGTTGACGGTGCAATCCTCGGGAATCGGGTATCTTCCAGGAACGGATCTGTCACAACACCGATCGCATTAAAGGCGCCGTCAATGTTGCCATCGCCACCGTGCCAGGGGATTGGCTGAGTCTGGAAAACGGGTGTCCCGCCGGAGCCAGGAACAACACCGCCAGAAGCTCGATAATATTGCAGGTCGCCCAGTGCATCAGTCGGCAAAATGCCCTGAGACTGCAAAGCAGTCACGCCATCGGCAAGCGCGAGAAGCATGGTGTCGCTCGCTGTCCCTGCATTCTCTTCGGATGGATCCGCAGGCGTGCCTACAGGATCGGCCGGGCTGAATGGCGTAGTTAGATCTGAATCCAGATCGTTTCGGTAATTAGCCATGAACAGCCGGAAAATATGAGCACCCACGCTATCCCGATTGTACAGGCCATCCCAAGTGCTTAGCGATTGGCACCAGGAAGACAGATCGACGCCATTCACTGCCGTAGTGCCAATGGCATCGCAGCGCTGCAGAAGTTCCGGCAGGAATTGCTCTGCATACCATGCGCGGTTGTTCCAGATCACTCCAATCAACTCCTCTGCACTGAACTTTCCGTCCTGTCCAGCCGGAAGCGGCGCATCCGGAAAGCCCGGTTCCATCAGATTCTGCAGCATCTTGATACCAAGGCGGGTACGGGGATTGATTGGCGCCTTTTCATCGCCGAACAGGGGCGAGAAACCCGTCAGGAACTCGTCCGGGTTGGTTGACCAATAGCTACTGTTGGAGTTCTGTACCCAATCCGATCTAACCAGTTTTGGCTTCTGGTCATAAGGCACCAAAGGACCACAAGCGGTATCCACCCAGTCCTCCTGGGAGAGTCTGCCGTCGAGCAAGGTAACGCCCTGGTCAAAGAGGCCAGCGTATGCTGCACTGCCTGCCCTTCTGAAGTTCACAAGCGCGATGGCTTTCTCGGAAAGGTTCGGCACCGAACTGCTGTCGATGTAGAACGCATTACCCTGGTCATCCGTATAGGTGGTGTTGGTCCACAGGGTTGAGCCGCAGTTCTGGAAGACACTCTGGAACTCTTCAAGGTTGCTGGCTCGGCTCATGCCCAACCAGGTGTCCAGAAGCCCCCCAGTGTTGGCATTGGCATCACGATAGGTGTGAGCCACCATCGAGGAAGTGTTCAGCGCACCATTGTCGCCCCAGGCCGGCAGCTGACCACTCACAGCGTTCGCCGCGATCATCGGGCCATACTCGGAGAAATAGAAGGTTCTTTTCAGTACAACTGTCTGAGGCCCCAAATCGACCTCGATTTGATAGGTCTCGGTTGTAATCGGCTTCTCAACTCCATCTTTGACGTAGGTAAGATTATCTCCATCCTTGAGTACCAGCTCATACCAGGTAAATCGGCGACTGGTCGTCACCGTGTGGGACCAGGCAAGATTCTCATTGAAATTGATCAACGGGATCGCCGTACCCAGAAGGCCGGCGCCATGAACATTCAGGTAACCCGGCACGGTCATCTGAACCTCGTAGAGGCGCCGATGTCCTGTGTAAGGGAAGTGGGGGTTCGCCAAGAGAGCGCCCCGGCCCTGCTCGGTCAACTCGCCACCAATACCCCAAGCGTTACTGGCAAGGCCCATATCCGCGAAATTGGTCTGTGATTTCGCGCCAGCCTCTGCGGTAGCCACAACGCTCTTGAGAAGTTTGTTTACTTCCTCAACATTGGTCACCGAGTTTACCGGTGTCGGAGCCGGACTCTCTCCCGGAGGGACTGCGAGGAAAACCGCCCCTGTGGCGAACAGCGCACCACTGGCGTACTGACCAACGATGCGATAATGAGCCAGCAGATCCACCGGTGTTATCGGTTTAACCCAGTCCTGATCCGCACATTCCGCAGGGAACTGAGAAGAATCCGTTTCATTAACGTAACGGTTGTAACCCTCAGTGAAACCCTCAATCAGCGCACGGCTCTCCGGGCTCAGGTTGGGGAACTCGGCCTCAGCGCCAGCATAAATCTGTTGGGCCTTGTAGCTGAAGTCATTGACTATATTGATACCGACGCCAAATCCCGCATCAGGTCCCGGTCCAAAATACTTTGCTCTCTCGCTTCGGGCCTTAACTACGGCCTCTGCCAGCATACAAACGTTGTCCTGAGCTTGAGCATAACCGTGCCCGAAAGCCGCAGATTTCAGGTCGTCAGCGACAATGTGAGGAACGCCGCCCGTAGTTCGACGGATGGTCGCCTCTAGCTGACCATCCGAGGGAAAGAGATTGGGGTCCACCTCTGTCTGTGAGGGTCCAGAAGAGTCATTGTCGCTATCAAAACAGCCCGCCAGCAAAGTACTGCCAAGCAGGGCGACGGTGAGACTGAGGGCATGCCTGCCACTCGGGGTTTTCCTGAGTTTCATAGTGTTGTCCTTGTATTTGTTCACTACGGTTCCACCGCTTCCGGTGACATTTATAAAACTAGCAGAGCCCTCCTTTTCAGCCAGACAAAACTGAACACTTATTCACGTTATTTTCTTCTAAAGAAAGTGATCGTTATCAGCCCCAAGCATTTTCCCGATCCGGGACGTTTCCGATGGCGTTTTTTCGAACTTGATCGGGAACCCGATCTGCGGCTGTAGAGTGCCGTCTCCCCTGTCAACGCCAATCACCATGTCCCTGGCCTTCAGCTGTGGATGTTCGGCGGCCTCCGAAATGGTCAGAACCGGTTCCACGCAGGCATCCTGATCAGCAAAAACCTCCTGCCAATCGGCCAGCGGTTTCGCAGCAATTTTTTCCTTGATGGCGGCTTTGAGTTGCTGCTGATGCTCGGGCTTCTGGCTCATGGCGAGGCTTTTCATGTCCGGTATTCCGAGGGTGTCGCACAGGCGAGCGGAGAACTGGGGTTCGAGGCTGCCCACCGAGAGCCAGCGACCGTCGCTGGTCTGGTAGTAGTCGTAGAATGAGCCACCGTTGAGCAATGCGCTCTCTGGCTTCTGCTCCTCGCCACCCGCCAGGCAGGCCGCCCCGGCCATGGCATTCAGTGCAAAGGCGGCATCGGTCATGCTGATATCTACGAACTGCCCTTCTCCGGTCTGCTGCCGATGGATTACAGCAGCCAGGATACCCATAACGGCATGGTGGGAGCCGCCTGCCACATCCGCTATCTGGATACCCATGGGTGGCGGGCCGCTGTCGGCCCGGCCACAGTGGCTGCTGACGCCCGCCAGGGAGAGATAATTGATGTCATGGCCTGCGCGGTCCTTGTAGGGGCCGGTCTGGCCATAACCGGTGATGGAGCAGTATATGAGGCGGGGGTTTACGGCCTTCAGGGCCTCATAACCAATGCCAAGCCGGTCCATCACGCCCGGGCGAAACTGCTCAATAACAACGTCGTAGTCTTTGACCAGTTCCAGAACTTTCTCCCGGCTCCCCTGCTCTTTGAGGTTGAGCCCGAGAGACTTCTTACCACGGTTCAGAAAACCGTGGGCGGTGCTCACGCCCGCATCGTGAGGTGGCATTACCCGGGTCAGATCCACTCGGCCCGGTGCTTCCACACGCAATACATCTGCCCCCATGTCTGCCAGCAGCATGGTGGCGTAGGGGCCGGGCAACAAGGTACTGAAATCCAGAACTTTCAGGGACGTCAGAGGACCCGCCATGATGATCTCCTTTTTATTCTCAGAGTTGTCGCAACAGCGTTCGTTTCCTTCATGCTGCCCGGTTTTGCCAATGGGGCCAACTGCCGGTTCCGTCATTCCGATTGGCCGTTTCTACCAGCTCGACCGAACGGCTTCGGTTGCATTGTTCTGCCGGGGTTTTATGATGGGTTTCGTTTTTATGGAATGGCGAGCGTGATGTCCGATCTGACGGTTTCGAAGCACTTTGTTCAGGCTGCCCTTGTGGGTGCCGAGAGACTTGGTTTTGATACCCGCGAAATGCTTCGGGAAGCAGGAATCTCTCCCGATCTGTTACGTATCGAGATGGCCCGGGTCAGCAGTGACCAGTTCAGTCATCTGATGCAGGTGCTCTGGAACCGGATGGGAGATGAATTCATGGGGCTGGGGCCCAGACGGGCCCGAACAGGGACTTTTGCCACCATGTGTGCGCTGGTGATTGACTGCCCCAACCTGGAGTCGGTCTACAGGCAAGCCTTTCAGTTCTCCCGCCTGTTTGAGCCCATGGTGTCGATGGAACTCGAGATTGGCGAAGACAAGGCTCAACTGGTGGCCCGAATGGAGGGCGAGATCAACGACCCGAGCTTTTTCCTGCGGGAGAGCATTCTGGTGATCTGGCACCGCCTGGGCAGCTGGCTGATCGGCCAACCCATCGAGCTGGAGAAGGCCGAGTTTAATTACCCCAGGCCGGCCCATGGCGACGAGTACCGGCACATTTTTCACTGCCCTCTGGCGTTCGAATCCGACAAGATCGCCCTTACCTTCGACAAGCGCTTCCTGTCGGCGCCAGTGATCCGGGACAAGCCGGAGATGCGGCAGTTCCTGAAGACCTCCCCGGCCGACCTGCTATCCCGCCCAGACGAGAGCAATACATTTACAGGACGCATCCGGGCTCTGATCGGCAGGGATTTTTCGAAGCCGTTGCCGGATTTTGAATGGATTGCCGCAGAACTACACACCAGCCCGCAGACACTGCGGCGTAGGCTGAAGCAGGAGAATACCTCGTTCCAGGAAATCAAGGATCTGTTGCGGCGGGATATGGCGATCTACTACCTGAGCCGACAGGAACTTCCCATTAACGACATCGCCGCCAAGGTCGGTTTCACCGAGCCATCAACCTTTCACCGGGCCTTCAAGAAGTGGACCGGGGTAACACCCGGTGCATATCGCGAAGGCGAGCGCGGAGACCTCTCGAATTGACTCAGGATCCCGAGGGGGTCTGGAGCGTACGGATCAGTTGCCCCAGCGTCTCGGCGATTTCCTGGGCCCGCTCACGGTTGGCGGCCAACTGTAACAGACGGGAACCGTCTCTGGGATCGTAGACCCAGCAGGTTGAAACAGCCGCCTCGCAACGCCACTCAACCCTGGGATTGATACCAAACACCGACATTGGCTCCGTGCTTCGCAGTATCCGGCCGTCCTCGGCGCGCTTGATTTCCTGAATCTGTATCTCGTCTCCCTGCGTTCCAATGCGATATTCCGCATCCGCCGGTCGGTCGAGCCGCACCACCGCCTGATCACGGCGCCAGCCGGCCAGTTCGAGCAGACTGTTGATATGAAGCGTCAAAGCCTCCCGGTCTGAATCTGCCAGGTATAGCTTGCGCAAGGACTCAATACGGCCTTCACCCGCAGGCTCAATGACCGCGACCTGCTCACTCTCACCGGCTGCCTGAGGCGCCAGAGCGTTCTGCTTTCTGGTCTTTTCAATAGAGGTGATCAGCTGCAGGGATTTCTGATAATGGGCACCCTCGGCGCCGGCGCGGCTCACATAGGTTTCAAGAGCAGATTGGGCTTCGTTCAGGTGAGAAGACTGCAGCATCACCCGGCCCCGGTAAAAAAAGTAATCGGCTGGTTTTTCCCCTTCCAGTTGCTGTAAGCGGTTCAGATATTCGGCAGCCTCGCCCCAATTCTCGGCAACAACGGCCTCCTCGGTAGCCAACATCAATCTGCGGGTTTCGTGCTCGGGCGCCAGCGCCAGCGCGGGTCCCGCCAGGAGCATGGAAGCCAATACGGCTCCAAGGGCAAAACAGCGACCTGTTCCAAATAATACTGCCATGGCATCTACTCCTGCTCGTTATCTGCACCAATCGCCTGTTCCGCTGAATCAGGCAGGTCGTTGTCCCCGGAATGATGGAAATCTTCAGTGTCGTCTACCTCAGCCTGATCCATGATTCCCTTCGGCAATTCCTTTTTCACCCTAACACCCAGCTCCACAAAGCGATTCGCCTGGGAGATCAGGTTGCCGCGCCCGCGGGTCAGAGTATTCATTGCCGAATCATAGGTTCCTTGGGCGGTATGCAACTGCGTGCCCAGACGCTCCATTGCCTCAACAAACACCCTGAGTTTGTCATAGACGGCGCTAGCCCGCTCGGCGATTTGCCGGGCGTTCTGGCTCTGGCGCTCGTACCGCCAGATGTTCTCAATGGTTCGCAGTGTTGCCAATAGCGTAGTTGGAGTTACCACAATAATCTTTCGCTCAAAGGCTTCTGCGAAAAGGTTCTCGTCCTGCTGAAATGCTGCCACAAAAGCAGGTTCTATCGGCATGAACAGTAGCACGAAATCCGGTGAATGGAGGCCGTGGAGCTGGCTGTAATCCTTTTCGCTGAGGGTACGGATGTGATTTCTCACGGCCTCAACATGTTGCTTGAGAGCCTCCTCTTTGACCCCGGACTCCTCGTCTTCCGTCACCCACTGCTGGTAGGCCACCAGTGAGACCTTGGAATCGATAATCAGATTGCGACTGTCTGGCAGATGGACAATGACATCCGGCCGGTAAAGCTGGTTGTCGCTGTCGCGATAGCTGCCCTGGGTGTCATACTCCACCCCCTTACGCAGACCGGACTTTTCCAGTACCCGCTCAAGGATCAGCTCGCCCCAGTTGCCCTGAATCTTCTTGTCGCCCTTCAGCGCCCGGGTCAGATTGGATGCTTCCTCGGTTATCTGACGGTTCAGGTCCTGCAGTGACTTGATCTCACTACGGAGCGCCTGACGGTCACGGGTTTCGGTGGTATAAACGTCCTCAACCCGTTTGCGGAAGTCCTGCAGCTGGTCCCTGAATGGATTGAGCAGAGTATCAAGGCTGGTGCGGGTCTGCTGGCTGAAACGCTCGCTTTTCTGCTCGAAAATCTTGTTGGCCAGATTCTCGAACTCCTGCTTCAAGGCATCACGGTTGCGTTCCAGAAGCTCCAGCTTCTCATTGGCGGATCGGCGCTCCTTATCAATCGTCACTTCCTGTTCCCGGAGCGAAACACGGGCCTCGCCCAGCGCCCCGGAAAGCTCGTCCGCCTTTGCCTGCAGGCTCTGACGCTCTCCTTCCAGCTGCGCCAGGCGCTCTTTCCGGCTCTCCAGATCCGACTCAAGCCCGGCCAGCCGGTTTTCGAGGCTTGCGGCGTGCTGCCGCCAATGCTCGACGTCCTGCTCAAGACGACTACTCCTGCCCCAAAGCCCTTTCAGAATGACCAAAAGAATTAACACAACCATCAACCCCGCCATCAGATCAGGTCGGGACAAGATCAGTTCTGTGATGGCTTCAGGCACCTGGTACTACTCCTGTTGAGGTTCTGTGTTTGATTGAACAGTCAGCATTTCTCTGTTGCAGAACAGTCTACCCCACGAAAGGAACCTTTTGCCCGGTGCACCGTCAATCTGATTGGCACCGCCGATAAGGACCTCGACTGTTTGGCAATATTTTAAAGCCCGGGCATCTGTCTCTGGACGGCCAACGTAATATCGTCTAAAAGGGTAAAATGTTCACCCGCCAAGTGGTTATTACCCTTTGTTAACCGCAAACCGGGCCCGAACCAGATCAGAAACGGATAACAGATCATGCTGAAAGAACTGTGGCGAAAACTGGAGGCGGAGTTTCTGCACAATGACTGCTCCGGCCAGGACCGCCAGGCAGGTTTGTTCGGCACCCGCTCGACCGCCAACAAGGAAGGATTCCGAATCCTTCCTCACATCACCCACACAGGCGAGTTTCACCTCGAGCGTCTTACCAATCTGCTGAAAGCCCGTTATGGCAAGAGTTTCGGGATGCCCTCCAGCAAATCTGAAAGTGACGAGGAAATCCGGGAACTGATCAGCTTTGCTGCTCGAATTCAGGACCAGGATGTACAGCGCGAACTTCTGCTGTTCTACCTCAATTGCTCGCCGGTTATTCAGGAATACCTGCGTGCTGAAACGGTTCTTGGTGACGGCCACTTTCTGTCACGGTAAACACTACTGCCCCTTAACCATCTGTAAATCAACCACACAGGTTGGATGTTGTATACTCCCGTTCCGTATTAATTCGGTTTCACACGCACAGACCGTCACGGTAGCCCGAATTCGGGCGTGACAGGCTGCCAGCTCAGGGGTTCTTCATGGGTTTTAAATGGTATCGGGCTGGACTGCCTAAGCTTACCGTCACCGCAATTGCAGGCATTCTTCTGCTGACGGGGTGCTCGGCAGACCGCTATTTCATGGTTCCCAAAACTGACCTGAATGAACTCCAGGGCTCCGTCAAGAGTCAGCGTGCGACGCTCGTTACCATGGAAGAAAACGCAGCGGTAAGGCACGAGCGAGCCATTGCCCAAAACCGCTCATCGACTCAAACCATACTGGACGCGATTGCCACCCAAGTGGAAAAACCCGAGTGCCCGCCGGTGCAGGCCCAGAAGCAATGCCCCACAATAGACAATTCGAAAGGCCGCGCAGATCGACTCAAGGGCAAAGTTATTGTCGGAGAGGTCGAAAACTTCTACCTCGCAGGTCCCGGTCTGATCTACAAGGCTCGAATTGACAGCGGTGCTGAAACCTCCTCAATCGACGCACGCAACATTACTCGGTTTGAGCGGGACGGCAACAACTGGGTGCGGTTTGATGTACCTGTTCCCGGTGCCGACAAGTTCGTAACACTGGAAAAAGAGATCTCCCGCCGCGTTCGAGTTATCCAGGCCAGCGCTGAAGAAGCAGAGCGCCGTGTCGTCGTCGAGCTTCAGTTTTTTATCGGCGATCACCAGCAGGTAGCGGAGTTTACACTTGCCGACAGAACCAACCTGACATACGAAGTTCTGATCGGTCGCAATATTCTGCGTGACGTGATGCTGGTCGATGTCGGCAAGGAGTACGCAACCGACTTACCCGAATCCATCCGCAACAGCAACGGGAACGAATCGTGACCACCCGCTCGCGCCTGCCCTTTTACATCGCCGTTTTTCTCCTGATCGCCGCGGGCATCTCCCTCGCCGTCTGGCGACACATTGAGCTTGGCATTCCCTGGCTGACAGGCGAGCAGCGACCTGTATGGATGGTGGAGGCACGAATTGATTTTGACGCAGGCGACGGCTCGGTGCTTGCCAGCCTCAATATTCCTGAGCAGCCCCCGGGTTTCCGGATCCTGACCGAACAGGCGGCGTCACCCGGCTACGGCTTTTCCATCATCGACAGCTCTGGCAGTCGCCGAGCGGAGTGGAGCAAGCGTGAAGTCTCCGGGCCACAAACCCTGTACTTCAAAGCTCAGTTTATCCCGGATCCAAACGCCCAGCCGGAGATCCCGGTGCGTGAACCCAGAACACCGAGGACCTTTTGGGAAGAACCCGAAGCAACCGCCGTGCAGGAAATTCTGGACCAGGCAAAGGCCCGTTCAAGCACCCCTGAGAGCATGACCCGTGAACTGATCCGGCTTATGCAGCCAGATACACGGACACAGAACACAACCCTGCTGGTCTCGGAAGAGAACTACCTGGACCTTCTGGTCGACATGCTCAACCACAGCGGTATTGCGGCCAGAATAGCGGATGGACTGAGGCTGGAGGATGCTCGCCGTCGGCAACAGCTGATGCCCTATCTGCAAATCTACAACGGCGAACGCTGGCTCACCTTCAACCCCAAAACGGCGGAACAGGGCGTGCCTGAGGACCTCCTGCTTTGGCGCCAGGGCGCGGCCTCATTGCTTGATGTGGTGGGTGGCAAAAACTCAGAAGTGAGCTTCTCAATGCTCAGGCAAACGGTTCCCGCCCTTCAGCTGGCAACCATGGAGTCCGCCTCCAACGGCCTCGGTTTCCTGAGCTTTTATGAGTTGCCCATAGAAGAACAAAGCATGTTCCGCATGTTGCTATTGCTGCCATTGGGTGCACTGATGGTCGCTTTCATGCGGATCGTCATCGGTATTCGCACCTCTGGCACCTTCATGCCCGTGTTGATCGCCGTGGCGTTCGTCCAGACGACTCTGGTGCCGGGATTGATCGCTTTCCTCTCGGTAGTGTCCATTGGTCTGCTTATGCGCGGCTACCTTTCCAGTCTCAACCTGTTGCTGGTATCACGGATTTCCGCCCTGATCATCCTGGTTATTTTTATTACCGCTGGCCTAAGCATCATCGGCTATCAGATGGGATTCAACACCGGCATGACGGTGACTTTCTTCCCGATGGTGATCATTGCCTGGACCATCGAGCGCATGTCCATCCTCTGGGAAGAAGAAGGCGCACACGAGGTCATGGTCCAGGGCGCCGGCAGTCTGTTTGTGGCCATCTGCGCCTATTTGCTGATGAGCGCACCATTGGCCGGCCATCTCACCTTCAACTTCCCGGAGCTGCACCTTGTTATCCTCGGGTTGATCCTGTTGATGGGTCAGTACACCGGCTACAAGCTCAGCGAGCTGAGGCGCTTTACGCCAATGAAGGCGTACGACTGACATGGACTGGATATCGCCGCGATCACTGAAGAGACTGGGCATGCTGAATATGAACCGGCGCAATGTCGACTACATTGCCCGTTACAATGAGCGCTCTTCCTACCCATTGGTCGACAACAAACTGAAGACCAAACTGGTGGTTGCCGAGTACGGCGTAAAAACCCCGAAACTGCTTCAGGTTGTTCGCCAGCAGCATGAAATATCCCACTTCCGGGAAATGGCAGAGGATCTGGCCGGTTTTGCCATCAAACCGGCGAAAGGATCCGGCGGCAAGGGCATTACCGTCATTACCGGTCGGGATGGCGATGAATACATAAAGGCGTCTGGTTCGCGCGTCGATTCTCCATTCCTGGAACGTCATCTGACCAACATTCTGGCCGGGCTCTACTCACTCGCGGGCACGCCGGATGTGGCGATCGTGGAAAACCTGGTGGAGTCTGCTCCATCACTGGCGAAGTATTCTCACCAAGGTGTGCCCGACATCCGGATTATCGTCTTTCAGGGCTACCCCGTGATGGCCATGCTCAGATTGGCTACAACCGCATCTGACGGTAAGGCAAACCTCCATCAGGGCGCTGTGGGTGTTGGTCTGGATATCGGCTCTGGTCGAGGCCTGAACGCGGTTCAGTTCAACCGCCCGATCACCCTGCACCCGGACACCGGCCTGGCGCTGGAAAACATCCAGATTGAAGCCTGGGACGAGATGCTGGAAATGGCTTCCCGATGCTACGAGGCAACCGGCCTTGGCTACATGGGAGTCGATCTGGTGGTGGACGCCAACGAAGGGCCACTGCTGCTGGAATTGAACGCCCGACCCGGGCTGGCAATCCAGATGGCCAACGGTCGCGGCCTGCTGCCCCGTCTCCGGGCCATCGAGTCGCTCAAGCGGCCACATTTCACGCCGCTGGAACGCTCCCGTTTCGCCATGGACACATTCGCCAGTAGCTGAGTTTTTACCTGGCACAAAAAAACCGGGGCCGAAGCCCCGGTTTTCGTTCTTCAGGTCACGTTTACGTGAGTTCGCCCCGTGCGATCAGTAGTTGCCGCTCGTGACTGAGCCCCTTGAGCAGACCCCAGGTCATGATCAGGAGAACCACCGTAAACGGCAGGCCTGCACTGATTGCGGTTGCCTGAATGGCGCCCAGTGCGTCCTCACCGCCACCAAAGATCAGGGCAGCAGCAATCGCACCTTCGGCAACAACCCAGAACACACGCTGAGCAGTCGGTGCATCAGTCTTACCACCGGCAGTAATGCTGTCGATGACCAGCGAGCCGGAGTCTGATGATGTTACGAAGAACACCAGCACCAGAATGATGCCGACAAATGACAGAATTCCAGTGAGCGGAAGATTTGCAAACATCTGGAACGTCGCGAGGGAAACCTCGGTCAAGCCATTCTCTGCCAGTTCGCCAATTCCTTGTTGGATCTGTTCGATAGCAGCGCCACCGAAAGCACTCATCCATACGACTGTGATGACGGTCGGAACGATCAACACTGCAGTAACAAACTCACGTACGGTGCGTCCCTTGGAAACACGCGCGATGAACATGCCAACGAACGGTGACCAGGAAATCCACCATGCCCAGTAGAACACAGTCCAGCCCTGGAACCAGGCTTCGTCTTCACGGCCAAACGGATTGCTGAGCTGCAAAGCGTTACCAACATAATTGGACGAAGTTACCCAGAGAGTTTCCAGGATGGTCATGGTTGGACCAGCGAAAATCACGAACAACAGCAGAATGCCGGCGACGGCCATATTGACGTTACTCAGGATCTTCACGCCCCCGTCGAGGCCCCGAAGCACTGAGATCAATGCAAGCGCTGTCACGCCGACGATGATCGCCATCTGCACATTGGTACCAGCGCCTGTACCGAACAGGTAATTGAGCCCGGAAGCCGCCTGCTGAGCACCGAACCCGAGGGACGTCGCGAGACCAAAGATGGTGGCTACAACTGCCAAAATATCGATCACGTGGCCAGGCCAGCCCCACACCTTATCCTTCAACAGGGGGAAGAAAGCAGAGCGGATGGTCAGCGGCATGTTTTTATTGAAGGCAAAAAATGCCAGGGAAAGAGCAACAATCGCATAAATGCCCCAGGGGTGCAGGCCCCAGTGGTACATCGTCGCGCCCATTGCAAGATTGCGGGCTTCATTCGTGCCCGCCTCTACGTTGAGTGGTGTCTCATACCAGCCTGTGTAGTAGGCCACCGGCTCAGCAACGGCCCAGAACATGAGACCAATTCCCATGCCAGCCGCGAAAAGCATGCAGAACCAAGAAATTGTAGAGAATTCAGGTTTGCAGTCCTGCCCGCCAATACGGATCTTACCCATTGGCAGGAAGATCAACGCCAAACACACCACTACGAAGATGTTGGCACTGATCAGGAAAAACCAGTCAAACGTCGCGATAATGTCCCATTTTGTTCCATCCAGCAGCTCTTTCGCCTCGCCGGGAAACATCAGGGTCCCTATTACGAACGCAACAACCAGTATCGCCGTGATCGGAAATACCGGTGCGTGGAGATCCAGCCCGAACGGTGTGATATTGTCCTGGCCGGCCACGTAGTCCGTCGAATATTCGTCTTTGACTACCTTGCCCACGTTATGGAGCCTCCTGAGTTGATAATTCGTTTATTCAGAATCGGAGTTCAAACATTACAAGCGCGTTATCATAATGTTTTGAGTTCAAAACATCAAAACTACGATTATTTTAGCCGCCTTGATATTTATCATAGACCATGATCGACAACGGACCAGCCAAGGTCCGGACCAATCGAAGCAGGATCCCGCGTCGTTCGACTAAACTCTTCTTCACGTACCGCGCTGTTCAAGCCGGCTTTGCCAGACAACCAGAGGATTCCATGGAAAAAACCAAGACCTTTCCGCTTCGCTATACGGCCTATGCACTGAGCATTATCGGTTTTGTCGTTTCCCTTGGTCTGGCCATAGCTCTGGATGCCGGTTATGTCTTTCCGTTGATATTCGGTGCTTTCGCGGCCCTGGGCACCTACGATCTGCTGCAGCGGAAGCACACAGTGAGCCGGAATTACCCCATCATGGCCAACTTCCGGTACCTGCTCGAATCCGTGGGGCCTGAAATCCGCCAATATTTCATCCAGTCAGACACTGAAGAGCGCCCATTCTCACGGGAACAGCGCACGATCGTGTATCAGCGCGCGAAGAATGTCCTCGACAAGCGCCCTTTCGGCTCCCAACTCGGCATGTATGAGGAAGGATTCGAGTGGATGAACCACTCGCTTGCTCCCACCCGACTGAGCGGCAGCGACTTCCGGATTCTGATCGGCAGGAATTGCGACAAGCCCTACAACGCAAGTGTATTCAACATTTCCGCCATGAGTTTCGGCTCACTCTCGGCCAACGCCATTCTCAGTCTGAACACAGGCGCCAGAATGGGCGGCTTCTATCACGATACCGGCGAAGGCTCCATTTCCCGCTACCACCGTCAACCCGGCGGCGACCTGGTCTGGGAGATCGGTTCCGGATATTTCGGCTGCCGCCACAAAAATGGTTCTTTCAACGAGGACATGTTCCGTCAGAATGCCACACTTGATCAGGTCAAAATGATAGAACTCAAACTATCCCAGGGCGCCAAGCCCGGTCATGGTGGCATCCTGCCAGGCGCTAAGGTGACGCCTGAGATCGCCGACGCACGAGGCGTTTCCGTTGGCGAGGATTGTGTCTCTCCTGCCAGCCATTCGGCGTTCTCAACACCAATAGAAATGCTGGAATTTATAGACCGGCTGCGTGAATTGTCTGGCGGCAAACCTGTAGGCTTCAAGCTCGCCATTGGTCACCCCTGGGAATGGTTCGCCATCGTCAAAGCCATGCTGGAAACCGGGCGAAAACCTGATTTTATCGTCGTTGATGGCGGCGAAGGCGGCACTGGCGCTGCGCCTCTGGAGTTTATCAACCGGCTCGGCATGCCGATGACGGAAGCGCTTTTGCTAGTTCACAACACCCTTGTTGGCACCAACCTTCGCGAAGACATTGCCATTGGAGCCGCAGGCAAGATTACCTCGGCCTTCAATATTGCCCGAACCCTGGCCTTGGGCGCCGACTGGTGCAATGCCGCTCGGGGCTATATGTTTGCGCTAGGCTGCATACAGGCGCTCAATTGCCATACCGGGCGCTGCCCCAGCGGGGTGGCCACCCAGGACCCCCGGCGCGGCAACAAGCTGGATGTGGAGCACAAGAGCCAGAGGGTGTACAACTACCACAAGAATACCCTGGATGCCCTGCAAAACCTGCTTGAGGCCTCAGGCCTGAGACATCCATCCGAACTCGGCCCCGAGCACATCGTACGGCGGGTTTCGAAAACAGAGGTACACTCCTACATGGACCTCTTTCCTTTCCTGGAACCGGGTGCCCTGCTTGAGGGGAAAACCGGACTGACGATCTTCGATAAATACTGGGAGGTCGCTCGGCCGGACACCTTCGAACCACCCGAATTTATCCTGAAACTCCGGGAAACCAAGCTACGCTAAAAAACGGGCATCAAAATCACCATCGGATGTTTATTTTTTCAATGGGCTCGTGTAGACTTCGCTCCCGCTAAGCCACTGAGAATACTCTCAAGTTTCTTCCGGTGGCAAAGAGCGAATCGGGGCGTAGCGCAGCTTGGTAGCGCACTTGCATGGGGTGCAAGGGGTCGTAGGTTCAAATCCTACCGTCCCGACCAGATTCCGACAAAAAGCCCGGGCCAAAGGTCCGGGCTTTTTGCTTCCTGGTTGCTTCCCGGGCTTACCGGGGAAACGAATCGGTGAACTCGATCTTTCCCCGGGCGAGCCTCAGCAGGCCTTTGCGTTCAAACTCTTTCAGCAGCCGGCTAACCACTTCCCTGGCGGTTCCCAACTCCACGGCGAGCTCCTGATGGGTAATCGTGATCACTCCCTGCCCGACCCTGGCCTCGAGCCACTGAAACAGCCGTTCATCCATGCGCCTGAACGCGACCTCTTCCACCAGTAACATCAGGTCATTCAAGCGGCGTCCGTAGGATTCCATAATGCCAAGCCGGAAATCAGCAGACTGGTCCATCAGCCGGTCAAACAACCCTCTGGGCACCATATACACTTCGGCATCATCCTCAACCACTGCTTCTGCGCGAAAGCCATCGCCTGTCATCAGGCACCCGATAGACAGTGTGCAAATTTCATCAGCCCCCATCCGATACAGCACGATGCTGTGACCGGACAGGCCGGTCATCTGAACCTTCACGCTTCCATTCAGTACCAGAGGGAGCCCCTGACAGGGATCCCCGGCCCGGAAAAGAATCTTTCCATGCTCGAAGTGAAGAGGCTGCAGGCCGCTCAGGGCTTCTCTGCGAAGAGGCCCAGGCAATGTTTCAAGAATGCTGTGCTGCAACATCGGCTTTTCCATAGGTCATTAGATTAACTTACCCGGCGGCCAGCCCTGTGTGACTTTATCACTGAACCTTCTGCGAGCAGACGTTAAAGTTCTTCCTGTCATCGCATATCAAGCAAGGAGAACGGATCATGAGCGTCAATATGGGATCTGCGGACCGTATCATTCGCGCCATTGTCGGCATTGTACTGCTGGCCCTCGTATTTGTGGGCCCACAAACCGCCTGGGGCTGGATCGGCATTATTCCTCTAGCTACCGCCGCAGTTGGCAACTGCCCTGCCTATTCCCTGCTGGGCATCAAGACCTGCAAAAAGCAGTAACCGTGCAGGCATAAAAAAACCGGGGCAGCTTTTCGCTATCCCGGTTTTTCTTCACAGCTTCGGAAGCACTATTTGACCGGCGCGTTGAGAACCTCGAGCACCTCTTCCAGCTCTGTAATCATCTGCCGGATCAGCTGCTTGTACTGGGAGGTATCGTCTTTCACCTCGTGACTGCTCAGCTTCTGCTTCGCACCACCGATAGTGTAGCCCTGGTCATAGAGCAGGCTACGAATCTGGCGGATGGTAATAACGTCCGCCCGTTGATAATACCGACGGTTGCCCCGACGCTTCACCGGCGACAGCTGCGGAAACTCCTGTTCCCAATACCGCAGTACGTGTGCTTTCACAGCACACAGCTCCGCTACCTCACCAATGGTGAAATAACGCTTCCCCGGAATGGTGGGAAGTTCGTTGTTATGACTGGGTTCCAGCATACGCTTCTACTTTTTGCTTTAGTTTTTGTCCCGGGCGAAACGTAACGACACGCCGTGCACTGATCGGAATCTCTTCACCGGTTTTCGGGTTCCGTCCCGGCCGCTGCTTCTTGTCCCGCAGATCGAAGTTACCGAAACCCGACAGCTTCACCTGTTCATTGTGGCTGAGAGCGCCTCTGATCTCATCGAAAAAAGCTTCTACCATTTCCTTGGCTTCGCGTTTGTTCAGGCCCAATTCCTCGTACAACCGCTCCGCCATTTCCGCTTTCGTCAAAGCCGCCATCTCTCAACTCCTCAGTGTTGCTCCCAGCTCTTCTTTCAATGCGTCGATCACACCGTTGAAGAGCGAATGCACTTCATCCTCGTTCAATGTACGTTCGGGGTGCTGCCAGAACAGACTCAGAGCCAGGCTTCGGTTACCCTCACCCAGACTCTCGCCCTCATAGACATCGAACGCACGCAACGCTGTCAGCTGCTCGCCGGCATGCTTTCTCGCTACACGCTCCACATCGGCGAACGCTACCTCGCTTCCGATAATAATAGCCAAATCCCGACGAACTTCCGGGAATTTTGAAATTTCTTTGAAATTAGGCACATATCCGGTAACGATTGAATTCAAGAATAGCTCAAACATCAGGATCGTGCCATTAAGTTCAAGATTTTTCTGAACTTGTGGATGCAGAGTCCCCAGCCAGCCCACGTGCTCGCCGTCACGCATGAGTTCCGCAGTCTGTCCCGGGTGCAGCGCAGGATGCTGGCTGCCAACAAAATGGATCTCAATGCCCAGCAGACTGAACAGACTCTCCAAATCCCCTTTTACATCATAGAAATCCGCGGTTCTGCGACCGTTTGCCCAGTTTTCTGGATACTGGCTGCCAACCACCACACCGGCCAGCATCGGTTGTTGATCAATCCGCTCGCCCTCCTGGAGGAAGCGCAGACCGGTTTCGAACAGACGTATGCGCGGCTGCTGGCGATTCTGGTTATGGGCCACGGTTTTCAGCAGGCCACTCCAGAGGCTGGTGCGCATCACCGACAGATCCGAGGAAATCGGATTAGCCAGCGCGATGCCCTGACGATCGGGATCCACCAGTTGCTGAACCTTCGGATCGACAAAGCTGTAGGTCACCGCCTCCTGGTACCCATGATCCACAAAAAAGTTGCGGATGGCCGAGACCGGGCGAACAGCCTCCTGCTCCGGGCGCAGACCGAGTGAGCCCGTAGGCTCGGTTACGGGCAGATTGTTGTAGCCATAAATTCGACCGACTTCCTCGATCAGGTCTTCTTCAATAGAGATATCCGGGCGGAAGCTGGGCACACTGACACGCCAGCCGTCTTTCAGGAGCTTTTCCACTCGCAGGCCGAGCCGGGTCAGGATCTCCTCGACGGTGGTGCGATCAATTTCCATACCCAGAACATCGTTAAGCCGGCGGGCTCGCAGGTCGACAACCCGATCCTCTGGAATATCCTCATCGCTGGCAACTTCGACGATTTCGCCAGGTTCACCACCAACGATGTCCATCAGCAACCGGGTGGCACGCTCCATCGCATCGCGCGCCAACTTGTAGTCAACACCTCGCTCGAACCGGTGCGATGCGTCAGTGTGCAAGCCATAGTGGCGAGCCTTGCCCGCCAGCGTAATCGGGTCGAAGTAAGCGGATTCCAGCACCAGGTCCCGCGTTTTCGGACTGACTCCGGAATGCTCACCGCCCATGACACCGGCAATGGCGATCGGCTTCTCATGGTCCGCAATCACCAGGGTTCCCTGGGTGAGCTCGACCTCCTGACCATCCAGCAGAACCAGCTTTTCACCAATTCGCGCCATACGGACAACGATCCCGCCCTGGATTTCGTCACGATCGAAGGCGTGCATGGGCTGGCCAAGTTCCAGCATGACGTAGTTGGTGACATCCACGGCGGCATCAATGGAGCGAATACCTGAACGGCGAAGTTTTTCCTGCATCCACAGGGGCGATTCCGCCTGCAGGTTCACATTGCGCAGAATACGGCCAAGATACCGCGGGCAGCCTGCCGGGGCTTCCACCCGGATATCAGGTACTTCAGAGTGCACCGATTCCACGGGCTCGATTGCCGGGCTGTTGACCAGCATGCTGTTCAGAACACCCACTTCACGGGCGATACCCTTGATAGACAGGCAGTCGGCGCGATTCGGAGTCAGATCCACATCAATTGTGACATCGTTCAGCTTCAGGTAATCGGCCACGTCCTGCCCCACCGGTGCGTCCGCCGGAAGCTCCATCAGGCCATCGTGATCATCGGAGAGCCCAAGCTCTGACTCGGAACAAAGCATGCCCTCAGAAGGCTGACCGCGAAGTTTGGCCTTCTTGATTTTGAAATCACCGGGCAAAACCGCACCCACCACGGCAAAAGGCACCTTCATACCTTCACGGACATTGGGAGCGCCACAGACCACCTGAACCTCGGAGGCACCATCACTGACCTGGCAAACCCGCAGCTTGTCTGCGTCAGGATGTGGCCCTACTGACTGAACTTCTCCAACGACCACGCCGCTGAATTGACCGGCCACCGGCTCGAAACCGTCCACTTCCAGACCTGCCATGGTGATCTGGTCCATTAATTCCTGGGTATCGATTTGCGGGTTTACCCACTCGCGCAGCCACTGTTCACTGAATTTCATGGTTATTGCCTTGTCCTGATGCGGTTATGCCTGTTTGATTGGATGCCGTGATCTTGCCGGTTAACGGAACTGTCGCAGGAAGCGCAGATCATTCTCGAAAAACATACGCAGATCGTTCACGCCGTAGCGAAGCATGGCCAGGCGCTCTACACCCATGCCAAATGCGAAGCCACGGTATTCCTCGGCATCGATTCCGCAATATTCAAACACCTTGGGATGCACCATTCCGCAGCCCATGACTTCAAGCCACTTGATGCTGCCATCGGCTTCCCGCCCCCATTCAATGTCCACTTCTGCGGAGGGCTCGGTAAACGGGAAATAGGAGGGCCGAAAACGGACCTGAAGGTCCCTCTCAAAGAACACTCGCAGGAATTCTTCAACAGTACTTTTGAGATCCGCGAAGCTGACATTTTTCTCGACCAGCAACCCCTCCACCTGGTGGAACATCGGGGTGTGCGTCATATCCGAATCACAGCGGTAAACCCGGCCTGGGCAGATCATCCGGAAGGGTGGCTTGCCCGCTTCCATGGTTCGAATCTGTACCGGCGAAGTGTGAGTTCGCAGCAGGGTGCCCGGATTGAAATAGAACGTATCGTGCATCGCGCGAGCCGGGTGGTGGCCAGGGATGTTGAGGGCCTCGAAGTTGTGGTAATCGTCTTCGATCTCGGGCCCCTGCTCGACGGTATAGCCGGCCCGGGCGAAGAAATGCTCGATCCGTTGCAGGGTACGGGTAACCGGGTGCAATCCGCCCAAGTCCTGACCACGGCCGGGCAGAGTCACATCAATGGATTCACTGGCAAGTTTCTGCTCGATTGCGGCACGCTCAAGATCGCTTCGCCGGGCATTGATGGCTTCTTCGACCTGCCCCTTGGCTTCATTGATTTTCTGGCCGGCGGCAGGGCGCTCCTCAGCAGAAAGCTTGCCCAGGGTTTTCGCCTGCTGGGTAATCACACCCTTCTTGCCAAGATACTCAACACGAATTTGATCAAGTGCCTGCAGGCTGTCGGCGCTATCAACTGCTGCCAGACCGTCCTGAACCAGTTGCTCCAGGTTTTCCATTGACCCTGCTCCAAACCAGAAATGGAAGTGCTTAAAAACGTAACTTCAAAAACAAAAATAGGGGAAGAGCGTGCCCTTCCCCTATCAGGAGGCGCCGTCATGAAATCATGAGACGCCCATATCGATCAGCAATCGATGAAAGAGCTAAGCGATCACAGGGACGCTTTGGCCTTCTCAACAACAGCGGCAAACGCCTGCTGCTCGTTCATGGCCAGATCGGCCAGAACCTTACGATCGATTTCAACGTTAGCCTTTTTCAGACCAGCGATCAGACGGCTGTAAGACAGACCGTTAGCGCGGGCACCAGCATTGATACGGGCAATCCACAGAGCGCGGAAAGCACGCTTGCGGTTACGACGGTCACGGTAAGCGTACTGACCGGCCTTGATAACCGCTTGCTTGGCTACACGGAATACCCGGCTACGAGCGCCGTAGTAACCTTTGGCCTGATTGAGAATCTTTTTGTGACGACGGCGTGCGACCACACCACGTTTTACACGAGCCATACTTTAATCCTTCTACCTGTACTTTCTAAGGAATGATTCTCGCGGCTGGATCAGCACGCGGTCATACGCTTGATAGATGCAACATCCGACTTGGCGATGAGCTTGGTGCCGCGCAGCTGACGCTTACGCTTTGGGCTCTTCTTGGTCAGGATGTGACTGGTGAAGGACTGCTTGTGCTTGAAGCCGGTGGCGGTTTTCTTGAACCGCTTGGTGGCTCCGCTTTTGGTTTTCATCTTAGGCATTTTTTAAAACTCCGCATTCTATTTTTAAATAAACAATAATGTGCCCCTGAACGACAAATCCCCCGCATGCGCGGGGGACCAGCACCCGATCAGGTTCACTTCTTCTTGCGGGGCGCCACAACCATGGTCATCTGCCGGCCTTCCATTTTCGGCCGCATCTCTACCTGGGCAAGCTCTTCAATATCTGCTTCTATGCGCTGCATGAGCTGCATACCAATTTCCTGGTGTGCCATCTCACGGCCACGGAAGCGGATAGTGATTTTGCCGCGGTCCCCGTTTTCAAGGAAACGTACCAGGTTGCGTAGTTTGACCTGATAATCCCCTTCTTCAGTTCCTGGTCGGAACTTAAGCTCTTTGACCTGCGTCTGCTTCTGCTTTTTCTTGGCAGCCGCCTTGGCCTTCTTCTCGTCGAAGATTTTCTTGCCGTAGTCCATTATCTTACAGACGATCGGATCGGAATCCGTAACCTGGACCAGGTCAAGAGATGCCTCTTCTGCTTGCTTGAGAGCATCCTCTATTGGTACTACACCGACCTGGTTGCCTTCTGCGTCAATCAGTCGGACTTCGGTTGCGTCAATATTCTCATTGATAGGCGCCTTTGGTGTGCGCCCACCCCGATTCGCTCGCTGTTTAATAATCAGATCTCCGTCTTTGTTTTGCCCTTGCGTTCAACATCTTCACTTAAGAGTTGCTCAAACGCTTCAAGCGATAAAGTTCCCAAATCTTCGCCCTTGCGGGTTCTCACCGCAACGGCGTTGTTGTCGACTTCTTTGTCACCGACAACGACAAGGTAGGGAACCTTGTTAAGAGTATGCTCGCGGATTTTAAAGCCGATCTTCTCGTTTCTCAAGTCAGCATTAACCCTATAGCCCAAAGAATCCCACTTTTTCGCCAGATTCTGACAATAATCACGCTGATTATCGGTGATATTGAGGATCGCCACCTGGGTCGGCGCCAGCCAGGTCGGGAATGCACCTTCGTATTCTTCGATCAGGATACCGATAAAACGTTCAAAGGATCCCAATACCGCCCTGTGCAGCATGACCGGGGTCTTCCGCTCGGAATTATCGGCAACATACTGCGCACCCAGACGACCCGGCATCGAGAAGTCCACCTGAATAGTGCCACACTGCCATACCCGTCCGATACAGTCTTTCAGCGAGAACTCGATCTTGGGCCCGTAGAAGGCGCCTTCGCCCGGCAGCAATTCCCAGTCTACCCCTTCGCGATTCAGCGCTTCTTCCAGAGCGGCTTCCGCCTTGTCCCAGACCTCATCGGAGCCAACCCGTTTTTCTGGACGGGTTGAGAGTTTGTACAGGATCTCGGTAAACCCGAAGTCTGTGTAGATCTCGTGCAGCATTTCAATAAATGCCGAGACTTCCTGCTGAATAGAATCTTCTTCGCAGAAAATGTGGGCATCATCCTGGGTAAAGCCCCGAACACGCATCAGTCCATGCAGCGCTCCGGAGGCCTCGTTCCGGTGGCAGGAGCCGAATTCTGCCAGTCTCAGGGGCAGATCCTTGTAGCTTTTCAGGCCCTGGTTGAAGACCTGCACGTGGCAGGGACAGTTCATGGGCTTGATGGCGTAGTCGTGCTTCTCCGACTCGGTGGTGAACATGTCGTCCTTGAACTTGTCCCAGTGCCCTGACTTCTCCCACAGGGTCCGCGACACCACCTGTGGCGTCTTGATCTCCTTGTAGCCATGCTCCTGCTGCTTGCGGCGCATGTATTGCTCAACTTCCTGATACAGCGACCAGCCATCCGGGTGCCAGAAAACCATGCCCGGCGCTTCTTCCTGCATATGGAACAAGCCAAGCTTCTTGCCGACCTTGCGGTGATCCCGCTTCTCGGCCTCTTCCAGACGGTGCAAATAGGCCTTGAGATCCTTCTTGTTACCCCAGGCGGTTCCGTACACGCGCTGAAGCTGCTCATTGCTGGTGTCGCCACGCCAATAGGCGCCGGCCACCTTGGTCAGTTTGAAGGCCTTCAGCTTGCCGGTGCTGGGAACGTGGGGACCGCGGCACAGGTCGATAAAATCGCCCTGACTGTAAAACGAAAGGTCCTCATCGCCGGGAATGTCCTGAATGATACGAACCTTGTATTCTTCGCCCATATCCTCAAAGAGCTTGATCGCCTCATCGCGGGACATGATGGAGCGAGAAACCGGCAAGTCCTGTTTGGAGAGCTCCTCCATCCGCTTCTCGATCCGCGCCAGATCCTCATTGGTGAACGGGCGGTCGTACTTGAAGTCGTAGTAGAAGCCATTGTCGATAACCGGGCCAATGGTGACCTGGGCCCCTGGAAACAGTTCCTGGACAGCCATGGCCATCAAGTGCGCCGTAGAATGGCGAATGATATCAACGCCCTCTTCATCACGCTCGGTGACAATCGCCAGCTCGGCATCGTTTTCGATGCGATAACTGGTGTCCACGAGCTGGCCATCTACCTTCCCGGCAAGGGCGGCTTTGGCAAGGCCAGCGCCGATATCGGCGGCGACATCATGAACGGTTACGGGTTCGGCAAAACTGCGATGGCTACCATCGGGCAGGGTTACGACGGGCATGAAAGGCTCCTGTTGGTTACTCAGCGGTGATCTATACCAGAGACCACATGGTGACGGCACGGCGCGATACAAACCGCGGGCCGTTTCGAGGCGAAGTCTAACAGAAAAAAACCCGGCAGGTTAATGCCGGGTTTGCACGGACAGGTGTGGCGTCAGGCTGGCTGGCCGGCGGCTTCCTCCCTGGCCCGCCGACGCAACTGGCCAAACGCCAGAAGGCCGAGTAACGCCAGTGCCGGAATGAACATCAACTCTTTTGGCGGCCGTTCCAGGTCAACCTGCACGGCATCGATGGTCCAGCCAAACTGGATTCCGGCATCCTCCGCCGGGCTACCGAAACCAACGAAGTCCACCGCCATCTTTTCGCCATCCGGGCTGAGCTCAAGGCCGGCGTCCATCAGGCGTTGCTCAGGCGTGTCACCAGCAGGAATCTCGAGCCTTACGTAGGTCGTCACCTCGTCGCCGTCAATCGTCATCCCGGAAGCCTTCAGGACAATCGGTTTGTCTGCCGGCACATCCTCAACATATTCCATGATCTCGGCGCCGGGCCGGTCTGCCGTGGGCGGGTAAACCATATCCCACCAGAAACCGGGGCGGAACATAGTGAACGTAATCAGCAGCAACAACAGCGATTCCCACTTGTAGCTCTTGGTAAACCAGAACCCCTGCGTGGCCGCGGAAAAGACCAACATCGCGGTGACTGCACTGGCGATCGTAACCAGCAGGTCAAACCATCCGGTCAGGCCAATGAGCAACAACTGGGTGTTGAAAATAAACATGAACGGGAGGATCGCCGTGCGGATGTCGTAGGTGAAGCCCTGGATACCCGTTCGTATAGGATCGGCTCCGGATATGGCAGCGGCGGCATAAGCCGCCAACCCCACGGGCGGGGTATCGTCCGCCAGAATGCCGAAGTAGAACACGAACAGGTGCACCGCAATCAGCGGCACGATCAGCCCATTCTGGGCGCCCAGAGTGACGATTACCGGCGCCATCAGCGTGGACACAACGATGTAGTTGGCAGTGGTCGGCAGACCCATGCCGAGGATCAGGCTGATAATGGCCGTGAAGATCAGCATCAGCAGCAGGTTGCCCCCAGACAGAAACTCTACAAATTCGGTCATCACCAGTCCGATACCTGTCAGGGTAACCGTACCCACCACGATACCGGCGGTGGCGGTGGCCACGCCGATACCCACCATGTTCCGGGCACCAGTGGCAAGCGAATGCGCAAGATCGAATGCGCCGTCCTTAAAGGCAGTTAGGAAGTTGCCGTGCTTGTAGAAGAAGGCCTTCAACGGTCGCTGTGTAACGACGATGAAAATCATGAACAGCGTCGCCCAGAACGCCGACAGCTGGGGCGAGAAACGCTCAACCGTAAGACACCACACGAGCACCACTACGGGCAGAAGGAAGTACAGCCCGGTCTTCACAGTCGGACCAACCGGCGGCAAGTCACCCATCTCCTTTTCCGGATCATCTTCCTCGAGTTCCGGGAATCGGGTGGCATAGCCAACCAGGCCGATATAGATCAGCACCAGCAAAGGCGCCAACACCCAGATCGCCGCTTCACCGAAAAGCGTCTTCGTCCAGCCGATCCCGTAATACACCACCAGGGTCAGCACACTCAGGCCAATGAGAATAACGACCCAGTTCAGCATCCGCTGGGCAAGAGTCGGCTTGTTGAGAGGCTCAATGCCCTGCATGTTCAGCTTGCAGGCCTCAAGGTGCACGATATAAATCAGTGCCACGTAGGAAATCATCGCCGGCAGGATGGCGTGCTTGATGACTTCCAGGTAGGAGATACCTACGTATTCGACCATCAGGAAAGCGGCCGCGCCCATGATCGGAGGTGTCAGCTGGCCGTTAGTGGATGCGGCCACTTCCACTGCGCCGGCCTTGGTGGCCGGAAAACCAACTCGCTTCATCAGCGGAATGGTGAACGTGCCGGTAGTGACGACGTTGGCAATAGACGAACCGGAAATAACGCCGCTCAAACCACTGGAAACCACGGCAGCTTTGGCGGGACCACCACGCATATGTCCCAACATGGCATAAGCGACTTTAATAAAGTAGTTACCGGCGCCAGCTCTCTCGAGCAGCGCACCGAACAACACGAAGAGGAAAACGAAGCTCGTGGAAACCCCGAGCGCAACGCCAAACACACCCTCGGTACCGAGCCACTGGTGCGACGCCAATTTACTCAGACTTACACCTTTGTGGGCAATCACATCCGGCATGTAGGGGCCGGCAATTGAATAAGTAATAAAGACAGCGGCGACAATGGTCAGTGGCAACCCCAGTGCGCGACGGGTCGCTTCCAGCAACAGCACGAGCCCGACCAGCGCAACCCACAGATCCTGGGTGATAGGCGCTCCGGGGCGTGTCGAAAGCTCTTGATAAAAAACGTAAAGATAGGAGGCGCAGAAAGCGGCAGCGAGCGCCAGAATCCAGTCGTAGATGGGCACGACATTCACGTGCCGCCCCTTGATCATGGGGAAGGCCGAAAACGCCAGGAAAACCGCAAACGCAAGATGGATAGAACGCGCTTCCGTGGAATTGAAGATGGCAAAATTGAAAATGTAAGGGAGCGGTGACGCAATCCAGAGCTGAAACAACGACCACACCAGGGGAACGATAAACAGAATAACTGCGGCATACCCGCTGGTCGCCCTGCCCCCGGTTTCAGTCTGCAGGATCTCGTCTACATTATTACCACCACCAGCACCAGCTCCGTTAGCCGGATCGCTCGTCGCCATAAGTTAGTCCCGTAACGTGAGAGGTGAGTCTCTGAAAGGAAGACTCAGCAGGCCGAAGCCCGCTGAGTCCAAGTGCAGACAGATCAGTCGATCAGGCCAGCTTCCTTGTAGTACTTGGCAGCACCCGGGTGCAGAGGCGCACTCAGGGCATCAGAGACCATTTCTTCCTTGTTCAGGTTGGCAAACGCCGGATGCAGACGCTTGAAGCTGTCGAAATTCTCGAAGACAGCCTTCACAACGGCGTAAACAACATCATCGGGCACATCAGTGGATGAGACGAAGGTTGCTGCAACGCCGAAGGTGGTAACGTCGTTGTCACTGCCACGATACATACCGCCAGGAATAACCGCTTTCCTGTAGTACGGGTTCTCGTCAATCAGCTTCTCGGTAGCGGCGTTGTCAACGTTAACCAGAACACTGTCACAGGAAGTCGTCGCTTCCTTGATGGCACCGGAGGGGTGACCAACGGTGTAGAAGAAGGCATCAATATTGCCATCACAAAGAGCCTGGGACTGCTCTGCAGCCTTGATTTCGGCAGCCAGAGAGAATTTGTCCAGCGTCCAGCCCATCTCATCCATCAGGACTTCAGCGGTGGCACGCTGACCCGAACCAGGGTTACCGACGGATACGCGCTTGCCTTCCAGGTCTTCAAAAGACTTGATCCCTGAGCCCTTGCTGGCAACAACGGTGAATGGCTCCGGATGCAGTGAAAAGACCGCGCGAAGATCTTTGTTGGCGCCGTCGTCCTTGAACTGGCTGGTGCCGTTGTAGGCGTGGTACTGCCAGTCAGACTGGGCCACTGCCAGATCAAGCTCGCCCTGACGGATTGCGTTCAGGTTGTAGACGGAACCACCGGTACTCTCGACAGAGCAGCGAATACCGTGCTCTTTACGGTCCATGTTCACCAGACGACAGATCGCGCCGCCAGCCGGATAATAAACGCCGGTTACACCGCCGGTGCCGATGGTTACAAAGCGCTGCTCCTGAGCGGAAACGGAGGTGGAAGCAGCACCCAGGCTGACTGCAGCAGCGACAGCGAATGCGGAGGCTTTGAGTTTCAGTGTCATGTGAGTTCTTCCTTTTTCTGATCGTTATAATCAACTGCCTGTTTGTTTCCACAGACAGACATCATGGTCGTCTTAGAACATAGACCACTTCACACCATAAATAAAGTATGGATTAGCTCGCTAACCGGTTGACCAGACAACAAAAAAGCCCGCAACGCGGGCTTTTTTGCAGGTCGGTGCGAATGTTATTTCGCAGCTCGAGCTTTGGCAAGCATCTGATCCGGCCGCAGCAGGAACCGGGCCAGAGCCGGCAATAGCCAGATGGCTCCCACCATGTTCCAGAGGAACATGAAGAACAGCAGGAAGCCCATGTCGGCCTGGAACTTGATGGGCGAGAATATCCAGGTGACAACACCCAGACCCAGAGTCACACCGGTAAACATAACCGCCTTACCAGTGGAGCGCAGGGTCTCGTAGTAAGCCTCCTGAAGGGTTTTGCCCTCAAGCAGGTATTTCTCAAGCTTGCTGTAGATATAAATGCCGTAGTCGACACCTATACCGACACCCAGGGCGATAACCGGCAGGGTCGCCACTTTGATACCAATGCCGGACACCGCCATGATCGCCTCACACAGGATCGAAGTCAGTCCCAGAGGTATCACGATACACAGCACCGCACGCATCGAACGGAACGTCGCGAAGCAAAGCAAACTCACCACACTGTAAACGAGGATCAGCATCTTATCCTTGGCGCCGGAGATAACCTCGTTGGTAGCAGCCTCGACACCGGCGTTACCCGCCGCCAGCAGGAACCTGTGCTCATCAGTACTGTTCTTCTCCGCAAACTGTTCGACGCGCTCAACGACGGTTTCCAGGGTTTCTGCCTTGTGATCCTCAAGGAATACCAACACCGGAGTCAGGCTGCAGTCAGTATTAATCAACCCGGCAGGTGCCTCACGAATCGACGCATTGATGATGGTCTGGTTGCGGGAGATTTCATACCACTTCCAGTTGCCCTCGTTCAGCGCCTTGGTCACCATCTTGGAAACATCAGCAAGTGATACCGAAGACTGCACGCCCGGCGTGTTTTGAAGCTCCCATTGCAGAGTATCCATGGCCCGCAGCACATTGTACTGAGTGCATTGCTCTTCCGGCGTCTTGACCATCACCACCAATACATCCGCACTGGTCGAGTAATTATTGATGATGTAGGCATTGTCCTTGTTATAACGGGAGTCCGCTCGCAGCTCGGGTGCACCCTGATCCAGATCCCCAATCTTGAGATTTTGCTTATAGTAAAGACCAAGACCAAGGCCAATCACCGCTATGAGAAGCGATATCGGCGCAACGCCCGGATGGGAGAAGTAGGACAGAACACGCCATTTCCGATCCTGTTTTTCGCCGTGATTCTGCACGTGACGGATACCCCCCTTGGAGATACCGACGTAAGACATTATCAGTACATGCAACACCAGGTTAGTGAAGATCACGAACGCCACACCAATACCTGCGGCAACAGCCAGGTCCCGGATAACGTCGATCTCGATAAAGAACAGGGTCAGGAAGCCAAAGGCATCCGAAATCAGAGCCAGCATGCCCGGTATGTATAGAGCGCGGAAAGCCAGGCGCGCGGCAGTCACCGCATCAAAGCCCTTGGCAGCCTCAACGGCCATGGCATTCACAATCTGAACGCCGTGACTGATGCCGATGGCAAACACCAGGAAGGGTACCAGCACCGAATACGGGTCAAGACCATAGCCCAGAAGCCGAAGAGTTCCCAGCTGCAGGAAAACCGCAATGATTGAGGTGAAGACGGGAACCAGGGTGCCGGCAATAGCCCGCGAGTACCAGAACAACAGCAGCGTGGTCAGCAGGATGGTAATCCCTGCAAACCAGGCGATAGAACCTATCCCCTCAATCAGATCGCCGACCTTCTTGGCAAAGCCGACGATATGAATCTGGATGTTCGGATTCTGTTCTTCGTACTTGTCCCGAATCTTTTCTTCAAGCTGACGGGAAAATTCGCCGTAGTCCAGAGCCTCACCGGTTTCCGGATTTTTCTCGTAGAGCGGTGCGTAAACGATCGTTGATTTGAAGTTATCAGAGATCAGGCGCCCGACTTCGTTAGAACGAAGAACGTTCTGGCGAAGTTTCTCTAGACTGTCCCGGGAGCCGTCATAGCCGTCCGGTATGACAGTGCCACCCTGAAAACCCTGTTCGGTTACCTCAACCCAGCGGACATTCGACGTCCAGAGGGATTTGAGACCCGAACGATCCACGCCGTTGAGATAGAAAACCTCGTCGGTGATTTGCTTCAGGGTTTCCATGTACTCCTGGGTGAAAATATCGCCCTCTTCTACCTCGACGGCGATACGAACGAAGTTACCGAGGTTTTCAAGATCATCCCGGTGCTCAAGCATATTTACAATGTAGGGATGCTCAAGCGGAATCATCCGCTCGAAGCTGGCATCCGGCTGGATCTTGACGGCGTTATAACCCAGAAACAGCGTCAATACGGCGAAGACGACAAGAATGATTGGCCGATTATTGAAGATCAGCCTTTCGAGAAAGGGTTCAGCCTTGGGCGTGGTCAGATAGTGCTCGCCCTTGTCATGCTTAGGGTTGGACATTCAAAAGCCCCTCTATTGTTCGTTCGGTTGTTGCCACATCAGGGCGTTATTGAAGGTTTCTTCCACGGGCGTCTGTGATTTTTACGCCACCTTCGCCGACAATCAGCAGGTCTGTTCCTGAAATAGGCACCGCGCTCATGACACCTTCACGATCACTTCGGAAATGCTCGCGGAAGGTTTCGGCGCCATTGGTGCTCATCAGTACCGCACCACTATTACCTACCAGGGTGATCCGACCATCTTCAGAAACGACGCCGTCGTTGAGCGTAGTCCCGGCTGAATTGGGAACCATCCGCCAGCTTCTGCCGAGGTCTGAAGAGAACAGCATGTTGCCACGAAGGCCGAAGGCGAGAATCTCGTTCACCTGGCCTGTACCGATCACACCGAACAGGGAGCCCTCATAAGGCGCCTCACGACGCTCAAAGGTCTCACCACCGTCTACAGAGACATGTATCTGACCGGCTTCACCAACGACCACCAGGGCACCACCCGTGATCTGGGTAATGCCATTGAGATGGAAGTTCTGCCGGTTATCAATTCTTGGCGCCCAGTCTTTCCAGGTCTCACCGCCGTCCAAGGTGCGCAGGAACATACCGTAAGCGCCCACCACAAAACCGCGGTTCTCGTTTTCAAACCAGACATCCAGCAGCGGGTTAACTGGACCAATGTCCATGTCCGCCTGAATGTTCTCAAGGGCAAAGTAAAGGTCGTCCAGCGCCCACTCGAGATCTTCTTTCTCTTCTTCAGGCGCTTCTTCGATCCTCTCCTGCATGGCGGCAATCTGCTCTTCCCGGCTCTCAATGGCCAGTTCCATGGCGCGGATGCCATCAATCTGAAGGCTCCAGGTGGCCCCGGCATCACTGGTATGAAGAACAACGCCGCTGTGGCCCACTGCCCAGCCATGGCTGTCGGAGCCAAAATCGATCCCTGTCAGGGTCACAGAAACAGGTACCTCACCCTGAACCCAGGTTTTCCCCTCATCATCCGAGTAAATGATATGGCCGCGTTCTCCCACGGCCACAATGCGATCTCCAACCCGGGTCGCATCGGTGAGAAGATTTTCCGGGGCCAGATCCGTCGGCCGGGCCGGGGTTTCGATGATATCTGCAAGCGCAAACGCTGCAGGGGCAGACCAGACCATGGAAAGTCCAAGGCAGGCAGCGCCCAGAGTCTTGCACATCAACCTTTTAGCCATTCAGATTGCCTATTATGTTGTATTGAACTGTGTCTCTGACCGGCAAAGCCGGGAATAACTGTAAACATACCGGCAACCTTACGGTTGCCGGTATGTCGGGTCGCCACTTCCTGTGGGCGGGGACGCATCCCTCGGCCAACAGTGCGTTAGCGAACACTCCTGCGGCGCAGGGAAGCCGGCGAGAAGTAACGCTTGTTCGGGACCTCGTCGGTGAACACGCGGGTATTGGCCTCTTCTGTGTCCAGGCCGAGTACGTGATAACGACGGGCCTGAAGGTCATGATAGACGTCAAGAACCGTCCACACACCCGGAAGTTCATAATAATTTTTTGGAAGCCCCATCGTCACACGCCAGAGTTCGCCGCGACCGTCGTATTGATCCAGCAGAACCGTGTTCCAGCTGTCCTCGTCGATGTAGAAGCGGCGCTTGCCGTAGATATGGCGCTCACCGTCTTTCAGCGTGGCTTCAACCACGTGCACACGATGAAGTTCCCAACGGGTGAGATCCGGATTCAGATGGGAAATACCCAGGATTTCCTCGTAAGGAAGGCCTTTTTCCCCAATTCGGTAATTGTTGTACGGGATGTAGATTTCCCGCTTGCCTTCGTAATTCCAGTTATAGCGATCCAGGGCCCCGTTGAAGATGTCGGTATCGTCCGCAGTCCGGAGGTTGTCAGCCGCTGCAATCGGGGAATCGTACCCGAGGTTTGGCGCCCGGCGTACCCGACGCTGGCCGGCGTTGTAGCCCCAGCCATTGCGGGGATTGATGATCTGGTTCAGGGTCTCATGAATCAGAATCGCACCACCGGCAAGACGGGGTGGTGACTGGGTAAACGACAGGTAGTAGAAGATCACATTATCCAGATCCTCTTCACCACCTTCCGGGTTGTAAAAGTTGAAGAAGGCTTCCTGCTGGGAAGTAACCAGCGAATAGTCGCCGTTGGTCTGGACCGCCACCTCACTGGAGCGCCGGGTAACAGACACGCCGCGCCAGCGGGTCAGATGGTTCCAGACCGCCTGCCAGGCCTTCTGCTCGTCGTTGCCGTGGAGGATCGGAAACGGATAGCCGCCAAAGGCTCCATCCAGGCCTTCGCCCTGGCCGACGATTTCTGCGTTTACGGCGTTTTCACGGGTATTCTCAGCCACCCAATCGGGAACCGCGTGGGTACGACGGGACTGGTAAACGGGCACCCGGAATGTGGTCGGGTAGGTTTCGAGCATCGCCTTCACACCATCAGTGAGGTACTCCTCATACTGATCCATGTTGGCAGGCGTGATGGTAAACAGGACTTCATCATCCGGGAACGGATTGATGTGATGCTGCCCGCTGCCCTCATAGCCGGGAGGCGGCTCTGTCAGCCCTCCGGTCCAGGCCGGGATGGTGCCGGCACTGTTTCCGGCCTTGGGCGAGCCAAAGGGTGTCAACTCCTGGCCCAGACGGGCCGCTTCACTGGCGGAGACCGCCGCCCACGCAGGCGCTGATGCCACGGAGAGAGCCAGCAGGCCGCCGAGAATCGCATTTTTGTTATACATCATTGTGAAACCTTAAGTGCGTCTGGAAGCCTCTGCGGAGGCTTTTTTATTGTCGTCTGATGGAATTACAGACGTTATTCCAGATTACCCGATCCCAGACTAAAGTCTATCGACCGAAAGTGCGATTTTGTATCTGACTTCACTCCGCAAGGCTCTTGTGCACCACCTCATAAACGTCCCGGGACAATCCGGATTTGTCGCGAATCCGCTCCAGAGCGGATTTCATCTGAGCGCTGTACGCGAACGCAAACTTTCTCCATCGGGTGAGCGGCGTCACCAGGCGCGCGGCAATCTGCGGGTTGCTGTCATCCAAGCGACAGACCTGGTCCGCCAGAAATTCGTAACCAGAGCCGTCCGGATTGTGGAACGCAGCCAGATTCTGGCCCGCAAACGCTCCCACCACGGAGCGAATCTTGTTGGGGTTTTTCCAGTCGAACGCCGGATGCTCCAGAAGTTTACGGATGTCCGACAGCTGCCCGGCCTGGTCACTGGCCGCCTGCACGGAGAACCACTGCTCAACAACCTGCGGATCGTCCTGGAACCGATCGTAGAAGTCATCCAGCGCCTGCTGGCGATCAGCCTCAAAGCCTGAATTGACCAGCGCCCGCAAGGCACCCATGCGATCGGTCATATTGTCTGCATCGTTCAACTGGCTGACCGCCAGAGTCCGACCGTCCTCATCATTGATCAACAGCAACCAGGCCAGCGCGGTATTGCGCAGGCTGCGACGAGCAATAGCCTCGGGCGTTATCTCGTAGGGGCCACTGCCCTGATGCCGCTGATAACAGGCAAGCAGCTCGCCCTTCAGGGCTCCGGCCAGGTGCCGGAGCACCGCGTCACGGGCACGGTGGATGGCTGGCACATCGGCGTTTTCGGAAAGCTCAATCAGGTACGCTTCTGAAGGAAGCTGCAGCATTTTTGCCACCAGGGCCTGATCCAGATCGGCGTCGGAAATCAGTTTGCGATAGGCCTCCACCAGTCTTGGCTCGATTTCCGTATCGTCCGGCGCACCGACTAGCGATTGAATAACATCGACCGCCAGTCTCTGTCCCGCATCCCAACGATTAAATCCGTCCGGGTCGTGGCTCATCAGGAAGAGCAGCTGCTCGCGGGTCCAGTTGTAGCGAACCCGAACCGGCGCCGAGAAGTGGCGCAAAAGTGATGGCACGGGTCTGGACTCGACGCCATGGAATTCGAAAGTGTGGACGGCTTCGGTCAGCTCAAGCACCCGCTCCATCGGCGCACCCGAATATCCGGATTCAAGCTGAAGCGCCAGAGGTTGGCCATCCTTCCCTAGCAGCCCAAGCGCAAACGGAATGTGCTGCGGCTTTTTGTTGGTCTGTCCCGGGGTATCCGGAATGCTCTGCTCAATAGTAAGGCGATAGACACCTTTCCCGGCGTCATAGTCATCCGAAACATTCAGCACCGGCGTACCGGCCTGCTCGTACCAGAGGCGGAACTGGCCCAGGTCACGACCGGAAGCATCCTCCATGGCTTTTACAAAGTCATCGGTTGTTACTGCCTGGCCATCATGACGCTCAAAATACAGATCACTGCCCTTACGGAACATGTCCGGCCCCAGCAGGGTGTGGATCATGCGCACGACTTCTGCACCCTTTTCGTAAATGGTCAGGGTGTAGAAGTTGGAGATTTCCATGTAGGAAGCCGGCCGCACCGGATGCGCCATGGGGCCTCCGTCTTCAGCAAACTGGGCCGTACGCAGCAGGGTCACATCCTCAATCCGCTTGACTGTCGGAGAGCCCATGTCTGCTGAGAACTGGGAATCCCGGAATACCGTGAAGCCCTCTTTCAGGCTGAGCTGGAACCAGTCGCGGCAGGTAACCCGGTTGCCGGACCAGTTATGGAAATATTCGTGGGCAACGATGGCCTCGATACGCTGGAATGCCATGTCCGTCGCGGTTTCCTGGCTGGCCAGCACACAGGAGGAGTTGAAGATGTTGAGGCCCTTGTTCTCCATGGCGCCCATGTTGAAGTCGTCCACCGCCACAATCATGAAGATATCGAGGTCGTACTCACGACCATAGACTTCCTCATCCCAGCGCATGGACCGCTTCAGGGAGTCCATGGCGTGATCGCACTTCTCGGCATTGCGGGGCTCCACGTACATGCGCAGATCAATGTCACGCCCCGAGCACGTGGAAAAGGTATCCCGTTTCTCTACCAGGTCTCCGGCCACCAGGGCGAAGAGGTAGCAGGGCTTGGGGAACGGGTCTTCCCAGGTGACAAAATGCCGGCCGTTTTCCAGCTCGCCTTTCTCGACATCGTTGCCGTTGGACAGGAGCACCGGATAGGCGTCCCTGTTGGCCTCAATGCGAGTGCGGAAACGGGCCATCACGTCTGGACGGTCCGGGAAAAACGTGATGCAGCGGAATCCCTCAGCCTCGCACTGGGTACAAAACATGCCCGAGGATTTATACAGCCCCTCCAGACGGGTGTTGTTTTGGGGTTCTATCCACGTCACCACGGTCAAAGAGAACTGCTCCGGAACCGACCGGACCACAAGCTGGTCGCCCCGGTCCTCATAGTCACCCTCTGCCAGCTCGGCGCCATCCAGGGTGACGGATTCCAGCGTCAGACTGTCGCCATCGAGCTCCAGGGGCGCAGACACTTCACCAGATTCCGGATTGCGGCGAACCTCAAGCGTGCTGTGCACACGCGCCCCGTCTTCAAAAAGCTCGAAGCGCAGGTCTACAGTGTCGACCAGATACGCAGGTACCTTGTAATCGCTCAGATAAATGGTCTGTGGCTGGCTGGTACGCATTGGTTTTCTCCAGAGTTCGCGGCCTGCAGGTGCGTATATTCAGCACCCGCCGACATGAAAAGATGAGCCGGGCAAGGCGCTGTCAGCCTTCCATGACCCGGAAACGGACTTCATAACCGGTGAATTTCCGAATGTTGATCACACCGGTATCCAGGATTAGGTACTGCCCCTTTATGCCCTCGAGGACGCCCTCCACCTCCGGCGTTTTGTCGAGGTTATGAGTTTTGATCTTTTCTGGCCAGACCTTGACGGGATAGCTCAGGCCAAGACCCTGTTCGTCGACTTCCCGGATCGAATCCTGACCATGGGCTTGCCGTAGCGCCTCAAGATCGTCAGCGATCAGCCCGAGCATGCGCTGACGCTCTTCTGCCAGGTCCAGCTCGGGAACATCGCCCTTGAGCATGGCCCGCCAGTTGGTCCGGTCAGCGACATGGGCCTTGCAGGCAACTTCGACCAGCCCGGCAATATACCGCGTCGCAACTCGAACCATCGGTATGGCGTCTACTGCCCCCTGATCGATCCAGCGTGTTGGCACCTGGGATCCACGGGTAATGCCAACCTTCAATCCGGAGGAGTTGGCCAGATACACCACGTGTTCCACCATGCAATGGGTTTCTCCCCACTCCGGCTCCCGGCAGGTACCAAGGTGATAGTGGCACTTCTCCGGACTCATGATGCAACTGTCACAGACCGCCAGCTTACGAAAACAGGGAAAACAGAAGCCCTGATTGAAGCTCTTGTTGGTTTTCCGGTCGCAGTGGATGCACCGGATCACGCCATCGAAATCCAGACGCAGCGGCCGGCCAATCAAGTCGTTCAGAGGAATGCGGGTGTCGCCCACAGCAATGGAGTACGCCACCGGATCACCCGCCTCCACCGGCATTTTGCGCAGCCTGCCGGTGACATCAATCAGTTCGCTCAAGACTTGACCTCAACATACTGGTCTGGATCGACGTCGCCTTTACCCTGCGTGCGCTGAACCGACGGATCACAGGCGGTCCCCGCCTTGCTGCCCCGATCGAGGTAGCCGGTGCGCTCCTCTTCGGGAATGTTGTGCAGGTTCTCGTAGTAGATCACCGCCTCCAGGCTGATTTCACGCTGTTCGGGCGTCAGTTTACGGCCATCTGGCCATTTACCGAGTTCAATTGACTGCCGGAGACTCCGGTAGACATTGGGATCCAGTCGCTCGATCAGTTCTTCGTAGGTCATCCCGCTCTCCTGAAAAAACGTTCATAAAAAATGTGGCGGAACCGTTTGACAGAATCAAACGATAATGATTATCATTACTTCACCAAATGACGACGGTCGTATCATTTGGCCTCTCTCATCAGGAGCTTAAAGCTCTTTTAACGCCCCGCCTCTGGCGGGGCTTTTTTATGCCCCCCGCCTCCGTCTTACGGGCAAAACCACGGCAAGGGCCAGTCCGGCAATAAACCCTCCCAGGTGCGCTTCATTGGCCATACGCCCGAGCCCGATCATTTCGGGAAGTGGCGTAAACCCGATCACCATCCATGCAACTGCGAAGGTAACCAGTGCCGGCGGAAACTGGAACCTCGGTGCAGATCGCTGGCTAAGCCAGCAATAGCCCAGAATCCCATAAACCACTCCGGATAGCCCACCGAAAAGGGGCCCGGAAACAAAATACTGCAAGCCGTTCGAGATCAGGCTGGTAATCACAAACAGAGTGATCAATCGCGCTCGACCATCGAACCATTCGATCTGGCTGCCCAGAAACCAGAGCATGACGGAATTGAATATGATGTGGGTCCAACTGAAATGCAGAAAATCGGGTGTCAGCAGCCGCCAGATCTGGCCACTGGCCAGGGTGGCGGTTAACGCGTCAATACGACCGGCCATGGTGCTCCAGTCATAATCCCGTGGATCAATCACCATCAGGCTGGCCGCCAGTTCATTCTGGCCCATGGCCGTGAGCCAGACCATGGCCACAGCAAACACAATGATACCGAGCACCAGCGGCGCATGTCGCGGTGAAGGCTGCCAGCGCCCGCCAACAAATACCGGCGACCGGTTCTGCCGATCCACAGCCTCCCTGATTTCCGGTTCCGCCATGAAGCGATCCAGGGCAGAAAGCACGGGTTCAGCGTGGGCAGGGTCTTCCAGCCAGAGCACCTGGAATCCCCCTTCTTCGGTAATCTGGTGGGTCACACCCTGGCCGTTCAGCCAACGACTGAAGCCGGCCAGGTTCACCGTGGTATCCAACTGCTTGACTCGGTACACCGCTTACTCCGCCTCTGGAAATGGTTCAGCTGCGATGCACGGTTTAACGCGCAACACTGTCTTCGCTGGTGGGATAGTCCGGTTGCTCCGGCCTTTCCACATCTACCCAGACAAATTTGTCCCGGGAAAGTGCCCGCTCACCATCCATCCGGTAGGCCACCAGCCGCCCGTACTTCACGGCACTGTAGTCAATGCAGGCGACATTGGACTTGAGCGGCGCCGGCTCGCCCTCCATCCAGTAATGGCCCACGAACACCGGCGGTGCATCCAGGGGGTAACTGATCAGTTGTTTGCGCTCGTCATCGGTCAGTACCCGACTTGCCACTTCCGGTGGCAGTGGGTCTGGCTGGAACACAACATCGGCATAGGTATGGGGATCGTCCGCCCAGAATTTGGTTCGGAAAAACTCACGCACGTAGCCATCCCGACCGGTGATAGCCATTCCCTCGGGGAGCCTGAGATCTGTTCCACGCAGAAGGGTATCCATGACCTGCCCGGCAAAGGACTCAATGGCGGCAGAAGCGTGCAGGAAATCCTCATCGATGCAGGCGCCACCCTGAGACTGCTTGAATTTTTCGATCAGATCGCCGTCCCAGCAGGCGTGAACAACGCGGAAATCCTCATCGTCGATGAACAGCGGTATGGTGTAGAACCACTCGAGAAACTCATTCCACTCGTACGGATGCGCCTCGAACTGCTCCAGGGTCTCCCGGATCAGACGGTCATGACGGGCGTTGTGCTCACGCAAAAAGGTTTTGCCGCTACCGGGACGTGCCCGGGTGCAGTAACCCAGTGCATTGTACTCGTGATTGCCCATGACAATACGGGCCGAACCATGTTCCACCATGTCTCGCACAAGGTGCAACGCCTCGCGGATGCGGGGTCCACGGTCAATGATATCGCCAATGAAAATCGCCTGACGACGCGGGTGCTGGTACACACCGTTGATCTTCCGGTATCCCATCTGGTCCAGCAATCTGGCCAGGGTATTGGCGCAGCCGTGTATATCGCCAATGATGTCGTAACCGCGACTCGCGGTCGGTCTTGTTGCAGCCATGATCAACTCGCTGATATTTCACTAGCCCAGCCAAGCTTGTCACGGCAGGTGGCGTAGAAATTATGGTCGGTGGGGTGAATCAACCGGATCTTGAACGGCTTCTTGGTAATGCGAATGATATCGCCCGGCGCACAGGCAATGTTCATCTGGCCGTCAAAGCTGATTTGCGGATAGGTTTCATTGGTCTCCCCGATCACCAGTTTGATCTCACTCTTGCCATCGACAACGATCGGCCGACTACTGAGAGTGTGGGGAAACATGGGCACCAGAACAATGGCATCCAGCTTGGGATGCATGATCGGACCACCAGCGGAAAGCGAGTAGGCCGTAGAGCCGGTCGGCGTGGAGACGATCAGGCCATCAGAGCGCTGGCTGTAGACAAAATGACCGTCAATGAACAGATCGAAGCCGATCATCCGGGTGGATTTACCCGGATGCAGCACGACATCGTTCAGGGCGGTACCAAACCCCAGGGGCTGGCCATTGCGCTCGACGTTGCCATCCAGCAGAAACCGGGTCTCTTCCATATACTCGCCCTCCAGAACCTTACCGAGGCGTTCCTCAAGGTCGGAAGGGGAAATGTCGGTCAGAAAGCCCAGGCGGCCACGGTTCACCCCAAGCAGGGGAATCTTGGACTTGGCCAGCTCACGGGCGGCTCCCAGAAGACTGCCATCACCGCCGACCACAATAACCAGATCACAGATCTCGCCCAGCAGTTTTTTGCTCGCCACCTGCAGGCCATGCCCGGGCAACATGCTGGCTGTGTCTTCCTCAAGAATGACGTGGTAGTTGTTGGCGATCAGGTATTGTTTGAGCTGGCGCAGTGATTCAACCACTTTCACGCTGCCCATACGGCCAATCACACCAATGTTCCTGAACTGATCCATGAAGTTTCCTGTGATGTCGGGATGCGGCGGGGACCAACGAAACCGTTACCCCGGTGACAATCTGGCGTACAGTTTAACGAAAGTCACCCCGATACTGAAAAAGTTCCGGCCTCAGGCGTGGTGTTTCTCGCACCGGTCATCAATGCCCGGACGGAATTCTGCTGGCTGGCTTATCCGCAAAATCGGCTCACCACAAGGTTTGCCATCGTTGCCTTCATGGGTGCAAACGGGGTTTTCGTAGTGCTCCAGCCATTCCCGATAGGCGGGCTCATTCATACCGCAGCGCTCTGCTGCATAGGCGGTGGGGTTACTGAAGTAAAGTTCAATGTCTTTGAAAGGCAGCGTCACATGACCGACGCCCGGCTGGTAGGCCACCAGGAACACCGTCTGGCGCTTCAGGTGGTCCATGATGGAATCCTCCGGCGGTTCACGATTGCTCAGCTCGTGGTTTTCCTCCTCAAGGGCAACGATTTTCTCGTCCCTTAATTCCAGCTCCCGTTGGCGCCGTTCCAGCTGTTCCCTGAGCAGCAATAGCTCGGCACCCGCGTTTGAATCCTCACGCTGCTTTTCCTCGCCAACAGCGGCCATCTGCTCCTGCATGGTGAGGTACTGCTCGTTTCGCTCCGCCAGGCGCTTTTTGAGCTGCTCATTACTCAGGCGCTGGCGCTCGTATTTCTGCTCGAGATCGGCAAAATCACTGCGCAACGCCTGAATTTCCAGCCGATGCTCCCGCTGGATATCCGAAAGGGCATCGCGGTGAACACTTTGCAGGGTCTTGATCCGAAGACGCTGTTCCCGGATCAGCTGCGCCAGACGAGAACGATCCGCCGCTGCCGCAGACTCTTCACGTTCAGCAGAATCCTCGGCCTGCTCGCTCAGAACCGGAATGTTCTCTTCCTGAACCGGCTCCATTTTCCGGAATTTGAGGCTATTGGCCTCAACCGCTTTGCGAATCGCCTGGAAGTGGTTGTTCCCGGGTGTCATGTCCGGGTCCCAGAGATCCTCCTTGAACTTGGGGTCGGGGCATTGGCTCCGGCAGACCAGCCGGATCGCACCGCCACCCATGTCCGGCCCTTTCGCCCCCATTCTGGCCAGCTCTTCAATTGGCACATTCCAGTGACTGTCGGCCCGACCTTCCTCATCAAACCAGATCCGGAAGAACACCAGTGCCTGAACCCGGAGATCGCCACTCAGCTCAACCAGAACAGCCCTGACATCGGTTTCGGCGAGATCGGACAGCCCTACATAGCCATCCAGGAAGGCTCCGAATTCATTGGCCCGCATTTCGCGGGCCACCTGACTCCCTTCCACAAAAAATACCGCCGAATAACCATCGGTTGCCTGGTCGGCAGACACCATTGCACGTTCTCCACAAATCAACGATTCGACTGACTCAAAGCTATTAGTCTAGCCAGACAATCGTTTATGCACAGGGAAAAACTGCAACGATTTGTGATCGTGTTTGCGCCTAGAGCTCTGCCGCCAGACGACTGCCCTGATCGATCGCCCGCTTTGCATCCAGTTCCGCAGCCACATCCGAACCGCCAATCAGGTGCACCGGCAGGCCAGCCGCTTCAAGATCACTCTGCAGTTCACGCAGCGGCTCCTGACCGGCACATACGATAATGGTATCTACCGGCAGCACCCGGTCTTCGCCCTGCTCCGCGCCTTTCGGCGTGACCGTTACGTGCAGCCCCTCATCATCAATTTTGCGGTAGGTGACACCGGGCACCATCTGAACCTGACGGTTCTTCAGGGAGGTTCGGTGAATCCATCCCGTGGTCTTGCCCAGGTTCTTGCCCACTTTCGATGCCTTACGCTGAAGCAGGTAGACCTCACGAGCAGGCTCCGGAACTTCCGGCTCAACGCCCTGAATACCCCCCCGGTGTTCGACGCTCAGATCCACGCCCCACTCTCGCATGAAGTGGTCGGTGTCTATCGCGGCCGACGTGCCCTTGTGGACAATAAACTCTGAGACGTCGAAGCCGATACCGCCAGCGCCGATCACTGCCACTTTCTGCCCGACCGGCTTGCGCTCCAGCAGGGCATCGAGATAACCGATCACTTTCGGATGATCGATTCCTTCGATTTCCGGAGTACGCGGTTTGACGCCGGTCGCCAGAATCACCTCATCAAAGCCACCCGCTTTGAGATCATCAGCGCTGACCCGGGTGTTCAGGCGCACGTCCACCTGGTGCTTGTCGAGCATCACCCGGTAATAACGCAGGGTTTCGTAAAACTCTTCCTTGCCAGGAATCAGCTTGGCAACATTGAACTGGCCACCAATCTCACTGCCGGCATCAAACAGCGTCACCTTGTGGCCACGCTCTGCAGCCACAGTAGCAAAGGCCAGGCCAGCGGGACCGGCACCAACCACAGCGATAGCCTTGGGATTGGCGGTCTTCACGTAGGTCAGCTCGGTCTCGTGGCAGGCGCGGGGATTCACCAGACACGACGTCAGCTTGCCGCTAAAGGTGTGATCAAGGCAGGCCTGGTTACAACCGATGCAGGTATTGATCTCATCAGCGCGATCTTCCGCCGCCTTCAGAACCAGATCAGCGTCTGCCAGGAACGGCCGGGCCATGGACACCATATCGGCATCACCCTCGGCCAGAATCTTCTCGGCCACGTCCGGCATGTTAATCCGGTTGGTGGTAACCAGCGGGATGCTTACCTCACCTTTCAGGCGCGCCGTCACCTTGGTAAAGGCGCCACGGGGGACCGACGTGGCAATGGTGGGTACCCGGGCCTCATGCCAGCCGATGCCGGTGTTGATGATGGTTGCTCCCGCCTTCTCGATTTCCTTGGCCAGATGCACGACCTCTTCCCAGGTACTGCCATCTTCAATCAGATCCAGCATGGAGAGGCGGTAGATCAGGATAAACTTCTCCCCCACCCGCTCACGAACCCGGCGAACAATTTCGATGGGCAGGCGGATACGATTTTCGTAACTGCCACCCCAGCGGTCGGTCCGGTGATTGGTGTTGGAAACGATGAACTGGTTGATGAAATAACCTTCCGAGCCCATGACCTCAACGCCATCATAACCGGCACGCTGCGCCAGTGCGGCGCAATCCGCGTAGTCCTGGATCTGCTTTTCGATGCCGGCCTCATCCAGCTCCCTTGGCTTGAACGGATTGATTGGCGCCTGGATGGCTGAAGGTGCCACCAGCTCCGGAGAGTAGGCGTAACGGCCGGCATGAAGAATCTGCATGCAGATCTTGCCATCCGCTTCATGCACGGCGTTGGTGATAATCCGGTGCTTGTCGGATTCCTCTTCGGTGGTCATCTTGGCGGCGTGCTGGAACACGCCCCCTTCCACGTTCGGGGCAATACCGCCGGTAACAATCAGGCCTGCACCGCCGCGGGCACGCTCTGCATAAAATGCCGCCAGCCGCTCGAATCCGTTCTTGGCTTCTTCCAGCCCCGTGTGCATGGAGCCCATCAGGGTACGGTTACGCAATTTGGTAAAGCCAAGATCCAGCGGCTCAAGCAGGTTCGGGTATTTGGCTACGCCCGGAGTGGTGCTCGCAGTCATGTTCGGTCTCCTCATCGTGATCTTCGGCGGGACTCCCAAAACGGCCAGGGCCCCATTCATTGTTGAGCCTTAAACTACTCGCGGTCCTTGCCATCGACAATATCCAGGCATAACATTTTATTATCCCTGCATAACATGTCAGACAAAGACTGCAATGAGCGATCGCCGATCTACCCCACCCAAAAGCCAGAACTCACTGGGAGACATCAGTGTTCTCTATGTCTCTGCGCTAATGCGGGCAGCCGAAGCCGAAGGTGCGAACAGTGCAGAACTGGCATCCCGTTTCCAGCTTGACCATCAGACCCTGACATCGCCGGAAGCGCGCATCAGCATTCCAAGATTCATGCGCCTCGGACATGCGGCGATCAACGAGACCGGCAACCGCGCCCTGGGTTTGAGGATGGGAGCATTATCCCGCCCTGTCGACGCCGGTATTGCTGGCCTTGCCGGAGAGACTGCCAGCACGGCCGGAGCGGCGATCAGCACACTGATTCGCTTCGTTCTGCTGACCAGCCGCAACAGCCGAGGCACACCAACGGTCTGGCCGGAAATCCGGCAGGCCCAGTTCTATTCGATTCGCCCTTACAACGGCTTCAACTATTTTGTGGTGGATTCTGTTCTGGCGGCCTGGACCCAGTTCCTGCGAACCGTGACCGGCCGCTATGACGTTCTTGAAAGAGTCACCATCGAGTACCGGTCCATTGGCCAGGATGACTTATTCGAAAGCTGGTTCCGCTGTCCGGTGCAATTCGGGGCGACGAAGAACAGCCTCACAGTGCGGCAGGATATCTGGGAAAGCGCGAGCCAACAGGCCCAACCGGCCATGCATGAAAAGCTCACGGAGCTGTGCGAACGGGAACTGCAGCAGATCCGACGGGGATGGACAATGGGCGACCGGGTAAAAAACCTCCTCACACCGCTGTTCCGGGGCGAGACACCGAGCCTGGAAACCATTGCCATGAAACTGGGGGTTGCACCATGGACGCTTCAGCGACAACTGGCTGCGGAGGGAACCGGGTTCAGGGAACTGATGGATGAAACGCGGAAACAGCTGGCGCGGGATTATATTCGCGAGACGGAGACATCACTGGCGGAAATTGCCTGGCTTCTGGGTTTTGCCAATCCTGCCGCCTTTCACAAGGCTTATCGGCGGTGGTTCAGCCTGAGCCCGGGCGAACACCGAAAGCGAATCCGGCATTCCTGAGATCAGAGCTCCATGGCATCGTCCCAGCCGTCATCATCTTCGTATTCTTCAAACTGGTTTTCAATCAACTCTTCTTCGTAGTCCCGCATGGCGACTGTCCTGTTCTTGAACTTTCAGAAACAGACTAGACCGTCCCGGTGACAGAACGATGACACAGAATTGATTTCGGGCAGACAGAAAGGATCGTCAGGATTACTGGAGGCGTTACGGGGTAAACAAGAAGAGCAAAAATGGCGGAGCGGACGGGACTCGAACCCGCGACCCCCGGCGTGACAGGCCGGTATTCTAACCAACTGAACTACCGCTCCGAGCGGGTCACCACAACTGGCCTCAGGAAGGCCTGCAATCACCGGTGTGAATGCTCTGTGACAACGAGGGCGCATTATAAAGAGGCGCCCTGTTATGTCAACGCTTTTTCTCAAAAATTTTCAGAAAAAGCGTCCTGTTACATGGCATCGACCATGGCGTCCTTGCCCTGTGCGGTTTTGCGGTATTCAATCGGCGTCATACCGGACCAGCGCTTGAATGCGCGATAGAAGGTACTGGGCTCAGAGAAGCCGGTGAGATAGACAATTTCATCGATGGATTCGTCGGTAGTTGCCAGGAGCTGGCGGGCCAGACGATAACGAAAATCCGCGAGCACCTGATTAAAGCTGGTCTCGGCCTCTGTCAAGCGCGTACGCAGGGTTCTCGGCTTGATACCAAGACGCTCAGCCACGGCATCCAGGGTAACCTCACCGCTATCGAGGAGTTCAGCCACAATCCGCTCCACCTGGCCAACGATATCCTTTTTTTCCAGCCGGGCGACCTGCTCGCTGGCAAACCGCTCGTGTAGATCCAGCAGCTCCGGCTCTGCATGAGGTGAAGCGTGAGACAGCAGTTTTGCAGGAAAGTACAGCCGGTTCTGCGGGGCACCAAAGGTGACGTCACATCCGAGCACCTCGCGCACATGATCCTGGCCCTCGGCCCGCTCATGCTCGAACTCAATGCGTGACGGATAGAAGTTGCCATCGGTGATCGAGCGGAAAAAGGTAATCAATCCCAGCACGAAACATTCGTTGAAATGCCTCAGACGGCGGACATCATCAGACGCCGCATCCAGCACCATGCAGGCATCATCACCTTCAATGAAGAAATCGGTGTTCGCCGCGTCACTCAGCAGGCGCTGATAGTTCTGGGCCCGCCGCAGGCCTTCGCCGAAGGTTGGGCTGCTCAGGAAGAGATATTCCAGTACCTGCCCTTTGTACGCAGGGAGTAATTGCCCAAGGTGCAGACCCACATCGGGATCCCCGGAAACATCCTCAACAGCCTGCCAGAAATACATCTGGGCACTGTGGGGAGTTCGAAGCTGCTCGGTATAGACGTAATTCTCATCCACACCCAGTCGAGTGAAGATGGCATCGGTATCGATTCCCTTCTTTTTCATCGCCTCATAAATCAGGCGCAACATCACTCCCGCGTCACGAAGTTCCTGCATAAGATTCCGCTTTTTATTGGTTTACTGCTGTGACCTTCCCGACAGCCGCCGTGGCACGCCAGGTCAATGCCTGATCTGGCGGGGTTTGCCAGACTCCAGGGGTTTGTCAGACTCAAGGGGCCTATGAAACGCACCCTGTTAGACAATCGTCTTATATTAGAGCATATCAGGCCACAGACGCCGAGTTGTACCAAAATGTAAAAAAAAGCATACCCTTTGCTTCAAAGCTTTCTAATCAGGCAATGCCGGGATTCATTGTCCGGGCTGTGAAGGAGAACACCCATGCCAGAGACTCTCGTTTACCACAACACGCCGCCCGCCCTGTTACCGATGTATGGCAGAACACTGTTACCAAAGCAGAAGCAAACCGACGGTGACATCAGCATCCCGGATCTCTCGGCGAGCCTGCTCGGTATCAGTACCGCAGGCAAGAACCTGAAACGCTACCAGCAGGTTTGCGGCTTCAAGACTCACAGCCATCTGCCCGTCACCTGGCCCCACGTGCTGGCCTTTCCCCTGCACCTGAAACTGCTCACCGAGAAAAGTTTCCCCCTGCCACTGCTTGGCCTCGTACACCTGCGAAACACCATTGCCCAGCACCGGCCAATCGGCACCGGCGAAAATCTGGATCTGCAGGTAAGGCTTGGCAATACTGTAAAAAGTGACCGAGGCGTGGAGTTCGACCTGATTACAGAGGCGCGCTCGGCAGGCCGGCTGATTTGGGAAGAAGCGAGCACAACGCTGTTCCGGCAATCGGATGGTGAGGGCAAATCCGGCAAAAAAGCGCCACCGCAGCTGGAGCGTTATCCGAACACAGAAAACATGAAAGCCCCCGAGTCCATTGGCCGGCATTACGCCCGTGTATCCGGCGACAGCAATCCGATCCACATGCACGCCCTGAGCGCCAAAGCCTTTGGCTTTCCACGGGCAATCGCCCATGGCATGTGGACCAAAGCCCACGCACTCGCACTACTGGAGCAACAGGAAGGCTGGCAAAGTGGCGCCCTGAGCGTTAGCTGCCAGTTCAAGAAACCGTTGTTTCTGCCCGGCGCCGCCCAGCTCAACTGGCAAACGGGAGAGGAAGGCTGGGATTACCAGGTCTTGAATGCCAAAGGCGATGCGCGCCATTTAACCGGGCGCATCGACTGGCTCTAGTTCTGGGAAGGCTCACCATCCGGTGCGCAGGGGGAACCCTGGGCGCCGGCAACGGGCAGAGTGAAGTAGAAACAGGCGCCGCCATCTTCCGGTCGCTCGAAACCGATATCACCACCCTGGGCCTGTATCAAGGAGCGGCAGGTTGAGAGACCAATCCCCATGCCCTCGTCCTTGGTCGTGAAGAACGGCAGGAACAGTTTCTCTTCGGCGTCTTCCGACAAGCCGACGCCATGGTCACGCACCTGGATTCGCACACAGGTATCACCCTGCACACTGGCACTCACCTCGACCGGCGCACTGGAATCAATGCTGCTGGTGGCCTCCAGGGCATTGCGGATCAGGTTGAGCGCGACCTGCTGCACCTGAACCGGGTCTGCCAGAACCTCCGGCATGTTCTCCGGCACTGACAGTTCAATGGCACCCTTGTTGTTGCGCATATCCACTTCCGCAAACTGCCGGGTATCTTCCAGCAACGCAGGCACTGACAGCACTTCCTTGCCCGTAGCCGGCTTTTTCATGAATCGACGGATGCGACGTATGATTTCACTGGCCCGGTGGGACTGGGCCTCAATCTTGTCCAGGGTCTCCTGGAGCAGACCCATGTCCGCGTTTTCCTTCGCCATCATCCGCTTGGCAACGCGGGCATAATTGGTGATGGCTGTCAGCGGCTGGTTAACCTCATGGGCAACACCGGCGGCCATCTCACCCATGGTAGTCAGGCGGGATGTATGGGCCAGCTGATCACGTTGTTCCTGAACCAGCTGCCTGGCATCCTCCAGCGCCTTTTCGTTGTCCAGTTCCGCGGTGATATCCCGGAACACGACAACAGCACCGTGGAGCTCGTCAGAGTCCAGTTTCGGGGTGGAACGGTACTCCGCCGGAAAGCCGGTGCCATCGGCCCGCAGCATCCGGATATCCCGCTGGTTCTCGGCCACACCTTGCTGACAGGTGGCCTTTACCGGCAAGCCGTCCGGATTGTCCCCGGCAGTCGCGAAGTGGGTCTGGAAAAAATCGCGACCAATCAGCTCTTCCACCGGGCAGCCAACAATCGAGGCCGCCGCAGGGTTGGCAAATTCGATAATGCCGTTCTCATCGAGGCCGTAGATGCCCTCGCTGATGGAATTCAGAATCCGGGCCTGATCACTCTGCAGCTCGCGATTGCGGGCCTGCAGCTCCCTCTCGAGGCGAATCACACTGGCGTGGGTTCTAACCCGGGCGATTACTTCCTGGGACTGGAAGGGCTTGGAAATATAGTCGGCGCCACCGAGGGAAAAGCCTTTCACCTTCGCCTGGAGGTCATCGAGCGCAGACAGGAAAACAACGGCACAGTCCGCCGTCTGGGGATCGGCCTTGATGCGCTCACAGACTTCATAGCCATCCATCTCCGGCATCATGATATCCAGCAGAATCACTTCGGGCTGATGGCGGTGGGCAAGGTCGAGGGCCTTTTCGCCCTCGTTGGCAATGAGCAGCCGGTAACCTTTGTCTTTCAGGGTCTCATAGAGGACTTTGAGGTTCTGCGGGTTGTCGTCCACAAGCAGAACCGTCACCTCCGAGTTCTCGCTGACAGCTTCAGTCATAAATGTCGGGCCGGTTAAAAAAGTAACCGTATGATGCCGCCGGGATCACCCTGCGTCGATAAGGTCCTTTACGGACAGGACCATACGAACGAGATGTGCCAGGGAATGGGTACCCATCTTGTGCATAACGCGGGAACGGTGGATCTCCACTGTGCGCTGGCTTATCTCCAGCTCAATGGCAATCACCTTGTTGGCCTGACCGGCAATCATCCTGTCCATGATCTCGTGTTCACGGGGGGTCAGGCTCTTGACCCGTCGGATGATCTCCTGCTTCTCATCCAGGGACTTCCGCTGTTCCAGATCCTGCTTGAGTGCCGCCTCGATTTTCTCCAGCAGCGCTTCCTCACGGTATGGCTTCTGGATGAAATCGACAGCGCCCTCTTTCATGGCATCAACGGCCATGGGCACATCACCGTGACCGGTCACAAAGATGATCGGCAGGATGGAGTGCTTTTCATTCAGCTTTTTCTGGAGCTCCATACCGTCCATGCCGGGCATGCGGATATCCAGCACAATGCAGCCTGCCATCTTGTCGGAATAGTCCTTCAGGAAAGCGGTTGCACTCTCATAGGTCTTGACCGGCTTGCCGTCGGATTTCAGCAGCAGCTCCAGGGAATCGCGGACTGCTTCATCGTCCTCTACAACGTACACGGTTTGCTGGATATCAGTCATGGGTGTGTTCTCTCCTGTCCGTTTTCTTATGATCGCCGGTCAGTGAATTGACGGGTCTTTATGGTCGTCACGAGCATGTTCCTGACGCTCGTGTTCCCGCATTTTCTCAAGTCGTTGCTGGATAATGCCAAAAACGCTCTGCTTCGGGTACCTGCCTTTGTCATCGGCCTTGCCCGCAGGCTTGCCAAGCAGGAGGGTTATGGCCTCTTCAACACGGGCAACCGCGTATACCGCGAACTGGCCTCCGCGCACTGCCTGCACCAATTCGCTGTCGAGCATCAGGTTCTGCACATTGGTGGCTGGCACAATGACACCCTGGGTGCCTGACAGTCCGCCCTTGAGCTGGCAGGTTGTGAAAAAGCCTTCCACTTTCTCATTCACGCCTCCGATGGGCTGAACTTCGCCAAACTGGTTGACCGACCCGGTGATCGCCAGATCCTGTCGCACCGGAATTCCGGAGAGAGACGAGATCAGTGCGCACAGCTCTGCCAGCGATGCACTGTCACCGTCCACTTCGCCGTAGTTCTGCTCAAAGGTCAGGCTGGCCGACAGATGCATCGGGTCGTTGACCGCAAAATGGGAGGCGAGCCAAGAGCTCAGGATCATCACGCCCTTGGAGTGAAGATTGCCACCGAGTTTCACATCACGCTCAATATCCATCACCGCGCCATCTCCATAATAGCAGGTAGCAGTGACACGGTTGGAAAGGCCAAATTCAAAACCACCCGTGGACAGCACTGACAGTGCATTGACCTGGCCAACGCACTTACCAGTGGTAGTTACGAGCGTCGTGCCGTCACGGATGGAATCGTAGAACTGGTCCCGAATGCGGCTGCTGCGGTATTTCGCACTTTCCAGCGCGCGCTCAACATGCAGGTCCTGAATCAGCTTCGCACCGGCCTGTCGGGCCCAGAAATCCGATTCCCGCAGCAGATTGGCAATATCCGCCGCATGCAGGGAGAGTCGATCCTGATGCTCGGCCATGCGGGCACTGTGTTCAATAACCCGGGCAACTGCCTTATTGGAGCAGTGCAGCAGTTTTTTCTCACTCACAAGGCTGGCGATGAATTTTGCATAGAGCAACTGACTGTCATCGGAGCGGTACATCTCGTTCTCGAAATCCGCCGTTACCCGGAACAGTTCGGCAAACTCGGAATCGTATTCCTGCAGCAACATCCAGGTTTCACGATCACCGAACAGAACAATCTTGACGTCCAGGGGAACCGATTCCGGTTCAATTGAGATAGTGCCGGACAACGTCAGTTCCCGTTCCAGGGAATTTATCTGTATGGACTTCGAGCGCAAGGCACGCTTGAGGCCGTCCCATACAAACGGCTGCTCCAGAACCTTGATGGCGTCCATCAGCAGATAGCCGCCGTTGGCGCGATGCAGACTGCCCGGGCGGATCAGGGAGAAGTCCGTGAACACCGTGCCCTTGTAGGTGACGTTCTCCACGTAACCAAACAGGTTGTGGTAGGTGGGGTTATCCTCCACCACCATCGGTACCTCGTTGGTCTTCTGGTGCACCAGCACATTGACCAGATACCGCCGGGGCATCTTCTTGTCCAGGGAAGCGTAAGCAATCGCGGCCTGCTCCTCGTTGTCGTCGAGAAATATCTCCAGGTTCTCCACCAGATCCGCCCGAACCGCCTCAAAGTAGGCGACCACATCCGGCAGATCCTTGTACTTCTCGATCAGCTCATCAATCTGGTGGCCAGAGATACCTTCGAGCGTTTCCTGGTTCAGGGCCTGCTGTTTATCAGCATACTCCTGCTCCCAGTCCGCCAGTTTGCGCAGGGCCTGGCGCAGCTTTTTCTCGAGCCTGTTGATGGCATCTTCAAACTTGTCGCGCTGCTCATCACTTAGCGCCTGGAAAGATTCTGCGGTATGGGGCTCGTCGCCATTCATGGCAACCAGCCGGTAGCCACCTGGCGTGGTCACGGTCAGGCTGACTTTCTTGCGCCTGGCCTGAGCCGCCACTTTCTCAAGTTCATCTTCCTGCTTCTTGCCGTATTCGTTCTTCAACTGCTCCGAGCGTTCCAGGAAGCTGTCGCTGTCAAAGGTCTGGGGAATCACCTTGACCAGTCGACTCATCAGCTTTTCCATATCCTGCTTGAGCTGGGTGCCCTTACCGGCCGGCAACTGCAACAGCTTCGGAATCCGCGGCTCCTCGAAGTTGGCCACGTAGCACCAGTCATGGCTCTGTTGATCCGTATCCACATGATGCTCCAGGTAGCGCAACATCATGGTGCGCTTACCCAGGCCATTTCGGCCAACGGCATAGACGTTATAACCGCCATGGGGCATTGCCAGGGCAAAACGCACAGCTTCCTGGGCGCGGTTCTGCCCGACGATTTCAGCCAGGGGCTCCAGTTGCTTGGTGGTTTTGAACGGCAGATCTTTCAGAACACAGGCTTTGTAAAGCTGGTGCAGAGACAGTGACTTCAAGGTTTGGTCCTGTAACGGTTAACACATTGGCCGGTCATTGTAGATTCTGCAGTCGGCTCTGTCGCGTTCAGCAGGAAGATTTCTGGAGTTGCGCACACTGCGCAGGATTTTGTTAGGCAGTTCACAATTCCGCAGCCGGTCATTTTTCAGCCAGCCCTTCCGGAACTACACTTCTTCTCCCAACCATAAATACAATGCACGCAACGGATGCCCGCATATGACCAGTGATTCCGCCGAACGCAGAATCAAGGATCGTTACTCCGCCTCCTGCCTGAAGGTTCAGCTCCGGGAGCGTGGTTTCTTTGGTCGGGGCAAGCAGCCCACGCCGGTGACCTGCCTGGACCTCAACCGCTACGGTATGGCCGTGCTCTGCCCGAGGCCGGTGGACCCCGGAGTACGCCTGTTCATGGATTTTGACGGCAAATACATCAGCGAATCGCGGGTTTGCGCCCGGGTGGTGGACTGCCAACCTTACCAGACCGGCTATCGCGTCAGCGTCCAGTTCAGCTATTGCCTGGACAAGAAAGGCTATTCACGCACTGTCGACAATGCATTGTCGAGGATTGAAGGCTTCTACAACCGGTTTGCCAGCTGAGCCAGCCTCTCAGCCTCACACCAACCCGGCATCAAGGCTGGCCGCGACATACATTCCCAACTCCCGGCACTGTTCTTCAAACTCATCCCGATACTCACCCCGGCAGATCAGGGGCTCCTGGATCAGCTTCCAGCGCAACCCGGTGGTAATGCTTTCAATAGCCCGATTGGTGCCCGTGCCGTCATGGCCGGCCCGGATGTAGTAGGCAAAGGGCAAACCCTGGGTTTTCTCAAGGCAGGGATAGTAGCTGCGATCGAAGAAGTCTTTCAGGGCACCACTCATATACCCGAGATTCTCAGTGGTACCCAGAATGATGGCGTCACAGGCGAGAACGTCCTCGGGGCCCGCATCGAGGGGCGCAAGAACGGTTATTTCAACGTTTTCGATGTCTTCATGGCGGGCACCCTCCTCCACGGCTTGCCGCAGCCGGAGGGTATTAGGAGAAGGCGCATGGGCAACAATCAAAAGTTTCTTCATGCCATCCATACGTCCTCCCTACATCAGGTTTAGAGCAGTTCTCCGTTCGCTTCGGCGGGCGCTTCTTCAGCCTCTTTCTTGGAGACCGGCTTGGGCATCAGCTTATCGCGAACCTTGGCTTCAATCTCATTGGCAATGTCCATGTTTTCTTCCAGGAACTTGCAGGCGTTCGCCTTGCCCTGGCCGATCTTGTCGCCGTTATAGGCGTACCAGGCACCGGACTTGTCAACAAAGCCTTCCTTGACGCCCATATCCAGAACTTCCGCCATGTGGTAGATGCCCTTGCCGTACATGATCTGGAACTCGGCCTGTTTGAACGGCGGTGAAACCTTGTTCTTGACCACTTTAACGCGGGTCTCGTTACCAACGACTTCATCGCCGTCTTTGACCGAACCGATTCGACGGATATCCAGGCGAACGGAGGCGTAAAATTTCAGGGCGTTACCACCGGTGGTGGTTTCCGGGCTGCCGAACATGACGCCGATTTTCATACGGATCTGGTTAATGAAGATCATCAGGCAGTTGGCGTGTTTGACGTTACCCGTCAGTTTCCGCAGCGCCTGGGACATCAGTCGCGCCTGCAGGCCAACGTGGCTGTCGCCCATTTCACCCTCAATCTCGGCTTTCGGCGTCAGGGCCGCTACCGAGTCAACGATGATTACGTCTACCGCGTTGGAGCGCACCAGCATGTCGGCGATTTCCAGGGCCTGCTCACCGGTATCCGGCTGGGAAACCAGCAGATCGTCCACGTTCACGCCGAGCTTCTCGGCATACACCGGATCGAGAGCGTGCTCGGCATCCACAAACGCACAGGTTTTGCCGGCTTTCTGGGCTTCTGCAATCACCTGCAGGGTGAGCGTGGTCTTACCGGAACTCTCCGGACCGTAAATCTCACAGATTCGACCGTAAGGAAGACCACCAATACCCAGGGCAACGTCCAGCCCCAGGGAGCCAGTGGAGACCGCAGGAATGGCTTCGCGGGGCTGATCGCCCATTTTCATGACAGCGCCCTTGCCAAACTGGCGCTCGATCTGTCCAAGTGCTGCGCTCAATGCTTTCTTGCGGTTGTCTTCCATCAGTGCAAACCCTCTGTCGCCTGGGCCGCCGACCTCAGATAAAGGGCGGCAGCAAATAGTGGATCGGGAATCTGTACAGCTTAAACAGCCAATTCCCTGTATATTTGAACAGTATTAAAACATAACCCGCAGAGGAGACCAACCCCTTCGGATGTGAAAGCCGTCAGAGTTCGCCCACAAAATCGTTAACCCCTTGAAGAGCAAAGAGAACGGCTTGCCGGCGGACCTGATCACGATCGCCCTCAAAGTGCTTCACCACTGCCACGGTAGAGGCCGGACTGCTGCCCCAGGCAAACCAGACGGTACCCACAGGCTTGTCCTCGCTGCCACCGCCGGGCCCGGCTACACCGCTGATGGCCACGGCAACGTCAGCACCCGTTGCCACCAGGGCCCCGGCCACCATTTCCCGCACCACCGGCTCGCTGACCGCACCGTATTCCTCCAGCGATTTCCGGGTCACGCCCAGCAGCCCCTGCTTGGCTTCATTGCTGTAGGTTACCAGCCCGCCAAGCACATAGGCCGAGGACCCGGCCCTATCGGTCAGAACCTTGGCAACCCAGCCGCCGGTGCAACTCTCCGCCGTAGCGACAGTGCGGCCGGTTCTCAGCAGTCGTTCACCAAGGCGATTGCCTGCCTCTTCCAATTCCTGATCGCTGGCCAGCATAATGACCTCCTTCATTTCATCGCGGCGGTTATTTTCTTACAATTCACGCCTTCATCCAAAGCAAGGCTACCCGGACCCGTTCATGTCAGCAGCTCAGACCGATCTTTCCAAGCACACCCCAATGATGCAGCAGTACCTGAAGATCAAGGGCCAGCACCCCAACGAACTGGTGTTCTACCGCATGGGGGATTTTTACGAGCTGTTCTACGAAGACGCCAAGAAAGCGGCGGAGCTGATGGACATCACCCTCACCGCCCGGGGCCAGTCCGGAGGCAACCCGATCCCCATGGCGGGCATCCCCTACCATTCTTCTGAGGGCTACATTGCCCGGCTGGTTCGGGCAGGTCAATCCATCGCCATTTGCGAGCAGATTGGTGACCCGGCTACCAGCAAGGGACCGGTTGACCGACAGGTGGTAAGGATCGTTACACCTGGCACCCTGAGCGACGACGCCTACCTTGAGGATCGCCGCGACAACCTGCTGGTTGCCATCTATAACCAACGGGAACAGTTCGGTTTTGCCTCGCTCGACATCTCCAGCGGCCGTTTTGCCGTTTCAGAACTTGAGAACCTGGAGGCACTGCAGGGCGAACTTCAGCGGCTTCGCCCGGCGGAAATTCTGATCAGCGAGGATTTTCCCTACGAGGAAATTCTGGAAGGTTTTACCGGAATTCGGCGCCAGGGCCCCTGGCTGTTTGAATCCGATACCGCCCGACGGGTGATCACCCAGCAGCTGCAGGTGCGAGACCTGACCGGATTCGGCTGCGAAGACCTGAACCTGGCGGTCTGTGCCGCCGGCTGTCTGCTGCAGTACGCCAAGGAAACCCAGCGCACCGCCCTGCCCCATATTCGCAAGCTGACCCGTGAACGGCGTGATGAAGCGGTCATTCTGGACGCCGCCAGCCGCCGCAATCTGGAGATCGACACCAACCTGATGGGCGGCCACCAGTACACCCTGGCCTGGGTGATGGACCGTACCGCTACCTCCATGGGCGGACGAGAGCTTCGGCGCTGGCTGAACCGCCCGCTGCGGGACGTGGACATCGTCCGTCAGCGCCAGCAGGCCGTTTCGGCGCTGCTGGACGGGTTTCACTACGAGCCTGTGCACGATCTGTTGAAAACCGTGGGCGACATTGAACGGGTACTGGCCCGTGTCGCCCTTCGGTCAGCGCGCCCTCGAGACCTGGCAAGGCTTCGGGATGCCTTCCAGGCACTGCCAGATCTGCAGGAAACCCTGAAACCGGTTAACTCCCACCATGTCGTCAAGCTGGCGACCATCATTGGTGAATACCCGGAACTGGCGGATCTGCTGGAGCGCTCCATCATCGACAATCCTCCAGTGGTGATCCGTGAGGGCGGGGTTATCCGGGAAGGCTTCGACGAAGAACTGGACGAGCTGCGCAACATCAGCGAGAACGCCGGCCAGTACCTGCTGGACGTGGAAACCCGGGAGCGTGACCGCACCGGCATCAGCACCCTGAAGGTGGGTTACAACCGGGTCCACGGCTATTACATCGAAATCAGCCGCGCCCAGTCGGACCAGGCGCCGGTGGATTACATTCGCCGACAGACCCTGAAGAATGCCGAGCGCTTCATTACCCCGGAATTGAAAGAATTTGAAGACAAGGCCCTCAGCGCCAAGAGCCGGGCGCTTGCCCGTGAGAAAGGCCTGTACGATGAGGTCCTGGAAACCGTGGCTGGGCAATTGGCACCATTGCAGGATGCCGCCCAGGCTCTGGCCGAGCTGGACGTACTGAGCAATTTTGCCGAGCGCGCCACCTCCCTGCGCTTTTCAGCGCCGGAATTCAGCGAATCCCCCGGTTTCGATATAGAAGAAGGCCGCCACCCTGTAGTTGAACAATTGCTGGACGAGCCTTTCGTACCCAACGATCTGTTGATGGATACCCAGCGCCGCATGCTGGTCATCACCGGCCCGAACATGGGCGGTAAATCCACCTACATGCGCCAGGCCGCACTGATCGCCCTGCTGGCCTACACCGGCAGTTTTGTGCCAGCCAACCGGGCTGTGATCGGCCCCGTGGACCGGATTTTCACCCGGATGGGCTCCTCCGACGACATCGCCGGCGGCCGGTCCACCTTCATGGTGGAAATGACCGAAACCGCCAACATTCTGCACAACGCCACCGAGCACAGCCTGGTGCTGATGGACGAGGTGGGCCGGGGCACCAGCACCTTTGATGGCTTGTCACTGGCCTGGGCCACCGCCGAGCACCTGGCCCGGGAAATCCGTTGCTACACCCTGTTTGCCACCCACTATTTCGAGCTCACCCAACTGGCCGATGAGTTGCAGCATGCCGTCAACGTGCATCTGACAGCCACCGAACACGATGACAGCATCGTATTCCTGCATAACGTCCACGATGGCCCGGCGAGCCAGAGCTACGGGCTTCAGGTGGCCAAGCTGGCAGGCGTGCCCCAGGATGTAATCCGTAACGCCAAAACCCAACTGTCCCATCTGGAAGGAAGTGCCTCACCAGCGGCACCGGCAGCTCCGACTGGTGGACAGAGCATTGATACGCCACGGGCCAAACCGGCCACTCAGGTTAATGAACCCGTCTACCAGGGCGATATGTTCGCGAGCCTTGAACCCAGCGCCGTGGAAGAAGCCCTGAAAGAGATGGATCTGGATCGGCTGACTCCCCGGGATGCCATGAACCAGCTTTACGAACTGAAGGCGCTGATGAAGAAATAGCGGAAAATTGATCTGTGTAATAAGGTTATAGCAGCCCAACGCTTGCGGCTGTGCGGGTCGCTCCCTACAATATCGCGCACTAAAATATAACGGCGGCGCCCGACGGCGCTCCTGATGAGACTGACCACCACTGGACCAGGGATCTGACTATGGCGTTTATCGTTACTGATAACTGCATCAAGTGTAAATACACAGACTGCGTGGAAGTCTGTCCGGTAGACTGCTTCTACGAAGGACCGAACTTTCTGGTAATCGACCCGGACGAATGTATCGACTGCGCCCTGTGCGAGCCAGAGTGCCCGGCCGAAGCCATTTTCTCGGAAGACGAGCTGCCTGCCGACCAGGTCCAGTTTGTGGAGCTGAATGCCGACCTGGCCGCAAAATGGCCGAACATCACCGAAAAGAAAGACCCGCTGCCCGACGCCGAAGAGTGGGATGGAAAGCCGAACAAGCTGCAGTATCTGGAAAAGTAAGACTTCAGAGCTGAAACTGAAAAAGGGAAGCTGCGGCTTCCCTCAGATTGCTGACGAACCCCGGTTTTTTCCGGGGTTCGTTGCGTTTGGGCGCATTAAATTCAGTTGGCGACAGATCTAGCCCAATAGTCCCGACCGGATTGCCAATACGCGAGATAACGCAGT
>NZ_PSSX01000024.1 GCF_002933275.1 Marinobacter maroccanus
AAGGCGGTCAAAGGCCGGGCTGTGATGGCCGCTGGCTTCCAGTTCGTGGATCAGGGCGTCGGTGAAGCCGGCTTTGCAGCGGGCCATGTAGTCGCACGGGTAGTCGGTGCGGACTTCCTGCAGGTGGCTTAACTGGTGCAGGAGATTGTCAAAAAGGCCTTCCAGGACCTGGGCAGTGAGCGCAGAGGACGGACGAGGGCCCTGGAAGGCAAAACTGGCCGCGTTGATGGCTTTGCTGATGTCGTGGCGGTGGTATCTCATGCGTAGGCCTCCAGGCAGACACCTTTATAGAACTGTCCTGGGGATGCCCCGCAGGCTTTCAGTTGTTCGCGACGCAGTACCACAGAGCGAGGAAGAACACCTTTCACGCTCTGGTAGTAGTTCAGGTAGGCATCGAGGTTGGCGCGGATCTTCAGGGCCCTGGGGTTGTCGATGAACCGGACGACGTCGCCACCAACCGGGGGTTGATCGACCTGGGAAGACACGAAGCGCCAGCCGGCTGCACCGTTGGTGTGATCACCGCCAACGGCCAACCACTGGCGGCCTGATTTGCTGACCGCAACGGTTCCAGGTCTGACCATTCGAGCCGGGCCCAGGCGGTCAGAGGACGCGACGAATTCGGAACCGTTGAAGAAGTAGAAGGTGCAAGAAAGGGTGCGGCCCTTCTCGTTAGCCACACGGATGATGGTCTGGGCTTTTCTGCCGACTCGATTCAGGGGCTTCATTGCCAGTCCTCCTGGTCCAGGGCCTGCTGAGACAGGGCGGCAATGTTGACCATGCGCACCCGGCCGATTTTGAGTGAAGGCAGATGTCCTTTTTCGATCTGGCCCCTGACCTGCCCTTCCGTTAAGCCCGTGAGCTGGGCGTAACGGTCCTGGGTCATGACGGGGGTTGCGATCAGAATGATTTGCTTTTGCTCGTCCACTGTTTTGCACTCTGCTACACTGATTTTCACTGTTTGGTGCGCATTAATGGGTGCACCCATATTCGGGTATACACGTTTTTGTGTATACATATCTAAAGGTATATTCATTTTTGTGTACTGTCAATGGACTTAGCCAGAAAAATTAGAGCAATAAGAGAGGCGGAGACGTCAGGGCGTCAGGAGTTCTGTGATCTTTTGGGTGTGAACAAAGGCACGCTCACCCGGATCGAGCAGACTGGGCAAGTGCCGAAAGGAGATCTCTTGGAAGAGATCTGCAGAAAGTGGCCGAAGTACACGCTATGGCTCATGACTGACAAAACTGACGAGTCATGCGGCCAGATTGATCCGCAAACAGAAATCGCTAGGAGAGAAAACAGCCTGAAAGCAGGATAGGTTTCAGCCTGGCGGCAAGAATCGCCAGTTCCTGGTATGGAGACCGACGAGGGGAACGACAAGAACAAAAGGGCTGGCCGTCGTAGTGTGTGGTGGCGGCTTCAGGCTGGAGCTTTTTATCTTGACTCCGTTAGTGCTTGAGAGACAAAAAGGAAATCCTAATTACATGGAAAAACAATGGCTTCGGATAGAATAGTTAGAGTCTCAGGAGGATTAATTACTCCTAACACCGCGTATGATGTGTATAGAGCAACGAATAGACCCGATCCGGACGTCAGCCCGGAGTCATACTTGCTTCCACCAAAGTCGAACGACTTATGGGAAAATGCGAAGAAAGATGCTGAAAACGAAACAATCCATATCTTGTATATTGTTCTTTTTATAGCAGTTATATTTTTCTGCTTACCTTTTATAGTTACAAAAGATTTGGCTTCCTCATCAGTTTCAGATTGGTCTTTAGTTATATTAACAGGATTTCTTGGAATAGCCGCTATTCTGTCTTATCGCCAAAATGAAAAGCAAAAACAAAAAGAAAATGATTACGAACACTTCAATCAATTCATGGACTTGGCAAACTCTGCGCTAGAAATACTTTATGGCATCGAGCCGATGAGTTTTTCAGGAGAGGATCCAGAAAACACGATAAAGAAATGGGACCTTTGTGCACAAAAAATATCGGCAGCCAACCGCCAACTATTATCAATAGAAAGCGTAGCAGTTTGCTCGAGAATAAAAACTGAGCTTCAAGAATTTCGGGAACTGTTCCGGCACTACTTAAGCAGGAAGAAGCTCTCATACTTTGTCCACCTAGATATATTTTTACCTTATATAATTGCCTACTCCTCCAATACATGGAATATAGAAGATGATGATTACGTTCTTTTTATGATTGAGCACATCGCTGGAAACTCCATCTACAGCGATGAATTAATGGAGGAATTTGTAGCCGATTTTAACAGGATATCTGAGCTTGGCTATCTTGGGGAAATTGAGTTAGAAGATATACTATTTTCATACGCCCAGACAAAGGAGCGAATTTACAAAGAGCATTTCTCAATGCCAGAAGAGCAAAGATTCAAAAAGCCAGTATTGAGCCCCTGCCCAAGCAAACATTCAATAAATACCATTGCTGATTTTTGCACAAACTTAAGCAAAAAAAGTTACTCGTATGACCAGGTTGCATCTTTCATTAGAGGGAATATGAAAAACACGAAATGGACTAACTTTGAGGCCCTTTATATACAACTAAACGAATTTTTCCGCTTAAAAGATGGCGGAATCCAATCGAAGAAATATCCCCAAATAAAGCAAGATTGGAAATCAAGACCAGGGCCAACTCGGATAAGGGTAAGCAGCCCACCTGAAATATCCTTTGACTATCTATTCAATATCTCTCAGATAATAAAAAACTCGAGAAAAAAACAATAAAAATAAAGTAGCAGCATCGGGTTCAATTACCGCATTCCCATTGGCGCCTCTGAGGGGTTAACTCAAAGGCGCGAAAGGACAACCTATTTCAAAGCTCGGCAAGATTAACCGTAGGCCCTTTTCCCTTCGCCGTTATCAGGATCATGGTGCTCGTCGTCGTCCAGGGACCGCATATCAGCCGATTTCTCACGCAAGATGCGTCGTTTTTCTGAATCGGCAAAGCGCTTAAGCACCTGGCGAATCAGAGGCTGATAACCGATACCGTTGATCTCCGCGATCATCTTGAAGTCTTCAATCAATGACTTCTGCAGTCGAATAGAAATCGGCTGCAGCCCCGCGGCTTCGTTCAATGCGGCGTCATCTACGTTCTTTGAAACGCGAACGAACTCTTCTTCCCGGCCCAGGGAACCGTCATCCCAGGCTTCCGGGGTACCTACAATTTTCTTTCCCATGATGCGTGCTCCCCGTCGCTGTCGTTCTCATGTTTCTTTCTCTGCGACTTGTCTCAATTAAAATGCGTACTTGGTATAGATAGCTTCTTCTTTTGGGTTCGGACCATAGGAAGTTTTCAGCAGTATGTCGCCATTCTTGAGGATGAAAACCACCTTCAGGCGGCGACCGTAGTCAGTTTCTGCAATGAACCACTGGGTAGGAGGATCTGTCTTATGGTCCTCCCTGGTATCTTCCAGTAGGCCACCTTCACGGTTCGCAAAACACTGCTGAACCTCTTCCAGGCTGACACCGTGCTTTTCGGCCAGTTTCTGCTTCACCGCAGATGAACATTTCAGCGCCATCGTATTCCTCAAGCCTTTTGTATATACAAAGTATATACGCCGACAGATCACTATTCAACGGCATTGGTGTGTCAACGAAGTGACAACAGGGAAGCGGTTTTGTGTGGTGGTCTGTGGATCTGAACTTCGATAACTGTCTGTTTTTCTGACTATTGTGGTTTTCTGTGGTACTACGAAAACCCGCCCCAAGGCTCTCATAATCCCCTGCTAAATTGAGTCCCTAATGGCTCTCCTACCTCATTAGGCAGTTCACACTTCCAAACAGTTTGTATATACTGTATATACATTGGTAAAGATAATCGCAGAGGTGGCAACATGGCAACCACAAGAATCTTCAAGTCCGGCAACTCCTGGGCTGTGCGCATTCCAGCAGATATGGCCTACGACCGCACCGATGTAGAACTAACGGTCGAACGTGTCGGCGACGAAATCCGTATTCGGCCAGCACGTCGGTTGACTGGGCTCGCCGACAAGTTCCACGGCTTTTCAGCTGATTTCATGGAAGATCGGGAAGGCGAGGAAGACCAGGAGCGTGATGGGCTATGAAGTACCTGCTGGACACGAATATCTGTATTTACCTTATGAAGCATGAAGTTCCAGGGGCAAAAGAGCGGTTTGAACAGTGCTTCTATGGCGATGTAGCTATCTCTGCCATTACCTTGGCAGAGCTACAGTATGGTATTGAATGCAAGCCAGAGAACCGGGAGCAGAACAAGAAGGCCTTGGAGCGCCTACGGGCAGATCTGGTAGTTGCACCTTTCGATGACGATGCAGCGATTGCCTATGGCCGTCTGAGGGCCGGCATTCCCCAGGATCAACGCCGCAAGGACGCACTGGACAAACTGATAGCGAGTCATGCGGTCGCTCTGGGCGCGGTTCTGGTTACCAACAACGAGGATGACTTTACCCGTTACCCAGGCGTGGCAATTGAGAACTGGACCCGTTAGAAAGGCGGCTGGGAAAGGTGCCAACGAAGCATCCAGACCTTGTGCTTTTGTGTGGCGCCTTGAAAGTTTGCGGCATCAGGCTCAATTCCCGCAGATTCGAAATATCAGCTAAGAGAGAGCCCCATTCAAGGGACTCTCTTTACAGGTATAGTTGCAAATAGACTATTGCTCCTTATCTTTACGTCGCCTAACGGTCACCAGTCCGCCGAGGCCAAGCGCCAGTAAAGCTAACGTTCCGGGCTCTGGAACTTGTGTAGCCTGACGGAATGCCACCTCACCTATTGCACAGGAATCGAAATCACCGGGTTGCTGCGGGCATCGACTCATATCCAGTCTGACATACTGGAGGAGCGCAGCCCCGATGCCGAAAACATCAGCACTATAGTCGTATGGATGAGTGGGATGATCGGTCGGAGTCAGCCCCCCTGAGAGCAGCGAAAAGTTTACACCGTCCGAGGAACCATAAAGATCCAGTAGACCAATCCCTGCAGCCTCTTCATTCCAGAGCGCCAATGCATCTATGCTGTAAACAGCCCCCAAGTCATAGGTTACGCTCGCCGTATTGGAGCCTGAGTTACTAAACCACTCATTGCTGGCGAAGGTGGATGTATGTAATGGGTTTGTGCCTATGTATGTGTCGAAATCCGTTACACCACTGGTATAACCACTCAGAAGTCCCGACTGATCAAACGTATCCTGAAGGGAACCAAACCCGGGGCCACTACTGTTAATGGTTCCACCAACAGCGCTAAGAATGGCCCCCGCATTAGCTGCACCTGTAAAGGCCACCATCAAGCTACCACCTAGAACGATACTTTTAGCCAGATTCAGACTTCCTTTCTTTTTCATGTCATGCTGTTTCATGTCGCTCTCCCTATTTCTGCCCAATCGCGAGCATCAAGGGATTTTTTTGCATAAAACAAGCCAGCCAAATAGTTCTTATCGAAAATCTATAATTTACTCATCTATCTACATCCTCAAAGCAGAGCTGCCCCTGGAAAGTGTTTATTATCTCGACACACAACTTGCATCATAAAGCATGCAAAGGGTCGTGTTAGCGAGCGGAATACATCTATCTCTGAGAGAATTGAACGCGATATTTAGCTCTATCTTTGTTCCACAAAAGACAGCCCGATGAGCCGCTCCTCAGCCCTACCAAAGCTCTTCCTTTTTACCCACTCGGCCTGAAAAACGATTAAGAAGCTTTCCGTGACTTTTTGGAGTGTTACAACAAGATGGATGTCCTCAGAGTGTCCACCTAATTGCGCTTTTCAGTGGTGGTGTGTGGGCCTGAACTTCAGTAACTGCCTGATTGTGCAGCCATGTGGTTTATTGAGCAGGTGCCGCAAGGATTGAAAATCCCCGTGTCGGTGGTTCGATTCCGCCTCCGGGCACCATTAAGAATTCAGACAAAACCCGCCTTGTGCGGGTTTTGTTGTTTCTGGTGGCCACCTACTAGCATCCATGCTTATTTCTTTCCCTCTCTAATTGGGCGATAGGCTTTGATTCCAGAAGTCGCAGATTGCTTCCTCAGCTCAAAGTAGTCACCCAAATCCGCAAACAAGTCTGAGAACTTTTTGGCGCCATAAGTCCGAGGGTCAAAATCAGATTTTGCTCGTTTCAGGAAAGATGCAGCACCACCCAGATGAGCCCATCCCTGATCATCCTGGACATGATCGTATGCACGCCTCAGCAGCCTCACGATCTCAGGAACTTCTTCTTGTTGTTTTGACGGCTTGGCTGGCTTCTCAGGCTTAGCAGAACTGGGCTTTCCGGACGCATCCTCAACCTCATCGACAGCAAGGTTCTCAGTAAGAAGGAAATCGTCACAGGCATTCCGGAATGAGGTCGGCGTCTTGTGTTCACCAAAACCAAATACGTAGATCTCATCTTCACGAAGTCGAGAGGCAAGTTTGGTAAAGTCACTGTCACTGGAAACAAGTGCGAACGCGTCAAACTTCTCTGAGTAGAGCAGGTCCATCGCGTCAATAATCATTGAGGCGTCAGTGGAATTCTTACCCTTGGTGTAGGCAAATTGCTGGACCGGCTGGATTGCCAGCTCATTCAGCACGGTCTTCCAGTTCTTTAACGAATCGATGGACCAGTCGCCGTACGCGCGCTTGGTGACAACGTGACCGTGAGACGACAGTTCCTCGAGGATGAGCGGAAGTTTTGAGAGCTGAGCATTATCCGCATCAATCAGTACCGCAATCTTCTTATGCTGATCTAGATCCTTCATTCAGACATCCATGCTATTGATTCGTTAATGAGTATCGGCGCTTTTCCTATAACGTCCACCAGGTGCCCTGATGAAACGTGAGCATACAGTATAGTGAGCTGGATATCCGAGGGCCCCAGGAGTTCTACAAGCCCTTACTTTGAAACCTTTTTGGTTTATTTGAAGTAGTGTCTGGAGAATCCCAGGATTCCAAAACACCAGTTAAAGGGATCTTCGGACTTCTACAAGATCAAACTCAGATCGCAAGGCTTTCGCCTGGTGTATGAGGTAGACGATGGAAAAGTGGTTGTCACAGTCGTAACTGTCGGCCGCCGGGACACAGTCTATAAGGGCTTTTCGGTGTCTGGAGAGCAGCCCCGGGATCAATGCGCTCTTCCATCAGTCGTCGTTCACACATGGCTCTTTTCAGTTCCGTGTAATTGGTGGGGCTCGGATCCTCTTCGTAGCGCTCCTGAGCCAGTCTCGCCAGGTCACACTTATCAAGCCATTTCTCGATCAGCTCTGTAGTCTTCATAGCCACCCCGTTTCGTTGAAGTCACTCAGTCAGCATAAAGGCGTGGACCCGGAGCTATCTCGGTTGTTTTTCGCATGAATTGTGGCGAATCATGGAGGGAGCGATGGTCAAATAAAAAGCCCGCTTGATGCGGGCTTTGCCGTTCACTCACTTATAACCGTCACCGGCCGGTGGGCGTGCCTGACGACCTTTTCACTGACGCTACCAAGAGTGAGGCTTCTCAGCATTGAGTCGCCGCGCCGCCCCAGAAACAGGTGGGCGCCCGGATTTTCGTCGAGATATTCGACGATTTCCTTGGCGGGATCCCCCTTCAGCAGAACTTCTCCAGCAGGCTCGACAAGTCCGCTTACAGCCTGTTTTGCGGCATCAAATGCCTTGCGCCCGTACTCGTTGGCTTCTTCATCAATGTCGCTCTGCAAGACACCACTCACGATCAGTCTCTCGACCCTGGTGCCCGGGAATACAGCGAGCAGTTTAAGTGGTTGGCCGGTAGCTTTAGCAAGCTCAGCTGCCATTTTCGCTGCGTGCGACGAATGCTCTGATCCGTCACAAGCGACTACGATGCTTGGAGTCCCTTTTGCCATGGTCCTCTCTCCCTTCGCATTGAATGTATTTTCAACATAACACCTATGCCCAAACCGGATGATTGACCCAAGTCATACACCCGGGCGACTCCTTGAGAGCTATAAACTTCGATTAACTCCATTCAATCCATCGAATGCTACAACTCAGTGTAGATGACAAGGCATCAAAATCTATCCAGAAGCTCCCGGAGGTGGGTAATGCCCGGAATTTATACTTATTGCAGACACCTGTGGCACCATCGATTCTTCCGCTGCCGAGACGGCAACGACGACAAGGAGTGATTGAAATGCTGATGGCCATTGGGGCGATCATCGCGGGCCTGATTCTGTTGGTGTGGAGCGCGAATCAATTTGTGGAAGGCTCAGCCACCACAGCCAGTCATTTCGGAATGCCGCCGCTACTCATTGGTATGGTTGTGGTGGGTTTCGGCACCTCTGCGCCGGAGATGGCGGTTTCTGCCCTTGCCGCGTCCCAGGGCAACCCGGGGCTGGCCCTGGGCAATGCTTACGGTTCGAATATCACCAACATAGCCCTGATTCTTGGCATCACGGCACTGCTGGCTCCGATAGCCGTGCATTCACAGGTCATGCGCAAAGAGCTCCCCATTCTGATTCTGGTAACCGCCTTCGCCGGCTGGCAGCTTTGGGACGGTAACCTGAGCCGTATGGATGCAGTTGGCCTGATGCTGGTTTTTGTGTTGCTGATCGGCTGGAGTATCTACCAGGGTATGCGGCAGCCCGGCGACGCCCTGGCACAAGAGATGACGGAAGAAATCCATGCCATGCCATTGCGCAAGGCGCTCTTGTGGCTGGTGATCGGTCTTCTGCTGCTAATCGTGAGCTCCCGCATTCTGGTATGGGGCGCCGTTGACCTGGCAACCATGTTCGGCATCAGCGATCTGGTCATCGGCCTCACCATAGTGGCCATTGGAACATCACTCCCGGAACTGGCCTCATCCATCATTGCGGCCCGCAAGGGTGAGCACGACCTAGCCCTCGGCAATATTCTGGGCTCCAACCTGTTCAACACCCTGGCCGTTGTGGGCATTGCGGGACTGATTGCACCCATGTCGGTGGCGCCGGAAGTGCTCACCCGTGACTTCCCGGTGATGGCTGCCCTCGCCCTGGTTCTGTTTGCAATGTGCTATGGCTTCCGCGGCCCGGGGCGCATCAACCGGCTTGAGGGCGGCGCCCTGCTGCTTGCCTTCGTGGCCTATACGGTGTATCTCTTGGCTTTTTCAGGAGCGTAATCTATGTCACTTGCAGCCTGGCTGACCTTCCTTGTTGCGGCCGTACTGATCAGCGTTTCCCCGGGTGCCGGGGCGATCAATACCATGAGTAATGGCATGCGTTACGGTGTTCGCCGTTCGCTGCCGGCCATCATGGGGCTGCAGCTTGGTTTTGGCATCCAGATTCTGCTGGTGGGTGCCGGGCTGGGCGCCATCATTGCCTCCTCCAACATCGCCCTGTCGGTCATCAAGTGGCTGGGCGTTGCCTACCTGATCTGGCTGGGCATTTCCAAATGGCGCGAGCCGGTGATGGAATCCATGGACGATGACCGTCAACCCGTTAGCGGCCACAAAAGGTTCTGGAATGCGGTGTTCGTGAACCTGACTAACCCCAAGGCCACGGTCTTTCTGGTGGCCCTGTTCCCGCAGTTTCTGGTAGCCGGAGCACCCCATGGCCCGCAGCTGATCACCATGGGCGCCACCCTGATCCTGGTTGATTGCCTGGTGATGCTGGGCTACGCCCTGCTCGCCAGCCAGCTGTTCCGTTTTATGACCACCGCCCGCCGCCAGCAACAGATGAACCGGGTGTTTGGTGGGCTGTTCGTCACCGCTGCGGTCGCCCTGGCCAGCTTCAAACGCGCCTGATATTGGGCTGAATCAACGCAGGATACATTCACGGCTCAGCTTCTGGCTGAGCGTTCGGCGTTGCTGCCTGAGTGTATTGCCCCGGTCGTTACTATAGCCAGCCCGCAACTTGGACTGAATGCGCTCCAGTTTACTCCTGTAGGTTGCGCAGGTTTTCTCAAGCCTGGCATCGGCCTTTTCTTTTGCGGATATTCCGGAGCCGCCCGGACGGCCCGAGGCAAGCAGGCCTTCAACGTCTTCGCGGATTCCGGAAACACGCTTGCCTTGCTTGAGGTTCTCAGACATAGGCACGGTGACAGGCGCCTGTACCTGTAGCTGCTTATGGGGAATTTCGCCCGGCGGGTAATCGGAGAAGTGTGCAACGCCCCGGCTGTCTATCCAGGTGTAGACCTCGGCATTGGCCACTGAAGCGAGAAAAAAAGACAAAACGAGACCAGCCAGCATCCTTGGCATACGGTTCCACTCCCTGTGGTTCGGTAACTTGGTGGGGCAGTATAGCGAAAAAAGCCGCGCACTTGGGGTCAGATGAGAAGGGGGTCAGATGAAATCTTCATCCGACCCCGATTTCAGTTTTACTAATCCAGCAGCTCGATCCAGTGCTGAACCGGCACCGGTGATTTGGTCTCCAGGTGCATTTGGCAACCGATGTTGGCGGTTACAATGCGTTCCGGATTATCAACGGTCAAAGCCTTCAGCTTATTGCCAAGCAGCTTCTGGCTCATCTCCGGCTGGGTCACCGAATAGGTGCCTGCGGACCCACAGCAGAGGTGCTTGTCCTTTGTTGCCGCGAGATTGACACCGGCACGGGTCAGGACCTGTTCCACCACACCATTCTGCTTCATGGCGTGCTGCAAGGTGCAGGGGCAATGGAACGCCACCTTGCCAGGATCCTGGCGAACCTTGAGTTTCTCCAGGTCCTGTTGCAGCAGGAAGGCGCCGAGATCCGTGCACAGCTCGCTCACCTTCTGCGCCTTGGCGGCATAGACCGGATCGTCTTTCAGAAGATGACCGTAATCCTGCACCATGGCACCGCAGCCAGAAGCCGTCATGACAATCGCTTCCGCGCCCGCTTCGATCGCAGGCCACCAGGCATCAATGTTCTGGCGCATTCTTTCCAGGCCCTTCTCATGCTCGGAAAGATGGTAGTTCACGGCGCCACAGCAGCCGGCCTCGGGCGCTTCCACCATGGTAATTCCAAGACGGTCAAGAACCCGGGCGGCGGCGGCATTGGTGTTCGGCGTGGCCGAAGGCTGCACGCAGCCTGCCAGTGCCAGCACAATCCGGCTGTGGCTGGCCGCCGGCCATGGGCTGGCCTGTTTTCTCGGCGGCACCTTGGTGCGCAGCTTTTCCGGCAACACCGGGCGGAAGATCTGCCCCAGGCGCAGCAGTAAACCGAACAGCTGGCGGTTCGGAATCACCCGGGCCAGGCCCCAGCGCAGCCACTTGTCTTTCGGCTCCCTGGGCATCTCCTTTTCCATCAGACCACGGCTGATGTCTACCAGGCGGCCATACTGAACCCCGGAAGGGCAAGTAGTTTCGCAGCTGCGGCAAGTCAGGCAGCGGTCCAGGTGCTCCCGGGTTTTCTCGGTGACTTCCGCCCCTTCCAGGAACATCTTCATCAGGTAGATCCGGCCCCGTGGGCCGTCTCGCTCGTCGTTCAGCTCCTGATACGTCGGGCAGGTTGCGGTGCAGAAGCCACAATGCACACAGGCCCGCAGGATGGACTCGGCTTCCTGGCCTTCCTTGGTGTTGGCAAATTGTTGAACCAGATTCGTTTGCATAATTACAACCAGCTGTATAAACGTCCGGGATTGAAGATATTGTCCGGATCAAAGGCAGTCTTGATGCGGCGCTGAATGCCCTTCAGGGCCTCCGGCTGGTGATGCATCACCTCACCGGTGCGATCGCCACCACGGAACAGGCTGACCTGGCCACCGGCCGCTCGGGCGGCAGGTTCCAGATCCTTCAGCTCACCGGCGCCACGGAACCAGCGCTGGGAACCGGCCCAGTCGATAAACCAGTTGCCTTCCAGTTTCGGCGTGGTAGCCGTCGAACCGACCGAGAAGCGCCAGAGCGGTACGTCGTTACCGGCAAAAAACTCGTGCTGCATGTCCTGCACCTGTTGCCAGAACTCGTCGCCCTGCTCCATCACTTCGCCGGACCACTTTTCAGCCGTGGCTTCCACGCCGGATTTCGCACCGGCCAGGCGCAGATAAACCTTGCCGTCCACCCAGCAGGCGGCCGTGATCGGCTTGGGCTCGGCGGCGCGGCTGTTCATGTAGTGAACCACCTCGTCCATGCCCATTTCCTGAACCAGAGTCAGCGAGGCCGCTGGTTTTGGCATAACTTTCATGCTGATTTCGGTGATTACCCCCAGGGTTCCCAGGGCACCGGCCTGGAGCCGTGATACGTCATAGCCGGCCACGTTTTTCATGACCTGACCGCCGAAGCGAAGGTGTTCACCCTTGCCGTTGAGCAGCCGGATACCCAGTACCTGATCCCGTACTGAGCCCGCCCAGGGGCGACCCGGCCCGGAAAGATTGCAGGCCAGGGTGCCACCGATGGTGGAGGCCGCACCAAAATGCGGTGGCTCGAAGTGCAGGCACTGGCCTTCCTCGGCCAGTGTGGCCTCGATCTCGCTCAGCGGCGTGCCGGCGCGGACGGTCAGTACCAGCTCCACCGGGTGGTAATCCACAATGCCGGAGTGCTCGCCCACGTTGAGGGTTCCGGCATCAGTGTCGGCTTCCCGGCCCATGAAGGCCTTGGTGCCACCACCGACAATATTGAGTTTGTGCCCGCTGTCCCGGGCCTGGAGCACCTGCTCCTTCAGTTGCTGGGAAATATCAGCCATGGGCGGCTTCCGTATGCTCGTGCGTGTGTTGTTTGTGCTCAAGGGAGCGGTATTCCTGGCAGAACCTCAGGGCCGGAACGCCCTTGCCCGGATTGAGAATTCCGGAGGGATCAAAGGCTGCTTTCACATCGTGGAACTGCTGCAGCTCCTCATCGTTGAACTGCACGGCCATCTGGCGGATTTTTTCCACGCCCACCCCGTGTTCACCGGTGATACAACCGCCCACTTCCACACACATTTCCAGAATGCGTGAGCCAAAGGCCTCGGTGCGTTCGAACTCACCGGGCACGTTGGCATCAAACAGGATCAGGGGATGCAGGTTGCCGTCACCGGCATGGAACACGTTGGCGACACGCAAGCCAAACTCCTCGGACATTTTCTCCATTTCGGTGAGAACGTAGGCGATATGACGGCGGGGAATGGTGCCGTCCATACAGTAGTAATCCGGGGAAATCCGGCCCACGGCCGGGAAGGCAGATTTACGGCCTTTCCATAACAGCGCGCGCTCTTCCTCGCTCTGAGAGGTGCGGACCGACGTGGCGCCAAGCTTGCGGAACACTTCCTCGGCCTCGGCGATATGCTCGTGGACTTCCTCCTCGGTACCGTCCACTTCACACAACAACAAGGCCTTGGCGTCCCGTGGGTATCCGGCCTGCGCGAAGTCATCCGCTGCGATGATGGCGTGGCCGTCCATCATTTCCAGGCCACCAGGGATAATGCCGTGGGAGATAATCCCGCCCACGGCGTCACCGCCCTTCTGCACGTCATCAAAGCCGGCCATGACAACCTGGGCCACTTCCGGTTTCGGCAGCAGTTTCACTTTGACTTCCGTTACCACACCCAGCAGGCCTTCCGAGCCGGTCATCAGCGCCAGCAGGTCCATGCCGCAGCTGTCCAGGCCATCACTGCCCACGGTCACCACATCACCCTCGGCGGTGACCATTTCCACGCTGAGGATGTTGTGAACGGTCAGACCGTACTTGAGGCAGTGCACACCGCCGGAGTTCTCCGCCACATTGCCGCCGATGGTGCAGGCAATCTGGGAGGAAGGATCCGGGCCGTAGTAAAGGCCGAACTGGGCCACCTCTTCACTGATGGCCAGGTTGCGAACGCCGGGCTGAAGCCTGGCCGTTCGCGCCAGGGGATCAATGTCGATGATGCGATTGAACTTGGCCAGCGACAGCACCACGCCCTCCTTGTTGGGCATGGCACCGGCACTGAGCCCGGTTCCGGCGCCACGGGCAACCACCGGCACTGCGTTCTCGTTGCAGATGCGCATTACCCGCTGCACCTGTTCAACAGTCTCCGGCAGCACTACCAGCAACGGCATTTCGCAATACATCGACATGCCGTCGCATTCGTAGGGCTTCATGGTCTCGTCATCGGTGATGACGTAGTCCGGGTCGATAAACGCCCGGAACTGCTCCGCCAGCTCGGCTTTGCTGACTTTCGGCTTGGTAGTCATAGCACTCTCTGGGTGTGAGTTACGTCTGTCTGACAGTCATCAACCGCGTTTTGTTTCAAAGTGGTCAAGACCGGCCTGGGCACAGTCCATATCCTGCTGAGGGGTACCGGAACTGATTCCGATACCACCCACTACTTCGCCGTCGACGATCACCGGCAGGCCACCACCAACCGAGCTGATGCGCCCGCCCACTTCGGTATGGATGCCGAACGCAAGACTGCCGGGCACGTTTACCTTGTTGTAGTCATGGGTGGCTTTCTTGGCCGCGGCCGCCGTGAAGGCCTTGTCCTGGGCAATGGTCACACTGGTGATCTTGCCACCGTCCATGCGCTCGAAGGCCACCAGGTTGCCGGATTCGTCCACCACAGCGATGCACATGGGCACGCCGATTTCGCGGGCCTTTTCCGCGGCGCCCTCAATGAGGATGCGCGCTTCGGCAAGGTCCAGTCTTTTGATCGTCAACATAAAGCATTACTCCTTGATTTGATTAACCGTAAACCAGCCCTGGCAGCCAGGTTACGATGCCGGGGATCAGGATACACATGAACAGCCCGAATGCCTGAATCGCCAGGAACACCAGGGACGACTTGAAGATGGTACCCATGGAGATTTCCGGAGGACAAACGCCGCGGATGTAAAACAGTGCGTAACCGAACGGCGGACTCAGGAACGACATCTGCATATTCACCAGATACAGCACCCCGAACCAGAGCACCACGTCATCACCTGCAACCGGCGGGAAGCCGAACAAGCCAGGGAACTCCAGCGCTTTCACGATCGGAATGAAAATGGGCACTGCCAGCAGCAGGATACCAACCCAATCCAGGAACATACCCAGGACCACCAGCAGGACCATCAGCAGGAGCAGGATACCGTATGCCGACATACCCGTGCCCAGAATGGCGTCCGTTACGAACTGCTGGCCACCCTGGAGGATGTAGAAACCGACGAATACCGACGCCCCGAACATGATCCAGAGAACCATCGCTGACGCCTTGGCCGTGGTCACTGACGCCTCTCGAAGACCCGCGATCGAGAACTTCTTGTGCATCATCGCAACGATAATGGCACCGAAAGAGCCGATACCGGCCGCTTCAACCGGCGTTGCAATACCACCGAAAAGCAGGCCCAGAACCAGACCAACCAGCGCAAGGGGAGCGATCAGATTCCCCAGAAGCTTGAGTTTTTCTTTCAGACTGATCCGGTCTTCCACCGGAATCGGCGGGCCCAGCTTCGGATTCAGCCAGCTGCGCACCAGAACATAAGTCAGGTAAAGACCGGAGAGCATCAGACCGGGTAACAGAGAGCCCAGATAGAGCTCGCCCACGGACTGTTGTGCCACAACAGCGTAAAGAATAGCCAGAATCGACGGCGGAATGAGGATACCCAGGGTTCCACCCGCCATGATGGAGCCGATGGCAATCTTGTGATCGTAATGACGCTTCAACATGGCCGGCAGTGCGATGATGCCCATGGTGACAACGGCAGCGCCGATAACACCCACCATCGCAGCCAGAATCGTAGACGCGACAATGGTTGCAGCGGCAAGACCGCCACTGATGCCACCCATCCACTTGTAAACCACGCTGAACATCTCTTCGATCAGGCCCGCTCGCTCAAGCATCGAGGCCATGAAGATGAACAGGGGAATGGCCGCGATATCCGGGTTCGCCATCAGCGGAAAGATCCGGCCGGGGACGATGTTCAGCATCATGGCATCACCCACCAGGTAGATGAACATGACCCCAAGGCCACCGGTGACGAAGGCAAGCGGCAGGCCCATCATCAGGGCTACAGCCAGAGATCCAAACATCAGGTAGGTCAGCGGCCCGATTTCGACACCGGACAGGCTACCCGAGAGTTTGAAAAGGAATTTCTCATCACTCCATGGGTCGTAAAACAGAATGTTGATCAGTTCAACACAGATGACAAACGCCAGACCCACGGTGGCGATTATCATTAACCATGTACCCAGTTTCCCGGCCATGCCGTTGCTGGGCGCTGCAGTTGTTGTACTCATGATGTGCGCTCCTGACCGAGACGGATGAACAGTACGATGTCTTTAAGCAGCTTCGAAAAGCCGGCAAGCAGCAACAGGATTGCGCCCACAAACATCACGCCTTTCACGGGGTAATACTGGATACCCCAGGTCTCGACCGTGGTCTCTTGCATCATCAGAGAGTCCTGGAAGAAGGTCCAGGATGTGGTAGCCAGAACGGCTGCAAATATGAAGAAAAACATGGACGTAAAAATATCCATGCCCACGCGCCCGCGAACCGGCAGGAAGTTGTATACGACGTCTACCCGCACATGCGCTCCGTGTAGCAGCGCAAAGGCACCGGCAAGGATGTACTGCATGCCGAAGATCAGGAAGCTGGCCTCATGCACCCAGATCGTTGGCATATTGAAGATGTACCGCATAACCACTTCAAAGAAATAGAAAAGCACTGCGTTGATTGTCCAGAACGCAACGAAAAGGCCTGACTTCTCGCACATCCAGTCAACGATTTTGGTAAACCAGTTACCCTCGTACTCAAAGTGTGCAAGAGGATCATCTTCTTCAGACTGCAGCTCGGAAACCGTTTTCTCTGGCTCGGCGTCATCTCCGCCGTGCTTACTGCTCCACTTATCCCAAGCCATCATGAGCAATGGCATTACCGCAAGCCAGCCCCAGTAGAACCAGTGCGGCAAAACAAAGCCAAAGGAACTCAGATCAGACATGTTGTTACCACCCAGATCAAAGAGCGAGGAAGGGAGGGCTAATCCTTAGTCGGCTAACCCTGCCTTCCTCGTTTGTCGTTTTTTGTTTGAGCTTTGGAACTTAGAAGCCCTTGATGTCTTCTTCGGTAATGTAACCAACCGTGTCGTTCATCATGTACTTCAGCTGGATATCCAGGATGGCGCGTGCGTCCTCATTCTTGTTGGCCCAGTTGAACCAGATGGGGATCGCGGCCTTACGCCAGGTTTCCAGGTCTTCCTGGCTCAGACGGGTAACCGTGTCGCCATCTGCCTTGAACTTCTCCATCGCCTCGATGTTGCGAGCCTGAATCGCCAGATAGTGCTTCTGGGAGTAGATCCGAACCTCATCCTCAACCAGCTGCTGAAGCTCCGGTGAGATAGAGTTCCAGGCACGCAGGCTGACGGTCAGATCCATCAGATCCACCGGCTGGTAGATAGACATGACTCCTGGAGGCCCGAAAATGATGTAGTCGGTAACCTGGGAGAAGCCCAGTTCATAGTTAACCGCAGGGCCTACAAAGTCCGCTGCATCAATGGTGCCTTTCTCGAGAGCAGGGAAGATGTCCGAGCCCGGCAGGCTGACCGTCGACACGCCAAACTGCTGGAACACCTCGGCAACCATGCCTCCCGGGACACGGATCTTCATGCCTTTGAGGTCGGCAAGACTGTTAACAGGCTGCTTGGAGTGAATGATGTTGGCGTCGTGCTGGATCGGGCCAACGTAGAACAGGCCGAACTTCTTGTAGATTTCCCGGGTCTTCTCCAGCATGCCCATGGAGTAGAACATGGTGTCCCACTGATGAGGCTGATCAGGACCGGCTGGATAGGAGGACAGGAAGACAGAAGCAGGTATCTTGCCGGCCCAGTACAGGGTGAACGGATTCATGCCCTGAAGAACACCACTGCGCACCGAATCGAACAGGGAATTGTTATCGGCGGCGACAGCCTTCGCCGGGAAGCACTGGAACTTCAGCTCTCCGCCAGACTTGGCTTCAATACTCTTACACCACTCCTCGAAGAGCGTGTAGCCCACCGTGCCCGCGTCCCAGGTAGACTGGATTTTCCACGTAGTGGCAGCCTGGGCCTGACCTGCACCCATGAGCATTGCGCCGGCCAGAGTGGCGCCCATGGCGATTGTTTTGAGGAAACTTCTGCGAGGTGGGGTCTCGCCAGTGTCACAGCTATTTCGGATGTTATTCTTCGAATTCATCGAAACGTCTCCGTTGGCTTTGTTGTTATCAGCGTCTATGGCAACGCCGGCAAAGGCCGACATTAGAATGATATTCGTAGCCGCGCCGGGTTTAGTCCAGTTCGGAGTCCACTGGTCTGACCAGTTTTTGAAGTATTAAAAATGGACGAAATCCTCTGAATCGGCCATATTTAATGGGCTCGGACGCACATCAGCTGACAACGGAAACACCAACAATCAAAAGCAATCACTGGTCAGACCAGAGAGCGTAAACAGGCAGCCAAATGGCAATCTCCCAGGAAATCTCATACCGGCTTGAGCGCCTCATCCTCGACGGTGGGCTCGCTCCGGAGCAAAAGATACCGTCCGAACGTCAGTTGGCAACGCGGCTGGGCGTATCCCGTGCGGTCATTCGGGAAGCCCTCCATGAACTCCAGGGGCGCGGCGTGATCGAAACCCGCCATGGCAAAGGCTCGTTTGTTGCGAGCATGGTTCCCGGAGCCAACGAACTCGGGGAACAGAGCCCGTTGATGCATCTTTTCGAGGGGCACCCGCGAACGCTGTTCGATCTTCTGGAAGTGCGAGAGCAACTGGAGGGCCAGGCTGCCTATCTGGCCGCACAGCGGGCAACACGCTTGGACCGACATCGCATTACCAAGGCATTCCGAGCCCTGGAGGACACGGACCCGCTCAGCAATGCCCGGCTCGACCACGGTTTTCACCTTGCCATTGTGGAGGCCTCCCACAACCCGGTTCTGGTGCATGTGCTCAACAGTCTGAAAAACATGATGTTATTGACCGTTCAGGCCTCGGTTGCCAACCTGAACCCGCGAGAAGAAATGCGCAAGAAAATCGTCCGCCAGCACCGGCAGCTTTATGAAGCCGTGATTGCCGGAAAACCGGCCAGCGCCCAGAAGGCCGCCACGGCCCATGTCCGCTTTGTCAGCGAAGCCATGCGAGATATGGAAAAAGAGGGCGGCACACTGATCCGGCTGCCAGTCAATCAGGAAGCGGCCAATGAATATTCCCGGGCCGGCACCTGAGCATGGCAAAAAGCTTGCATTGAACACTCATTCGACCACAATGTCATGCAGCGAACGGCGGTGAAATTCGGTAAAACGCTCTCTTCCAGGGATTGATTTCCGGATCCACAGTCCGTAAAACATGCGCCTTTGAATTACAGCCCCAGGAGTCACCCATGGCGGACCAAGCGCCTTTGATCTGCAGGGACATTCACAAGACCTTTGACCAGCTTGAAGTGCTCAAAGGTATTTCACTGGAGACCCGCAAAGGCGACGTGGTTTCCCTGATCGGCAGCTCCGGCTCCGGCAAGAGTACCTTCCTGCGTTGCATAAACCTGCTGGAAACACCCACCTCCGGCGACATTATCGTGCACGGCGACCCAATAAGGTTCACAACCAACCGCAAGGGCGAACGTATTCCGGCGGATAACAAGCAGGTTGAGCTGATTCGCGCCAAGCTTTCCATGGTGTTTCAGAGCTTCAATCTCTGGTCCCATATGACCGTGCTGGAGAACATCATCGAAGCTCCGATCCACGTGCTCAAGGTTCCCAAGAAAGAAGCCATCGAACGCGCCGAAGCCTATCTGAACAAGGTGGGCATCTACGAGCGCAAGGACTACTACCCGGCCCAGATGTCCGGTGGCCAGCAGCAGCGGGCGGCCATTGCCCGGGCCCTGGCCATGGAACCGGAGGTCATGCTGTTTGACGAACCCACGTCGGCGCTGGACCCTGAACTGGTGGGGGAAGTACTGAAGGTAATGCAAAGCCTGGCCGAGGAAGGCCGCACCATGATCGTGGTCACCCACGAAATGGCATTCGCAAGGGATGTGTCGAGTCAGGTCCTGTTTTTGCATCAGGGCGTGATCGAGGAACAGGGTACCCCCGAAAAAGTGTTTGATCACCCGGATTCGGAACGCATGAAGCAGTTCCTGACTCCCAACTTCTGACACTCGGTGCTATCTTGAACCGGTGAAGAAATAAAATGTTGGAACCAAAAACTTCCATCAAAAATAAAGCCCAAAAGGCAAACCACTGGAGAAGTGACACATGAAAAAAATGATTTTTGCAGCAAGCTGCGCCCTCGCCCTGATTGCTGGTGGAGCACAAGCCCAGGAACGGGATCTCCGCATTGCATTCGACGTGCCCTACGAGCCGTTTGAGTACAAGGACGAGAATGGCGAACTGACCGGTTTCGAAGTGGAACTGGCCGAAGCCATGTGCGAAGAAATGAACGCCAACTGCGAATTCGTGATCCAGGCATGGGACGGCATGATCCCGGGCCTGCTGGCACGTAAATTCGATCTGATCATGTCGTCCATGTCCATCACACCGGAGCGCGCAGAGCGTGTTCTGTTCTCCGAGCCGTACTACAACACCCCGGGTGGCTGGTTCGGCCCTGAGAGCTTCAACACCGACGTCACTGACATGGACGCCATGAAAGGCAAGACCGTAGGCGTTCAGCGCGGCACCACCATGGATACCTACGTGACCGAAAACATGGGCGGCGTTGTTACCATCAAGCGTTACACCACTGCCGACGATATGGTCCTGGATCTTGAAGGCCAGCGCCTGGACGTAGTGTTCGTTGATTACCCGGTAGGCGAGCAGACCGTTCTCTCCAAGGAAGGCTTCAAGGAAGTCGGTGAGCCGGTCAAGCTGGGCGAAGGCGTGGGTGTTGCCATGCGCCAGCGCGATACCGAGCTTGCAGAAGAAGTAAACGCTGCCCTTCGCACCCTGAAGGAAGATGGTACCTACGACACCATCATGCAGAAGTACTTCGCTTACGACATCAAGATGTAAATCTGCCGAGGGGTGGCCTGTTGGGGCCACCCCTGCTTACCGGACATTCCCATGCTTGATCTGAAAGGCTATGGCCCGGCCCTGATGGATGGGGCAATAGTCACCATTGAACTGGCCTTCCTGTCTCTTGCCCTCTCGGTTGCCCTGGGATTGATTGGCGCGTCTGCCAAACTGTCGCAAAGCCGGGTTGCCAAAGGTATCGCGACCACCTACACCACCCTGATTCGTGGCGTGCCAGACCTGGTCATGATGCTGCTGTTCTACTATGGCGGCCAGGTTGCAGTGAACATGCTCTCGGATTACATCTGGGAAGCCTATGAAATCGACTTTTTCTTTCAGTTCGATCCGTTCATCTCCGGTGTGGTAACGATCGGGCTGATTTTCGGCGCTTACATGACCGAAACCTTCCGGGGCGCGTTCCTGGCCGTTGAAACCGGCCAGATTGAGGCTGCCCGGGCCTATGGTTTTACCCGCTTTCATACCTTCCGCAGAATCATGCTGCCACAAATGCTGCGCCACGCCCTGCCCGGTCTGGGCAACAACTGGCAGGTTCTGCTGAAGACCACCGCCCTGGTTTCTATTATCGGCCTGACGGACATGGTTCGTGTGGCCGAGGAAGCCGCCAAGGCGGAGCGCATGCCGTTCCACTTTTTCATTCCGGTGGCGTTTGTTTACCTGGCCCTCACAGCGGGGTCTGAACTGTTTATCAAGTGGCTCGACAAACGAGCCAATGTCGGCGTGGTTCAGGGGAGTTGACGGATGCCTGATTTCATTGCCGAGTGGCTGAACCAGAACGAAATCTTTACCGCCATGACCATCATGGAATACTGGGATGGCATGGTCACGACCTTGCATCTGGTGTTCCTGTCCCTGGTTATCGGCTTGCTGGTGGCGGTCCCGCTGGCTATCCTCCGGACGGTTCGCAATCCGTTCGTGTCCGGCCCGGTGTGGCTTTACACCTATCTGTTCCGCGGCACGCCGTTGCTGATCCAGCTTTACATCATTTATTACGGGCTGGCCCAGATTGAGGGCATACAGGAAACCTTCTGGTGGGAGATCTTCCGGGAGCCTTTCTACCCGGCCCTGCTGGCGTTCACCCTGAACACGGCGGCCTATACCACGGAGATTATCCGCGGTGCGATTGTGTCGACGCCCAATGGTGAGATTGAGGCAGCCAAGGCCTACGGCATGAACTGGTTTATGCGTATGCGGCGGATTGTGTTGCCAAGTGCCGCGCGGCGGGCGGTGCAGGCCTATTCCAACGAGGTTATTTTCATGCTGCACGCGAGTGCGATTGCCAGTGTGGTGACTATCGTGGATCTGACCGGGGCGGCCCGTAACATTTACTCGCGGTTTTATGCGCCGTTTGATGCGTTTATCTTTGTGGCGCTTTGCTATATGGCGCTGACCTTTATTCTGGTGTTCGCATTCCGCAAACTCGAAAATCATCTGCTGAAGCATCAGCGGCCGGTGAACGGCTGACTTCAGTGCGTTTTACCTATGTGCCCGGGCAGGCAGGGTATTGCCTCCCGGGAACCGCTACGAGCACATCCATGTGCGCTTGACTGAAGCCATCCATGGCTTCAGACATTCCCGGGAGGCAATACCCTGCCCGCCCCCAAACCTGGTTCGGGGCTTCTATGTCGGCAAAACACAACCTGTTCGGAACGCATTCAGACTGGCTTTCCCACACTCTCGACAACGCAGACGCTCCACTTCCAGAAATCAAAACCCTCCTCACCGATGGCACCCGTATCAGCCGCAAGGCCGTTGGCGTTCTGGACATTGTGCCTCCTGCAGGCCGCAGCAATCCGAATGCGGAGGCAATCATTGTTTCAGCGGGTGTTCATGGCAACGAGACCGCGCCTATTGAGGTTCTGAACGGGCTTGTTTCCGAACTGATCGAGGGCGATTGGGAGCTTGCCTGTCCGGTGCTGCTGATTCTCGGGAATCCGCCAGCGATGGTGGCCGGGGAGCGATTTATGGAGGTGAATCTTAACCGGCTGTTCGATGGCGCTCATGGGCGGAGCGAGTATAAAGGGCTGGCCGAGGCTGAGCGGGCGCAGGAGCTTGAGGAGGCTTGCCGGCAGTTTGCCATGGCGAACCCTCAGGCGCTCTCTCACTACGATCTGCACACGGCCATTCGCCCATCCCATCGAGAGCGGTTTGCGTTGTATCCGTTTGTTGAAGGTCGCAGGGCTCCGTTGGACCAATGTGATTTCCTGCTGGAGGCAGAGGTGGAGACGCTTCTGCTGCAGCATAAAGCGGGCACGACGTTTTCGTCGTTTTCCTCGTCACTGTTAAAAGCCGAGAGCTTTACCGTGGAGCTAGGTAAGGTGCGGCCGTTTGGCCAGAATAATCTGGGACGTTTCTCGGGGATTCGAGACGCATTGCGGCGGCGATTCCGGGGGCTTTCTGCTCCGTATCGTAAACCGCCGTTTGATCACCTGACGGTATTCGAGGTGGTGCATGAGATTCTGAACACCGGGAAGAACTTCCGGTTCCATATTCCGGACGATGTCGCCAATTTCACCGAGTACCAGCCCGGCACGGTCATCTGGGAGGATGATGAAACCAGCTACCGGGTGGGTCATTCGCCGGAGGCGATTGTGTTCCCCAATCCGGAGGTGCCCATCGGCCACAGAGTTGGACTGATAATCCGGCCAAGAACGGGGTCAGATGAAAATTTCATCTGACCCCAATTTCAGCGGTTCAGGCCGGCGCGTTTTCAGGTTCCGGGACGCTGACTTTGATCACTTGGGTACAGACAGCCGGTATGACCAGCAGTGTGAGCACCGTTGAGGCCAGCAGGCCGGAGATGATGGCCCAGGCCATGGGCGGCCAGAGTGTGGAGCTGGAGAACGCCAGGGGCAGCAGGCCGGCCACGGTGGTTGCGGTGGTCAGCAGGATCGGCCGGGTGCGCTGCTCTACCGCGTTGCGCATGGCATCGCGGATGTCTTTTCCTTTTTCCAGTTCCCGGTCCATCACGTCCAGCAGAACGATGGCGTTGTTCACCACGATCCCAACCAGGGCAATCACGCCCAACAGGGACTGGAAACCGAAGGGTGAGCCGGACAGCACAAGCCCCGGGAAGATGCCTACGGTGGCCAGCGGCACTGTCAGCAGGATAATCCCGACCCGGCGGAAGGAGTTGAACTGCAGCAGCAGGAAGAACAGCAGCAACAGCATCCCGATCGGGGCTGCGGTGAGCAATGCGGTATTGGCTTCACCGGAGCCTTCAGCATCACCGCCCATGGCCATGCGGGTGCCCGGTGGTAACGGGTTTTTCTCAAGCCCTGCATAAAGCCCATCCAGCGCCTGGCTGAAGCTGTAGCCGGTTTCAAGATTTGCGGTGACGGTGTTCATTCTCACACCATCCCGCAGGTATCGAGCTGCCGGCTCCCAGGTAGTATTCACTGTGGCCACGGCCGAAAGCGGTATGGCGTCACCACGGTCGTTGTAGATATTCACCGACAGCAACCGCGACAGCGACAGGGCTGTGCCTTCACGGGAGCGCAGCACCAGGGGAATGGGATCATCTTCCTGGCGATAGCGCTCAGCCACCACGCCAAAACTCTGGCCATAGAGGCTCTGGGCGACATCGGCGCGGGTCAGGCCGTATCGGGCCGCCGTGGCATCGTCGACGTTAATGGCAATGCTGGGTACGCCAATATCCAGATCATGGCGCACATCAACCGTACCCTCGACGCCCCGCAGGATGCTGAAAATCCGTTCCACCGCTTCTATCCGGGTGCCGTCGTCGGCGTGGTAAACCCGAATTTCCACCGGCGCGGCCCTGGGTGGCCCCTGCCCAAGGATACCCACGGTCACATCCAGTTCCGGCATCTGCTCTTTCACATGGGCGCGGATCCAGCGAATCATGCCGGTGGTGTCTTCCAGTGTGGGCGTGGTGACTACCAGCCGGGCCCGGTTCGGGGCCTGGGGGGCACGCTGAAGGTTGTAATAAAATGAAGGTCCGGTGAAGCCTACGAACCGGTGAATCTCCAGGGCATCAGGCTGTGTCCGGATAATTCGCTCGAGGCTTTCGGTCGCCTCTGCTGTGCGAGCCTGATCGGTGCCCTCGGGCATGTAGACCTCGACAATCACCCTCGGGCGATCGGCATTCGGAAAGAACTGCTGGGCCATAAACGGAGTCATCGCCAGGCTGATTCCGACCAGTATGGCCCCGGCGGCAATCAGGCGGCCGGGGTACCGGGACACCAGGCCACCAAGGAATCGAGCCAGGCCGATCAACCGGCCCTGCCCGACGGTGCGGCGGGGCTTCAGGAACCTGGCCGCCAGCAGGGGAACGGCAGAGATAGCGAGCAGGTAGCTGACGGACAGCGTCAGCATGATCATGACCGGCACGCCACGAGTGAAGTCCGCGGCACCACCCTTGGCCAGAAGCAGCGGTGCAAAGGCCGCCAGCGTGGTGCCCGTTGAGGCGCCCAGCGGGCCTGCCAGTTCACTGACCGCCTTGCGCAGGGCGTCCAGCCGGCGCATTCCCTCATCCAGATGGCCCTGGATGTTTTCGACGATCACGATGGCATTGTCGATCAGAATACCCAGGGAGATCACCATGCCGATTACGGCAATCTGGTGCAGCACACCGCCGCCAAGATCGTAGAGCCCGACACTGATCAGGGCGACCATGGGCAGGATCGAGGCCACCAGCAGGCCCATCCGGATGCCCATGCCGGTAAAGACCACCGCCACGATAATCAGCACCGACAGCACCAGGCTCCAGGCCAGGTTATCGAGTCGTTCCTGCACCTTATCTGGCTGGAAGAACATCTCCCGGATCTCGTAGGGTTCAAAATCGCCCCGAATCTGGTCCATGCGTTCACGCACCCGCTCGCCGAAACGGATCGCATCGGTGGTGCCTTCTTCCATGATGATGGAGACCAGCACCATCCGTTCTCCGTCGTACCAGGTTTCCGGCTGCCTCGGTTCCACGGGCCCGCGCCAGACATCCGCGGCTGCAGCCAGCGGTACCTGGGAGCCGTCGGGCAATTCAATGGGCGTGGCACGAATCGCGTCAATATCGGCAAATTCGCTGTTGGGAAGCACTGAGAGGCGGCGGCCATCAACCACCACGAATCCGCCGGGGATGGTCTGGTTGCGCCGTGCCAGTGTGTCCAGCACCCGCGCCGGGGATATGCCCAGGCGGTAAAGCGCGGCATCGTCCAGGGCCAGGGTAATCTGTTCGTCGGCATCGCCTTCCAGCTCAATACGGGACACTCCCGGCAAATCCGAAAGGTTCTGCTTCAGCCGTTCGGCGACGTCCGATAATTCGGTGACCGAAGGCGAACCACCCACGGCCAAGACAATGGCGGGGATATCAATCAGGCGATCATCAAGTACCATTCTTCCCACATCGTCCGGGAAGTCCTGTTTGGCCCGTTCCATGGCCTGACGTACCCGGTCCCAGGCCGGGTCGGTGTCATAAATATCATCGTTCAGACGCAGGCGGACAAGGGCCACGCCGGTGCGAGCCGTTGACTGGGTGAAGTCCACCTCTTCCACCTGGCGCAGCTCATCCACCAGGGGCCGAAGCACCAGCCGTTCGATAGCCTCGGCGCTGGCGCCCGGATAATTGATGCTGATCAGGCCCGCCCGATAGGGAAACGACGGATCTTCCTGGCGCGGCATGGTGCTGTAGGCGGCGATGCCAAGCAGGCAGAGCATGGTAACCACCATGCCCAGCAGACGCTGGCAGTTCAGTAGCCGGCGGGTCATCACCGCACCTCCACGGCATCACCGTCCGCCAAACGCGTCATACCGGCATACACCACCTGATCACCCGGGGACAGATCACCGGAGGTAACCACCACCCGCTCGCCGACAACCCGGTCGACTTCTACCGTAACCCTGTTGGCCACATCATCCCGAACCCGGAACACACTGACGCCTTCGGCATTGCGAATCACCGAAAGCAGGGGCACCGTGAGGGCGGACTCGCGTACCGGCGTGATACCGACTTCGACCGGCTCGCCCGGCTCGAGGGTGTTAACCGGCAGGCTCACCAGAACCGGGTGTAGTTCGCCGCGAATAGCACTGGCCTGGGCAATCTCGACCACCGAGCCGGTTTGGGGCGGCTGGCTGCGATCCTGCACCGACCACACGGGCAAGGTCTGCTCAAGCGTCACATGATCCAGCAGATACGCTGGCACCCTCACCTCTACCTCGCGCCCTTCCGGAGAGGAAAGCCGCATCACCGGCTGACCGGCAGCGACGAATTCATCCCGCTCGACCAGCAGGGCTTCTACCCGGCCGGAAAACGGAGCCCGCAACGTGCTTTCTTCGAGCAACTGGGTTGCCTCCGCCAGCGATGCCCGCGCCGTTGCCACGCTGGCATCCAGGGAATCCCTCCGCGCTGCAAGCTGCTCCAGGGTCTGCTCCGACACTACACCACGCTCATGCAATCGGCTGGAGCGCTCCCACTCCCGCTGGGCCTGCTGATACTGCGTTCTCAACTCTTCGAGCCGGGCCCGGGCCGAATCACGGGCCGGCTCCAGGCCGGGATTGTAGACGCGGGCCAGGACATCACCGGCCTGCACTGTCTGACCCAGCTCCACCGCCCGCTCCTTCAGGTTACCGCTCACCTGGAATGTCAGTGTGGCGCGCTGAGTGGCGCGAACAATACCCGAGAACCGTAGCGGCATATCCTGGCTTTCACCGCCGGTAACTTCTGACACACGCACTGAAACCTTCTGCGGCCCGGATTCCGGGGCTACGTCGCTGGCTTTACAGCCCGACAGAAACAGTGAGAAAACCGCAAGCGAAACGATGGCAACGGGGATACGAAGTGGCTTCATGACTCTTCCTTTCATCCATGCTCGTGTGGTTGGCGGGGTCCAGTCCCTGGAGAAACCCGATGGTTGATTTAGACATCATGTCATTCTTTGACATTTTGTCAATAATCGGGTTTGATTCGAATTCAGGTATCCTATGCCTGCTGTTGCCAACTGACCGGATGATTGAATGAGCGAACCGCTGAAAACCCGCCGCGAGCGAGAGAAACAGGCCCGTTACGACACCATTCTGGATGCCGCCGAACTGGTGTTCTCAGAAAAGGGCTACGAGCGCACGTCCATGGACGACATCGCCCGCACCGCCAGTCTCAGCCGGGCCTTGCTGTATGTTTACTTCAAGGACAAGGCAGCAATACAGCGGGGCATCATGCTCAGGGCGGGGCACGCCCTATTCCGGCGATTCGAAGAGGCAAGGCAGACCGCCGACAACGGTCTGGCCCAGATACGGGCAATGGGGGAATCCTACTATCGCTTCTATCTGGAGGAACCGGATTATTTCTCGGCACTGACCAAAGCATCCACCGCCATGGCCGAGGCCGATGAAAGCCAGGCTGAGGAAATGCTGTGCTCAAAATCGGAACTGATGGAACTGATGGTGGGGGCTATCGAGCTGGGGCTTCAGGACGGCACCATGAACCGGGAACGGATTAACAACCCCGTTCAGACAGCCCTGTACCTGCGCGGCGCCCTGCATGGGGTGATCCTGCTCTGCCAGTCGGAAATGGGCGAAGGCAACCCGGAGTTTCCGGCCGAGCAGTTGATCCGGCACACCATGGATATGCTGACGTCGTCGATTTCAGCCTGACAGTCGGCAGGCCACTAAAGCTGGAAATCGTAGATGGAGCCGAGGCCCATGATCCCTGTGAGTTCATCCAGAGCTTTGCGAACTTCTTCCAGCAACATCGGGTCGCCCAGCTCGTCTTGGCTGAGTTCATCCCGATAATGGGCTTCCACCCAGGTGGTCAGGCGCTGATAGAGTTCATCCGTTAGCAGCACGCCCCGGTTGATAGCCCTGAGCTCATCGTCATTCAACACCACTCGCAACCGCAGGCAGGCCGGGCCACCGCCGTTACGCATGGACTGTTTGACGTCGAACACTTCTACCGAGGTAATCGGCCCGCCGGACTTTACAAGGCTATCCAGATAGCGGCTGACGGAAGCTACTTCCCGGCACTCGCCGGGCACAGCCAGCAACATGCCGTCCGGTGTATTCAGCAGTTGGCTGTTGAACACGTAGGAGGCCACCGCATCTTCCAGCGGCACATCGGCACTGCTGACCCGAACCGCTTCCAGCTCGGCGCCGGTAAGGCGCTCCCGGATATCCGCCAGCACCTGCTCTTCGTTGAGAAACGCCATGTCGTGGTAGAACAGGGTATTGCCATTGCCGACGGCAATCACATCGTTGTGAAAAACGCCGCCATCAATGGCTTCCGGGTTCTGCTGGGCAAAGACCCTGTGCTGATCCTTGAGGCCATGCAGCCGCGCCACTGCCTGGGATGCCTCAAGGGTCTGTCGCGCAGGGTATTTATGCGGTGCCGGCGCCTGCTCGTTGAAGGCAATCTGGCCGTACACAAAGAGTTCCACACCGGGCTCGCCGTATCCGGCGCACAAACGGGTGTGGTTGGCGGCGCCCTCATCCCCGAAGTGGCTCACTGATGGCAGCGCCGGATGATGGGCGAAGTAGCTCTCGTCAGCAAAGATGGCTTTCAGGGAGCGCCCTGTCACCGTGTGTTCGATGGAACGATGGAACTTGGCGCTCAAATTCGCCGGGGTGAAGTGCACGCGATGATCTGAAGTATCGGCACTGGGCGATACCGTTGCCGCATTGGCTGTCCACATGGGCGACGCAGAGGAGACTGCCGCCAGTATGGACGGGCTGGACTTGGCCGCCTGCTCCAGCACACGGGCGTCTGTCCCTTCAAACCCCAGGGCCCGAAGCGTCGGAATATGCGGGCGTTCATGGGGCGGCAGAATACCCTGCACATAGCCCCGGTCCGCCAGGCGCTTCATCTTGGCCAGGCCCTGCAGTGCCGCCTCTTTTGGCTTGGAGACGGAACTGACATTGGACTTGGAAGCCACATTGCCCCAGGACAGCCCCGCGTAATTGTGGGTGGGGCCAACCAGGCCATCGAAGTTTGCTTCTACCGCGTGTTTCACCATGGCACTGGGTCCCGTTAATCGAAGTTGAGGCCGGGTGCCAGGGGGTCTGGCAGTTCACTCTTGCCGGCCTCCAGAGAAGCCATCGGCCAGGCGCAGTAGTCGGCGGCATAGTAGGCACTCGGGCGATGATTACCGCTGGCGCCAACACCACCGAAGGGCGCGGCACTGCTGGCGCCGGTCAGTGGCCGGTTCCAGTTCACAATGCCTGCGCGAACCTCTTCCACCAGCCGCTCATAGAGTTTCCGGTCGTCTGTCAGGATGCCCGCTGAAAGCCCGTAATGCGTGTCATTGGCCAGCTCCAGGGCGTCATCAAAACTCTTGTAACGATAGACGGTCAGCAACGGCCCGAAGAACTCTTCATCGGTCACTTCCACCCCTGTCGCATCAATGATACCCGGCGATAGCAGACCGGTTCCCGGTTTCAGGGACTTCATTTCCAGCAGGGATTTACCGCCCTTCTCCAGCAGGCTGGCTTGGGCAGCCAGGAGTTTGTCCGCGGCTTCGGCAGAAATCACCGAGCCCATAAACGGCTGTGGATCGGCATCGAACTCACCCACCTTGATCCGGGAGGAAACTTCCACCAGCCGATCCAGGAAGGCATCGCCCTTCTTGCCCTTGGGCACCAGAAGTCGACGGGCGCAGGTGCAGCGCTGGCCGGCCGACAAGAATGCTGACTGCAGGGCATGATGCACTGCGCCATCCACATCGGCCACGTCCTGCACGATCAACGGGTTGTTGCCGCCCATCTCCAGGGCCAGAATTTTCTCCGGCTGGCCGCCAAACTGCTTGTGCAGCAGGTGCCCGACAGTTGAACTGCCAGTGAAGAACAGGCCATCAATCCCGGGGTGGCTGGCCAGAGATTTGCCAGTAGCCGAGGCGCCCTGCACCAGATTGATCACTCCATCCGGAATGCCGGCTTTCTCCCAGAGTTTCACCGTAAGCTCGGCGACCCCGGGGGTCAGCTCGCTCGGTTTGAACACTACCGTGTTGCCGGCCAGCAGAGCCGGCACTATGTGGCCATTCGGTAGATGTCCCGGGAAGTTGTAGGGGCCGAACACCGCTACCACGCCATGGGGCCGGTGCCTGAGCACGGCATGCCCACCGGCAACATCGGATTCGGATGTGCCGGTGCGATCGTTGTAGGCTTTCACCGAAATGCCGATCTTGCCGATCATTGCCGCCACTTCGGTGCGGGATTCCCACAGGGGTTTGCCGGTTTCCAGGCCAATCTGATGGGCCAACTCTTCCTTGTGAGCTTCAAGCAACTCGCCAAAGGCTTCGACAACGGCCTGCCGTTCGGCAAAGCTTTTGCGCTGCCACTTCAGAAACGCATTGCGGGCCTCACGAACGGCCGCATCAACATCCTCCAGGTTGGCGCTTTCGCCATCCCATATTGTCTCACCGGTCACCGGCTGGACAGATTCGAATATCGGCCCATGGCCCTGTAGCCAGAGCCCGTCGATAAACAGTTCACCTGTCAGCTTTGCCATTTCGATGCACCTCCCGGTACTGAGCTTCTATAACTATGTTTGGTCAGCATCCCCGAGTCTTTCAAGGGGGCAAGACGAACCGGATCACCCGATTCAATCTGCAACGCCTCGGCTACTTCCGGCGGCAGGCTGACGGTATCCGGCCCGATGCAATCTATCGGCAGGGTGGTAACCCGAAAATCCCGGAATGAGCGGTTCGATACCATTATCCGCTCTTCGGCAGGCACATCCAGGTTGACTGGCTTGCGAGTCACCATGGCGTGCCGGTTCATGCCTTCCCGTACCGTACGGATATTGTGAACGAAGGCTTCAACCACAGGGCCACCATCAAAAATGTCCACCAGCCCGTTGAAGTTGAACCCCTCTGACTGGAGCATGCGAAGCGCTGGCGCGGTATTGTCGTGAACCCGGCCAATCACAGCCCGGGCAGAATCCGGCAGCATGGGCAGGTAAATCGGATACTTGGGCATCAGCTCGGCGATAAAGGATTTATTGCCCAGGCCAGACAGCATGTCAGCCTCGCTGAATTCCATATCGAAGAATTTGGTTCCCAGCGCATCCCACAACGGGCTTCGACCCTGCGCATCAGACACGCCGCGCATTTCCGCGAATACTTTTTCCGAGAAATGCTTGCGGAATTCATCCAGATACATGAACCGGCACCGGGAGAGCAGCAGCCCGTTGCCCCCGCCCTTGTAATCATCGGACAACAGCAGCGAGCAGATTTCGCTGGTATCGGTCATGTCGTTGGAGAGATGCAGCGTGGGGGTCCGCACGTGAACACCCAGCTCTTTAGAGGCATTCACGGTAACGCTCAGGCGGTAGTTGTAGAACACCTCATCCAGACCAACCCGGGCCTGGATGCCGCTGATTCCAACCGTCTTCTTGCGCTGGATATCCTCGAGGGCAAACAGATACAGCCCTGCTTCCGGCGCAATGCGCTGGTTGAAGGTTTCACGGGCGTGGTTGATCTTCTTCTGCAGCAGCTCGCGATCCGCCGGCAAGGTGGTAAGCCCCTTCCCGGCACTCTGGGCCATGGCGTAAAGGTCATCCAGATCGTTTTCCTGTAACGGGCGAATTACCAACATGCTATCGCCTCCCTGGGCCCGCCGGCTGCGCGCTTTGCCATTCCAAAACTTGTCATAGCGGCGCAATCCTTACCCGGTCGCCCGCGGTCCTGTTCAGTGTCTTCCAGGTGGCAACCGGAACCTTGAGTTTGTCGTCCAGTGTCTCGGCCACCGATGTCAGGGTGCAGCGGAACTGTTCCCGCTCGCCAGCCGCAATCAGACAGGTTTCGCCGACATCCTCATTGGTGCCATGAAGTTCGGTGGGGCGGTTGGTTACCAGTGTTCTCAGGCTGTCGGTGCGCGCCTCAAGGACCGGACCGGCATCAAAAATGTCCAGGTAACTGCCGGGCTGGAACCCTTCCCTCTGAAGCAGCTCAAAGTTGGGAACGGTTATCTGGTGCGGCTGCCCCATCGCGTTCTGGGCCGCTTCGCTCAGCAGCGTGACGTAAATTGGATTGGGCGGCATGAGCTCGGCAATGAAGGTCTTGCTCAGCTGGCCGGAATACTGATCCGCCGTCTCGAAATCCATATCAAAGAAATGCCGGCCAAGACTGTCCCAGAAGGGCACACTGCCATCCTCCAGCTGCACGCCCTGGATTTCCACCGCCATCCGCGCGGTAAACCATTCCCGGTGGCTGGCAATGAACAGAATCCGGGCCCGGGACAGCAACTCGAACGCCTCGGTTCCCTGCAGTTCGGGGCGAATCGAGAATGAGCAAAGCAGGGAGACATCGGTCAGCGAATGGGAGGGGTACAACACCTCCACCCGGCGCGACACACCCAGTTCGTGGGACGCATGGATCAGGGCATCCCGCCGGTAACTGTAGAAGGGCTGGCCATTGCCGGCGCGGGCATCAATGCCGGCGGTGCCCGCGATGTCTCCGGTCTCTGTGTTTTCCAGCACGAACAGGAATCTCGGCGGATCGTCTTCGGCGCTGATTTTGCCGGCAAAGGAAGCCAGGGACTGCTCGATCTTGTAGGCCAGGGCATCGCCCTGTTTGGGCAGAGTTGAAGAAAGACGGGCACACTGGGTGCCCGCGATGGCGAGAATCTGGTCCAGATCATCCGGCTGAGCCGGACGTACCAGCCACATAAAATCTCCTTAGGCCGTCAGTTTTTTCACCGCCGTCTCGAAACGCTCGAGCGCTTCATCGATGTCCGATTCCGGGATAATCAGGGACGGCGCCAGACGAATCACGTTTGCGCCGGCCACCAGAACCATCACGCCCTCTTCCAGGCCGGCGTTCAGGAAGTCCTTGGCCTTGCCCTGCCATTTCTCCGTAAGCACGCAACCGAGCAGCAGACCGGCACCGCGAACCTCGCTGAACACACCATAGCGCTCGCCGATATCCATCATGCCCTTGCGGAGCTTTTCAGAGCGGGCTTTCACACCCTTAAGAATTTCCGGCTGGCTAACGGTGTCCACCACCTTCTGGGCCACGGCGCAGGCCAGTGCGTTACCGCCGTAGGTGCTGCCGTGGGTACCCACACCCAGGCTGGCAGCAACTTTGGCCGTGGTCAGCATGGCTGCCACCGGGAAGCCACCACCCAGCCCCTTGGCACTGGAGAGAATATCCGGCACCACATCGTACATCTGGTAAGCGTAGAAATGGCCGCTTCGACCAACGCCGGACTGAACCTCATCAAACACCAGCAACGCGTTATTTTCGTCACACAGCTCACGAAGCCCCTGAAGGAACGCCTGATCGCCGGGCATAACGCCACCTTCACCCTGGATCGGCTCAACCACAATGGCACAGGTTTTCTCTTTGGAGATCAGTTTCTTCACCGATTCCAGGTCGTTGAAATCGGCGTGATGAATACCACCCGGCGCAGGCTCGAAGCCTTCCAGGTATTTTGGCTGGCCACCAACGCTCACGGTGAAAAGAGTTCGACCGTGGAAAGAGTTCTTGAACGAAATGATCTCGTTCTTCTCTTTGCCATAGTGCTCCCAGGCATAGCGACGGGCCAGCTTGAAAGCTGCCTCGTTGGCCTCGGCACCGGAATTGGCGAAGAACACGCGCTCGGCGAAGGTGAGGTCACACAGGGTCTTGGCCAGACGCAGGGCCGGCTCGTTGGTCATCACATTGGACAGGTGCCAGATTTTCTCGGCCTGATCGTGCAACGCACCCACCAGCCCCGGATGGGAATGGCCCAGGCAGGTCACTGCGATGCCACCCTGGAGATCAATAAACTCGCGGCCTTCCTGATCCCAGATCCGGGAGCCCTCCCCTCGCACCGGAATGATGGAACCGGGAGCGTAGTTGGGCACCATGACTTCATCGAACAGTTCGCGGCTGACGGGTTCTTTATTCATAAATCTCTCTCGGGAAAGCGGCTAAGCAATTAAAAATAGTCGAGTGACCGCACCAGACAAGTAAGTAGGAGTGCGGACTCTCGCACCATAATACGCCACTCACGGCATAAGAACATCCGGTTCCCCGATAGCCGGCAATGCAATCACCCGGTGCGGCATGCTCCCTCCCTTGTTCCGAGCCATCAGTGCGCCGATCAGAAGTTTGTAGGAATCCAGGTCAAAGGTGACTGCCTGGCCGCAAAGGGAAAGATCCTGCAGCTCTTCCTCATCGTGGAGGGTAGCCACATGCATCCAGTTATAGACCACCAGGATATCCGTGCGGCCGGAACGGGCATCCCGTTCAACAATGCCCACCGGCCCTTTCCAGGGCCAGGTCTTCAGACGCAGACTGTGAAAGGCAATCTGCACCCTCAGGTTGTAACGCTCGACATCCTCCAGCTCTTCGCAGGCACCCTTGCAGCGCCCGAGCGTTCGCTGGAAGCAGGGGCCATCGTGTTCTGGCTCCAGCCCCAACAACCGGTTGCACAATTCATTCTTGCCAGCAATGCCACTCAAAGCCCGCTCGGCATCCCGCTTGCTGCGGAACAACCCGAAATAATCCCCTAGCCGATGGGGTTCGATTTCACGAACCAGCCGCGCCTGCAGATACCCGGCCTCGTTTTTCGTCAACTCGATGCTCACAAGATTCTTGGCGGCCCTTGAGCGACGATTGAACAGGGGCTTCAGGGTCTTGATCTGCCTGAGCTCCAGCAAGAGCGCGCCAAGCTCGCCAGCGGTCTCCGTCCATTCAACACGACGCAGGCTCTCGGACATGCGCACGCCACGGGCAGAATTGTGATCGCCGGAAAAGTGCGAAGCCACCCGCTGGGCAATGTTGGTGCTTTTGCCCACATATAAAAGCACATCGTTCTCGCCATAAAAGCGATACACCCCCGGCCCCCGGGGCAGATCCTGCAGAATATCCGTCGGCAGATGCGAGGGAATGCTCGGTCGTTGCAGCAGCTCCCGCAGGGCACTCTCGAACGTCCCGTCCCCTTTCTCTGCCCGGGCATGCTCGAAAAAGGACAGCATGGCGGACACATCTCCCATGGCCCGATGACGCTGAACCTGGGCAAGGCCATGGCGGGCAATCAGCGCATCCATGTTGTGCCGCCGGAATTCCGGGTAGAGCCGCCGGGATAACTTTACGGTGCACAGCACCTTCGCCGAGAACAATCGCCCCAGCCGGCGGAATTCCGCTTTGATAAAGCCGTAGTCAAAACGGGCATTGTGGGCGACAAACACCTTGCCCTTGAGCTGCGCCTCCAGCTCATCCGCCACCTCCTCAAACAACGGCGCATCCGCCACCATCTCATTGGAAATGCCGGTAAAGTTTTCGATAAACGGCGAAATCCGCGTTTCCGGATTCAGCAACGTCTGCCACTCGCCCACCACTTCACCGGCCCGCCAGAAACGGATACCAATCTCGGTAATCCGATCCCGGGCTGAATTGCCGCCGGTGGTTTCAATATCAAGAAACGCGAACGTGGCTGACTCAAGAACTGTACTTTCGGACGTCATGGAACAACATTACGCCTCGTTGGCAACTGCAGATGTCTGTATATGAACGAAAAGCTGTTATAGACATTCGTCTAATTTCTGCATGAATTTATTTGAATTGTCACGAATTCGTAACTACCTTGTTTTTGGGTCCAACAACAAAAATGTGTGGAGACAACAACGATGCAAAGCAACAAACTGAGATTGGCAATTCGTGCGACGGCAGCAACAGTAGTAATGGGGGTTGCCTCTCAAGCGAGTGCACTTACGCTGAACGTAGGTGACGATACCGAAGCGAGCCTTTACGGCTACGCTCGTCTGAACATGAGCTATGACCTGGACGGCAACCGCGCCGTATCTACCCGTGCAGGTTCCTTCACTCCCGCTAACGAAGACGTAACCGGCCACTTCGGCGCCGACGTTCAGCAGAGCCGCCTGGGCGTTAAAGTCAAGCACGCCTCCGGCGTTGCTATTACCGTTGAAGGTGATTTCCGTGGCGCCGGCAACAGCGCGGGCAGCCTGCGTATGCGTCATGCATATGGCGAATACAAAGGCCTGATGGCGGGCCGCAACTGGTCTAACTACACCAGCTTTGTGGGCAACACCCCGACTCTGGACTTTGACAGCCTCGCAGGTACTGCAGGCAGCCAGGATCGTACCGAGCAGATCCGTTACACTACTGGCGCCCTGTCCTTCTCCCTGGAAGATCCGAGCTCCCAGGGTGTACTCGGCACCAGCGATACCCGCACTTCTGCTCCGGCTTTTACCGCTCGCATCCAGGATTCAGCTGATGCGCTGTCCTACTCAGCGGCAGCTTTGGTGAGCCAAGTAACTGCTGACGATGGCACTAACGATGATAGCGCCATCGGTTATGCTGTATTCGGTGCGGCCAAGTTCGCCTTGAGTGACATGATTTCGATTCAGGGCGCCATCAACTATACCGACGGTGCCAACGGTTACCTGTGGCGCTCTGGCAGCAACTACTACGGCCCAAGCGCCTACGTTGACGGCACCAGCCTTGAGACAATCTCTGGCTATGGTGGCTCAATCGGTACAAGCGTTGCGCTCGGCGGTGGTCGTAGCATCAACCTGGGCTACGGCACCACTATGCTGGACCTGGACGACGCGATTGCAGCCGGCGCTACCACCAATGCTGACCCGGAATCCAACCAGAACGTGTTCCTGAACTACATGTGGTCGCCAGTATCCAACGTCATGTTTGGCGTTGAGTACGGCTACTTTGATCAGGAAACTGTTGCCGGTGACTCCACCGACGCAAACCGTGTTCTGTTCGCAGCGCAGTACAGCTTCTAATCCTTCCGTTAGAAGTTAGTTAACTCAGCAGAAACCCCGGCTCCGGCCGGGGTTTTTGTTTGGGCGGGATTTATTATGGCCAGCCTGACAGATAGAGAAGAAAAGGAAGAAGCGAACAGCAGGGAGCCAGAACGAGAGAGGCGGGCAATACGATTCAGGACTGTAGAGGGCCAGGGATGGCCCGAAACAAGCCCCCATGGATGGGCTCGTAGCGTGTCCTGAATCGTATTGCCCGCCTCTCGCCGCCCCCAAACTCACAGGCCAGGAGCGGAACTACCGGCTATCACAGAAGAAGGGTACGAATATCCCCAAGAAGCTGACTGAGCACCGTGGTAAACCGCGCCGCCTTGGACACCCCAAAAATCGCCCCCTCCGGCGTATTCACAATCGGCGTAAATGCCGTGCCGACAAAGCGGCTTGGAATGACCTACCCGCTAGGCGATAACAGTCGAGCCCACAGTTACATCAAAAACGAAGATTTGGCCGATTGATCAGAATGGATTTCATCCCGGACTTGTTCGAGTAAACTGATAACACGGCTTTGTAAAAAGTCGGTGAATTTCTCCTTTGCCAGCGTCCGTTCTATCACATCCGCTGGCAGGAACCGGTTCATCTCATCCCTGAAAGATCTACCTCTGACAATTTCAGGCAGCCTGGAAATAATTCCTTCCAGTTTTGCCCCATAGTTCTCAATCTGGTAATCCCGGATCTTGTTTAACACCAGACCAGAGCGCACGACTGCCTTTTCCTGAGACAAGTACGCCAGGTCCCAGATATCCCGATGACGAACATACTTTTGCGTTGCAGGCAGCGATACCAGCTTATCAGCCATGATTTCGTTTTTGTCTTCCGTCATGATCAACAAATCTTCATACCCGTCAGGCAGGAAGTCATAGGTACGAATTAGCGGTTGTGGAATAGCCGTGTAGGCTGGAATATTTGCCACTTCAAGTTTGACTCGCTGCTTCGGCAGATCTGGTCGTTCGGGCGAGGTGGTGATAGCGATCTGCCACGTATCCACGTTTCGCTCTGAATACGCAGGCTCCTTCCGAAGGGATTTTGGCTCTTTAACACTGACTTCAAGGCCGTAACGAGTGCTCAGGTAATCCAGAATGCACTCTTTCATTTGCGCGAGCTGGTCGGATGAAAAGTTGACTCCACCAGCGAAATCCAGATCCTCACTGAATCGCCTTCCACCGTAGCAGAGGCGGACGGCGGTTCCACCCTGGAACACCAGATCGTTCAACAAACCTTCTTGGTCAAGTACGAAGAAAAGATCAAAGTGGATAATCTCTTTTTCTATCACTGGGCGCATACTGGCAAGGTTGGGATCCTGCATGGCCAACGAAACCAGCTTTTGAAAGTTTTCCCTATCGTACTTACGCACCAGCTTCCTCCGGATCAATCAAGTGGGTATTCCGACCTACTCGCTTTAGATCTCGCAACGCAGTCTCTTTGGTAGCGATTCGCAGCGGATGCCCCCTATCTGTTGCGCCAGCGAGAATATCGGTCACAGAACGTTTAGTGTGAGTGAATTCAATCACCCCATACGGAGTTTGGTACTCCCCTTTTCGCCCCGTGGTAACAACCGTAATGCGACCTACCGGCACCTGGGAAATCACACCGTATTCAGACAGTGCGGATTCCAGACTGATGTAGTTGTACTCCCCGCGACGAAGCGTTTTCGCCACCCGTTCCAGCAGGTCAGCCCCCCTGTGACGGGACAGCTTATATACGTACACGCCTTTTGAGGGTCGCTCAAGAATACCGCTGCTCACCAGACGCGAAACCGTTGCCTGCCGGCTACGTTCGGATTCTTCAGGAAACAGCTTTGGCAGATCCTTGGATGAATAGACGTACCGCCCTTTCATGTCGAATTCCGCCAGGCGCCTAATAGCATCTGATTGCTTCATTGCCTCTCCCACTGGCGCTCATTAACAACATTTTAAAACGCGATTAATGTCGACATAGTAAACCAAGGTGGTCAATTAAACCACTTAAAAGTGTGGTTATTGTTTACTTAAAGGAGAACCTAAAGCGAAAACCGAATAGCCGGAACGACAAAGGCGGGCCTACCTTTTCAGAACTGTTGAGGGCCATGGACGGCCCGAAACAAGCCCACATGGATGTGCTTGTAGCGTGTTCTGAAAAGGTATGCCCGCCTTTGTTGCCCCCTCAGCTCGAAGGCTGGGAGGGCACATAGCACAGGGCTAAACGGTTACAGCAGAAGAGAACGAATATCCCCAAGAAGCTGACTGAGCACCGTGGTAAACCGGGCCGCATCGGCCCCGTTCACTGCCCGGTGATCGTAAGACAGCGACAACGGCAGCATTAACCGGGGCTGGAACTCCTTGCCATCCCAAACCGGCTTCATCGCCGCCTTGGAAACCCCCAGAATCGCCACCTCCGGCGTATTCACAATCGGCGTAAATGCGGTGCCACCAATACCACCCAGACTGGTGATGGTAAAACAGGCGCCCTGCATTTCTGCCGGCTTCAGCTGCTTGTCCCGGGCCTTCTGGGCCAGCTCGGCGCTTTCCGCCGCCAGCTCCCACAAGCCCTTCTTGTCCACATCCCGGATCACCGGCACCATCAGCCCGTGGGGAGTATCCACCGCAATCCCGATGTGGATGTAACTCTTGCGAACCACCTCCTTGCGCTCCATGTCCAGGGACACGTTGAACTGGGGCAGTTCTGCCAGCGCCGTGGCACAGGCTTTCAGCAGGAACGGCAGCGGCGTCATCTTCACGCCCTTCTTCTCGCCGGCCGCTTTCTGGGCCTTGCGGAAATCCTCCATATCGGTGATATCCGCATCCTCGAACTGGGTAACGTGGGGCACGTTCAGCCAGCTGCGCTGCATATTGTTGGCCGTTGCGAACATCATCCGCGACATGGCCTCACGCTTTACCTCACCAAACTGGCTGAAGTCCGGCAGCTTGACCCCGGGAATACCGGAGCCAGTGGCAACACCACTGCCCTGCTGGGCCTGTTTGAGCTGGCTCTTCACATAGGCCTGGACATCGTCCTTGATAATCCGTCCCTTCGGGCCAGAGCCCTTGATGCGGGCCAGATCGGCACCCAGCTCCCGGGCCAGCTTGCGAACGGCCGGGCCAGCGTGAACCTTGGCGCCCGGACTGGGCGGCTCATAGGTGGCACCCTGGGGCTCAGGGGCGGACTCTGCTTGCTGCTTTGGCTTCTCTTCGGACTTCGACTCGGACTTCTCTTCCTTCGCCGGTTCTTCAGACGCCGACTCAGAGGCTTCTTCCTCATCGCCACCGTCTTCCTGAACGGTCATCTCCAGAAGTTCATCGCCCTCGGAGAGCTTGTCACCCTCCGACACCAGGATCTTGCCCACCTTGCCGGAGTAGGGAGAGGGAATCTCCATGGTGGCCTTGTCGGATTCCACCGTTACCAGCGGATCGTCGGCTTCAATGCTATCGCCTTCAGCGACATTGATTTCGATAACCGGAACATTGTCGAATCCATCCAGCGCAGGAACCTTGACGGTCTCCTTGCGGGAGCCACCGGAAGCCTTCTTCGGCGCCGGCTTGCCCTCTTCGGATTTCTCTTCCGGCTTGGCTTCTTCCTTATCCTCGGCCTTTTCTTCAGGCTCGTCGTCACCGGTATCGTCAGAGCCACCGCCATCGGCGCTGGCTTCCATCATCCCGACAACATCACCTTCCTTGACCTTGTCACCCACCTTTACGGTGATCTTGGTGATTTTGCCGGCACCAGGTGACGGCAGCTCCACCGAGGCTTTGTCTGACTCGACCGTCAGAATCGGATCTTCTTCCTCAACCGAATCCCCTGCGCTGACAATGATTTCGATAACCTCGACCTCATCCGCACCGCCGAGATCCGGAACCTTGATTTCCTGTTCACTCATGGCGGTCTCCTTAGCTCAGCACCGGGTTCGTTTTGTTGCGATCGATTCCGTACTTGCGCATGGCTTCGAGAACCACATCGTTCTTCACCTCCCCATCCTGGGCCAGGGCTGACAGCGCCGTGACGGTTACGTAGTAACGGTCCACTTCAAAGAAGCTGCGCAGCTTCTCCCGGGTATCACTCCGGCCAAAGCCGTCGGTACCGAGAGTCAGGTAGGTTTTGGGAATGAACGCCCGGAGCTGCTCGGAGTGCAGCTTGATGTAATCAGTCGAAGACACCACTGGCCCGTCCTGCTTCTCCAGGCATTGGGTTACGTAGGCCTTCTTGGGCTTGTCGTCCGGGTGCAGGCGATTCCAGCGCTCAATGTGCAGGCCTTCACGGGCCAGCTCGTTGAAGCTGGTCACACTCCACACGTCGGAAGCTACGCCCCAATCGTCTTTCAGCATCTGGGCCGCTGCGCGCACTTCATTGAGAATCGCGCCAGCACCAAGAAGCTGAACCCGCGGGGTTTTCTTGCGACCCTTGGTTTCAACAGACTCGAACTTGTACATGCCCTTGATGATGCCGTCTTCACAATCCTTGGGCATCGCCGGCTGTTCGTAGTTCTCGTTTTCGATGGTCAGGTAGTAGAAGACGTTCTGGTTGTCCTCGAACATCTCTTTCATACCCTTGCGCAGCACAACCGCCATTTCGTAGCCGTAGGCCGGATCGTAGGCCTTACAGTTCGGAATGGTGTTGGCGAGCACATGGCTGTGACCGTCCTGGTGCTGCAGACCTTCGCCGTTCAGGGTGGTCCGGCCAGCGGTACCACCGATCAGGAAGCCACGGGCCTGGATGTCACCGGAAGCCCACGCCAGATCGCCTACCCGCTGGAAACCGAACATGGAGTAGAAGATGTAGAACGGAATCAACGGGAAATTGTTGGTGCTGTATGACGTTGCCGCTGCCATCCAGGCCGCCATGGAGCCATCCTCGTTGATACCTTCCTCAAGGATCTGCCCCTTCTTGTCTTCCCGGTAGTACATGATCTGGTCACGGTCTTCGGGCACGTATTTCTGCCCTTCGGCGGTGTAGATGCCGAGCTGACGGAACATGCCTTCCATGCCAAAAGTACGCGCTTCGTCGGGTACGATGGGTACCACGCGCTTACCAATGCGCTTGTCCTTCGTCAGAGCTGTCAGGATACGGACGAACGCCATGGTGGTGGAGATCTTCCGATCGCCGGAACCGTCCAGTACCGCTTTGAAGATGTCCAGATCGGGAATCTGCAGCGGCTGACAATCCTTGCGGCGCTTGGGATAGAAACCACCCAATTCCTGCCGGCGCTTCTTCATGTAGACGATTTCCGGGCTATCCGGCGCTGGCCGGTAGTAAGGAACATCATCTAGCTCGTCATCTTTCAGGGGCACAGCAAAGCGGTCCCGGAAAGCCTTGAGCTGCTCAACATCCAGCTTCTTCAAGGAGTGGGCGGTATTCTGCGCCTCGCCGGCCTCACCGAAGCCATAGCCCTTGATGGTATGAGCCAGTATGACGGTCGGACGCCCGCCGTTCTTGTGAACAGCATGGTGGAAGGCTGCATAGATCTTGTAAGGATCATGGCCGCCACGGTTGAGCTTGTTGATCTCCTCATCGGACAGATCCTCAACCAGCTTGGCGGTTTCGGGGTACTTGCCGAAGAAATTCTTACGGGTATAGGCCGGGCCATTACTCTTGAAGTTCTGCAGGTCGCCGTCGCACACCTCGTCCATGACGTGCTGCATCTTTCCTTCCTTGTCCCTCTCAAACAGGGGATCCCAGTGGCGACCCCAGACAACTTTCAGCACGTTCCAACCAGCACCGCGGAAGACGCCCTCAAGCTCCTGAATAATCTTGCCATTACCACGGACAGGACCGTCCAGACGCTGGAGGTTGCAGTTAACCACAAAGATGAGGTTGCTGAGGTTTTCCCGACCAGCCATGGAAATGGAACCCAGGGTTTCCGGCTCGTCGCACTCGCCGTCACCGACAAAACACCAGACCTTGCGGTCGCCCATCTCGATGAGCTCACGGCTGTCCAGGTACTTCATTACGTGTGCTTGGTAAATCGCCTGAATCGGGCCCAGGCCCATGGAAACCGTGGGGAACTGCCAATAGTCGGGCATCAACCAGGGGTGCGGATAGGAAGAGAGGCCAGTGCCATCCACTTCCTCACGGTATTTATCGAGATCTTTCTCGTCGAAACGGCCCTCAAGGAAGGAGCGCGCATAAATGCCCGGTGAAGAGTGGCCCTGGAAGTAAACAAGGTCGGACTCGCGCTTTTCGTCGCCGCCGTGGAAGAAGTAGTTGAAGCCAACATCGTAGAGCGTCGCAGCCGACGAGAACGACGAAACATGCCCGCCGAGGTCACCGGGACGCTGGTTGGCACGCATAACCATGGCCATGGCGTTCCAGCGAATCAGGGAGCGGATTCGACGTTCCATGAAAAGGTCACCAGGCATCGGCGCCTGCTGCGACACCGGAATGCTGTTCCGGAATGGCGTGGTAATGGAATAAGGTAGCTCGGTTCCATCGCGGCTCGCTCTTTCGGAGAGCCTCTCAAGAATGTATTTGGCCCGGTCTACGCCTTCGTTCTCGATCAGAGATTCCAGCGCGTCCAGCCATTCGCTGGTTTCAATGGGATCATCGTCCTGGTACATCAAACCCTCCCCTTGGCATCAAAAAGTGCAGCGCCGCCACGATCAGCAGCCTGGCGCGTTGCGGTGTCGATTAAGCTGCGATGGAATGCAGTGTTTTGTTGTGGGTATTTTCAGCCTGACAGGTGCACCGGCTCGCAGTACACAGAACCTGTACAAAGCATAGAACAGCTTTCACACTTTTCCTGCCTGATCGCCCCCGATTTACGGGCTTTTGGCCCAAAGGATGACCGGCATGCCGGCGAAGTGCGCGGATTAGCCCACCTGATTACGTAGTATTTTTACTACATTTAAGCCGCTAAGTTCAATCAAAGCCCTACGAACATCCTTTTCGGGTGAACTTCTTTCGGTTACTTACGGAAGAATGACCGTTTTTGGACCAACAGACAACCAGACTGCGACCAATGTCGTAGCATTCTTATCAACAGACAAATTGATTACCACGCTAAACGATCTTCTCGCCGCCATTCGCCACTCATTCACTTCATTTAGCGACTTTTATTGAATTTTCCACTCCAAATTCATCGGCATTTTCCTGATTTACTGGAACTTTTTAATTAGACCTGAAAATAATTCCCGATTTATGTATACTCGCCTGCCTGATTTTTAACCACCGAAAAAGTGGTCGGACCACTTTTTTGTCATTGGCACCAACAGAGGGCGATCTATGAACTCCATCGTCACCTTTCCGAACCGGATTCCCACTACGGAGTTCGAGGAACGGCGTTTCAAGGTCTACACGGACCGCCAGCTCGACAAGATTGAAGTCATTCAGAATCTCCCCGAAGAGACCCTGTTTGAAATGAAAGTGGTAGCCAGCGTGCTGCCGTTCCGGGTCAACGAATACGTGATCAATGAACTGATCAACTGGGACAAGGTGCCCAACGACCCGATCTATCAGCTTGTCTTCCCCCAGAAAGGCATGTTGAAAGACGAGCATTACGAACGCATGGCAAAAATGCACCGGGAAGGTGCCGACAAGAAAGAGATCCAGGCCGTCGCCAAGGAAATCCGGGATGAACTGAACCCGCACCCGGCCGGCCAGATGGAAATGAACATGCCTGAGCTGGACGGTGAAGTGCTGGACGGCGTTCAGCATAAGTACCGCGAGACGGTGCTGTTTTTCCCGGCCCAGGGTCAGACCTGCCACTCCTACTGCACCTTCTGTTTCCGCTGGGCGCAGTTTGTCGGTGACAAGGACCTGAAGATGGCCAGCACCGAAGCCGAGAAGCTTCACGGCTATCTGCAGGAGCACACCGAGGTGACTGACCTGCTGGTAACCGGCGGTGACCCCATGGTCATGAAGACCAAGAACCTGGTGCAGTATCTGGAGCCACTGCTTCAGCCAGAGTTTGATCACATCCAGACCATCCGCATCGGCACCAAGGCCCTCACCTTCTGGCCCTACCGCTTCGTGACCGACAAGGATGCCGATGAACTGATCGACCTGTTCGCCCGTCTCGTGGATGCCGGCAAGCACGTGGCCATCATGGCCCACTACAACCACTGGCAGGAAATCACCACCGAAATCGCCGAAGAGGCTATCCGCCGTATTCGTGCCACCGGCGCCGAGATCCGCGCCCAGGGCCCGTTGATCAAGCACGTCAACGACGATGCCGAAGCCTGGGCCAAGCTGTGGAAGAAAGAAGTGCAGCTGGGCATCATCCCTTACTACATGTTTGTGGAGCGGGACACCGGCGCCAAGAACTACTTCGAAGTGCCCCTGGTTGAGGCCTTCCACATTTATCGGGAAGCCATGAAAAAGGTCAGCGGCCTGGCTCGCACTGCCCGCGGCCCCTCCATGAGCGCCGGCCCCGGCAAGGTGGAGATTCAGGGCATCACCGAAATCCACGGTGAGAAGGTATTCGTGCTGCGATTCCTGCAGGGCCGCAACCCCGATTGGGTACAGCGTCCGTTCTTTGCCAAGTACAGCGAGACAGCCACCTGGCTGCATGAGCTGGAACCGGCCTTTGGAGAAGAGAAATTCTTCTTTGAGGATGAGTATGAAGAAATGAAGAAAGGTAACGGCTGAAGGCTCATACACCATATGGGTGATGCCTGACTTTTGTGGCTCTTCTAGCTTTGGTTTGTCGGAAACCGATAAAAACCAAGAATGAGGAATCACCAAATGATCAGGCAACACTCCCTTCGTTTATGGCTGTTGCTGTGCACCATGGCAGCAGCACTCATTATCAGTGGTTGCGGAGGCGGCAGCAGCTCCGGCTCCGGAACGACACCCACCACCGATGATTCTGCAACCATCTCCGGCACAGCGGCTGCCGGTGCACCCGTCTCGGGCATTGTGGGCGCCCGCGATGCCAGCGGTGATACGCTGACCACAACGATCGAAACGGATGGATCGTTTGAGTTGGATCTTTCCGGTCTCGACACACCCGTTCTGCTCTATGCCAGCGGCATTGCCGGCGGCAACGCCTATCAGATGCTTTCCGTGGCATTCGCAGATGACCTGAATGGCACCGCAAACATCACGCCCTTGACCGACCTGATCGTTGGCAACGCGGTGGGCCGGAGCCCTCAGGAATTTTTCAACAATCCCGACTTCGACCTGATCCAGCAGGCAGCCATCGAAACCGAGGAAGCGGCTCTGAAAACTCGCCTGAAGCCCCTGCTCGATGCTCTTGGTGTGGAAGAGGACTTTGATCTACGCAGCTCACCGTTTACGGCTAACCGTTCCGGGTTCGACGCAGCCCTCGACGTGATTGAAGTTCAGATTGATCCCGGCACGAACACGGCAACTATTACCAATCGGGTCAATCGGACCCAGACCATTACCAACAATTTTGTACAGCCGGAGAGCGAGGAAACCACGCTTGAGGTAGACGAAACCGAAATCAACGAGGGCGTGACCACACTTCAGGCGCTGAACACCCTCGCCACCTCATTTGCCGATGCGCTTGAGGGCCAGGATGAAACAACCCTAGAGAGCCTCACCAGCGACTTCCTGAACAACGGCGAGACAATTGGAGGTTTTTCAGCGCGTTTGTCCGGCTCCCCGGAAGGTATTGAAGACGCAGGCGAACTGGCGGAGGATATCCGCGACTGGTCCGTAGCGGAACTGGGTGAAGGAACCGCCAGGCTGAACGTTGGCCAGGCCCAGGGACCATGGCAGGCCATCAATGACGGCGGCGACTGGAAGCTCCAGGGTAACCGGGCAGAATTCTTCGTCTTTGTTGAGCCTACCCACCGATACGAAAATGGCGCTGACAGCCCTCTGATTGAACAAATCGCAACGCTGATTTATGCCGGCTTCCCCTCAGCAAGCCTGGGCTCGGTGGCGGATTCCAGCGTTACCGTTTCCGGTGATCTGGAGAACTTTAACGGCGATCTGCCCATCGACTCCGGAAACAACCGTTTTGCCGATTTCCAGGGCCTGGCGGCTGGCTCCATCAGCTCCGGCGATCAGGTTACTTTCGCCTGGAATAATCCGGTCGAAGGGATTGTCGATTCCATAGCGACCTTCACCATCCGCCGGGGCAGCCCCGACTTCAGCAACGGGGCGCCGGAGATCACTGCTGCGTCAGCTGATCTGGCTGCTGATGAGTACAGCTTCCAATGGACTCTGCCCCCGGGCTACGACGCCGTATCTGTACGCAACAACTTTACCGGACAGACCTCAGGCGGCCAGGGCGGCGGCTTTACCGGTAACCCGCTGGCGAACGATGCCACCAGCTTTACCGGCGAACTGCCAGCAAACTATGTCCCCAGGGAAACTGACCAACTGCGCCTGATTGCCCGTGATCCATTCGGGGTGTTTGTGGCGGCGCGCCTGAACAACCCGTTTGCAGAGCAGGTTCCAGCACCCTCCGAGGCAGGCGCACTGGTTGGCAGCTTCATCAAGCGCAATACCGATCGCACGGACAACGCACCCTGGGTCCACTTCACCTTTTTCGAGAGTGGCCAATACATCCATCTCGAGCTCGGTGATGACTTCCGCCCAGACGCAGACCCGAACGGCAATACAGGCATGGAAATGGGCACCTACACCTGGAACAACCAGACCGGTGATTTCGAGTTCACCGGCATTCTGATTGATCAGAACGGAGAGTGGGGTGCCAGCGACCTTCGCGCAGAAGAAACACCCCTGCGCGTTGAAGCCGACAGCGATGGCTTTACCCTGAACTTTGCCAACGGCGATTCCCTGCAGTTCGACCGAGTTCCTGCCAACAGTGCCACCGGTGGTGTAGCCGGCACATGGGCAACGCAGAATCCTGCAAACCCGGATGAAGTCGCAGTTCTCACCCTGCTTGAGGATGGCTTCTACTTCATTGGCGACGCATATGACGCATCCGGTGACGAGGTTCCGGGTATCGAATTCGGCGAGTGGACCTGGGACAGTGAATCACTGATTCTGGACTACATCACCGAGTACGATCAGAACGGCGTGGCCGGCTTGGCCAATAACGGCGCATTTAACGGCGAGTATGTCTTCACCGTCATTGACGGCCAACTGGTTGTGGACGAGGATGAACCTGGCCAGCTCAGTGAGCTCTTTGCAGGCAACCCTGTTAGCGATGGTGAGCTTACGGTCGATTATACGCCACCTGGCAATGACACTGGCTCCCCGGGCACTGCCGGCCCTGCCGTCACTGGTGATGTCCACTACCTGCGCACCTCAATTGGCATTGAAAGCTCACGGGTGAACAATCCACCGACGGTATTTCAGGCGCACTACGCCCATATCGATGCCAACATTGTCGATAACGCCGACGGGACCGGCACACTCAGCTGGTCAGATCTCTGTGTCGGCGACCTGCTCATCGATCCGGGAACCAGCGAGGACGGACGGGACGCATTGTTTGATTCCGTCAGTGAATGCTTCGGTCAGGGTAATGGCTTTGATCTGAGCTTCACCGAAACGGGTCTTTTTGCAGCGGTTCCAGAAAGCACTACGATTGACCCCGAGGACAACTCGCAGATTATCACTGGTGCGACGGAAATCGATTTCCGGGCGCTTGACGCTGAACGAAGCCTGTTCATTGCCAATGAGGCGAACAGCTTCCAGTATGAAGAGAGCGACGGAAGTTTCACCGAAGGGCGTAATATGAATACCCATGTGCTCAGCAAGACAGACCCCACGCTGACGGTCGATTCGCTTGCGGGGGATTGGGGCTTTGCCACGTTGCGCATCTCCAACATTGTTGATGACGCTGACGCGGTCGTGCCGAACGAGATGGAGTACGGTGCCGGAGCCCTCAATATAAGCGTTGACGCAGCGGGCAACGCCACTCTGACCGACGAAGTCCAACTGAATGTTGGCCAGGGCCTGAAGCCTCTGGTGACGAGCGATGTCTTCGTTGATACAAGGAACGAAGAAACCGCGCTTGGCGTTAGCCTCGGAGCATTCGGCCTCACCGCTGATGGAACCCTGGATCTGCTGAGTGGCGAGCTCGGAGGATTTGTTTCACAAGGTAGCAACGTGATGACGCTTGGGCTTCCTAATCCGTTCACGCCTTATGAGGTGCAAACCGACGAATCGTCGTTCCTGATCGGCGTCAAACTTGACCCGAATTTTCAGTCCGCCGACCTCGCCGGAAAATCCTACGATCTGATGCTGAAAGGCTACTTTGCCGGGCAGAATTATTTTGAAACGGACATTTTCCTGCCAGGCGCAACATTGGAATTTGACGGCAGTGGCACCGCCACCTCACAGAGGGGCCTTACCTTTGCCTATTCCAATTTTGGTCTGAACACAGACGTTGTGGATGTGACCCGGCAATCTGCCGGTCTCACCCCCAACAACTGGACCTATCAGGTCGACACCTCAACCGGTTTGATCAGAATGGAATCGCCTCAATACACATACTCTGGCGGTGATGTGGGCTTCGGCGAGCAATTCGGCTATTCCTCTGCAGACAACCGATTGCTGGTTCTGGTATCGCGCTTTTACGACAACTCCGGTGGCACGCCAATGGGACCCGCTGGTGCTTACATAGCCTACGCCATCTGCAATAACTGCGACTAAACAGACTTTGTTCTCACTTCAGCCCCGCCCAGAGCGGGGCTTTTTTTTGGTTCATCGCGCTTTACCGGGAAACGCTGCTTTTATCTTTAGGAAGAAGTAATCGTTGTCCCGGTAGCCATAAGCCATCCGCTTGATCACCTTGATCTTGTTGTTCATTCC
>NZ_PSSX01000025.1 GCF_002933275.1 Marinobacter maroccanus
CTGACATGCCCCCGGCCATCGATAAAAGCGGGGGACAGTAGCTGGTTCTGTGGCCTGACGGCCACTCGGAGGTGGGTCAAAACTAATGGCCAGTAGTGGGTCACTTTAATTGGCCACTAACACAAACTTAATCCAAGATCCCGTCCCTCGTTGAGGTAACAGCATGGAGTACGGTTTCGGCTTGCAAATTTTCAGATCTCGGGTATGAGATCTTTCGGAGAGCACCGAATAGCTTTGGAAAGAAGGTAAAGTTTCTCAATAGTCAGATTGACTTCGCCCCGCTCTACCTTGCCCAAATAACTCCGATCGATGCCAGCAGCGTGAGCAAGGTGCTCTTGGGAAAACCCCCTAGCTTTGCGAATCGCCCTGAGATTTTCACCAAATCTTCTTCTGATAACGCACATCGTTGCCTCCAAGGTGGAGGCAAAACTATTCCGTGCTTGAGTTTATTGTGCCACGGCATATACTACCCATTTTATGATAATAACTGTCATTAATTAGGGTCAAATTATGTCGCGCAAAGCTTTCACTATCGACAGGATCCTCTATGAAATCTTGATCGAATCGCCTAACGGCGTGTTTACGTTAAGTGGACTGCGGGAGGAGTTTTCATCCCGTTCGAATGAAAAGGTTATGCCCCCAAATCGAGAATTATTTTGGATGATTTTTATGCAGGTTTATGCCATGCGATCTGCAAAGCTGGTCAGCAGAGTTGAGAGACCAGAGGGAGGAAGTCTCTTCTTGATCGGAGAGCAATTCCGTAATCACCCGTTCAACGTGGTCGATCGGCTATTTGTCACAAGATGGTTTGGACGATAGTGTCCAGGTCTTATACCAAGACCATTTATCTGTGGAGGCTGAAATTCGAACGACTGGAACTTCGAATCCTATTTATCGTTTGATTTAATTTAATCAAATGGCTTGCTGGTTCATAAAAAAACCACGGTACTTCCTCAAAATCATCTCGTTATCGGCGAACACCTCTTTGTAAGCCATCCTCACGATTGCTCGATTCAACATCTCGATCTCGTCAGCATTCGAAACCACTCTCTGTCGATTGTCGCCTATGCCATCCCCACCCTGTAAAGCCAGCCTTGGAGAAAGAGGATAAAGAATAGTAAAACCTTTGCTCGGCGTCTGATGGATGTTCACTATGGGTTGGTCTGAGGTCAAAAAAGCCTCACTTGATTCATTTTGCAGCAAACAGAAATTTGCCTCATCCAAGAACAGACTGGCACCAATATTATTTCCTAACAGAATGTGCAGAGCCCACCAGAGTCGACGAAGGTTAAGCCTATAGCCGCCAGTTTTTAAACCATCTTCACTAGCTAGCGCCCGCTCTTTGAAAGCCTTCGTGCGAGTGATCTGCAAACCGAGATAACCACATAGTTCAGGACTTGCACGAGGTGATAGCACGGAAACATCTCCACGCGCCAACCGATCCAGCTCGTCACGAACTGCATCCTCATAACCCGAGTGCAGCTCCTCAATTGCGTTAGCACAAATTCGTTTTAACTCGTTTCTTCGACGTTGTGAGATAGTTGTTTTGTAAAAATCAGAGGCAAATGACAACACACTCATGTCCTGAACGAATGATTGATTGATCTCCCGGAGGGTTGAATTTTCAGGATGATTGGCGAGTTTCTTTAGAAATCTGAGATCATCTGAACCTAAGGCATTAACTTTGTAAAAATCCTTTTCACAAGCCACGCCCTTTGAACTAGTAGCGTTTATGCGCCCCTTCTTAGTAAGCTGGAATAGACTTCCTTTGGGGAGACTGTCGCCTTGCCAGTTTCTTAGGTAATGAGCCCAAACATGATGATGTTTACGCTTTAAATCGTTGCGTCGCGACAAGTTAGCATTCTCCATTGACTGGTCATCACAATCCTTGCTGGAGCTAAACCTCCGTCACTGGGAGCTAGTAGTGTAGTGTTGGTTTTCAAGAGTGAGGCTTTTTTCTTTGATGCTCAGAAAAAGCTCGTCTTAGCCTTACATTTCAGTGCAGTGAGGCCTTTTCTGGTACTTTATGGATATGGCAATCGCCAAAGGTATGCACAAACTCACCGACGTCCAGGTCACACTGTTGGGCGATCATGTGCGTCAGCAAGGCATAGGAGGCGATGTTGAACGGAACCCCCAAGAACAGATCGGCGCTGCGCTGGTATAGCTGGCAGGAAAGCTTGCCGTCCACCACGTAGAACTGGAACAGACAGTGGCAGGGCGCCAGCGCCATTCGACCCTCGCGGACGTTATCCTGGGGACCGATGGACTCATCCGGGAGCTCCGCCGGGTTCCAGGCGGAGACAATCAGGCGACGGGAATTTGGCTTGGAGCGGATCTGATCGATCACCTCGCTGATCTGGTCGACCACCTCGCCATTCGGGCACTGCCAGCTACGCCACTGTTTGCCGTAGATAGGCCCAAGGTCGCCGTTTTCCAGTGCCCACTCGTTCCAGATCGAGACCTTGCGCTCCTGCAGCCAGGTATTATCGGTGGAGCCACGCAGAAACCAGAGCAGTTCATAGATGATGCTGCGCAGGTGGACCTTCTTGGTGGTCACCAGCGGAAAGCCTTCCTGCAGGTTGAAACGGATCTGGCGGCCGAACACCGACCGGGTCCCGACACCGGTACGGTCCCCCTTGTCGAATCCGTTATCAACAACGTCTTGCATCAGGTCCAGATAGGCTTTCATCGGGCTTGTCTCCGGTAGGCAATAAACATCAGGGCGGCGCCGGCAATGATCATCGGGAAGGACAGTACCTGCCCCATGGTCAGCCAGTCAAAAGCAAGATAGCCCAGCTGTGGATCCGGCTGGCGCACGAATTCCACCAGGAACCGGAACACGCCGTAGCAGATCAGGAACAGACCTGACACTGCCATGGTCGGCCGCTGCCTGGATGAGAACCACCACAGGATCGCAAACAGGACGACACCCTCCAGGGCAAACTGGTACAGCTGGGAAGGATGCCGGGCGAGCGAATCCGGCGCCGTGCGAAACACCATGCCCCAGGCAACGTCCGTGGGCTTGCCCCACAGCTCGCCGTTGATGAAGTTTCCGATCCGCCCTGCCCCAAGGCCCAGGGGCACCAGTGGCGCAACAAAGTCGGCCAGGCGCCAGAAACCACTGCCCACTTTGCGGCCGTACCACCACATGGCAAACATCACGCCCAGCAGACCGCCGTGGAAAGACATGCCGCCTTCCCAGACCCTCAGCAACCAGAGCGGGTCAGCCAGGAAGGCGTCAAAGTTGTAGAACAGGACATAGCCGAATCGCCCGCCCAGGATCACCCCCAAGGCAAGATAGAAAAGCAGATCACCCATCTGCTCTTCGTTGATGGGCGACCAGGTTTTGCGGGTGCGGATGCGCCCGAGCCACCAGCCGGCCACAAAGCCGAACAGATAGGTCAGACCATACCAGTGGATCTTGAGGGGACCGATGGCGATGGCCACCGGATCAATCTGGGGATGCTGCAGCATCAACTACCTCTCAGCTCAGGAGAAAACGGAGCCCCACCAGCAGGAGCATGATGGAGAACGTACGCTTGAGAATCCGGGCGTTCAGCCGGTGGGCCAGGTTGGCGCCAATCCGGGCAAAGAAAACGCTGGTGAGAATAATACCGATCAGGGCCGGCAGATAAATGAAGCCGGCGCTCAGTTCCGGCAACGCGGGATTGTGCCACCCCGTCCAGATGTTACCCAGAGCACCGGCAATGGCGATAGGCAGGCCGCAGGCCGCCGATGTTCCCACTGCCTGCTGCATCCGCACGTTACACCAGCTCAGATAGGGAACCGTCAGGGTTCCACCGCCAATTCCGAAAATCGCCGAAGCCCAGCCGATACCGCCGCCGGCAACGCCCAGGCCGGCAGTGCCCGGAACATCACGACCCGGCTTGGGATCAACCTGGAAAAACATTTTCAGGCCCACCAGGATCACAAAAATGCCGATGACCAGTTCCAGGGCGCGCCCGCTCATCAGCGACGCGGTCCAAGCGCCAACCAGGGCACCAGCCACAATCCCGGCGGTCATGGGCCGGAAAAGATCCCAGCGCACGGCGCCATGCTTGTTATGGGATCGAATGGAGCTGACCGAGGTAAAGACAATGGTCGCCAGTGAGGTGCCAACCGCCAGGTGGGGAATAATGTCCGGACTGATTCCCTGCAGACCAAAACTGAACATCAGAACAGGCACGATGATCAGCCCGCCGCCAATGCCGAACAGGCCCGCCACGGTGCCTGCCAGGGCACCAAGGGCCAGATACGATGCTATTACATAAAACAGGGTCATAGTTTGAGACGCACCCGGGAAAACCAAGGCTGGTATGATACACAGCGTAAGAGTCAACTTCATTAACTCCGGGAGCGCCATCCTCCGCCATGTGCCTGATCGCCTTCGCCCTTGGACAGAACCCTCATTTCCCACTGGTTGTTGCCGCCAATCGCGATGAATTCTTCCGTCGCCCGACGGCCGCCATGGACTGGTGGACCACAGAATCCGGCACCCGGGTGCTTGCCGGCCGCGACCTGCTCTCCGGCGGCACCTGGCTTGCAGTAAATACCCGGGGCGAGGTCACTGCTGTGACCAATGTGCGCGAGGGAACACCGGAAACCGGTCAAATCAGCCGGGGTGAACTGCCTTTACGGGCCCTGACCGATTCGCGGGATCAGCTTGAGGGCTATCTGCTCGAGAAGGCCGATCGGTTCTCCGGCTTCAACCTCGTTCACCTGACCACCCGAGACGGCTGGTATTTCAGTAACCGGGATGCCCATCCCGGCCGGCAAATCCACCGCGGGGTGTATGGCCTGAGCAACCACCTTCTGCAGACGCCGTGGCCCAAACTTCTTCGCCTGCGCGAGGCCGCGGGGAATACCATCGCCGCCGCCGGCCATAACGCCGAAAAACTGCACAAGGAGCTGATTCCTCTGCTCCAGGACAGTACGCCGGCACCAGACCACCTGCTGCCCGACACCGGGGTTGGACTGGAAACCGAGCGCTTCCTCTCATCGCCGTTTATTGTCGGTTCGGATTATGGCACCCGGGCAACCACCGTGGTGACCGTGTCTGCCAGCGGCGACATCGAGGTAACCGAACAGAGCTGGGGCCCAGACGCCGAAACCGGCGAACGTCGTCACTTCCATTGGCAGCGATAGCGATCAGGCTCTGGTATAATCCGCGAAATTCTGCCACCCGATCGGAGGGCCCCTGATGGCCGGTGAACAAGGCGCCACATCGATAGCCGATTTTGAGAAATCTCTTGATGAACTGGAAAAGCTGGTTCGCGATCTGGAACAGGGCGAGCTGTCTCTCGAACAATCCCTGACGGCGTTTGAGCGTGGTGTAAAGCTGACCCGTGAATGTCAGCAGGCACTGAAGAGCGCCGAGCAACGAGTTGAACAACTGGTCCAGAACAGCGACGGCACCCTGGAAACACGCCCGTTTTCTCCGGATGATGCCGACTGATGTCCGGACCGAACGCCCTTACCTCCGATTTTCTGGAAACCTGCCGGGCCCGCGTCGATGCGGAACTGGACCGGTGCATTACCCGTGATTCCGCCTCCGGCCGACTGCAGGAAGCCATGCGCTACAGCGTGCTGGGCGGTGGCAAGCGAATCCGGCCGGCTTTATGCCTGGCGGCAGCAAAGGCACTGGGACAGACCGGTGACGAGGCCCTGATTCCGGCCTGCGCGGTGGAGCTGATCCATGCCTATTCACTGATTCACGATGACCTGCCGGCCATGGACGACGACGAATTGCGCCGCGGACGGCCCACCACGCACATTGCCTTCGACGAAGCTACTGCCATCCTGGCCGGAGATGCCCTGCAGGCGCTGGCATTCGGCTGGCTTGCCGAGGCCCCGGGGCTGTCGGAATCCGTGCGTCTGATCATGGTCAGGGAACTCGCCAGGGCCAGCGGCCACGGCGGAATGGTTGGTGGCCAGGCCATAGACCTTGAATCCGTGGGCAAAACCCTGGCGCTGACCCAGCTTGAAACCATGCACCGGCACAAGACTGGCGCCCTGATCGAAACCAGTGTGCGGATCGGCGCCCTGACCGCACCGTCGGTCAGCGAGCAGGCTCTGGCCTCTCTTACACAGTACGCCAAGGCACTGGGCCTGGCCTTCCAGGTTCAGGATGACCTGCTGGACATAGAAGGCGACACTACGGTCATTGGCAAACCCCAGGGTTCGGATGCCGCCCGCGCCAAACCCACCTATCCCGCCCTGCTGGGCGTGGCCGGCGCCCGCGAGCATCTGGCCGATCTGCTTGAACAGGCCCAGCAAAGCCTGCGGGATTTCGGCCCCGAAGCCGACCCCCTGCGGGCCATGGCGGATTACGTGGTGGCAAGAACCCATTGAATCCCAGCATCCCGAAGGCGCACACTGGCCGTAAATATTTTCGTAACAACTGGCCCGCTTTGTGTGAAACAGCTTCCCCTGTTCCCTTATAATGCCAGTCAGTTACTGAACGTACCGGAAAAGACCCGAGCAGATGCAGGACACTTATATTTTCAAGGAAATCCCGTCGCAGAGGCCCAACACGCCTCTGTTGGACCGGATTGACGAACCGGCCCAGCTGAGAGAGCTGGCCCCGGACCAGCTGACCCTGCTGGCCCGGGAGCTCAGGGCATTTCTGTTATGGTCAGTGGGCCAGACCGGCGGCCATTTCGGCGCCGGCCTGGGCGTGCTTGAGCTTACCGTTGCCCTCCACTATGTCTTTGATACTCCCAGCGACCGATTGGTCTGGGATGTTGGCCATCAGGCCTACCCCCACAAAATCCTGACGGGCCGGAAGGAGGCAATGGGCAGCATCCGGCGCAAGGGCGGGCTCGCTGGCTTCCCGAAACGGGCCGAAAGCGAATACGACACCTTTGGTGTTGGCCACTCCAGCACCTCCATCAGCGCAGCACTGGGCATGGCCATCGCCGCCCGCCTGCAACAGTCTGGTCGCAAAAGCATTGCCGTTATTGGTGACGGCGCCATGACCGCCGGTATGGCGTTCGAGGCCCTGAATCACGCAGGCCACCTGCACGCTGACATGCTGGTTATCCTCAACGACAACGACATGTCGATCTCGCGGAATGTTGGCGGACTCTCCAACTACTTTGCCAAACTGCTGTCCAGCCGCACCTACAACCAGGTCCGCGACAGCAGCAAAAAGGTTCTGCAGGGAGCGCCGCATCTGATGGCGCTGGCCAAGAAAACGGAGGAGCACTTCAAGGGCATGATTGCCCCGGGCACCCTGTTCGAGGAACTGGGGTTTAACTACATCGGCCCCATTGACGGCCATGATCTGCCCCTGCTGGTGGAAACTCTGGAGAACATCCGCGAGCTGGAAGGCCCGCAGTTCCTCCATGTCGTAACCACCAAGGGCAAAGGCTTTGCCCCGGCCGAAGCCGATCCGATTGGCTACCACGCCATCAACAAGATCGAACCGGTGCCACCGAGCAAGCCCGAGCCGGTCAAACCGAAGCCGAAAAAACCCAAATACGCCAACGTCTTTGGTCAGTGGCTCTGCGATTCTGCCGAGCAGGATGAGCGCGTGGTGGGCATCACCCCGGCCATGTGTGAAGGGTCGGATCTTCTGGCGTTCTCACAGCGTTTCCCGGAGCGCTATTTCGATGTCGCTATCGCCGAACAGCACGCGGTCACCCTGGCCGCCGGGCTGGCCTGTGATGGTGCCAAGCCGGTTGTCGCCATCTACTCGACGTTCCTGCAGCGGGCTTACGATCAACTGATTCACGATGTCGCCATCCAGAATCTGGATGTGCTGTTCGCGATTGATCGCGCGGGCCTGGTCGGTGAAGACGGCCCGACCCATGCTGGCGCTTTCGACATCAGCTACCTCCGCTGTGTGCCGAACATGGTGGTGATGACACCGTCGGACGAAAACGAAACCCGCCAGATGCTCCAGACCGGCATGCTTTACGAAGGACCGGCCTCCGTGCGGTACCCTCGTGGAACTGGGCCTGGCACCGAGATACAGCAGGCATTGACCCCACTGGAAATTGGCAAGGGCCGGCGGATATGCAGCGGCAAAGGTGTTGCCATCCTCAACTTTGGCACCCTGCTGGCGCCTGCTCTGGAGGCTGCAGAAGCCATCGGCGCAACGGTCGCCGACATGCGTTTCGTGAAGCCGCTGGATCAAGAACTGGTGCTGGAACTGGCGGAGCAGCATGAGCTGCTGGTGACTCTGGAAGAGAACGCCATTGCCGGCGGTGCCGGCAGCGCCGTGACCGAATTCCTGAACAGCCGTCTGGTCGCCATGCCGGTGCTTCAACTGGGTCTGCCGGATACCTTCATGGACCATGGCAAGCATGGGGAACTGTTGGCCGAGTGCGGCCTGGATGCCAAAGGTATTGAATCGGCCATCCGCACCCGGATGGAGACCCTTCGCCACCAGAGCCTGAAAGTCGTCAAATAAACAAAGGACTTCTTCCAGAAAGCAAAAAGCCCGCGACAGTCGCGGGTTTTTTCGTATCCGGAACCGGCTCAGACCTCTGGATCATCGTCCTGGTGCGTTTCGAGCCAGTGGCCAAGCTTGCTCTGTTTGGTATCGAGGTAGTGTTCGTTGTGGGGGTTCCGGCCCACGTGCAGCGGCACCCTCTCGGTAATGTCGATGCCGTAAGAGGACAGCGCTTTTACCTTGCGGGGGTTGTTGGTCATCAGCCGCAGGCTCTTGATACCCAGGTGCTCCAACATGTCCTTGCACATGCTGTAATCGCGCAGATCTGCCGCAAACCCCAGGCGTTCATTGGCTTCAACCGTGTCGGCGCCCTGGTCCTGCAGGTGGTAGGCGCGGATCTTGTTCAGCAACCCGATACCCCGCCCTTCCTGACGAAGATACATCAGAATACCCCGGCCTTCCCGGGCGATGCTTCGCAGCGCCTCTTCCAGCTGGTAACCGCAATCACAACGCATGCTGTAAAGAGCGTCACCGGTCAGACACTCGGAATGGGTTCGGGCCAGCATGGGTTCGTCGCTATCCAGGTCGCCAAGAGTCAGGGCAACATGCTCCTTTCCGGTATCCGGTTCTTCAAAGCCGTGCATATCAAATACCCCGAACGGGGTCGGCAACCGGCAGGTCTGGATGTAACGAACAGCCACAGTGTTTCCTCGTGGTTCAGTCAATCGGGCCGCGCATTCTATCACGGGCCCGCCCGCTTGGCGTAGTCTCGGCACTGTCGCTCCTCCGGCGTGGTCTTGGTAACCAACACTTACGAGCGCGGAGGTCCGCCAGATCAGGCTTTATCGGCAACCCAGTGGCCACTACGACCGCCTTTCTTCTCCAGCAGACGCACCGAACCGATCTCCATGCCACGGTCCACGGCCTTGCACATGTCGTAAAGTGTGAGTGCCGCAACGCTTGCCGCGGTTAGCGCCTCCATCTCGACACCGGTCTGGCCGGACAGTTTGCACCGGGTAAGAATATGCACAGAAGCGCCATCGCTGCCCGGGGTCAGTTCGACTTTCACAGAAGTCAGGTTCAATGCGTGGCACAGGGGAATCAGGTCGTGAGTTTTCTTCGCGGCCATGATGCCCGCGATCCGGGCAACGGCCAGGACATCCCCCTTCGGATGCTCACCCTCAATAATCATGTTCAGGGTTTCCGGCGCCATTCGGATGGTGGCTTCAGCGCGTGCCTCACGTTCGGTGGCCGCCTTGTCGGTCACGTCCACCATGCGGGCTTCGCCCTTGTCATCGAGATGGGTCAGTTTGCTCACGGTATCTCCCGGAATCGGTTTTGCAGGATGATGAAAAATGCAGGAACGACAGCATATCAGACACGGCCCCGGCGTCGCTGACAAGTATCAGCTTTGCGGCCACCAGAAGCCGATACCGGCGATGCCCTGGCCTCCTCGTAGACGGGCCTCCCGCAGATCGCCGGGCGACAGCCCACCGAGGGCAAATACCGGCAGCGCCGCTTCGGACACCAGGTCGGTAAAGACCGGCCAGCCCAGGGTGGGCGCACCCGGGTGACTTTCCGTGGGCTTCACAGGCCCCAGAGTCACATAGTCCGCTCCGATCGCCCTTGCATGATCAATTTCGCGCCGGTCATGGCAGGAAACACCCAGCCAGACATCCTCCGGAACCGGTCGGGCCGAGAGCCCGGCCGCCTCCCGCCAGGGCAGATGCAGCCCCGCGGCGCCGGGTGTAGCACGGAATACCTCGGGGCCGCCATGGACAATCAGGGCAGCTCCAGCCTTTTCACACACCGGCAACGCTTTCTCCGCCAACTCCCGATAGGCCTGCGCGCTCATGGTCGGAGCCCGGAGCACCACCAGGGGTGGCCTGGCAATTTCAACGCCGGCCAGAAGGCGCGCAAATGCCTGATCAGGATCATCGGCTTCTCCGGTAATCGCAAGCTGACGGGGCAACCGCAGGGCGCGAATGATCGGCCGGTTGGCGGCAGGGAAATCCTCATCACGAAGCTGCTCCGGGGCAAGCCATTCAACCGGCTGTCCCTCACATCCCTTTGCTTCGCCTTCGGCGGCTCTGGTTTCCCAGACGTCCAGGAAAACCCGTTTGTCGCCGTAGTCGTGGCGAATACCGATAACAGGCTCCAGGGAGGCCTCAGGCACCCGGAGACCGGTTTCTTCGGCAATCTCACGTACCAGCGCCGCCTGAACGCTCTCCCCCGGTTCCACCTTGCCCCCCGGAAACTCAAGCAAGCCCCCCTGATGGACATGGTCCGGCCGCCGGGCAATCAGCACCCGTCCATCCCGGACAATAACCGCGACGGCAACGTGAACTACTTTCATCCCGGCTTCCGACGCAGACGCAGACTTAGACATAGTCAGGTGCGGTACTCGGCGTTGATGGTGACGTAATCGTGGGAGAAGTCACAGGTCCATACCGTCTCCCGAACATCACCCCGCTTGAGATCAATGGCAATGGTGATCTCTTCCCGGTCCATCACCGCCTGTCCACGGGCTTCCGAGTAGTCCTCGGCCCTGCCACCGTTACGGACCAGGCAGACATCACCCAGGTAGATTTCCAGGGCGTTGAGATTCAGCCCGTCGACACCGGCGCGCCCCACCGCCGCCAGGATCCGGCCCCAGTTAGGGTCTGAGGCAAACAGTGCAGTTTTCACCAACGGGGAATGGGCCACGGTATAGGCAACGTCCAGCGCTTCCTGCTGGCTGGCCGCGCCGCTGACATCAATAGTGACAAACTTGGTTGCGCCCTCGCCGTCGCGGACAATGGCATGGGCCAGTTCCAGATAGACCTTTTGTAACGCCGCCCGAAGCTTCGGCAGCGACGGACTGGACGCCGTAATCTCGGGGCCGGAATACTGGCCACTGGCCATCAGCATGCAGGCATCGTTCGTGGAAGTATCGCCATCAATGGTAATGCGATTGAAGGATTTCTCTCCCAGCTCCGATGCGAGCGTCTGCAGCAGCTCGGGCGCAATCCGGGCATCGGTGGCAATGAAGCCAAGCATGGTCGCCATGTTGGGGCGAATCATACCCGCGCCCTTGCTGATGCCGCAGATGGTTACCGTGTGGCCATCCAGTTCCACCTGACAGGAGGCACCTTTGGGGCGGGTATCCGTGGTCATGATGCCACTGGCAGCTTCAGCCCAGCGATTCTCGGCCGTATTTGCCAACGCCTCGGGAAGCGCGCCAACGATTTTCTGGACCGGCAGCGGCTCACCGATCACCCCCGTTGAAAACGGCAGAATTTCGGCCTCCGAGACGCTCGCCTGTGTTGCCAGGGCCTGGCAGCAGGCAACCGCATCGCGCATTCCCTGTTCGCCGGTTCCGGCGTTGGCATTGCCGGTATTGATCAGGAGGTATCTGGGCGAGGCCGCGGCCAGATGCCGGCGGCTAAGGGTAACCGGTGCCGCACAGAACTGGTTCTTCGTAAAGATACCGGCAACCCGGCTTTCCGGGGCCAGTTCGAACACAACCACGTCCTTGCGCCCCGGCTTCTTGATACCGGCGCTGGCAATACCAATCTTTACCCCGGCCACCGGGTGAAACTCAGGTAAGGTTCCCGGACCTACCGCCATTCTGCCACTCCTCTTCTCTAGGGATCGGTTCTAAGGATCACAACACCCACTGGAAACGAAAAAACCCGCAGCCCGCCAGTCGCGGCTGGCAGAGTGCGGGTTCCGATGGTGCAGTCAGTGCTCTGAATCAGCTGACCTTGCCATGACACTGCTTGTACTTCTTGCCGGACCCGCAGGGGCAAGGCTCGTTTCGACCCACCTTGCGCTCCTGACGAACAAAGGTTTCCGGAGTCGACTGCCGGCTATCGTCGGCGTTGCCCTCACCCTGGCTCTGGGCTGTAGCACTGGTTTCGTCGTGGCGCAGGCGAGCCTTCGCGAGCTCTTCTTCCAGCTCTTGTTTGCGGCGGCGCTCGACTTCTTCCATCTCCTCACGGCTCTGGACACGAACGTGACAGAGCACCCGGGTGACGTCCCGCTTCATGGTATCGAGCATGGTTTCAAACAGGTTGAACGCCTCGCGCTTGTATTCCTGCTTGGGGTTCTTCTGGGCGTAACCCCGCAGATGGATACCCCGACGCAGATGATCCATGTTGGAAAGATGCTCTTTCCACAGGGTATCCAGCACTTGCAGGAACACCTGCTTCTCAAACTTGCGCATGGCCTCGGAGCCGGCAATTTCTTCCTTGGCTTCGTAGGCGGCCACAATTTCGTCCAGAATCTTCTGGCGCAGGCTTTCTTCAAACAGTTTGGAGTCTTCTTCCAGCCACTTCTGAACCGGCAGATCGATCGCCATCTCGGACTGAAGCTGGGCTTCCAGACCGGCGATATCCCACTGTTCCGGCATACTCTGGGGCGGGATGTATTCACTGATCAGCGAATCGACAACGTCTTCCCGGATGGTTTTGACCATGTCCGAGATGTCGTTGGAGGACATGACTTCATTACGCTGGTCGTAAATGACCGTCCGCTGATCGTTGGCAACGTCGTCGTATTCCAGCAGCGTCTTCCGCATGTCGAAGTTGCGGCCTTCCACCTTGCGCTGGGATTTCTCGATAGCGTTGGTCACCATCCGGTGCTCAATGGCCTCGCCCTTCTTCATGCCCATCGCCTGCATCAGGCTCTTGACCCGGTCAGGCGCGAAGATGCGCATGAGATTGTCTTCCAGAGAAAGGAAGAATCGCGAGGAACCGGGATCGCCCTGACGACCGGCACGGCCGCGAAGCTGGTTATCAATCCGGCGGGACTCGTGGCGCTCGGTACCGATGATGTGCAGGCCGCCGGCCTCAAGCACCTGATTGTGGCGCTCGGTCCATTCCGCCTTGACCCGGGCAACCTCCTCTTCCGAGGGGTTCTCCATGGCCGCGACTTCATGCTCCCAGTTACCACCAAGCACGATATCGGTACCACGGCCGGCCATGTTGGTGGCGATGGTGACTGCGCCCGGACGACCCGCCTGGGCAATGATATGGGCCTCGGATTCGTGCTGCTTGGCGTTCAGGATCTTGTGTTCGATCCGTGCCTTCTTGAGCAGCATGGAGAGCAGCTCGGAAGCCTCGATAGACGCGGTACCGACCAGGATCGGGCGCCCCTCGGCAGTGACATCCTTGATCTCGTCAATGATCGCGTGGAATTTCTCTTCCTGGGTCAGATACACCAGGTCGTTGTAGTCGGTCCGCTGGATCGGCTTGTTGGGCGGAATAACCACCACGTCGAGACCGTAGATCTGGCGGAATTCGAAGGCCTCGGTATCTGCCGTACCGGTCATGCCGGCAAGCTTGTCGTACAGCCGGAAATAGTTCTGGAAGGTGGTGGAAGCGAGCGTCTGGCTTTCGGCCTGGATCTTGACGCCTTCTTTGGCCTCAACTGCCTGGTGCAGGCCCTCGCTCCAGCGGCGACCCGGCATGGTACGACCGGTATGTTCGTCAACAATAACCACCTGGCCGCCCTGCACAATGTAGTCCACGTCTTTCTGGAACAGATGGTGGGCGCGCAGGGCTGAATGAACATGGTGTAGCAGGCTGAGGTTGGCCGCGGAATACAGACTCTCGCCTTCTTTCAGAAGTCCACGCTCAAGCAGCAGTTCCTCGACTTTCTCGTGGCCGCCTTCGGTCAGCTCGACCTGGCGGGACTTTTCGTCAATGGTGAAGTCGCCGGTAGGCTCGCCTTCTTCTGGCACTTCACCTTTCTCCAGGCTGGGAATCAGTTCATTGATGGCCTGGTACAGTTTCGAGCTATCCTCGGCTGCACCGGAGATGATCAGCGGCGTTCTGGCCTCATCAATCAGGATCGAGTCCACTTCGTCTACGATCGCGTAGTTCAGCCCCCGCTGGACCTTGTCTTCGGTACTGAACGCCATATTGTCGCGCAGGTAGTCGAAGCCGAATTCGTTGTTGGTGCCGTAGGTAATGTCGGCCTGGTATGCAGCACGTTTTTCCTCCGCAGGCTGGCCTGAGGCCACCACACCCACCTGCATGCCCAGGAACCGGTACAGCTTGCCCATCCAGTCCGCATCACGGCGGGCCAGATAATCGTTCACGGTAACAACGTGAACACCCTTTCCGGACAGCGCGTTGAGATACACGGAAGCGGTGGCAACCAGGGTCTTACCCTCACCGGTTTTCATTTCCGCGATCCGGCCTTCGTGCAGGGTGATACCCCCGATCAGCTGGACGTCGTAATGGCGCATGCCCATAACCCGGCGGCCCGCTTCACGGACGGTCGCAAAGGCTTCGGGAAGCAGGGCATCAAGGGATTCGCCTTCATCGATCCGGCGACGGAACTCCGCGGTCTTGCCTTGCAACTCGGAGTCGGACAGATTGCCATATTGCTCTTCAAGTTCATTAATGCGTATGACAGATTTACGCATTCTCTTGATTTCTCTGGCGTTTTTACTGCCGAACATCTTGGTTGCAAGCTTTGTGAACATAGACCACTGCTTCTTTGATTAAACGGAGGAAGCCGGCATTCTAACCTTATTTTGTAACAGTACAAAAGGCAGGCCTCACACAGGCGCCATAAGTCGCCGATGAGGCACCGGATTCACGGATAAAAACTGGCCGGGCGCGGAATGGCGGAGAGGTTCTGAAGGCGGCGGGAGAGCCGGAACCGGATCAGCGGCTCGCCCGTTTGATATAGGTTTCCGGGTTTTCAGACTTGCCATTCCGGATGACTTCAAAATGCACATGGGGGCCGGTCGAGCGCCCGGTGCTGCCCATAAGCGCCACTACCTGGCCCTTCTGGACAACGTCACCCACCTTGACCTTGATGGTCTTGCAGTGGGCATAGCGGGTGATCAAACCATCACCATGGTCGACTTCCACGAGGTTGCCATAGCCATAACGCTCCCCGGCATAGGTAACCACACCACCTGCGACCGAGATAATATCGCTGCCATCCTTGCCGGCCAGATCGACCCCGGCATGCCAGGTGCGCTTGCCGGTAAACGGATCAGAACGGTAACCATACTTGGAAGACAGCCAGCCCCAGGTGATCGGGCGACCTTCAAGGTAGAGTTCGTCTTCGAGCCGCTTGCTGGATGCCAGTTGATCCAGTAACCGCAGTTGCTGTTCACGGTCCTCGATCCGCCACTCCATTTCCTCGATCATGCGAGTCAGCTCAGGCGCGGAAAAAGAATCGCCGGACAAGACGTCTTCCGGGCCACCGACAGCGGCCGGCTGATCGAAATTGAATTCATCGCTGGCTACCAGGCCGGATTCCACAAACCTCTGGCCCAGGGCGTCCAGGCGCAAGAGACGGCCCTGAATCTCGCCCAGGCGAAGTGTCAGGGCATCAACCTGTTGCTGGACGCTCTCTTCTATGCCGGCCAGTTCCGCCTTCTGCTCTGCCAGTTTTAGCTGCCACTCAGCCACCAGCTCGGAGTTGGTGGGCTCTCTGGCCTCAACCTGCTCAATAGCCATCTGATAACCAGCCCAGCCAGCGGCGACGAGCAGGGACAGCACAAAAAAGAGCAGGCCAACGGCAAGCGTACTGTTGATCGACAACACACGGGACTTTCCGTGGTGTTTGCCAACGAGAATAATGTTCATATCGTCATCTGGTTTCATCGTTGAGCCGCAACCGCATCCTGTAGTGTTGCGCCCCGGAAAAATCCGAAGGGGGTCTGCCATCCTTTGGCAACAGCTACATACTGAAAAAATTGCAGCGCCCGGTAGACATACTCATTTGTCACAATGTAAAACGAGTGTAATACAGGCACTACGCATAAACCGTGCCGAAGTGTAACCAATCGTAAACGGAGCCGTCGAGTAAAAACGCCGCCATGAAACGGAAAAGCGAGCAAAAAATGACCTTTGACAAGCTTGGCAAGACCCCGGTGCTCAAAGATCTCGTTGCAAAGGCCGAGCTCCACCGACAGGCGGAGCAGGAAGTTCTGGCGGCCCTTCCCCAGGATCTGGTCAAGGGGACACGCTTTGTCAGCTGCAAGGACGGCGAACTGGTTCTGACCGCCGAATCCGCCGGCAAAGCCAGTCAGATCCGGTTCCGCCAACACGAGATCATGGAGAAACTTCGAGAGAACGAACTCTTCCGGTTTGTCTGGAAACTGAAGGTCAAGGTTGCCCCACCCAGATTCCGGGAAAAGCCGGTATTCAAAAAAGAGCCTTTGAGCAAAGAAAATGCCCGGCTCCTCAAAGAGGAAGCCGGGCACACGAAGGATAAAGCATTACGCGAGGTTCTCGAAAAACTCGCTAGCCACGTCCGGGATTAAAGCGTCCGCCTTTAACCCGCCGCCAGCACAGGCTTCATATAGGAAATCGGGGCAGTGGCCTCATCATCAAACGTAACCACTTCCCAGGCGTCCTCTTCTGCCCTGAGCTTGCGCAACAGCTTGTTGTTCAGATCGTGGCCGGATTTGATACCACGGAATTCACCAATCAGGCTGTTGCCCAACTGATAAAGGTCACCGATGGCATCAAGCAGCTTGTGCTTCACGAATTCATCGTCATAGCGCAGCCCGTCTTCGTTGAGGATCTTGTAGTCATCAACGACGATGGCGTTATCCACACTGCCACCAAGGGCGAGGTTCATGGCGCGCAATTTTTCGATGTCACGCATAAACCCGAAGGTCCGTGCGCGACTCACTTCCTTCACAAAGGAGGTGCTGGAAAAATCGACGGTTGCAGTCTGGGCGCGGCCTTTGAACACCGGGTGATCAAAGTCGATTCCGAAGCTGACCTTGAAGCCTTCGAACGGCAGCAGAGTCGCTTTCTTGTCACCTTCCTCAACCGTTACCTCACGCTTGATGCGGATAAAACGCTTGGCCGCATCCTGCTCGGCAATACCGGCGGATTGCAGAAGAAACACAAAAGGACCGGCAGAGCCGTCCATGATGGGCACTTCCGCGGCGCTAAGCTCGACGAAACAGTTATCAATCCCGAGACCAGCCATGGCCGAGAGCAGATGCTCTACCGTCGCCACACGGACACCGTCTTTTACCAGCGTCGTGGACAGCATGGTCTCACCCACATTTTCCGCACAGGCACGAATCTCAACCATGGGATCAAGATCGGTACGGCGGAAGATGATACCGGAGTCCACCGGGGCAGGCTTGAGGGTCAGGTAGACCTTCTCACCCGAGTGCAAGCCAACACCGGTGGCACGGATGGTGTTTTTAAGTGTCCGTTGTCTGATCATCGGTACATAATTCCGTCACAAAAAGGCGATATTCTGGGCAAAAATCTGCCCGGAGAATATCAGAAAATAAGACTGAATACCATTTAACCAATCCGTTGTTGCTGAATGTTCATCCAGCACGCAACCCATGGCAATCAGTGCACGTATTTACCGGTTTTCGGGTTCCATATTTCGTACACGAACCGGAACCGGATCACAATTGCACCAGATTATCAGTCAGCCTGCCGACGGAGGAATGCGGGAATATCGAGATAGTCGACACCCTGCTCCTCACTGTCCTTGCTCTGGTCGATAGCCACGTTTCCGTGAGAAACGGCCCGACGACGCAGAACAGCGGGGCGGTCCAGCTGGTTGTAATCGGTTTTTCCATCCAGGGTGCGGGTATTGTCCACAACCTTGGTTGGCTTCTCGCGATCACCACCCAGGCCGGTCGCAACAACCGTTACCTTCAGTTCGTCGGTCATTTCCGGATCAATGACGGTACCGACAACAACGGTGGCAGAGTCAGAGGCAAACTCACGCACAATGTCGCCAACCTCTGAGAATTCGCCCAGGTTGAGGTCCATACCAGCGGTGATGTTGACCAGAATACCTTTGGCACCCTGCAGGTTGATATCTTCCAGCAGCGGGCTGCGAACGGCCGCTTCGGCTGCTTCCCGCGCGCGGTTTTCGCCAGTGGCGCGAGCGGTGCCCATCATCGCCATACCCATCTCGGACATGACCGTCTTCACGTCGGCAAAATCGACGTTAATCATACCGTTACGGGTAATCAGGTCGGCGATACCCTGCACAGCGCCCAGAAGCACATCGTTGGCAGCGGCAAACGCGTCCAGCAGGCTGGTTTTCTTGCCCATAACCGCCAACAGCTTTTCATTGGGGATGGTAATCAGGGAGTCGACGCTTTCTTCCAGCTCTTTCAGGCCGGATTCGGCAACGCTCATGCGCTTGCCACCCTCGAACATGAAAGGCTTGGTGACAACGGCAACGGTCAGGATGCCCAGCTCACGGGCCACTTCCGCCACGATTGGCGCAGCACCGGTGCCGGTACCACCGCCCATGCCCGCGGTAATGAAGACCATGTCCGCGCCCTTGATGGCTTCGGCGATGCGATCACGATCCTCCAGGGCGGACTGACGACCAACCTCGGGATTGGCGCCGGCACCCAGCCCCTTGGTGATATTGCCACCGAGCTGGATGATCTGACGCGCATCCATATCGGTCAGCGCCTGAGCATCTGTGTTGGCGCAGATGAATTCCACACCTTCGATGTCGCTGTTAAGCATATGGCGAACGGCGTTGCCGCCACCACCGCCTACACCGACGACTTTAATGACAGCGTTTTGCTGGACATTATCGACGAGTTCAAACATTTCCCCTACTCCTTCGTGCTGTTTTCAGCCCTTGTTCCGGGCTGTTTGTTCGAGATTGTGTTTTCGAGATACCTTCGTTTCTTTTTAGACTGCCACCCGATTCCGTCAGAAATGACCGGTAAACCAGGCTTTCATGCGCTCAAACAGCGAGGGTGCATCTTCACCCTTGAGCACCGGTGCCCGCCCCAGATCCATCTGGCGGAAACCATGAATCAACAACCCGACGCCAGTGGCGTAGATCGGATTGTTAACCACCTCCGTCATGCCTGAGACCGCCTGCGGACAGGCCAGTCTTACCGGCATGTGGAAGATCTCTTCGGCCAGTTCCACCACTCCTTCCATGGTGGAAGAACCGCCGGTTATCACGATGCCTGCAGGAATCAGATCCTCGAACCCGGACCGGCGCAACTCTGACTGCACCAGGGTGAACAACTCTTCATAGCGCGGCTCCACCACCTCGGCCAGGGCCTGCCTGGACAAGTCCCGCGGCGCGCGATCGCCAACACTGGGCACCTTGATGGTTTCATCCGCACCGGCTAGCTGGGTCAGTGCACAGGCATACTTGATCTTGATCTCTTCAGCATTCTGGGTCGGTGTGCGCAACGCCATCGCGATGTCGTTGGTCACCTGGTCGCCGGCAATCGGAATCACCGCCGTGTGTCGAATAGCGCCGCCGGTAAACACGGCAATATCAGTGGTGCCGCCACCGATATCCACCACACAGACCCCGAGTTCCTTTTCGTCTTCGGTGAGGATGGCGTGGCTGGATGCCAGCTGCTCCAGGATGATGTCGTCCACCTCAAGACCACAGCGCTTCACGCACTTCTCAATGTTCTGGGCGGCATTCACCGCACAGGTCACCAGGTGCACCTTTGCTTCCAGACGCACACCGGACATACCCATTGGTTCCTTGATCCCTTCCTGACTGTCGATCACGAATTCCTGGGGCAGAATGTGAAGAATCTTCTGGTCTGCAGGAATCGCGACGGCCTGGGCGGCATCGATCACCCGGTCAATGTCGGCCTGGGTGACCTCACGATCACGGATGGCAACAATCCCGTGGGAGTTCAGGCTCTTGATGTGGCTGCCGGCAATGCCCGCGTACACCGAGTGAATGCGGCACCCGGCCATCAACTCCGCCTCTTCCACCGCGCGCTGAATGGCCTGGACCGTGGTTTCAATGTTCACCACCACTCCACGCTTGAGGCCCCGGGAAGGATGGGAACCAATGCCCACCACTTCGATGGTGCCGTCCATCTTGCGCTTGCCGACAATCGCAACCACCTTCGAGGTTCCGATATCGAGGCCGACAATCATGTTTTCCGTTTCAACCGATGACATGTATTCCACCAAACCGTAGGTCTGAATTAACCGTTGCTATGATTTTGGGCTGGAGGCTGTCTCAACAGCTTTCCACTTGACCGCAACACCATTGGTGTAACGGGCATCCACCCGACTGACTTCGTCCGACCGTGCTGCCAGCCGGTTTTCATAAACCGTGATAAACCGCTCGAACCTCTGTTCCACCTGATCCCGGCCAAGCACCACCTCGATGCCATTGGCCAGTTGCAGGGTCCAGGCACCCCGGTGTTCCAGGGCCAGGCCCGAAAATCCGAGCCCCCGGGCGACCAGCCTGTCGCTCATGGTCCGCGCCATATTGATCACATCCCGTACTCTTTCGTCGGGTCCGGCCAGACGCGGAAGTCGACCTGCCACTTCCGGATTGGACGGCGCGAACAGTTCACCGGTCCGACTGACCAGACGCCCGTCGGTCCAATAGGCCAGCGGCTTTTTCTCCCGGATATCGATGACCAGCCGGTCCGGCCACACGCGACGCACTGCGGCGGACTCAACCCAGGGCCGGCGCTCAAGGCTCTCTTTGATGTCCGAGAGATCCGTGGCGAAATAGCTCTTGCCGATCCAGTCGCCAGCAGCGCGCTCAATGGCTACCCGGCTGTCGCCCACAAAATCGCCTTTCACATCCACCGCCAGGATCTGCTGATCCATGGCACCCAGCACCTTGCCGGTACCCCAGGGCACCAGGGCGGCCAACAGTACAATCACGGCGCCCATGCCCACCTGAAGCCAGGGCACGGCCGCCAGGACACCCTTCAACACGCCAAACCGGTCCCGCTCAGGACCGAGGGACGTTGCCCCCCGGCGCCGCGGGGGCTCGGACGGTGTCGCCCGGCTCCGGATCAGCAGTGTTTCAAGCATCGGCGCCCTCCAGGGTGTCCTTCAGTATCCGGACCACGAGTTCCTCAAAACTGATGCCTGCCGCTTTCGCTGCCATGGGCACGAGACTGTGGTCGGTCATCCCGGGCACGGTATTGACTTCCAGCAGCCAGAACTGGCCGTCGCTGTCCTGCATAATGTCGACCCGGCCCCAGGTCCGACAGCCGACAACACGGAACGCATCCAGTGCCAAGTGCTGGAGGCGAACTTCGTCCTCCGGTGCCAGACCACAGGGAATCTGATAGCGGGTGTCGTCTGCCAGGTACTTGGCGTCGTAGTCATAAAAAACGTGGTCGGTGCTGGCGCTCAGACCAATGGCCGGAAGGGCCTGATCCTGCAACAGACTGACGGTGAACTCAGGCCCTTCGATCCACTCTTCGACCAGTACCAGGCTATCCAGGGCCGCCGCGGCTTCGTAGGCTTCAGCCAGTTCAGCTGCGGTATGCACCTTTCGGATGCCGATACTTGAGCCTTCTCGGGAGGGCTTCACGCTCAATGGCGCTCGCAGTTCGCCAATAATCTGGTTCGCCTGGTCTGCACCGGACATGGTCCGGAACTTCGGCGTTGGCAGGCCGCACCCTTCGAATACGTACTTGGTTCTGAGCTTGTCCATCGCCAGAGCGGAGGCCAGCATTTCGCTGCCGGTGTACGGAATCCCTGCCTGGGCGAGAATCGCCTGCAGGGTACCGTCCTCGCCACCCCGGCCATGCAGGGCAATGAAAACACGATCAAACTGCGGGTTATCAACCGTTCTCAGCAGGCAGCCCTTGACGTCTTCGGCATAGGCATCCACACCCGCGGATACCAGCGCGGCCAGCACCGCCTTGCCACTCTTCAGGGACACTTCCCGCTCGGCGGAATCGCCGCCCATGAAGACCGCAACCCGACCGAGCGCCCTCACGAGGTCGGGATCTGCCTGATAGGTCTGTGCTTCGGTATGATGCATATCACTCACCCGCAATCACTCCTGCGGCCGCCAGCCGCGAAGCCACACCACCGATATCGCCGGCTCCCTGGGTTATCAGAAGGTCGCCGTCCTGCAGGACATTGGCCAGCAGGGCTTCAATTTCCCGGTTATCCTCGACAAAGACCGGTTCTACCTGCCCGCGCTGGCGAATACTGCGGCACAGGGCCCGGCCGTCCGCACCCGGAATCGCCGGTTCGCCGGCGGAATAGACATCCATCAGTAGCAAGCCGTCCACTTCCGACAGCACCCGGACAAAGTCTTCATAAAGGTCACGGGTCCGGGTAAAGCGGTGCGGCTGGTAAAGCATGACCAGGCGACGATCGGGCCAGGCATCGTGTGCCGCGCGGATAACCGCCTGCACTTCCGTGGGGTGATGCCCGTAATCGTCTACCAGCGTCACCGTGCCCTTGGGTGTCTGGTAATCACCGTAGACCTGGAACCGGCGCCCGACACCGGCAAAGCCCGCCAGCCCGCGGCAGATGGCGTCATCGTCAACGCCCTCGTCTGTGGCCACGGCAATGGCCGCCAACGCGTTCAGCACGTTGTGCCGGCCCGGCATCTTCAGCTCGACTGTCAGATCACTGCGACCGGCCGGACGCTTCACCACAAAGTGTGTGCGTAGGCCATCGGAATTAATGCTTTCGGCACGGTAATCCGCATCCGGATTGTCAATCCCGTAGGTAATGATCGCCCGGGAAATTCGGGGAATGATCTCCTGCACGTAACCATCATCCACACACATCACCGCAACACCGTAGAACGGTAGGTTGTGCAGGAAATCCACGAAGGTTTGCTTCAGTTTCTCGACATCGCCGCCGTAGGTATCCATGTGATCCGCTTCGATGTTGGTCACCACCGAAATCACCGGCGTCAGATGCAGGAAGGACGCATCGCTCTCATCCGCCTCGGCCACCAGGTAGCGGGATCCTCCCAACTGGGCGTTGGTGCCGGCGCTGTTGAGCTTGCCGCCGATAACAAACGTGGGGTCCAGACCCGCCTCACCCAGAATGGATGCAATCAGGCTGGTGGTCGTGGTCTTGCCATGGGTTCCGGCCACGGCGATGCCGTGACGGTAGCGCATGATTTCCGCCAGCATTTCTGCTCTGGGGACGATCGGCACCCGACGACTGCGAGCGGCCACAACTTCCGGGTTCTCCGCCGATACCGCCGAAGAAACCACAACAACATCAGCACTGGCGCTGTTCTCTTCCCGATGGCCAATCTGGACTTCAACGCCCATCGCTTCAAGGCGATCAGTCACAGCCCCCTCTTTCAGATCCGATCCGGAAACGTCGTAGCCCTGATTCTTGAGAACCTCGGCGATGCCGCTCATCCCCGCACCACCAATCCCAACAAAGTGGATGTGGCGGATCCGGCGCATTTCAGGCACCTGATAGACCAGGGGCGGATTGGTTGCATCAGCCATTGGCGGCCTCCAGACAGTAATTCACGACTCTCTCCGTTGCATCGGGGCGGGCCAGCGTTCGCGCGGCCTTCGCCATATCAGTTACCCGACTGCGGTCCCGGGCCAGATCGCCCAGGGTTTCCGCCAGCACCGCCGGGGTCATCTTTGATTGAGGGATGAGGATGGCCGCTTTTGCCGCCACCATCTGCTGGCCATTTTTCGTCTGGTGGTCGTCCACGGCGTGGGGAAATGGCACCAGCACTGCGCCGATACCAGCTGCGCACAATTCGGAAACCGTCAGAGCGCCGGCCCGACACAGCACCAGGTCGGCCCATTGATAGGCTTCGGCCATGTCCTTGATAAACGGCTCCACGCTGGCTTCAACCCCGTGTTGCTCATAGCCCTGCCGGGCCGCATCTGCATGCCGCTCACCGCATTGGTGGCGAACCACCGGACGATCCGCTTCCGGCAACATGGCCAGCGCCTCGGGCAACTGCTCGTTGAAAACCTGAGCGCCAAGACTGCCGCCAATCACCAGCAACCTCAGCGCACCTTCGCGCCCTGCCAGCCGCTGTTCGGGCACCGGCAGGGCTGCGAGATCCTCCCGAACCGGATTGCCGGTGCAGCGGGTGACAACTTTCGGCCCGAAGCTGCCGGGAAACGCTTCCAGTACGGTTTTTGCAAATCTCACCAGAATCCGGTTGGTCATGCCGGCAATGGCGTTTTGCTCATGAATCACCAGCGGTGTCCGGCTCAGCCAGGCGGCCACGCCACCGGGCCCGGTGACAAACCCGCCCATACCGACCACACAATCCGGCCGAATCCGGCGCAGGATGGTGAACGCCTCACCCAATGCCCGCATCAGACGAAACGGTGCCGTTACCAGCGCGAGCTTGCCCTTGCCTCGCAGACCGGAAATATGAATCAGTGACAGCGGAATATCGGTTTCCCCAATCAGTCGCTGTTCCATGCCACCACTGGCACCAAGCCAGTACACCTGGTGCCCTCGTGCCTCGAGTGCCCGTGCCGTGGCCAGGGCCGGGAAAACATGGCCTCCGGTACCACCGGCCATCATCAGGAAACGGCGCTGTTCAGTCATACACCACGCCTCCCCGCGTCTTCGGGCCGGACTTCTCCCGGGCGAGTTTTTCCTGATCAAGACGCTCCATTTCCACGCGGGCCAGAATGCCGATGCAGATACAGGTGATCATCAGGCTGGATCCGCCGTAGCTGACCAGCGGCAGGGTCAGCCCCTTGGTGGGCAGAAGGCCGGTACTGACCGCCATGTTTATCCCTGCCTGCAAGCCGATCAGCAGGGTCAATCCGTAGGCGAAACAGGCACCGAACGGCATGTCCGCTTTCTCTGCCCGGCGGGCAATAACGAACCCGGTCACAACCAGCAGGGTGAAGAGGCTGAGCACCAGCAGGGATCCCAACAGACCGAACTCTTCCGCGATAATGGCAAAGATGAAGTCGGTGTGGGCCTCTGGCAGATAGAACAGTTTCTGGATGGAATTGCCCAGGCCGACACCGCCCCAGTCCCCGCGACCAAACGCGATCAGCGACTGGGTCAACTGGTAACCACTGTCGAACTGGTCTTTCCAGGGGTCGAGATAGCTGACGACCCGTTTCAAACGGTAGGGTTGGGTAACGATCAGAATGGCACCCAGAACCACCAGCGTGCCGATCAGGGGTACAAACCGGCTAAGCCGCACACCGCTCAGGAAAATCATGCCCGCCGCCGCTGTCACCAGGACCACAGTGGCGCCAAAGTCCGGCTGGATGACCAGCAGAACCGAAGCCAGACCAAGAACAACCAGCGGCTTCAGGAAGCCGAGCCAGGTATTGAGCAGTTCGTCCCGGCGACGGACCACGTAACCTGCCAGGTAGGCAATCAGGCAGAGTTTCGCCACTTCCGAAACCTGGACGTTAAACAAGCCAAACGGGATCCAGCGGGTCGAGCCATTGACTGTGCGCCCCAGAGGCGTGAGCACCAGAACAAGAGACAGCAGACCAATGCCCAGGAGCAACCAGCCACTGCGTTCCCACCAGGCTACCGGAACGTTGACGGCGACCAGTGCCAGCAGGCAGCCAAGACCGGCAAACATCAACTGGCGAATCACGTAGTGGTAACTGTTGCCCATAGTTTCAGCGGCCATATCCATGGACGCCGAGGAAATCATGACAACGCCCATCACCAGCAGTGCGACCGAACTGATCACCAGCATCGGCAGAGGCTGGACCTCACCAAGCCATTGATTCCGGTTCTGCAGGGAAAGGTCTGCCTGCATCACAGGCCCTCCACCAGAGAACGGAACTGGTCACCGCGATCCAGATAATCACGGAACATGTCAAAACTCGCGCAGGCCGGCGAAAGCAATACCCGATCCCCGGGGGCGGCCAGTTCCGAGGCACGGGCGACCGCCTCAGCGAGGCTACCCATCCGATGAACCGGAATACCGCTGCCCAGCACATCGGCGATCGCTGGTGCATCACGACCGATCAGCAACACGGCCCGGCAATACAGGGCAATGGGCGCTTCCAGGGCAGTGAAATCGGCACCTTTGCCGTCACCACCGGCGATCAGCACGACTTTGCCATTGTCCGGTGCAAGGCTTTCAATGGCGGCCACTGTGGCTCCAACATTAGTGCCTTTGGAATCATTGATGAAATCCACATCGTTCAGCCGGCGCACAAACTCGCAGCGATGCGGCAGCCCTGGAAATTCACGGGCGACTGTCAGCATCACATCCATGGGCAGCCCGGCGGCATGGCCCAGTGCCAGAGCGGCCATCACGTTGCTGATATTGTGATGCCCCATCAGCTTCAGCTCGCTGGCCAACAGGAGGTTATCGAAGCCAAAGGTAATCCAGGTGCCCTGGTCATCGTCCCGGGTGCTGAAGGTTTCCGGGTTCACCCGGTGAAAACCGAAGCAAAGGAACCTGAGGTTGTCCCTTGCCATGGGAGTGCTCAGGGCGTCGTCCAGATTGACAATGGCGTTCTTGCAGCCCCGGAAGATGCGCTGTTTGGCCTGGAAATAGGCCATCTTGTTGGGGTAACGATCCATGTGATCGTCGCTGACGTTCAGTACCGTCGCAGCCAGGGCATTCAGTTCGTCCGTGGTCTCGAGCTGAAAACTCGACAGCTCGAGTACATACAGGTCTGCGCCCTGACCCAGAAGGTCCAGCGCCGGGGTGCCGATGTTACCGCCGACAGCAACTTTCCGGCCCGCGGCTTTCGCCATTTCACCCACCAGGGTGGTAACGGTGGTTTTACCGTTGGACCCTGTGATGGCCACGATGGGCGCATCGGCAGCCTCGGCGAACAGATCAATGTCACCGCGGATTCTTGCTCCCTGGCGTGCGGCTGCGGCAATGGCAGGCTCTGCAATGCTGATGCCCGGACTTACCACCAGTTCGTTGAAACCGGCAAACAGTTCTTTGTCAAAAGTGCCCAGGTGCACCGGGATATCCGGCCAGTCAGCCTTCAGTTGCTCAAGGCCCGGAGGAGCCTTGCGGCTATCGGCCACAGCTACGTCCCGCCCCTGTTCGGACAGATAGCGCACGCAGGAAAGCCCGGTTTTACCGAGCCCTACGACCAGTGTGCGACGATCCGAAACAATGACACTCATAGTTGCAGCGTTTTCCTATCTCAGTTTCAGACTGGCGATGCCAATCAGGACCAGAACGACGGTGATAACCCAGAACCGGACAATCACTCTCGGCTCCGGCCAGCCTTTCAATTCAAAGTGGTGGTGCAACGGCGCCATGCGGAAGATCCTCCGCCCCGTCAGACGGAACGACGCAACCTGCAGGATTACCGATATGGTCTCCATCACGAACACCCCGCCCATGATGAACAGGACAATTTCCTGGCGAACAATAACCGCAACCACACCCAGGGCTGCGCCAAGGGCCAGGGCACCCACATCACCCATGAATACCTGGGCCGGGTAGGTGTTGAACCAGAGGAAACCAAGTCCGGCTCCGACGAGGGCACCGCAGAAAACGATAAGCTCACCGGTGCCCGGAAGATGCGGGATCAGCAGGTAGTTAGCGAACTGGGCGTGCCCGGACAGGTAAGCGAAAATGCCGAGTGCGCCGGCCACCATGACCGTGGGCATGATGGCGAGCCCATCAAGGCCGTCAGTGAGGTTGACCGCGTTGCTGCTACCGACAATGACGAAGTAGCTGAGCAGGATGAACAGTACCGGGCCAAGGGTGAGGGACACCTGCTTTACGAACGGCACGTACAGAGATGTCTCCTGCGGCAACGCCGAGCTGAAGAACAGCACCACGGCCGCCGTGGCTCCAATGACCGACTGCCAGAAGTATTTCCAGCGGCCCGGCAGGCCTCTCGGGTTGCGCTCCACCACCTTGCGATAGTCGTCGACCCAGCCGATCGCGCCGAACAGAAGCGTCACCAACAGGGTAACCCAGACATAGCGGTTGCCAAGATCCGCCCAGAGCAGCGTACTGATGCCGATGGCCACCAGGATCAGCGCGCCACCCATGGTCGGCGTACCGGCTTTGCTGAGATGGGTCTGGGGACCGTCATCCCTCACCGCCTGACCAATCTGGTACTGGCTCAGCTTGCGGATCATCACCGGGCCAATGATCAGCGAAATCAGCAGCGCGGTGAGTGTGCCCAGGATTCCACGCAGGGTCAGGTACTGAAACACCGTCAGTGCGGAGAAATACTGTGATAGGACCTCTGTCAGCCAGAGCAGCATGAGTTGTTCACCTTTTCTTTAATTCCCTCCACCACACGCTCCATGGCGGAACTGCGAGAACCCTTGACCAACACTGTCAACGGTGTGTTTTTCTCTCCAACAGCCGATTCAACGGCCTGCTCATGGCTCAGCCCAAGCTCCGTGGACGCTCCAAACCCGTCGGCATAACCTTCACAACCCGGGCCCACAGTGATCAGTCGGTCGATGCCCTGTTCTCGGGCACACTCTCCAACTTCCCCGTGCAACACCCTGGCCTCAGCGCCCAGCTCTGCCATGGCACCAAGTACCGCAATCTTCTGCCCCTGGCGCCCGGCCAGAACTCCAAGCGCGGCTTTCATGGACGACGGGTTGGCGTTGTAACTGTCGTCAATCAACGTCAGTGCCGGCGAGAGCTTCAGAATCTGAAGCCGCCCTTTCACCGGCGCAACACTGGCCAGCCCGTCAGCAATCGCCTGATCACTGGCACCCAGCTCGCGGGTGGCAGCAATGGCAAGCAGCATGTTGGTGATGTTGTGATCGCCCTCCAGTCCCAGCGTCACCCGGCACTGCCAGCCATCCGGCCCGCTCACCTGAATGGTTCTGGTTCCGGCGCCTTGGTCTTCGATGACTGCGTGATAATCCGCTTCGGCACCAAGACGGCTGACCCCGACGACACGGCGGGCGCCGGCACGGATTCGCCACTGCTCAAAAGCCGGGTCGTCGCGGTTGAGAACCATCAGCCCATCTGCCGCGACGCCATCAATGATTTCGCCCTTGGCCAGAACAATATTCTCGTAGCTGCCAAACCCTTCCAGATGGGCCTCACCAGCATTCGTGAGAATGGCAACGCGGGGCTTCGCCAGGGCGACGGTATGGGCAATTTCACCCAGCCCACTGGCACCCAGCTCAATCACGCCATACTGGTGTTCCGGAGAAAGGCCGAACAGCGTAAGCGGAACACCGATGTGATTGTTCAGGTTGCCTTTTGTCGAAAGCGTCTTGCCCATCTGAGACAGAATGGCGGCGCACATCTCCTTGACCGTGGTCTTGCCGCTGCTACCGGTGATCGCAAGAATGCCGGCTTTGCTTTCTTCACGGTTGCCCGCCGCAAGCCGGGCCAGGGCATCCAGAGTGTCGCCTACCACCAGCTGAGGCAGGTCAACACTGCTATCAAACGTATCGACAACCAGGCCAACTGCGCCCTTGTCCAGCGCCTGTTGCAGGAAACGGTGGCCATCAAAATTTTCGCCTCGCAGGGCCACGAACAGCTGCCCTCGCTCCAGGGTACGGGTATCGGTGGAAACCCCGCTGAAGCTCACTGACGCAAGATCGCCCGAAGTGTACTCAGCACCCAGCCAGGTCTTCGCTTCCGCCAGCGAAAAGGCGCGCATCATGCCACACCCCCATTGAGTTTCAAGACGTGGCGAACCTGCTCGGCATCGCTGAACGGGTATTTCTGGCCGGCGATTTCCTGGTAGGCCTCGTGCCCTTTTCCTGCAATCAGAACGAGGTCGTTCGGAGTGGCCGAACGAATCGCCGACTGGATGGCCTCAGCCCGGTCGTGGATAACAGACACCTGTGCCGAATCCGAGAACCCGGCAAGAATATCCTGTGCAATCGCCCGGGGATCCTCGCTGCGGGGATTGTCATCGGTAACCACCACACGATCTGCAAGCTTCTCGGCTTCCCGGGCCATTTCCGGACGCTTGCCGGAATCGCGGTCACCGCCGCAGCCAAATACACAAATCAGCTCACCAGCCACATGCAGGCGCAAAGCTGCCAGCGCATTTGAAAGGGCATCCGGGGTATGAGCGTAATCGACCACCACTCTGACACCATTGGCGCCACCGAATCTCTCGAGCCTGCCAGGGGGCGGCGTGAGTCGGCCAGTGGCCTGCTGAACACGCTCGACCGGAACCCCGAGTGTGAGGACCGTCGCCATCGCCGCCAAAACATTGCTCGCGTTGAAGCTGCCCATCAGGGGAACGGCGATAGCAAACCTGCCCCACTCGCCATCCACTTCAGCTTCAAAGCCCTCGTCGCTTGGCCGGAACTCACGCAACCAGAGTTCAGTCTGGGCCTCGTGAAGGCTGTAACGCACGCGATCACATTTGCCGTCCAGCTGCTCGAACAGTTGCCGGCCGAAAGGATCGTCAAAATTGATCACTGAAAAGTGCAGCTCCTCCCGCTCGAACAACCGGGCCTTGGCTGCGCCGTATGCTTCCATGGAGCCGTGGTAGTCGAGATGATCCCGGGTCAGATTGGTAAACACGGCCCCGGTCATGGAGATGTTGTCCACCCGACCCTGATCCAGTGCGTGGGAGGACACCTCCATCACGGCAGCACGACCTTCCTGCTTCACGATCCGGGACAGGACCCGGTTAACCTGAACCGCATCCGGCGTGGTATGCGTTGCTGGCTGAAGCGCACCGGGCATGCCATACCCCAAGGTGCCCAGGATGCCGCAGGGAGTACCTGTCTCCTTCAGCAACTGGGCCACATACTGGCAGACCGACGTTTTACCATTGGTCCCGGTTACACCGATAAGGCGAAGCCGTTGGGACGGGTGTTCAAAGAACCGGTCTGCGATCCGGCCTACCAGGCTTCGCAGGCCGGCAACAGGCACAATCAGGGCGCCATGGTGCTCAGTGCACTCGCCGGCCTGTTCAGCTTCAAGGAGGATAACCGTCGCGCCAGCCTCAATGGCCTTGTCGACATAAAAATCGGCAGGCGTTCGGGCACCTGACAGGGCTATAAACGCATCGCCGGAGGCGACCTCGCGACTGTCGGTTTTCAGACCGTGAATGGTCACATCGAACACCGACGGAACCGCCACAATGCCTTGCAATAACGTGCTGAGAGATGTGATGCACATAGGCCTACCCTCGCTCTCCAGATGAGGAAGAAGTCATTTCGGCTTCTCCCACCTCCAGTTCAGGCTTCACATTCAGCAGTCGCAGTGCGTCACTCATCACCCGGGAGAATACCGGCGCAGCAACCTCGCCACCGTAATATTCTCCGGACTGCGGCGCATCAACGGCCACAACCGTAACCAGTCTGGGATTATCAATGGGCGCCATACCGGCAAAAATCGCCTTGTACTGGCTGTCTTCGTAACCCTGGGCACCAACAAGATGCACTGTCCCGGTTTTGCCGCCGGCCGAGTAGAATCCCGGCTGCGCACGTTTGCCAGTCCCCCTCGAAACCGCCTCGCGCAACATATTGCGAACCTGATGGGTTACCTGCTCCGAAAGCACGCGCTGACCCTCCGGCTTCTCGTCTTGCCGGACCAGGCTCAATGGATAGCGCACACCACCGTTAGCGATCACCATATAGGCTTGGGCCAGTTGCAGGGCGTTCACGCTCATACCGTACCCATAAGACAGCGTTGCCTCTTCCACCGGACGCCACTTGGCTGGCGATGGCAACACCCCCACCGCTTCGCCCGGGAAGCCGATACCGGTTGGCTGCCCTAGCCCGAGACGGGCGTATAGATCGCGGATCACATCGCCACCGAGATCGGTGGCAATCCGGCTGATTCCGACGTTGCTGGACTTGACGATGATCTCAGCCATATCCATCACGCCATAGTTGCGATGATCCCGGATGGTAAAACGACCAAAACGGCGGAAACCCGGACTGGTATCGATAGTGCTGTTTACCGAGTAGCTGCCGGACTCCAGAGCCGCCGCCATGGTGATCGGCTTCATGGTTGAGCCGGGCTCGAACAGATCGGTAATGGCCTTGTTCCGGAGATTCTCGGCGGCTAGCTGACTGCGGTCATTGGGGTTGTAGGACCCCTGATTGACCATTGCCAGGACCTCACCGGTATCCACGTCGAGCATGACCAGTGTGCCCCCTCTGGCATTATGAGCCGCCACAACAGCTTTGAGTTCCCGGTAAGCCAGGTACTGGAGGCGCAAATCAATGCTGAGCGCGAGATTCTGACCAGGGCTGGCATCACGAATCAGGGTCAGATCCTTGATGATGCGACCCCGATTGTCTTTCAGAACGCGTTTGCGGCCGGTTTCACCAGACAACCACTGGTTATAGGCCAGTTCGATTCCTTCCTGGCCACGCTCATCAATGTCTGTAAAACCCACAACGTGAGCGGTCACCTCTCCCGCAGGGTAGTAACGACGGTACTCCTGACGGGTGTATATCCCATCAATCTCCAGATCCAGGATCTTTCTGGCCAGATCCGGCTGAACCTTGCGACGCAGGTAAATGAATTCCCGGCCGGAGTATTCTTTCAGGCGCTGCCGGAGGGAGGCCTCGTTGATGTCCAGAAGCCGCGCGAGGTTGGTCAGTCGTGCCTCGGAAGGGTCGGCCTCCGACGGATTGGCCCAGATGGTCTGCACTGGCGTGCTGACGGCCAGCGGCTCGTCATAACGATCGGTGACAACACCACGGTGAGCATCAATACTTTCAACCCGGATGGTCCGGACATCACCCTGCTTGCGCAGGAAATCGTTATCTACGACGTGGAGGTCGACCAGGCGCCAGCCAAGCACACCCACGACCAGGAGAAAGACGCCCACGACGGAGCCAAAACGCCAGGCTGCCAGCCCGGACGCCAAACGCTGCCCCCATGTTGTCTTCTTTCCCTGATCGGACACGTCGATCACCCTGAATCGTTGTTGTTTTCGTTTATTATCGGTTTGCAACCGGCGACATCAGTGGTACCAGGACAATATCCTGGCGCCCCGGCACCACCATGCTGAAGCGTTCAGCCGCCAGCTTTTCGACTCGACCGTGGGCGCTAAGCGCACTCTGCTCAAGCAACAGCTGACTCCATTCACTCTGATAGCGGTCCCGCTCGGACTGAAGCTGCGACAGGGTATTAAAGAGCTCCCGATTCTCGTGGGCACTCACTACCACGCCGATGGAGGAAGCCAGCAACACGGCAACCAGGCCAAGCGAGACCAGCACTTTGCCTTGCTTCGTAGCGGCGAACACCTGCCTGGAAATCCGGACTGCAGTTGCAACGCCGTCGCGGACCTTCCGCTTGTTGAGCTTCGCCGTTTTTACCGGTTCTTCAATAGCTACCGCGCCCATGGTTACGCGCTCCCCTGCGAGTTTTTCCTGATATCTGTGCGTTCCAGCACCCGCATGACTGCGCTGCGGGCGCGTACGTTGTCACTTACTTCGTCAGCGCCGGCCTTACTGGCCTTGCCCACCAGACGGAAGTCCGAGGCCTCCTGCTCTGCCGTTACCGGAACACCTTTAGGCAACTGCGGCCCGCGGGCCAGATCCCTCATGAATCGCTTCACCAACCGGTCCTCCAGCGAATGAAAACTGATGACCACCAGACGCCCTCCCGGGGCAAGGTGATCAACAGCAGACTGGAGACCCACTTCCAGATCCTCCAGCTCCCGGTTGATAAAAATCCGGATTGCCTGAAAGGTCCGTGTGGCCGGATGCTTGTGTTTTTCTTTCTTGGGCACCGCCTCGCTGACCAGTTCGGCCAACTGGCGAGTGGTCTCGACGGGCGTTTCCTTCCGACGCTCGACCAGGAGCCGGGCAATGCGGCGGGAGAAACGCTCCTCGCCATAACGGAAGATCACATTCGCGATATCCGACTCCTCCGCTGTTGCGAGCCACTCCGCCGCACTGGGCGATTGCTCGGTATTCATGCGCATGTCCAATGGCCCGTCACGCATGAAGCTGAACCCACGAGAGGCATCATCCAGCTGTGGCGATGACACGCCCAGATCCAGCAAAACACCGTTAACTTTCTGCCAGCCCTGAGCAGCTACCGCAGCGCCAAGCTCGGCAAACGAACCGTGAAAACTGTTGAAGCGGCGATCCTTGGCTTCCAGCTCGTTCGCTGCACGGATAGCTTCGGGGTCCTTGTCAATTCCAAGTAACTGCCCTGACTCCCCGAGCCGACCCAGAATCAACCGACTGTGGCCACCCCGCCCAAAGGTGCCATCCACGTAATAGCCATCGGGGTCATTGACCAGATAGTCGACCGCCGAATCCAGGAGCACCGAGCGATGCGAGTACGCCGCCCCGGCCTCCTGACTGCGATCGGAGGTCATAGGGACAGCGCCTCCATCTCGGGCGGCATATCTTCATCATCAGAGGACTCATCCAGCCAGGCGAACCAGCGCTCTTCGCTCCAGAGCTCAAGCTTCTTGCCCTGCCCGATCAGCATCAGTTTTTTCTCCAGATGGGCATAACTTCTCAGAGTTGGTGGAATCAGGATGCGACCGGCAGAGTCCAGCTCCATCGGCGCGGCATTACCCAGAATCAGGCGCTGCAGGCGTCTAGCCGCCTTGTTCATGTTCGGAAGCGCCTCGATTTTGGGCCGCAGAACCTCCCATTCGGGCTCGGGATACAGCAGCAGGCACCGCTCCTCGTCAGCGTTTGCCGTCAACACAATGCGCCCACCACAGGCCTGCGCGAGCTCTTCGCGCACCTTGGCGGGGATCGCCAGGCGACCCTTCGCATCCATATTGATGGCATGACTGCCGAGAAAATTACTCATTTACGCTGTCTCTGGGCGCCTGATATCCACAAAAAACCACTAGATTCCACTTTTTCCCACTTCTGCACACTATAGAAACACGCAATACACAATGCAAGCGCCGCAAACAGCGCCACACTTGGAAAACTTCCTTTTATGACAATAGGTTACAGAGCTGGATTCGATGGAATGGTGAGATTACGGAAAAGAAAAGAAGTAAAATCAAATACCTGCAAAAAAGTCTGCAGACTGCAAGTGAGGTTTAAGATTTTTTGGCTATAAAGAACGCCTGCTGAGAATGACAGACGTTACAGGAAGGAAAAAGAGCGAGCTCGCCGATAAGCCGGGTTCTGTCTTGGACAGTCATTCATCTAGGGTCTGCGTCACCACAGACCTCAAGCAACCTACCCGAATCCAGCGCGGGCCACGCCATTGGATTCCTATTTGGTCTTGCTCCAGGTGGGGTTTACCATCGCCGTGGACTGTTGCCAGCCACGCGGTGCGCTCTTACCGCACCGTTTCACCCTTACCGGCGCCCGAAGGCGCTTAGGCGGTATACTTTCTGTTGCACTTTCCGTCGGCTCGCGCCGCCCAGGCGTTACCTGGCACCTTGCCCTGTGGAGCCCGGACTTTCCTCCCCCGGAAAACCGGCGGCGACTGTCTGGCGAGCTCGGGCGAGACAATACTCCTGCACCCATAGCCTTGCAAGAGAAACTGCCACGGTGTTCAGCCATCCTTCAGCGCCAGGGCCCGTTGGTAAAGCTCATTTTTCGAAAGCCCGGTCAGCTCCGCAGCCATTTTAGCGACCTTCTTGACCGGCAGCTCCGCCAGTAGAACACGAAGCACCCGGTCCACATCCAGGGTAGCTTCTCGACTGTTACCCGCCTGGGCCATCGCACCACGAACCATAACTACGAACTCGCCGCGGCTTCCGTGAGGGTCACGCTCCAGCTCTGCCAGAACTTCGGCCACTGAACCGGAATAGAAGGTTTCAAAAGTCTTTGTAATCTCGCGACCAAGGACAATCTCTCGGTCGGATCCCAGCACCTCCGCAATATCGCGTACCGATTCCAGAATCCGATGGGGCGACTCATAGAAAACCAGGGTCGCCACTTCACTGCTCAGCAAGTCCAGACTGGCTCTGCGGCCAGAGCGTTTTGCCGGCAAAAACCCCACGTACAGAAAGCGATCCGTCGGCAGGCCGGCGGCGCTCAATGCTGCCACCAGCGCGCAGGGGCCGGGGATCGGACTGACACGATGCCCCGCAGCCCTGGCCTCGCGCACCAGCAAATAACCGGGATCCGAAATCAGCGGCGTACCGGCATCGGAAATCAGAGCCACATCACGCCCGGCCTGAAGCTCAGCCAGAATCCCGGCGGCACGATCCTTCTCGTTATGGTCATGGAGCGCGATCATTCGCTTCTGTATACCTAAATGGTTCAACAGCCGACCACTGTGCCGTGTATCCTCGGCAGCCACCACATCCACACTGGCCAGCGTCCGGGTGGCCCGTGGAGACAGATCATCAAGATTGCCGATGGGCGTGGCAACGACATAGAGCATGCCACCCGATTCACCCTTGCGGCTATCTGACGACAGGAAATCGCTGACCTCGTTTTTCAAAGCTTCTGCCTCTCTTGTGGGGAGTCCGGGACCGTGACAGTTACGTCATGTGAATTAACCCCGGAGCTGTTAAACTTGCCACCGTTAGTCTGGCGCTACAAGCCCAATCATCCGGAGTATGTCGAGCCTGCCATGATAAAGATCCGCATTCATCAACGAGCCCTGGCCAGCGTGTTTACTGCCGCCCTTTTGTCGGCTGGTTGCGCCACCGTGAATCTCGAAACCCATGTTGCACAAACCGCTGATCAGGCACTGGAACTGGCCAGCAACGAAGACAACATCGAAACCGCCCAGGGCTACCTGCTCCGGATTGCCAGCCGGTTCCAGGACGAGGGCAATCACACGGCGGCCCGAACGCTACTCCAAAGTCAGCAGTTGACGCAACCGGCTCCCGGGCTAGGCAATCAGAAACTCCTGCTGGCCATGGCAAGCGCAACCGCCCTCGAAGATGAATCCTGGGCAAAAGAGATCGCCGGCGAACTCACCCCGTCGACCTTTATAGACTACCCGGCGGACCTGATTGCCCGGGCCGCCAACCTGCAGGCGGACACCTTCGCCCTGGCCGGTGAGCCCATGTCTGCAGCCATGACCCTGATTCTGCTGGCCCAGACGGACAACACCGCAGATGCTCAACAGATTCACAACCGGGTCTGGTCCCTGCTGAAACAGGTTCCCGACAGCGAGCTCAGCTCGGCCTCTGCCGAGGCCATCGGCTACGAAGCCCAGGGATGGCTGGAACTGGCCAGCCTCGTGCGGACGCCGGACGCCGGCATTGACGAGCAGGGCCGAATCATCCGTGGCTGGCAGAACAACTGGCCCGGTCATCCGGCCGCCCAGGTACTGCCCTCGGAGCTGCAACTGATCGCCACGCTGGCCGAAAGCCGCCCTGAAAAAATCGCCCTCGTCCTGCCCCTCGAGGGGCCGCTGGCAACCGCCGGCAAGGCGATTCGCGACGGCTTTCTGGCGGCCTACTACCTCGACGACTCTGCTGACCGTGGTAAAACCGACATTCGCATCTTCAACACCGCGGGCACATCGTTCAGCGATCTTTACAAACAGTTGTCCGAGCAGGATATCGACCTGATTGTAGGCCCCCTGGAAAAAGAAGCGCTTGCCGGCCTTGGCTCAATGAATACGCTGCCGGTGCCCGCGCTAGGGCTGAATTACCTGCCCGCGGACACCAAGCCTGCTGACGGGCTTTATCAATTCGGGCTTTCCGCCGAAGACGAGGCGCGGCAGATTGCCGACCGGCTTGCCGCCGAACAACTGCGTCAGGTTCTGGTTCTTATCCCCGGCGGCGAATGGGGCGATCGCGTTGAGGCGGCATTGCTGAAACGCATGGCCTCCCATGAAGGCGTTGCCCTGGATATTGAACGCTTCTACCGGGAGGACAACCTTCGAGCGGTGACGGCCGATCTGCTGGGCATCACCGTTTCCAGGGACCGGGCCATTCAGGTTGAACGGACCATCGGTATGGACGTCGAGTTCGAGCCGAGGCGCCGGCAGGACGCAGACGCCATCGTCATGGTGGCAGAGCCCACGGTGGCGCGGCAGTTCAAGCCCTTGTTTGCGTTTTATTTCGGGGGTGACCTGCCGGTTTACTCACCCTCCATTATCTATGAGGGGACACCCGCACCGTCCCGTGACCGAGACCTGAACGGGGTTATTTTCACCGACATCCCCTGGGTTCTGGGCGACGACAACGAACTGCGCATCCGGGCCACGGAAAACCTGTCCGGCACCCGTGGCCAACCCGGTCGCCTGTTCGCCATGGGCGCCGATGCGTGGCAACTGAGTAAACGCCTGCCACTGCTGAAACAGGTCGAAAGCGCCTCGATATCGGGGCAGACCGGTGTACTGACCATGACGTCTCAGGGCAGCATCCACCGAAAACAGCTATGGGCCCAGTTCCGCAGTGGGGTTCCAGAGCTCATCCCTGACCCCGTGACCGAAGAGAGCGTGGCAGAAGCCCCGGAACAGGAAACCGCGCCCCTCAGCGAATAACACCACAGGAGCAAATCAGCTGCCATGGATGGCACCAAAACTCTAGGCAATCATTTCGAAGGCGTCGCAGCCCGATACCTTGCCAGTCGAGGCGTCCGGATTCTTGAGCGCAATGTCTACAATCGCGGCGGCGAAATAGACCTCGTGGGCCAGGATGGCGAAACCCTTGTGTTCTTTGAGGTCCGCTATCGAGGCGCGGGCAGTCTCGTTAACCCGGCAAGCTCAATCAATTACCCCAAACAGAAACGCCTGATTCGTGCAGTTTCATTCTATTTGCACCGACACGGACTCTGGGACAGTCTCTCACGGATAGACGTGGTTGCCATCAGCCCGGGTACCGTCAAAAAATACCGGGTACAATGGATCAGGAACGCAATTCTGGCAGGATAGTGATACCGAAAATGACCGACACCGAACACCAGATCAATCAGTGGTTCGCAAGCCATATGGAGCATACCGCCCAGGCCGCCAGCACCGTGGGTCCTGATATTGAGGAGGTTGCCAATGCCTTCGTGGGCACTCTGCTCCAGGATGGAAAAATCATCACCTGCGCCAATGGCAATGCCAACATTCTGGCTCAGTACTTCTGCACTGCCCTTCTGAACCGGTTCGACCAGGACAGACCCGCACTACCCGCCATCAATCTCGGAGCCGATGCGACCACTTATTCCGCGATCTGCCGGGATAACCGTTTCAACGACACATTCTCCCGCCAGGTCAGAGCTATCGGCAAACCCGGAGACCTTCTTTTCGTGGTTGTCGACGATGGCCACAAGGCAAACCTTATTCAGGCGATCCAGGTCGCCCATGACCGGGAAATGAGCGTTGTGGTTCTCAGTGCCAGAGAGAAATCGGACATAACGTCGCTATTGCACCCGGAAGATCACGAAATTGCGCTGAACAACCTCAGCCCCAACGAGGCGACGCCACTGCTGCTACTGATCATCAACGCGCTGTGCGGGCTGATCGACGCCAAAATCTTTGGAGGATAAAAAAAGCCAGCGTAGGCTGGCTTTCTCAAGACGATGGGGCGAGGCTTATTTAACAACCTTTAGGGTTGGCCTGCCCGAAGGGCGATCTTCCTGCCCGGATGGAGACTGCTCACCTTCACGTTCACGGGAAGTGCCGTCCGGATCCGGGGAGCCTGGCTCGCTACCGAATACCATGCCCTCACCGTTTTCCTTGGCGTAGATTGCCATAACCGCCTGCAGCGGAATGAACACCTGCATGGGCACGCCACCGAAACGGGCACTGAATTCGAGTGCGCCATTACCGATAACCAGGCCACGCACCGCTCCCGGACTGATATTCAGAACAATTTGCCCGTTTGCCACGTGCTCGGTCGGCACCTGTACACCCTGAATGCCTGCGTCCACCACAATGTAGGGGGTACAGTCATTGTCCAGAATCCACTCATTGAATGCTCGTACCAGGTACGGGCGGCTGGACGTCATGGTGTTTTTACTCTCAGCCACTGCCACTCTCCTGCTCCGGCCAGCGGAACGTTACCAAATCAGCTGCGAATGTCTTCTTCCAGATCGGACAGGCTTGCCTTGAACCCTTCCCGACTGAAGATGCTCTCCATGTACTTCTGCAGTGGCTTGGCCTGCTTTTCGTTCAGCTCAATACCCAGCGACGGAAGGCGCCAGAGGATTGGGGCAATACAGCAGTCTACAATAGTGAACTCTTCGGACAGGAAGAACGGCATCTCCCCAAACAGCGGCGCCGTCGCCAACAGGCTCTCTTTGAGCTCTTTGCGCGCTGTGTCAGAGGCCTTGGCGTTCGGCTGCGCCAGGATCTGGTCAACCAGGCCACACCAGTCTTTCTGAATGCGATGGATCATCAGACGACTGTTGGCGCGGGCAACCGGGTACACCGGCAACAAGGGCGGATGGGGGAAACGCTCGTCGAGGTACTCCATCATGATGTTGGGCTCATAAAGCACCAGATCACGATCCACCAGTGTCGGCAGGGCGTTGTACGGGTTCAGGTCGGCCAGTTCAGCCGGCGGATTGTCGGGATCCACATCAACGATATCGACGGTAACACCCTTCTCTGCCAGAACAATGCGCACTCTGTGGCTGTAATGGCTGGCCGGATCCGAGAAAAACGTCATTGATGACCGCTTGGTCACAACGCCCATAGAACTACCTCACGAGTAAACAAACCGAAATGATCCTGAAAAAACGCAAAAATCCAGCGGGCCGGTTATGCCCGCTGGAACTCAGGGGACGGGATTATACCCTATTTCTCAGTGTACGTCCTTCCAGTACTCACGATTGAGCAGGTAGGCGAACACGAAGAAGATGGCCACGAAGATCAGGACAAAGATCCCCAGACGCTCACGCTCAAGCTTGATCGGATCACCCATGTACGACATGAAGTTGGTCAGATCATACATAGCCTGGTCAAACTCGGCTCCCGACATACTGCCTTCGATAGCGTACTCCGGGCAAACGTCCGCGTTGTTGATGTTGCCACTCAAAGGCTCAACGCTGGCCGGGGTACCGATACTGGGCTCAACGGCGCAAAGCCCCTGCATGCCAACCAGAACATGGGGCATGCCCACAGCCGGAAACACCACGTTGTTCACGCCCAGCGGACGGGACTCGTCCTTGTAGAAACCACGCAGGTAGGAATACACCCACGCCTCGCCACGCAAACGGGTTTCCAGCGTGAGATCCGGTGGCGGCGCACCGAACCAGTCAGCAGCCATGTCCTTGTTCATGGAGTTTTTCATCAGCTCGCCAATCTTGGCGCCGGTGAAGATCAGGTTTTCCTCATACAGCTCGACGGGAATCTCCAGATCGTCAGCCACACGCTTGTAGCGAGCATATTCCATGGAGTGACAGCCCATGCAGTAGTTGGTGAACAGGGCTGCACCGCGCTGCAGAGAAGCTTTGTCAGAGTGATCTGACTCAAAGCTGTCCAGCGGCACGGTTGAACCCGCTGCCAGCCCGAGAGCTGGCAGGACCGCGATGAAAAGACCAAAAATCAGCTTTCTCATTATCCTGTCACCCTCTCTGGAACTGGCTTGGTTTTCTCCATACGCGTATAGAACGGCATAAGGATGAAGTAGAGGAAGTACAGCACCGTCAGAACCTGGGCAACCATGGTGCGGCCTTCAGTCGCCGGCACCAGGCCAAGATAGCCAAGCACGACAAAACTGATTGCGAAAATGGCCAGGGCAATCCGACTCAACCAGCCCTTGTAGCGCATTGAGCGTACCGGGCTTCTGTCCAGCCAGGGCAGCACGAACAGAATGGCGATCGCCGCACCCATCACCACAACACCCCAGAACTTGGCATCCAGACCGAACAGGTCAATGGTTACCGCACGTAGCATTGCGTAGAAAGGTGTGAAGTACCAGACTGGAGCAATGTGATTTGGTGTTTTCAGCGGGTTTGCCGGTTCGAAATTCGGCTTCTCAATGAACAGCCCACCGCCTTCCGGGAAGAAGAACACGACGATGAAAAAGATAAAGAAGAACACACCGACGCCCAGCAGGTCGTGCACAGTGTAGTAAGGATGGAACGGGATACCGTCTTTCGGAATGCCGTTTTCGTCCTTGTTTTTCTTGATATCAATACCGTCAGGGTTGTTCGAGCCCACTTCGTGCAGCGCCAGGATGTGAAGCACAACCAGACCAAGCAGAACGATCGGCAGCGCCACCACGTGCAATGCGAAGAAGCGGTTCAGGGTAATGCCGGAAATCAGGTAATCGCCACGAATCCACAGTGACAGATCTTCACCAATGACTGGAATAGCACCGAACAGGTTAACGATAACCTGAGCACCCCAGTAGGACATCTGGCCCCAGGGCAGCAGGTAACCCATGAACGCCTCAGCCATCAGGATCAGGTAGATCAACATACCGAAGATCCAGATCAGTTCACGCGGCTTCTGGTAGGAGCCATACATCAGCCCCCGGAACATGTGGAGATACACCACAACGAAGAATGCCGAAGCACCGGTAGAGTGCAGGTAGCGCAGCAACCAACCCCATTCGACATCACGCATGATGTACTCGACAGACGCAAACGCACCTTCACCGGAGGGGTTATAGCTCATGGTCAGCCAGATCCCGGTAACCAGCTGGTTTACCAGAACCAGCATGGCGAGGGAGCCAAAGAAGTACCACACGTTGAAGTTCTTCGGCGCGTAATACTTGCCCAGATGCTTGTTCCAGGCATCGACGATCGGCAGACGCTCGTCTACCCAGTTAATCAGCTTTTGCATTACGCTGCCTCCGGATCAAGACCAATCGTGAGGGTCGCATCGTCGTCAAAACGATAAGGCGGCACCTCGAGGTTCAGGGGAGCAGGCTGCGCCTCGTAGACCCTTCCGGCCATATCATATCTGGAACCGTGACACGGGCAGAAAAGACCACCCAGCCACTCGTCACCGAGATCCGCCGGAGCAACTTCCGGTCGGTAGGACGGAACACAGCCAAGATGGGTACACAGCCCTACAAGCACGGCAAATTCCGGCTTCAGGGAACGCAGGATGCCATCAATATACGGTGGCTGCTGAGGCGCTTCCGACTGGGGATCTTTTACCCGGTCGTTAAGCTTCTCGATATTCGCCTGCATTTCTTCGGTACGGCGGATGATCCAGACCGGCTTACCCCGCCACTCGACCGTAATCTGCTGACCCGGTTCAATCTTGCTGACATTGACGGTTACCGGTGCACCCGCTGCTTCCGCTTTGGCACTGGGATTCCAGGATGCCACGAAAGGAACGGCCGCACCGACGACGCCGACTCCACCCACCACAGACGTAGCACCGATCAGAAACCGGCGCCGGCCTTGGCTCACGTCGCCATTACTCATTATGGTTTTCTCCCATCAGGCGATGTCACAGCCCGCAAAACCGCCGGCAATGTGCATCTAAAAGGACTTCACAACCCAAAAATATAAGCGCCCAAATGGTAATGAAATTACCAGGGGCTTACAAGTCGGAAAGCCGCCGCTGGCGCCTCATCCCTGTTCCAGATCAATTTGCTGACAAATCGCCCGAACATAAAAAAACCCGACCGAAAAGGGCCGGGTTTTCCAGGATCTGCTCCAGCGTGATTAACGCTTGGAGTACTGAGGACGCTTACGCGCCTTGCGCAGACCCACTTTCTTACGCTCGACTTCACGCGCGTCACGGGTAACGTAGCCCGCTTTGCGCAGCGCCGGACGCAGAGTTTCGTCGTAATCCATCAGAGCGCGGGTCAGACCATGGCGAATAGCGCCAGCCTGGCCACTGATACCACCACCCTTGACGGTGATGTTGATATCAAAACGATCGCTAGATTCGGCAACAACCAGCGGCTGACGAACGATCATGCGCAGAGTCTCACGACCGAAAAAATCTTCGATTGAGCGACCATTGATAGAGATGTTACCGCTTCCCGGCTTGATAAAAACCCGAGCCGTGGATGTCTTGCGGCGACCAGTACCGTAATTTTGTGCTACAGACATATCCGCCTTCCGTTAAATGTCGAGTTCTTTGGGCTGCTGGGCTGCGTGAGGATGCTCAGCGCCGGCATAGATTTTCAGCTTCTTGAACATGGCACGACCGAGCGGGCCTTTCGGAAGCATGCCTTTGACAGACTTCTGAATGATTTGCTCGGGAGCCTTGTCGACCAGCTTCTCGAAGTTGATGGATTTGATTCCACCCGGAAAGCCGGTATGACTGTAGTACATCTTGTCAGATGCTTTCTTGCCGGTAACCCGCACCTGGCTCGCGTTGATCACAACAATGTAATCGCCAGTGTCTACGTGAGGGGTGTACTCAGGCTTATGCTTGCCCCGCAGACGTAGGGCGATTTCGGTTGACAGACGACCCAGCGTCTTGCCGGCTGCGTCTACAACGTACCAGTCACGTTTTACTGTTTCTGGTTTCGCACTCAGAGTCTTCATTGATTCCGCCTTGAACGCTATATAAGAAACGTTAAAAACCACCACCGGTAAATGCAAGGCATCCGGAGGAGGTTCCATACCTGTGTTGCGGTGCCATCATTCGGGGCTGAGATAATGACATCGCCTTGAAAAGCCAGGGCGCGAAGTATACTCGAACCACCCAGGAAAGCCAACCCTGTGTCGGTTCGTTTCGTTATTCCCCTATACCGGCGCCGGACCAGCCGTATAAACGGGACACATTATCCAGCAGCACCGGCGCCAATTGCTCCGGCGTCCCGCCACGGATCTCCGCAAGGACATCTAGAATATCAGGCAGATACCGCGGGGCGTTCTGCCCCTGCTGAACGCCCTTTGGCGCCATATCCGGCGCATCCGTTTCAAGCACCAGCGCTTCCAGCGGCAGCCTTGCGATTGCATCCCGGGTCTTTCGGGCCCGGGGGTGGGTAATCACACCACCCACGCCGATGAAGCACCCCAGGTCAACCAGCTTGCTGGCCTGCTGAAAACTTCCACTGAAACCGTGAAGCAGGGCCCGACCGTCCCACTGCCGCCGGTTGAGCAGATTATGCACCTCGTCATGGGTCTTTACGGAGTGAATCACCAGGGGCATGTTCAGTTCGTCAGCCAGCGCCACCTGCGCTTCAAACCAGGGCCACTGGGCTTCGAGACGGCCCCGGATGCGATCGAGCCCGCACTCACCGATTGCCACACAGCGGTCGGGACGAGCCTCCAGCAGCCGGCGGAGCTCCGTCAGATCTGCCTCCGAATGCTCGTCAACGAACCAGGGATGAATGCCAAGACAGTAAAACAGACCCTCATGCGCCAGCGCTGTGTCACGGACCCGCCCCCAGTCCGGTCGCCTGACACCGGGTATTACCAACCCGCGAAGCCCCCGCGATCGGCCCTGCTCAAGCTCCGAATCGCGGCGGCCATCGAACTGGGGAAAATCAAAATGGCAATGGGCGTCGATCAGCTGCACAGTCACCTCCGCCCGGAACCGTTAATGCTCCCGGGTCTTGTGGAACTGGATATCCGGATACCTTTCCTGGGCCAGATTCAGGTTCACCATGGTCGGAGCAATGTAAGCGAGCCTGTCACTGCCATCAAGGGCCAGGTTGTCGTTGTTCTTGCGCTGGAACTCGTCCAGCTTGCGCTCATCGCTGCAGGTCACCCACCGAGCCGTGGCGACGTTAATCGGCTCATAGATCGCCTCGACCTTGTACTCACTTTTCAGGCGACTGACCACCACGTCGAACTGCAGAACCCCTACTGCGCCAACGATCAGATCGTTATTACGCAGCGGCCTGAATACCTGTACGGCACCCTCTTCCGACAGCTGGATCAACCCTTTCTGGAGCTGCTTCGCCTTGAGCGGATCCTTCAGGCGAATCCGGCGGAACAGTTCCGGGGCAAAGTTCGGGATACCGGTGAACTTCATGTCTTCGCCGGCAGTAAAGGTATCGCCCAATTGAATGGTGCCATGATTGTGCAGGCCGATAATATCGCCGGCAAAGGCCTGCTCGGCGTGCTCACGGTCACCGGCCATGAAGGTCAGTGCGTCGGAAAAACGCACTTCTTTGCCGATGCGCACATGACGGGCCTTCATGCCCTGGTTGTAACTGCCGGAGACAATGCGGAGGAAGGCAACGCGATCGCGGTGTTGCGGGTCCATATTTGCCTGGATCTTGAAGACGAAGCCCGAAAAGCCGTCCTCTGCAGGCTGGACCAGTCTCTGATCGGTTTCCCGTGCCTGTGGCGCCGGGGCCCATTCCACCAGGCCGTCCAGCATATGGTCGACACCGAAGTTACCCAGGGCCGTACCAAAGAATACCGGCGTCAACTCGCCGGCAAGAAAGGCTTCCTGATCGAACTCGTGGGACGCGCCTTTGACCAATTCAATTTCATCACGCAGGTCGTCGGCATAGGCGCCGATGGCCTGGTCCAACTCCGGGTTATCCAGCCCCGAGATAATCCGCTTATCCTGAATCATGTGCCCCTGGCCGGACTGATAGAGGATGACCTCATCCCGAAGCAGGTGATACACACCCTTGAAGCTCTTGCCCATGCCGATGGGCCAGGTGATCGGCGCACAGGCGATCTTCAGGACCTCCTCAACTTCATCCATCAGCTCCACCGGATCCCGGGTATCCCGGTCCAGCTTGTTCATGAATGTGAGAATGGGGGTATCCCGCAGACGCGTAACTTCCATCAGCTTGATGGTACGCTCCTCGACACCCTTGGCGCTGTCAATCACCATCAGGCAGGAGTCCACCGCTGTCAGGGTCCGGTAGGTATCCTCGGAGAAATCCTCGTGGCCCGGCGTATCCAGAAGGTTCACCAGCTTGCCGCCATAGGGAAACTGCATAACGGACGTGGTTACCGAGATGCCCCGCTCTTTCTCCATTTCCATCCAGTCAGACTTGGCGTGCTGGCCGGATTTCTTTCCCTTGACGGTACCGGCTTTCTGGATCGCCTGCCCGAACAACAGCACCTTCTCGGTAATGGTGGTTTTACCGGCATCCGGGTGCGAAATAATGGCAAAGGTGCGGCGCTTGGCCACTTCCTGGGAAAGGTTAGACATAATCGAAGAGCAACCTGAATCTGATGTTCTGGAAAAGGCGGCCATTATAGGCCCTATGCGACTGTGACGCTAACTCGCACTGAACCGGTCAATGGCCCAGAGCACGCATCAGAACGCGTGCATCCTCCCGGCCATTGGCAGCCGGATAATACCCGGGTCGCTGGCCGACCTCGTGAAAGCCCTCATCTTGGTACAAAGCGATAGCGGCATGATTGCTGACCCTGACTTCGAGCAACAGCTGAGACATGCCTTCATGGGCCGCCGTTGCCAGCACGTGCCTCAGGAGATAGCGCCCGACACCCTCACCGCGGGCGCCCGGGTGGACGCAGATATTCAGCAAATGCGCTTCATCAACGATGTAGTTAACGACAGCGTACGCTATTAGCATATCGCCATGGCAAGCACCCCAGAGCCGGTAGTTGTCCTTGAAACAATCAAGAAACACCGATTCGCTCCAGGGATGGGAATACCCCTGGCGCTCTATATCAAGCACAGCCGGAACATCTTCAGGCGCCAGAGGCCGCACCAGCTGATCGGCCTCAAGGACTTTTTGGTAGGTTTCGGGATAGGCCATTAACGGGCGACCAGAGGCCGTATCTGCTGCCAGAGCGACCGTTTCAGTGTCGGATTACCGGCAATCTCCGCGAGGGTGTGCGGAAACCGGACTGTTGCGTCACGACCAAGCCCTTCCACCAGCCAGCTCTGCTCAGAATCCTCTCCACCCTGCAGGATAATCACCTGCTGGCGTTCCAGGCCTGACAGAACACTGCGCATCACTTCAGCAAAGTCATTGCCGGAGTTCCCGGGCACCAAAAGATTATTGAAGATAGGCCAGGCCACATGCCCCAGAACCCGAGGTTGATCCTCTCCCAGGCTCTTAAGGATATTTATCGCCAGGGTTTCCTGCAGCCGACTGCTGGCATCCGCGGTCATGGCCCCGATCAGTGCCACTCCGTTTCCGGCCCAGATCATGAGGTTCATGCGTTCAGAGGGAATCGTGGACGATCGCCCTACCATCGCCTCTCGCGGCTCTGGCGTCGGGGAGTCCGTAACAGTGTCCGATACGGAAGGCGATTCGGGGGACAGTCGCGATGTTGTTCCCGGAGCGACCGCCTCACTGTCCATCAAGGCCTGCAGATCCGCTATTCGGGCAACGCCCTCCGTTCGATCCCGCACTGCCGGTTTACCCGGAGCCGCGCGGCCTGACTCTCTTACCGGGGGCGGTACAGACTCGGAAATGCCAGGGGTTGTATCCGGAGCATCAGTCGCTTCAGGGAACTCAAACTCCGGACTGGGCGCCGAACCCGGCAGCGGATGCCGGGCATACCACATCCGTATTCCCGCCGCTCCCAGGTAAAACTGACGCTCTGCTTCCGATCCAATCATTAACTTCGCCTGCCAAAACTCACCGAATTTACACTCTCACACATCCGCAACCTGGGGATGCTGTCGAATTCCGCCCTTACTGATCAGGTTCAGGGCCTCAATGTAAGCCTTGGCGGACGCGATGATAATATCAGTATCGGCACCGACGCCGTTAACGATCCGGCCACCGCGTTCCAGACGCACAGTCACCTCACCCTGGGCGTCGGTGCCGCTGGTAATGTTGTTTACAGAATACAACTGGAGGTTGCAGCCTGAATCCACTAGAGATTCGATTGCCTTGAACGTGGCATCAACCGGCCCGCTGCCTTCTGCTTCAACCTTATGTTCTTTGCCGTCTACCGTCAGGGTCAAGTTGGCTTTTGGCACCACTCCAGTCTCCGAGCATACCTGCATGCAAACCAGACCATACCGGCCATCTTCCTCTTTCTGTCGGGTATCGCTGGCTATCGCCTGCAGATCTTCGTCAAAAATTTCATGTTTCAGATCTGCGAGTGCCTTGAACCTTGTGAACGCTTCGTTCAGTTCCGTTTCGGTCTCAAACTGAATTCCGAGTTCCAGTAACCGGGTGCGGAAGGCGTTGCGCCCGGAATGCTTACCCAGCACCAGGCTATTGGTGTGCCACCCAACATCCTGCGCACGCATAATCTCGTAGGTTTCCCGATGCTTCAAAACCCCATCCTGATGAATCCCGGACTCATGGGCAAAGGCATTGGCGCCGACGATGGCCTTGTTGGGCTGTACAGGAAACCCGGTGATCGTGGACACCAGCCGCGACGCAGGGACGATGTGCTGGGCATCAATGCGGGTATCGATATGGAACAGATCCTGACGAGTACGAACCGCCATGACAATTTCCTCGAGCGCCGCGTTTCCAGCGCGCTCACCCAAACCATTGATGGTGCATTCCACCTGACGGGCCCCCTGGGAAACCGCCGCCAGGGAGTTGGACACAGCCAGCCCCAGATCGTTGTGACAATGCACCGAAAAAATGGCCTTGTCCGCGTTTGGAATCCGGTTCAACAACTGACGAATGGTTTCACCAAACTGCTCGGGAATGGCGTAACCGACTGTATCCGGGATATTGATCGTGCTGGCACCGGCATCGATTGCGGCCTCGATGATCCGGCAGAGGAAGTCCAGCTCGGAACGTCCGGCATCCTCACAGGAGAATTCGACGTCGTCGACATGACTCCGCGCGCGTTTCACTGAGCGAACCGCCTGCTCAATCACTTCATCCGGCTGCATCTGCAGCTTGTGCTTCATGTGAATGGGCGACGTGGCTATAAACGTATGAATACGCCCGCGCTGTGCCGGCCGGATAGCTTCTGCCGCGCGATCAATATCCTTGTCGAGCGCCCGGGCGAGACTGCAGATCGTTGAGTCCTTGATGGACTCAGCGATCGCCTTTACCGCCTCGAAATCACCCTGGCTGGCAATCGCGAACCCTGCCTCAATAACGTCGACACGGAGCTTTTCCAGCGCTTTCGCAATGCGGAGCTTCTCCGCTTTGTTCATGGTGGCGCCGGGGCTTTGCTCACCATCACGGAGCGTTGTATCGAAGATGACCAGGTGATCAGTGGCAGGCATTGGCAGGCTCCATTCTGAGATTTCGTTCGTTATGGAGAGAGTATATCACCGGGCTGAGATGAGTGAGGACCTGAGTTTCAGGCAATAAAAAACCCCAACATCGAGGATGCTGGGGTTTCGGTATTAAGAGCCTGACGATGACCTACTCTCACATGGGCAACGCCACACTACCATCGGCGCTGGTCTGTTTCACTTCTGAGTTCGGGATGGGATCAGGTGGT
>NZ_PSSX01000026.1 GCF_002933275.1 Marinobacter maroccanus
CGCATCCGAAATACCTCGGCCAGCGCCCACACGAATTACTTGGTCAACTTTTTAAAGAGCGTTTGAGCTGTTGCTCAATCAAGGCCGCGTATTCTACATCGTTCCGCCGCCTTGTCAACCGTTTATTTTTCGGTGTTTTCCGTCTCCGGAAAGCGCCGAAAAATGACCCGGCTTACTGCTTGTTTCGAGCTGCGCATTCTACAGTGAATCGCTTGCCTGTCAACCGCTTTCTGAAGAATCTCAAAACTCATTTTCTTCAGCGCTTTCAAACAGTTATCTTTCGATTTCCAAGCCACCTCAGCGGTGCCCCCTCGAAAGAGATGCGCATTCTACAGACCTGCCCGTGGGTGTCAACGGCGATTATGAAAAAAACTCAAAATCGCCCAAGATCGATCACACAGTGATCAGAACACGGGCGATCTTCTTCTTGCCCGCCTGGATCACACAATCATCACCCTCCACAAACATCCGATCGCCTTCGAATTTCTGGCCATCCACAAAGACCGCACCACGCCCCAGGACATCTCTGGCTGCCGCCCCATTCTTTACCAAACCCGCCAGGCGAAGCACCGAAGCCATCGGAATCTCCTGCTGCCCTTCCAAAGACACCTCAACCATCGGCACATTTTCAGGAATCTCGCCAAGGGCTACGCGGTTACCGGCAGACTTGTGGGCAGTGCGTGCTGCTACCTCATCGTGGAACCGGGTAATAATCTCTTCGGCCAGCAGCTTCTTATAGTCCTGCGGGTTGGCGCCACCAGCAACATTCTTACGAAACTCCTCCACCTCAGCGAGTGGCCGGAAGCTCAGCAACTCGAAGTAACGCCACAGGAGATCATCCGGCATAGACAACAGCTTGGTATACATTTCACCTGGTGAGTCATTTACACCAACGTAGTTGCCCAGAGACTTAGACATCTTCTGAACACCATCGAGCCCTTCGAGAATCGGCATGGTAAGAATCACCTGGGGCGACTGGCCGTAGTGCTTTTGAAGAATGCGCCCCATCAGAAGATTGAACTTCTGGTCGGTCCCGCCCAGCTCTACATCGGCCTCCATGGCAACGGAGTCATACCCCTGAACCAACGGGTAAAGGAACTCGTGAATTGCGATCGCCTGCTCAGCCCTGTAACGCTTGGTAAAATCATCCCTCTCCAGCATGCGAGCAACGGTGTACTGTCCCGCCAGCTTGATCATATCGGCGGCGCTCATCTTGTTCATCCAATCGGAATTGAACATGACGCGCGTTTTTTCAGGATCCAGGATTTTGAATACCTGCTCTTTATAGCTAACTGCGTTATCGGCAACCTGCTGTTCCGTTAAAGGAGGGCGCGTGGCACTCTTACCAGTGGGATCACCGATCATTCCGGTGAAGTCTCCAATCAGAAACATCACTTCGTGACCGAGATCCTGGAACTGGCGAAGCTTGTTAATAAGAACCGTATGCCCAAGATGAAGGTCCGGCGCAGTGGGATCGAAACCCGCCTTAATCCGGAGCGGACGACCTTCCTTTAATTTCTCGACAAGCTCATCTTCCGGAATGAGTTCGTCTACGCCTCGCTTGATTATCGCCAACGCTTCATCAATGGATGCCATGAACAACACGTCCCCGCTTTGATCTTGGAAAGATTCTGTCAGTTACAGAGTTCAACAAAAGAAATCTGTGAGTTACCTGTTCCCCTGCTACAGTAAGCTGACCAGAAATTGACCAACACCGAATTTGCAGGGCGGCGTATTATAACAACGCTGTTAAAAGAAATCCGGAGGATGGAACAGTAACCGTAATGTTCCACGCTGTCCCGCATGCATTTTATACGGTAATCTGTTGGACTATACTTGAACAACAGCTTTAATTAGGTAGTACAAGCTGCCGTAATACCGATTAAAACGGGTGCGATACGTGCTAAAAATGTTTCCCAAAACTCACATTACCATTGCTGCTGCGGCCACCGTTGTTGTTACCGCTGCCATCCTTATGAGTCCCAGCAGCAACGTTGAAGCGAAAAGGATGTCTTACGCTCTGGATCTGGAGCAGGGCACTGTTTCCGAAACAGGCGCCTCGACAGCGCAGGCAACAACCCCGGCCGACCCTGTCACAGAGACCCAGCCGGAAGTATCCGAATCAAAGGTGGCGACAGAAGCTGGCCAGCAGGCAAGCCTTGCTGCACCGGAATTACCCGCCGCCCCGAAAGAGCCCGAGCTCGACTGGCAAGCCTTCGCAATCAAGTCCGGCGACACCCTTTCGTCCCTGTTCAAGAAGGCCGGCTTCAATGACGGCATTATGCTTTCCGTTATTCACGGTGACGGTGAAGCGGACAAGCTTCAGCGACTGTACGCTGGCGAGACTATTCGTTTTGCCACCACCGAAGACGGCTCACTTGCAGCCATTGATCTGCAACGAAACCTTCTGGAGACCCTGAAGATTACGAAAGAGGGTGATAACTTCACTGGCGAGACCGAAGTTCGCAAACCGGAAGCACGGCCGGCCTTCGCGTCCGGCACTATCGACGGCTCTTTGTATCTTGCCGCTCGTGACGCGGGCCTCAATGACCGCCTGACCATGGAGCTGGCCGGCATCTTCGGCTGGGACATCGACTTTGTTTACGACGTCCGAAAAGGCGACCAGTTCGAAGTGGTTTACGAGGAACTCTACCTGGATGGCGAAAAGTTCGACACCGGTCGAATCCTGTCTGCCAGATTTGTTAACCGTGGTGAAGAAAACCTCGCCCTGCTCTACACCGACAGCAATGGCGACACTGATTACTACGCCCCGGATGGCAAGAGCATGCGCAAGGCATTCCTGCGAACCCCAATTAATGCCCGGGTTTCCTCTGCTTTTAACCTGCAGCGCCGCCATCCGGTTCTGGACGTTGTCCGCCCACATGAGGGCACTGACTACGCAGCACCTCCCGGGACCCCCATCAAGGCAGCAGGTTCAGGACGGGTGAAATTTGCCGGCTGGAAGGGTGGCTACGGGCGGACCGTTATCCTCCAGCATGGTGACAACATCACCACCCTTTATGCTCACATGAGCCGACTGGGCAAAGGCATCAAGAACGGCACCCGGGTCAAGCAGGGCCAGACTATCGGCCACGTCGGCTCCTCTGGGATGGTCACTGGCCCACACCTGCATTACGAGTTCAGGCTGAACGGGTCACCGCGTAACTCGCGCACCGTCAAGCTACCGGATGCCAAGCCCATTCCTTCTTCCGAAATGGCTCGATTCAAAAAGTTCACCGAGCAACGAATCGCGCAGTTTGACGTTTTCCGCGAGAGCTATCAGCAACTCGCGCTGGCTTCAGACGACTGAACGTAGAATGGAAGCCTGGATAGGGTTGATGTCGGGCACCAGCATGGATGGCATTGATTCCGTGCTGGTGTCTTTCCAGAACAACACCGTAAAGATCCACGCCTCGCACACCACCCCTTACCCCGATCAGATTCGCCATCGCCTGCTTGCCGCCAGCCAGAATCAGGCCGCACCCGACGAGGTCGGTGAGCTCGACACTCTGGTCGGCACGCTGTTTTCCGAAGCGGCGCACGAGGTTATTCAAACATCCGGTTTTGACCGGGCGACGATTCGCGGCATTGGCAGCCACGGCCAAACGATTCGGCACCAACCCTCCGGCACAGCCCCTTTCTCGATCCAGATCGGCAATCCATCTGTGGTAGCCGAAGCCACAAACATCACAACGGTCGCCGATTTTCGAAGAAGGGATATGGCCGCGGGAGGCCAGGGTGCGCCACTGGTTCCAGCCTTCCATAAGGCCTTTTTCAGTTCGGATACCGAGAACCGCTGCATTCTTAACCTCGGGGGCATTGCCAACATCACCTGGCTTCCGGCAAGCGCGGGCCTGCCGGCAACCGGGTTTGACACGGGCCCAGCCAATGCATTGATGGATGCATGGTGCCTGGACCAGACCGGGCTTCCGTTTGATAGCGATGGCCATTGGGCCAAAGAGGGTTCCATTAACCAGGAGCTGCTTGACGACATGCTTTCCGATGCCTACTTCTCGAAGGCACCCCCAAAAAGCACCGGGAAAGAGCGGTTCAATCTTGACTGGGTCAGAACACTGGTAGGTCGCCACCCGAACATTTCAGCAGAAGATATCCAGAGGACTTTGCTACAACTGACCGTTACCAGCGTCGTTAATCAGCTGCCTGAGACCACAGACCTTCGGGTTTACGTGTGCGGCGGTGGAGTGCGAAACCCTCTCCTGATGGACGAGCTTGGCAAGGCACTGCCAGAGGCCCAGCTCTCTCTAACCTCGGAACTCGGCGTGGACCCTCAAATGGTGGAACCTGTGGCGTTTGCATGGCTGGCAAAGCAGGCTCTCGAAGGGAAACCCGGGAATCTGCCTGACGTGACCGGGGCGACTGGCCCTCGCATCCTGGGAGCCATCTACCCGGCTTGAAGCCTTTCTGGATCAGATAGAGAAGGAACTGCCACACCCGCAAGTGGAACTGGCGTTGGGGTTCTGGACCACAAACTGTGATCCCTGCAGGCCTTCCTGGTAATCAATGGTGGCACCCACCAGATACTGGTAGCTCATCGGATCAACCAGAAGAAAGACACCATCGCGCTCAATCACAGTGTCTTCCTCATCCTGGTTTTCATCAAACGAGAAGCCGTATTGAAATCCGGAACAGCCCCCGCCCGTGACAAAGACACGGAGTTTGAGTTCGGGGTTTTCTTCTTCCTCGATCAACTCACGTACTTTGGCAACGGCACTGTCACTAAAGAACAGCGGTGTGGCCATTTGTTGCTGAACTGCGCTCAAGTTCGCCTCCGGATTATCGTGAACAACTCAGGCGATTATGGTATTCCTGACTAAAACAATCAACTATTCGGACTTTCCACCATCGGCCGACTCCTCGGATCCCGAGTCCTCATCACCGTTGGCAACCTGCTTGTGCCCGGATCCGGCAGATTTGGCATCCTGGGATAGCAGACCGACAGGTTCCCGCTGATGTACCAGATTTCCGTTCACCGAGGCACCCATCGCCATCTCGATCAGGTTGTAGTACACGCTACCATTGATAGAGGCTTTTTCCGCCAGTTCAAGATGCGCCGATGCGTAAACATCACCGTTTACAGTACCGTTAATAATGACGTGGGGCGCGTTGATATCGCCTGTCACTTCGCCAACTTCCGAAACCCTGAGCACCGCGTCAGTGCCCTCATCAGCAACCACCTTCCCGCGAATACGGCCATCCACGTGAAGCCCACCGCTGAAATGCACATCCCCTTCCACGGTAGTCCGAGAGGAAATCAGAGTGTCAAAATGGCCGGTGGGCCGGCGCGGTTTCTGCTTTTTCTTGCCAAGCATGTCAGTTCTCCGTTAAATCGTCCCAGTTAAAGGTGCGCTCGGCTTGCGAGGATTTTCTTCCCTCCGCCTGGGCTACCACCTGGATCTCAAGCGGCTCAAATTCTTCCGGCAATTTCAGCGAACCTTCAACGTCCTGAAAATACCGGAAACGGAATTTCACACCGAGATCGGCTATATCCTCCGAGAGATCACGCAAAGCGATGACCTCTTTTTCTTCATCACGCAAACCGATGACATTGACCGCCACCACACCGGAAATGTAGCTCTTGTTGTTGCCGACCTGGGTCAGCACCAACTTGAAGTCATAGCTATCCCGGTTTCGGGCCGGAACCAGTGTAAAACTGTCAACCTGGAGCCCCTTGCTGGTTTCCGAAGGTGCCATGATGTTTTTATAGAACGTCAGGTCCGATTGCAGTGATCCAATGCGGGTTTCCAGATCGACGATGGTTTTACGCGCCTGATTCAGGGCCTGTTCATCAATAGCGCGCCCACGCTCCAGGTTGATCAGCTGTTGCCGAGCCTTGCGATAGTCGTCCCGCAGTTTCTCGACTTCGTTCTCCAGCACCTGGTTCGACTCCTCGGCGCTGGAAAAACGGAAACCGCTCTGGGCCAGCCCCGTGGCATACCCGGCAATCGCCGCCACGACGGTGAATGCCAGCAGGATGGCCGTTCTTCGCAGGCGGTACCCCGGACGATGCCGGATAACCACATACTCTTCGGCCGGCTTTCGCTGTTCGCTCACAATCTTCCCTTGGGCATCAAGGCAGCAGCGCCGGGGCCTCAAGGCCCATGGTTTCTTTCAGTCCGAACATGATGTTCATATTCTGAACCGCCTGCCCCGCCGCACCTTTAACCAGGTTATCGATGACGGAAGAGACGATCACGATGTTGCTCTGCTCCTGCCTGTGCAGCGCCATACGACACTGGTTCGCCCCGCGCACACTGCGGGTTTCCGGATGGCTGCCAAAAGGCATGACATCGACAAAGGGCTCGTCGGCAAAACGCTCTTCAAACAACGCCTGCAGCCGATCAAAATCGGCCGGATTTTTAAGCTCGGCGTAGAGTGTTGCTTCAATGCCACGGATCATCGGAATCAGATGGGGAACGAAGGTCACGCCCACATCGCCGCCGGACGCGCCGGACAGACCCTGGCGGATCTCCGGCAGATGACGATGGCCTGAGGCGCCATAAGCCTTGAAGCTTTCACCAACCTCACCGTGCAGCATGCCAATCTTGCCTTGCCGGCCTGCGCCGCTGGCGCCGGATTTGGCATCCGCAATCAAACGGGCAGGATCCACCAACCCTTGCTCCAGCAATGGCAGGAAACCAAGTTGAACCGCTGTGGGGTAGCAACCCGGGTTGGCAACCAGCTGAGCCGCACGAATTTCATCGCGCACCACTTCGGGCAGTCCGTAAACCGCCTTCTCCGCCCATTCCGGGCTTTCATGGGCCATGCCGTACCAGTTGGCCCAGACATCCAGATCCTTCAGACGAAAGTCAGCGGACAGATCCACTACACGCACGCCGGCGGACATCAGTTCCGGAACCATTCTCATGGCTACGCCATGGGGCGTTGCGAAGAACACCAGATCGCAGGCTCCAAGCACGGCGACGTCGGGCTCAGAAAACGCCAGGTCGTAGTGCCCTCGCAAATTGGGGTACATATCCGCTACCGGCATGCCCGCTTCAGACCTTGAGGTAATGCAGCTGACCGAAATTTCAGGGTGAACCGCGAGGATTCTCAGCAGTTCCACACCGGTGTAGCCGGTGCCACCAACGATGCCTACTTTAATCACCATTTTCTCCAGCGACGTCGTATCAGAATTAAGTGCTTTGACGCCGTAGTCTACCATGATAAACCAATGACTTATTGCAGCCCTCAGGGCGACCGTTACAATGTTGTCAGAAACCTTCTGACAGTCCACCCAAATCCACCGGAACTCTGGCCTCATGCAGAAAATCTGGCACCAGATTACCGAGCATCTGATTCCTGTTTTCCGGCGCCGACTGTCCGGTGTTGATGCATTGCCGCAACTGGCCGTGCTCGGCCTCCTATCCGGTTTGATTACCGGTGGCGTCATCCTGGTGTTCCGCCTGGCCATCGAGTGGCCGCTCGAGCATTTTCTTCCAGGCGATGGCTCCGAATCCTTCGAGGAACTGGACCTGCTGACCCGAGGGCTTCTCCCGCTCGCCGGGGCGCTGGGCCTGGGCTTGCTGATGCACCGCCTGGCCACCCACGACCGCAAGGTCGGGATCGTTCACGTTATGGAGCGCCTGAACTACCATCAGGGCTACATCTCCATACGCAGTGCGATTGTGCAGTTTATCTCGGGGGTGGCCACCGTGGTCAGTGGCCAGTCGGCAGGTCGTGAGGGGCCGGCCGTGCACCTGGGTGCGGCCTTTTCGAGCCTGATGGGACAATGGATGCGCCTGCCGAACAACAGCATCCGGACACTGGTGGCCTGCGGCTGTGCGGCGGCCATTTCAGCGTCGTTCAACACGCCGATCTCAGGTGTCATTTTCGCCATGGAAGTGGTGATGATGGAATACACCATTGCGGGTTTCACGCCAATCATTCTGGCGGCGGTAAGCGCAGCGATTGTTACCCAGGCGGTTTATGGCGCGGAACCGGCCTTCAGCGTGCCGGCGCTGACCATGAACTCGTTAACGGAGATCCCCTGGATACTGGCCATTGCCGTGATTATCGGCATCGCTGCGGCGCTGTTTATCCAGTTGGTCGACACCATGGGCAAGCACCACCACCGTCCGGTCTTGTTGCGCATTACCATTGCGGGCCTTCTGATGGTGCCATTCGCCATTTTCATTCCGGAAACCATGGGGATCGGGTACGACACCGTCAACGAAACCATTAATGGTGAGCTGGGGTTCTGGCTATTGCTGGGAGCTGGCGCTGCCAAGCTGGTGATCACCTCGCTTTCCATTGGCCTGGGCATGCCAAGCGGCGTGATTGGTCCCACGCTGTTCATGGGGGCAACCCTGGGCGGCGCCATGGGGTTGATCGGCGCGCAGATTTTGCCGGAACACGCATCATCGGTTGGCTTTTACGCCATGCTCGGAATGGGCGCCATGATGGGTGCCGTGCTTCAGGCGCCGCTCGCTGCCCTGATGGCGCTGATGGAACTCACGCGAAACCCCAACATCATCCTTCCGGGTATGCTTATCATTACCACCTCGAGCCTGGTCACCAGCGAGGCCTTCGGCAAGAAATCACTGTTCCTGACCATTCTCAAGAACCAGGGGCTGAGCTACCAGAATTCCCCGGTAATTCAGGCCCTCCGACGAGTATCGGTTGGTGCCATCATGGACCGCAGCATACTACGCACCGAGCGGCACCTGAGTGTCGAAGAGGCAAGAAAAGCCCTGAAATCCGAGCCAAAGTGGCTGGTGGTTGAGGGCAGTAGCGGACCCACCGCCCTGTTACCGGCCGTCGATCTGGCCAGATACCTGGAGGATACGGAAAAGCTGGTGGCCGAGGAGGAAATCGAACCACCGGAGTCCATTGACCTGATGGACATTCCCGCCAACCGTCGTGACGTTGCCCCGGTACAGTACCAGGCCACCCTGGAGGAGGCCTTGAACGAGTTCGATGCAACCAATGCCGAGGCCCTTTACGTACAACGCCACGTGGCGCCCATGATCCAGCGGGTTTATGGCGTGGTGCTGAAAGCCGATATAGAGAGTTACTACCAATACCGACGGAGCTGATGAATGCTTTGGGTGAAAGCCTTTCATATTATTTCACTGGTGTGCTGGTTCGCCGGCATCTTCTATCTGCCCAGACTGTTCGTCTACCATGCCGCCTGCGAGGACGAGCCCGGTCGTGAGCGCTTCAAGATCATGGAGCGCAAGCTGTACCGCGGCATCACCACGCCCTCGATGGTCGCGACCGTTGTCTTCGGCCTCTGGCTGATAAGTTACAATGCCTCTGGCTATTTCAGCCAGGGCTGGATGCATGCCAAGGTGTTACTGGTGGCAATTCTGATTGTTTACCATTTTTATTGCGGACACCTTGTAAAGGTCTTCCGGGACGACCAGAACACCAGAAGCCACGTGTTTTACCGTTGGTTCAACGAGCTGCCGGTCCTGATCCTGCTGGCAGTTGTTATCCTGGCCGTTGTCAAACCGTTTTGAGGAGCTGAGTCATTAAACGCTACACCCGACCCCAGGTTCTTGTTCTTTCCGGCCTCGACCCCTCTGGCGGTGCCGGCATTCAGGCCGACATTCAGGCAATTACCTCGCTGGGGTGCCACCCCTTGCCAGTTCTCTCCTGCCTCACCGTTCAGGATACCCGCAACGTATATGGCGCCGAACCGGTATCCGCAGACCTGATTCGCCAGCAACTCCAGTGCCTTGCTGAAGACACTCCCATTCACGCCATCAAAACCGGTGCCCTGGGCAATGCTGCGGTGGTGGATGTGCTGGTGGAGTTCCTCCGTGAACACCCCGGCATACCAGTGATTACCGACCCGGTGATCAAGGCCGCAGGTGGAGGTGACCTGGCCGACGACGAGCTTGTTAGCGCCATGAAAGAGAAGCTGTTTCCTCTGGCCGAGATGATTACGCCAAACGGTATCGAGCTGGCGATGCTCGGGGGCAGCGATAACCCTGATCAGGCCGCCGACAACCTGCTGCAAGGCGGATGCGAATCGGTATTGGCCACCGGCGGGCATGGCACCGGCATTCACATTATCAACACGCTCTATAATCACGCGCCTGAAGCCATGCGCTGGGAGGTTGAACGTATCGGCGGCGAGTATCACGGCACCGGCTGTACCCTTGCCGCGGCCATTGCCGCCGGCAGGGCCTCCGGCCTGTCTCCACGCGCTGCCATCTCCCAGGCCCAGAACTACGTCCAGCGCGCAATACTGCACGCTCTGGAAGTGGGTAAAGGCCAGCCGGTCCCGGATCGAGGCATTCTGTGGGAACGATGAGCAAAGGGCTTCGTCCGGGCCTCTACGCCATCACGGACAGCGCGCTCACGCCACCCGAAACACTGATCGAATCGGTTGAGGCAGCGCTTCGCGGCGGCGCGGTCATGGTACAATACCGCGAGAAACACGCGCCGATGGCCGAGAGACTTGCCCAGGCCAGGAATCTTCAGGCTGTTTGCCAGAACGCTGGCGTCCCATTGCTGATCAACGACGATCCGGAGCTGGCGAAACGCGTGGGCGCTGCCGGAGTCCATATGGGGCAGACGGATGGCTCGCTGACCGCCGCCCGCCAGTTGCTCGGTGAACAAGCCATTATCGGTATCACCTGCCACGCCGATCTGTCACTGGCACAGGCCGGACTGGAGGCAGGCGCCGACTACCTGGCGTTCGGGCGCTTCTATACGTCGTCGACCAAACCCGGCGCACCGGCAGCATCACCCGGAGTGCTGACCGAAGCAAAGAATTTCGGGCGCCCGCTGACCGCCATTGGCGGTGTGACTGTAGAAAACGGCGAACCCCTGATTCGCGCCGGGGCCGACATGCTAGCCGTGGTTGGCGGCCTGTTCGGCGGTACGGCTGATGACATTGAGCTGCGGGCCAAAGCTTTTGAACGCTTGTTCGCCAGCCATCACCCACTTTTTTCACTTCCCGAATAACAGGAGCCCAGATCCATGACGCACTCCGAAACCCTGTTCGAGCAGGCCCAGAAATACATCCCCGGTGGCGTGAATTCTCCGGTCCGGGCGTTTCGCGGTGTCGGTGGTACGCCCATTTTCTTCAAACACGCCCAGGGCGCCTATCTGTACGACGAAGACGATCAGCGCTACATCGATTACATCGGCTCCTGGGGCCCCATGATTCTTGGTCACGGTGACCAGCGCATCAAGGATGCCCTGCACGCCCAGGTCGACCTGGGCGTTGGCTATGGCGCACCCACAGCCCTGGAAACCGAGATGGCCAAGAAGGTGTGCGAACTGGTGCCCTCCATTGAACTGGTACGCATGGTGAATTCCGGCACTGAGGCCACCATGAGCACCGTTCGACTCGCCCGGGGCTATACCGGTCGGGACAAGATCGTGAAATTTGAGGGCTGTTACCACGGCCATGTGGATTCACTGCTGGTGAAGGCCGGCTCCGGCGCGCTCACCCTGGGCGTACCGAACTCCCCGGGCATCCCCGCAAGCCTGGCCGAGCACACCATCACGCTGACCTACAACGACATGGACAGCGTCCGGGAATGCTTCCGGGAGATGGGCGACCAGATCGCTGCCATTATCGTTGAGCCGGTGGCCGGTAACATGAACTGCATTCCGCCGGTTCCGGGCTTCCTGGAAGGGCTTCGGGAAGTGTGCGAAGAGCATGGCACTGTGTTGATCTTCGACGAGGTGATGACCGGATTCCGGGTTTCCCTCGGCGGTGCGCAGGGACTCTACGGTGTTACCCCCGATCTCACGGCCCTGGGCAAGGTGATCGGTGGCGGCCTTCCGGTCGGCGCCTTTGGCGGCAAACGGGAAATCATGGAGCACATTTCACCACTCGGCCCTGTGTATCAGGCAGGTACCCTGAGCGGCAATCCCCTGGCCATGTGTGCCGGCCTGACAACGCTGAATGCGATCTCCGAACCCGGCTTCCACGACCGGCTGACCGAGAAAACCAATGCCGTTCGCGATGGCCTGAAAGAAGCCGCTGACGCCACCGGCATCCCGTTGACGGTGCAGAGTGCGGGCGCCATGTTCGGGTTCTTCTTCACCGGGGAAACCTCTGTCACTCGCTTTGACCAGGTGATGGCCTGTGATGTCGAACGCTTCAAGAAGTTCTTCCAGGGCATGTTGAAGGAAGGCGTCTATCTGGCACCCTCGGCCTTTGAGGCTGGCTTCACTACGGCGGCGCTTTCCGAACAGGACATTGCCGATACCATAGCGGCGGCGAAAAAGGTCATGGCCACGCTCTGACATTTCCGCCTTCCCCCATCGACGCCCCGCAGGTCGCAGCATGTCCTGCGGGGCCACCTCAGTGACGAGCGTCACATTTTCAAGGCGAGAACACCTATCTGGCCTCCTCTGCCGTTGACTTACCATCCCGACTGATCAAATGTTGATCTAATCTCTACCGAGATGCTCTGACGGCACCAATCTAACAAACACAAGAATCAAGTCAGCGCACGGAAGCACTCGATCTGCCATGTTGCAGATGCAGTACGAGAAGATAGTCTCTGGAGCAACCCGTTAGGTTGAGCCGCAGTTTGAATAACAAACACAACATCAAACTGTAGGAACGACAATGAAACTCTGGATCCAAGCACTGGCCCTGGCCCTCACTGTGGCCTGGTCCGCACCCTCTGCCGCCTGGTGGTGGGACTCTACCCCTTCAAACTACACGGATACCCGTTACCCGGTTGTGCTGGTACACGGTATGTTCGGCTTTGACTCCATTGCCGGCGTGGATTACTGGTACGGGGTCGCGGAGGATCTCCGCAAATATGGCGCCGATGTCTACACCACCCAGGTGCCGGCCCTGGACAGCACCATCGCCCGGGGTGAAGCCCTGCTGCCGCAGGTACAGGCCATCGCCGCGGTGCACGGCAAGGTCAACCTGATCGGCCACAGCCATGGTGGCCCGACGGCCCGTTACATTGCCAGGGTAAGGCCGGATCTGGTTGCCTCGGTGACGTCAGTTGGCTCACCCCATAAAGGCTCGCCGGTCGCCGACCTTATCTATGGCTCCCCTGCCGAAAGCCTCGCAGCCAATCTGGGTAATGCGCTGGGCGGGCTGATCGACCTGCTCTCCGGTGGCGGTTACAACCAGGACCTGCGTTCCAGCCTGCAGTCCCTGACCACCCAGGGCAGCGCCGAGTTCAACAATTTTGCCCCTGCCGGCATTCCAACCACCGCCTGTGGTGAAGGTGCCTACTCGGCAAACGGCGTCCGCTTCTACTCCTGGGGTGGCACAGGGGTTCTGACCAACGTACTGGATCCTTCCGACGCGCTGCTGGGCACCACCAGCCTCGCCTTCGGCTTCAGCCAGAATGACGGCCTGGTGGGCCGCTGCAGCAGCCGGTTTGGCAAGGTGATCCGGGACAATTACTTCATGAACCATCTGGACGAAGTGAATCAGGCCCTGGGGCTGCACAGCCTGTTCGAGACAGACCCGAAAGCGGTTTTCAAGCAACACGCCAACCGCCTGAGGAACGCCGGACTGTAATGGGTAGCCGGCCTTCTGGCTTTGCATCGCAGAGCTAGAAGGCCCCTTCCAGGGTCAACATCAGAGTCTGACGTCGATAATCATACTGTGACAGACTGCTTCTGTTGTCCCGAACCAGCCACTCCCCCCGGACCAGCCACCGACTGTCCAGGGACCTCTCCGCCAGCAATCCGATCTCCAGTCGGTTATCCTCCCGACGGCCGCTTTCACCAGTTGCGGTCACCAACTGATGGTCATCCTGGTATCGGCTGTGGCGAATCGAGCCAGTTGCTCCGAGAGCCAGGTCAGGATGCCAGCGATAGCGAACGGCGAACTCCAGGGTGTGGTGGGTGGGTGAGACACTGATGAACTGATCGGCTGTTTGCAGATCCCGCCGGTCATTGATTTCCAGTGAGTATTCGCCGTCGAGGCGCCAGGATCCAAGGTACTTGAGCGCATGAAGGCGTGCCCGATACCACTGACCGTCATAGGCTTCATAGCCAGAGCCACCATTCACGGTAGCCGCCGCCAGGGATATTCCGCATTGGTCCGGAGCCAACGGTAGCGAACACTTCCACCAACGATGAAACCCCTCAATGCCGTATCGGGTCTCAAGGGATTGACTGTCGAACCAGGATTTCGCCAACGACACCAGTGCCCCGCGCTCACCTGCGGCCAGGGTCTCAGACCAGGCAATTCGTCCCTGCAACACCTGAGTGTCGTATTCGTCATCAGATGGGTGTTCGCGGGAATAGGCGGCCGCGTCGAGGGCAACCCGGGAGCGGGTGCCGACGGGTCGTTCGTAGGTTCCCGCAGCCAGCGCTTCAAGAAAGCCGCCACCCTCGCTGGACGCGGTGTCCTCTGGCAAGCCGGCAATATTGGAATCATAACCACCGGAGATGCCCAGATAGCCGCGAATGGAGGGCTCGCTGGCCGACGGCGGAACTCCGCCGGCCAGTTTATTCAGCTGGGCCCGGGCCAACGCCCGGATTTTATCCGGAGCACTCTCTGCCGAGGCCTGTTCGAACCAGTGTCGGGCTTCGAAAGGCTCGTCCCGGGCAAGCGCGACCAGACCAAGGTTATAACGCGCCAGGGCGCCGTCGGAGTCGTCCAGCAAGGCACGGAAGGCCGATTCAGCGGCGACATAATCGCCCAGCTGATAGCAGACAACGCCAAGGTTGTAGAAAAGAGACGGGGATGAGAGGCCTGCATCAACGGCGCTCTGGAAGCGCTGTTTCGAAGCGTTCAGGTCTCCTGCTTCGAAGGCTTCAACGCCGGCACGAAAATCCTCCATGCCGGCTTCCGTTTCCGCCGCCTGAAGAATCGTTGTGGGCACTAAAAAAAAGATCAGGGACAGGGCGCGCCAAAATACCAGCAAACAGGTTTCTCCGGACTAATCCTCGCGGGGCAGGAACGGTTACATCTCCGGGTTCAGCGATCCAGCCCAGGTGCATCCGGCAGCTCAGGGCGTTCCGGGCGCTCCGGCAACTCAGGCTTACCCTTGATCAGTTCCCGGGATTGCCTGGCCTTTTCGGACATAGATTCACCAAACTCGCGCCCCCTTTCTCGGGCTTCACTCGCCGCATCCCGCCCCGGGGAGCCAGATTTACCCGGATTGTCGGGTTTTTCAATAGCACGGGGCAACTCAATTTCCCGCACGACTGAATCGGTGAGCTCTGCGTCGTCAGTCACCATGCGCATGGTAACATCCAGATCATCATTCGCCAGTGTTGTCGCCGGGACCCAAAACCCGACCACCAGCAATCCGACCAGCGTAGCGCTCAATGCAAACCTGTCACCTGTCATGATTCGGGATCCTCGACCGGGCGTTGTGAGTATTCGGGAATCGGGGCACGAAAGGTTTTCTGGCGATCTCCGGTGTCCAGTCGGGCCACCAGCTCACCGGCACCGGGAAAGAGGAGTTTCAGAGGCAGCGACAGGACGTTCTCCCCGGCATTCAGGCTGACCTTCCAGCTAAGCTCACGATGCCCTGGCCAGGAGGCCAGTTCCACATTCGGTGGTAGCTCCAGGGTAAGCGTCACGTTTTCCAGGGCTTCACCCGAACGGAAGGCAAGGCGCACGGTTTTCTCAACAGGTTCGGCAATCCCGGATGCCGGGTTTTCAGCGGCATTTTCCGACGACGCGACATCAGGCACGGTGTTGTCAGTCACATTATCGGGCTGAAACAGAAAACCCAGGCCAATACCCAGCGCCAACGCCGCCGCAATGGCACTACCCAGCGCCCCGTGACTCCATCCAGAATTCGGATTGGCTGCGCTGCGGGCAGACGACAAAACACGGTTGTGGAAATCAGGAGAAGGCGCAGGGACGCTGAACTGCTCCTGCAACGCCCGGTTCAGAGCACGCTCCGAGGCAAGCCTCTCACTGCATGCCGGGCAGGCAGCAATATGCTGCTGCACCCGTTCACGGTCGCGGGCGGAAAGCTCATTATTGATGTAGGCGGGTAGATCCACCCGGATTTCGTTGCAGGACATTGTCTTCACCTCACTCCCCCACACGTCCAGCCGGCTCGGTTGGTTCCAGCTCCCGCTGCAATTTCTTTCGCAGGGCCGCACGACACCTGTGCAGCCGCGACTTTACGGTCCCCAGCGGTATATCTAGCACCTGCGCGATGTCCTCCTGGCGCCAACCGTCCACATCATGAAGTAACAACAGGGTTCGCTGATCGGGCGTGAGGGTCATCATCACCCGATCCAACACCGGCCCCAGGCGAGACTGCTCAAGTTGCAGATCCGGGCCAACGCTGTCCGATTCAAGACTGTCCAGCCAGTCAGCCTGGCTTTCCGCACCGACCAGCTCCGTCAACGGGCGGTCACTCTGACGGTTCTTGCGCCGAACCTGGTCGATAAACTGCCGGTAGAGCACCCGATTTAACCAGGGCCGTAGCTGGTCAACGCTTTCCAGCTCATCAAGCCTTGGGAATAACTTGACCACGACATCCTGAACCAGATCCTCGGCATCCTGCTGCTGACCGGCCAAACGGTAAGCAAACCGGTGCATGGCGTCCAGATGAGGCTGCACCAGGGCGTCAAAACGCCGGGACTTCGAGGGCTTGAAAGGAAAGATTGCCAAAGCCGTTGTTTACCTGCGTGGGTTCATGCCAGCGGCGCAGTCTATATCAAATGGCCGGGCCGATGCATTTGCCGAGTTCCCGATCTGAAAATTCAACGATTGCCGGGACATTAGGGAACGTTAACAAAAATCCCGGAACTCTGTCCTCTACCCGTGCGTGGTATAGGGGTCAGATAGCGATGTTGCTTCGCTATGATTCCAGCAAATAAACCTTGGAGGTTTATATGAAACGTTCGATTCGTCTTTTCACCGTGTCCGCTCTGGCTGCTGGCATTGCCGCCTGCGGAGGTAGTGGCGATGGCAGTAGCACCAGCTCGACAGGCACGGTTAATGTAGGGTTAACCGATGCACCCGTCGATAGCGCGCAAGAGGTGAACATAGAGGTCGAGGCATTGGTACTGCAACACTCCAATGGCGAGCGGAGCCGATTCGAGTTCGACATGGCAGAGCCCGTGAACTTGTTGGCGCTTACTGGTGGAACAGTGATGTCTTTGCTGGCAGACGAAGAGGTAGCTGCAGGGGATTATTCCTGGATGCGTTTGGAGCTCGGTGATGGAAACAACATTGTCATCAACGGTGGCCAATTCGACCTGACAACTCCGTCTGCGCGAGGAGTCCAAACTAGCGGATTCATTGTGCCTGCCGGCGGCCAAATCAGTCTGACCATCGACTTCGACGTCAGGAAATCTATCGTGAATCCTCAGAACAATCCTGACGTTTACAGACTCAAACCGGTGATTCGCCTGGTCGACAACTCTGAAGTAGGCACCATTGCAGGCACAGTCGCTGGCGAAGTTATCATCAGTCAATGCAGTGAAGAAAACGCGGGCTCAACCGACACTTTCAATGGCAGCGTGTACATCCATGAGGGCTTCGATGTCGCACCTGATGATATCGGCAGCGACCAGGAGCCGCTGGTTGCCGTACCTGTGAACTACAAGAACGACCAGTATGTTTACACTGCGGCATTTATACCGGAAGGTGAATACACTGTCTCATATACCTGTGGCGACGATCAGATCGAAACGGCAGAGGGCGAACCTTCCGATGATGAACTCACCTTCATCACTGGCGACAGTCAGGTTGAAGTAGTCAGCGGCGAGACCAATACAGTTAATTTCGAAGCCTCAACTCCGGAATGACTAAAAAAGAGGGGCGCAAGCCCCTCTGTGCACAGCTTATTTATAGCGCCTCAGCTCTTGCCTCCGCCTGATCCGCACCCGCCACATTTCCGCGTGCCCGGCGAATATCCGCCAGCAACAGCCAGCCGGCTCTCTGCAGCCTAATATCACTTCCGGCCAGCGACAATCCTTTCAGCGTGAACTGCTCCGCAGAGCCCAGCTGATTGCCCGCCACATACGCTTCGGACAGTTTGAAATACACCTCGGCAGAACGGGGAGCAATCCGCTGTGCACGCTCCAGACGGGCGATTGCCCCGGATACATTGCCTTGTGCCAACAGCTGGTCGGCCTCGCGCACCAGGCTGAGTGCCGCCGGCGAAAGGCCATCCCCGGTTTCACGGTAGCTCGGAGAACTGGAGCGGGAAGGTTCCCGGGTTTCCTGTGTCGCTTCCGGCTGTTCGCTCTTGCGCCAGACCGGCGCTTCGCTTTCTTCGGTCTCGGTACTGGTTCTTGGTGGCTCGGGCGCCTTGGCCGGCTCACCACCAGCCGGCACGTAGATTCCTCCTCCCGGCCCGGAAGCACAGCCGGCCACTGACAGCAGCAAAGTAATCAGTGCGGCCCTGAACGAAATACGGTCAATCATTGAAACAGTCCTTCAAACCAGCCCCGAATACGACGTTCCAGGTTTCCGGAGCACGAAATTGTCTGCGTGGGTTCGCTGCCGGCAATGTACGGCAACAATCGGGCATTGTCGCAGTATTCGTCCGTCAATGCCTGCCGCTGTGAGTTCACCCAGTGATAATTCACCCCGTCGGGCACCACCGGTGAAAAGCCGTGCTGCGGAACCTGCGCCATGAACCTCGACCACACCGGCAGTGCGCCGCTGGCCCCGGTCAGCGATGTGGGCCCGTTATCATCGCGCCCGACCCAGGCCACCGCAAGCAAATCGCCACTGAACCCGGCAAACCAGGAATCCCGGCCATCGTCGGTGGTTCCGGTCTTGCCCGCAAGGGTGAGTTCCTGAGGCACTGTGTAGTAGGCAGAACGGCCCGTCCCTTCCTGCATGGTTTCCTGCATGACGTATTGCACCAGGTGCACGGCGGCGGGATCGGCAACCTGCTCAACTTCAAGACTGTAACGGGATAAGGCCTCACCGCCAGCATCCGTCACTTCCCGGATGGTTCGCAGCGGGGTATTGAAGCCGGATGTCGCCAGCCCCTGATAGATCTGCGCAACCGTCACCGGGCTCATGGAAACCGACCCCAGAAGCATCGACGGGTAACGGGAAATCGGCGTGTCCACACCGAACGCCGTCAGAGTCTCCCGAACTTCGTCTACACCAATATCCAGCCCGACGCGAACGGCCGGCAAGTTGTAGGAACGGGACAGCGCCTGATGCAAGGGCACCTCGCCGCGCTCCTCGCCATCGTAATTCTTGGGCTGCCAGCGTTTGCCATCGTCGAATTCCAGGGTGAAGCTCTTATCCAGCACCGGCGTGGTCAGGGTATACCTTTCCGGCTCCTGGAGGGCCGACAGGTAGATGAAGGGCTTGATCAGCGAGCCGATTGGGCGATTGGCATCCAGTGCCCGGTTGAAACCGGCGAATTGCGGATCCCGGCCACCGACCAGGGCCAGCACCTCTCCGGAATCCTTCGCGGTTACCACAAGAGTGGCCTCCAGCGCTTCGGCATTCTGCCCGCCGCCCAGCCTGGGCAGGGTATCGGTTACCGCATACTCCGCCGCATACTGGATTGCGGGGTTCAAGGTAGTGAAGATTCGCAGACCCTCACTGCGCAGATCCTCCTCCTTGTAATCACGAGCCAAGTGCCTTCTGACCAGATCAATGTAGGCGGGGTAACGATTCTCGGAATACGAGGGGCGCTCACTGACGCCCAGCGACAATCCACTGGCCCTGGCCGCGCGGCCCGGCTCAATCAGGCCTGCCTGTTCCATTTCAGAAATTACCAGATTCCGCCGCTCTGTAGCACGCTCCGGATGACGGCGCGGATTGTAGTAGCTGGGCCCCTTTACCATGGCCACCAGCAACGCGATCTGGTGCACATCCAGGTCCTTGAGGGATTCGCCAAAGTAGAACTGGCTGGCCAGGCCGAAACCATGAATGCTGCGGGTGCCGGCCTGCCCGAGATAGACCTCGTTAAGGTAGGTTTCCAGGATGTCGTCTTTCTCGTAGTGCAACTCCAGCAGCACTGACATCAGGGCTTCATTGGCCTTTCTCACCAGCGTCTGCTCACGAGTCAGAAAGAAGTTCTTCACCAACTGCTGGGTCAGCGTGCTGCCACCCTGAACGATTCGCCCGGCCTGGATGTTGGCCAGCATGGCCCGGCCGATAGACAGGGGGGCGATGCCGAAATGATCGTAAAAGTTGCGATCCTCGACCGCCATGAGAGTGGTTGGTAACAAAGCGGGCACTTCATCCAGTTGAACCAGTACCCGATCCTCTTTGTGCGCAGGGTAAATGCCGCCAATCTGGGCGGGCTCAAGCCGGACAATCGGGGCATTGTTGCCTTCAATCACCGAAAAGCCCTGAACCCGATCGCCCGAGATCGACAAAGAGATCCGGCGCCGGGGCTCATCTCCGTCCGGGAAGGAAAAACCGCGGGTGCTGATCACGAAACGGTTGCCGCTGCGCTGGTAACTCCCCGCTTTCTTGCCATCCCCTTTGCGGAAACCGGAGAGGCCAAGCTCTCGTTCGAGCGCACTGGCACTGACGCCGGCACCATCGAAAAGCTCAAGCGGACGGGCATAGACCCGGGACGGCACTTCAAAACGCCGGCCCTCGAAACGGGACGTCACCACGGCATCTAGGTAAACCATCCAGCCTGCCAGCAAAACGAGACCGATGGCACATAACCGGAACATGAAACGCCAGAACCACGGCCGGCGACCGTTGTTCGGGGAACGTCGGGAGGGCTTTCGCCTGGGGCTGGAAGATGCTTTGGATTTTTTCATGGCGCGATTATAACGAAGGGAGCGGTAAGGAAGGCAGGCCATCCGTGTGTTATTTCTGTAATCTGCCCGTTATGATAGGGCAAGAAAAATCAATGGGTTCAGGGAACGCGAGGAGAACACGGTGAGTGAGACATCCCCAGGCAATCTGATTCTGTCGATGCAGAATCCAGACCTGTACGACCATCCTGTCGATGGCTTTCAGATTATCGAAACTCACATCTCACAGGTAATCCTGACCGGCGATTACGCCTACAAGATCAAGAAGCCCATGGATTTCGGCTTCCTGAACTTCTCTACTCTCGATCGCCGAAAGCATTTCTGCGAGGAGGAGCTGCGACTCAATCGACGGCTGGCGGAAAAGCTGTATCTGGAGGTGGTGCCCATCACCGGAACGCCGGAAGCTCCCACCCTTGGCGGCGAGGGCGAGGCTTTCGAATACGCCATCAAGATGCGGCAATTCAGCCAGGACCAGCTTTTTGATCGCCTGCAGGAACAGGGCGAACTGGCACCCGAACTGTTGACCGATCTTGCCCGTCAGGTCGCCGCCTTCCACGACCATTTGCCACCCGTGCCTGATGACAAGCCGCTTGGAACGCCAGAGGCGGTGTTTGCCGCCATGCAGGAAAACTTCGACCAGATCCGTCCGTTGATTGACGATTCGGGTCTACTCATGCAGCTGGACAACCTCCAGGCCTGGACCGAATCCACCTTTGAGCGGCACCGGGAGCTCATTGCCCACCGCCGAGCCAACAATATGGTCCGGGAATGCCACGGCGATCTGCATCTGGCGAATATTACCCGATTCGAGGGCGAGGTGACCGTTTTCGACTGCATCGAATTCAACGAGCCGTTCCGCTGGATCGATGTCATCAATGACCTCGCCTTCCTGCTGATGGATCTGGAGTCCCGCGGGGAAAGTGCCCTGGCCAATCAGGTGCTCAATACGTACCTGGAATATCGGGACGACTTCGAGGCGCTGCCGTTGCTGCCCCTCTACAAGGCCTACCGCGCCATGGTGCGCGCCAAGATCGCCCTGTTTACCATGGGTAACCCGGGGCTTAGCGATTCCGAAAAAACTGACCTGATGCAGCGCTATCGCGACTACGCCCAGTTGGCGGAGGATTACGGCACTATTCCCAACCACTACCTGCTGGCAACCACCGGGCTATCCGCCAGCGGCAAGACCTGCGTCAGCGCCGCCATGGCGAACGAGCTGGGGCTGATACGCCTGCGCTCCGATGTCGAGCGCAAGCGGCTGCACGGGCTGGATCCACTGGAGAGCTCCCGCTCACCGACCGGTGGCAACCTGTACACCGAGGAAGCAACAGAGAAAACCTATCAGCGATTGGCAGAGCTCGCCGGCCACATTCTGGCAGCCGGGTTCCCGGTGATTGTGGACGCCGCCAGCCTGAAACAGAAGGAACGGTCTTCGCTGGCATCCGTAGCCGAAGCCCAGGGTGTGCCCTTTGCCCTTATTCATTGCGAGGCGCCGGAAGATCTACGCCGGGAATGGATCCGCAATCGCAAGGGCGATGCCTCCGAGGCCACCGAGGAACTGCTGGACGCCCAGCAAACCTGGTTTGAGCCGTTGACCGCGGAAGAGAAGAGCCACACCATCCATCTGCACACCGATCAGGAACATGTCGCGGAAGCGGTGGCTGACCGTATCCGTCAACATCTGGGCATTCCCGGCGGCAAAGCCGGTTAAGAACAACATCAGGCGCCTACAGGCAAGCGCGAGGTTCGGTATGGACGATAAAAGCGAACACGAAGTACATCAGATCAGCCACCCGCTCTACGATATTCTTCGTAGCGAGGACATTCAGGCATTCAATGCCGAAAAGGCAAAGCTCACGGAGTTGCCCAGTTTCGCCCATGGCGATTTCCGGGGGCTGGATCTGAGAGGAATGGATGCCAAGGGGCTGGATTTCCGTCATGCCTACTTCCGGGGCGCCGACCTTCGGGGTGTGGACTTTTCGAAATCCAGAATGGAAGGCTCGAGCATCGCCAGCGCCAAGATTTCCGGCTGCTATTTCCCGCACCGTCTGGAAGCTGATGAGATCGTCATGTCCCTGAACCACGGGACCCGAATGCGCTACGCCATATTGCCGAAATGAGCAGTAACCCGAACGCATGGCAGCCCGTCTGTCCCGCATCCGAGCTGGCACCGGGCCAGTTTGTCGAGTTCCGGCTCCGGGAGAAGGCCCGGGAGCCGGAAGGCATGCCGCTAACCGGGTTCCTGTTCCTGGATGGCAGCACACCCCGGGCCTATCTGAATATCTGCCCGCATCTGGGTGTTGAGCTGAACTGGATGCCGGGCCGGTTCATGGATTCCGACAACCTGTTCATCCAGTGCTCGACCCACGGTGCCCTGTTCAAGCCGGCCGACGGCGAATGCATTGCCGGCCCCTGCCAGGGCGATGCACTCACCCAGCTGGACCTGCGGGAGCGGGACGGCCAGATCGAGATCAGACTTCCAGAATAACCGGCACCGATTCGGTCAGCGTCAACACGCCCGTTGGCGTGCCATCGCTCTCACTCAAGTCGGCGCGATAGGCGATCACTTCCACACCTGCATCGCAGGCCTCCCGCAGCAGCTCACCGTATTTGCGATCGATGTGGTCGGCCGGGCGGACGGTCTGAATGCCGGTGTGATTGACCACGAATAACAGCACCGCGCGATCACCCTGCTGGACCTGGGCCATCAGCTCACGAAGGTGTTTCTGACCGCGCTCGGTAACCGCATCCGGGAAGAAGCCCTGACCATCCTCCGCCAGCGTGACATTCTTGACCTCCACCCAGGCATCGGCCGCCGTGTCATGGCCGGAAAGCAGCAGGTCAATCCGACTTTTCTCGGCGCCATATTTCACCTCGGCGCGGCACTCCGGGTAACCGGCCAATTCCACTATGGTACCGGCCAGCACCGCTTCCCTGGCCTGGCTGTTAGGCCGGGCGGTGTTGACACACGCCAACTGCCCCGGCGAGGTTTCTACCAGCTCCCAGGTGTACTGGAGTTTACGCTTGGGGTTGTCACTTCGGCTGAGCCAGACCCGGGCATCCTCTGGCTGACAGCCCAGCATGGAGCCGGTGTTCGGGCAGTGAGCGGTTACCTCCGAGCCATCCGGCAGCCGCACGTCTGCCAAGAAGCGTTTGTAGCGGCGAATAAGCCGGCCTTCAACGAGGGGTTCTGGAAACTTCATGTGATCTCCGTACAAAAGTCGATGTCACAAGGCTGGCACCCCCGTGACTAATCTGCTATTTTCCGCAAATTCCCGTTTCAGGACGAATGCTTCATCCAGGGTATAACCGCGCAGCCACGGGGGCTCACGCGGAGGGAAGCAAAGCGTTCTTGTGAAGTACAAACAAGAGGCCGGGTTCAATGGCAAACACTGCAGAACAACCACGCGAACGTTTTACCAACTTCACCCCCTATGAAATGAAGAAGGGTGAAGAGTACATGAGTGCGGAAATGCTCCAGCACTTCAAGGATCTGCTGCTGCAATGGAAGCAGGAGCTGATGGAAGAAGTCGACCGCACCATGCACCACATGCAGGAAGACGCCGCAAATTACGCGGATCCCAGCGATCGCGCAACCCAGGAAGAAGAATTCAGCCTGGAGCTGCGTACCCGGGACCGGGAGCGGAAACTGATCAAGAAAATTGACCAGACCATCGACCGCATCGACAAGGACGACTACGGCTTCTGCGATCAGTGCGGTGTGGAAATCGGTATCCGCCGTCTGGAAGCGCGCCCGACTGCAACCCTGTGCATCGACTGCAAGACTCTGGCCGAGATTCGCGAACGCCAGACCGGCATCTGAGCCGACCAATCAACAGCTGCCGCCGGGGTATTCCTGCCCCGCCGGCTGACTGACCACCATGAACAACCCTTCTTATCGCGGCCGTTTTGCGCCCTCTCCGACCGGCCCGCTGCATTTCGGCTCACTGGTTACTGCACTTGCCAGCTTCCTGGAAGCCCGTAGTCAGGGCGGCCGATGGTTTATCCGCATTGAAGACCTGGATCCGTTGAGGGAGCCGCCGGAAGCTACCGGGCAAATTCTCGCCAGTCTGGACGCCCACGGCCTGTTTCCCGACGAACCTGTGCGGTTCCAGTCCAGACGTCACGACGCCTATCAGGACGCCATCGACCGATTGCTCGAAAGCGGCCACGCCTATCGTTGCCAATGCTCACGCAAGGAGCTGCAAGCCAACGAGGGCCGCCACCCCAATCAGTGTCGCAGCCGCACAGCATTGGACGGTGACAGTCCTTACGCCATCCGTTTTGCCCTCGAAGACGAGAATTGCCACTGGCAGGACCTGTTGCTCGGGCCACAACGTCAGGTCGTCAAGGCAGAGCTTGATGATCCGGTGCTCCTCCGTAAGGAGGGGTTCTACGCCTATCAGCTCGCCGTGGTAGTGGACGACATTGATCAGGGCATCACGGACGTGGTGCGTGGCTCCGACCTGCTGGACATGACGGCGCAACAGCAGCAAATTTACCGGGCCCTGGGCGCCCATCCCCCGCGTTGGCTGCACATTCCGGTCATACTCAATGAGCAGGGCCAGAAACTCAGCAAGCAGACCCATGCCCCGGCGCTGAACGACGAAACGCCTGTCGACAACCTGTTCCGGGCGCTTGTTGCCCTTGGCCAGAATCCGCCTGCTGATCTGGCAACCGGCTCGCTGGAATCCCTGCTGGAATGGGGCTGGAAGAACTGGCAACGGGGCGCCATCCACCTGACATCCCGATGAGGGACATGGTATAAAGCCCTTCTCACACCTCAGCGCGGATAGCATGCCTGATGTATATCTACCGTCTGGTCTTCCTGTTGGTACTGGCCATCTATATTTTTTCACCCAACATCCTTGACTGGTGGACTTCGCCGGGTAACGTCTGGTACAGCCCCTACATTATCTGGGCCGTGCTGATTGCCATCGGTTTCTGGCTGGAATGGCGGCGGGACCCCAATGAGTTTTAGTGCCTCCGGCCTGCTGCTCGCCAGCCTGCTGTATCTGATTCTGCTGTTCGGCATTGCCTGGTTTACCGAGCGCGGCATGGTGCCCAGACGCTGGGTTCGCCACCCTCTGGTTTACGTACTCAGCCTGGGCGTCTACGCCGGCATATGGGCAGTCTATGGTGCCGTGGGCATGGCGGCCGAATCCGGCTACGGCTTCCTCGCCTACTACCTGGGTATCAGCGGCGCCTTTCTTCTGGCACCGGTACTTCTGAACCCGGTCATGAGGATCGGTCGAGCCTACCAGTTAACTTCCCTGGCCGACCTGTTTGCCTACCGCTACCGCAGCCAGTGGGCGGGAACCCTGGTCACCCTGTGCTCCGGCGGCGCCATTCTGGCGCTGCTGAGCATGCAGATCCAGGCAGTCGCCACCTCTGCCAGCATCCTGGCGCCGGACACCTCTCCCAAGCTGATCAGTGTGATGTTCAGCATGATCGTGGTGTTGTTTGCCATGCTGTTCGGGGCACGCCGTGACCAGAATTCCGAAAACCATCAGGGCCTGGTACTGGCCATTGCCTTTGACTCTCTGGTCAAGCTGACAGCCCTGCTGGTACTCGGGGGCGTGATCCTGTTCGGAGTCTTTGACGGCATGAACGGCCTGGAGCGCTGGCTGGACAACCGCACCTCGCCAGCCACCACCATGACCCTGAGCATTGACGACGGCAGTTGGCGGGCACTGATGCTGATGTCCTTTGCCGGAGCCCTGGTGCTGCCGCACATGTATCACATGACCTTCAGCGAAAACCCTTCACCCAAGGCGCTGGCGAAAGCCAGCTGGGGCCTGCCACTGTACCTGTTACTGCTAGGCCTGCCGGTGCCCCTGATCCTCTGGGGCGGCCAGGCATTGGAAGTCACTACAGGGCCCGGCTTCTTCGCCATCGGAGCCGCCCAGGCACTGGAAAGCCCGGCACTGACGCTGCTCATGTACATCGCCGGCCTGTCCGCAGCCAGCGGCCTGATGATTGTCAGCACCCTGGCATTGGCGGGCATGGCCCTGAACCACGTGGTGTTGCCACTGAAAACCCCGAAAGACCAGGGCGATATCTATCGCTGGCTGCAGTGGATCAAACGCCTGCTCATTGCGGTGATCATTTTCCTGGCGTTGCTGTTCCACGAGGCCGTTGGCAAAAACCTGGATCTGTCCATTCTCGGCGCCATTTCCCTCTCCGGCACATTGCAGCTGCTGCCGGGTGCCCTGGGAGTGATTTACTGGCCGGAGGGCAACCGCCGCGGCCTGATTGCCGGCCTGATTGTCGGGCTGACCATCTGGGTGGTTACCCTGGTACTGCCGTTCTCACATACGGCCAACCTGCTGGCCTGGCTCGATGCGCCACTGATACCGGATTACAGCAACTGGCATATCTTCACCTTCGTCAGCCTGACCGCCAACATTACCGTGTTCGCCCTGATTTCCATCCTCAGCACCAGTACCAGTGAAGAGAACAGCGCAGCCCAGGCCTGCTCACTGGGAGCCCTGTCACGCCCGCAACGCCGTGAACTGCTGGCCACATCTTCCAGTGACTTTGTCCGGCAACTGGCGGAGCCTCTGGGCTATGGCGTTGCCCGGCGAGAAGTGGAGCGGGCACTGGGTCAGCTGAAACTGCCCAATGTGGAGTACCGGCCTTACCAGCTCAGGCGCCTGAGGGACCAGGTAGAAATAAATCTGTCCGGCCTGCTCGGCCCTTCTGTCGCCCGGGATATGGTCAAACGCCACCTCGGCTTCAAACCCATGGCCCAGGGCGGCACCGCTCAGGATATTCGCTATGTTGAACGTGCCCTCGGCGACTACCAGAACCGACTGACCGGACTGGCCGGTGAGCTGGACAACCTTCGCCGGCATTACCGTCAGACCCTGCAGAACCTGCCCATTCCCGCATGCTCTGTGGGCGAAGACGGTGAAATCCTGATGTGGAACCACACCATGGAGGAACTCACCGGCATTACCGCCGATGATGTGGTCGGCGCCAGGCTGATGGCCCTGCCCGAGCACTGGCACCTGCTGCTCGAGGATTTCAACCGGGGGCCGGACCTGCATCGCTACAAACATCGCCTGGACCTGCGCGGCAAGCCCCACTGGCTGAACCTCCACAAGGCCGCCCTGAGCGGGCCAGACCACACCGAAGGCGGAAGCATCATCCTGGTGGAAGACCAGACCGAAACGCGGCTGCTGGAAGATGAATTGATGCACAGCGAACGGCTGGCATCGGTGGGCAGGCTGGCGGCTGGTGTCGCCCATGAAATCGGCAACCCCGTGACCGGCATCTCATCGCTGGCCCAGAACCTGAAACTGGAAACCGATAACCCGGATATTCTCGACACGGCAGACCAGATCCAGCAGCAGACCCGGCGAATCTCCACCATCCTGCAGTCGCTGATGAACTTTGCCCGCACCGGCAATCATGCCCAGGCCAACCGGTACGAGCCGGTGACGATACACCGCTGCGTCGACGAATCGATCAACCTGCTTTCCCTGAGTGACAAGGGGCTGGGTATTCACTACGTTAATGACTGCCCACCCTCCTTACAGGTACTGGGCGATGAGCAGCGTCTGGTCCAGGTCTTCGTCAACCTGCTGGCAAACGCCCGGGATGCGTCACCGGAAGGCGGCACTATCCGGGTCAGTGGAAAGGGCGATGGCTACTCCGCTATTATCGAAGTGGTTGATGAAGGCTCCGGCATCCCCGGGGATCAGCTCGATCATATCTTCGAGCCGTTTTACACCACCAAGGCCCCCAACAAGGGAACCGGTCTTGGCCTGTCGCTGGTGTACAGCATTATTGAAGAGCACTATGGCAACATTCAGGTGGACAGCCCGGCGAACACCGACACCGGCCGTGGAACCTGCGTGAGGCTGAGATTGCCAGCCTACGAACCGGAAACCGGCAACATTGCCATCAGCCAGAACCAAAGGTCTTGAGACTCCTATGCCTCGCATTCTGATCGTGGAAGACGAAGACATTATTCGCTCGGCAGTGCGCAAACTGTTGCTGCACGCCGGTTATGAAGTCGCCGATGCCTCCTCCGTTGAGGAAGCCGAACAGCACCACGAACCGGATCAGTTTGACCTGATCATTTCCGATCTTCGCCTGCCGGGAGCGGCAGGCACCGAATTGATCAACCGTGCACCCAATACACCGGTGCTGATCATGACCAGCTACGCCAGCCTGCGATCTGCCGTGGATTCCATGAAAATGGGCGCCGTTGAGTACATCGCCAAGCCGTTTGACCATGATGAAATGCTGGCCGCTGTGGAGAACATTCTTTCCCGGCAGCCCTCTGCGCGCAACGCGGGTGATGACTCGGCACCAGCCGCAGAAACGCCCGAAAGCAGTGATCCAGCCAACATCATGTTTGGCCAGTGCGAGCCAATGCAGCGCGTATTTACCCTGATCCGGAAGGTAGCTCCGACAGAAACCACCGTGCTGATTCAGGGCGAATCCGGTACCGGTAAGGAGCTGGCCGCCCGGGCCCTTCACCTGCTAAGCCCCCGCGCCGCCAAACCGCTGATCTCGGTAAACTGCGCAGCCATCCCGGAAAGCCTGATTGAGTCGGAACTGTTTGGCCATGAAAAGGGCGCCTTCACCGGCGCGGTCTCGGCAAGAACCGGTCTGATAGAGGCCGCCGATGGCGGTAGCCTGTTCCTCGACGAAATCGGCGAACTGCCTGCTGAAGCCCAGGCCCGGCTGCTACGGGTGCTGCAGGAGAGCGAAATCCGGAAAGTTGGCTCGACCCAGAGCCGCACAGTAAATGTGCGGATGATTGCGGCCACTCACCGTAACCTCAAAGCCATGACACGAACCGGGGAATTCCGGGAAGACCTGTATTACCGGTTGAACGTTATGCAGATCCGGATTCCGCCTTTACGTGAGCGCCAAAGCGACATTCTCGGGCTCGCCCGCCGGTTCCTGAAACGCCAGGGCGAGAGAATGGGCAAACCCGACCTCAATCTCAGCCCCGAGGCCATGCGCGTCCTCGAACGCCACCGCTGGCCGGGCAACGTAAGGGAACTGGAGAATGCCATCGAGCGCGCTACTATCCTGTGCGATGGCGACGTGATTACGCCCGCCCTGCTGGACCTGGACAGCGAAGCTGGCGACGAACACATTCCTGAAACCCTGGTGGACGGCAACAACGAACAGACTCGCACCCGTGAGGTGGACTCCTCCAACGACCTCTCCCTGGAAGACTACTTCCAGCACTTCGTTCTGGAAAACCAGGATCGCATGAGCGAAACAGAGCTGGCCCAGAAATTGGGCATCAGCAGAAAATCCCTTTGGGAGCGTCGCCAGCGTCTTGGCATTCCCCGGAAAAAATCCTCGGGCAACTGAGTCCGTCATAATGTGAACCCGGACTCAGTTGTTACCCCATGTTCCTGTCGGTAACACTCCTCCTGCAAGTAACGTGATCTCAGTAACACTTAGGTTGAATACGGGGTAACACTTATGGCCTACAAAATCGTAAGATACTGTTAACCAAGAAAATTTAAAAACTGGCACACGGACTGCAACCTATATGGCGCACAACAACAAAAACAAGAGAGACAAAGCAGCGCCAACAACAAGAACAAAAAGCTGCAGAGAACGTTCGGTAACAAAAACAACAACAGAACGTGAGCGAACTGAGTGTTTTGGGTACTTTGCTTTTTAGTGGTCCCACGGCACGTGCGAGTTGTAGATGTAGAGAAGAATCACCTTGGAGGTGACACTGCAGCTACTCCAAACCCGCCCGATGTCTCTGACCGCTCTGTGTATTCAAAGCTTTCCGTTTGCACTGCTGAGATGCCCCTTGATGGGGATATGCAGTGGGGTACAAAAACCAAGAAAAATCCCGGCAAAAACAAAAACAATGCAGATCGTCAACGCTTTGAGGGCGGATTCGTGAGAACGGATCCGCCTTTTGATTTTCTGGCCCCAGGAACGGGAATCCACGGCAAACGTGTGCAAATCCTGCTCAAACCGTTAAACTCTCGGTTTTTGCTCATCGCAACCACGGATTTCAATGCCTAAACGACTCGTCGATAAACTCCGTTCCTTTATGCCCGGCAACGGTAAAAAGAAAGCCCGCACCTACCAGCGACGGGAAATCCCCCGGGACCAGCATAACGTCTCACGCTCGGTGATCAGCGAGCCTGCCAAGAAGGTCCTTCATCGTCTGAACAAGTCAGGCTATGACGCCTACCTAGTAGGAGGCGGCGTCAGGGATATCCTGCTGGGCGGAAAACCCAAAGATTTTGACATTGCGACCAATGCCACACCGGAGGAAGTTCACGACCTGTTCCGCAACTCCCGGTTGATCGGACGGCGGTTCCGGATTGTCCACGTGGTGTTTGGCCGCGAAGTGATCGAGGTAACGACTTTCCGGGGCAACGCCGCGGAAGCCGAAACCGACGCCGATGATGACGATCGCAGGACCAGTGAACACGGCCTGCTGCTTCGCGACAATGTTTACGGCAATCAGGAAGAGGACGCCCTGCGTCGGGACTTCACCGTCAATGCGCTGTACTACTGCATCCGCGACTTTACTGTTATCGATTTTGCCAATGGCATCGAGGATCTTCGCAACCGGCAGCTTCGCCTCATTGGCGACCCGGAGACCCGCTACCGGGAAGACCCGGTGCGCATGCTTCGCGCTATCCGCTTTGCCGCCAAACTGGGCTTTGACATTGAACCGGAAACCGAGGCGCCCATTGGTGAACTGGCCCCTCTGTTGACCCACATTCCACCGGCCCGTCTGTTTGATGAAGTGCTCAAACTGTTCTCCGCGGGCCACGGCGAGGCCACTTACGACCTGCTGACCCGTTACAACCTGCTGGAACCCCTGTTTCCGGAGACGGTCAGGGCCATCGAGTCCGGTGAGCCGGACGAGCTTATTCGCCAGGCCCTGAGAAACACCGATGCCCGGATCGCCCAGGGCAAGTCGGTTACGCCTTACTTCCTGTTTGCCGCCATGCTCTGGCCGGCACTTCAGGCGGAATGGCATCGCAGGCAGGACAACGGTGATCCCGTGCAGCCAGCACTGCACGGAGCCATCGGAAAGGTGATTGGCCGCCAGGTACAGGCAACCTCCATTCCCAAGCGCTTCTCCGGCCCCATGAAGGAAATCTGGGAACTCCAGATGCGCCTGCCCAGGCGACAGGGCAAGCGGGCCTTCGCCACCATGACCCATCCCCGGTTCCGGGCCGCTTACGATTTCCTGCTGGTCCGCGAAGCCTCTGGCGAGATTGAGCCGGGGCTTGGCCAATGGTGGACCGAGTTCCAGCAAGAGGATGAAAGGGGCCAGGAGCGGATGCTGTCAAAACTAAGCAACGATGGCCCCAAAAAGCGCCGTCGCCGGAAAACGGTCAAGCGCCCCTCCCAGCAATGATGAAAGATGCATTTATCGGTCTTGGCAGCAACCTGAAAGAACCGGCGGCTCAACTGGCCAGGGCAGTCTCCGCTCTGGCTACCCTGCCGGAAACGGTTCTGGTGGCTCAATCCCCGTTTTATGCCAGCCGCCCGGTCGGCCCCCAGGACCAGCCGGACTTCGTGAACGGTGCCGTGTGGCTGAGCACGTCCCTGCCGCCACACCGGCTGCTTGACGAACTACAGAACATCGAACATAAGCACGGCCGGGAACGGCTGAGGCACTGGGGACCCCGAACGCTCGACCTGGACATATTGCTCTTCGGCGACCAGACGTTGGACGACAAACGCCTCACCGTACCCCATCGGGAACTACGGAACCGCGACTTTGCACTCCAGCCCCTGCTGGACCTGAAGGCGGACCTGGCCCTACCTGACGGCACCCCCATTGCCGAGCTGCGCAGCCAATGCCCCGACAACGGCTTGCGCAAGCTTCCACCGGCGGATTACCCTTAACACTTCAATGCCGACACCCCGGCACGCCCAGGCCCATCCACCCAAAAGGCAAGGATTCTATGGCTGTTACCATCAATACCCTGCGTGAGTTCAAGCAGAAGGGCGAAGCCTTCGCTGCCCTTACCTCCTATGACGCCACCTTTTCCCAGGTGGTCAGCGAAGCGGGCGTTCACGTAATCCTGATCGGCGATTCCCTCGGCATGGTGCTCCAGGGCCATGACAGCACCCTGCCGGTGACTATGGATCAGATGGTGTATCACGTCAGCTGTGTGGCCAAAGGTAACCGCGGGTCCCTTATCATGGCTGACATGCCCTTCATGAGTTACGGCACAGTTGAGTCTGCCCTGGAAAACGCAGCAGAACTGATGCGAGCCGGCGCCCACATGGTAAAACTTGAGGGTACCGACTGGATGAAAGAGACCATTACCGCTCTGACCGAGCGGGCCGTGCCGGTGTGTGCGCATCTGGGCCTGACTCCGCAGTTCGTCAATAAATTTGGCGGTTACAAGGTTCAGGGCCGCGATGAAAAGGCAGCCGAAATGATGATCGAACATGCCTGCGAACTGGAAGCCGCCGGCGCCGATGTCATCCTACTGGAATGCGTCCCTGCGCCTCTGGCTGCGCGCATCGCCCAGGCCGTAAAAGCACCGGTCATCGGAATAGGTGCGGGCCCGGATACAGACGGCCAGATTCTTGTCTTGCACGACATGCTCGGCATTACCACCGGCCGCAAGCCACGGTTCGTCAAGAACTTCCTGGCCGAGACAGATTCGATACAGGACGCCCTGCAGGCCTACGTGAAAGCCGTAGGCGAGCGCACATTCCCCGCTGAGGAGCATACGTTCAAGGCATGAGAACCGTACATTCCCTGAAAGAATTGAGAACCATCCTCCGCGGCTATCGCCAGCAGGGAAAAACCATCGGCCTCGTTCCCACCATGGGCAACCTGCACGAAGGTCATATTTCGCTGGTTCGCAAAGCGGCCGAAATGGCGGATGTTGTGGTCACCAGTATCTTTGTAAATCCGATGCAGTTCGGGGCCGGTGAAGACCTCGATACCTACCCGAGAACACTGGCCGAAGACCAGGACAAGCTTGCCTCGGCCGGAAACACACTGGTATTTGCGCCCAGCGCCGAGGAAATCTACCCGGAGGGGTTGGCGAAGCAGACCCAGGTCGTTGTGCCGGATGTCAGCGATGGCCACTGCGGCGCCAGCAGGCCGGGCCATTTCGAGGGTGTTGCCACGGTAGTCACCATGCTGTTCAACATGGTGCAGCCGGACTTTGCCGTATTTGGCGAGAAGGATTTCCAGCAACTCGCCGTAATCCGAAAACTGGTCCGTGACCTGATGATCCCTGTGGATGTGGTGGGCGCGCCCACGGTGAGAGAGGACGACGGCCTGGCGAAAAGCTCACGCAATGGCTACCTGACACCTCAGGAGCGGCAGATTGCGCCGGCGGTCCACCAGACCCTGCAGACCACGGCGGCGAAGATCAACGATGGTCGTACAGACTTTCAGGCGCTGGAAAGCGAAGCTGAGAAAAGTCTCGGAGACGCCGGCCTCAGGCCGGATTACTTCAACATCGTCAACAGCCAGACGCTCAAACCGGCCACAGCCGAGGATCGGGACATTACCATCCTGGCGGCAGCCTTCCTGGGCACGACCCGTTTGATCGACAACCTGTCCCTGACCCGATAAGCCAACAGAAAAGGACGCTCTGATGCCCGCACATCTTGCAGTACTGACCTCGAAACCCGAATGGCAGACACTGAAGGAACAGCGAGAACGCCTGGACGGCGTTCTCATGAAGGATCTGTTCGAGCAGGATCCCGGGCGGGCAAAGCGCTACTTTATTGAAGGCGCAGGGCTGTCGCTGGACTTTTCCAAGAACCGCATCACTGATGAGGTGCTGGAGGCATTACTGGCGCTGGCCAGGAGCTGCAACCTGGAAGCCAGACGAGACGCATTGCTCCGGGGCGAGCGCGTTAATGTGACCGAGGATCGGCCTGCCCTGCACACCGCACTGCGCAATCCGGGAACCGAGGCAGTCACGGTAGACGGCGAGGACGTGATCGCCGAGGTTCAGAACACCCTCAATCGCATGGAAACCCTGGTGAACGATGTTCTGGATCAGCGTCGCACCGGATACACCGGCAAACCTTTCACCGACGTGGTAAGCATCGGGATTGGCGGCTCCTACCTGGGCCCCAAATTGGTAGGCGAAGCCCTTCAGCCCTATGCCCGGGCCGGCATTCGATGCCATTACGTGGCCAACATTGATGGCACTGAAATCTGCGAGACGCTTCGCCAGGTACATCCGGAAACCACCCTGTTCCTGATCCAGTCGAAGTCGTTCCGGACCCAGGAAACCCTGGAAAACAGCAAGGTGGCGCGGCAGTGGTTTCTGGATCGCTGCGGCGATGAACAGGCTGTCTCGCAGCACTTCATGGCGGTGACGGCCAACGTACCGGCGGCGCAGGACTTCGGCGTCGATCCGGCCAACGTCTTCCCGATGTGGGATTGGGTGGGCGGGCGTTACTCGCTCTGGTCCGCCATCGGGCTTCCAATTGCCTTCAGCGTTGGCATGGCCAACTTTCGGGCACTGCTGGCCGGCGCCCATGGCATGGACCAGCACTTCCGTGAAGCGCCACTGGCGGAGAATCTCCCTGTGGTTATGGCCATGCTGGGCATCTGGTACAACAATTTCTGGGGTGCCGAGACCCACGCGATCCTGCCCTACGATCACTACCTGCGCAGCCTTCCGGACCACCTCCAGCAGTTGGACATGGAAAGCAATGGCAAGAGCGTGACCCAAGCTGGCGCCCCCCTTGCCTGGCAATCTGGCCCGGTCATCTGGGGCGGTGTTGGCGCCAATGGCCAACATGCCTATCACCAGTTGATCCACCAGGGCACCCGGCTGATTCCGGCCGACTTCATCATCCCCCTCAAAACCCACAACCCAGTGGCTACCCATCACGCAGATCTGTTCGCCAACTGCCTGAGCCAGTCCCGGGCCATGATGGCCGGAAAATCACTGGAAGAAGCCAGGGCAGAACTGGCCGCGGAGGGTCGGTCCGAAGCCGAGACTGAACAGCTTGCGGCCCACAAGGTCATCCCGGGCAACAAGCCGAGCAACACACTGATTATGGAAAGCGTGACGCCAGAGACCGTTGGCGCACTCATCGCCCTCTACGAACATCGCACCTTCGTACAGGGGGTAATCTGGGATGTGGATTCGTTTGATCAGTGGGGCGTGGAGCTCGGGAAACAGTTGGGTAAGGGCATCCTGCCGCGTCTGCTTGGCGAGAAAGGCGGCAACCAGGCCAGCGACAGCTCGACCGATCACCTTATTGAACGGTTCCGCTCAACCGGCGGCGCTTGAGATCTGCCGGCCCTGCCAGTTGAAATCCACCGGCCACAGCCTCTGGCCGGTGCTGTATTCCCGCCACAACTGGCCGTAGGATTGACCGCACACCGGATGCGTTTCCTCCGGCGCGATGTCAGCCAGCGGGCGCAGCACGAAGGCGTTTTTTAGAATCTCCCCCCTGGGCAGCTCGACGCCATCTATCTGGCCGACCGCATCGCCGTAGGTGAGAATATCCAGATCCAGGGTTCGCGCACTGAATTTCGGCACATCCCGACGCCGACCATTATCGGCTTCCAGTTGTTTGAAACGCTGTGACAGCTCAGCCACTGGCAAGGCCGTATCCACACCCACCACCAGGTTCAGAAACGGAGACCCGTCAAATCCGACTGCCTCGCTGTCATAGACCGGGGAGATGATCAGTTCACCAAACCATGCAGACAGGGCATCAAGCGCGGCAGTGACATAACGCTCCCTGTCCACGTTGCTGCCAATGCTGATGTAAACCCGGACCGCCGCTGCCATTACCGCACTCCTGTCTCAGTTTTCTCTCCCCGCTCGATCCGAACGCCCACCGCCTGTGCCGCGGGAACGGCACCCGGCTTGCGTATCGCCAGCCGCAACCACTTGATGCCGAGTTCATCCTGCAGCGTTTTTGCCAGGACCTCCGCACCGTGTTCAAGCAGTTTCGGCCTAAGCGCCTGCAGGCAGGACTCGACCCGGGTGCTGACGGCAGCGTAATCCAGGGCATCGGCCACATCGTCTGTCGTACCCGGCACACTGTTATCCCAGGCCATTTCCAGATCAATCACCAGGCTCTGGGTGACTTCCCGTTCCCAGTCGTAAACTCCGACCACGGTTTCCACAACCAGGCCTTCGATCAATACGGTGTCTGCCAAGGGTGCTCCCGGATTCTTCCACTCTTTGGTGATTGAATAACGCACAACCAGGGGATACTGTGAACAAGCTGGCCTGTGCTTTCAGGGCGGGCATTTTCGCACACATTCACCAGATACGTCTTTGCTTCCGGGCCCATAGCATGCTTCCCAGTGATCCGGTGTTAACGGTTTTGCTCTGCGCCGCCGCTTATGTGGCAGGTTCGGTGCTGTTTGCCCTGCCGGTCTGCCAGCTCTGGAAGCTACCCGATCCCCGGGCCCAGGGCTCTGGCAACCCCGGCGCTACGAACGTCTACCGCACCGGCGGTTGGCCGCCAGCCCTGGTGACTCTTGCGCTGGATGCGGCCAAGGGCTGGTTGCCCGTATGGCTGGCCCATGCCGCCGGCCTTTCCGTGATGGTTCAGGCCGTCGTTGCCCTGTGTGCTGTTACCGGCCACATGATCCCGATTTTCTATCGATTCAAGGGTGGGAAAGGCGTCGCAACGGCGCTTGGTGCCGGCCTCGCGCTGGCACCGATCACAACGCTGATGATGGCTGCTATCTGGATGCTGGTGATCTGGCGGTGGCGCATTTCAGCTCTGGCCTCCCTGGTGGCGATTGTCAGCGGCCCACTGATCAGCGCCTTCATTGAACCGGAAACGCTGCCCCTGTTCGGCCTGCTCGCGTTGTTGATCGTCGTTCGCCACCGCAACAACCTGATCCGGCTGGCCCAGGGCCGCGAAGCCGGGCTTTAATCATCAGTCGACCAATCCGGTGGATCGAGGTTCGGTTATAGGTGGCAGCGTGTTCATGGGCCATCGGGGCACCGCCACAATACGCTCACCATCCTGCTGGCCAGCCTTCATGCGCTGGGCGCCGGCGTAGGCAATCATCGCACCGTTATCCGTACAGAATTCAGGGCGGGCGTAGAATACGTGGGCTTTGAGCTTTTCGGTCATCTTCTCCAGGCCTGCCCGCAGCCGTTTATTGGCGCTGACACCGCCGGCAATAACCAGACGCTTGCAGCCTGTCTGCTCCAGGGCCCGACGGCACTTGATGGTCAGTGTGTCGACCACAGCGGCCTCAAACGCCAGGGCGATATCCGCCCGGGTCTGGTCATCCAGTCCGCCCGCCTCACGTGCAGCATTGACGGTATTGAGCGTGAAGGTTTTCAGACCGCTGAAACTGAAATCCAGCCCTGGCCGGTCGGTCATCGGCCTCGGGAACCGGTAACGGCCTTCGGTACCCTTTTCCGCCAGCGCCGCCACGCGGGGGCCACCCGGATAGTCCAGACCGAGCATCTTGGCAGTCTTGTCAAAGGCCTCACCGGCGGCATCGTCTACCGATTCGCCCAGCATCTCGTACTCGCCAATGCCATCAACCCTGACCAGTTGGGTATGACCACCCGAGACCAGCAGTGCGACGAACGGAAACGCAGGTGGATTGTCTTCCAGCATGGGCGCCAGCAAATGCCCTTCCATGTGATGCACGCCCAGCACGGGAATACCCAGGGCGAAACCCAGGGCATGGGCCACCGAGCCGCCCACCATCAGGGCGCCCACCAACCCTGGGCCCGCAGTGTAGGCAATTCCCTCTATGTCGCTCCGATTTTTCCCGGCATCTGCCAGCACCTGATCGCACAGGGGCAGGAGCTTGCGAACATGATCCCGGGACGCCAGCTCAGGCACGACACCGCCGTAATCCGCGTGCATGTCGATCTGACTGAACAGGGCATGCCCCAGCAGCCCCGTTTCGGTGTCATACAGCGCTACGCCGGTTTCATCGCAGGATGTTTCAATACCTAGAATCAGCATAATGTCGGGCCACATTGGTTGGCAGAAATGAAAACGACGCGCATTTTAGCAGAAACCCGAAACCCACTGGCAGATTCATCGAACAAACATTGACCTTGCTATAACGCAGGCGCTATCATTGCCGCCCATAAAATATGCACTGGTCGAGTTTTAGCCAATCTGACCAGGGATCGAGAACCGGTCTGGCCTCGCCAGACGGACAAAATTGAAACCGAATCTATCAGGTAGGTGATTTTCGAATGCCAGCTGTTAAAGTGAAAGAGAATGAACCGTTTGACGTAGCACTGCGTCGCTTCAAGCGTTCCTGCGAAAAAGCGGGTGTACTTTCTGAAGTACGTCGTCGTGAGCACTACGAGAAGCCGACCGCTGTTCGTAAGCGCAAAGCAGCCGCTGCCGTTAAGCGTCATCTCAAGAAGCTTCAGCGGGAACAGCGCAAGTTCGAGCGTCTGTACTAAGTTTCACCTGACGCCGCTTGACTGCAAAGCACTGATTGCCTGTACAGCCGCAGGCTGCACAGAGCGACTCAAAAATGCCGCCGAGGCCTGGCTTCGGCGGCATTTTTGGCTATTGGCCAACTCCGATAACGGCCTGATGTGGAGCCCCCATGAGCGGACTGATCCCTCAACAGTTTGTTGAAAACCTGCTGGATCGTATCGACCTGGCGGAACTGATCGGTTCACGCATTACGCTCAAGAAAGCCGGGGCCAACTACAAGGCCTGTTGCCCGTTCCACGACGAGAAAACACCCTCGTTCAATGTCCGGCCAGACAAGGGCTTTTACCATTGTTTCGGATGCGGCGCCCATGGCGATGCCATCAGCTTTGTCAGGGAGTTTGAAGGCCTGGGCTTTACCGAAGCGGTCGAGGAGCTGGCCAAACGGGTGGGGCTGGAAGTGCCCTACGACCGCGCGGCCAAGCAGGAAATCCAGCAGGCGCGAACATTAACCGACGCCCTGGACTTTGCCAGCCGTTTCTACCAGTCATCGCTCAGCGGTCAGCAAGGCGCCTATGCGCGGGACTACCTGCAGCAACGGGGCCTGGACAACAGCATCATCGAGCAGTACCAGGTAGGCTACGCCCCTTCAACCGGTACCGCGCTGTTTGATGCCGCCAGCAAGGATCTGCAGGGCCCGCTGATTGAAACCGGGACGGTTTCCGACAAGTACGGCAGGCCCAGGGACCTGTTCCGCAACCGGGTAATGTTCCCGATTCGCAACACCCGGGGCAGAACCGTTGCGTTTGGCGGCCGCACCCTGGGGGACGACAAGGCGAAATACATCAACTCTCCGGAGTCGGATGTATTCCACAAAAGCCGCGAGATCTACGGCCTGTTCGAAGCCAAACAGGCCATCCGACAGCTGGACAAGCTGCTGGTGGTTGAGGGCTACATGGATGTGATCGCCCTCGCCCAGCACGGCATTCACTATGCGGTTGCGACACTGGGCACGGCGACGAACCAGGACAGCCTGACAGCGCTGCTGAAGCAGGTAAGGCACATTGTGTTCTGCTTTGATGGCGACCAGGCCGGCTTCCGGGCCGCCGACCGGGCCATGGAGAACGCGCTGGAACTGATGGCCGACGGCCTGCATCTTCAGTTTCTGATGCTGCCCCAGGGCGAGGACCCGGACACCCTTGTGCGCAAGGAGGGGCCGGAAGCGTTCCAGAAGCGCATTGAAGGGGCAACACCTCTGTCACGGTATTTGTTTGACCGGCAGAGCGAAGGCTTGGACCTGCAACTGCCTGAGCACCGGGGCGAACTGCGAGCCAGAGTTGAACCTCTGCTCAACAAGATGCCCAGAAGCACCCTCCGGGATGCCATGTGGCACGAAATGCTCCGCCTTTGCGGTGGCCGGAACCAGTGGCAGAACCGCCAGCAGGGCCAGAAAGGATGGCGGAACGGCGAGCGACGGGATCGGGTTTCCGAAGATCGCATCGATGTAAAGCTCAGCAAGGACAGCATTCTGTGCCTTGCCCTGCTGGAAGCACCGGACCTGGCCGCCGAGGTGACCGAACTGGCCCGCAGCTCCCGGCAGTTCAATCAGGCCCGGAATTTTGCCGAGTGGATTCTGGCAAACGACATCCGGGACCGGAAAACCCTGGTGCGTAAGCTGGCACTGGATACGGGCGCTCGTGAGCGCTTTTACCACCTGTTTGACGGGATCGAGCATATTCCGGCCCGGGAGAGCACACTGGCCGCCGCCCGCGAGCTTCTGAGTCCGAACGAAGAGGCATCCCGCCAGCAGCGGCTTGCCACACTATTGAGAAATCTGTCGAACCTTACGACCGAGGAACGGCAGGAGCTGAGAGCCCTGAGCAGTGGTACCGGGGACTAGCAGCACTTGAAACTTGATGCGCTGATCACCATCTAACCTTTGAGCCTAGGCTCCTTGGTGGCAGAGCAACTAAGCGACAGCTATAATGGCTGTTTAACTTTTTTCCTTCTAAAAGCGAGTTTACAGGGTGTCTATGTCAGGCAATTCGCAAAAATCACGTTTGAAAGACCTCATTGCACGAGGCAAGGAACAAGGTTACCTGACTTACGCCGAGGTAAACGACCACCTCCCGGAAGATATCGCTGACCCGGATCAGGTCGAAGACATTATTCGCATGATCAACGACATGGGTATCCAGGTGTGCGAAGAAACACCAGACGCCGATACCCTGCTGATGACCGAGGGCGATTCCACCGCCGACGAAGCCGCCGCCGCTGAAGCCGCCGCCGCTCTGGCCGCCGTAGAAACCGATGCTGGCCGCACCACGGACCCGGTGCGCATGTACATGCGTGAAATGGGTACCGTCGAGCTGCTGACCCGCGAAGGCGAAATCGTTATCGCCAAGCGCATCGAAGAAGGCATCCGCGATGTGATGGCCGCCGTTGCACACTTCCCGGGTACCGCCGGCACGGTAATCCAGGCCTACGACCGTATTCTCGAAAACGAAGGTCGCATCAGCGACATCGTAACGGGCTTCCTCGATCCGGACGACGCCGAGCCGTTCATGGGCGAGGAAACCACCACCGAGAGCTCCGACGATTCCGATTCCTCTTCCGACGATGACGACGACTCGTCGGAAGAAGAAACCGATAACGGCCCGGATCCGGAAGAGACCCGTCTCCGTTTCGAGCTGCTCAACGAAAAGCTCGATGCCGCCAACAAGGCCTTGGCCAAGCACGGCCGTTCCGACAAGAAAACCCAGGAAGCCCTGAACGAGCTGGGCCAGGTATTCGCACCGTTCAAGCTTGCCAACAAGGCGTTTGATGAGCTGGTCAACGTGGTTCGCTCCACCAACGACCTGGTTCGTGAGAACGAGCGCGCGATCATGCAGATCTGTGTTCGCGAGTGTAAAATGCCCCGCAAGGACTTCATCAAGTCGTTCCCGGGCAACGAGACCAACCTGGAATGGGCCGAGAAGATCGCCAAGAGCAAGAAGCCCTACGCAGCGCCCATGGCCGAGCGTATTGACGAGATTGTTCGCCTGCAGAAGCGCATCCAGAATGTGCAGACCGAAGTGGATCTGGACGTTGCCGACATCAAAGAAATCAACCGTCGCGTCTCTATCGGCGAGGCCAAGGCACGCCGCGCCAAGAAAGAGATGGTTGAGGCCAACCTGCGTCTGGTTATTTCCATCGCCAAGAAGTACACCAACCGCGGCCTGCAGTTCCTGGACCTGATCCAGGAGGGCAACATCGGCCTTATGAAGGCGGTGGACAAGTTCGAGTACCGCCGGGGCTACAAGTTCTCCACATATGCCACCTGGTGGATTCGTCAGGCCATCACCCGCTCTATCGCGGACCAGGCCCGCACCATCCGTATTCCGGTGCACATGATCGAGACCATCAACAAGCTCAACCGCATCTCCCGCCAGATGCTGCAGGAGATGGGTCGCGAACCCACGCCGGAAGAGCTGGGCGAGCGCATGGAAATGCCTGAGGACAAGATCCGCAAGGTACTGAAGATTGCCAAAGAGCCGATCTCCATGGAAACCCCGATTGGCGACGACGAAGACAGCCATCTGGGCGACTTCATCGAAGATATCCAGGCCCTCTCCCCGGTGGATTCCGCCACCGCCGAAGGCCTGCGCGAAGCCACCCGCTCGGTGCTGGCCGGCCTCACCGCCCGCGAGTCCAAGGTTCTGCGGATGCGCTTCGGTATCGAGATGAACACCGACCACACCCTGGAAGAAGTCGGCAAGCAGTTCGACGTTACCCGGGAGCGGATCCGTCAGATCGAAGCCAAGGCCCTGCGCAAACTGCGTCACCCGTCACGCTCCGATCACCTGCGTGGCTTTATCGACGACCAGGGCAATCAGGGATAATTTCCCAAACAGTAGCGGGCGCCACACCTCACCGGTATAATGGCGCCCGCTTTGTTTCCCCCTCCGGAAACACCTCTCAAAACAGCGTTCGCTTAACGGGCCTATAGCTCAGTTGGTTAGAGCAGNGGNCTCATAAGTGCGCCGATGTGGGCGCATCAACGTTGTGGCTGGATAGTCACTGCCCTGCGGTAAAGGGGCATAAAGCACCGACTTATTAACGGCAGAAATAGGCTGAATGGTCCTTCTCCGTTAGTCGGTAAAAGGCATACGAGAGGTAGTCGCAATAACCTCAATAGGTATGTCAGCTAGGATGGATATGGTGAAAGCTAAACTGCTTGAATCCTAGACCAAGATGGGGAATATTCGCCTCCCATTTGGCAACATGCGACTTACGCCAAATCGCAGTTGATCGAGTATAACGATTATGAGTACACTCGACGCCGCTCAACTGCCATCACCCCAAGTAGGGGGAAAACGGTCGAAAGGGGCACCTAAGTCCATAGCACGTTGATGTGATTAACTTCGGGATTACCTAAGGCGAGTAATCGCTAAGGCTTAGCAGACAACCGCTACAGCCGTGGTAACGGAGCCTTCGTAATACCCTCACGGAGGGCCTATAGCTCAATGGTTAGAGCAGCGGCCTCATAAGCCTCGCGCCCTACTCCACCATGAAAGCTTCCTTCGTATACGACGGGCTCAACAGCTCGTGAATGGGGAAGGGAGGCAGGTTGTCACTCTTCATGGACTGGAGGTTAACTCGGATGAGTTACAAAGATCTCACAAGAATTGAAGAAATCCGAAAGCTGAACGCTTCACGGTCAAACTGGGTCAATAAAGACCTGTACCGCCTGATGTATAAACGCGATTTGTATATCGTCGCGTATGAACGCATTAAGAGCAACGCAGGTAACATGACCAAAGGGTCTGATGGGACAACAATTGATGGTTTCTCTCTTGACGCCATTGATAAGCTCATTAAAAGCATGCGGGACGAAACCTTCAAGTTCAAAGGAGCTAGGAGAGTCGAAATCCCCAAGGCTAACGGGAAAACGAGACCTCTAGGCATCGCGCCGCCTCGGGATAAGGTCGTCCAAGAAGTTATGCGGATGATCCTCGAAGCAATATACGAGCCTACGTTTCATGACCTGAGCCATGGCTTCAGACCTGACCGAGGATGCCACACAGCCTTGAAGGAAGTCAGAAATGGCTGGTCTGGAGTAAACTGGATCATAGAGGGAGACATCAAAGGCTTCTTCGATGACATCGACCACTCCATTCTAATCAAACTGCTGCGTAAACGCATTGAAGATGAGAGATTCCTAAACCTCATCCAGAAGGCGCTAAAGGCAGGCTACTTCGAGTTCGGAACGTTCAAGGATACCCTGGCGGGAACTCCTCAAGGCAGCATCGTCTCACCGATACTCGCCAACATCTGCCTTCACGAGTTCGATGAATTCGTCGAAAGTCAGGTAATTGAGGCCTACCAAAAAGGGAAGTCCAAAAAACGTAATCCTGAATCTCGTAGACAGTCAGCCAAGCTGGAAAGACTGAGAAAGGGATTGGACAACTTGGAAGGCGAGGAACGCGCTCGCCGGATCAAGGACATCCGTCTGACCAAGAAGCGGTTGCTGGATATTCCATCATCCCATCCTTCGGATGACAGCTTCGTCAGAATCAAATACATCCGATATGCGGACGACTGGATGATCGGGGTCAACGGCTCGCATGAGCTTGCCCATACGATCCGGGAAAAGGCCAAGGAGTTCCTTCGGGACCGCCTCAACCTGACCCTCAGTATGGAGAAGACCCATATTCGCCACGCCAAAACTGAAGCAGCGTTCTTTCTTGGGACGTTGATAAAGATAGGCAGAAGCGGAAACCAAAAGGTCATGAAGGTAAAGCGCGGTGGCCAGACCTTCACGAAAAGGGTAGCCGGATGGACCCCCTCGATGTTCGTCCCGACAGGGAAACTTGTTAAGGACCTGCATGCGAAAGGACTTTGCGACCCCGCTGGGAACCCGAAATCCAAGGGCGCTTGGACGGCACTGGACGACACTCAGATAGTCGAGATGTACAACGGCATACTGAGGGGGCTGCTGAACTACTATAGTTTCGTGGACAACTTCTCAGACCTAACTCGGGTTCAGTACATTGTGAAATTCTCGGCAGCCAAAACCTTGGCTGGCAAGCATAGGACAAGCGTCAGGAAAACCTTCAAAAAGTTTGGAGATAGACTGACGGTGAAAGTATACGACGATCAAGGCAAAGTCGTTCGAGCGGTGGCACTAAGCCTCTGCAAGAACTGGAGAGCCTCTCCCATGCGCTTTATGGTCTCCGACCAGAACGCCATGGCAGGCCGACTGGTGTCCTTCTCACGGCTTCGAACACGTTCGAAGCTCTTCAGTCCGTGCGTAATCTGCGGCGAACCAAACGGGGTAGCAATGCACCACGTTAAGCACATCCGCAGAATGGGAAGTAAAGTGAAGGGATTCACGAAACTGATGGCCATGATGAACCGAAAGCAGATTCCGGTCTGCAAGGATTGTCACCACAGCATCCACAACGGAAGCTATGATGGCCTCGCACTGAAGGATTTTAAACTTCCCCACATTGCCGCAGCCTAATTAGGATGACAACTGGAGAGCGTAGTGCTTGGAAACCTGCACGCTGCGTTCGGAGGGAGGGGATTGCGCTCCTATTAACTTAGGACGTGGTCTCCGACCCTACTCCCTTGGTCGCAGGTTCGAGTCCTGCTGGGCCCACCATAAATAACAGCAACAATGTCCGCAGCCCCTCCCCCCCGGGACTTGGAATCATTTCAGACGTTGTTCGAACGGCCCCTGACAGAACGTCAACCTCCTACATCAAGCAGGCTGAGGGGCTTTCCCAGTATTTCGGCCGGGACACCGCCGAAAACATGGCGGAATCGGGGTTTCCATACTGGGAGCCTTTGCCCGCGAGCCAAATATATAGGCGATGCCGCGAATTCCGATGTAGCCCAGCGCCAAACCTTTCCCGGGCGATTTTCGAAGGTTGAGATCCTTACTGGATTTATTCATTTAAGCGTCGACAAAATTTACAGGTCCTTTCTCCGGACTGTTCTTGTTCTTAAGGAAGTCTTTTAAAGACAATCAGATAAAATTTCTGGCGCGATCTCTGCTTGCCTTGCCTGTGAAATACGGGCTTTTAAGGAATAAAGCCGTCCGAGGCACCATCCTCCAGCATTGAACTCAGGGTTTCAGGAAGCGGTTATGCTCTCAAGGACGAGATGTCCCACTGAACCGAGTAATTGAACGCAGGTGATTGATATGAACAGGGAATTAAAAGGAGTTGGTTTCAGTGCGGTGACCAGTTTGGTTTTGATGTCACACACGAGTTTAAATTCACACTTCTACCGTAAAATGCAAACAATGTTTAAGAAAACCCTACCCATGTTGCCATTCCTTGCTTTTGCAGGAACGGCTCAGGCAGGTCCCATCACCTTCGACTTCTCGTGCGACCCAAGCTTAGGCAGTGATTGCGCCGGGGATGAAGGCGGTTCAATTACCATAGATTATTCCGATAACGGAACTGGCTATACCTATGACGTTTCCATCAACAATGTCTCGACGGATGCACTCGTCACCGGTTTCGGCTTTGATTTCGCGCCAGATTTCGAATTTGCAAATATGAGCAACTTCTTGATCGAACGTTATGATGGCACCAGTTTCGAAGATGTCACCTCCAACTGGAATGTCTCGGAAGGCTCGCAAAGTGTTAGTGCTGGCTCGTCCTTCGACGGTATTTTTCTCGATTTCATTGACTTCGATGCCGACCAGACGGGCAACATCAATCAGTATGCCATCGCCAACTTTGGGGTTTTGGACGCCAGAATCAGCTTCGACTATACGTCGCTGCTGACAGCCAATGGTGCCCTCATGCGACTGCAGCGGACTGGGGACAACGGCGAAGGCAGCCTCAAACTCGTTAACTCGACGGTCACCGTACCTGAGCCGGGTACTATTGCACTCTTAGGGCTGGGACTCCTTGGGCTGGGCGCCAGGCGGCTTTTCACCCGAGCCTAATTGGTAACAAAGGAAATTTTGGCCCCGCGAAGCGGGGCCTTTTACTTGATTTTGAACGTTGACTTCAGTTCTCAAAGCGATCAACCTTTAACACCGCCTACAAAGAGCAGAGAGCCTTATCGTGTCAATATTATTTACAGCGTGACACGATGCTCCATGGTTTTTCCGCCAACGAATCCCGTCAAAAAAGCCAACGTCCCCAAAAGACAAGCCGAATACACTACCTCCTGAACAAAAATACCAGCCGTGTTCACCACCCCACGGCCCGAGTATAAAAACAACGAAGTAATGGAGTGTATCAATGGCTTTTTCCTCCCTTTCCCGGTCAAGGGCACTGTCTCTTGCGATCGCCGCCGCCTCTGTCGGTTTCTCAGTTTCGGTTGATGCCAGTATGGGCAACCTTGGCAACACCTATGGCGTCATGCCGGTGGATGTCGCTACGGCCCAATCCTTGTCCATGTTCAATGATCAGGTGTCAGCCACCTATTACAACCCGGCCTATCTGACCAAAGATGAGCGTGGAGAGCTGACGGCTGGTATTCTGCATGCCGAACAGGAGCTGCGTTCTGCCAACCCGAATGCCAATGGCGACATCCTGGCCAACTCGCCGAGCCAACACGTTCTGATTGGTATGAAAACCAATCTGGGTTCTTTGACTCGCTTCAAGCACCCGATTTATCTGGGTTTTATTGCCGGCGTCGAGAAATACGGCAAGGAAATGCTGGCGTTCGATTCGCAGACCACGGAGAACGGCCAGTTCCTGCAGTACGGTAAAGAGCCCCTGTTCCTGAACATCGGTGGCGCCACGCCGATCTGGCGCGGCATTTCCGCCGGTGCGTCGGTGCGCGTCACACTGGATGCCCAGGCAAACCTTGATGCGGTCTCTACCCTTGGTGGCGAGACCAGCCGCGAGCGGCTTGCGGTCAATGCCGAGCCCTCACTGAAAACCATTCTGGGTACAAACATCGATCTTGGCAGCACGTTTTGCCCAGACAGCGACTGCTTTCTGAATGGCTGGGAGACCGCCTTTACTTACCGCACCAAATCGGCGGCCTCCACCTCGGTGGACTCCAACATCATTGTCACCCAGACCATTCCGGATCCCGGCCTGAGTCTGGCGGTATCCACCATTGATTCCTTCCAGCCGGAAACCTTCGGATTTGGCGCTCAATACAAGGGCGAAAACTGGCGGATTGGTGGCAGCGTGGAGCAGCAGAACTGGTCAGAGCTGGAGAACGAGTTCTCCTCCGACACCATCAAGGATCAACAGTCCGTGGCGCCAGGCAGCCGGATTCAGTTCGACGACGTGCTGATTCCACGGATCGGCGCCGAATATGCTCTTAACAAAAACTTCTCCGTACGCGGCGGCGTTGCCTATGAGGAGTCTCCGCTCAAGTCCACCCGCAATCCGGAGATCAATTATCTCGATACCGACAAGATTGTCGTCGGCCTCGGCTTGAGCGCCACCTACGACCGCACCCGTCTGCTGGCCTACCCCGTCCGTCTGGATATTGGTTACCAGTACCAGCAGCTGCAGGAGCGGGATTTCACCCTGGTGGATTTTGACGGCAACGAAACGCCGGTTACGGCAGACGGCGACGTTCACGTTGTCAGCGGCTCCATCACCCTGAAGTTTTAAGGAGGGCACGCCATGAAGTACAACAAAACACTGGCACTGGTTCCCGCCCTGTTACTGGCCGGCTGTGGCGGCGACGAACAGACCATGAACGAGACGGTCTTTCCCGGCTCGGTGATTTATTCCTATCCGGCTGACGGGCAGGCGGATGTCAGCCCGAGGGCCGACGTCGTTCTGCGCTTCAGCCATGCGGTGACCGACGAGGATGCGGAGCTGCAAAACAAGATTCTGATGGAATCCCAGGGCCAGGCCGTGCCCTTCTCGATCAGCCGGGTTGACGGGGGCAGGAGCCTGAAGCTGTCCCCTACCTCAGAGCTCGACCAGCTTGGCGCCTACACGGTGACCTTTAGCGAGCCACTGATTGCCGAAGGCGGTCGACAGATAGACACCCCCAACGCGGTAGGTGAAGCCGGCATCCAGTTCGAAACCCGGGGCAGTTTCTCCGGTCCGGCGAGCACAACCAACTCGGCCGAGGATTTTGGTATTGCCTGGCAGGTGCCGGCAAACAACAGTCCCTTCGAGGCGATGAACTTCTCTACGTTCCGACTGGCCATGACCCATCCTGTCCACCCCGAGTGGGCCCCCCTCGGCGGTTCGATTCAGCTTCTGGATGGCAACGGCGATGAAGTCCCGGCGACGGTTCTGGTAAAAGGCAACCGGATAACCGTTGACCCCTGTGTGGTCGAGGACCCAAGGGAATGTGGCAGCAAGGCCGACGTTCTGGATACCAACCAGACCTACACGCTGCACTTCGAAAACCTGGCCAGCCTGACAGCGCCGGAAACGGAACGGTTCAGTGAGGAGATCGCGTTCACTCCCCGCGAGACTGGCCCCACAGTCGTACTGCAGCAATCTGCTGTTGATTCAGGCCTGGCGGCAGGCGCTGCGGAAGAGGATGCAACCCGATCGGTTCTGAATGGGCAGATCATCAACGGTGTGACTCTCAATTCAGTACTGCAGGGCGAAGCTGGCCCTTCCCAACAGACCGGCGATCTGTTTGCAGAGCTGGCCTTTGCACCGGCGTTCGAGGCTAATGAGGCACTGCCGTTGCGCATAGCCCGCGGCAGCGTGCTGAACAGCACCAGCCTTGACGTTCTTGTGGGTGGCGAAGTTCCGGTTCTGGATGCCGCCACCGGCCAACTCCAGACCACCGGTAACATCAAAGTCACCATGTTGTCGGATGCCTCCGGCTATCTGAGCCCCAATCCCTATACCGACGACCTGAACGCACCACGGCACATCACGCTGTTTATGGATGTTTCCATGAATACTGAAAATGCCCAGCCCAACGCGGCTCTGTCGCAGGACCTGATGGGGGTGGAACTGCGCGGTATCGCCCTGGTGCAGGATGGGGTGCTGACCATCGACGCCATTGGCATGGTGGAACCCAACCTTCTTGGGCAGGAGTACACCGACTCGACCATCGCGTTCCACCTGCAGGCAGCCACCGATGCCGACTCAGTGCTTGATGCCGAGATGCTCCGTGAACTGGACAGCACACCACCAAGCCTGGTCAGCTGGATGCCCGGCCCGGACAACGCCATTCCGGATACGCGCCAGTCGATGCAGCGCCCCGGGGATCCGGTCATTCTGTTCTTTGATGAGCCCCTTGCCCCGGACTCGATTAATCAGGGAGTCTCACTGATAGCCGATGGTGTTCCTGTCGAGACACTTGAGACAAGACTGGACGGAACTGCCGTAACCCTTAACCCTGGCGATGGTCTGCGCCATGGCGTTGACTACGAAGTCGTCATTGATGGTTTAACCGATCTGGCCGGAAATCCAGCTACCACGGCTCCCTTGCAGTTTTCACTGGCCGATATTGGCGACTCCTCTGTGACCAGGCGCCCTGCCCTTGCCCTGACAACCTATCCCGGTTATCCCTGCGAGACCGACCACAGCCTGCTGGACCTCTCCGCCGGCATACTTGGCCAGTGTTATTCGGATGGGGGTATCGGCGACATTCTGCCAGTCAGCACCATGCCTTCAGATCGCCCCATTACCGTGGTTTTCTCAAAGTCCATGGACCTGAACTCCATCATTCCGGGCGACACGTTTATCGTTGAAAAAGTGAGCCAGGAACCAAATGGCTCCGTCTCGGTTCTTGAAAACGAGGTGCCTGGCCGGCTCGAAAAGAATCTCCAGCGGATACGCTTCTATCCGGACCAGCCCTGGGAGGCCGGCGCGCACTACCGGTATACCCTAAAGTCTTCTGAAGGTGCCGGAACCTGCACGGCTGGAGCCTATACCTCGATTTGCGATTCCGATGGCCTGGCCCTGAAAACCGATCTGCTTGAAGGGTTGGATGACGGCGGTGGCAACAACGGGCCAGATGACATGGTGATCTATTTCACCGGAACCGAACCACTGGACAGCGTGTTCACGCCGCTGCGGAACCTGCCAGTACGCGATACCAACGCCAACTTCCTGGTGGACTGCGACTCCAATACCAATCCGGACTGTCTTGAGCCTTTTGCCCACGAGGGCAGCGACAATGACGGATGGGCCGCTTCAGCCAATTCAACCAAACTGAGGGTCCGTAATAACCAGGCCTCGGCCTCTCCGCCTGTCATCGTTGCCAGCACGGCCGATGCGAGGGTTGGCTGCGAGACCGGTGAGCAGTGCCCCAAGGACAAGTTCATCTACCAGACCTACGCCCTCAACACGGAAGTTGTCGGCCCTGGCGTGTATGAACCAACCGGCGATGAGGGGATTCTGGTGAACCTGTATCCCACGCAATTGGCGACCACATCGATCAGTGTGTTTACAGAGCTTCGGGTTTTTGGATTTATCCCACTTCAAGAAGAGTCGATTACCAATACCCAGGTCCTCCGCATGCGCTATGCCAAGGACGACCCGGCGTGTTCGGGCCCGGGGTGCAGCCGCTCCGGCCTGATTCCCGGCGTGATAACCGAAGGTGAGGATGGCCAGCCGGTCTTCAAGACCCGCGCCGAACTGATGCTCGATGCGCCCGACATGGAAATTCCGTTGGGTGGCCGCCACGATCTGTATGGTCGTGAATTTGTGCTTGAACTTGAAGGTAACATCACCTTCTTCGATGACGGCCGGATGCAGATTGAGCAACGCAACTCCAACCTGGTCGACATTAACGTTCGGGCGCGAGCCCTGGGTGTTCCCGGTGGTGAAATTGTGACGATTGACCTGCCCCTGCAGATCCCCGAACAGGGCGTCTATCTCAACTTCATTTCCAATCCGGTCAAAGAAATCCCGGCTGAGCCGTAAAAGGCCCTGAAACCTCTGCAAAGGGCCAACCTTCGGGTTGGCCCTTTTTGCACCGGGTACAACCGAGGGTTATTTCCCCCTCCAAGTCATTTACTGCTAATCTGGTTGCAGATTGAAACCGCTATAGCAAAACAACAAGCCTTCAGGAGAAGCCCTTCATGGAAAACGGCACCCACTATCGTACCTGTCACCTTTGCGAGGCCATGTGCGGTGTCGCGATCGAAATGGAGGACGGCCGGATTGCCTCCATCAAGGGTGACGAAAATGATCCATTGAGCCGGGGACATATTTGCCCGAAGGCGGTTGCTCTGCAAGACCTGCACGAGGATCCGGACCGCCTGAAGAAGCCTGTCCGTAAAACCGAAACGGGCTGGCAGGAAATGGAGTGGGACGAGGCCTTTGATCTGGTCGCGGAGAAACTCCATCAGACCCGTCAGGACCACGGTCGCAACAGCATCGGCGTGTACCTGGGCAATCCGAACGTCCATAACCATGGCTCTCTGGTTGCCACCATGCCGCTGCTGCGGGCCATCGGGACCCAGAACCGGTTTTCAGCAACTTCTAACGATCAGCTGCCCCACATGCTGGCCAGCCTGGAGATGTTCGGGCATCAGGTTCTGTTTCCGATTCCGGATATCGATCACACGGATCTGTTTATCTGCATCGGCGCCAACCCCATGGCGTCCAATGGCAGCCTGATGACGGTTCCGGACTTCCGCGGGCGACTCAAGGCCCTGAAACAGCGCGGCGGCAGGATGATCGTGGTTGATCCACGCCGGACTGAAACCGCCAAGCTGGCCGACGAGTTTCACTTCATCCGGCCGGGCAGCGATGCCTTGCTGCTGATGGCCATGGTGCACACATTGTTTGAAGAAGACTTGGTGGATCCCGGCCCGGCCGAGAGGCTGGTGAAAGACGTCGACCTTCTGCGCCTGGCCGCCATTTCCTTCACCCCTGAAGCTGTCAGCGAGCACACCGGCATCGCTGCGGAGGACATCCGGGCACTGGCCCGTCAGCTAGCCACAACCCGGAAGGCGGCACTTTACACTCGCATGGGCACCAGCACCCAGACATTCGGCGGCGTTGCTACCTGGCTGGCCTACTGCCTCAACATCCTGACAGGCAAACTGGATCTTCCGGGCGGCGTGCTGTTTTCTCAGCCGGCCATAGATCTGGTGGAACTGGGCGCCATGGCCGGGCAAAAAGGCCACTTCGGCAAGCGCCACAGCCGTGTGAAGGGATTACCCGAGTTCGCCGGCGAGTACCCGGCCAGCACCATGGCCGATGAAATGCTGACTCCCGGCGAGGGGCAGATCCGGGCCTTTGTCACTGTTGCGGGGAACCCGGTGCTCTCCAGCCCCAACGGGCGACGTCTGGAAGAAGCCCTCGGCGGCCTCGGTTTCATGGTCTCGGTTGACTATTACCTGAACGAAACCACCCGTCACGCGGATATCATCCTGCCACCGACCGCAGCCCTGGAGCGCAGCCACTACGATCTGATTTTCAGTATGTTTGCGGTGCGCAATGTCGCCAAATACAGCGAAGCGCTGTTCGATGCCGGCCCGGATACCCGCCATGACTGGCAGATCTTGCTGGAACTGGCCCACCGGCTGGAAAAGATCCGGAAAGGCGGGCGGCTACCCCTCCGCACGGAGCTGGGCTGGCGCGCTTTCAAGCAGATTGGCCCGGATCCCATTCTCGATCTGCTACTGCGCACCGGCCCCTACGGCGCCGATGCCGGGCGCGCGCGCGGATTGCTGCAGCCAGCCGTTGATCTGGTGATGGACATTCTGCCGAAACGACACCTGCTTCGTGGACTGGCCAAACTCAGCCCTCTTAACCGAAGCTGGCAGGAACTACCAAAAGGGCTTTCCCTGAGCGCGCTGAAGGATAACCCGAACGGTGTCGATCTTGGGCCACTGCAACCATCCCTGCCGGAGCGACTTTTTACCCGCGATGGCAAGATCAACCTTGCGCCCAGGCGCTACCTGGACGATCTCGGCCGGCTGCACGATGCACTGGCTGCGCCGACCGGAGACTCCCTCCAACTGATCGGCAGACGCCATGTCCGCAGCAATAACTCCTGGATGCATAACAGTCAGCGGCTGGTTAAGGGCAAGGACCGTTGCACCCTGATGATTCACCCCAAGGATGCCAGCCGTCTGGCTTTGCAAGCCGCTGACTCTGCGGAAATAACATCTGAATCCCGGCAGATTGTTTTACCGGTGGAGATTACCGAGGACATTATGCCGGGCGTGGTGTCGATTCCCCATGGCTGGGGCCACGACCGGGACGGAACCGGCCAGTCGGTGGCGGCTGCACACGCTGGCGCCAGCATCAATGACGTACTCAGCGACGGCAATATTGATCCGCTCTCCGGGACTTCCGTATTGAATGGGCAGCCTGTTGCTGTCAAAGTCTGGCGCCCGGAGCGCCAACGTAAACGGGCCTGATTCAAAGAGGAGCCGAAAATGCCCCAGTGGCTGCAGTGGAGTCTGATTATCGCCGGCCTGGTTGCCATCATACTTTTGGCAGTGTTTATACGCCGTCAAATGCAATTGCTATCGGAAAACCGCAAGCGGCAGGCCAAGGCTGAGGAGTTCCAGACGAACCGCAGAAAAGACATGATCCGCAGTGTTCGTGTCATCGCTATGGCGGTTGAAGAGGACCAGATCGAGTACTCGGAAGCCTGCCTGAGACTCAAGGGCCTGCTGGACCACATTGCCCCGGAGTTGCTGGAGCAGGCGCCTTTCAGGGTTTTCCAGGAGGTTCATGACCAACTGCAGCATATGCCCACCCACAGGGCTCGGCAGGCAACAGAAACGAAGTTCGTGGATAAAATGGACAAGGAACGGTTTGAGGTTGAGCAAAAGCACGCCGACGCGATTCGCCGAGCGGCAACCGCCATCCGACACCATTCCTTTTAGGCTTTGCGCTGGCGACCAAGTACACAGTGCAACTGGTCAGACCTTATTTTTGTAACAGTTTGTAACTGAAATAGCAGTAAAACAGATATTTTAGCTCAACAAATCAAAAGGTTCTGTCGACCTGAAAAACTGACACTCTGCTCATTCCTTCCCGGTTACAACTATTGACTTTTCTTTTTTCCATCAGGGTCTAAATTGAAAACAGGGAGGCACCTATCATCTGCGGAAGGTGCCACCTAACGTTGTTTTCTCCTGATAAGTTTGGACGACACTGCAATAAAGCGGGTGAGCTTGCCGGCCTTGGGGCCGGCTTTTTTTGGGGGATTTTTCGGAAAGAGGCTCCCGCTACTGGCTCATCATGCCTGCCATGGCCATGACACTGTCCTTGCTGTTAACCAGCTCGTCGAACTGTTCCTCGACCTGTTCCCGGTTGAGCCCCAGCTCGTCATAAAACGCCTGTCTGACGTCTTCGCCCGCACCCAGAGCCACACCCCTGGCAGTCAGCAACTGGCGGCCCAGCCACAGCAACCGGGCATAGACGCTGTGACTGCCATCGTAGGAGGGGTTCTTCTGATAGCGTATTGCCAGGGTGACCTCATCCGGCATACCCCAATTCTCCATCAACTGGGCTGCGATCTGTTCCCGGGTGATCCCAAGCAGATAGTGCTCGGTCACAGAGGAATCGATATCAGGATTCACTTCCAAAGAACGGCAAACCAGCTTGAAATGAGGTGGGAACACCTGCGCAAGGACCAGATGACCAAAGTTATGGAGCAGTCCACCAAGGTAGGCAAGACCGAACACTGGCCGCTCGCCACGGGGCATCATGCTAGCCAGGATACCCGCTGACTGGGCCTGCCAGATTGCCTGTTGCCAGTAATCCACGTAGCCCTCCGGGTGATCCTGGGGCTGCTTGAGCGCCCGCCCGAGAGAAAGCCCCATGGCCAGGTTCATGACCAGATCGAATCCGAGCACCCGGGAAACCGCGTCGTGCACCGACTTTACCTGACCTGCTGCCGCATAGAATGAGGACGAGGCCCAGCTTACAACCTGCGCCGCGAGGCTCGGGTCGCTCTCGACAATATCTACAAGGTCACCCATGACAGCGTTGGGATTGACCCGAAGGTGGATAATTCGCTGGGCGGTTTCCGGCAGCGGCGGCAGCTCCAGGGTATCTTCCAGTCGTTGCTGTATTCTCAGGCCGGTGAATTTCTTGATGGCGGAATGGAACTGGTCCCGATCCCTGCCGTGGTCGTCAAGGTTAACGTTGATGGATTCCGGCGCAACGGCGAAGGAGCGTCTATCAGCCTTGGCTGTCAGGGCCCGGAAATCCTCTGCTGGCATGACCATCGCAAGGTTCTGCTCGCCCAATTCAAGCGCAACGGCGGGCAAGTCATCCACACGCTCATCTACCACGGTTGGCCAGCCTGTCAGTGATGGCAATGCCGGGAGCGCCTTGAGGCCCGCCCTTTCCCGAACGCGCAACTGTTCGCGGCGCTTCATTAGGCGCAGATCACGGCCCAGTTGTTTGTTCAGTTGTTCCAGGTCAATCAGATCGTCGCGGCGGCAGATTACCTGGAGGTTCCCTTGCTCATCACTGAGCAGAACCATTCGCAACAGTTCTTTCTGGCTCGCCTGGCCTGCATCCCTCAGGGATACGCCGGCTGCGGTATCACCCAGAGCCTGCTGAACTGCGACAGGTAATTCCATATATTTCTCCCGAATATTGCTGTTTTCCGTCGGATAACCCGAACCTGAAAATCACACTGAGTTCAGTATAGGGCAAAGAAATGACCCTGACGTTGACCGAACTCTATTTCCAAACCGCTTTCATACGCACTCAGTGACCAAATGGACGTCTCTAGACATCGCCGTAACGCGTTCTGTCACCAAGCCATCGCCTAACGAGAGCGCGGACAACCTCCGGGTGAGCCATCAGGCCTGGCGCCATTTCCCGAACTGGCTCGATCCAGCCCTTGTCGCGCTCAAAGTCTGCCAGCCGAAACTGCATCATACCGGTTTGCCGGGTGCCCAACACCTCGCCCGGCCCTCTTATTTCCAGATCTTTCTCGGCGATAAAAAAGCCGTCCTGACTGTCCCTGAGCGCCTGCAACCGGGCCTTGCCATTGGCGGACAAAGGCGGGTGGTACATCAGGACACAGAAACTGGCCTGCTCGCCCCGGCCAACACGACCACGAAGCTGATGCAACTGCGCCAGCCCAAGGCGCTCCGGGTTTTCAATGATGATCAGCGATGCGTTGGGCACGTCCACCCCAACCTCAATGACAGTGGTAGCAACCAGCAGATCCAGCTCGCCGACTTTGAACTGTTCCATTACCGCCGCCTTTTCCTGGGCCTTCAAACGCCCGTGCACAAGCCCCACTTTCAGATCCGGTAATCGCTCGGCCAACTCCTGGGCAGTGACTTCTGCTGCCTGGCACTGCAGGGCTTCGGATTCCTCGATCAGGGTACAGACCCAGTAGGCTTGCCGGCCTTCCCGACAGGCGCCGCGGACCCGTTCGATCACATCTTCCCTGCGACTGTCGGGAATCACGATGGTTTCGATCGGCTTCCGCCCTGGCGGAAGTTCGTCAATCACCGAGGTATCCAGGTCGGCATAGGCGCTCATGGCCAGGGTACGGGGAATCGGTGTTGCCGTCATGATCAGCTGGTGAGGCGCCAGGGAGCCTCCCACGCCCTTTTCCCGTAGGGCGAGTCGCTGGTGAACACCAAAGCGGTGCTGTTCATCCACGATCACTAGGGCAAGACGGTGGAACTCCACATCCTCCTGAAACAGGGCATGGGTGCCTATCACCACTCCGGCATCGCCCGACTGGACCGCTTCCAGCGTTTCAGCCCGGGCTTTGCCCTTAACCTTTCCGGATAGCCAGGCCAGTCGAATGCCAAGGGGTTCCAGCCATGCCCGGAAATTCTGGAAGTGCTGCTCGGCAAGAATTTCGGTAGGTGCCATCAACGCCACCTGGGCACCAGCGCCAATGGCCTGCAATGCCGCCAGCGCCGCCACCACTGTTTTTCCGGAGCCGACATCGCCCTGGACAAGCCGGAGCATCGGCAGCGGCTGGCTCAGATCCTGACGAATGTCAGCCAGCACATGACGCTGGGCACCGGTGAGTGCGAACGGCAGGGAGTCCAGGAAACGCTCGGGCAGGTCACCCGTGGGCAGGAGTGGTAGCGCTTCGCGGGCCTGGATCTGCTCACGCACCTGCAGCAGGCTCAATTGGTGCGCCAACAGCTCTTCCATCACCAATCGCTGTTGCGCGGGGTGGCGTCCTTCCATCAACTGGTTTACGGGCGCGTTGGCAGGTGGAGAATGCACCAGTTGGACAGCTTCGGTGATTCCGGGCAACTGGTATTCGGCCAACAATCCCTGCGGTAACCAGTCCTTGATCGGGAATCGCTGGAGATAGCCCAGGGCCTGCTGACACAGAGAGCGCACCCGGGGTTGCTGAATCCCCTCGGTAAGAGGATAAACCGGCGTCAGGGTTGCCTCACCTTCCGACGGCATGGGCGGCGGGTTCACCTGGTACTCGGGGTGGTAAAACTCATACCCTGCGCGGCCAGGACGAACCTCGCCAAAGCAGCGAACCCTGGCGCCTTCGCTCAGCTGGTTTTTCTGGGCGGCGTTAAAGTGAAAGAAGCGCATGACCAGAAAGCCGCTGCTATCCCGAAGGGTCACCTGCAGGCTGCGCCTGCGTCCCATCACGAGATCGGCTTTCATCACCTCCCCTTCCACCACAGCGACGTCGCCAATGCGAAGACTTCCCATGGGTATAACGCGGGTTCTGTCCTCATACCGATGTGGAAGGTGAAAGAGCAGGTCCTGCAGGGAGACAATGCCCAGCTTGGCGAGCTTCTCGGCCAGGGCGCTTCCTACGCCCTTGAGCTGGGTGACCGGAATGTCATCCAGTGACGTCATAGGCAGGCTCAGGCGCTTTCAGCCACAACCGGTGTATCCGTTTTCGCCTTTTCAATTACACGGCACTGGCTGGCAGCCAGGGACAGCACATCAATAGCCTTGGGCCGCGGGAAAGTAACCCGCCAGGCCAGGGCCACCGTGCGGAACGGCACCGGAGGCGCAAACGGCCGGACTGCCAGGATGTCTTCATGGTACTGCATGGCCGTGGCGGCCGAGAGCGGCAGTACGGTAATGCCCAGGCCGGAAGCCACCATATGGCGAATGGTTTCGAGGGAACTGCCTTCGGTGACCAGAGCCGGTGAACCATTATTGGCCCGATGCGTCACGGCCTCCACCAGTGGTGGACAGGATTCCAGAACCTGGTCCCGGAAACAGTGGCCCGGCCCGAGCAGAAGCAATTGCTCCTTGGCCAGTTCGTCCGCAGTCAACTGTTCCTTACTGGCCAGCGGATGCCCGGCCGGCAGCAGAACAACAAACGGTTCATCGTAAAGCGGCAGGGTAACCACTTCCGGCTCCTCGAACGGCAGAGCAATAATAATGGCGTCCAGCTCGGACTGCCGGAGTTTCTGCCTCAGGTTCGCGGTGTAGTTCTCTTCAATGTAGAGGGGCATCTCCGGGGCGGCACGCCTGAGTTCCGGCAGCAGGTGCGGGAACAGGTAGGGGCCAATGGTGTAGATGGCGCCCACTTTCAGAGGTGAGTTGAGCTGGTTCTTGCCATCCTGGGCCATGTCCTTGATCAGGCCGACCTGGTCGAGGACACGCTGGGCCTGTTCGATAATGCGCAGCCCGGTTTCGGTGACACGGATGCTGCTTTTGCTTCGTTCAAAAAGCGGTATACCGAGCTCGTCTTCCAACTTTTTAACAGCAACGCTGAGCGTTGGCTGACTGACATGGCAACGCTCTGCAGCCCTGCCAAAATGCCTTTCGCGGGCCAGCGTAACGACGTATCGTAACTCGGTGAGAGTCATGGTGAGCTCCGGTCAGAAAGATGCGGGTCGAAGTTTCACGAATTTATGAGGTAAAGCATAAGGATTGAAATTGTCTATGGCAATCACTGAAGGTAGTAAGGCGCGCCGAATTCTGGTGGCCGGTTGCGGCAAACTCGGGGGCACCATTGCCACCCTACTGACAGCCTCAGCCACGGTGTACGGCCTGCGCCGGAACCCGGACCGTGTTCCCGACGGCGTTGAAGGTATCGGCGCCGACCTGACCCGGCCGGAAACACTCACCGGTAAGTTACCGGAGGGACTCGACATCGTTATCTATTGCCTGACGCCCTCCAGCTACGATCAGCAGGGGTATCGGGATGCCTACGTGACGGGCCTGGCAAATTTATTGGAGGCCCTGGGTGGTCAATCCCTGAAACACCTGTTCTTTGTGAGCAGCAGCAGTGTCTACTCACAGGATGACGACAGCTGGGTGGATGAATCCAGCCCCACGAAACCGGCCCGGTTCAGCGGCGAGCAGGTCCTGGCTGGCGAGCAGACCGCGCTCGAAAGCGGCCACCCGGCGACCATCATCCGCTACAGTGGCATTTACGGGCCGTCACGGCGGCGTTTTCTTGAGGAGGTCCAGGAGGGACGCATGAATCCGACGAAGCCAGCACCGTTCAGCAACCGGATTCATGAAGAGGATGCAGCAGACGCGGCAGCCCACCTGGTGAAACTGGCACTTTCGGGAGCGACACTGGAAACCTGCTACCTGGCCAGCGATTGCGAGCCGGTGAGGCTTGATGAGGTAGTAGACTGGGTCCGGCAGCAAACACCCTGTGCCGAGCCACAGCCGGATGCCCGTAAAGGCGGACGGGCCGGCAGTAAACGCTGCAACAACAAGAGACTGCTGAGCACCGGCTTCCAGTTCCGCTATCCGGATTTCCGGGCCGGCTACCGCGCCATGATCGACCAGGGCTGAGCCTACGGCATTAAAAAAGGCGGCCCAAGGCCGCCTCTTCTGAATCCTGGTGTCATCAGGTCTTAGCTGAGCACCATAACCGCTTCCATTTCAATGGGCACACCCTTGGGCAGCGCCGCGACGCCTACCGCCGCTCGGGCCGGATACGGTTCCTGGAAATAAGTGGCCATGATCTCATTGACCGTGGCGAAATTGGCCAGGTCAGTCATGTAGATGTTCAGCTTCACAATATCCTTCAGCTCACCACCGGCGGCTTCGCAGACAGCCTTGAGGTTATCGAATACCTGCCGGGTCTTGGCAGCGAAATCGCCGGCGACCACTTCCATGGTTTCCGGTACCAGCGGAATCTGGCCAGACAGGTATACAGTATCCCCCGCCTTTACCGCCTGGGAATAGGTGCCGATCGCCTGGGGCGCATTCTCGGTCTGAATTACGGATTTGTTGGTCATGACCCTCGATTTCCTCTCTTCCAAAACGCCAATCGTCGCTTTTGCGGAGCGCGCCTGTCAACCGGGCTTTGGTCGGGTTCAGTGCCGCACGCGGCTGATGTGGGTAATCGCACGAATGTTGCGGATTCGCCGCATCACCCGGGCCAGGTGACGGCGACCATTCACATGCACCACCAAACTGACCACGCCAAAGCGGGCATTCTGCTCTTCCACGTTGATGCGCTCGATGTTGCCGTCAGCCATGGCAACGGCGTTGGCCATCTCGGCGATCACACCTCGCTGGCGCTCCAGCTCTACCCGCAACTCCACGGAAAACTCATCGGTAATGTCCTTGGCCCACTTCAGGTGGGTCAGGCGGGCCCGGCCTTCGTCGTCCTCGGGCAAACGGGAACAGGTATCGGAATGGATCACCATGCCTTTGCCGGAATCCATCACCCCGACCACCGGGTCTCCCGGAATGGGCTTGCAACAGCTGGCGAACCGTACCAGAAGCCCTTCGGTGCCGCGAATGGTCACGGGACTGTGATTGCCGCCCTCAATGTCTCTGGGTGCCTCACTCGCCTCAGCAACCTCGGAGCCGCTGGCGAGCTGACGGGCAACCAGATAGGCCATCCGATTACCCAGACCGATGTCACTGATCAGATCATCAAAACTGTTGACCTGATTGTGATTCACCACCGCCTGCTTCTGGGCGTCGCTGATCTCAGAAAGTTTGGCCCCAAAGCCCTTGAGGGATTTTTTCAGCAGTGTGCGGCCAAGCTCCAGCGATTCCGCGCGCTTCTGGCTCTTGAGCACATGGCGGATACTGCTGCGCGCCTTGCCGGTCACCACAAAACTGAGCCATGCCGGATTGGGCCGGGCACCCGGCGCGGTAATGATTTCGACAGTCTGGCCACTCTGCAGAGGCTGACTCAATGAACCAAGATTGCGGTTGATGCGACAGGCAACGGTAGCATTGCCAATATCCGTGTGGATGGCATAGGCAAAGTCCACCGGCGTTGCCCCGCTGGGCAGTTCCATGATGCGGCCCTTGGGAGTGAACACGTATATCTCATCCGGGAACAGGTCGACTTTCACGTGCTCGATAAACTCCATGGAGTCATCGGCCCGTTCCCGCATCTCCATCAACCCCTTCACCCAGCGGTCCACCCGGGCCTGATTCACGCTGGTGACGCTGCTGGGCTCATTCTTGTACATCCAGTGGGCGGCGATACCGTTATTGGCGATATGCTCCATCTCCTCGGTACGGATCTGGATCTCAATGTTCACGTGCATACCGAACAGGGTGGTGTGAATGGACTGGTAGCCATTGGCCTTGGGCATGGCAATGTAGTCCTTGAACCTGCCCGGCAGGGGCTTGTAGAGGCTGTGCACGGCGCCCAGGATGCGGTAACAGTCGTCTTCGGTGTCGGTGATGATCCGGAAGGCATACACATCCATGATTTCATGGAAGGACTTATGCTTGAACTTCATCTTGTTGTAAATGCTGTTCAGGTGTTTCTCCCGGCCCAGGATCCGGCCCGGCAGGCCGCGCTCTTCCAGCTTCTCCTGCAGTTTGCCGCGAATGTCCTCGATGATCTCCCGGTGGCTACCACGGAGCTTGTCCACCGCCTTGGAGATGTACTTGGAGCGCATCGGATACAGGGATGAAAAGCCCAGATCCTCAAGCTCGGTGCAGATTGAGTGCATACCCAGACGGTTCGCGATGGGGGCGTAGATATCGAGGGTTTCGGTGGCAATGCGCTGGCGTTTTTCATAGGGCATGGGGCCGAGGGTGCGCATGTTGTGCAGGCGGTCCGCCAGCTTCACAAGAATCACTCGGATGTCCCGCGCCATGGCCAGGGTCATTTTCTGGAAGTTTTCGGCTTGGGCTTCCGCCCGGGAACGAAATTCTATCTGGGTCAGTTTGCTGACCCCGTCCACCAGCTCCGCCACATCCTCGCCGAACTGTTCCGCCAGCGCATCCTTGGGAATACCCGTGTCTTCGATCACATCATGGAGCATGGCTGCCATCAGGCTCTGATGGTCCAGCCGGAGGTCGGCGAGGATATGGGCAACGGCCAGGGGGTGGGTGATGTAACGGTCGCCGCTCTTGCGCATCTGGCCCTCATGGGCCTGCTCGGCATAATAATAGGCCCGTCGCACCTGGTTGATGCGATTGGTATCAAGGTAGGAGCTGAGCTCTCGAGCCAGTCCTTCAACCGTAGCCTCTGCCGACACCGCGCCTCCACGACTTCATGAAATTCAGGGACAAAAAAACCCGAATGCACGCATCCGGGTCCTTCCAGAGTCCTTCCAGCAACGTTCCATAGTTACACTATAAAACCGCGGGGACAGATTTCAATGCTTCTCACTTGCGGACAGGTACTTATATACCAAACATACGCAGATGAATTACTCGTCGTCTTCTTCCTTGAGCAGATCACGAGTAATCTTGCCTTCGGCAATTTCGCGCAGGGCGATGACCGTAGGCTTATCATTCTCTTCAGCCACCATCGGCTCGGCACCCTTGGTAGCGAGCTGACGGGCACGCTTGGTAGCCAGCATTACCAGCTGGAAGCGGTTATCAACGTTTTCCAGACAATCTTCAACGGTAACTCGTGCCATAACTTCCCCGACTCATAAAATGACTGTTTCAGCAGACCGCACAGTTTACTGTGGCCGGTTCAATTTGTATACAGGAAAACCCCGTATCAGCCCGGGCCGGACAACCCCGACAGCAGAACCCGGTGCCTTGGCTGCTGCACTTCCATACGCAGGCGCTGGGCGCGGACAATGGCAAGCAGATCCCCGAGGGCAGCACTGAAGTCATCGTTAACCACCAGGAAATCGAACTCCACCGCGTGGCGGCACTCCTCCTCGGCCTCTGCCAGACGGCGCTCTACCACCTCCGGAGCATCGGTGCCTCGACCTATCAAACGCTCTCGCAACACTTCGGGCGAAGGCGGCACGATGAAAATACTGACACACTCGGGAATCAGTCGACGCACCTGCGCGGCACCTTGCCAGTCAATCTCCAGGATCACATCCTGGCCCTTTGCCAGAGTTTCCCGGACCCAGACCTGGGAGGTGCCATAATAGTTGCCGAAGACATCGGCGTGCTCCAGGAAATCGCCCCGGGCGATCATCGCCTCGAACTCGGGCCGACCGACAAAATGGTAGTTTACCCCGTCCTGCTCACCCTCTCGCATGGCGCGGGTGGTATGGGAGACGGACACACCGAGCTTCTCGTCATTGCGGAGCATTTCTGCCACCAGGCTGGTCTTGCCGGCACCGGATGGCGCGGAGATAACGTACAGAGTGCCCTGCTCAACTGCCTGATTCATAACCCGAGAACTCCAAACCTGGACGCGACGGCCGCGCTTTCCGACCGGTAAAGCACGGAATTATACGGACTTTGGCAAAACACCGCACCCCACGAGGGCGCCAGCTGATACCATTTGCCTATTATTCCGTTCAGTGACTGCAAGATTCCATGCGAACCACCATTGATATCACCCTGAAGCAAGCCAGCAAAGCCATAGACGCCCTGAGCGAGGCGTCGCCAGAACTCTCCCGCCAGAAAATCAAGGATGCCATGGCAAAGGGCGCCTGCTGGTGGACTCACAAGGGCAAGCGCCTTCGGCTACGCCGCGCTACCAGGGAACTCAAGCCGGGTATCCGGCTGCAGCTTTATTACGATGAGAAGGTATTGGCGAGAAAACCGGAGGATCCGGTTCTGCTGGAGGATCTGGAACGCTATACGATCTGGTTCAAGCCTCATAACCTGCTGGCCCAGGGCTCACAGTGGGGTGACCATTGCAGCCTGCTCCGCCTGGCGGAAGTCCGGCTCGAGCGGCCATGCTACCTGGTCCATCGGCTCGACGCCGATGCCGCCGGGCTGATGCTGATTGCCCACGACCCGAAAGCGGCTGGCGCCCTTTCCCAGCGCTTCTCGGGCCGGACGATGACCAAACACTACAAGGCTCGAGTGACCGGCTTGATGGACGCTCAGGACCAGGTCGTTGATGCGCCTGTTGAGGGAAAACCGGCGGTCAGCCATGTGTCGACGCTGGAGAAAAACGAAGAAGAGCAGACCTCCCTGGTCCAGGTCAGCATCGAAACCGGCCGGAAACACCAGATCCGGCGCCACCTGGCTGGCCTGGGGCACTCAATCATCGGTGATCGCCTGTATGGCCGCGCCGCAGGGGTGCCCTTACAGCTTCTAGCCTTTCACCTCGAATTCGACTGCCCTCTGAAAAAACGCAAAATGGTGTTCGAGCTTCCAACAGAACTGGACACCCTGAAACAGAACTGACCACCACTGCAGAAGCCTGGATTATTCCAGGTTCTGCACCTGCTCCCGCATCTGTTCGATCAGCACCTTCAGGTCAACCGCAATGCGGGTGACGCCAGCATCAATACTTTTGCTGCTCAGGGTATTAGCCTCCCGGTTCAGCTCCTGCATCAGGAAGTCCAGCCGCCGGCCAATGGCATCGTCGCTTTCGAGAGTGTCGGTCACCTCGCCAATATGGGCGTCCAGTCGATCCAATTCTTCGGCAACATCGCTCTTCTGGGCCAGCATAACCATCTCCTGGGCCACCCGCTCGGCATCCAGCTCCACTTTCGCTTTTTCAAATCGCTCCCGAAGCGTTTTCTCCTGGGCTTCAAGCAATTCCGGCATACGTTTACGCACGTCGGCGACGAGATTGCCCATGGTGTTGAGACGATCCTCAAACAGTGGCCGCAGGCGCTCACCCTCACGCTCACGTACCGAAGCGAGTTCGGCCACGGTCTGCTCGAACAGGCCGACAGCGGCGTCCCTGGCAGGACTGTAGTCCTGCTCGGGCACTGACAACACTCCCGGCCAGCGGAGAATATCCAAGGCATTGATGTGGGCCGGATTATCCAGCATCCGGTTAATATGATTGGCTGCCTCGTTCACCGCCTGGGCCATATCCTCGCTGATCTCGAAGCTCTGAGATCCCTTCTCTGCCGATTGCAGGCGCATGGAAACATCCACCTTGCCCCGTTTCAGCTGCTTTCTCAGCTCTTCCCGAAACCGGTTCTCCAGCTCCCGGAACGCATCCGGCAGCCGGAAGGAAGGCTCCAGATACCGGTGATTCACAGTCCGGATTTCACAGGTCAGCGTACCCCAGTCTCCCTGGACGTCCTTGCGGGCAAATGCGGTCATACTTCGGATCATGTCGGCTCCGCTCATGGTTGATGATCAGCAATCGAGTTTAACAGGCTCTTAACAGCTACGGCGAACCGGACAAAAGCCCAACCCCATCGTGTTACACTGACCGACCTTTTTCACAAACGTTCGACCGGGACACGCGCCCGGACATTCAATACTGACTTCAGGAAACACTATGCGTCCAAGCGGCAGAACGCCCGAGCAACCCAGAGATGTTCGAATCACCCGCAACTACACCCGTCACGCCGAAGGCTCCGTGCTGGTGGAATTCGGGGACACCAAAGTTATTTGTACCGCCTCCGTCGAAAACAAGGTTCCCCCATTCCTGAGGGGTGAAGGCAAGGGCTGGATCACCGCCGAATACGGCATGCTGCCCCGCTCCACCGGCAGCCGCATGGGCCGGGAAGCCGCCCGCGGCAAACAGGGTGGCCGCACCGTCGAAATCCAGCGCCTGATTGGCCGCTCCCTGCGCGCCGCTGTTGATCTGACCGCCCTCGGCGAACACTCCATCACGATCGATTGCGACGTCATCCAGGCCGATGGCGGCACCCGTACCGCTGCGATCACCGGCGGCTGCGTGGCCCTGGTAGATGCACTGAACCATCTGGTCGCCGAGAAGCGCCTGCAGAAATCTCCCCTCAAGCAGATGGTCGCCGCGCTGTCGGTCGGTGTTTATAAGGGCACGCCGGTGGTGGACCTGGACTACCCGGAGGATTCAGAAGCCGAAACCGACATGAACGTGATCATGACCGATCAGGGTGGCTTCATTGAAATCCAGGGAACGGCAGAGGGTGCGCCGTTCGACCAGTCAGAACTGGACAGCATGCTGACTCTGGCCAAACAGGGTATTGAGCAGTTGTTTGAGATTCAGAAGGCGGCGCTGGCTAATTAAGCTTGTCGCCCGCGCGTCCGGAGGAGGAAACCTTTCCGGTGCACAGTGTCGGATTACGGCTTACGCCTAATCCGACCTACGGCCTGTTCAGCCCACCCCAAAGTCCGGGGCGCCTGTGTGGCGATGCTTCCCCAGACTGTTGAGGGCCAGGGACGGCCCGAAACAAGCGCACATGGGTGAGGCCGAGCGCCTATGAAGCGCAGCTTCATGCGACAGGCGAACGACTGCAATCTGAGATTGCAGGCTGGACCCCGCAGGGGTGCTCGTAGCGTGTCTGGGGAAGCATTGCCACACAGGCGTCTTCCCCCAGACTTAAAAGCCGATTTCGATGTCGTAATCCATGATCACCGGGGCGTGATCGGAGAAACGGGTTGAATCGTCGATCCAGCCATCTTCGATGGTCTTCCGGATTCCCGGTGTCAGTAGATGGTAGTCCACCCGGATGCCGGCATTCTTGCGGGACCCTTCAGCTTGCTCCGGCCACCAGGTAAACTGGTGGCTCTGCTTGTTAATTTCGCGGAAGCCGTCGATACAGCCCATTTCATCGAACAGACGATCCAGCCAGGCGCGCTCGTGGGGCAGGAAACCGGAGAAGTCCAGCTTGTGGTACAGGGGACTGGCGTCGGTTACGTGGTGTGCAGTCTGGAGGTTGGCACAGAAAATGAACTGCCGGCGCTTGCGCAGCGTTTTCTGCATGTGCAGACCGAAGGACTCCATAAAGTCGTCCTTGTGGTCCAGCACCGTGAGGTCGTCCTCACCGATCAGTTCTTCTTCGCGACCGAGGGCACAGGGGGCCAGCACGCAGGCAACCGAAACCTTGTCAAAATCGGCCTGAATAAACCGTCCTTCGCGATCCGCCTGCTCATTGGCAAACCCGTACATGATGGCTTTCGGGAAATGACGGGTGTAGATACCAACACCGCCATCCTCGTTTTTCTCGCCATCAATGAAATAGGCTTCGTAACCTTCCGGAATCAGGTTGTAGTCCTCAATCTCGTAGGCCCGCATGCGATGATCCTGGACACAGACCACGTCAGCGTCCTGCTCCGCCAGCCAGTCGAAAAAGCCTTTTTCAACAGCCTGGGCGAGGCCATTGACGCTGATTGATACTACCCGCATACGTGTTCCCTGATTCGGTTTGTGTGTATGATACCGTTTTTACGCGCTAATTAAAGATCAACACCCGCCAGAAGCCTTGTCATGCACGACTATCAGCAGAAATTTATCGAATTTGCCATCCGCCGAAATGTACTACGCTTTGGTGAGTTCACGCTCAAGTCGGGCCGAACCAGCCCCTACTTCTTTAACGCTGGCCTGTTCAATACCGGGGACGACCTGCTTCAATTAAGCAAGGCCTATGCCGCCGCGATCGCACGCAGCGGGCTGGATTATGACATTATTTTCGGCCCTGCCTATAAGGGCATTCCGTTGGCCACTGTCACAGCAATGGCGTTGGCTACAGACGGTAACAGCAAACCCTTTGCGTTTAATCGCAAGGAAAAGAAAGATCATGGTGAGGGCGGCAACATTGTTGGCGCACCGTTGCAGGGCAAAGTACTGATTGTGGATGATGTGATCACCGCCGGTACCGCGATCCGGGAATCCATCGACATCATCCGGGCCGCCGGGGCCGAACCGGCAGGCGTACTTATCGCGCTGGATCGTCAGGAAAAAGGCAACGGAGAACTGTCCGCTATCCAGGAAGTGGAGAAGGAATTCGGAATCCCTGTGGTAAGCATCATTCGTCTTGAACAGGTGCTGGACTACCTTAAAGCCAACCCGGAGTTTGCCGGGCATGCCGAAAAGGTAGCCAGTTATCGGGATCGTTACGGAGTCTGATTGATGGCGAATCGTCTGACCGCACTTTCTGTCAAAGCAACGGCATTGGCGCTGGCTCTGGGCTTTTCTGCCCAGGTGGCGGCCAATATGTACCGTTACACGGATGAGAACGGCCAGATAGTAATCAGTAGCACCATTCCCCAGGAAGCTACCAAACGTGGCTATGACATACTGAGCAACAATGGCCGCGTGATAGAGACTATCCCTCCGGCGCCAACCGAAGAGGAGATTGCCGCCCGGGAAGCGGAAAAACAGCGGCAGAAGGAACTCGCTGAACAGCGCGAGAAGGACCGCGCTCTGCTGAAGCGCTTCAGCCACCCGGATCAGGCAGTAAAAGCCATGCACCGGAAAATCCGGGAGCTTGAGGGCCTGATACAGCTCAAGCGGGGCAACATCTCAGTCATATCCAGCCAACTGGATAACGAACAGAGCCGTGCCGCCGACATGGAGCGGGGCGGTCGAGAGATCCCCGAGGCCACACTTGAAAAAATCCGGCGACTGGAATCCCAGATACGGGATATTGAGCGGGAAATCACCTCACAAACCCAGGAAATCGAAGAACTGCGCAAGGCCTTCGAGGCCGACATAGAGCGCCTGGAAGAGGTCACCGGCGAGGCGCGGACCGTACCGTTTGATCACACAGAAACGGAAAACTGATCGTTCGCTGGAGCTCCCCTGCATAATAAAAAGGCCGCCGGTTTTACCCGGCGGCCTCTTCGTTTCACTCACCTATCGGTGAGACGCTATCCGCGATTCAAGCGGAAGCAGTGGTCTTCTTGGCGGTAGAAGTGGTCTTGCGCGCAGTGGTCTTGCGTGCAGCCGGCTTCTTCGGCTCAACAGATTTCTTCGCATCCTGCGCAGCGTCAGACACGTCTTCCGCGGCTTCTGCTACTGCATCAGCGCCTTCTGCCGCTTCTTTTTCCAGCTTGGCGACCAGGTCACCAGCGAAGTTACCGAAACGGCTGTTCAGGCTGCGCAGCTGCTCGAACAGGCTGTCGCTGTAGCCGTTGTAACGCTTGCGCAGGGTCTTCACGCTGTATTCGCGTGCTTCAGACTCGAGCTTCTCGGCGTAATCGAACGGCTTGGAAGCCAGCTTCTTCTGCTGCTCTTCAGCGGCGTTGATACCCTTGTCCACGATTTCCTGAAGCTGTTCCTGATAAGACTTGAGTTTACCCATGATGAATCTCCTTGGTTTCCTGAAGGTTCCAAGACCCCGTCGAAACCAGTGCAACGAGGGCCTTTCTTTAATCTCAGGATCCAAGTTACGCCCTAAAATTAGAATGTTCATACTAAAAGCAGGCGTCAATGCAAATGGGCGTTACCAGCGGAAAATCACCCAGCTGGGCACCAACATGTCGGACTCGGTTTCCCGGATCCAGCCGCCACCATCTGCCGGCACCAGGTAATACTCCGGGCCGACCTCAGGCACGACCTTGATTTCCATGAGCTGGCCATTAACCCGGTATTCGTAGAACACTTCCTTCTCACCGGGGCGGATAACAATTTCCGGGCCCTCGCTCGCGGGCTGGTAATCAGAGATCACCACCGGCTCCTTGGGCGTTGCAACCGGAGTCTCATCCAGGGCGCCTTGCTCCTGTGCCAGGGCAACCAGAGGCAGACAGGCGAGCAACAAAGCCGGGCAGGCGATTCGTTTCATTTTCGTGATACCCTTTCGTCCATCGATTTCAGTACAGAGTTGCACAAGCCAACCCACGCTTCAATCAGATTCCGGACCTGTTTTGACATGACCAGCAAAAACACACCTCCCGTGGTTCTTGTGGACGGATCGTCCTATCTTTTCCGCGCTTATCATGCACTTCCGCCACTGACCACCAGCAAGGACCACCCTACCGGAGCTATCAAAGGCGTCATCAGTATGATTCGGCGCCTGGAGCAGGATTTTCCCGGATCCAAGATGGTGGTGGTCTTCGACGCCAAGGGTAAAACCTTCCGGCATGATCTGTATGAAGAGTACAAGGCTAACCGGCCACCGATGCCGGAGGATCTGGCCTGTCAGATCGGGCCCATCCACGAGATCGTCAAGGCCATGGGACTGCCGCTGCTGACGGTGACAGGCGTCGAGGCCGACGATGTGATCGGCACCCTCGCCAACGAGGCGACCAGCAAAGGCATCGATGTAGTGGTTTCCACCGGTGACAAGGATATGGCGCAGCTGGTCAGCGATCACGTTACCCTGATCAACACCATGACCGAGACCCGGATGGATCGGGACGGCGTGGTGGAAAAATTCGGTGTCACCCCGGAGCAGATTGTGGATTACCTGGCCCTGGTGGGCGACAAGGTGGACAACATCCCCGGGGTGAACAAGTGCGGCCCGAAAACTGCGGTAAAATGGCTGCAGAGCTATGAAAACCTGGACAATGTTATTGAGCATGCCGATGAAATCAAAGGCAAGATCGGGGAATACCTGCGCGACGCCACCGAAACCCTGCCCCTGAGTCGCGAGCTGGCCACCATCCGCACTGACGTGGAACTGGATTTTGGCCTGGAAGACCTGAAGCTTCGGGAGCAGGATGACCAGCAGCTGCTTGAGCTGTTCAAGGAATATGAGTTCCGCACCTGGATTGCCGAACTGGAAGAAGGTGACACCTCATCCTCCGGCAAGGCTCAGTCCAGCGATGAAAAACCCAGTCCCGGAACCGGCAAGAAAGACTACAAAGTCATCACCGATCAGAAAGACCTGGATCAATGGGTGGAACGCCTGAAATCAGCCGAGCTGTTTGCCTTCGATACCGAAACCACCAGCCTCCGGTACATGAGCGCAGAGATCGTCGGTGTGTCCTTCGCCATCGAACCGGGCGAGGCGGCCTATGTCCCGTTGGGACACGACTACATGGGCGCCCCCGAGCAGCTGGATCGTGACCAGGTCCTGGATCAGCTCAAGCCGCTACTGGAGGATCCCGGTCTGGCAAAGGTCGGACAGAACCTGAAATACGACAAGAATGTGCTGGCCAATCACGGCATTACCCTGGAGGGCATTGCCGAGGACACCATGCTGGAGTCCTACGTTCTGAATTCTGTCGCGACCCGGCATGATATGGACAGCCTCGCCATGTATTATCTGGGCGAGAAGACCATCAGCTTCGAATCCATTGCCGGCAAAGGCGCGAAACAGCTCACCTTTAACCAGATCGAACTGGAAAAAGCTGGGCCCTATGCCGCCGAGGATGCCGACATTACCCTGCGCCTGCATCAGGCCCTCAGGCCAAAACTGAAAGAAACCGGGAAACTGGCCTCTGTCTACGAAGACATCGATTTGCCTCTGGTGCCGGTACTGTCGCGCATGGAGCAGCGCGGCACCCTGATCAGCGCCAGCACTCTGCGACAGCACAGCCAGGAACTGGCAGAGCGCATGGCAGAACTGGAAAAAGAAGCCCACGACGTGGCCGGCGAGACCTTCAACCTGGGTTCCACCAAGCAGCTGCAGGCGATCTTCTACGACAAGATGGGCCTGCCGGTGGTGAAGAAAACCCCCAAGGGCGCGCCATCAACGGCGGAACCGGTACTGCAGGAGCTGGCCCACGAACACGAACTGCCGCGCCTGATTCTTGAACACCGCAGCCTGAGCAAACTGAAGTCCACATACACCGACACCCTGCCGGAGCTGATTCACCACCGCACCGGCCGCGTACACACCTCCTACCATCAGGCCGTCACCGCTACCGGTCGACTGTCGTCTTCCGAGCCCAATCTCCAGAATATCCCCATTCGCAGCGAGCAGGGACGCCGTATAAGGCAAGCCTTTATCGCCCCCGAGGGTTACAAGCTGGTGGCTGCCGACTACTCCCAGATTGAGCTGCGGATCATGGCCCACCTCTCCGGGGACAAAGGACTGCTGAAAGCCTTTGAAAAGGGTGAAGACATCCACAAGGCAACGGCATCGGAAGTCTTCGGCGTCAGCCTGGAGGCGGTATCTTCAGACCAGCGCCGTAGCGCCAAGGCCATCAACTTCGGCCTGATCTACGGCATGTCTGCCTTTGGCCTGTCCCGACAACTGGACGTTGAGCCCAAACTCGCCCAGCAATATATCGACCGTTATTTCGAGCGCTACCCCGGCGTTCTGAAGTACATGGACAACATCCGCAAACAGGCCCACGACGATGGTTTCGTTGAAACCCTGTTCGGCCGTCGCCTTTACCTGCCGGAAATCAACGCCCGCAACAAACAGCTGCAGCAGGCTGCCGAGCGCACCGCGATCAACGCGCCAATGCAGGGTACCGCCGCCGACATCATCAAACGAGCCATGGTGGACGTTGAGAATTGGCTGCTGAAGGAACACGCCGATGAAGCCCGCATGACCATGCAGGTTCACGATGAACTGATCCTGGAAGTGAAGGAATCGGCTCTCGACAAGGTCCTATCAGGACTGGAAAAGCGCATGTCAGCAGCAGCGGAGCTGGATGTTCCCCTGCTGGTGGAAGCCGGCGCCGGCGACAACTGGGACGAGGCGCACTGATTCGACCCAGAAAAGGGCAGGGACGCCCGAAAACGCACCGTAATCGACCGCAACATCGGCCGCCGAGCCTACCTTCACGCCCCGTGGTTCCACGGCAGGCCACCAGCACGCCCTGCCGGCGAAATAACACCGTCACGGCACGATATTCGCTACATAATCAGAGTCGGCGCCTGCCCCACCACGCACTCCGGGCAGCGCCATGTTGTGACATCCATCTCCGAGGCTCATACCATGACTTCTCTGGCATCTGAACGTAGCTGGCTGCTGGACCCCAGCGTGCTGAAACTGGTTCACCAGTGCCGCCGCCTGATTCACACGGAATTTGGCGTCAAACTGCACCTCACGGAAGAGCATCTGGAAAAACAACTGGCTGACTACGCGCGAAAAACCCGCTCCAGTCAGCTGACTCGTGTCTGGGAGACCCTGAAGGAGCAGGTTCCACAGCTGAATATCGAACCGGAGGAAGAAGACGACGGCTTCAAGCGCAACTATCGAGGACAGGTGATTGCGGATGCACCGACGGCATCAGTGCAGGACCACGAGGAAGGGGAAATTGACCCGCCACGGAAGAAAAAGGTCATCTACCGTGGCCAGGTGGTTGGCTGACCAGCCTTGCGCTTGGCCAACCGGATTGGCAAGCGATTAGAAGGACTTGCTTACCTCGATGGACGCACTCCAGGCGCTGAGGTCGTACTCCCCTTTGTAGTTTGATGCGCCTGAGGACGGATCCTGTTGCGTGGGTGCTTCATGCAAATAGACAAGCTCATCCACTTGTGGATCATCTGTGAACAGAAGCGTTCCGATAGCGGCGTCAATCGTCCAACCACTATCGGCACTTTTCCATTGAGAGCCCAGTGTCAACCAGTGACGGTCACTTGATGGAATTCGTGCAGTAAGGAAATTGTCCACTGGCGATTCATCCCAGGCGTAGCCAGCCTTGAATGCCCATTCAGGCGTAGCTTGCCAGATACCACCAACATTGAACTGCCAGGTATTTTTCCATTTTTCTGTGATGTGAGTAATCACCTCGTCACCTGTCACACCAGATACAGGGCCTGAGCCACCCTCACGGCTGATAATATCGAGCTCTTCAAAGCGGCTCCACTTTGCGTACGTGGCACCAGCCAGAATAGTCACTTCCGGCGTCAACTTATGTCGCGCTCCAACCGTGATGCTCTCAGGTATCGCCAGCGGTACTCGGACAGCTTCGCTGACACCGTCTTGGGCACCCGTCGGAAAAGCCTGAACTCCCTGACCGATCGCAGAAAGGTCAACAGCTGTCGTTTCGGGGAATTTGGATATTTCCGCCTCACCATCTAGCTCAAACTCCGTACCTGTCTGGGCCGTAAGACCAAACTGGGTTCTATCAGACAGCTCGTACAGAAAGCCAATTCGAAAATTTACCGCGACATCGTCACCTTCAATGTCTGCATATCCTTCATCAAACTCTGAAGGCACGGGCACCCCGAAATCTTCAGGAGACGCAGGCCCCAGTGCTGAGTCAAGGCTAGCGTATCCTTGCTGCCAACGACCGTATATACCCGAATAATCCTGGAACTTGGTCAGGCGCCCTTCGGCATACATGATGTTGATACCAGCCCCCATGGACAGGCCTTGACCATTACTGACCGAGACAGCCGGAGAGAAAGAAATGACAGTCAGCTCAGTCTCATCCGCAAAATAACGACCAGCAAAATCATCGTCGTAGTCGGCTGCCAGACCGTAGGGCGCATGAATCCCGAACCCCACGTCTATCGAATCATTGATTTCGTGAGTGAGATATATATTGGGAAGAACAGCTGGATCGGCAATATCACCACCCGAGCTACCACTTACCGGGCGTCCCAGGGTGTCTGTCGCGCGCACTGTTCCTGCCTTGGCCTCGGCATCAATATCCAGAACCGCCGCACCGAAGGAAATATTGGTGCCAGACAGCTGGCTCATCCCGGCAGGGTTGAACAGAACGGTGGTGGCATTCTCGGGGTTGGCAGCGGCGCCGGCATTGGCGGTGCCCATGGCACTGGCGCTCTGCTCATTGAGGGAAAAACCGCCTGCCAGCGTGCTGACAGGTGCGGCGAACGCCGCGAGAGTAGTAAAACGGACAGCTCGTGCAAGCATTGAAGATCGGTGGTGCATGGTATCTCCTTATTGAATCGCGCGGAGTATACGCACCACCCCTTACTGGCCTCAAATGCCATCCCTAACGGTTCAGGAGCCTAACTTTCTACAACTAAAGTCTAATCATTGCAGTTCGTATCAGTCGTCCTGAATTGAAAGCTTGTCCACAGAGGAAGAAAGCTTATCCGCCCCCTGGGCGTCGGCACCAAGCTTGATCATCAGGCGCAAGTCGTTGGCAGAGTCGGCATGGGCCAGAGCATCTTCATACGTGATGGAGCCTTCTGCGTACAATTGATAGAGCGCCTGGTCAAAGGTCTGCATGCCGGATTCGTTGGATTTGGACATCAGCTCTTTCAGCCGATGCACCTCGCCCTTCCGGATCAGGTCCGACACCAGCGGGGTATTGATCAGCACCTCGATAACCGCTTTACGGCCCTTGCCGTCCGGCGTTGGCACCAGCTGCTGGGCCACGATGGCCTTGAGGTTCAGGGAGAGGTCCATCCAGATCTGGTTATGCTGTTCCGGAGGGAAGAACTGGATAATCCGGTCCAGCGCCTGGTTGGCGTTGTTAGCGTGCAGGGTGGCCAGACACAGGTGACCGGTTTCGGCGAATTGCACGGAATATTCCATGGTCTGCCGGGTGCGCACCTCACCGATCAGGATCACATCGGGCGCCTGACGCAGCGTGTTCTTCAGCGCCACTTCGAAGCTCTCGGTGTCGATACCCACCTCACGCTGGGTAACGATACAGCCCTGGTGCTGGTGTACGAATTCGATCGGGTCTTCAATGGAAATGATATGGCCGCGGCTGTTGCGGTTCCGGTGCCCCAGCATCGCCGCCAGCGACGTCGACTTACCGGTACCGGTGGCGCCCACGAACATGATCAGGCCACGCTTGGTCATGGCCAGTTCCTTGATCACTTCCGGCAACGAAAGATCGTCGATTTGCGGGATCTTTACCTCGATCCGACGCAGCACCATGCCACACAGGTTACGCTGGAAGAATGCGGACACCCGGAACCGGCCAATGCCCCGGGCACTGATCGCAAAATTACACTCGTGGGTCTCCTCAAACTCGGCGCGCTGCTTGTCATTCATCGAGCCGTAGACAAACTCCCTGGTCTGCTCCGGCGTCAACGCGTTCTTGGTCACCGGGAGCACTTTCCCGTTCACCTTCATGCTCGGTGGCACACCCGCTGTAATAAACAGGTCTGAACCGCCTTTTTCCACCATCAGCCGTAACAGTTTTTCGAATTCCATTTTTTGTACCCAGCCTTCATCGTTTGGTGCCTGGGCGGGGCTAGTACAGCCTCCCGGGACACGCTGTAAATACGTCCATGTAAGCTTGACTGCAGCATCCATGCTGCAGACAGTCCCGGGAAGCTGTACCCGCCCCACCCGTCAAACTCTATTCGGGGAGTCTGACTGATTCCCCTTTGCTCCTGGCACCGACAATGCAGCTTCAGGAGCAAACCAGATTAAAAGTTGTCAGGCATCTTGGCCTTGGCCCGCGCAGCTTCGCGGGAAATAAGCCCTTTCTGCAAAAGCCGCTCAAGGCACTGATCCAGCGTTTGCATGCCCAGGGAGCCACCGGTCTGGATTGATGAGTACATCTGGGCAATCTTGTCTTCCCGGATCAGGTTCCGGATCGCAGACGTACCGATCATGATCTCGTGAGCCGCAATCCGGCCGCCCCCCATTTTTTTCATCAGGGTCTGGGAAATAACTGCCTGCAGGGATTCCGACAGCATCGACCGCACCATGGACTTTTCTTCCGCCGGGAACACGTCAACAACCCGGTCAATGGTCTTGGCGGCGGAGGTGGTATGCAGGGTCCCGAAGACCAGGTGACCTGTCTCGGCGGCTGTCAGCGCGAGGCGGATGGTTTCCAGGTCCCGGAGCTCACCAACCAGGATGATGTCGGGGTCTTCCCGCTGGTTAACCAGACATTTCTTTGAGTCATGTACGAATTCGATGGGGTCTTCAATGGTAAGAACGTGTTCGTAGCGGGTGTCGTTGATGTAATCGATCATCGCCGCCAGCGTGGTGGACTTACCGGAGCCAGTCGGGCCGGTCACCAGCACCAGTCCTCGGGGCACTGAAGACACATCCTTGAACACCTGGCCCATGCCCAGGTCTTCCATGGTCAGAACCTTGGAGGGGATGGTCCGGAAAACGGCACCGGCGCCACGGTTCTGGTTAAAGGCGTTGACACGGAAACGGGCGACACCCGGAACTTCAAAAGAGAAGTCGGTTTCCAGGAATTCCTCGTAGTCCTTGCGCTGCTTGTCGTTCATGATGTCGTAGATCAGCCCGTGGACTTCTTTGTGCTCCATGGGCGGCAGGTTGATGCGGCGTACATCACCATCAACACGAATCATCGGGGGCAGACCGGCAGAGAGGTGCAAGTCAGACGCACCCTGTTTCGCCGAAAAGGCAAGCAGTTCAGTAATATCCATAGGAATCCTCGGAAGGCTTTTTCTTTTATCCCGGTAGCTTCCGCCCGGCGGGGCCCCGGCGCGGTTCACTTGGCATTTCAGTGACCTGCGGGTAACGTGTCACCTTACAAGTGACAGACCGAGCGTGGCAATTTCACACTATGAGCAGCATAGCAGACAACATCGGGAGCGTAACCCGACGCATACAAAAAGCAACATTGCAGGCCGGGCGGGAGCCGGGAGCTGTGCATCTGCTCGCCGTGAGTAAGACCCGCCCACCCGGAGACCTGCGGGAAGCCTTCGCCGCCGGGCAGCGTGCCTTCGGTGAGAACTACCTTCAGGAAGCGCTGGAAAAGATTGAGGCGCTGTCTGATCTTGATGGCCTGGACTGGCATTTCATCGGTCCGATCCAGTCCAACAAAACCCGGCAGATAGCCTCTGCCTTCGCCTGGGTGCACAGCGTCGACCGCCTCAAGATTGCCCGCCGGCTAAGCGAACAGCGGGACCCGGGGCTGCCACCATTGAATATCTGCCTTCAGGTTAATATTAATGAAGAAGAGAGCAAATCCGGCAGCACTCTCGGGGAGTTGCCGGAAATGGTGGCCGAAATCGGCGAACTGCCAAACCTCAGCCTGAGAGGGCTGATGGCCATTCCGGATCCGGATCAGCCCGAAGCAGGGTTAAGAGCCAGTTTTAGAAAGCTGGCCAATACCCTGAAGCAACTGAAGGCAGATCATCCCGATGCCGGCCCGCTCGATACGCTGTCCATGGGCATGTCCGGCGACCTGGAAATTGCTATTGCGGAAGGCGCCACCTGGGTACGGGTGGGCACCGCACTTTTCGGCAAACGCCCAGTAAAGAGCTGAACCGGCCGGTTCCTGCTATGATCAGGGCCGGACGTTTAAACGATCAACCGGGGAGTTAACCTTGAGCACATCACCAACCATTTCTTTTATTGGCGCCGGCAACATGGCCAGCGCCATCATTGGCGGTATGCTGGATAACGGCTATCAGGCCGGCAACATTTGGGTGAGCGCGCCGGATGACGCGCACCTGCAAACGATCCGCAAGCGTTTCGGCGTGAGCGTAACCACAGACAACCGCTACTGCGCCCAGCAGGCAGATATGGTGGTTCTCGCGGTGAAACCCCAGGTGATGGCGGATGTCTGTCGCGACATTGCGCCAGTGGTTCAGAACACCCGCCCTCTCATGGTATCCATCGCCGCCGGGCTGACAGCCGACACACTCGACGGCTGGCTGGGCGGCGGATTGCCGATGGTCCGGGTTATGCCCAACACACCATCCCTCGTCGGCAAGGGGGCAGCAGGCCTGTTCGCCAACAAAGAGGTGAAAGACAAACAGAAGAAAATGGTGGAATCGGTGTTTGAAAGCATCGGTTCAGCGCTTTGGGTTGAGGACGAAAACCTTCTGCACGGTGTGACCGCTCTCTCCGGCAGTGGCCCGGCCTATTTCTTCCTGATGCTCGAGGCACTGGAAGACGCCGCCACCGAAGCCGGCATTGCCGCTGGAACCGCAAGAGAACTGGCTATCCAGACCATGGCAGGCGCAGCCGAAATGGCTGCCCGAAGCGAGCACGACCCCGGCCAGCTCAAGCGCAACGTGATGTCTCCCGGCGGAACCACCGAGCAGGCCATCAACACCTTTGAGGAAGGTGGCATGCGCGATCTGGTGTCCAAAGCCTACAAGGCAGCATTCAAGCGCTCGGAAGAAATGGCCAAAGAACTGGCAGGCAAACAGTAACCGATAACGGAGACACGGCTTCATGCTGGCAGACATTCTGATCACCATCCTGCTGATCGCATCCACCTTCTACATGACCATTGTACTGCTCCGGTTCCTGCTTCAGCTGGCCCGTGCAGACTTCTACAACCCGATCACCCAGTTCGTGGTCAAGGCCACCAATCCGCCGCTGCGACCGTTACGTCGCTTCATTCCCGGCTGGGGCGGCGTGGATGGCGCTTCGCTGGTGCTTGCGGTCATCATCCAGGGAATCACCTTCTTCCTGATACTGGTTGCCCTGAACGGCGGCATCCCCGCCGTGAATCCGATCACCTTGCTGGTGTGGGCCGTACTGAACGTCCTGGACCTGATCGTAAAGATCTACTTCTGGTCGGTTATTGCGGTGGTGATCGTAAGCTGGATCGCCCCCGGCAGCGGCCACCCCGCGATTCAGCTGGTTGCCCAGATCACTGAGCCGGTGATGCGCCCGGTGCGCAACATCATGCCCTCCATGGGCGGCCTGGACCTGTCACCCATCATTGTGTTCCTGATTCTGAACGTGATCTCGGTGGTAATTGAGCACATGAAAATGGCCGCAGGCCTTGGCTCCATCGGGCTGGGTATGTAAACCCCGTCTCAAATATACACTTTGTAACACTAAGCCACGAAATCCATAACTCCCGGGCTGCAGATTCAGACCTCTGATTTTGCAGCCTTTTTTATTATATTCCTCCGGTTTTGCCCGATCTCTTCATCGTAGCTCTGCCGCAAACATAGATAGAACAGGATAGTATTACCGGTAATTAATCCGTCACCCGTGAGCACCCCGTTTTGACCGGGATACCCGGAAGTCGCGCAGAAGGAAAATCCGATGAACCAACAGGGAACTCTGTCGCAGCAGGTAGAGGCTTATCACAACTGGAAAAAAGAGCTGATCCGACAGATCGGCCGATACCGGCTGTGGCTGCAGGATAACAATCTGTTTTCCGACGATGTCAGCACCCGCATCCGCCATGGACTGGAGCTGCTGATCGAGGACGAGCTCACCATTGCGTTTGTCGGGGAATACTCCCGCGGAAAAACCGAGCTGATCAACGCCCTGTTCTTCTCCGAATACGGCCAGCGCATGCTGCCTTCACAGGCAGGGCGCACCACCATGTGCCCCACGGAGCTGTTCTTTGATCGCAACGCCAACGAAAATTATCTGCTTCTTTTACCCATTGAAACCCGAAACGGCGAACTGTCTCTGCAGCAGTTGCGCAAGCAGCCGGAACGGTGGGTGAAGCATGAGCTGGACGAACGCGATCCTGAAATCATGCGAGAAGTTCTGGCCGAAGTTGCCCGGGTAAAGAGCGTACCTCCGGAGGAGGCGCGGAAGCTCGGCTTCGACGAGGATATGTTGGAGCATGACCGCAATAATCCCGGCAACGTACTGGTGCCAGCCTGGCGTAATGCCCAGATCAGCATTCGTCACCCATTGTTCGAGCGCGGCCTGCGAATCCTCGACACTCCGGGCCTGAATGCTCTTGGCTCAGAGCCGGAACTGACCATCAGCATGCTGCCCCGCGCCCATGCCGTAATTTTCGTACTCAGTGCCGACACCGGTGTGACCGCCAGCGATATGACCATCTGGAAGGAACATATCGACACCCAGCACGCGGATCACCGCGCCGGACGCTTTGCCGTGCTGAACAAGATCGATGTGCTCTGGGATGACCTGCAAGGTGAACGTCACACCAACGATGCCATTGAGCGGGTGCGTGGCTATACCGCCGATCACCTTGGCATGCGCCAGCATGATGTGATCCCGGTTTCCGCCAAACAGGGACTGGTTGCCAGGGTCAGGAAAGATAGCGACTTGTTTGACCGCTCCAATATCGGCCAGCTCGAGCAGCTGATTATTCAGCGCATCCTGATGCACAAAGAGCAGCTGATTACCCAGAGCCTGATCAACGACCTTCTGGGCATGCTCCAGAACAGCCAGGCAGCGATGCAATATCGCCTGGAATCCCTGGAAGAGGAACTGCAGGCCTGCGCCGGCGTCACCATGGACAAGGCAGCCCTCGGCCGCCTGGCAGAACGCGCCCAGAAAGACTACGACTTCTACTACAAGAAGCTGATCACTCTGCGTTCGAGCCGGCGACTGATGGACTCCCAGGGCGACCTGCTGAAAAAACTGGTGAGCGAGGACCGCTTCGAGGCCCACGCTGAACGTATCCGCACCAGTATGTCGAAAAGCTGGACCACCGCCGGTATGAACCGCGCCATGGACCAGTTCTTCGAACTGCTTGAAAGCGACCTGACCAACTTGCTGAGCGAAGGGCACCTGGCCGAAAAAATGGTGGGTGCTATTTACCGTCGCTATAACGAGGACAACCGGGCCCGTCATCTCGAGCCAATCCCGCTCCGGGCCGGTCGTCACGTGATCGCCATCCGTGAGTTGCGCAAAAAAGCCCGACGTTTCCGAATCAGCCCGAAAAACCTGCTGACAGAGCAGTCGGTTCTGGTTCGCCGGTTTTTCAACGTCATGGTGGGCGAAGCCCGCACCCTGCACGCCCGTGTGCGCCACGACGTTGAACGCTGGCCATCCGAAGCCCTGCTGCCGATCATGCAATACTCCATGGAACAGAAGCAGCTGCTGGAGCACCAGATCCGGCGACTTCGCGACATGGTCCGCAATGACAGGGACAGCCGGACCGAACGCCAGCGCCTTACCAACACCATTGCCGATCTGCGCAAACAGCTGGAACTGGCCGATGCCATGCAGCGCCAGATTCGCAAGCCGGCCCCCACCCTGATTCAGCAAAAAGTGGTGAACATCTCCGGCGCTGTGTAGTGTCCCGTCTGGCTCATGCCTTAACCTACTGAGCTTCTGAAAAACCGAAGGGCTAGGCGTGCTGGTGAAGATTTGGTGGTTCCAAATCGAGACAGCAGAACGACGCAATTCGGCTTTTCAGAAGCTCCCAAAGGGCTTGCCTCTGAGAGCTCTGAATCTGCGTTGCCAGCCTTTGATGTGGAACCACCACATCTGCAGACTGGCGCCTAGCTCAGAATTCTCAGAGGCAAGCAGTAGATTAAGGCATGAGCCAGACGGGACACTAAGCCCCGCGAGAGCGATCATTCAGGCGGTTGCAGCCATCACGCCCCGGCTTTAAACTGCTGGGCTGGCGATGGCTTTGTCATTGCTTTTCCAGACACTTACGGATCGAACCAGGAACCACGCGCGCCGATGCCTGATACCCTGCCTGCGGATTCTGTCGGGATTGTCACCCCGCAGACCTATCATTTCGACGCTCCCATCGATCTGGCCTGTGGTCAGACCCTGGAAAACTATGACCTGGTGGTGGAAACCTACGGCACCCTGAATGCCGATGCCAGCAACGCGGTTCTTATCTGCCACGCTCTGAGCGGACACCACCACGCCGCCGGCTATCATTCCGCCGAAGACCGCAAGCCTGGCTGGTGGGACAGCTGCATTGGCCCCGGCAAACCCATCGACACCGACCGTTTTTTCGTCGTCAGCCTGAACAACCTCGGTGGCTGCCACGGCAGTACCGGCCCCAACAGCATCAATCCCGAAACCGGCAAGCCGTTCGGCCCGGAGTTTCCGGTAATCACCGTCAGCGACTGGGTCAAGAGCCAGGCCCTGCTGGCAGACCGGCTCGGCATCCAATGCTGGGCCGCCGTTGTTGGTGGATCACTGGGCGGCATGCAGGCCCTGCAGTGGAGCCTGGACTATCCTGATCGCCTGCGTCACGCGGTGGCCATTGCCTCCACCCCCCGGCTGACGGCCCAGAACATTGCTTTCAACGAAGTGGCCCGCCAGGCCATCACCTCCGACCGGGAATTTCACGATGGTCGCTACTACGACTTTGATACCGTTCCCCGACGCGGCCTGATGCTGGCGCGAATGGTCGGACACATTACCTACCTGTCCGATGCGTCCATGGGCGAGAAATTCGGCCGCGAGCTTCGAGACCAGGCCTACAAGTTCGGTTACGACGCGGAGTTCCAGGTTGAGAGCTACCTGCGTTATCAGGGCGAGCGCTTTTCAGAGACTTTCGACGCCAATACCTATCTGCTGATGACCCGGGCCCTCGATTACTTTGATCCGGCCTACGAGTATGGCGGGGACCTTTCCAAAGCCCTTGCAGCCGGCAATTGCGAATACCTGGTGCTGTCGTTCAGCACCGACTGGCGCTTCACACCCGCCCGCTCGGAAGAAATGGTCAACGCCATGATTGCCGCCCGCCGGAAGGTCAGCTATGCCGAGGTGGATGCACCCTGGGGTCACGACGCGTTCCTGATTCCGACCCCGAGATACACTGACATTTTTACCGCCTACATGGACCGAGTGGCACGGGAGGTCGGCGCATGAGACCGGATCTCGAAATCATCCAGCAATGGGTCAAGCCCGGCCACCACATCCTGGATCTGGGCTGCGGCGACGGCACCCTGCTCGACTTCCTGCAGCGCGAGCGGGGCGCCAGTGGCTTCGGCCTGGAAATCAACCCGGACCATATCACCACCTGCATGGGCCGTGGCGTCGCCGTTATTGAACAGAATCTGGACACCCAGGGGCTGGGCAACTTTGATGATGGCAGTTTTGATGTCGTGCTGATGACCCAGGCACTTCAGGCGGTCCGGCGGCCAGACAAGGTTCTGGATGAAATGCTCCGGGTGGGCAGTGAAGGCATCGTCACCTTCCCGAACTTTGCCCACTGGCGACTGCGCTGGGGACTGACTTTGAGCGGGCGTATGCCCGAATCCGAGGCGCTGCCGTATAAATGGTATAACACACCTAACATAAGGCTGTGCACCTTCAAGGATTTTGAGGCTCTGTGCCGGCAGAAAGGCATCAGGATCAAAAGCCGTCGGGTGGTAGACGGCCAGCATCAGAACAGCTGGTTGGCGCGCCTGTGGCCGAATTTGTTGGGTGAAATTGCCATTTACCGAATCACACGGGAGACCTAGCAATGATCGCAAAAACCTTTTCCGCATTCCGCAACCTGCTGGTAATTGCTCTCACCGGCCTGTTTAGCCTCCAAGCACAGGCTGGCTCACAGGATTTCGGCGAGTACGAGGTGCTCTGGAGCGTGCTGCCCAGCACCTTCCTGGCCCCTGAAGTCGCGAAGGCAAACAATCTTCAACGCAGCAAGGGCATTGGCATCGTCAATATTTCCATCATGAAGGAAAACGAAGACGGCTCCATGTCCCCGGTCAGCGGCCAGGTGGAAGGCAAGGTCTCCAACGATGTTCAACAGGTGCGCTTTCTGGCGTTTCGCCGGATTCAGGAAGGTGACTCCGTGTATTTTATTGCCGAGTACCAGTACTCGTCCGGCGAGCTGATGACCTTCAATGTTACCGCCCGCCCTACCGGACACCAGCAAGACCTTGCGGTGCGTTTTGCTCACACACTGTTCAGCGATTAAGCCTGTATGAGCAACCAACTCGTCATCGCCAGCAATAATAAAGGGAAAATCGCCGAGCTGACCGAACTGCTCTCGCCTCTGGGCATGACGCCGGTTTCCCAGGGCGACCTGGGCGTCGGTGAAACCGAGGAGCCGGCCGTGACCTTTGTCGAGAACGCGATCCTCAAGGCCCGCCATGCCGCCCGGGAAACCGGGCTCCCGGCCCTGGCAGACGACAGCGGTCTGGCGGTGGATGCCCTCGGAGGCCGCCCCGGCGTCCGTTCCGCCCGCTTTGCCGGCGCGGCGGCGACCGACCAGGACAACGTGAACGCCCTGCTCGACGCCATGGCCGGCGTTCCAGAAGAGCAACGGGGCGCCCAGTTTCACTGTGTGCTGGTATACCTGCGTCACGCCGACGACCCCACACCCATTGTCTGCCATGGCCGCTGGCCGGGCTCGATCCTCAGATCACCCCGGGGCGATGGCGGCTTTGGCTATGACCCGGTATTCCTGGTGCCCGAGCATGGCTGCAGCGCGGCCGAACTGTCCCGCTCCGAAAAAAGCAGCATCAGCCACCGCGGACGAGCCCTGAAAATCCTGATGGAACAGCTCAAGGCCGAGGTCTGAACCCGTTGAACGACACTGAGACTGGGAAAGATCAACAGCCAGCGGCGGTTCGGCCGCCACTGAGTCTTTATATCCACGTGCCTTGGTGCGTGCGGAAGTGTCCCTACTGTGATTTCAACTCCCACGCCTTTACCGGTGCCATCCCCGAGTCCGCCTACCTGGAGGCCCTGCTCGAAGACCTCGACCAGGACCTGGCCTTTGCCACCGACCGGCCGATAGAAACCGTGTTCATTGGCGGCGGCACTCCCTCCCTGATGAGCGGCGAATTCTATGACCGGCTGTTCCGGGAATTGCGGGCAAGGCTCAACCTCGAGGCAGATGCCGAGATCACACTGGAAGCCAACCCGGGAACACTCGAAGCCGGCCGCTTCGAAGCCTTCCGGAAGGCGGGCATCAACCGCCTGTCCATCGGCGTACAGAGCTTTAACGCCGATCACCTGAAAGCCCTGGGCCGAATTCATGACGCCGATGCCGCTCACCGGGCGATACGCGCCGCTCGCCGGGCCGGCTTCGACAATTTCAACATCGACCTGATGCACGGCCTGCCGGGCCAGACCCCGGAGCAGGCCCTTGAGGACATCCAGACTGCCCTGCACTACGATCCGGCCCACCTGTCCTGGTATCAATTGACCCTCGAGCCAAATACCGAATTTTACAGTCGGCCTCCAGACCTGCCGGACGACGATCATCTCTGGGACATCTATCGCCGCGGCTCAGACCTGCTGCACAAACAGGGATATCAGGATTACGAAGTTTCGGCCTGGAGCCTCCGCGGAAAGGCCTCTCGCCATAATCTGAACTACTGGACTTTCGGGGACTATCTGGCCCTCGGGGCCGGCGCCCACGGCAAGATCAGTCTGGCCGACGGCAGTATCCGGCGCTACTGGAAGACTCGCCAGCCCGAAGCCTACCTGCAACGGATCGGGAGCCGTACCGCTGGCACAGACGCCATAGCCGGGGAAGATTTACCCCTGGAGTTCCTGATGAATGCCCTGAGACTGAAAGAAGGAGTGGATGAAAGCCTTTTTTCTGAGCGAACGGGTTTACCCCTGACAACAGTTGGGGTAAAACTTGAACAACTGCGAAATGAAAAGCTGATGGTGAGTGATCGGCTCCAGGCCACTGACCTGGGCCAGAGATACCTGAACAGCCTGTTGGAGCGTTTTCTGTAATGGACCCTGCACACGGAGTGGCGGCCTTTCCGAAAAGCCTGAAAGCCAGCCTGGTGGTGGCTGCCGTGCTGCTGTTCGCCTTGCTTATGGTCAACCAGCCACTGCAGACCGCCTCCGCGCCCCAGGGTATCGTCAGCTACCAGTTGGCCGGCACCGCAGACCAGGCCCATGCCATTTTTCGCAGCTGGGGAAGAGAAGGCGTTGCCTGGGCGAAGATTTCACTGTGGCTGGACTTCCTGTTCATCCCCGCATACATGCTTGCCCTGATCTACCTGACCCGACACTTCACCCGCGATCGCCCCGGCATTCGCGAGCGAGTAGGTGCCCGATGGGTGAGAGCCCTGTTTGCAACCGCCGGCCTGAGCGATGGCGCCGAGAACATTCTGTTGCTGAACAATTTTAACCCACCCACCGATGAAGTGAGCCTATCCGCAACCCTGTGCGCGCTGATCAAGTTCACGGCACTCACGCTCGGGATTGCCGGACTGGTGATTATCCGGGCGTCCCGGCGCCATCCGCTGGCGCACCACTGAAGCCTCTTGTGCCGGACATCAGTTGGTCCGGTAGAACAACAGATCCCAGACGCCGTGACCGAGGGTTTCGCCACGCTTTTCAAACTTGGTAATCGGACGGTCTTCAGGGCGCGGTGAATAGCCACCGGACTCCTGGGTGTTGGCAAAGCCTTCGGACTCGTTCATCACCTCGAGCATATGCTCCGCGTAGTTTTCCCAGTCGGTCGCCAGGTGCAGGATGCCGCCCACCCTCAGCTTGTGACGAACCCGCTGGACAAACTCGTGCTGAATCAGCCGGCGCTTGTGATGCTTTTTCTTGTGCCAGGGGTCCGGGAAAAACACCATTACCCGATCCAGACAGGCGTCAGGGAGGCAAAGATCAATAACATCGTTGGCATCGATGCTGTAGATGCGGACGTTTTCCAGGCCGCGCTCCTCAATCTCCTTGAGCAGTGCACCAACGCCGGGCTGATGGACCTCAACCCCAATGAAGTCCTGCTCGGGGGCCGCTTCGGCCATTTCAGCCAGGGACCGGCCCATACCAAAACCGATTTCCAGGTTGAGCATGTTGTCCCGACCAAAGACTTCGCGCGGATCGATCATTCCGTCCTCACGGGTCAGGCCATACTTCGGCCAGCTGCGTTCGAACGCCTTCTTCTGGCCCTCTGTCATCCGGCCCTGGCGCAGAACGAAGCTGCGCACGCCGCGGCGGGTGGTTACCGGCGATTCGGCGGCGGTATCCGGGGAATTTTGCGGTTCTTTATGGTCTGTCATCTGCAATCCTTAACCGCAGGCAGCGGGTCTGTTTAACGGGATTTGCCAACAGTTTACCAGAGTGTCCTCACTCAGGCGGAGACCACCGAGTTACGACCCTGTTGTCGATCCAGCTGCCGGTAGCCCAATGCTTCAACCAGATGGCTCTGGCGCAGCTCGTCGCAGCCTTCCAGATCGGCAAGTGTTCGGGCAACTCGCAATATGCGGTGCAGCGCACGGGCCGAAAGTCCCAACTTTTCCATGGCACCGGTGAGCAACTGCTCACCCTGGCGATCCAGCCGGCACGCGGCCTGCAATTCACGCCCGGATAAGCCGGCATTCAGGCAACCTCTCTCTGATTGCCGGGTTCTGGCGATCAGGACACGCTCCCGGACGGTGGCGCTGGTTTCGCCATCCCCGCCCTGTCGCATCAAGATGTCGCCACCCTGAACAGGCACTTCAACGTGCAGATCAAACCTGTCCAGAAGCGGACCGGAAATTTTCGATCGGTAACGGGCAATCTGTTGTGGTGTGCACTGACACTCGATGGTGGGGTGACCGCTATAACCACAGGGGCAAGGGTTCATCGCGCCCACCACCTGAAATCGCGCCGGAAAATTCACCTGCCGCGCCGCGCGGCTGATCGAGATCTCACCGGTCTCCATCGGTTCCCGCAACACCTCCAGAACCCGACGTTCGAACTCCGGCAATTCGTCAAGGAAGAGTACGCCCCGATGAGCCAGGGAGATTTCCCCGGGCCTCGGGCTGCTGCCGCCGCCCACCAGGGCAACAGCCGATGCGGTATGATGAGGCGATCGGAAGGGCGGTTCCCGCCAGCCCCCGGAACGAACAGGAAGCCCGGCAACAGAATGCACGCTGGCAACTTCCATGGCGGCAGCATCATCCAGCCCCGGAAGAATGCCGGGCAGCCGACTGGCGAGCATACTCTTGCCGGTTCCCGGTGGACCGAAGAACAGAAGATTGTGACTACCTGCCGCAGCCACCTCCAGTGCTCTGCGGGGAACCCGCTGGCCGCGGACATCCGACAGATCTGGCAACTCCCCCTTGTTGCCCGGCAGCTGTTCCAGCGAGGACCTGGGCACTGGTACCAGACGGGCGCGGCCACTCAAGTGCTCACATACCGCCAGAAGGTGACCCGCGGCCAGAACGTCACCCTGGCTAGCCAGGGCCGCCTCCTCGGCATTCCTGTTCGGAACCAGCAAACTCCGCTGATCATCCCGGGCGGCCAGCACAGCCGGCAGTACACCCTTTAATGGCCGCAATGCACCATCAAGGGACAATTCGCCAAGAAATTCGCAATCGGAAAGACTGTCCACCGGGATCTGGCCCGAGGCCGCCAGAATGCCCAGGGCAATGGGCAAATCGAAACGGCCGCCCTCTTTGGGCAGATCAGCAGGCGCGAGATTGATGGTGATTCTGCGAGCGGGAAATTCGAAGCCCGCGTTGAGAAGGGCGCTTCGAACACGCTCCTTGCTTTCTCTGACACCGGTTTCCGGCAGCCCCACGATTGAGAGCGCGGGCAGGCCGCCTGAGAGATGAACTTCAACGGTAACGGCGGGGGCCGACACGCCAATGGTGGCGCGGGAGTGAACGATAGCAAGCATGACAACCTTCCATGGTAGTGACCGGGAATGCTTGCCCGGCATCCTGCCGGGCGCGTCCGGGATTTACTGTTTCTGCAGGGAATTTTCCAGTTCGGCCACCCGCTTCTCGAGTGCATCCACCTTTTCACGGGTCTTCAGCAAGACCGCCTGCTGGGCGTCGAACTCTTCCCGTGTTACCAGCTCCAAACGGGACAGGACGGCCATCACAGTAGCCCGGGCCTGGGTTTCAAAATCTTCCCGTGCAGCGCGGGCCATATCGGGAACGAACTGGCCGAATTGGCCCTGCAGTTGAGCAAAAATATCCTGTGGACCTTTCACACATCACCTCACAAATTACTGAAATATCCGGCTTCGACTAAAAGACAGGGCCTGTTGCCGGTTTGCGGGAGTGTATCACACCGCAGCCCCTGCCATACTGTAGGCGGTCGGCCCTATAATATGGGCCGTTCGGACAGAGAGCCCGCTCCAATTTGGCTCACTGTCCGGCTACCCGCTCTATTTTGGTGCATAACTTTGCGCCATTCTGGTACGCGGATATCTTAACCTGTTGTTTTAAAGTTATTTTTTTGCGTTGGCATACCCGATGCTAAAGCTCTCGTACGCAATCCGCACAATTGGTGTGCGAGGTGGCAGCATCCCGAACTCAACAATCGGCCGACGGGCCCTCACTGTTGGGACGGCTTTACCAAGGAGAAAGCAATGAAACTTGTGACAGCGATCATCAAGCCTTTCAAATTGGATGATGTCCGTGAGGCACTATCCGAGATTGGCGTACAAGGCGTAACCGTCACTGAAGTCAAAGGCTTCGGTCGGCAAAAAGGCCACACAGAACTCTATCGTGGCGCTGAATATGTGGTGGATTTCCTGCCCAAGGTGAAGGTGGAAGTTGCCATTGGCGACAATCTGCTGGACCAGGTTATTGAATCCATCACCAAGGCGGCCAACACCGGCAAGATCGGTGACGGCAAGATCTTCGTGACTGAACTGGCTCAGGCCATCCGGATCCGGACTGGCGAAACCGGCGAAGAAGCGGTCTGAACCAGCTCTGATAATTCGAACAGCCAACGCAAAAAATTTATAACCTGAAAAGCCTCGTGCGGAGGGCTTCATATGGAAAGCAATCTAAATCACATTTTTGAACTCCAGTATGCGCTGGATACCTTTTACTTCCTGATTTGCGGTGCCCTGGTCATGTGGATGGCCGCAGGCTTTGCCATGCTGGAAGCCGGCCTGGTGCGTGCCAAAAACACCACCGAAATCCTGACCAAGAACGTGGCCCTGTTTGCGGTCGCCTGCACCATGTACCTGATAGTCGGCTACGACATCATGTACGACGGTGGCATCTTCCTGAGCGGCATCACTACCGTTGCCGAGATGGACGACGCGGCCGTTGCCGGCGTCATTGCAGCCTCCACCGAAGCCGGTTTCGGCGACATGGGCGAATACAGCGGCGCATCTGACTTTTTCTTCCAGGTTGTCTTCGTTGCCACTGCCATGTCCATCGTGTCCGGTGCCGTGGCTGAGCGTATGAAGCTCTGGGCCTTCCTGGCATTTGCCGTTGTTATGTGTGGTTTCATCTACCCGATGCAGGGTTCCTGGACCTGGAACGGCGACGCGGTATTTGGCATGTATGAGCTGAGCTACAGCGACTACGCCGGTTCCGGTATCGTTCACATGGCCGGTGCAGCAGCAGCCCTGGCAGGCGTTATCCTCCTCGGTGCCCGTAAAGGCAAGTACGGCGCCAAAGGCGAGATCCGCGCCTTCCCGGGTGCCAACCTGCCCCTGGCAACGCTGGGTACCTTCATCCTGTGGATGGGCTGGTTCGGCTTCAACGGTGGTTCTACCCTGAAGCTGGGTGGCATCGGTGTCGCCAACGAGGTTGCCAACGTGTTCCTGAACACCAACGCAGCTGCAGCCGGCGGCCTGATCGCTGCCCTGATCGTGGCGCGCCTGATGTTCGGCAAGGCCGATCTGACCATGGCCCTGAACGGTGCCCTGGCAGGCCTTGTTGCCATCACTGCCGAGCCGGCGGACCCTTCTCCCCTGCTGGCCACCATCATCGGCGCCATCGGCGGCACCCTGGTTGTATTCTCCATCGTGACCATGGACAAGCTGCGCATTGACGATCCGGTCGGTGCCATCTCTGTACACGGTGTGGTGGGTATCTGGGGTATCTTCGCGGTTCTCCTGTCCGACGCAGACGCCACCTTCATGGGTCAGCTGGTCGGCATGCTCACCATCTTCGTCTGGGTATTTGTTACCAGCCTGATCGTCTGGAGCATCCTGAAGGCCGTCATGGGCATCAGGGTTTCCGAAGAAGACGAGTACGAAGGTGTGGACCTGTCCGAGTGCGGCATGGAAGCCTATCCGGAGTTTGTCAGCGGCAAGCAGTAAACGCTGACAGTGCAAAACCAGAAGGGGCGCCAACCGGCGCCCCTTTTTTTAGGTTCATCGCGCTTTACCGGGAAACGCTGCTTTTATCTTTAGGAAGAAGTAATCGTTGTCCCGGTAGCCATAAGCCATCCGCTTGATCACCTTGATCTTGTTGTTCATTCCCTCCAGCACAC
>NZ_PSSX01000027.1 GCF_002933275.1 Marinobacter maroccanus
CTGACCATCTCGAGTTCGTGTTGTTGCGGGGACGGCTCTTTGAGCATGGGGCAGCCTCTGAAAAGTCGATGCCCCAATTACAACAAACCCCCGCCTTAATGGCGAGGGTTTGTCAGCAATCTGAGCCCGGTGAAGTTCACCGGGCTTTTGCGGTCAAGGGTGCCTCGTTACCGTCAGACGAGGTTGTAAAGGAACACTACGGCGATACCGGCCGGCGTTAGATATCGGAGTACGAACATGAACGCCGTGTAGCTGCCTCCCTGCAGACCAATATCGGCAGGTAGTCCCTCACGTTTCATCGCCCATCCGGCAAACAGGGCAATGGCCAGTCCGCCCAGGGGCATCATCAGGTTGGACACCAGGAAGTCGAGCAGGTCAAACACCGTCTTGCCCTCGAAAAACGGGATGAAGCCGAGCGGGTGCACGCTGTCCCAGACGTTGAACGACAATACGGTACCGATACCGATAACCCAGATTGCCAGGCCACCACCAAGTGCGCTTTTCGCCCGGCTGACGCCTTTGTGTTCTTCCAGCCATTCCACCACCGGTTCCAGCATGGAAATGGCCGAGGTGATGGCTGCGACCAGCAGCAGGGCGAAGAAAATGGTGCCGAACAGCGCGCCACCGCTCATCTGGCCAAAGGCCAGTGGCAAGGTTACGAAGATCAGACCGGGTCCTGCGCCGGGCTCAAGACCATTGGCAAATACCAGCGGAAAGATGGCCAGCCCCGCAAGAAGGGCAACGCTGGTATCCACCACGGCAATGGTCATGGCGGTCCGCGCAATGTTTACGGTTTTTGGCAGGTAGGAGCCATAGGCCATCAGAACACCAATACCGATACTGAGCGTAAAGGCGGCATGGCCCAGGGCCGTCAGAACACCAGCGGTGGTCAACTTGCTGAAGTCCGGCGAGAACATAAAGCTTACAGCCCGGCCAAAGCTGCCACTGTTCATGGCATAGATCACCATCGCAATCAGCAGCAAGAACAGCAGGGGCATCAGCATGTTCACGGCTTTCTCAAGCCCGGAGCGAATCCCCCGGCCAACGATAAACACCACGATGGCCATGAACACGGAGTGCCAGAGCAACAGTTCCCAGGGGTTGGCCAGCAATCCGCCGAACTGGCCGCCAATGGCTTCGGCATCGGCACCGGTAAAAAGTCCAGTTGCGGCCTTGCCGATATAGACCAGAGCCCAGCCGCCAATCACAGCGTAGAAAGACAGCACCAGGAACGAGGCGATCACGCCATTCCAGCCAATGGCTCTCCAGCCCCTGGCGGTGCCTTCAGTTTTGGTCAGCGTACGCATGGTGGCCACAGGGCTCTGGCCACCCCGGCGGCCTATCATGGTCTCGGCAATCAGAACCGGTACGCCGATCAGGAAGATACAGGCCAGGTAAATCAGAACGAAGGCGCCGCCACCGTTCTCTCCGGTAATGTAGGGAAACTTCCAGATGTTCCCCAGGCCGACCGCTGAGCCAGCTGCAGCCAGGATAAAGGCCATCCGTGAAGACCAGAGGTTATTGGCCTGCTGGTGTGGTTGGGTACTCTCACTCATTTTTCTCTCCGGCTAATTGTTTTTGTCGGATTAATGGTTGTGGTCTAAAAAGTATTTACTTGCCTAGAACCTCGCGCAGGGCTGAAGCCACTTGTGGCAGAACCCGATCGTTCAGTCCGGCGACGTTTACCCGGCTGCTCTCCAGCATGTAGATGCCGTGTTCTTTCCGTAATTGGCCAACCTGCTCCGGGCTGATTCCCAGGAATGAGAACATGCCTCGCTGGCGGGCGATGAAGTCGAAGTCGCCCACCGGCGCGAGTGCCTCTGCAAAGGCGTGTCGCAGGTGCAGGATGCGCTCGCACATGCCGCCAAGCTCCTTTTGCCACTGGGCCCGCAGGTCGTCATCGCCGAGGATGGTCTCCACAATTGAGGCGCCATGGGCCGGCGGCATGGAATAGTGGGATCGGATGACACTCAGCAGCTGGCTGGTGGCGGCCGCATTCACAGTCGCCGTTTCTGAAATCAGGGCGAGGGCGCCGGTGCGCTCCCGGTAGAGCCCAAAGTTCTTGGAGCAAGAGGCTGCGATCAGCATTTCCGGTACCGCACTGGCCAGATGCCTCAGGCCGGCCGCATCCGCATCCAGGCCTTCACCAAGGCCCTGATAGGCCATATCCACGAAGGGCAACAGGCCCTTACGCTGGATCAGGCTGGTCACTTCCTGCCACTGGGCGAGGCTCAGGTCGGCGCCCGAAGGGTTGTGGCAGCAACCGTGTAGCAGCACCACATCGCCCGGGTCGGCCTGTTCCAGGGTTTCCAGCATGGCGCCGAAGTCTACCTGCAGCGACTGTGGATTAAGGTACGGATATTCGCGAATAGTCAGGCCCGCGCCACCAAGAAGCGGCAAGTGGTTGGCCCAGGTGGGCGTGCTGACCCAGACTTTTGTGTCCGCCTTGCACAGGCGCAGAAACTCGGCCGCCATACGCAGGGCGCCACAGCCGCCCGGTGTCTGGATGACGGATACACGGCCGTCACGGACCAGCGGGCTGTTGCTGCCCAGGATCAACTCCGCCATGGCGCTGTTGAAGCCGGCAGAACCGGCAGGCCCCACGTAGCTCTTGGTGGTTTCTCCTTCAAGCAGGCGACGCTCCGCTTCGTGCACGGCGGCCATGATAGGCGTATTGCCCGCATCGTCCTTGTAGACACCGATGCCCAGATCCACCTTGTCCGGACGATTGTCCTCACGGAAGGTCTGCATCAGCTGCAGGATCGGATCCTGGGGCAGGGGCTGGAGTGTTTCAAACATGGTTTGCCTCCTCGTCGGCCTGTTGGGTTCGGATCAGGGTCGGGCGACCGGTGTCCAGCGCCTTGGTCAACTGTGTCTGCTTTTCACGGATGCTCTCTGCCGCCTGTTCCCTGACCGGGCCGTAGCCCCGGACATCAGCGGGCAGCTCGGCAAGCTGCAGGAAGGTCTCGTAGTTGCTGGCGTTGAGTTCACGGCCGATTCGCGCAACCAGGTTCTGGTAGTCCTTCAGCATGGCGCGGTCCAGCTTGCGGTCTGCGGAGTAGCTGAATGGGTCCATCGCGGTTCCACGCAGGCCGCGAAGCTTGGCCAGCAGTCGGAACGCCCGGAACATCCAGGGGCCAAACCGACGCTTTTTCGGGCGACCCTGGGCATCGGTCTCGCCGCTAAGCAGGGGCGGGGATAGGTGGAAGTGAACCTTGAAGTCTCCCTCGAAGGTTTCATTAACCTCTTTCATAAAGTCGGTTTCAGCAAACAGCCGGGCCACTTCGTACTCGTCCTTGTAGGCCATGAACCGATACAGCTGCTGGGCCACTGCACGTGACAGCAGAAGATTGGTTTCACCGAGGGCTTCCTCGGCCTTGCGGACCAGGGCAACGCTGTCACGGTATTGGTCGGCCCAGCGCTGATTCTGGTAGTTAACCAGATGCCTGTGACGGGTGTTGATCAGCTCATCCAGGGTTGGTTCGGGCTTGATCTCAACGACCTGGGCGGTATTGTCGTCCAGCAGATCCGTCACGGCGTTCAGATCCACGGCCGCCAGTCGGCCCCAGCCGAAGGCTTCCTTGTTCCGCTCGATGGCCACGCCATTGAGCTCGATGGCCTTCATCAGAGCCGCCTCCGAGAGCGGCAACAAGCCTTTCTGCCAGGCGAACCCAAGCATCATCACATTGGAGAATACGGTGTCCCCCATCAGTTTCTCGGCGATGCCATTGGCGTCCAGCTGATCAAAATGATCCGCGCCCACGGCGTCCTGCAGCAAGCCAAGTCGTTTGTCGGCTTTCATATCGGCGTCCCGGAAAAGCACATAATCGGCGGTTGGAAGCTCCGCTTCATTGGCGACAATCCGGGTGTGGTTTGGCCTCAACACGCTCAGGGCTTTCTGGGAAGATGCCACCACCAGATCACAGGCGATGACCGCATCGGCCTGACCATTGCTGATCCGTACCTGATGGAGCTTGTCCGGTGAAGGTGCCATGCGCACATAGCTGAGCACGGTACCGCCTTTCTGGGCAAAGCCCATGAAATCCAGTACCGAGGCACCACGGGATTCCAGGTGCGCCGCCATGGTGATCAGCTGGCCGACAGTCACCACGCCCGTACCGCCAACACCGCCCACGAGCAGATCGTAGGAGCCGGTCATTTCCGGCAATCTGGGCGCCGGAATGTCAGCCAGCTTGCGGGTGAGCACCGAGCCGGTGTCAACGCCCCGGGATTTGCGCAACTGACCGCCTTCAATGGTCACGAAGCTGGGACAGAATCCGTTAACACAGGAGAAGTCCTTGTTGCAGGAGGACTGGTCAATCTTGCGCTTGCGGCCCAGTTCGGTCTTGCGCGGCACCACCGAGAGACAGTTGGACTGCACCGAGCAGTCGCCACAGCCTTCACACACGTGATGGTTGATAAAGGCCCGCTTTGCCGGATCCGGGAACTGCTTGCGCTTGCGCCGGCGGCGCTTCTCGGCGGCACAGGTCTGGTCGTAGATCAGCACGGTACAGCCAGGGATGTCACGCAATTCGCGCTGCACCTGGTCGAGCTCGGACCGATCGTGGAAGGTGACACCCTTGGGAAACAGGTCGTGATGGCCATCGTATTTCTCGGGCTCATCGCTGAGCACAACAACCCGATTCACCCCTTCTGCGGCCATTTGCTGGGCAATTCTGTCGACGGTGATCTGTCCGTCCACAGGCTGACCGCCAGTCATGGCCACGGCATCGTTGAACAGGATCTTGTAGGTAATGTTGATGCCGGCAGCTACCGCCTGCCGGATAGCCATGGAACCGGAATGGAAGTAGGTGCCTTCACCCAGGTTCTGAAATACGTGGGGGTTGCCGGTATAACGGCTCTTGCCAATCCAGTTGACGCCTTCGCCGCCCATCTGGATCAGGGACTCCGTGTTCCTGCCCATCCAGGACGCCATGAAGTGGCAGCCAATGCCGGCCAGGGCCTTGCTGCCCTCAGGGACCTTGGTGGAGGTATTGTGGGGGCAGCCCGAGCAGAAATAGGGCATACGCTTGACGCCGCCCGGATCCTGAGCCGTGGTCATGGCACTGATTTCAGCCATGCGCTCGCTGAAGTCCACCTCGAAGAAGCGACCAAGTCGGGCCGCCAGGAAGCCGGCAACCAGTTTCGGGCTCAACTCTCCAACGTACGGGATCAGCGGACGGCCAAGCTCATCCTGTTTGCCGGTAATCAGAACCTCGCCGGGGCGATCCGGTTCGGACATGTATTCCTTGATCTGGCTCTCGATGATGCCGCGCTTTTCCTCGATCACCAGCACCTCTTCCTTGCCGTGAACGAAGTCGAGGATACCGCGGCGCTCGAGGGGCCAGACCATGCCAACCTTGTAGATGTCCAGCCCCATGTCCCGGGCCTTGTCTTCATCAATGCCCAGCAGATCCAGGGCCTCAAGCAGATCGAGGTGGCCCTTGCCGGTCGTGACAATGCCGAAGCGGGCCTTCTTGTTCTCGAACAGGCAACGGTCAATACGGTTGGCCCGGGCAAAGGCCTGAACAGCCGCGAGCTTGTGCTCGATCCGGGTTTCCAGTTGCGGTCCCGGCAGGTCTGGCCAGCGGTAGTGAAGGCCGCTCTCCGGCGCAGTGAAATCATCCGGGGTAACAAATTCCGGCGTTGGCGGGATTTCCACAGAGGCAGCGCTTTCCACGGTTTCCGAGATTGCCTTGAAGCCGACCCAGCAGCCGCTGTAGCGGGACAGAGCATAACCCCAAAGCCCGAACTCCAGGTACTCGGCGATGTTGGCCGGGTTGATGGTGGGCATGAAGAAACTCATGAATGCCACATCGGACTGATGGGGCATGGACGACGACACGCAGCCGTGGTCATCACCTGCCACTACCAACACGCCACCATGGGGCGAGGAGCCATAAGTGGTGCCGTGTTTCAGCGCATCGCCGGCACGGTCCACGCCCGGTCCCTTGCCATACCAGAGACCGAAAACCCCATCCACCTGTCGGTCTTCGTCGGTTTCCACCTGTTGGGTACCGAGCATGATCGTGGCGGCGAGGTCTTCGTTAATGGCGGGCACGAAATCGATCCGGTTCTCGTCCAGCAGATCCTTGGTCTGCCAGAGCGCCTGGTCGACGGCACCCAGGGGGGAGCCTCGGTAGCCACTAACCAGGCCGGCGGTGTTCAGCCCCTGTTTGCGATCCAGGGCGGCCTGCATCAGGGGAATCCGGACCAGGGCCTGGGTGCCGGTCAGGAAAACCCGACCAGATTCGCGCAGGTAACGGTCTTCGAGTTTGTAATCGTCGAGTTGTGGGGTATCGGCGGACATGTTGCCCTCCTTTTTGTCGATTTTATGACCAAAATTCTAGAGGTAAGTCCGCAAAAGGTGCTTGCGTATTGGGTAAGGGTTTTGGGGATTTGCGAAAGGATGTTTGATAAATGACAATAAGGCGAAAGAACCTTTGATAAAAATCAGGTGTTACCAAATGAAACAGGTAGAGCTGGACAAACTTGATCGGAAAATCCTTTCCGTACTGCAGCAGGATGGGCGCATCAGTAACCAGTTACTGGCAGAACATGTGGGGTTGTCTCCGGCCGCTTGCTGGCGTCGGGTGCGGACACTTGAGGAAGGCGGTGTGATTCAGGGATACAGCGCGAGAGTGGATCCGGAACGTATTGGTCAGGGGCTGTGCGTGCTCGTCAATCTGTCACTTCAGAGGCATAACATCGATAGCACTGCGGAGATTGAGCGGCAGGTTAGCAGCTACCCGGAGGTGCTTCAGTGTTTCGCCGTGACTGGTAATGCCGATTTCGTGCTCAGGGTCATCGTCCCGGACATGGCCAGTTACGATCGCTTCCTGAACGAAAAGATCTTCACCCTGCAGGGCATTGCCCAGGTAAATTCAAACTTTGCGTTGCGGGAGATAAAGAATACCGAGACGATCCCGGTGGAAGGCATTCAGTAGGTTCAGGACGGGTACCTGAACGAAAAAAGGCAGCCGAAGCTGCCTTTTTCTAAACGTGTCGTCTGCTATTTGCAGAGCATCTCTTTATAATTAAAGAGCGACTACGTTTTCCGCCTGAGGACCTTTCTGGCCCTGGGTAACGGTGAACTCGACCTGTTGGCCTTCAGCCAGAGTCTTGAAACCGCCGCCCTGAATGGCGCTGTAGTGAACGAAAACGTCCGGGCCGCTTTCGCGAGTGATAAAGCCAAAACCTTTTGCTTCGTTGAAAAACTTAACGTTGCCGGTAACTGTAGACATAATATACTTTCCTGAATTCAATCTTTTAATGTGCCGTCAGATCATCTTGTGATGCCTGATCAGCGGTATGCGGAAACAAAAAACTGGCGTGATCAAAAACAGGACGTGCTACTTGTTACAACTGAGCGGTCTTATTGATGAAATGCTTTGCTAAATCTTTCCAACAAGGCTCACTGTACTCTCCCTGCCGGAGAATGCAAAGCTATTTCTTGTAGGCATAAACCGGGGTGTGGTTTTTTCTGTTACCCAGGGTTTCGAGCCTGCGAGGTTTGGCAATGGCGAAACCCTGTGCGTAGTCCACCTGAATTTCCTTCAGGGTGTCCATGATTTCCATATCCTCGACGTATTCGGCAATGGTCTGCAGGTCGAGGAAATGGCACAACTCGTTGATCGAGCGCACCATGGCGTAGTTGGTCAGGTTAGTGGCCATCTCTCTCACGAAAATGCCGTCAATTTTGACGAAGTCCACTGGCAGCTTCTGCAGGTAGGCATAGGATGACAAGCCGGTGCCAAAGTCATCCAGGGCGAACCGGCAATTCAGGCGCTTCATTTCACGCATGAAATCGGAAGCAAAATGGAGGTTGGCCACGGCGGAAGTCTCGGTTACCTCAAAACAGAGCTTGTGGGCCAGCTCCGGATTCGATCTGAGGTTGGATTCCAGGCCGAGCATGAAACTGTCATCGCTTAAAGAAGCGCCCGAGAGGTTGACGTTCAGAGTGGCGATTTTGTCCAGCGCCTCCGGATTGTCGCGCATCCAGGCCATTACTTCGGAAATGACCCACAAATCAACCCGCGTACTGCGTTTGAATTGTTCGGCCGCCTCAATATAGCCCTGGGGCGAGATTTCCTTGCCAGCGCTGTCTTTCAGGCCAAGCAAGAGTTCATACATCTTGCCTTCGCCGCTTTCCGGAGCAAGTGCAACAATTGGTTGGGCCCGGAGATAGAGGCTGCCGTCGCGGATAGTCCGGTCGATTTCCGTGACCCACTGAGGTGTGCCAATCTGTGACTGGTCCCTGTTTCCCCTCGCCAGTTCAATCCGGTTTCCGCCCAGCTTCTTTGCTGCCTTGAGCGAGAGGCTCGCTTGATTGAGAAGATCGCCGGGGGAGTGAGCGGCACCAGTAACCGGGCGGATACTGATGCTTACCGTTGCCTTGTATTCCGCCGGCCCATGCTGGAAAACCTGCTGCTCGAAGTTTCGACGCAGGGATTCTGCGAAATCCAGGCAGTCCTCCGTGCTGATGTTATTGATGAGCACTGCGAACTCGTTTCCGCTTATCCGGCCAACGTGTGACTCTGAGAAACGGGACTCGCATACTTCCCGAAGCGTGTCCGCAACGTATTTTAATAAGGTGTCTCCGGCTTCCGCACCATAGGAAGCGTTGATGACACTGAACTCGTCTATATCCAATACCATCAGGGCGGAGGCGCTGTCTTCCGGAGATGATGGTGCCGTGCTGATCAGTCCCGACATCTGTTTCTCGAAGTCATGTCGATGCATGCAGCCGGTCAGGGCGTCGTGGGTCGCCTGGAAATTCAGCTTCTGGTAGACGTCCTCAACAATGCTGAACAGGCCTTGATCAAGAAACGGGATGTCGCCATCTTCAACCAGCCAGGCCTCGCCCTTGGCGAGTTTCTGGACAAACTCGGGGAACTCGTAACTGACCTCACTCATGCCTTTGGGCGAGAGGAAGACAAAGCGGAGCGAGTCTTCACCACCCCAAACCAGTCGCAACCGGCGTGTTTCGCCGCTGTCGAGCCGCACTTCGACCCAGTCGCCGACGACAATGTTTTTCGCCCTTGAGACCCACCGGCTGTCTTCAAGCTCTGGAGGTAATGTCAGCGGCGCCTCATCGTCGTCGCCGTACTCTTCCACCCAGGTGGTCTCTGCCTCCCCATGGCCCTGAAGAATGGCGGATAACTCGTCTATCACGGGGCGGATTCGTGAGACATCACCGGCAGTTCTGAGCTCCCGTTCAATGAACTGCAGCAAGACACTGCTTTCAAGTTCTCTTTCAAATGCCAGCTCTTCGGAGGTGCAGGCAGGAGACAGCCAGGCCTGGAGCTGCGCCACTATGCCAATGAGCTCTTCACAGTGTCGACTTTCCGGGCCTTCCCGCAACATTGTCAGAACGATCAGTTGCTCCCAGCCCGCCTGCAGAAGACGGATCAGAACTTTCGGAACCTGCCGGCCGCCAAGGAGCGCGTTCACCCTTTGCCTGGCCTGCTTACGAGTCTTGCGCAGGCGCTCCTTGCCCTCCAGGGTTTTGGCCAGCCGTTCCGAATTCCGGATAAAAGACTGATCCTGTCGTTCTACAAGCTGTTGCAAACGGTGGCCCAGACTTTCCAGCAGTTCCGGATCTGATACTTCGATCTCTGTCAGTTCCTCAACAATATCGGCAACGGTCGCTTCCAGTTTCTTGCTCGATGCCCTTTCAGCAAGGCAGATGTGCATCAGGTTATTGATAATGTCCCGGGCAGGATGGTCGTCCGCATTCAGGAAGTCAGGTGTTTCAACCAGCGTTTCAAATACCGGCAGCCGAAGTTTTTGCAGTTGGTGGCGTAGCGAACCTGACAGCTCCTCGTGTGTTTTCAGCGGTGCAAACAACCGGTCCACCAAATTGGCCTTTTCCACCGCTGTGCGATCCAGAGAGCTTGCCAGGTCTGAGTCCGAATTTGCCAGTTCCTGGAGCAGCCCAGCCATATCCGGTTCGTCGTCGTGCAAGCGGGTCAAAAGCTCCCGGCGCCGGGAACGGAGGTTTTCTGAAAGCTTCGGATTCGGCTCCTCCCAGTCTGCGAGTTCGGAAGAGGGGCTTGCTTCCAGTGCCATCAATTGGAACAGGGAGCGTCCAGCCGACGGCATCTCTGATGTCGCATGCCCAACGTCTTCCGTTCCCGCCGTCTCGGCCGATGAGTTCTTCACCGTTCCAGTAGTTGAATCTGTTTCTTCTGATGGGCGGTCCCTGAGTGACCAGTTTGCCGGTAATTCGGTGATGTCCAAAGCTTCAAGTCCGGCCCGGCGGCAATCATTGATCAGGGAGCGGATTGCCGCGGGCCAGACTCTGCCCAGAGCGTTTTCCCAGGCCCGGTAGATGGTCAGGCGGTGCTCCCGTGCAATGCCCAGATAGTCGACCATGTATTGCAGGCAGACACACAGCGCCCGGGGTGTCAGTGGGTTATTGTCATCGTTGACGTCCTGCCGGAAAATCTGGTTCAGAAACTGGTTTAGCAGGAAGGTTGCGTCGGAATTTGCCTTGCTTATTCCCGTGGCAATGGCTTGCAAATCAAGCCAGTCTTCAAACTCGTGTTGTTGCAGCAGGTGTAACTCCTTGCCGCCGGCCCGGGACTCGGTGGCGGGTTCAAGAGTCGCCTGATTGGCCTGGAACTGGGCCTGGAAATCCTGGAGCATCCTCTGCTGGCGGCTCTGGAAGATGAAGCGCATATCCTTGAGGCGGGTGATCTCACGCAGCTCGGCCGCCTGTTCCAGGTCGACTTCAATACCCTCGAAGGTGCCCTCCATAAACTCCGGAAGTAATTGTTCCAGAAGTCGACGGCAATGCTGGTGGTAAAGTTGTTTCAGCGCAGGATCTGGCGCCGCTTCCGAAAGCCTGCTCCTGCCCGTGTGCTGAACCAGAAGATCAACTTCGCGCTTCAGGTCCGGGGTGATGCCCGCGATGTTGAGCGAAATGCTCTTGCCCCGACCAGCACGGACTGCGCCCTTTAAATGGATATGCTGCTTGTCATGATCGTTATCGAGGAAGACATGAAGATCTGCCTGCCCGGCGGCAGACGATGACAGTTGGTCCAGCACAGCGGGCGAAGTAAATTGCTTCAGGTCGAGGCGAAGCTCTTTGCTGTCCAGAGCCACGCTGTCAATCACACAGCCGCAAGGAATCAGGCCCGGTGTGACAACAACCGCATCCATGCCGAGTCTGGACTTTTTCGCGTTGGGCCGGGACATTGACCGCCTTCCTGAGCAGTGAAAAGTGAATCGATTTTCATTTTAACCCTGGGTGCAGTGTAATTTGAACTTCACCAAACGCAAAGTGAATCGACAAAAGCGACACACCTGAGGTCTTACACTAGCCTGAATGCACGACTGCATTATAGACGCTCAGTGGCTTTAAACATCAGATCCTTGCCCAGGGTATAGCGTGCGAAATCCCTGGCCAGATACAGGTTTCCACGATAAATACCTGTGGCTTCGGATTCGATCTCACCAATGTGCGGGTAGGCATCCGGATTGAACTGATATCGGGAGCTGAAATGGGTCAGCACGAGATTCGGCACGCCTGCGGCCTCGGCGAAGCGGGCCACCTGGGCCGCGGAGCTGTGTTGCGGCCAGGGGCCGACCCGGTCCGAGACTTCCTGGGTGTAGGTCGCCTCATGAACCACCACCTGAACATCAGTGCTCGCTTCCAGAAGCAGGTCTGGCTGATCGTTGTCACCGGCGACGATGACTTTGCGCGGTTTCCTGGCAATTTGAGTGTAGTCATCGCAACGGGCAAGACGACCGTCTTCCAACATCACATCCTGGCCCTGTTGCAGCCGGCCCCAGGCCGGACCGGCCTCAATACCATCCGCTTCAAGCTTGTCCCGGAGCAGCTGGCGTTCCAGATTCTTTTCAGTGAACACAAACGCCCGGCAGGACACTCGATGGGAAAGGGGAACGGCCGTAACCGACAGCACATCGTCTTCCCAGCGGAAATTCTCTGCTTCGGAATCGACAAATCTCAGTTCAAAGCTGAGGCTGGAGTCACTGTTGCCCAGAGCCGCCTCAACGAAGATTTTCACCGGACGGGGCGCGACCAGGTAGAGCGGGGCGGTTCGGCCAAGCATGGAGGCACTGGTGAGCAGCCCGGGGAGCCCGAAGGTATGATCGCCATGAATGTGAGTGATAAAGATGGCCTGCAGCTGCATCACCGAATGGCGCGTTCTCAACAACTGGTGCTGGGTTCCTTCCCCGCAGTCAATCAGGTACCAGTGTTTCGGTCCGCCGTGGCTCAGCGCCAGACCAGTCACATTGCGGGATTTTGTGGGCGTTCCGGCTGAAGTGCCGAGGAAGGTGAATTCCATACCAGGCCTTTTCGGGTTAACGTGTCGTCTCTCTGTCCGCCATAATACGAAGGTAGCAGATTTGAAAAACCATTAGCCGGGGCGACCGCTAATGAGTCGGTTTGCGACATACACATAAGGAGTGCTGTCTTGTCTGAATTGTCCAGTTACGAGAGTTTTTCTATTGAGGTCAAAGACCATATCGCCCACGTCCAGTTCAGCCGTCCTGAGGCCCTGAACACGATGAACAAGGCGTTCTGGCTTGAGTTACCCCGATGCATGCAGGATATAGAAGCCAATACTGACGCCCGTGTGATCGTGATTTCCTCTACCGGCAAGCACTTTTCGGCCGGAATGGATCTTGGCGTGTTCAGCGATCCCAAGGCTGTGCCCATGAATGGCGACCCCGGTCGCATGGCGGAAAACCTGCGCAGGGTCGTGCTGCAGTTGCAGGATACGCTGACCTCCCTGGAAAAAATTCGACTCCCTGTGCTGGCAGCCATCCACGGTGGCTGCATTGGCGGCGCTCTTGATCTGGTCTGTGCGGCAGACAGCCGTTATTGCACCGAGGATGCCTACTTCACCATCAAGGAAACCGAGCTGGGCATGACCGCTGACGTTGGCACGCTTCAGCGTCTGCCCAAACTGATGCCCGAAGGCGTGGTTCGCGAGCTGGCTTATACCGGCCGCAAGTTTTCCGCCACTGAGGCGCAGAATCTTGGCTTCGTGAACGCGGTCTACGCCGACCAGGAAGCCATGCTCGCAGCCGTTATGGACATTGCCGGTCAGATTGCCGCGAATTCCCCACTGGCCGTCACTGGCTGCAAGGAAATGCTCAATTACAGCCGCGACCACAGCGTGGAAGACAGCCTCAAGTACATGGCCACCTGGCAGGCGGGCATGTTCCGCCCGACGGATATGATGAAATCCTTCCAGGCCAAAGCCCAGAAGCAGGCGCCTCAGTATGACGCACTGTTTCCGGTGAAGCCCTTGTTCGATCAGTAAATGGCGCTGGGGAAACGACGAAAATCCGGTATCTCATCCAATGCCGCACTGTTATTCCAGGGCGGTATTGGCGTTATCGGACTAGTGGCCATGCTGCTATTCGGAATTCCGGTGCTGCTCGTCGGTCCGGGTCTGTGGCCGAGCATCCTCCTGGGCGCGCTCGGAGCCAGTCTTACCTACGCCGCTTTGCTTTTGCTTACGCGGGTTCCCGGCTTGTTCCCGGAGAACCTTGAGCGTCAGATGCAGGGTTTGTATGACTTTGCCTCCAGCTACTCCCCGGTGGTACTCATTCTGCTATCCCTGTTGGCTGGTGTTGGTGAGGAGCTGTTGTTCCGGGGCGCAATCCAGGGCTGGTTGATGGCAAATACTGACCCGGTGACGGCCGTGTTGGCAGCATCGGTGCTGTTCGGGTTGGTGCACTACGTATCGTTTACCTATTTTCTGGTGGCAACCGGACTCGGCTTGATACTGGGTGCAGCCTATGTGCTATCGGAAAGCTTGGTGCTGGTCATGGTCTGGCACGCCCTCTACGACATGATTGCCTTGTATTGCCTGCTTCGATTTCCACGCTGGTTTGGTGTCCGGATCGTCGATCCCGTCACAAACCGGCCTCACGAATAGTCCACATCTTCCCGACCGGCACTCTTGCGGGCCTCAAAGCTGGCCAGCTCAACGTTGATGGCATTGGTTGAGATCTGAATTTCATACAATGAGTACAACAGCGAGAAAGACAGCAGCACCAGGCTGGCACCGAACGCCACCACCCCCGGCAGGTCTGCACCCAGGAAAAGCAGGAACATGGAAACCGTACACAGGAAGAAACTGAGCACGCCGTAGGCCTGCATGCGTTTAGTCAGCACAATCCGTTTGCGCAACATGCCGATCTGCCGGGCGATCAGTGCGTGGTCTTCCTCGGTGTCCATCTGCTTGAGTTGGCGAATCAACTGCGCCAGCACCAGAAACCGGTTGGTATAGGCCAGCAACAGAAGTGAAATAGCCGGGAAGAGCAGGGCGGGCGTTGTCAGATCCAATCTAGTCTCCTTCAGGGGCGGAACGAATCAGGCTGGTTGAACGCAGGGCATTGGTCAGTCGGTCAATGACGCCTCCGCCATGGCGCCAGAAGTGCCAGTATAGCGGCACTTCGAGGGTTTGTTCCGGTGCGATGCTCACCAGTCGCCCGGACTCAATCTCCGGGCGGGCCTGCACTTCCGGAATCATGCCGTACCCCATACCCGCCAGCGCCAGTTTCACAAAACCTTCCGAGGAAGGGCAAAGGTGGTGGGGGAAGGTGCCGTGATAGCCGCACTGGGCCAGGAACCGGTGTTGCAGCTGGTCATTCGGCCCGAAAACGATCGCCGGAGCATTCTGCAGGCTGGTTTCGCTGAGGCCCTTTCCAAAATAGCGTTGAGCATAGTCCGGAGTTGCCAGGGGCATGTAGGTCATGGTGCCAATGGGCACGCATCGGGCTCCGGCAACAGGCTGGGGGCTGCTACACAGGCAGGCAGCGACATCCCCTTCGCGCATTCTGCGAAGGCCAATGTCCTGGTCCTCGACCACAAGATCCAGCAACAGAGTTTCCTCTGCGCAGAAATTGCCCACCGCGGCCGCCCACCAGGTGGCCAGGCTGTCGGCATTCAGAGCGATGCGCAGTCTCGCCGTGGGTTCCGAGAGCGCCGGAATGGACTTGGTCAGGTCTCGCTCCAGCAATTGTACCTGCTGAACGTGGTTGAGCAGCCGCTGTCCGGCCGGTGTGGCCTTGAGTGCCGGGCTGCGTACCAGAACCGGCTGCCCGAGCCGGATTTCAAGGGTGCGAATGCGCTGGGAAATGGCCGACTGACTCAGCCCGAGCGCCAGGCCGGCGCGTTCGAACCCGCCGCACTCAATGACCGTCGCCAGCGCTTCAAGCAATTTGTAATCAATCATAAGTAAAACTGATGCGGCATTATGAGTATGAATTTCAAGTATAGATGGAAAGCGGTAACCTTGCGCCATTCATTGAGGAGAAACCAACGTGCTTGAGAGTTACCTGACCGGATTGATTGTGTGTGGCGGCATTATTGTGGCGATCGGTGCACAGAACGCCTATTTGCTGAGCCAGGCAATCCGCCGGGAGCATCATTGGTGGTCAGCCGGACTCTGCATGGTGGCGGATGTCACCCTCTTTACCCTGGGAATGTTCGGCATCAGTGCCGCCCTGATGGCCATGCCTGAGGCCCTGGAGATTCTCCGGTGGCTCGGGGTGGCCTTCCTTGGCTGGCTTGCGATCCAGTCCTTCGTTCGCGCCAGCCGCGGCAGGGCGGCTCTTGAAGCGGGTGAGGCAACCAAAAGAAGTCTTAAGGCCGTGGTGTTCACCACCCTGGCAGTTACCCTGCTGAATCCCCAGGTTTATCTCGATACGCTGCTGTTGATCCCCGCTATTGGAGCCCAGCAGGAGGACGCGGCCACCTTTGTGGCCGGTGCGAGCAGTGCCTCGATTCTCTGGTTCGGGCTGCTGGCCTGGGGGGGCTCGGCGCTGGCCCCGATTCTCGCCCGGCCGCTGGCCTGGCGGATCATCGATGGTGTCATCGGCGTTATGATGGCCGCCATCGCCCTGCACCTCACGTTCAGTGGTCTTTGATATCGGTGGTCTTTAGTATTCAAACGGTCGTATGAATTTCTTGCATTGGCACGCTTCCAGTTGGAAGATAGCGTGCTATTGAATTTGCAGTCATTTTTACCACCGAGGATATTTGATGAATTCCACTGTACGTCGCTGGCTTGCCAGCGCCGGAGCCATGCGCCGTGTGCTGTCTACGTTTGCTCCCTATATCGGTGCCGGAATCCGGGTGACCCATATCGCTGAGGATTTCAGCTCGGCCCGGGTGGAGATGGGCCAGCACTGGTACAACACCAATTACGTGGGTACGCACTTTGGCGGTTCGCTCTACAGCATGGTCGATCCCATGTACATGCTGTTGCTGATGCGACGACTGGGCAACGACTACATCGTGTGGGATAAATCCGCGAGTATCGACTTCATCCGCCCGGGCAAGGGCAAGGTGATGGCCCGGTTTGAGCTGACCGATGAGCGTGTTGACGAGATCCGGGCTGCAACGGCACACGGGGATAAAATGCTGCCCGAGTGGGACGTGGAGATTGTTGATGAATCGGGCGAACTGGTAGCCCGGGTGCACAAAGTTCTTTACGTGCGGAGAAAAAAGGCCTGATCCAGGGAGCCTCAGGGCACACGCCGTTCAGAACAGGATGATCGGCAATTTGTTGATGCGGCTCAAGGAAACCAGAGGTGGTCGCCGGCTATCTTTTCCTCTCAGGCAGGAATAGTCTGTTACGAGACCTCTCGGGAGAGCTGAAATGAGCGAAGGAATACGCACGAATTCCATACCGCCAGATACTCTGGCGACCATCCTCGAAAGCGCGGTACTGGCACCGTCCAGTCACAATACCCAGCCCTGGCGTTTTGAGATCAGCGAGACCGGTGTTTCTTTGTTTGCTGACCGGCTGCGGGCCTTGCCGGTAAACGACCCGGACGACAGGGAGCTGACCATCAGCTGCGGGTGCGCCCTTTTCAATCTTCGGATTGCGGCCGCCCATGCCGGATTTGATGCCCACTGCACGCTTCTGCCGGAGCCCGGCGATGAGGATCTGCTTGCGACCGTCTCGTTTACACCTGTCTCCGGGGCGGAAGACCGGCAAACCGAGCTGTTCCAGGCGATTACGAGGCGACGGACGTATCGCAAGCGGTTTGAGCCAAAGCAGGTGCCTTCGAACGTGCTGAGCATTCTTGAAGAGTCGGCAGAGACCGAAGGGGCCTGGTTCCAGGTTCTGGACTCAGAGCATGCCCGCCATCAGGTGGCCGAGCTGGTGGCAGAGGGCGACGCTGCCCAGTGGTCCAACCCGAGCTGGCGACGGGAACTGGCCGCCTGGATGCATCCCCGCCGCAAGGGCGACGGTTTGACGGTTCCCGGGATGGTTGCGCCCGTGGCCCAACTGGTGGTGCGCACGTTTGACATGGGGAACGGAGTGGGTGCCAAAGACCGGCAACTGGCCGATGAATCCCCGGTGATTGCTGCACTGGGAACCGCCGGAGACGGCGTAGAAGACTGGCTGAAGGCAGGGCAGGCGCTGGAGCGGGTCTTGCTTCGGTCCCTCGGGCAGGGGTTGCAGGCGTCCTATCTGAACCAGCCCATTCAGGTTGCGGTGCTGCGGCCGAAGCTTCAACACCTGCTCGGCCACTCTGGTTTTCCCCAGATCCTGCTAAGGTTTGGCTATCCGGCCACGGATTTGCCTGCGGCTCCCAGACGTAATCTGCAGGAAGTCGTAGAAAACTCGGACGCACGGGCTATCAAGGCGAAACAGGCGAGCCGGCGATAACCGGTTCTTCCGCGTCAGTGTCTGGCTTTGGTGACCACTTCCGGTGTCGCTGGCTCACCGGGTGTGCCAGCGAGAATGCGGTCAGCATCAAGAGAGGCAATCGGCACCCGGGTATCCCTGGGAACATCGCCGCTCAGTTGCAACTCAAGGTAGCGGAGCGCACAGACCCGAAGGAAGGACGTGAAGTTGCCGAGATCGTGGCCGGCATCAATGGACTCGTGATAAAGCCGGGTGATCATTTGCGGCAGGTTCATGCCATCCCGTTCGGCCAGCTCGGCCAGTACCTGCCAGAAGGCGTTTTCCATCCGTACACTGGTCACCATGCCATCAATGCGCAGGGAATGAGTCCGGCTGACCCAAAGCTCCGGGTCGGCGTTGATGAAAAGCTTGCACATGTGGGCCTCCCGGGAAGCGATGAGGGGCCGGTGGGCTGGCCCCTCCTCCGTTACTGATCCAGCAATTTGAAGAATTGTGCCAGCCAGGCCGGATGAGCAGGCCACGCAGGCGCTGTTACCAGATTAGCATCGGTGACCGCCTGATCAACCTCGATACCGGCGAACGTACCGCCGGCCAGTTCCACTTCCGGTTGGCAGGCCGGATAGGCAGAGCATTTGCGCCCCTCCAGAACTCCGGCGGCGGCCAACAGCTGGGCACCGTGGCAGATCGCCGCCACGGGCTTGTTGGTCTCAAAAAAGTGACGAACCAGATTCTGCACGTCCTTGTTGAGGCGCAGGTATTCGGGTGCTCGACCGCCCGGAACTACCAGCGCATCGTAGTTCGCCGGGTCCAGTCCTTCAAAATCCGCATTCAGGGCGAATCGGTGCCCTGGTTTTTCGCTGTAGGTCTGGTCACCCTCGAAATCATGAATGGCCGTGGCAACCGTGTCGCCGGCTTTCTTGTCGGGGCATACAGCGTGAACCGTGTGGCCAACGGCCTGCAGTGCCTGGAACGGCACCATGGTTTCGTAGTCTTCGGTGAAATCACCGGTAATCATCAGAATCTTCTTCCCGCTCATGGCTGTCTCCTTGTGGTTGTCATGCCAAGTCCAGAAACAGTAGCAGCGTCAGTGGTGAGGCGGGTATTAGAGGATTACTACAGGCCTCAGGTCTCCCGGATCAGGTCCGGCGAGTTATGCCTGGGATTATTCACCTCCGGCGAAACGGGAACGGCTTTCAGCTGTTCAGGATCCAGGCGATGGGTGACCGACCGCACCTGAGACCGGTCTGAAATTTCCGGATTCAGCCAGTCCCTCAGGCAGGCCGGATCAAGCACCACGGGCTGACGGTCATGGATATGCTTCAGGTGTTCGCTGGCCGGTTCGGTGATGATGGCGCAAACGGTGGTTTCGTCACCTTCTCGCGGAGTCCAGAGGCCGGCGAAGAAAATCGCCGGATACTTCCCGGAATCCACTGGTGTTATGTAGTGGGGTTCCTTGCCGTGTTCCGTCTGCTGCCATTCGTACCAGCCGTTGGCAGGTATGAGGCAGCGGTGGTGGGCAAAGGCGTCCCGGAGGTATTTTGATGTCGCCGCTGTTTCCGCCCTGGCATTGATCGGGGCAGGGGCTTTTTCATCGGCCCAGGCCGGGCGGAACCCCCAGTGGGAGTGGGCCATGATCAGGCTGCCGGTCATGGTTTTCCGGATCATGGGAATGCCTGTGCCGGGAGGGATGTTGTAGCTGGGATCAAAATGCCCGTCCACTTCCATGCCCTCAGGAAAAAACTCGAGGATCAGGGTGTCCGGCGGTGTATAAAAGGTGAATCGTCCGCACATGGTCGTTGGTTGTTCCTTACTCGAATCCCGCTGCCGAAAGCCCGCTGTTCTGTATTCTGTTAACCTTAGCAGATGCTGAAATTATCCAACGCTGTTGAACTTGCCGACTGGGAGATCGAAATCACCCAGATCCGGGCCCAGGGTGCCGGTGGCCAGAACGTGAATAAAGTCGCCTCCGCCGTGCACCTGCGCTTCGATATCCCGAACTCCTCGTTGCCGCCTTTTTACAAGGAACGGCTGATGTCGCTCAATGACCAGCGCATCAGCAAGGAGGGCGTGCTGATCATCAAGGCGCAATCCTTTCGCACCCTGGAACTGAACAAGGAAGACGCCCTGGAGCGGTTGAAAGAGCTGATCCAGGAGGCGGTCAAACCCCGCAAGGCACGCCGGCCCACCAAGCCTACCCGCTCCTCCCAGCGCAAGCGGGTGGACAAGAAAACCAAAAAAGGCAAAACCAAGGCGTTGCGAGGAAAGGTTCAGGTTTAAGCCGAAGCCGAAGCCTGTGCCTCGCCTTGAGACTCCAGTTGCTCCAGGAACGCCTTGATGTCGTCGAAGGCCTCGTCCGCCTCCGGAAGCAAGGGCACGAAAATCTGCCATACGTGCACCATGCCGTGCCACGTGTGCAGGGTCACCGGAGAGCCTGCGGCTTCGGCCCGTGCTGCGTAACGCCGGGCGTTGTCCAGCAGCATCTCGGTATCACTGGCATGAATCAAAGTCGGCGGCAGGTGTTTCAGGTCGCCTCGAAGTGGTGAGGCAACAGGGCTGGTAGGAGAAACCCGAAACGCTGCCAGTGTTGCCCACCAGATGACTGGCAGGGGGATTTTTGATAACCCGCCAAAGGCCGGCCCCAGCAGGGGATCGGTACCAATGTTGTTGCGATTGCTCGGGGCAGTCAGGGTCAGATCCGTAGACGGTGAGAAGGCGATGGCGGCGTCTGCCTGGCGCAGCCCGTTATCCCGTATCCAGGCAATCAACCCCAGGGTGTGACTGCCCCCGGCAGAATCCCCGGCGACCACCATGAAATCTACCGGCTCGGCACCGTCGGGCCCGTGTTTCAGTAGCCATTTATAAGCCTCGCGACAATCCCGGACACCGTCCATGAACCGGTTCTCCGGCATCAGCCGGTAATCCACCGCAAACACTGCGGCACGGGTTATCTGCGATAACCGGTCGGTAATGGCCCGATGGCTTCTGGGGCTGCCAGCCGCCCAGGCGCCGCCATGAATGTACAGGATGCGGCGGCGGGTATCGCAGCCCGGGGCGAGAACCCATTCACCGCGTGGCGAGTCGCAATGGCGCAGTTCAGAGGCCAGTTCAACGCCTTCACTGAGCCCGTCCATGTGTTTGCGCAGTGCCATCAGCCGCGCCTTGCCGCGGAGGCCTTTCGAGGATTGTCCCAGTTCGCGGATGCGCCCCAGCACTTCCCGGTTGGCTTCGCTGGGTGTTGCGTCCTGTACCGGGTAATCATTCCGGTCCAGATGGGACAGATCCTCAAGCCGGAACAGAAGCAGTGTTGCGGCAACAATAAACACGATGATGGCAAGAATAATCCAGAGCATGGGTCTTCCGTATGTTATTGGCCCCACCGGGCAGGTCGAACTATCCTTCAGATGATACTCGCAGATTTGTCCCGGTTCTGCCCGGAACGGTCACAGAAGGAGTCGCGTGTTGCAAATTGCCTATCGGGCGCGAGACATTACCGAGGCCCATATTGTGGCTGGTCTGTTGGAAGCCAACGGTATTGAAGCCCATGTCGGTGGCCATTATCTCCAGGGTGCCTTGGGTGAGATCGGTGCTGCGGGTTTCAGCAACGTTCATGTTGATGACGAGGATCTCTACCGGGCACGGCAACTGGTGTCAGAGTATGAAGAGACGTCAGGCGGCAGTGTCAGCCGCGCTGCCAGTGATGAGGAGGACCGCCCTGACCACTACGCCCGCTGGTTTCTGCTGGCCCTGGCCATCATCGCTCTCATCCTCCTGCAGATCTACTGACTGATCGATCTGTTGTCAGCGGGCGTAGCCCTGGTCACACTTTCCAAGCAACAGGAGAAGAATCCTATGGCAGATCAACCTGTAATGCTGATCACCGGCGCGTCATCGGGTATTGGCGCAGAGACAGCGCGAGCGGCGGCGAAACAGGGGTATCGGCTGGTACTGGCCGCGCGTTCCGAAGACAAGCTCAAAGGCCTGCAACAGGAGCTGGGTGGCGAAGAAAAAGTATTGACGGTCCAGTGCGACGTCCAGAGCGGTGATGACCAGAAGAACATGGTCGATCAGGCACTGAAGACCTTCGGTCGCATTGATGCAGTGTTTGCCAATGCTGGCCGCGGTGGTGAGCCGGGCGGCTTCAGCGGCGCCGACCCCGAGGTCTGGAAGGATATGATTCTTACCAATATCTACGGTGTCGGTCTTACCCTTCAACACTGCATGCCAGCGCTCAGAGAGAGCAAGGGCCACTTGCTACTGACTGGCTCTGCGGCAGGCCGCGCCACCATCCCCGGTTCCATGTACAGTGCGACCAAGTGGGCGGTAACCGCCATTGGCTATGGTGTTCGTGAGGAGCTTCGGGGCTCTGGTATCCGCGTTACCCTGATCGAGCCGGGCATGGTGGACACGCCCTTCTTTGATGAACGTCCTGGCCACGCACTGAAGCCGGAAGACATTGCCAATGCGGTCATGTATGCCGTGGCGCAGCCGGCACATGTGGATGTAAATGAAATTCTTGTCCGGCCCACGCCCAAGGTTGAGTAAGCCGGTATGCCCCGGCTTTTCTTCGGACTGGAGCTTCCGCCTGAGATCAAGGACCGGTTGCTGAAGGTCCGGTCTGCGGTGCCGGGCGCAAAATGGCAGGGCGCGGCGCAATTGCATATCACCCTCCTGTTTCTGGGGACGGTGAGCCAGGAAGATCTTGAAGCCCTTGCCGGTTCTGCCCGCAGCATCAAGTCGGAGCCCTTCCTGCTCGACGTTGCCGGCGTGGGTTGTTTCGGTCAGCCCCAGAGACCGAAGAATCTCTGGGCCGGTGTTCAACCGGAGGCGCCGGTTGCTGCTCTTAACAAGACTCTCGGGGCGCGGATGGAGAAGTTCGGTTTTGGCGCCGAAAGTCGGGTGTTTCGCCCGCACATCACCCTGGCTCGTTTCAAACGCCAGGCGGGTTCTGTTGAACCTTTGTTGGTTGAATATGGTGACTCTGGGTTCGGCCAGTTCCAGGTTACTGAATTTGTGCTTTTCGAAAGCAAACCTGGCCCCGATGGTTCCGTGTATTCCGTGATTGAGCGCTTCCCCCTGAGGAATGGCGGTTAGCGGATTTGTCTTGACGAAACACCGTCAGCGCACCAAAGATGGAACCAAATCAACGCCTTTCCTGAGGTGTCTATGTGTCCCCCGTTTTCCGATCCTGATCAGCGCCTGTACGTCCGCAATGCCACGCTGGCGGACATCCCTGGCATCATCCAGCTCAGCCGCCGCGTTTACGAAGGCACTGGCATGTATGGCTACACCAAGGGGCCTTTGACCGGGCAGATCAATACCTTTCCCGATGGCCAGTTTGTCGCCATGCTGGGCGACACCGTGGTGGGTTACTGTGCCACGTTTCGGATTGCCGAAGAGATCGCTTTGTCCGCCCACGACTGGACCTCTATAACCGGTAACGGCTACGCATCGCGCCATGATCCCGAGGGTGACTGGCTATATGGCATGGAGGTGTGTGTTGATCCGGAATGCCGCGGCTACCGCATCGGGGAGCGACTGTACAACGAGCGTAAGCAGTTATGCCAGGCCCTGAATCTGCAGGGTGTGGTATTCGCCGGGCGGTTGCCGAGCCTGCGCCAGCGGCTGAAGAAATTCACTAGCGTTGAAGAATACGTCGAAGCCATCCAGAGCAAGGAACAGAAGGACCCGGTGCTGTCGTTCCAGCTTCATCAGGGCTTCGAGGTGCACGGCATCATTCCGCATTACCTGGACGCCGACCACGATTCCATGGGCTACGGTATTCATCTGGTCTGGCGAAATCCGAAAGTACCCCAGACCGAGAAAAACGGGCGCAGGAAACGCTATGGTCAGCGCATGCGCGATACCGTGCGAATCGGCACGGTTCAGTACCAGCAACGCCCGGTAGGGTCTTTTGACGAATTCAGCGAGATCGTCCGCTATTTCGTGGATGTTGTATCCACCTACAAAGGCGATTTTGTGGTGTTTCCGGAGCTGTTCACCCTGCAGCTGCTTTCCATTGAAGCCCGCAAGGGCAGCCCCGCCGAGACCTTTGCCGCAGTCACCCACTACGCGGAGCGCTATCGCGAACTGATGCGGGATCTGGCTCTGCGCCACAACATCAATATTGTCGCCGGCTCAACGCCAGTCCGTGAGGAAGACGGCACCATCCGGAATATGGCGTATGTGTTTCTGAGGGATGGCCAGGTCTTCAGTCAGCCCAAGATCCATCCAACACCCAACGAGGCGTTCTGGTGGAACGTTCAGGGCGGCAACCGGGTCAGCGCGATCGAGACCGACTGCGGCACCATTGGTGTGCTGATCTGCTACGACGCGGAGTTCCCGGAATTAACCCGCCACCTGGTGGACCAGGGCGTGCATATCATCTTCGTGCCTTTCTGCACCGATGAGCGGCAAAGCTACCTGCGGGTGCGTTACTGCTGTCAGGCCCGGGCGGTGGAGAACCAGGTGTACGTGGTGATGTCCGGCAACGTAGGCAATCTGCCGAATGTGCCGAACATGGAAATCCAGTACGGCCAGAGCTGTATTCTCACACCATGTGATTTTCCCTTTGCCCGGGATGGCATCGCCGCCGATACGGAACCCAACGTGGAGACTGTTGCCTTTGCTGATCTTCGTCCGGAGGTGCTGATCACCGCTCGCAACAGTGGTACCGTAAAAAACCTGCAGGACCGCCGACACGATCTATACAGCGTGACCTGGCGTGGTGAGTGAACTGAGTCGACAGGAGTGTCGTTTTGCCCGGTAAAGGGTCTGCAAACCCCTTGCGCATAACGCGCATGCTTCTATGGGCCGGTGGCCTGGCTCTGGTGGCCTGGCCGCTGGCGGTCGCAGGCTGGTCTTTTGCCATTGAGCAGGGCTCGATGGGCATGGCATTGCCGGATATCCGGTCCGGTGGTTGGGAAGTCACGGGAAGCCAGGCTGATATCAGGCCCTCTGTGACCGCCAACCGTGATTCCGCGACCATCGAATTCGCCCCTTCCTCCCTGATTGTGACAGATAATCTGGCCTATACCGGGGCGGAGCAGCCGCTGAAACTCAACACGCTGCGGACAGACCTCAGCAATTCCACCGTTACTTTCGACTATGGCGGGTCGGGCACCTGGGCAGAACGCATTGCGATCGATGGCGACATCGCCGTTGCTGCCACTCGTGTGGAGCATCCGATGCTTGTGCCGCAGGCGTGGAACTTCGAGGGCAGGGTAGCTGGCCGTCTGGCTGATCTCAGGGTCCAGGGAGCGCTGGTTTCTGCGTCCGGCCTCACGGCCGATCTCGACATCCAGCTTGATCCCGATGGCGGCGTTTCGGTTGCCATAGAGTCTTTTATCGACGGTAAACAGGGCGTTCGGGCCCTGGCAGAAACCCTGGCCGGGTGGCCGGATCTTCTGACAGTCGATTCTGGCAATGCCCGTTTGTCGATGGAATTCTCTACCGGCGAGGGCGGTGAGCTTAAGGCCAGTGGTAATGCTCAATTGCAGGATGTTGGTGGTGTTTTCAATCGCACTGCGGTGTCCGGGCTCACCGGTCGGGTGAGGGGATCGCTGGAAAACTCACAGATTACGGCCAGTTTCAGGGACATGACCGTTGGCGAGATCAATCCCGGCATTCCGGTCAGCTCGGTTCGTTTCTCGGGGGATTACAACGCGCCGGTGACTGAACTGCTGGCGGGCAGCCTGGAGGTTCAGCAGGCCAGAGCCCGGTTCCTGGAAGGTGCACTCAGGATTCCACCTGCGGTGTACGGGCTGGAAGGTGGCTCTGGCCGCATCCCTGTGGAAGTGGAGGATGTCTCCCTTAGCCGGCTGATGGAGGTGTACCCGGCGGAGGGACTCTCAGGGAGCGGGCTTCTTCGCGGGCGAATCCCTCTGGGTATCAGCAGCGATGGCGTGCAGGTAAGTCAGGGAAGTGTCTCAGCGATCGATCCGGGGGGACGCCTACAGCTGCCGGCGGACAAGCTCCAGGCGATGCTCGGTGGTAACCAGGCCATGGACGTCGTGGTTCAGGCGTTGCAAAACTTTCACTATTCAGTGCTTAACAGCACGATAGACTACGATGAACAGGGTAAGTTAACCCTTGGCCTTCGACTTGAGGGCAAGAACCCGGAGCTCAGGGGTGGGCAGCCGGTGGTACTCAATATCAATCTTGAGGAAGACATTCCCGCGCTGCTTACCAGTCTGCAGTTGAGTGGCAGGGTTAATGAAGCCGTTACCAAACGTGTCCGGGAGTTGCTGCAGGAATCCGGTGAGGAGACAGCACCATGAGAAAACCGTTGCGGCCTCGGTGGCCTGAAAGGGCGCCTTTGGCGAGAACACTGATGATAGCGATGCTGCCGCTGGCAATGGCTGCCTGCACACCGACAGTGCAGATGGCGGCACCGAAGGAGCCGATTACGGTCAACCTGAACGTGAAAATCCAGCACGAAATCTACGTGAAAGTGGATAAGGAAGTGGACGACCTGTTCAGCGAGCAGGGTCTGTTCTGACTGGGTCCGGAAAGTTTAAGGGGTTGAAGATGAAACGATTGATGCAGATCTTTGCGCTGGTTCTGGCGTTTGGTATCAGTGCCTCTGTGCTTGCCATGGGGCTGGACGAAGCCAAGGAGAAACTGGATTCGGTCAAGCAGCAGGGGCTGGTCGGGGAAACACCGACAGGCTATCTGGACGTGGTGCGTGCCGAAGGGCAGGCGAAGGAAGTGGTGGAAGCCATTAACAGCGCACGTCGGGATGAGTACAAGCGTATCGCCGAGAAACACAACATTCCGGTCACCCAGGTGGAGACCGTTGCGGGCAAGAAGGCTATCGAGAAAACACCAGCAGGCCAGTGGGTACAAATCGACGGCAAGTGGGTGAAAAAGTAGGCCGAGGCAGACGGCCCCGGTTACCGTTTAACGCTCTTCTGTCTTGGCTTGCCGCCTTTTGGGCGTTTGCCTGAGGCGGGTTTCTTGCCAGGCGCCGGTTTGCCTTTCGGGCCCGGCCGGTGAGCACCGCCAGGTTTTCCCGGTGCCGGGGCGCCGCCCTTGCGATTGGATCTGGGTCTGGCCTTGGGTCCGGGCTTCTTTTTGGCCGGCTTGCCAGAGCTGGGCGGTGCCTCGGAAGACGAATCCCGGATGGCATCGAACAGCCCGGCCAGCTCTTTCTCGCTCAGGTCCCGCCACTGGCCCACCGCAAGGCCTTTCAGGCTCACGTTCATGATCCGGATACGTTCCAGTTTGGTAACCTCGTAGCCAAAATACTCGCACATCCGGCGAATCTGGCGATTGAGGCCCTGAACCAGGGTGATCCGGAAGACATATTTCGACTCGCGGGACACCTTGCATTTTTTGGTGACCGTGCCGAGGATAGGAACGCCATTAGCCATCCCCTCGATAAATTCGGCGGTTACCGGTTTGTCGACCGTAACCAGGTATTCCTTTTCGTGGTTGTTGCCCGCCCGCAGGATCTTGTTGACCAGGTCGCCGTTGCTGGTCATGAAAATGAGGCCCTGAGAGTCCTTGTCCAGGCGTCCGATCGGGAAGATACGTTCGCTGTGGCCGACAAAACGCTGGATGTTGTGTTTCTCGGCGCTGTCGGTGGTGCTGACAATCCCTACCGGTTTGTTGAGGGCAATGAACACGAGGTCCTCTTCCGCCCGTGGCTCGATCACCTGGCCGTTCACCTTGACCGTGTCTCCCGGAAGCACCTGGTCGCCGACAGTCGCGCGCTTGCCGTTGATGTAGACGTTGCCTTGCTCGATATAGCGATCGGCCTCCCTGCGGGAGCACATGCCGCTTTCGCTGATGTATTTGTTGAGCCGGGTGGAAGTGCCAGAAGTCATCGGGTGTCCGGTTGCCAGTGGGAATGTCGGGCATCATATCAGTCTGGAACCCCGGTCGCAGCAGGGGTGGTTCTTTCCGGGCGTCTCTGCCATTCTTTGCGCCTATCCATAAAACCAACAAATCCTGAGCCGCCATGGAAAAGACACGCATCACCATTGTTGCCGTAACCTGCATCGCCCTGTTCTTCCTGTCCAACTACCTGTTCCGGTATCTGATCGGATTTACCGGGTTGCTGGCCTCACTGGTCATTGCTGCCCTGATTGCCGTCTACATGAGTTTCTCAGTCGCCCGGACTCTTGAGCGTTTGCCGATGCCGGAGGAACGTTCACGGGCGTTGTGGATCTATGGCGGTTTTCTGGGTGCCCTGTTCGTCGCTTTTGGGGCCTGGATGTTCCTGGATGCCGGCATGGATGCCGTCACCCTCGCCACCCTGTTTGTTCACTATCTGCCCTATCCGGCACTTGCTCATGCCCTTCTGTCGGATAAGGCCGTCGGTATGTTTCTGAAGCAGGATCGTCCTGGCGGATAAATTGTTATAGTATAACATTTTAATTCTCAAAGGAGTGCCTCCGGCGCCATGACGCAACCTATTCCTACCAGTTTTATTCTTGGTTTTCTGGGTGTCGGTAAAACGACCGCCATTCTGGATCTTCTGAAAAGCAAACCGGAAAACGAGGTCTGGGCGGTTCTGGTCAATGAATTCGGCGAGGTAGGCATTGATGGTGCCATGCTGCAGACGGAAGGTGCCTTCATCAAGGAAATACCCGGCGGCTGCATGTGCTGCGTTGCCGGCCTGCCAATGCAGATAGGGCTGAACCAGCTGATTCACAAGGCAAAGCCGGATCGGCTGCTGATTGAACCGACCGGGCTCGGTCACCCCTCGCAGATTCTGGAAACCCTGACCAGCGAGCACTACCGCGATGTGCTCACCATGGGCCCGGTGATCTGCCTGGTGGACCCCCGGAGGCTCGAAGAGCCGAAGGTGCTCGGCAATGTTCAATTCCGGGATCAGGTGGCTGCGGCGGATATTCTCGTTGCCAACAAGACCGATCTTTGCACCCCCGAACAGCTGATCCATTTCGACGATTGGGCGGCACAGCTGGAGCCCGCCAAGCGCGCGATCCACCACACGCGGTTCGGACAGCTTGCACCGGGATGGCTGGATGGCCAGTCAGATGCGCTGCCGGTGACCGATCCGCATGCTCACCATCACCACCACCAAAAGACCGCCTCGTCGGCACCCGCCATTGATGACGAGCCCTGGCAGCAGATCACCAATCAGGGGCAGGGGCACTTCAGTGTCGGCTGGCGGATCCATCCGGAACTGATTCTGGATGAGAACGCATTGCTGGTGATGGCCATGGACTCGGCTTTTGTTCGCTTCAAGGCGGTCGTTAACACCGCCGACGGCTGGCGGGCGCTCAATGTGGTTGATGGCGCACTGACCGTAGTTCAGGGTGAACCTCAAGCCGATAGCCGGGCTGAGATAATAGCGTCCGATCAAATTGACGCCCGGGAACTCGATGCTCGTATGAGGGCGGCCGCGGGACTTGATCCGAGGTGAAAGAGTGAGTCTTTGTCCGGTGTGCGATCAGGGCAGTCTCTCGGATTTCCGGGTGGTGAAGGCCCAGCGCTACCTTCGATGTGATGTTTGCGAGGCCACGGTGATGGATGCCTCCTGCCGGTTGTCGCCTGAGCAGGAGCAGGAAATCTATCAACTTCACGACAACGACCCGTCTGATCCGGGGTACCGGAAATTTCTCTCGAAACTGACAGAGCCCCTGCTTGATCGTCTGCCTTCGGGTGCCAGCGGCCTGGATTTTGGATGCGGCCCCGGCCCGGCACTGGCGCAGATGCTTGAGACGGAAGGCATGGCAGTCAGTCTCTACGATCCCTACTTTTATCCCTCAGCAGTGGCCCTCAATCAAACCTACGATTTCATAACCTGTACCGAAGTGGTGGAGCATCTTTACGCGCCCGCCGGGGTTTTCAGGGACCTTGATCGAATGCTCAGGCCCGGGGGCTGGCTGGGCGTGATGACCTGCTTCCAGACCGACGATGACCGGTTCGACAACTGGCATTATCGCCGTGACCCAACCCATGTGGTCTTCTACCGGGAATCCACGTTCAAGCTACTCGCCGACCGGTTCGGCTGGGAACTGGAGATACCGAGAAAGGATGTGGCGCTCTTCCGGAAGCCAGCCTAGGGCTCTTTCCGCGAGCACTCGGGTAGTAGTGCAGGACAGTGTTCTGCGGATGTGGCGCCGTCATGATCCAGTAATTCCGACTGACCGAAACGATCCGGTGCCAGAGAGGCCGCACAGCTTGCAGCCTGCTTTGCTGCGCTGGCACAGCCGCTTGCCTGCAGTGCGAAAGCAAGGTTGTTCCAGCCCTCGGCGAATTCCGGAAATCGTTTCACCGTGCGAAGGAAATGCTCCTTTGCTTCGCTTTGGCGGCCCAGCTGCCATGCAAGGTTGCCTCTGGCCATAGTGGCCGTCGGTTGGTCTGGCCAGGTGGTCTCGGCCGTCTCATAGGCAATGCCGGCGGCGGTGGTTCGGCCGGTTGTCTCGAGGTCATGAGCCGACTGCAGAAAGCGGAGTGGTTTTGCGGTGGCAGGCACCTGGTTCGGGGGAAGAATGGTTACGGCCCAGTTGTCTGCCCGCCTCCAGGTATTGCTGAACACCTCCAGATCAAGGGCCTCACGCTTGCGGGTATCGGTATGGAGTATCAGGTCTCGCTCCCCGGCGTCATAGCCGATGACAACCGCAAAGTGCCACTGGGGCCACCAGCCAAACCTCAGGTTCTGCATTACCAGCACCGGGTTGCCCGAGGCAACCTCGCTCAGCAGGCTTTCAAGTTCTTTCTCCAGAGGGTAAACCAGCATGCCGTGTGCCCGGGCGACGGCCACCATTTCGACCTGTAGCGATCCCTCACGGCCGGGAATATAAACGAGCTCTTTCAGGATGTCCGGGTCGGTCTGCAGCCCCTGGCTGTTGAGCATCATGGCCAGTGAGGCAGGACCGCATTGGTACTTTTCCTGGGGATAGAAAGGCACATCGTCCAGAGTAATCTGGTCGGGCCTGGAGGGTTGGTCAGTTCCCGGAACGGGCCATTCAGGGGTGCTTGCGCAGCCCGCCAGCAGGCTGATTAGTAACAACGTGGTCAGCCTGCCGGACATGGCTTTAAGTGTGAAAAACAGGACGGTCACTGCCCGCCGCTATCGGATGCAGTTCACGAACGGGAAGACGTTAGTGGCACAAAGCATATCGGTGATGATGAATACCAGCAGGAACAACACGATGATGCCGACCACATCCTGCCCTGCAGGGGCTTCGGCGAGCTGACGTTCAAAATCGGCCAGTTCCGCCGGTGTGAGGTTCTGGATGCGTTCCTTGACCTGGTCCTGGCTGACGCCCAGGTCTGCCAGCTTGGCCTGGACATCCTGCCTGTCGAGCATGCTGATCAGCTCCTGTCGATCCAGCTGAACCTGTTGTTGCCCGATCATCTCGCCGGTTCCAACCATGCCGGCGGTTGCGCTGGCTGACCAGACTGAGCCAAGTGCCATCATCATGGCCATGAAAAAAGAAACGTACTTCAGGTGCTTGCGAATGCCTGACATGGTTCACTCCTGTTATTGGCTACTTCCAGTGTGGCTGATGTGTTCAGTCAAGTTGCATTACCCCAACGATAGAACAGCCTGTTGAGTTCCCTCAACATACAAAATGTTCAGGATCCACGGACTTCAAGCTTTCGCTCGGGCCAGTGAAGTATAGCCGAGCGTGTGACCATTCTGGTCGCTAGTTCAGGAAAGGCCTCCCGGATAACAGTAGCGCCGAAGTCCGCCAGGAACGCAGATTTCAGTTCCGCCCTGGCCTTCTGGGTACCCGGCTCCTGGTAGGGCGCAGAGCACAGCAGCAGGAAGCCATCGTCCGGAATCCGGCCGCTGTCCATATTCTTCTTGATAATCCCCGCGGCCTGGCGGATAGGGTGGGACAGATCGGGACTGTAGGGGCCAATGATCAGGGCCACGTTCGGCGCGTGCAGGAAATCAAAACCCCTGCCGAGGCAGATTACCCACTCCCGGTGCTCTATGTTCAGTTCGCGATCGAACTGCCGAATTTCGTTGACGTGCCGGATATTGCCCTCAACAAGAGGTAGCAAATCTCGCTGAACCGGCTCGGGCATATCTGGACAAAGGGCTGCGATTTCGGCGGTCATGTCCCCCAGTCTTGATACTGGAACGGTGGACAGGTCCAGTGTTTGCTCGGGGCTGCCGTGGAGAACCAATGCATCCTCATCACTCTCGAAGCCACACACCAGCGGATAGACCGTTCGGTGGCCGGTGCCAAAAAGCTTCTCAACCTGACTCCTGATCTGGAAGGCATGATTCATGGCCGCCTCACGGTCACAGTCAAAGCCGGCACAGCCCCTCTCCCGCGAGCCTTTTGAGTAATGGTAGGTGATGATGATCAGTACCCGCCGACCCTGGCTGACAGCCTGCTGGACCGTATCGGCCAGCATATCACCGAGGTAGGGCCAGCCAAGCTCAAAGATACCGCCGAGGTTCCGGAACGGATGAATGACGCCAAGTGGTGTCTGGGTCACGTAGGGCAGGTGAATGCGGCCGTCCATGCACTTCATGGCAATGATCTGGGTGTTGTGTTCCGCCAGATAGCGCTGCCTGGCCAGATGATTCTCCGGGCTGCAGAAACTGACTGAGTGGGCCCGGCTGAGGTCCATCAGCCAGTCGATTCGCTCTGAGATAGGGCGGGCATGGACGGGTGTTGTCATGGCTTTGTCCTGTTATGTTCAGAAGGTCGACAGGCCGGTGGCCTCCATAATCCGGTAGCGCCAGTAGCGAAGTCTGGATTCGTCGGCCCAGTGCTCGTAGGGCAGGCTCATTACCGGATCGTCGCCAGGGCCTTTTTGCCATTGCTCGTTAAAGAAACGCCGGGCGCCGGTGGCAACCGGCGAGTCCTCTGCCACCGATACCCACACATCCGTTTCAAGGTTCAGGTCATCAAGATTACGCCGGGTAAAATTCGCCGATCCCAGCATGAGTTCTGTTTCCCCGTTCTCTTTTGCCAACATCAACAGCTTACTGTGACATTGCTCGCCCAGGGTATTACACCAACGGACGGGAATGCCTGCCCGGACCAGTTCCATGGCGACCTGCCGGTTCGGAATGCCACTCTTCTGATGGCCGAAGGCTTCGTTGTTGGCATCAAGCAGAACCCGCAGCTCCACACCCCGTTTGGCCGCGCCTATCAGGGCTTCGACAATCTCGCGATGGGAGAGATAGAACATGGCCAGGTCCAGCTGATCGCCCTCTGCGGCACCCCGGATCATTGTTAGCGCCTGGTTGAGGATGGCTGATTCGGTCAGCACCGCTATTTGGGGCATTTCGGGTGTACCGGCTTCCACCGTGATGTCGGAAGCCTGGCTGATCCGTTCATCGATCAGGCTGGTGTCCGCTTCGGATATGGCCAGAACGGCCCGCTCGCTTTTCAGCAGATCCATGACCGCCGGCCCTTTGAAACTCAATCCCAGATTGCTGTGCCGGCTGCTGCCGTCATGGGGATTGGCCGAGGTGACAATGGCTCTCAGGGAACCTTCCTCATCCGCGATCACAAGCTTGCGGTGGTTGGCCTTGAAGTTCAGCAGGGCAAGATAGCTGCGAATGGTAACGGGCTTGGTGCCCAGGGCGTTGTCCAGCCAGCCCCCGTCTGAATTGTTGCCGAACCACTGACAACACAGCCGCCAGATTGAAGACCAGATCGGGTTACTGTCCTGTAGCGGGCCAAGCGCGGTCTCCACAACCGGAATGCCGCCATCGCGCAGGGCTTTAAACCAGGGTGAGGTAGTGCCGCCATACATGGTGTTCAGTGGGTCGGAGATCACCGTAATGGATAACTCCGGTTTCTCCGCTTTCCGGGCCAGCAGGGCTTCTGTCAGCTGTCGAGCCAGGGGGCGGTGGGCTACATCATCCGGTCCGGTGCTGTTGAACAGAAACATGTCGATGAGAATGAACTCGTTGGCCTGTCCGATAAGCCGGAACACTTCGTTGAAGATTTCATGGTCTCGCTCCTCCCGGCCGTCCTGATAGTGACGGGTGACGTCTGTCAGCAGGACGGGTTCTTCCAGCGACACCGTGGTTCCCCGATAGCTGATGCCTGGCGGCAGTGGCTTTTGAGTGTGGTAAAGGCCGATGCCGGCCAGGGTGAGAAACAGCAGAAGAATCAGTAACTTCAGTGTCATGTGTGTATTTCCATCATCCCTGAGGTAAACGACGGCATAACTATACGTGACCTCTCTCTCAGGTAAACAAACACTTACAAAAAACACTCCGGTAGTTGTATCGCAGTTCCGTCACGCTTTCTAAACTAGTCAGATCAACCATTTATAACAAAGTTGCCTGTGAACGCCATACTCTCTTTCATACCGCGCCTGTTCAGTCTGCGGGCTGTTATTCTCGTTCTGGCCGCCGTGTTTGCCCTGTCGGGAGACCAGCTTGCCCTCGTTGGCTGGGCCGACCGGGCGCTGTTCAGTATCCTCGGCGTACCAGAGGGCGCTACCCCGGCCACGATTGTCCCCAAGGAGGCATTCGGGCCGGCTATGGCTGATCGGGGGCTTTCGGAACCACTCTGGTCCGACATGGCAGTGACCGCCGGGCTGGCAATTGCGGCACTGTATCTGGTGCTTGCAATTCCGGCGATGGGCGCAGCCGTTTCTCTGCCTGTCACTCTTTTGCTTGGTGGCTCGCTCGTGGTGATCCAGGCGGCTTTGATGTTCTACCGCAACGCCTGGGTGCCGTTCGGCGTGGTGCTCACGTTGCTGGTGGTCGGTTATGTGGTGATGCTGTTCTGGCTGCAGCCCCGCAAACACATCCGTGCACTGACCGACAATGTCCGCGATGCGCGGCTGAAACTGGCCAAAGTGTTTCTGCAGCAGGGGCACACCGACGATGCCGTTGAGGCGCTCAATGGCTGCCCCGAGTGTGAGAGTGAGCTCGAGCTGCGCTACGACATCGCCATTCAGCAGGAGCGCAAGCGCCAGTACGACAAGGCCGTCAGCACCTATCGAAGTATCCAGGAGCGCAAGAAGGGTTTTCGGGATACCACCGCGAGGCTGGCAGCATTGGAAAAGCTCGCGCCGGATAACTCGTTGATGCAGGCTGGCAGTTTCGACAATACCCGCACCCTGTTGATGCCGGAACCGTCAGTGAGCCGCCCGACTCTGGGAAGGTACGAGATCGAGCGGGAGATTGGCCGTGGTGCCATGGGCGTGGTCTATCTGGGCAAGGATCCGAAGATTGCCCGAACCGTTGCCATCAAAACCCTCAGCTACCAGGCGTTCGATGATGGCCAGCTGCAGGATCTCAAGGAGCGATTCTTCCGGGAGGCGGAAGCCGCTGGCCGCCTGAGTCACCCGGCTATCGTTACCGTGTATGACGTGGGTGAGGAGGCAGACCTCGCCTACATTGCCATGGATTATGCCAAGGGGCGTCCACTGAGTGGGTTCGGCAGAGCCGGTCGGTTACTGCCCCTGCCCAAAGTACTGGATATCGTTGCCCGGGTGGCGGACGCATTGGCTTACGCCCACAGCCAGAAAATCGTCCATCGCGACATCAAGCCCGGGAATATCATCTTCAATCCGGACAACGGCGACATAAAGATCACCGATTTCGGCATTGCCAAGATCTCGGATGACTCGCGAACGCGCACCGGCGCGGTGATGGGCAGCCCGTTATATATGTCGCCGGAACAGTTGAAGGGCCAGAAGGTAACCGGAGCCTCTGATATCTACAGCCTGGGTGTGACCCTCTACAAACTGGTGACCGGCGAAACGCCCTATCAGGGCGATACCCTGGCCAACCTGACCTACCAGATTCTCAACAAGCGCCCGCGCAGCGTCCGCGAGTTCAACGCAGAACTGCCAAACGGTGTGGTCCGCCTGATCAACAAAGCTATTCAGCGCGAGCCGGACAAGCGCTTTGCCAGCGCCGCAACCATGGCCGAGGCCGTGCGTCGTCTGGCCGTTCGCGAAGCTGGCCAGGAGGTGTCCTGATGCGATATCACGTTGCCGGCCAGAGTCACCGGGGAGCCGTCCGGGAGTCGAATCAGGACGTTGTCGACTGGCGGATCAATGATGCCGGTGATCAGGTGTTACTGGTGGTTGCCGATGGCATGGGCGGGCATCAGGGGGGCGAGGTTGCCAGCCGTCTTGCGGTTGACGCCGTTATCGAATCCCTGGAGCCGGCGATTGCCGCTGCGTCGACCGACACTACAAATGATGCCATCCAGGAACATCTGGAGCGGGCTTTTGCGCTGGCCAATGAGCGGATAGTAAGCCACCGTTCAGGGGATCCGAGACTTGAAAAGATGGGCACCACACTGGTCGTAGCCTGGGTGAACGGCAACCAGGCGCACATTGCCCATATAGGCGATTCCCGTTGTTACAGCCTGCGCGGTAGCCAGGCGGTATGCCTCACCCGAGACGACACCGTGGTCCAGAATATGCTGGAAGACGGCAGCATTACCAGGGCTGATGTGCCCAATGTACCGTTCCGGAATGTCCTGACCAGGGCAGTGGGAGCCGCAGAGCAGGCGGATCCCAGTTATCGGCATGAAACGCTTGATGCGGGTGATGTACTACTGCTGTGTTCCGACGGGTTGACCGATTCGGTTCCGGAATTCCGGTGGCTTGAAATCCTGAAGGAAAGTGACGGCATGGAGCGCACGGTTCAGGCACTGATTGATGCCGGCCTGGCAAACGAGGCCGGGGACAACGTGTCTGTGGTATTACTGACGTTGGAGTATTGAGGAAACTGACATGGCTTCGCTTTCGCAACTGGTGGATAACGTTGTTGTTAACACCTTTGAACTCGGCCGACCGGAAACCCGCATTGGCAGGCGCCCGGATAACGACATCCAGATCGATGAAATTTCTGTGAGCGGCCAGCACGCCCTGATAGAAGCGGTGCCCAATGCCTATCTTGAAGGCACGGTGGATTACTACATCACCGACAGCAACAGTACCAATGGAACCTTTGTGAACGAACTGCGGGTCGCCGACCGACAGCGCCTCAACAGCAACGACATGGTGCGCATTGGCTGGAATGAGTTCCGTTTCATCGATGAAGAAGAGCAGGCAATGGAAAAAACCGCCTATATCCTCGACTGACCCTAACGGTTGGCCCGCGAATTACCGGATCCGATCCTGAACAAATCTGCTGAAACGGGAAAGCAGCGAGGACGCATCCGGCGCTGGCTTTACGCCGGCGATCAGGGCCTCCGCATCAAGCCCCTCCCGTGTCAGGTCGGGCGCCTGGACCTTCAGGTAGGCGCTCATAATGGTGTCCGTGAACTCCGGATGGAACTGCACGCCCCAGGCGCAGGGACCAATTCTGAAAGCCTGATGAGGCTCGAACTGGTTGCGTCCCAGCAACACCGCTCCTTCAGGCAGGCGCAGCACGGACTGCCGGTGTGTCAGCTGGGCCGGAAATTTTTCCGGTAGCTCCCGGAACAGGACATCGGAAGCTGCCTCGGGAAGGAGTTCAACCTCGTGGGTGCCGGTTTCCCGGCCATTCGGATGGTAACCAGCTTCCCCGCCCAGTGCGTGGGCCAGCAACTGGTGGCCATAGCAGACACCGAGCACCGGCACTTCGCTTCTGACGGCTTTTGCCAGCCAACGCCCCGCGTTCTCGCTCCATTCGGCTTTATCGCTCACCATGGCAGGAGAGCCTGTTACCACGATGCCGTCCCAGTCTTCCGGATTCCCCGGTAATTCGCCGGCTTCGGCGTTGGCAACGGTGATCTCCAGCTCGTCTGACAACCCGCGCAGGAACCACTCGTCAAAGTCGCCAAACCTCGCCCGAATGTCCGGGTAGGTGGTGCCTGTTTTCAGGACCACCACACGCGCTTTGCGGTTTGTGGGAGCGTTCTGTTGCATGGTGCTATCTTCCTGCAAGGCCGGAGGCCCGGATTGTTTATTGGTCTGGCAGTTCGGCGTTGTGGAACACGTTCTGCACGTCGTCCAGTTCGTTCAGCATGTCGAGGAATTTCTCAAACATGGGGATGTCGTCACCTTCAACCAGTGTCGTGGTTTTGGGCAGGAACTGGATTTCATCCACTTCAAAATCGATGTCTTCAATGGCATCCACCAGGGACTGGCGGGCTTTGGCGTATTCAGTGTTTGGCGTGAATACGGTAATCAGGCCATCTTCATTCTCGATGTCGGTGACATCAACGTCGGCTTCCATGAGCGCTTCAAGAACGGCTTCTTCATCCTCGCCCTTGAACGCAAAAATAGCGCTGTGGTCAAACATGTGAGACACAGCACCCGGCGTGCCGATCTTGCACTTGGTCTTGGTGAATGCCAGGCGAACATCCCCGAAGGTGCGGTTCGGGTTATCGGTCAGGCAGTCCACGATCACCATGCAGTTACCCGGTCCATAGCCTTCGTAGCGAGCAGCTGCATAGTCTTCGCCAGCGCCGCCCTTGGCCTTGTCGATGGCCTTCTCGATGACGTGCGAGGGTACCTGGTCTTTCTTCGCGCGCTCGATCAGTCCGCGCAGGGACAGGTTGGCCTGGGGGTCCGGGCCTCCCGACTTGGCGCTCATGTAAATCTCGCGGCCGTACTTGCTGTAGACCTTGGTTTTCGCCGCGGCCGTCTTGGCCATGGATTCTTTGCGGTTCTGGTAGGCTCTGCCCATCTGCGCTGCCTCTTGGTTCTCTGGAAAAGGCCGGATTTTACTCAACATTGCCGGTTTGGGACAGGCTTATTTAGCCCCTGTTCCGGTATCGTTTTCACGATCTGCTGATACCAAGGTGCCGGCAGGACAGCACTTTCGATGCACAGACCCTCTGGCAAGCCGGTGCTAGCGTAAAGGGGAAACCTGAAAGGCGGTGGAGGGCAGAATGAACAGACAACGACTATCGGGAATGGCTATCCGGGCACTCGCTGTGTGCCTGCTGCTATCCGGTTCGGCTGCCAGGGCTGCGGACAATGAATACGGGGATCAGGATCAGGTGGCACGGGACATGATTCGGGTTCTCAATGCCTATGTCGTCTATAAGATGGGCCAGTATGAATCCGCGTTCGACCAGTATCTGGCGCTGGCGGAAGAGGGCAGTCGCCAGGGTATGCTGAATGTCGCCAATATGTACGCCCAGGGGCAAGGCGTCGAAAAAAGCCAGGAGAAAGCCTTCCAGTGGTACCTTCGGGCCGCAGAGAGCGGTGATTCGATCAGTATGGTCGAAGTGGCCGAGGCCTATGACCAGGGGGTGGGCACCGGTGTGAACAAAGACGAGGCGATGGGCTGGTATCGAAAGGCTGCAAAGGCAGGCAACAACGATGCCCGCTGGATGTTGGGCAAGAGATTGTATGATCAGGGGAGGAACGCCGAGGGGCTATGTTTGATCAGCGCGGCTGCAGAGAGCGGCCAACCTACTGCGCATAAGTTTCTTGTTGGCCTTGCTGAAAGCGAGCCAGCGTCGCGCTATCGCGAGCCAGAGGATTGTCCCGAGGTGAATGGCTGGTGAAATTAACTTAATGAAGGGCCGGAATTGATTTTGGTCAGCTTTCTCTCTGTCTCTCCGGGAGTATGCTCAAAGCATGGAGTTTCCGCCTCAGGGCGGGATCGCCCAGATTTGATCAGCAGTTCCCGAAGCCGGGGATTTCCGGGCTGAGAAGGAGACTGAACTCATGAAACTGACAACGTTATACTCCGCATCGTTGGCCCTGACTCTCATGCTGCCTTTATCCGCTTCGTTTGCCCAGGATCAGCAGATGGATGAGACAAGGGATCGTCTGCAGTCACAAACGCAGGACCAGATGATGGATCGGGACGGTTACCCAATCTCTGGCTACGGCATGATGTCCGAGCGGGAAAGGGAGCAGTTCCGTGAACAAATGCGTTCGATGACGCCCGAGCAACGCCAGGCGTACCGTCAGGAACATCATCAAAGGATGGTCGAGCGTGCGCGGGCCCGTGGTGTTGATATTGAGAACCTGCCACCGACGGCTGCGGGCCAGAACAAGGGTCAGGGCGGGGGCATGATGAATGACGGCCAGAAAGGCATGATGAATGGCGATGGAATGAACAAGTCTCAGGAATGGAAAAAGAACGGCGGAGGAGGTGGCGGCAAGCAGTAATTCTGGTAAACGATTGCTGGTAACTGCAGTCATCTCTCCATGAAGAGGCAGCCCCCGTGGCTGCCTCTTCATTTCTGACTATACGTAATCGACCGGGCGCCGATAGTTGTCCTGGGTCATCAGGTCGATTCCGCATTCCATGTCGCTGACCCAGTTCAGGAAGCGATCAACCATCACCGGTCCCTCGAAGCGCTTGCCGTGCTGGGGAACGATCATCGATACGTCCATGTCGCGAACCATGTTCGCCCAGAGTCGGCAGACTTTCTGGGAGGCGATATAGCGCCGGTGGAAGCCGATCATGCTGGGGATGTGTTTGTCGAAGTCCTTCACGGGCAGGTGGTCGTCTTCGCCACCCATGGAGGCACCAAGGTCACCTGAGAACAGAATTTTGGAGACCGGATCATAGAACTGCAGGTTGCCCACCGAATGCATGAAGTGGGCTGGGATGCACTGCAGGTAGGACTCGCCAAACTTCACGTTGGCGCCGGCATCCGGAATGCTGATGATGCGATCGTACACGCTGCCGCTGAGCTGGTTGGTCACATAGCTGGAAACAAGGTGCGGAAGGAAACGGGCCCAGAGTTTTGAGGTGACGATTTTGGCACGGGTATGAACGATCCAGCGGTCGATGGCACCGATAATATCCGGATCCTGGTGAGAGGCGAACACGTAGTCCATGTCGCGGATGTTCATATAGCGTGATGCCGCCACCGACAACGGGGTATAGGTGAGGTCTCCGCCCGGGTCGATCAGTGCTTCGTGTTTGCCGTCGACAATCAGGAACTGGTTGGACTGGACGCCCTCACCGGTTACCAGGGAATCGAACATCAGGCATTTGTGGTGTCCGTTATCGAACAGGACAATGGGTTCGGCTGCCATTTCGGTCTCCCGCAGAATACAGTTTGATCCGGCCGGAATGGCCGGATATTGCAAGCTGCGCGGAGATTACAAAATTGACAAAAGGCAACTCTTGCCTCAAGTCAATTCTCTGATATTCCTCAAGTAACGATTTGTAGTTGCCGACCCTCAGGCCAGACGGGGTACCCGTCTGATCCCGCGGCGAATGCCCTGTTCCAGGGCGCTGCTGACCACCTTCCCGGTGAACGGCACGATGTCTTCAAAGGTGATGGTGTAGTTCACCCGCGTGTGTCCGTCGGGCGTGTCTTCAAACCGTATCCTGCCCAGATGATTCCGGATCGGGCTCATGCTGGTGATGGTGTACTCGATCAGTGAATCCGGTTCGAAGTTGGTCACGGTTTCTTCCAGACCCACCGGCCCGATGCCGATCTTGCGAACGGAACCAATGCCGTTAGGGTCGGCCTGGTCGCTGTCCTTGATACGCTTCACTGGTGCGCCCAGCAGTTTTCCGAAACGGTAGTGGTCGGCGAACAGGGCAAAAACCCGTCGTCGCGGCACGTCGAAGGTTTCATCGATTTCAATGGTGTACATGGCCATGAGCTCACTCTTTTGGTCGTTCGATACACCAAGCCTAACCCCTTGGCTCCTACAACAAAAGTCGTAGAAAGCGGCAGGTCGCAATCTGGCCTCCGGCGACGGGTCAGTGCCGGGCGGTATGCCGGTAGTCCCGGGGTGACTGGCCCATTACCTTTTTGAAAAGCCGGGAAAAATAGTAGGCGTCGTCGTAGCCCAGCCGTCGGCTGATGTCGGCAAAACTGAGGCTGCTGGTATCCAGCATCTGGCAGGCTCGCTCTACCTTGAGGTGCAGGAAGTGCTGGATCGGGGAGGTGCCGGTCTGTTCCCGGTAGCGGGTGGCGAAATGGGCGGGAGACAGGCCGGCAAGATCAGCAAGTTGCTCCAGGCTGATCCGCTCATCCAGATGCTCCCGCATATAGTTGTGGATGGTTTCCAGTTCTGCCTGCCGTTCGTGCCCGGTCTCGTCAGCGTTGATCGGAACCGCCGCCAACAGTTGCCGAAGCCGGTTGGCCGCGTGGATCAGCCCGCGGGCCCGGAAGCCGGTCTGGCGTACCGATAGCAGGCCATTGAAGTCAACCAGCAGCCGGGGTTGCCGGCCCAGATGGCGAATGCGGGTCGGGCCGTCAAAACCCATGTAATTCCTGAAATCCTCCGCCAGTGGCCCGGTGTAGTGCACCCAGTGGATGGTCCATGGGTTGTCAGGATCGGCGGTATAGCGGTGGTTGGCACCGGCCGGCAAAAGCAGCAGGTCGCCAGCCTCCATCGTGTAAGGCTCTCCGTCAACGTTCAGGAAGGCTCGCCCCTCCGTGCAGTAGATCAAAAGATTGTCGTGATGGTGCTCCCGGTGCATGTGGTGGCCCACGGCACGGCGGTAATGGCCGAACGCCAGGGGGTACAAGTCCCGGGTGAGTGGATGGCTCGCGAGTAGTCGGATGATCGGCTCAGGCACCACGTAGCGAATGCTGTCTTTGGGCACCGGCCACTGTGAGGTTTGGGTCATTTCTGGTCTTGTTTGTTTGAGCTTTATCGAAAGATAGTCCATTACGGGCGAAATTTAGTCAATCACCCCTTGGTCGATCCCGTGCTAGCCTTTAGTTAAACGTGGCCGCAACCCTGAGGTTCTGGCCGGCTTCCCGCACAACAACAAACAGGGACATCAACATGAAAAATGTACCGCTGTATCTCGCAGGTGAGTTTGTCGATAGCCAAACCAGTGAATGGATCGACGTCACCAACCCCGCTACCAATGAAGTTATTGCCAAAGCGCCGTGCACCACCGATGCGGAAATGCGCAAGGCCATCGAAAGCGCCGGCGAAATGTTCAAGACCTGGAAGGAAGTACCTGTTTCAGAGCGCGCCCGGGTCATGCTTCGTTACCAGGCTCTGCTGAAAGAGCATCACGATGAGATCGCCGAAATCCTGGCCCAGGAAACCGGCAAGACCTTTGACGACGCCAAAGGTGATGTCTGGCGTGGCATTGAAGTGGTTGAGCACGCTGCCAACGTCGCCTCCATGATGATGGGCGAGACCGTTGAAAACGTGGCGCGGGAAGTGGACACCCACTCCTGGATCCAGCCGCTGGGCGTCTGCGCCGGTATTACGCCGTTCAACTTCCCGGCCATGATTCCGCTGTGGATGTTCCCGATGGCGATTGCCTGCGGCAACACCTTTATCCTGAAACCGTCCGAGCAGGATCCGATGACCCCCATGCGCCTTGCCGAGCTGTTTGAGGAAGCTGGCGCACCCAAGGGCGTCCTGCAGGTGGTTCATGGTGGCAAGGAACAGGTTGATGTACTGCTGACCGATCCAGCCATCAAAGCTGTTTCTTTCGTAGGTTCTGTACCTGTGGGCCGTTACATCTATGAAACCGGCACTCGCAACATGAAGCGTGTACAGAGCTTCGCCGGCGCCAAGAACCACATGGTTATCCTGCCGGATGCTGACAAGCAACAGGTGATCAACGCTCTGGTCGGCGCCTCCGTGGGTGCTGCCGGTCAGCGTTGCATGGCTATTTCTGTCGCCGTTTTTGTAGGCGAAGCCCAGCAGTGGATTCCCGAGCTGAAAGAAGCCATGGCGAAAGTGCGCCCTGGTGCGTGGAACGATTCCGGTGCCAGCTACGGCCCGATCATCTCTGCCAAGGCGAAAGACCGTATTGAATCTCTTATTGCGACTGGCGAAGCCCAGGGCGCCAAGCTGCTGCTGGACGGCCGTGGTTGCACCGTAGACGGTTTGCCGGACGGCAACTGGGTTGGTCCGACGCTGTTCTCCGGTGTGACCACCGAAATGGACATCTATAACGAAGAGATCTTTGGTCCGGTGCTGTCTTGCGTGGAAACCGACACCCTCGGCGATGCCATCGAACTGGTTAACAAGAGCCCGTACGGCAACGGTGTCTCCATCTTCACCAGCTCCGGTGGTGCTGCGCGTCGCTTCCAGCATGAGATCGACGTAGGCCAGGTGGGTGTGAACATCCCCATCCCTGTGCCCCTGCCGTTCTTCTCCTTCACCGGCTGGAAGGGTTCCTTCTACGGTGATCAGCATGCCTACGGCAAGCAGGCAGTTCGCTTCTACACCGAAACCAAAACGGTTACCTCCCGCTGGTTCTCCAGTGAAGCGACCAGCACAGAAGCCAACTTCTCTATCCAGTTGCGTTAATTGCGTTGAAGGTGGGGTATTTGGGCCGGAACCCGTTTCCGGCCCCTTGTTTTCTCCACCCAATGCCAAGCCCTATCTATCTGGAGCGTAACGATGGACTTTAACCTCTCCGAAGATCAGCTGGCGTTTCGCGAGGCGGCGCGTGCGTTTGCGGAAAAATCCATGGCGCCCCACGCGGCGAAGTGGGATGACGAGCATATCTTTCCGGTCGATATGATGAAGGAAGCCGGCGAGATGGGCTTCATGGGTATGTACACCCCTGAAGCGCTTGGCGGCATGGGTCTGTCCCGGCTGGACACCTCGGTTATCGTGGAAGAACTCGCCGCCGCGTGTCCTTCCACCGCTGCGTTTATCACTATCCACAACATGGCCACCTGGATGGTAGCCAGCTTTGCCTCGGACGATCTCAAACAGGAAATCGTGCCAAAACTGGCCAGCGGTGAGTGGCTCGCCTCCTACTGTCTGACCGAGCCGGGTGCCGGCTCGGACGCGGCCAGCCTTCGTACCAAGGCCGTGCGCGATGGCGACAGCTATGTGATCAACGGCAGCAAAGTGTTTATTTCCGGCGCCGGCGCAACCGACATTCTGGTGTTGATGGCGCGGACCGGAGCACCGGATTCCGGTTACAAAGGCATTTCCACCTTCGTGATTCCCGCCGATGCCGATGGCGTTTCCTACGGCAAGAACGAAGAGAAATTGGGCTGGCATAGTCAGCCGACCCGGATGATCAGCCTCGAGAATGTGCGCATTCCGGCCAGTAACCGTGTTGGTGAAGAGGGCGACGGGTTTGCCATCGCCATGAAAGGCCTCGATGGCGGACGGCTGAATATCGCCACCTGTTCCCTCGGCGGTGCCCAGGCGGCTCTGCTGCGTGCCCGTAACTACATGCATGAGCGCGAACAGTTCGGCAAGCCGTTGGCAGCTTTTCAGGCTCTGCAGTTCAAGCTGGCCGATATGGCCACCAACCTGGTCGCAGCGCGGCAGATGGTTCGTCTGGGAGCCTACAAGCTCGACAATGCCGACCCGGAAGCGACACTGCACTGCGCCATGGCCAAGCGTTTCGCCACCGATGCCTGTTTCGAGGTGGTCAACGAGGCACTGCAGCTTCACGGCGGTTATGGCTACATTCGCGAATACCCGCTTGAGCGCTACCTGCGCGACCTGCGCGTGCACCAGATTCTGGAAGGCACCAACGAAATCATGCGTCTGATTGTTGCCCGTCGCCTGCTTGATGACGGCGTGGCTGAAGCGATTCAATAAGGAGATCCCCATGAGCGATCTTATCCAGCTCGAAAAACGCGGACACATCGCAGTATTGACCATCAACAATCCGCCGGCCAACACCTGGACCAGGGATTCACTGATTGCCCTGACGAACATCGTCAAGGAACTGAACGAAGACCGGAATATCTTTGCCCTGGTGATGACCGGCCAGGGTGAGAAGTTCTATTCCGCTGGCGCCGACCTGAAAACCTTCGCCGATGGCGACAAAGCCCGGGCCAATGAGATGGCACAGTTGTTCGGCGAGGCCTTTTCAACCCTGGGTCGCTTCCGGGGCGTGTCTATCGCTGCGGTTAACGGCTATGCCATGGGTGGCGGACTGGAGTGCGCCATGGCCTGCGACATCCGCATCGCCGAAGAGCATGCCCAGATGGCGCTTCCCGAGGCGGGCGTTGGCCTGCTGCCCTGCGCCGGTGGCACCCAGAACCTGCCCTGGCTGGTCGGTGAAGGCTGGGCCAAGCGGATGATTCTGTGCGGAGAACGGGTGAAGGCCGATACGGCATTGCGAATCGGCCTGGTTGAAGAAGTTGTGCCGACCGGACAGAGCCTTGATAAGGCCCTCGAACTGGCTGAGATGGCGTGTAAGCAGAGCCCGTCTTCCACGGCCCGTTGCAAGACCCTGGTGATGAGCGCCCGTGATGGTCGCAGCCATGACGACGCCTGGCGCATGGAGCGGGAGCTGTTCGTTGAGCTGTTCTCCACCGAAGACCAGAAAGAAGGCGTGAACGCGTTTCTAGATAAGCGCAAGCCGGAATGGAAAAACCGCTGAAGCCGGCCCCAAACAAGCTGGCTCAAGGATCTGTTATGAGTGATCAACCCATTATCTTTGAAGAGTGGAAAACCGGCGATGGCGCGCTGATCGCCGTGGCCAGGCTGAATACGCCCAAAACGCTGAATTCGTTGTCTCTGGAGATGATCCGGTTGCTGACCCCGCAACTGAAGCGCTGGGCGGAAGACCCTGCTATCCAGGCCGTCTGGCTGGAATCCGAGGGCGACAAGGCGTTCTGCGCCGGCGGCGACATCGTCGCCCTGTATCGCAGCATGACCGAGCCTCAGGGCGCCAGTGAAGGTGAGGCGTTCTTCAATGAGGAATATGAACTGGATTACCTGATCCATACCTTCCCGAAACCGATCGTGTGCTGGGGTCACGGCATCGTGATGGGTGGCGGCATGGGCATTATGGAGGGCGCCTCCCATCGGGTGGTGACTGAAGCCTCGAAGCTTGCCATGCCCGAGATCACCATCGGTCTCTACCCTGACGTAGCCGCCGGCTGGTTCCTCAACCGGACGCCCGGCCGCACCGGTCTGTTCCTGGGCCTGACCGGCGCCCGCCTCAACGGTGCCGATGCAATCTTCACCGGCCTTGCGGACCGCTTCATCCGGCATGATCTGAAGGCCGAGGTTGTTGCCGAGCTCTGCAAGCGTGACTGGCAGGGCGAGGATCCTCATGCGGTGGTTGGTAGTGTGCTTCGCCAATACGAGCGTGAGAGCGCCGACGCCATGCCGGAATCACCTGTTCGCACTCATTTCGATGAGATTAACCGGGTTACCGATGCCGACTCCCTGGAAGCGACGGTTAACCAGTTGAAGGAGCTGTCCGGTGGCGACGGATGGGTGGCGAAAGCGACCCGCTCGCTGGCTGGTGCGTCACCCACATCCCTGGCTCTGGTCTGGCGCCATCTGCACGGTTGCAAACACGACAGCCTCAAGGAAGTTCTCGACAAGGAACTGGTGCTCTCCACCAAGTGCCTGACCAAAGGTGAGTTCGCGGAAGGCATCCGCGCGCTTCTGATCGACAAGGACCAGCAGCCCCGCTGGCGGTATGCGTCCCTTGCCGAAATGGACAGCGCCTGGATTGACGATTTCTTTAAATGATGGCTGGCCTGGTTGTCGGATTACGCTTCGCTAATCCGACCTACCCGAAGCATAACCAAATCGTAGGTCGGATTAGCAAAGCGTAATCCGACAAGCATTTCTAAAAAAGTTTGGGCCTGGCGAAACGCCCGCCCATACCAATCAACTACAAGAACAAGGAGAATGAACATGGCAAAAATCACCTTCATCGGCCTCGGTAACATGGGCGGCCCCATGGCCAGTAACCTGGTGAAAGCGGGCCACGAGGTCACCGTATTCGACCTTTCCAAAGATGCTGTAGCTGCGCTGGTGTCCGAAGGCGCAAAAACGGCAGACACGGCCCACGAAGCCGCCAATGGCGCTGAGTGTGTCATTACCATGCTCCCAGCCGGGCAACACGTGGAAGCGGTCTACCTGGGTGATGATGGCCTGCTGGCGAAACTGCCTGCTGGTACCCTGGTTATCGACTCCTCCACCATCGCGCCGGAAACAGCACGGGGCGTGGCCGAAGTGGCACGAGCCAAGGACATCCCGTTCCTCGATGCGCCGGTATCCGGCGGCGTCGGCGGTGCCAAGGCCGGAACGCTGACCTTTATTTGCGGTGGCTCGGAAGAGGCCTTTAACAAGGCCAAGCCGATCCTCGATGCGATGGGCAAGAACATTTTCCACGCCGGCGATCATGGCTCCGGCCAGGTGGCCAAGATCTGCAACAACATGCTGCTGGCCATCCTTATGTCCGGTACCAGCGAAGCGCTGGCATTGGGCGTGAAAAACGGTCTGGATCCGGCGGTGCTCTCGGAAATCATGAAGCAGAGTTCCGGTGGCAACTGGGCGTTGAATGTCTACAACCCCTGGCCCGGGGTAATGGAAGGCGTTCCCGCTTCCAGGAATTACGAGGGCGGTTTCCTGGTGAATCTGATGACCAAGGATCTGGGGCTTGCTTTTGATAACGCGGTGAAGAACCAGGCCTCCATTCCCATGGGCTCTCTGGCCCGCAACCTGTTCCAGCTCCATGCGGGGCAGGGCAATGGAAACCTGGACTTCTCCAGTATCCAGCGGCTCTACAAGCCCGAGTGAAGCGCTATCGGGGTCAGATGAAGGTTTTCATCTGACCCCAGCCATCTTCCCGTTTTTGCGATCAGCCGCTGGATTTTCCGGGTCAGTGCTGGTACTTTTCCCGCCAGTTGTTGTTCGGTAGCCCAACCAGGGATTTGGTTGGCTAAAGGCTGCCGGGAACAGGACATAACCATACCTTCAGGGATTGAAGATATGCTCCAGGCAAGCGGATTGCAGTTCACCGCCCGTGTTGGCGGACTCCCCTCAGATCTATTCTCAGTGGTTGGCTTTAAACTGACCGAACGCCTTTCCGAGGTGTTTCAGGGGCGTCTTGAGCTGGC
>NZ_PSSX01000028.1 GCF_002933275.1 Marinobacter maroccanus
TCAGGGCTGGGCCGGCGGCCAATATGGCTTCATGGCCTTGCCACGAATCGGCCACGAAGTGATTGTCTCCTTCCTGGACGGCGACCCGGACCAGCCCATCATCACCGGGCGAACCCATCACATAACCAATACACCGCCCTATGGTCTGCCTGAGCACAAAACCCGCACGACCCTCAAAACCAAAACCCACAAGGGCGAGGGCAGTAACGAACTGCGGTTTGAAGATGAGGCCGATCAGGAACAGATCTACGTCCATGCCCAGAAAGACCTGGATCTGCTCACCGAGAACAACCGCACGGAGGTGATTCGTAACGACAGTCACCGCACAGTCGAAAACAACGATTTCAGTCACGTGAAAGGCAACGAGCATCGCACGGTCGATGGCGAGCAGCGGGAATCCATCGGAGGCGATTGCAGCCAGAACATAGGCGGCACATTCCACCAGAAATCCTCCCAGGGAACATTTAGCGAAGCGGGCACTGAAGTACACCACAAGGCGGGAACCAAAGTGGTGCTGGATGCCGGCGCTGAAATCACCATTTCGGCGGGTGGCAGTTTTTTGAAACTGGACCCAAGCGGCGTGACGCTATCCGGGCCTGGCATCAAGATCAATTCCGGTGGTTCGCCGGGAAGCGGAAGTGGACAAGGGGTGCTCGCTCCAAAGCTGCCTGCCTTGTTAGATAAAGAAGGAATGGCCAAACCCCAGTCCACTGAACTGGCGACAGTCGATCAGCGCAAGCCTGCAAAACCTGATGCGCTGAAAGCAGGGCGGCTGCCTGGCTCTGATCGGAAGCTCATCGTTGATGTGATTGGCGGGAATCTGCATCGGGATACGGTTGAGGCAGTCAAGGACTCTTCGGAGGAGGAAAAGGCATGACTGATGGCGTGACGTTTTCAGACGAATCCAGGCCACGGTCAATCCTCCGAAAAGCTCAATATGATGAATCGGAGCCCAGGGATCTCGTGCTCAACATTCCGAAGCGAAACGGTGGGCAGATTACAGTCCCGTTGTTGAAAAAAGCACGAGCGAATAACGAGCGAGAGGACTACCAGGAAAATACTTTGCTCAGGGTGAAGCCCCTGGCGGAGATTGAGAGTGCCCTTCCCGTTTCGGCTGGGCATGGCGCACCGGTCAATCAGGGCAAGGCGGTTGCCCTGCTTCGGCCAGGTTATCTCTATGTGTTTAGTCGCGGCAGGATCTGGCGGGAACTGGAAATCGGTTCTGACTCCAAACTGAGTGATGTCGATTTGGGTGCCATTAAGACCGACCTGCAATCCCCCGAGAGTCAATTTCGAGTTGAGCGCTCTGCTGTGGGTGAATGGCTGGATGACCTTCTTGTTCCAGTGTTTCTTCAGGGGCAGGCCGTCATGCACGAGTTTCGTATGGCCTATAGCGAAATCCAGTGGGATTGGGGCTATGTCGAGAAGCTTGAAAGCGATGAGCAAGCCCTGGCCGCCCGAACGACAGGGATTGGCCATGCCTGGGCAGTGATAACCGTAGATTCCCTGAGTTTTCAGTCAGGGTTCCCGGCATCTCGCGTCGAAGACCTGCCAGAACTCCGGGAACGGGATCTTGGAATCGAGCTGATGTTGGAGAATCCACGGGATTTCTCACCGGGCTTTGAGCGACCCTTGGATACAGAGCTGTGCGCGAAACTCGCCAAACGGTTAGAGAGTAATCATGAAGGCGCCGATGAACCGATCGAAGTAAATATTGAATGCGAGCCCGGCCAAGACGTTCTCGCTGGTCTTAGAGGTCAAAAAGGGTTGGCCTGTATAGCATTGCCCGATCCTCTCTTCAGATTGCGCCACTCATTGGCTCAGTTGCAGATGGCACTGCATTATCTCGATGCCGTGGATGTGTCGATCAAGAAGAATCCGATGGCCCACTCAGCAATGCTGATCCGGCAGGCCGTGTTCGATCCTTCACCAAACGTAAATCCTGGCGCTCTTGCGAAGTACGCCGAGGCTATTAACCGGCAAAAGCTGGATGACGTACTGCAAGCCTCGGAAAAAGACCATGCGGTTCGGGTTATCGAAGGTCATGTTGACGAACTTCTGGAGTCAATGCGGGGGAGAAAACTTGATCCATTCTTTGAGGACTATCGTGAATGCAGCGATGTTGCGATCTCCGAGGCTTACTTGCTGATTGCGGACAAACTGAATGTTCTGCAGCAGATTCCGGGTGTTTTGAACGCACACGGTGTTCAGAGTCGAAGCGATGCATTAACCGGATTGCGACAATGGATACTAAATGGCAGTTTTCTGACGGACTGGGCGCCGGAGTCGGGATCCACCGAAGAAACCGCCGACGATGCAATATCACTCTTTCACCGATTGGAACAGCTTACTCAGGATCAAACTGAGATTGATGGAGAGTTGCAAAATCGACTCAACATCCAGTCATTGATTTATTTGGAGAAACAGGTCAAAGAGCGTCAGGAAAGTGAAGTCGGCATAGCCCGTGATCTCTCCGATGCAGGAAAGGTTGGCGGGTTGGTTTCCGGGGCCCTGGGGGAATGGAGCTCTGCACTGCTCACCGTCTGTAAACGTCTCATTGAAGAGGGTGCGGTTCAGCAGGTTGAGATTCAGCGAATCATGCAGGCTGCATCTTCCAATATTGTCCTGACCAGTCCTGATCTGAGAGGAATCGAAGTGATGGATCGGGCCGGTGCTGTCAGCAGAGGATCAATCGTTGGCATGTTTGGTAACGGCCTTAACCGGGGGTTAACGGATTTTGATCGTTCTGAAGGGATTTTGACTCGAAAAAATGACTACCTCTATGCAGATTTGTTCGACGAATCGGATGATTTGGTGGCCTCAAGCAGTCCGACCCGTGCTGCTGCAGCGGTTGAGGAAGCAGTAAACAAGGTTGCTGGCGGGACTCTGGTGTTCTTCGCCCCGGCCGATCATCCCGAGGCCCGAAAACTGGGGTTGATAAAAGTGGATTTTGCGAAGCGGGTCGGCAAAGTTGTGGATGGTCCTGTGGTTTCCCGTGGGTTGGTGGTTTTGGCGGCGTTTAATGTATTTTTGGAGGCGTCCAGCATTATTGAAGCTGCAAGTTCGCGAGATAAGAGCTCTGCATTCTTGCCAATATCGAAAACAATGGGCGCTCTGACGGACCTGCTGGCGGCATCGCTTAAGCTGTCAGCAGTATTAGGGCAACATAGTGTGCAAAAAACAGGGATTTACAGATTCGCGACTCGTCCCTTGTTTGATATGAAAAACGTGTTTGTAGTTGGTAATAGGTTAAGAAGTCTGAATGCTTCAACATTAGTTCGGACTGTAGGCTTGGTAGGCTTCGTCGCGGGATCCATTAGTGTTGCTTTGAGCTCTTGGGAAATGCGCATCAGTCTAACCAACAAAGATTTCGATGCCGCAACGGGGCACGCAATAGCAGTGACCGGTGGTTTGATTTTTCTGGCCCAGCCGTTAATGGGTGCTTTTCTTGCGATCCCGGGTTGGGGGTGGGCTATTCTTGGTATGTCCATGGTGGTTGGGGGTGGGCTATACGCGGGAACAGTTAAAGATGATTCATTCGAAAAATTATTGAAGCGTGGCCCATGGGGTACCTATCCGGACAATTCTCTATCCACCCTGGATGATAAGGCCTATTACAGCATACTTCTTTCCGCTTTATCGCCGATTCAGGTCACGGCTCAGAGATATGCTGACATTGACCCGGACCCTGCGCTATCCCACCCAAACTATCCTCCGGAACCGGATGACTACGTCATCACATTACAATCCCCCCTCGCAAGTCGCTTACAACTTCACCGTGGGTACGAGTGTCGATCAGATTTACCCACACGGCCGTTTAATCTGGTTGTTCAGGAACTGGCTTACCAGTCTTCGAATACAAGCATGGTTGCTCCAGGATCGATGGCGCCGGTAAGCAGTACCCAGTTAGTAAAAACGACACCGTTGACCAAAATTACCGCCCGGCAATCATTGCCTCATCTGTCAGCTGTGCGGTTCTTGGTCAAACGAGAGTTGCAGAGTAGTGAATACCGCAGCATATTTTACCAAGAATCGGTGACGACGAGAGTGAGAGTTGGATTTCAGGCCACTCTGGATACTGAACTGGGGCCGATTGTATTTCCTGCGCCGGTGAATGAGGACTACGAACCATTTGATGCGTCCCTGCATAATGATCCCCCATCCAAAGAGAGGACAGTGATGAGCCCATACGCTCAGCCCAAATCACCCTATTGGTATTTTACCGAGGTTAGTGCATGAGAAACGCGCAGATGAAGACTGAGTATGCGGCCACAGCCTTCAGAACTGTTGCTATTCAGCCGCTGCCCGAGAGCCCAAACAAACGCACGCGGATCGGTGAAGAGCTTCAGCCCATAGGCAGTTATGCATGGGGCATTCCCTATCACGGCGCAGTTCAGGATGTAGAGATTCTTCAGGACCAGGACAAAACCGATCCGGAATTTGAGAATAAGGACTGGTGGTGGAATCACCAAAAAATTCGTTTTGTGAATGGAAAGTTGGGGCTTAGGTTTTTAATTATGGCGTTGCCTGCTACCTGGGTTCTGACAGTATTCGTTGGAGGACTTGCTCTCATCGGACTGGGCATTATTGAGTTTTCGGAAGCTTTGGAGCTTTCAGGAATTTCCGTTGCTTTGCTGGCATTAGTGCTTGGTCCCGCTTGGATGCTGTTTGCCCTATGGATAATACCTTCCACAACAAACTGGATAATGAGTACCGGAATAGCCCTCATCCTCAAACCCTTTGAAAAGGCCATCAACAAAAAACTGGACGACACCCTTGAAGACGGCTGTAGCGAATTCAACCGCGTTGATGGTCAGATTCGTATTGCTCTGGGTCGGGGGCGTTTTTTCGAGGCGCCTTTCGTGGAGTTTGATGCTTATGTGGAACGTGTTGTCCAGCACGGCGGTATCTTTTACCGGCTGATGCTGGTGCACCGTTACACCCAGAAAACCTTTAACAAAACAGGCTTCAGTACCATTGAGTCGGAAAAGTCAGAAGTGTTGGCGTTGTGGGATATGTTGCAACGCTATATGGATGTGACCCAGCCACTGCCGGATACGCCGCGACTAGAGCCCTTCCGTCATCTGGACCCGGTAACGGCTGAGCATGACAGAAAGACCGGGCGGAACCCGAGGTATTGGCGGGACCTGGATCTTGAATCCTGGAAGGACGGGGAAGGCTGGACAGAGGTCCACCAGCGCCAGAGCAGGTTTCCTTGGGGAAGCCGAACCTGCAAGCTTACGCCGCAATTGGGCAAGATCTCGATGGAGGAGTATCGGAAGCTGCGACCGCCTGGTGCGTGGCCAATCTAAAGCCGGGTTCATGAACAAAACCTCAATTGTTGCATAATGCAACGCGTGTGGTAACCTGTTACAAGCGTTAAGCAATACCTCAGGAGACCACCATGACAACCGCTGTCCGTCTCGACGACACTCTGGTCCGCCACGCCGCCGCTGAAGGCGCAGTTCATCGGCGCTCGACACCCAAGCAGATTGAGTATTGGGCCGAGATAGGCCGTGCCGTTGCAGGGGACGTGAGTGCTGAAGATCTGATTGCCATTCTGCAGGGTATCCGCCAGGTGCGGGTTGAACCGGTGGTGGCTGAGTCTGTTTCCAGTGATGACCTCTGGGCTGAAGTAGATCAGGCCCGGGAAAGCGGTGATCTGGGGCGCTCGATTGCCAGAGGTCGCACGGTGTACCAGGCGTCTGGAGACAAGCCCGGCTATCTGGAAGCTATTTATCCGGATGGCACCCGGGAAGTCGGTCAGTTTCGCAACGGGCGTTTTGAAGCACTGAGTGACCGTGACAACGCAGCCTGAACTCTGGCTGCTGGTTGGCGGTAACGGTGCCGGCAAGACCACCTTCTATGAGCGGTTCCTGGCTCGCCGGAAGATTCCTCTGGTTAATGCCGATAACATCGCCCGCAGTGTGTGGCCGGACGCGCCCGAGAAACACAGTTATGAGGCGGCGCTGATTGCTGAACGGGAACGGTTCCGACTGCTTGAGGAGCGCCATAGTTTCTGTTTCGAAACTGTCTTTTCTCATTCCTCCAAGGTGGATTTTGTCGGGGCTGCCAAGGCTGCCGGGTTTCGCATTCGGCTGTTTTATTTCCACCTCGAATTCGCTGCGTTGAACAAGGCTCGGGTGGCTTCCCGGGTAAAATCCGGCGGCCATCATGTGCCCGAGGCCAAGGTTGAGTCCAGAATTCCAAGGACCCTGGCCAATCTTCGCGAATGTATCGGGCTGGCGGACGAACTGCACCTCGTTGATAACTCCAGTCTCGACCAACCCTACGTGCGCATTGCGGTCTGGGAGGCGGGGCAGTGGCGTACCTGTCAGGAGGTCTTGCCTCAGTGGGCAGCCGACATGATTGATACCTGATATGTCACTTTGGCCAGCTGTCCGGCACTATGAAAAAGCGGTTGGTTTCCTGCCAGAGGCCGCTCATGGAGTCCCGGTCGAGTTTCGCAAACAGGAGCGGAATGTTGTAGCGTTCTATTGTGTTCAACGCACCAGTCACTGCATCGGGTGCCGGTGGCTCGCTTTGACGCCACGGGCCGATCCAGTGGGGTTTGTTCAATACCACCCAGCCGGGAAGGTCCGATGGTTCAATCTGTGAGAGATAGCGCCACTGGCCGCGCAGGTGACTGGCTGGCACGGACTCAGGAGCGATAATCTGAGTCTCTGCCGGGTAAAACAGGTATCCCGGCATGAAAATCCGGGGAATAACAGGCTCTGCGATTCCAGCGTCCGCCAGCAATGCCCGGGCCTCGGGCAGCGCGGTTCGCTGGCTTTGCATGCGTAACATCCGGTCTGTTTTCAGATCGAGCCGGTCTTTGGCATTCGGGCCATACCACAGCGTTCTCCCACTTTGCTCCGGAACCCCCAGGTAGTATTTGATGGCAATTTCATGGTGCTCGATTCGATCTTCCGACCGATTATGCACCACGAAATCCAGCTCGCCGATGGTTCGACCGTGGGACTGGATTTGTCTATTCTGCAGCAGAACATCCCAGCCCAGAAGGTCTTCCAGTAATACCCGGTAAAGCCGCTCGAAATAGAATCCGAGCCGCTTCTGGGGTGCCTCTCTGAGCAGCGCAGGTGCCATTTCCGGGTTATGATCCCAGGCCTGAAGTTGTTCTGTAATACCGTCAGGGAGATAACGGCACGGCTCAAATGTCAGTGGTGACTGCAGCAGTTGGGGCGCCCGGCACAGCCAGGCAAGGTGCCTGATCGCCGGCGTGGTCAGCTCTGGAGTTGAGTAGGGGGTTGTTTTTGAATCCATATGGCCAGAATACCGTAAACTGTCCGCAAGGCACGATGATCAATACAGTTCTGGAGGAGGCTTCATGCAATATCTTCACACCATGATCCGGGTGAGCAACCTGGATGAGACGCTGCATTTCTTTTGCGATCTGCTGGGGATGGTTGAGATCAGTCGCAAGAGTAGCGACAAAGGGCGATTCACCCTGGTGTTTCTGGCTGCGCCCGACGACGAAGCCCGTGCCCGTGAAGACCGGGCGCCGATGATCGAGCTTACTTACAACTGGGATCCGGAAGAGTATACCGGCGGGCGTAATTTCGGCCATCTTGCCTACAGGGTGGATGATATTTATGCCCTTTGTGAGCACCTTAAAGCCAATGGGGTAACGATTAACCGTCCGCCCCGTGATGGCCATATGGCCTTTATCCGCACGCCGGATAACATCTCGATCGAGCTTTTACAGAAAGGTGAGGCGTTGCCACCGAAGGAACCCTGGGCCAGCATGGAAAACACTGGCACCTGGTAAGCCCGCAGGCGGGGCGCCGCCAGGGGCTCGGGCGTGGTATAATAAGAATCTGCAACAGCGCTTTCGCATCAGGATGATGCATTCATAACATGGAGAAGTTTGATGGACGATTGGCAAGGATGCCTGGATCCCCAGTGCCAGACCGCTTTATTACGAGCCCGGGAAAGTGTTGAACGCCGCGGTGGCTCGGTGATTACCGTTGAAGACTACCTGCTTGCCCTGCTGGACTCCGCGCCTGCTATAGCCCGCTTTCTGCGCGGCTGCGGCGTGGATATGGATGAACTCACCCGCACCATTCAGTGCGAACAACCGATCGTGACGGAAGTGGGTGGCGAAGGACAACTGTCTTCCCAACTGATGTATTGGTTCGCGGCGGCCCGGGAAACCAGCGATTCGCCATGGCTTGGTTGGTCGCAACTGCTGGAGGCGCTAGTTCGCCACGCGGAGCGGCTGCAGGAAAAAGCCTATGTGGCGGTTTTTGAGTTGGTCCCACGCTGGCCCGATCCTTCCGAGGAGCGGGATCCGGCGCCGATGGATAACTTCCAGAGGGCGCCCGTGGTAGTGACTGATTCCGCATGGGTTGAGCTGGCCGAGGATGTCGCGATCAGCCTGGCGGCGTCGCCGTCAGCCATGATCTGGGTGCGTGGCGAGCGTGGAGCGGGCAAGACTGCCTGGCTGCAATCGCTGCTTCCGGTACTGGAGCAGGATTACGTCGAGTTGGATCTCAGGCGTGAAGCGGAGATCATGGCCAGTGATCTTCCGGTTGTTCCGGAGCTCTCTTCGGAGGGCGGTCAGAGCGAGGCCAGGCCACGCTGGCCGGTACTGGTACTGGACAATATCTCGCCTGCAGACCTGATTGAGCTGATGGATCTTCCTGATGGACTGGCGTCAGCGCTGGTACTGCAATGGGCTGGTCCAATTCTTCTGCTGGGTCCTGATGAGCCCATTGAAAGCCGTGCAGCCGCCTCAATTCAGCATCGTCTTGGCCGAACCCTGGACATCTTTGATATGCCGGTTTCAAGCGTGGTTCAGCGCCAGGCTATTTTGACCGCGCATCAGGCGGCTATCGAGAAGCAGTGGAATGTCCAGATTTCTCGCTCTGTGATCCGGTTTGCCGCCTCTCGCCGAAGTCGTTGCGTGAGCACGCCAGGAGGAATGCTTCAGTGGCTGGAACGGGCTGCTGCCAGGCTCAATCTCTTTGCGCGAAGAGGGCCGACCGAGGCGGTGGCCCTGGCAGGGCAGGCAGACACCTTGAGGCGTCAGTCCCTGGTGGCGCTGGCGCGGAAGGAGCCGCTCGATGATATCGAGGCGTCGCTTGGCGAAATCCAGCTCCATCGTGTTGCAGCAGAAGTGGCCTGGCATGAGCGTAAGGCGGCAGGCACATTGCGTCAGCTGTGTGCAGAAGATTTGCGGCGGGAACTGGAGCGCCAGGTTGCAGCGCGGCCCGGGCCGGTTCACTATGTGCTTCATTGTAATCAGCAGGACGGAGATTCAGCGGGTGCAGGATCTGGAAATATACATTCGTGATCTGGAGCCAGGTGCGGTTTCGGGGTGGCTTGCCAACCACCTGGACGAACTGGAACTGGATGACGGTGAGGTAACGAGAGTAATCAAGGGCGTGGCTCGCTACGAGGGCGAAAGGCTGCGGATATCGCTTTATCCCGGAGCTTTCGGAAAGCGTTTTACCTCATTGGTTATTGAAGGCCCCAGGGTACCCTGGAACAGAGATCTGGACTGCGCGCGCAGCGCCTGGCGTGCCATGGATACCGAGATTCGCTGCAGTCCGGGAGACTGGAAAGAGGGCGAGCCGGTAGAGGATGAAAAATGGTGGCGCCTGGACCATCGGGGCGAGCAACAGGTCGTCTGGAACTGAAACTGAAAGAGGCAGCCCAAGGGCTGCCTCTTCGGTCTCAGTGAGCGATTACTCGCTCAGGATGGACACGTTGTCGGCCTGAAGACCTTTGTCTGCCTCCACAACGTTGAAGCGAACCAGTTGACCCTGGCGCAGTACCCGACGGCCGCGGCCGCGGATCGCGCGGAAGTGCACGAAAACCTCATCGCCACTGTCGCGAACAATGAAGCCAAAGCCTTTCTTGACATTGAACCACTTGACGGTGCCTTCCTCATTACCCTCAGGGCTGCTTTCGTCAAAGTCGTCATCATCTTCATCTTGGTTCTGGCTGGGGGCACGGTTATTCGGCCGGGAGGTGCTGCGCTGTTCGGCCGGTTTCTTGACTGATAACGCAATGGCCAGGAAGCCCGCAATGCCGAAAACGATCAGTGTGATAATGTACGCGGCGATACCTCGATTGCTACCCAGTGCCTCTACAAGTTGGCCTGCAGCGATCAGGCGAAGTGGCTCGGGTGTAAACGACAGCAACAGGGCAAGCACCAAAGGCGCGGGGATGGCGATCAGGAGAGCAAAAAGGATCGCTTTGGATGGATTACGCATTGACTGAAATTTCTCCATTCTTGTAACGCTAACGATAAAAACCGGATATCGGGTAAAATCGCACATCCGGCCGGTGAAAACCGCCAGTTCCCCGGAAAACGGGAGCGCTGGCGGGCAAAAGCGGCATGATACCAGATTATCCCGAGCGCTGACCAAGCAACGGGGTAAGCAGTGTCATTGATCACATTCTTGATAGATCCACCCAGGGAGTGCCAATACCCCATGAGCCAGAACGATCTGGAAACCCGACTGGACGAGCTGGAGACCCGGCTGGCCTTTCAGGACGACGTTATCAATACCCTGAGTGAGCAGGTAGCCAAGCAGGAGATGGACATCCGGGAATTGTGGGAGGCCAAACGGTTGCTGCATAAACAGCTCAAGGATGTTTCCCCGTCCAATATCAAGTCGGAGCAGGACGAAACACCTCCTCCTCATTACTGAAGATGGCGCAATGAAAAAGGGTCAGATGAAGGTTTCATCTGACCCTTTTTTTGGGGATTCCGTTTTCGACCTCTATGCCAGAAGTTCGATCAGAATCTGTTCGTAGATGTCCGACAGGGTGTTGAGATCCTCGGCTTTCACACATTCATCCACTTTGTGAATGGTAGCGTTGATAGGGCCAAGCTCGACTACCTGTGCGCCGGTTGGGGCAATGAACCGGCCATCCGAAGTACCTCCAGAGGTTGAGAGCTCGGTTTCCCGGCCCGTTACCGCACGTATGGCCTCCTGGCTGGCGGACACGAGGGCGCCCTTGTCGGTCAGGAAGGGGCGTCCACTCAGGTGCCACTGCAGGTCGTACTTCAGGTTGTGGCGGTCCAGGATGGCTACTACCCGTTCCTCCAGACTTTCTGCCGTGTTCTCCGTGCAGTAGCGGAAGTTGAAGTGCACCAGGCATTCGCCGGGGATAATGTTACTGCCGGTGCCCGCTTCCATTTTGGTGATCTGGAAAGTGGTCGGCGGGAAGAAGTCGTTGCCGTTATCCCAGAATTCCTTTGCCAGCGCATCCAGGGCCGGAGCCACGGAGTGAACCGGGTTCTCCGCCAGATGAGGATAGGCAACATGGCCCTGAACGCCATGCACCGTCAGGTAACCATGCAGCGAGCCTCGGCGGCCGTTCTTGATGACATCGCCCACCTCATGGGTGCTGGAGGGCTCGCCAATCAAGCACCAGTCGATCTTCTCATTCCTGGCCTCGAGGGTTTCCACCACTTTGACCGTGCCGTGCTGGGCTGGCCCTTCTTCGTCGCTGGTGATCAGCAGGGCAATGGAACCCCGGTGGTCAGGATATTTGGCAACGAAGCGCTCGCATGCGGTTACGAAAGCCGCCAGGCTGCCTTTCATGTCTGCCGCGCCTCGGCCAAGGAGATACCCGTCCTTGATTACTGGATCAAAGGGAGGGTGAGCCCAGTTTTTCTCCGGCCCGGTTGGCACTACGTCTGTATGGCCGGCGAAGGCCAGCACCGGCCCTTCGGAGCCCTTTCGGGCCCAGAGGTTATCGGTATCGCCAAACCGCAGGTTCTCGCCGGTAAAGCCCAGGGGGGCCAGCCGCGACATCATCAGTTCCTGGCAGCCGGCGTCGTCCGGTGTAACGGACTGCCGGCGGATCAGGTCGATCGCGAGTTCGAGGGTCGGGGAATCAGTTGTTTGCATGCAGCTCTTCATTCAGCTCGATGGCGGTCTTGTTGGTTTTGCACTCCACGGCGCCGGTCTGGCTGTTACGACGGAACAGCAGGTCTGTCTGATTAGCCAGGTCGCGAGCCTTGATAACCTCTACCAGTTCATTGTTGTCATCGAGCAGCGCAACTTTGGTGCCGGCTGTGATGTACAAGCCGGCTTCAACCTTGCAGCGATCGCCCAGGGGGATGCCGATACCGGCATTGGCACCGATGAGGCAGTTCTCGCCAACGGCAATGATGATGTTGCCACCACCGGACAGGGTGCCCATGGTGGAACAGCCGCCGCCCAGGTCGGAGCCCTTGCCAACCATGACGCCAGCAGAAATACGGCCTTCAATCATGCTGGTGCCTTCGGTGCCGGCGTTGAAATTGATGAAGCCTTCGTGCATGACCGTGGTGCCTTCACCCACATAGGCGCCAAGACGAACCCGCGCGGTGTCGGCAATACGAACACCTTTCGGTACCACGTAATCGGTCATCTGCGGGAATTTATCCACGGATTTCACTTCCAGCGTGCGGCCTTCCAGGCGGGCCTGGAGCTGGCGGTCGGAGAGCTCGTTCAGATCGATCGCGCCTTCGTTGGTCCAGGCCAGGTTCGGCAGCAAACCAAAAATACCGTCCAGCTTCAGACCGTGGGGTTTCGCCATGCGATGGGAAATCAGGTGAAGCTTGAGGTAAACCTCGGGAGTGCTGGACGCTGTGTCATCTGTTTCGAGTACGGTAACTACGACCGGGCGTTTGCTCGTGGCTGCTTTGTCCGCCAGTGCCGCCTGGTCGGTCTGGCCGATCTGGCGCAGGGCGTTGGCGAGTTGGCTGAGTTGCTCGGGAGTGGCACTGATCGCCTGGTTGCCACCCTTGTAATCCAGGGCGTTGGAGATGACGTCCATCAGGGTGTTATCGGGTGTCATGACCGGCTGCTGGTAAAAGACTTCCAGCCATTCGCCCTGGTTGTTCTGGGTGCCGATACCGATACCGAATGCAAAGCTCATCTGATGGTTGCTCCTGTTTTGAATGTGGGGTCAAAAGCACGCGCTTTCGGACCCCGGAATTAAAGTTTGAATCTGGTTTACCTGAGGTTCAGGTCAGCCATGCAGTCCATTCGTCTGCATTGAAACCCACGCGCACTTCATCGCCGCGTTCTACGACAGGGCGCTTAATGATGGATGGATTTTCCAGCATGATTGAATGGGCGCTCTGGGCGCTAATGGTATCACGAACCTCTTCGGGAAGTTTGCGCCAGGTGGTGCCACGGCGGTTGACGAGGGCTTCCCAGCCTAACGCTTTTTCCCAGCCGGACAGCAGCTCGTCGTCGAGGCCGTCCTTCTTGAAATCGTGGAACTGGTAATCAACACCGTTTTCATCCAGCCACTTCCGGGCTTTCTTCACCGTGTCACAGTTTTTAATTCCGTAAACCTTCATGCCCGATTCGCCTTAACAAATTCAACAATGCGGTTTGCCGCCTCAACGCACTCTTCCAATGGCGCAACGAGAGCCATCCTTACCCTGTTTTCTCCGGGATTATGACCATCGACCGTTCTGGACAGATAACGCCCTGGTAGAACGTGAACGTTTTGCTGGGCGGAGAGTTCCCGGGCAAAGGTCTCGTCGTCCATCGGGGTTTCCGGCCAGAGGTAGAAGCCGGCATCGGGGAAGTCGACGTCCATCGCTTCCCGCAGGATGGGCACGACGGCCTCAAACTTGGCCCGGTAAGCCGCGCGGTTTTCGCGCACGTGGTCCTCATCTTTCCAGGCGGCAATGCTGGCCAGCTGGTTGTGGATGGGCATGGCGCAACCGTGGTAGGTGCGGTACTTGAGGTAGCCTTGAAGAATGCTGGCGTCACCGGCAACGAAACCTGACCTCAATCCGGGCAGGTTGCTGCGTTTGGACAGGCTGTGGAACACCACGCAGCGGGCGTAGTCATCACGGCCTATGGCAGCGCAGGTTTGCAGCAGACCCTCAGGTGGGTTGCTCTCGTCCGGATACAGCTCGGAGTAGCATTCGTCAGAGGCAACGACAAAGTCGTACTTGTCGGCGAGGGCAATCACCCTGGCCAGAGTTTCCCGGGGGATAACCGCTCCGCTGGGATTGCCTGGTGAGCATAGGAACAGTACCTGACACTCCTGCCAGATGGATTCCGGCACCGAATCAAAATCGGGAATGAAGCCGTTGGAGCCGTCGCAGGGAAGGTATACCGGGGTGGCTCCAGCCAGGAAGGCGGCACCTTCATAAACCTGGTAGAACGGGTTGGGGCTGACCACCGTGGCAGGCTTGCTGGCATCCACCACCGCCTGAACCAGGGAAAAAATCGCTTCGCGTGTTCCGTTCACCGGCACGATATTACTGGCCGGGCTGAGGCTGCCGGGTGTCAGGTCGAATCGGCGGGTTGCCCACTGGCTGATGGTTTCGCGCAGTTCGTCCGTGCCACGGGTCGTCGGGTAATTGGCAAGCTTGTCCAGATTGTTCGCAATGACCTGTTTGACGAATTCCGGCGAGGGGTGCTTTGGCTCCCCAATCCCGAGCGAAATCGGCCGAAGGTGGTCCGGTGCGCTGATGCCGGCCTTCAGTTTGGCGAGCTTTTCAAAAGGGTAGGGGTGGAGTCTGTCCAGATTCGGATTCATTGAATGTCGTCCAGCATTTTACAGAGATCTTGCTGTAGGGCCTGGCACACGGCCGGGTCCCGGATGGGTTCGCCGTGCTCGTCGGTCACGAAGAAAACGTCCTCTACGCGTTCGCCCAGGGTAGCGATCTTGGCGTTGCTCAGCCGGACCCGATGCTCCAGCAATACCTGGCCGACTCGCGCCAGCAGCCCGGGGCGGTCGGGCGTGATCACTTCCATCACAGTGCGCTGATTGATGGTGTCATTAGAGAAAGTGACTTCCGTCGGGAAGGCGAAATGCTTCAGTTGCCGCGGTGTGCGCCGGTGGATGATGTCTGGGTAGTCCTCCGGATCATCCAGCTCTTCGATCAGCCGTAAACGCACTCGTTCCTTGCGCGCGGGGTCGATGCCCAGTGGCTGGCCCTTTTCATCCAGTACCACGTACGAACTGATGGAGTAGGGACCTTCGCTGGAACTGATCCGGGCGTCCACGATGTTCAGGTTCAGCTGCTCAAGGACAGCGGTAGTTGCCGCAAACAGCGCCACCCGGTCCTTCATGTAGATAATGATCTGGGAGTAGCCGTCCGTTGGGCCGCCCCGGGTGTCGCGAATAAGCACCAGTGGGTCGGGGTTGTCGCCATGGCGGATAATGGCAGCGGTCTGCCAGGCAATATCAACGGTAGAGTCCTGGAGGAAATAGTCTTCGTCCACGGTGTCCCAGATGGGGTCGATCTGCTCATCGGTCATGTTCTGGGCGTGCAGGATCTCCCGCGCTTCCGACTGGGTAGCGCGAACCCATTCCTGCCGGTCGATGGGAGTTTCCGTGCCCCGGCGCAGGGCCCGTTTGGCTTCAATATACAGTTGGCGCAACAGCGATGCGCGCCAGGTGTTCCAGAGTTTGGGGTTGGTGGCGCTGATGTCGCATACGGTCAGCACGTAGAGGTAGTCGAGATGCGCCTGGCTCGGTACCGCCCTGGCAAATGCATGAATGATGTCCGGGTCTGAAATGTCCTTGCGCTGTGCGGTCATGGACATCAGCAGGTGGTTTTCCACGAGCCATGAAATCAGTTGGGTGTCCCGCTCACTCAGGTGGTGCCTATGGCAGAAAGCCTCGGCGTCTATCGCGCCCAGTTCCGAATGGTCACCGCCCCGGCCTTTGGCGACATCGTGGTATATGCCAGCAATATAGAGGGTTTCCAGTTTTGGTAGCCGATGGATCAGGCGTGAGGCGAGGGGGTATTCAGTTCTGGCGTCGGCGCCGCTGAGCCTTACCATGTTGCGGATGACCCGCATGGTGTGGGCATCCACGGTATAGATGTGGAAAAGATCGTGCTGCATCTGGCCAATTATCTGGCCGAATTCCGGAAGATAGCGGCCCAGCACATTGTACTTTTTCATGGCAGACAGCGTCTGATCCAGCGCATGGGGCGTTCTGAGCAGCTCCATGAAAAGCGTGGTTACCGCGAGATCAGACCGGAAGGCATCATCAATCAGGTGCCGGTGAGCCCGCAGAGACCGGATAGTGGTCGCCCGGATGCCCTTGATCTCCGGGTGCTGGGCCATCAGCACAAAGATTTCCATAATGGCGTAGGGTGCGTAGGCAAAGACCTGGTTGTTAACCGCCTCTATATAGTAGTTGCGAATCTGGAAGCGTTTGTTGATTGGCTGGATGGCGTCTTCGGACGCGCTGCCGAGAATAGCCTCGTCATAATATTGCAGAATTACGTCTGCCAGCTCGGCGAGGGCCAGGACGGTCCGATAGTAGGACTGCATCATCAGTTCAACGCCGAGCCGCTTGCCTTCGTCCTTGTAGCCGAGCATCTGGGCCAGGGCTCGCTGGTGGTCAAACAACAGGCGATTTTCATTCCGGTCGGCCAACAGCTGCAAGCCATAGCGCAGCTGCCACAGGAAAGTCTCACCCTGGAAAAGAATCTGGTGTTCTTCCTCGGTGAGAATGCTGAATCGGGTCAGGTCTGCAATGTTCTGCAGTCCGAAATGACGTTTGGTGATCCAGCCAATGGTCTGGATGTCGCGCAGGGCCCCTGGGGAGCCTTTGACGTTGGGCTCAAGGTTGTATTCGGTATCGCCGTATTTCTGGTGCCGTTGCTGCTGCTCTTCGCGTTTGGCAATAAAGTAGTCGCGATCGGTGCTGACATCGTCGGAATAAACCTGCTCGCTCAGGTCTGACCGCAGCTCATCCGGGCCGGCAATGGTGCGGGTTTCCAGCAGGTTAGTCAGTATGGTGATGTCTTCACGGGCCGCCGCTTTGCTCTCTTCAATGCTGCGAACGCTGTGCCCGATATCCAGTCGGAGATCCCATAGAAGGGTAACGAAGGCGCCAAGGTCTTCGTGCCAGCTGTCTTCAATGCCACTGCGGGTAAGAATGAGCAGGTCAATGTCGGAGTGGGGGTGAAGCTCACCGCGCCCGTAACCGCCAACGGCTATCAGGGCAATGTCCGGCGAGTCGGAAAAGGGATAACGGTTCCAGATAAGTCTGAGAACGGTATCGACGGTGTCGGCCCGGGAATGGACAAGGGCGCGAACATCGGCACCCTGCCGGAAGGCCTCGGCATCGGCGTTATACCTCCCCTCCAATAGCTCCCGGGCCGCCTTGACCGGAGAGGGGTCGTTACTGATGCGGGATTCCAGCTCGCTTTGGTCCACTTAGAAGGACTCTTCCTTTCGCTTGGTAAGAACCTCATGGCCGTCCGCAGTCACAAGGATGGTGTGCTCCCATTGTGCAGAGAGCTTGTGGTCCTTGGTAACCACTGTCCAGCCATCTGGCAGAAGTTTGGTCTGATACTTACCCTGGTTGATCATCGGCTCAATGGTAAAGGTCATGCCTTCCTGAAGCTCCAGACCAGTACCGGGTTTGCCGTAATGCATCACCTGCGGCTCCTCGTGAAACACAGCGCCGATGCCATGGCCGCAATAGTCGCGAACCACGGAATAACGATGTTTTTCGGCATGCTGCTGAATGGCGTGGCCGATATCGCCAAGGCGGGTCCCCGGCTTCACCAGGTCGATACCTTTATAGAGGCACTCCTGTGTGATCTGGATCAGTCGCTCTGTGCCTGGTTTCGGTTTGCCGACAATCCACATTTTGCTGGTGTCGCCGTGGTAGCCATCCTTTATTACGGTGACATCGATATTAAGGATGTCCCCATCCTTGAGTATTTTCTTCTCAGACGGTATCCCGTGACAGATAACGTGGTTGACCGAGGTGCAGATAGACTTCGGAAACCCTTTGTAATTGAGCGGTGCCGGAATGCACTTCTGCTCGTTGACAATATAGTCGTGGCAAATCCGGTCGAGTTCTTCGGTGGAAACGCCCGGTTTGACGTAGTCGCCAATCATCTCGAGCACTTCGGCCGCCAAACGGCCAGCGACGCGCATCTTTTCGATTTCTTCCGGAGTCTTGATCGATACCTGCATTGGGCTTCCCGTTGATTTGTATCAAACCGGCATTTTAAGGGGCCTGCCGTCCGGGTACAAGGAAGCTGGTCGTCAAAAATAATGGCGTTCACCGGCTCGGATATGGTATAAACGCGCCCGCCGGAAACGAATCCGGCAAATTCACACACGTGTCGGCACGTTATCCCAGGGTGCCTGCTTCTGCTTTTCAAGGAGCCAGGTTGGGGTAATCGGATACGTGGAGGACTAACCCGAAGCTAAAAAGGTAACTATCATGGCTCAGGTAAATATGCGTGACCTGCTCAAGGCAGGTGCTCACTTCGGTCACCAGACCCGCTACTGGAACCCGAAAATGTCGAAGTTTATCTTCGGCGCCCGTAACAAGATTCATATCATCAACCTTGAGCAGACTGTTCCTGCCATGAACGACGCGCTGAAGTTCGTTCAGCAGCTGGCAGAGAACAAGAACAAGATCCTGTTCGTCGGTACCAAGCGTGCCGCGGCCAAGATCATCAAGGAAGAAGCCGAGCGTGCTGGTCAGCCGTTCGTTAACCACCGTTGGCTCGGTGGCATGCTGACCAACTACAAGACCATCCGTCAGTCTATCCGTCGCTACCGTGATCTGGAAACCCAGAGCCAGGACGGTACTTTCGACAAGCTGACCAAGAAAGAAGCGCTGGATCGCACCCGTGAAATGGACCGCCTTGAGCGCTCCATCGGTGGTATCAAGGACATGGGCGGCCTGCCGGACGCCATGTTCGTGATCGACGTTGACCACGAGCGTATTGCTATCAAGGAAGCCAACAAGCTGGGCATTCCTGTCATCGGCGTTGTGGACACCAACAGTGATCCGGACGGCGTTGATTACGTGATCCCGGGTAACGATGACGCCATTCGCGCTATCCAGATTTACGTGAAAGCCGTTGCTGACACCTGCATGGAAGCAGCCCAGTCTGCTGGTGCCGGCGCTGACGAGTTTGTTGAAGTCAGCGAAGACGCTGAAGGCGCTGCTCCAGCCGCTGAGTGACGCTTTACCTTCACGTTTGAGATGTAAGGTGTGCCCCGGGTTGCCTGGGGCACACCTCCCCACCGAATTCGGAACAGTTGAGAGGATTGAACATGGCTGCAATTACCGCTGCAATGGTCAAAGAGCTGCGTGAGCGTACCGGCCTTGGCATGATGGAGTGCAAGAAAGCACTCGTTGAAGCAGAAGGCAGTGTTGACGCTGCAATCGAAGAGCTGCGCAAGTCTTCCGGTCTGAAGGCTGCCAAGAAAGCCGGCCGTACCGCCGCTGAAGGCGCTTCTCTGATCAAGATTTCTGACGACAACACCGTTGCCTACATTCTGGAAGTGAACTCCGAGACTGACTTCGTCGCTCGCGATGACAACTTCCTGAACTTTGCCAACGATGTGCTGAGCGTCGCCTTCGAAAAAGGCGAGACTGACGTAGCCAAGCTGATGGAAGGCGATCTGGAAGCCAAGCGTGAAGCGCTGGTTCAGAAGATCGGCGAGAACATCACTGTTCGTCGTATTGTCAAGGTTGAAGGTCCGGTTGTTGGTGGCTATGTCCACAGCAACAACAAGATTGCTTCGGTTGTCGCCCTGACTGCTGGCGATTCTGAAGTCGCACGTGACATCGCGATGCACGCCGCTGCCGTTAATCCGCGCGTCGGCAAGCCGGAAGATATGCCGGCAGAAGAGCTCGAGAAAGAGAAGGAAGTGATCAAGGCTCAGCCGGACATGGAAGGCAAGCCAGCCGAGATCGTCGAGAAGATGATGGGTGGCCGCATCAAGAAGTTCCTCAAGGAAAACAGCCTTGTTGAGCAGCCTTTCGTAAAGAACCCGGACCAGACCGTTGGCGAATTGATCAAGTCCAACGGTGGCGAGCTAGTTGGTTTTGTTCGCCTGGAAGTGGGTGAAGGCATTGAGAAGGAAGAAGTGGACTTTGCTGCCGAGGTTGCTGCTGCAGCCGGCACAGGCAAGGCCTGATCCTTCGTTTGATGCAGCCGGCATTTAGCCACTGCATCACCTGAGTCTGCCACGTTAGCCGGGAATTCCCGGCTCTCGTGGCGGGCTTGTATCTGAGATACCCCTTTTTTGTGAGGAGTATGTCAGATACAAGCCTGCAACGGGTATCACGCCGGATAGCAGCCAACAGACGACAAGGGGATCATCATGCCGACATCATCGAAAACCCAGCCCAGATACAAGCGTGTTCTGCTCAAACTCAGCGGCGAGGCCCTGATGGGGGAGCACGATTTCGGTATTGATCCCAAAGTTCTCGACCGCATGGCACTGGAAATCGGTGCGCTGATTGGTATTGGCGTACAGGTTGGCCTGGTCATTGGCGGCGGGAACCTGTTCCGCGGAGCAGCTCTGAATGCTGCCGGCATGGACCGGGTGACGGGTGATCATATGGGTATGCTGGCCACCGTAATGAACGGTCTGGCAATGCGTGATGCCCTTGAACGCTCGAATATCCGGACCCGCGTGATGTCTGCAATCCCGATGAGTGGAATCGTGGAGCACTACGATCGCCGTCGCGCGGTGCGGGATCTCAAGGACGGCGATGTCGTGATCTTCTGTGCCGGTACCGGCAACCCCTTCTTCACGACCGATTCCGCTGCCTGCTTGCGTGGTATTGAGATCGAAGCTGATGCCGTGCTCAAAGCCACCAAGGTGGATGGCGTATACTCAGCGGATCCACACCTGGATAGCAGTGCAGAGAAATACGATTACCTCACCTATGATGAGGTGCTGGACAAGAAGTTGGGCGTGATGGACCTGACAGCCATCTGTCTCGCTCGGGATCATGGCATGCCGTTGCGGGTATTCGATATGAACCGCGCAGGCGCGCTGACTCGCATCGTAACCGGCGAGAAAGAAGGTACACTGATTGAATGAATCGCTGTCCCGGCCCCATAGGGTATTGGGGCCAGATTACAGATGACATGACGAACGAATTGAGGATGCTGAAGTGATCAACGACATCAAAGCAGAAGCCGAAAAGAAAATGAAAAAGAGCCTGGAGTCTCTGAACTCTGCGTTCAACAAAATTCGCACCGGCCGTGCCCACCCCTCTATCCTGGATAGTGTCATGGTGAACTACTACGGCCAGGAGACACCGCTGAAGCAGGTGGCAAGCGTCAACGTCGAGGATAACCGCACGCTGACGGTCTCCCCCTGGGAGAAAAACCTGATGCCGACCATTGAGAAAGCCATTATGGCATCAGACCTGGGCCTGAACCCGGCCACCAGCGGCGACATCATTCGCATCCCGATGCCCATGCTGACCGAAGAAACCCGTAAGGAAATGGTCAAGCAGGCGAAAGCCGATGCCGAGCACGGTCGTGTTTCCATCCGCAATGCGCGTCGCGACGCCAACAGCATGATCAAGGATCTGTTGAAGGAAAAGGAAATCACCGAAGACGACGAGCGCAAGGGCGAAGACGATATCCAGAAGCTGACCGACCGCTACATCGCTGAAGTCGAGAAGATGCTCAAGGCCAAAGAAGAGGACCTGATGGCGGTTTAACCGCCCGGGCCCACTTGCAAGCGAATTGAAAGGCCGAAGCACTGACGCGCTCCGGCCGCACAGGGGATTTCATGACGGGAAATGTATCCGCAGAGATTCCGGTGTCGGCAGATAGCCGACCCCGGCATGTGGCTATCATCATGGACGGGAACAACCGATGGGCCAAGGCTCGTCGTCTCAAGGGAGTGGCTGGCCACAAGGCCGGTGTGGATGCGGTCAGGGCAGTTGTGGAGACCTGTGCCCGCGAAGGTGTGGAAGTCCTCACCCTGTTTGCCTTTTCCAGTGAAAACTGGCGTCGCCCCAAGGACGAGGTGTCGGCCCTGATGAAGCTGTTCCTGTTCGCGCTGGAAAGGGAGGTGCGAAAGCTTCATCGAAACGACATCCGGCTGCGCATTATTGGTGACCGGTCTGCATTCAGTTCTGTGCTTCGCGAACATATGGAAGCGGCTGAAGAGCTTACCCGTAACAATTCCCGAATGACGCTGGTGATTGCAGCAAATTACGGCGGTCACTGGGATATCACTCAGGCCACGCGCAAGGTCGCGGAACAGGTTCGCAGCGGGCAGTTGGCGCCGTCTGATATTACCGATGACCTGATTCAGCAGCACCTCAGTATTGGTGACTTGCCAATGCCGGATCTGATGATTCGTACCGCCGGTGAGCAGAGAATCAGCAACTTCATGCTGTGGCACCTGGCTTACACAGAGCTTTACTTTTCTCCGGTGTACTGGCCTGATTTTCAGCAGGAAGAAATGGTCAAGGCCCTGCAGGCCTATGCCGGTCGACAGCGTCGTTTTGGCCAGACCGATGATCAGATAGCGGCCAAGGCTCTACAACAATAACGAACGATAGCGACGTCAACCGTGTTAAAAACCCGAATTATCACCGCACTGATCCTTGCCCCGATCGCCATTGGCGGGATCTTCTTTCTCCCGCCGCTGGGGTTTGCGCTCTTCACCGGGGCTATCATCACCGTGGGTGCCTGGGAGTGGGCGAACATGTCCGGTATTGGCAATCCTGCTGGCAGGGTTGGCTACGCTCTGGCTACCGCGCTAATTCTTTACGGTCTGTTGAACGTCCCGTTTGTGGCAGTGCTCTGGCTGTCCCTATTCTGGTGGTGCGTCTGTTTTCTTCTGGTGCGCAGTTATCCCGTCGGCTCTGAGAAATGGGGCAGTCTGCCCGCAAGAGCCGTGATGGGGCTGTTCGTGCTGGTGCCCGCCTGGGTGGGTCTGAATCATTTGCGCACCGGTGGCTTTCAGTTCGGGGACAGCAGCAATAACCTGTTGCTCATTCTTTATGTGTTCTGTGTGGTCTGGGTCGCCGATATTGGCGCTTACTTCGCCGGTCGGGCGTTCGGTAAAGCGAAGCTGGCGCCCCGGGTCAGTCCTGGCAAGTCCTGGGCGGGTGTCTGGGGTGGTCTGGTAGCCGTGGGAGCTTTTGCCCTTGTGATCAGCTTCCTCGCTTCGGCAGGCCCGGGCCAGACACTGCTCTTGATCTTGGCCAGTCTCGCTACCGGCCTGGTTTCTGTGTTGGGTGATCTGCTGGAAAGTATGCTCAAGCGGCACCGTGGCATCAAGGACAGTAGCCAGTTGCTTCCCGGTCATGGCGGGATTATGGATCGGATCGACAGCCTGACAGCGGCCATTCCGGTATTTGCGTTGATCATTACCCAACTTGGTTGGCTGACAACCGGGCACTGGTGATTATGGTAACCCGCTCTATCAGTGTTCTCGGAGCCACAGGTTCCATCGGTCTTAGCACCCTGGATGTTGTTCGACGCCACCCGGAACGGTTTTCGGTCTATGCGCTAACGGCTGGTACCCGTGCTGAAGAGCTCGCAGTGCTGTGCCGGGAATTTCGTCCCAGAGTGGCCGTTATGGCTGATCCTGAAGCTGCCGCTGTTCTGTCTGAGCTGTTGGCAGACCTGCCGGATACCGAGGTGCTTGCTGGCCTGGATGGTCTATGCCAGGTAGCCTCGGCTCCTGCCGTTGATACCGTAATGGCAGCCATCGTCGGGGCAGCGGGGTTATCGCCGACGCTCTCGGCGGTAAGGGCGGGGAAGCGGGTATTGCTTGCCAATAAAGAAGCCCTGGTAATGTCCGGCAAACTGTTTATGGATGCCGTAGCCGAGGCCGGGGCGGAACTTCTGCCGATCGACTCCGAGCATAACGCGATTTTCCAGTGCATGCCGGCGGACAAGATTCGGGATCCTGCCGGAGCCGGTATCACCCGGATACTGCTGACGGCCTCCGGTGGCCCCTTCCGCGAGCACTCTGCCGAGGACCTTCGCTCGGTAACGCCCGCCCAGGCCTGCGCTCACCCCAACTGGTCCATGGGGCAGAAGATTTCTGTTGACTCCGCGACCCTGATGAACAAGGGCCTGGAGCTGATTGAGGCCTGCTGGCTGTTCAATACAGCACCCCAGAAGGTTGAGGTGCATGTTCACCCCGAGAGCATCATTCACTCCATGGTTGAGTATGCGGACGGCTCCGTATTGGCCCAGCTTGGCAGTCCGGATATGAGAACGCCGATTGCCAATGGTCTGGCCTGGCCGGAGCGCATTGATGCCGGTGTTGCACCGCTGGACCTGTTCGCTATCGGCCGCTTTCACTTCGAGCGCCCGGATCTGGTGCGCTTTCCCTGTCTACGTTTGGCTGCGGAAGCCTTTGAGGCAGGTGGCACTGCGCCAGCCGTTCTGAATGCCGCCAATGAAGTGGCCGTTGCCGCTTTTCTGGACGGTACCCTGTGTTTTTCGGATATCCCCGTTATCATAGAGCGAACGCTCGCGGCGACTGCCGTTGAGCCAGCCGACAGCTTTGACGTTATCTTTGCCAAGGATCAAGAAGCACGGAGCCGTGCACGGGAACAGATAGGTCTGTTAACTGTCTGATAGTCGCAGCAGAATGCTGCCCGGCTGAAGCCATTCAATCAGGAACGCTATGCAGATAATTGAAACCGTCCTCGCACTCGCGCTTACCCTGGGCATCCTGGTGACCCTTCACGAATACGGTCATTTCTGGGTTGCCCGGCGCTGTGGCGTTAAAGTGCTTCGTTTCTCTGTGGGTTTCGGGAAACCGATGTTTTCCTGGTACGACAAGCACGGAACCGAGTTTGCGGTAGCCGCCATTCCATTGGGCGGCTATGTAAAAATGCTGGATGAGCGGGAAGGGCCAGTTCCTGAGGAACTGAGAGACCAGGCCTTTACCTCGAAGTCTCCCGGCCAGCGTATTGCCATTGCCGCGGCCGGTCCCGTGGCCAATTTCATTTTCGCGATTTTTGCCTACTGGCTGTTGAGCGTGGTGGGCGTTACCCACGTTGCCCCGATTGTCGGGCAGATTGCTGATGAGAGTGTGGCCGAGCGGGTAGGGCTCCAGGAAGGCATGGAGATTCACGCTGTGGATGGCCATCGTGTCAGTTCCTGGCGTGATGTGAATATGCGTATTCTGGAGCGGACCGGCGAGCGTGGTCTGATCTCCATGGAGGTGTCACAGGATGGCGCCTGCGGCACCGTCAGCGGTGAGCTTGCTGGTTGGGGCCTGAGTGATGATACCCCCAATCCGTTAGCCGAGTTCGGCATCACGCCATGGCGCCCCGCTGTGCCCCCTGTATTGGGGCAGATTTCCGATGGTGGCCGTGCGCAGGCCGCCGGGCTGCAGCCCGGGGATCGAATCGTCGGCGTGAATGGAGAAGCGATCAGCAGCTGGTTTGAGCTGGTCGAGTTTATTCGCAATGCTCCGGAGCAGACGCTTCAGGTAACTGTGGAGCGTAATGGCAACGAACAATCCGTCAGCGTGACACCGGAAGCGAGAACCCAGGAAACTGGTGAGTCGATCGGTTTTGTCGGCGCCGGTGTGGAAGCGATCTCATGGCCGGAAGAGGTCCTGCGTGATGTCAGCTACGGCCCGTTTGCCGCGGTTCCGGTCGCTCTCAGCGAAACCTGGGCAGATACCCGTTTAACACTGGTGGCCATCAAGAAGATGGTCACCGGCCTTTTGTCACCTACCAATCTCAGTGGTCCGATTACCATTGCCCGGGTTGCTGAAGCCAGTGTCAGCTCCGGGTTCGAAGACTTCGTGCGTTTTCTTGCCTATCTGAGCGTGAGTCTGGGCATTCTGAACCTTCTGCCTGTGCCGGTGCTTGATGGTGGTCATATCGTTTACTACACCATCGAAGCCCTCCGCGGAAAGCCGCTTTCCGAGCAGGCTCAGGCGTTTGGATTACGAATTGGTATGGCAATGATCCTCACATTAATGGTGTTTGCTCTTTACAACGACCTGATGCGGTTGTGAGAATTGCGAGCTCCTTACGCGCATTAACCAGGCGAAATATTTGAATGAGACGTTCTCTTCTAGGTGTAGCCGTTGGCCTCGCTGTAGCCGTGTCCGGCCTGAAGCCAGCACTTGCTGATCAGTTCACTGTTGCGGATATTGAGGTGGAAGGCCTGCAGAGGGTATCTGCGGGTACTGTTTTTTCCGCGTTCCCTGTCAACATTGGTGAGCAGGTGGACGAGACCGAGCTGGCTGAAGCGATCAAATCGCTGTTCCGGACCGGGCTTTTTACTGATATTGAGGCCAGCCGGGATGCCGGCGTACTTATCCTGACAGTTCGCGAACGCCCCTCCATCAGTGACATCGAGATTGAGGGCAACAAGAACATCGAAACCGAGATGTTGATGGATGCCCTGGCAGGTGCCGGGCTTCAGGAAGGCCAGGTATTCCGACGCGCGACCCTTGAACGTCTGGAGCTGGAAATTCTGCGCTCATACATTGCTCAGGGGCGCTACAATGCCCGGGTAAAGGCGACGGCTGAAGAACTGCCCAGAAACCGGGTTGCGATCCGTCTGGATATTAACGAAGGTTCTGTCGCCGCGATTCACCACATCAACCTTATTGGCAACCAGGATTTCAGCGACGAGGAGCTGCAGGAACTGTTTGAGCTGCAGACCACGAGCTGGTGGAATTCAATAACCAATGCAGACAAGTACGCCAGAGAGCGTCTGAGTGGTGATCTGGAGTCGCTGCGTTCATTCTATCTCGATCGGGGCTACCTTGATTTCAATGTGGAATCCAGTCAGGTCTCTATTTCGCCGGACAAGCAAAAAGTCTTCATCGCGATTGCCCTGAATGAAGGTCCCCAGTACACCATTTCCGAGATTAACCTTCGTGGTGAGCTCATTGTAGGTGAAGAGGAGTTGCGCTCGCTCATTCCGGTCGAGGAAGGCGATGTATTCTCGCGGTCCCGCATGACAGCCATTTCTGAATCCCTGGCATTCCGGCTTGGCCGGGAGGGCTATGCCTTTGCCAACGTCAACGCCGTTCCCGAACCTGGCGAAAACAACACGGCCGCAGTCACTTTCTTTGTGGAGCCTGGTAAGCGGGCTTACGTGCGCAGAATCAATTTCGACGGCAACGTTTCTACCCGTGATGATGTGCTGCGCCAGGAAATGACGCAGATGGAGGGTGGCGTTGCGTCTTCTGACCGCATCGAGTTTTCCAAGACCAAGCTTGAGCGTCTTGGCTTCTTCCAGACAGTCAATGTGGATACCGTTCCGGTGCCCGGCACCGATGACCTGGTGGATGTTAATTACTCCGTTGAGGAGCAGCCAACGGGTAGTCTTTCCGCCTCTATTGGCTTTTCCCAGGATTCCGGGGTGATTCTCGGTGCCAATGTCTCCGAGAATAACTTCTTTGGTACCGGTAAGCGGGTGTCGTTTGGCGTGAATGTCAGTGATGCCATCAAGAGTGCCAACATCTCCTACCTGGACCCCTACTATACAGTTGATGGAGTGAGCCGCGGGTTCAGCTTATTCGCCCGGGAGACTGACTATGAAGAGGAAGATATTTCCTCATTCCTTCTCGACGAGTACGGTGGCCGCGTTACCTTTGGCTATCCTACGGACAGTATTACCCGCCTGAACTTCGGTGCTGGTGTGACCCAGTCAAACCTGAAGGAAGGCCTGTTCACCTCACAGGAGGTGAGTGACTTTATTGATGAGGAGGGTGACTCGTTCACCAACTTCTTCCTTTTCGGAAGCTGGCGCCGCAGTACCCTGAACCGTGGCGTGCTGCCGACTGATGGTTACAGCCACTCGCTGTCGCTGGATGTGGCGGTACCGGGTAGTGACCTGACCTTTTACAAAGCCACTCATAAAACCGATTTCTACTACCCTGTGACTGACAACAATCGCTGGGTCTTCCGGGCACGGTCCGAGATTGGTTATGGGGATGGCTACGGCGATCGTTCCCAGATGCCGTTCTACGAACATTTCTATACCGGCGGCTATGGCTCGGTTCGTGGTTACGAAGCCAATTCCCTGGGCCTAAGAGCGACCAATAATGTCAACGACCTGTCGGATCCTGATCCGTTCGGGGGCAACCTGCTGACCGAGGGTGGCTTTGAGCTGATTTTCCCGACGCCATTTGCCGGCGATACCCGCTCGATGAGGACGGCATTCTTCCTGGATGCCGGCCAGGTATTTGACACGGCACGCGGTTTTGATCCGGAATTGAGCGAAATCAGGATGGCAGCCGGTGTTGGCTTCCAATGGATAACGGCAGTTGGTCCATTGGCATTCAGCCTCGCTTACCCTCTGAACGACAAGGCTGGCGACGATACCCAAGTGTTCCAGTTCTCACTGGGCCAGACCTTCTAAAGAATGGATAATAATAATCTACGGATGAAAACCAGGAGAAAACCAATGTCCCGATTTGTGTTGATGTTCGCTGCAGTGATCATGGCGTTTTCATTTCCGGCGATGGCCGAAACCCGGATCGGTGTCGTCGATCTGCGCCAGGCACTTTTCTCGTCTGACGATGCCAAAACCTTCAGCGAATCGCTTCAGAAAGATTTTGCAGGCGACGAAGCCCGGGTGCGTGAAGCGCAGGAAGAAGCGCGAAAACTTCAGGAGCGCCTGGAAAAAGACGGTGCCATGATGAACGAGAGTGAGCGCAACAAGCTGGCCGGCGAGTTCCAGGAAAAGGTGAAGGAATTCAACTTCCTGAAGCAACGGCTGGATTCTACTGTGAATCAGCGGAAGCAGGCGTTTCTTGAGCAGGCCCGCCCCGAGGTGGACGCAGCGGTCAAGGAGCTTCTTGAGGAAAATAACCTCGATCTGATCCTGCCAAGCGAAGCGGTTGTTTATGTAAAGCCGGAAATGAATCTGACCTCTCAGCTTCTCGAAAAACTGAACCGTTAATCTGTGACGGGCACCCCGGTGCCCTGATCGTTGCTTGGGAGTTCGCAATGACAGAAAGGTCCTATCGCCTTGGGGATATTGCCAATGCCCTGGGTGCGGAGCTACGGGGTGATCCTGATGTAAAGGTATCGGGGCTGGCGACGTTGCAGGCGGCTGGTCCAGGACAGATCAGCTTCCTGGCGAATCCGTCCTATGGCAAATACCTTGCGGATACACGTGCTTCGGCCGTTATTGCCTCGCCTGCCGGGGCGAAAGATGCTCCTACCAACGTCCTGTTACTGGATAACCCATATCTCGGATATGCTCAACTGAGTCATTGGTTTGATCCCGCACCCGTTGCTTCGCCCGGCGTTCACGCAACTGCAGTAGTAGACCCCTCCGCTACAATCGCTGAGGATGCCAGTATCGGTCCTAACGTGGTGGTGGAGGCCGGTGCAGACATTGGTGAGAAGGTTGTTGTCGGAGCCGGCTCGATTATTGGTGCCCGCGCCAGAATCGGAGCCCGAACCCTGATCCGACCCCGGGTGACTCTGGCCCACGACGTGGTGATTGGCGAACGTTGCCACATACTCAGCGGTGCCGTCATAGGCTCCGACGGATTCGGTTTCGCAAATGAAAAGGGCGTATGGCACCGTATCGCACAGCTCGGGCGGGTTGTTCTCGGGAATGATGTGGAAGTGGGTGCCAACACCACCATCGATCGAGGGGCATTGGACGATACCGTGATTGGCAACGGGGTGAAGCTCGATAACCTCATCCAGATTGCCCATAACGTATGTATCGGCGATCACAGCGCCATGGCTGCGATGGTTGGCATTGCCGGCAGCACGCGCATTGGCCGGCACTGTGTTTTCGGTGGCGCCTCCGGCGTGGCTGGCCACCTGGAGATCGCCGATCAGGTCCATCTCACTGGCATGACACTGGTAACCGGTGATATCCGGGAGCCAGGGGTTTATTCATCAGGCACCAGTGCCGATACCAACCGCCAGTGGCGCAAAAATGCTGTGCGCTTCCGGCAGCTGGATGCTCTGGCGCGACGGGTAAAAGAACTGGAAAAGAAATTAGAGGGCTGAGGCCGATCAACATGATGAACATCGACGAAATTCTGGAATACCTGCCGCACCGATACCCGTTTTTGCTGGTGGATCGGGTAACGGAGGTCGAAAAAGGAAAATCGATCAAGGGCTACAAGAATATTTCGTTTAACGAGTCGTTCTTCCAGGGCCACTTCCCCAATAATCCGATCATGCCGGGCGTATTAATCATTGAGGCCATGGCCCAGCTGTCAGGCATCCTTGGTTTTGTGACAGTGGGCCGGAAACCTTCTGACGGCGTGGTACAATACCTCGCCGGTTCGAGCAAGGCCCGGTTCAAACGCCCGGTATTGCCAGGGGATCAACTGTGCATGGAGTCGGAACTTATCTCCGGTAAACGGGGTATTTACAAATTCGAGTGTCGCGCCCTGGTCGACGGAGAAGTCGTTTGCGTGGCAGAGATTCTGACCGCTGAGAGAGAAGTTTGATGGCGACAAATGACTGGTCGGGTGTCCATCCTCAGGCGATTGTAGACCCGTCAGCCAGGCTCGGGGACAACGTCACGGTTGGGCCCTGGAGTTATATTGGTCCGGATGTGGAAATCGGCGATGGTACCGAGATTCTGTCCCATGTGGTTGTTAAGGGGCCTACGGTCATCGGCCGAAACAACCGCATTTTCCAGTTCTCCAGTATCGGTGAAGAGTGCCAGGACAAGAAATACGCGGGCGAGCCCACCACACTGGTGATTGGTGACGATAATGTGATTCGCGAGAATTGCACCATCCACCGCGGCACAGTCCAGGATCGTGGTGAAACCCGAATTGGCAGCGGTAATCTTTTGATGGCCTACGTGCATGTCGCCCATGACTGTATCGTGGGGGATAACACTATCCTGGCCAATTGTGCGACCCTGGCGGGCCATGTTTCGGTCGGTGATTTTGCCATCCTCGGTGGCGGTACCATGGTGCATCAATTCTGCCATATTGGTCCGCACAGTATGGCGGCCGGTGGCAGCATCGTACTCAAGGACATCCCGGCCTATGTGATGGCCAGTGGTCAGTCAGCCGAGCCACACGGCATGAACGTCGAAGGCCTCAAGCGCCGTGGTTTCAGTAAGGACGTTCTGCTAGCCTTGCGCCGGGCCTACAAGGTCATCTACCGCCAGGGACTCACGACCGAGCAGGCCGTCGAAGAGCTCGAGAAGTCTTATTCCGATGTGGCGGAGATACGGCCTCTCATCGACTCCCTGCGTGGAGCACACCGCGGCATCATCCGCTAACCCGGCAGGAGCCTGTCGGTGACAGATCTTTCTCACGCGACCATCAGCCAACGCAAAATCACATTTGGAATTATTGCCGGCGAGGCATCGGGGGATATCCTGGGTGCCGGTCTGATCCGTTCGCTCCGTCAACGCTATCCTCATGCCCGTTTCGTTGGAATTGGCGGTGAAGAGATGGTCGCGGAGGGTTTTCATTCCCTGGTGCAGATGGAGCGCCTGTCGGTCATGGGGCTGGTGGAAGTCCTCGGGCGAATCCGCGAGCTTTTCAGTATCAGGGCTCGATTGCTGGACTATTTCTTCACCACCCCTCCGGATGTGGTCATAGGAATCGATTCCCCGGATTTCACTCTCGCAATCGAGCGGCGCTGCCGCGAGGCCGGCATTCTTTCTGTCCATTATGTCAGTCCGTCGGTGTGGGCCTGGCGGCAGAAGCGGATCTTCAAGATCGCCAAGTCCGTCAACCTCATGCTGACCCTGTTCCCGTTCGAAGCCAGATTCTATGAGGAGCATCAGGTGCCTGTGGCATTTGTGGGTCACCCCCTGGCGGATCGTATTCCCCTGGAGCCTGATACCCTCAAGATGCGGGAGTCGCTGGGTATAGATCCTGATGCGTCGGTGCTGGCGGTTCTGCCAGGCAGTCGGGCAGGGGAAGTGGACAGGCTGGGCACTCTGTTTCTGGAGGCATCTCGCTGGATCCAGGAAAGACGTCCGGATCTTCAGCTGGTGATTCCCTGTGTAAACCGGGAACGTGAGAAGCAGGTGCGCGATCTGGTTGATGCGCTTGATGTGAAGCTGCCGGTTACTATTGTGCGAGGCCGGTCCAGAGACGTGATGGCCGCCTCCGATGTGGTGCTGCTGGCTTCCGGAACGGCAACCCTGGAAGCCATGCTGCTGAAAAAGCCGATGGTTGTAGGTTACCGCCTGAGTGGATTCAGCTATGCGCTCCTGTCCAAGCTGGTGAAGGTTCCTCACGTAGCGTTGCCCAATCTGCTCGCCAAGCGCCAGCTGGTGCCTGAACTGCTCCAGGACGATGCCACTCCGGAAAGTCTGGGGGCAGCGGTGCTTGAGCGCCTCGAGAATACTGAGGAGCGTGAGAGGCTCAGAGAAGCCTTTACCGACTTGCATCTTACTCTGAAGCAGGGTGCCGATGAAAAAGCTGCCCAGGCGATATCAGACCTGATGGAGCAGGGTGCCCACTGATGCCAAAGACTCCGTTGCCACCCTTCGAATGTCGCTACACCGGTTCTCTCCTGGCTGGTGTGGACGAGGTCGGTCGAGGCCCGCTGATCGGGGCTGTCGTGACCGCTGCGGTGATTCTGGATCCAGATCGGCCGATCGCGGGCCTTGCTGACTCGAAGAAGCTGACAGAAAAACGCCGTAGCGCCCTCTATGAGCAGATTCTTGAGCATGCCAAGGCCTGGAGCATCGGTCGCTGCGAGGCCTATGAGATCGACGAGCTGAATATCTATCAGGCCACAATGCTGGCCATGGAGCGCGCGGTTGCGGGGTTGGCCATTGTGCCTGAATACGTTCTGGTGGATGGTAATCGCTGCCCCAGGTGGCACTGGCCATCAGAGCCGGTCATCAAAGGCGACAGCCGTGTAGAAGCCATCAGCGCCGCCTCTATTATTGCCAAAGTAACCCGTGACAGAGAGATGGAAGCGCTCGAAGCGCGCTTCCCCGGATTCGGCCTGGCGCAGCATAAGGGATACCCAACGCCCATCCATCTGGAAGCCTTGCGCCGGCTGGGTGCAACCCCTGAGCACCGTCGCTCCTTCCGCCCGGTTCAGGAGGTGATTGAGCAGGTGGGTTTCTATCGAGAGGATGTGACTAAAGAGCCTGAGCAACTCCAGTATAGAGGCGACCTTTTTGAAGATATCGATTGACAGTGGTGCGTCCAATCCTTAATATACGCGCACGTTGATCGGGGCAGCCCGGTAAACAACCAGTTTTGATGCGGGGTGGAGCAGTCTGGTAGCTCGTCGGGCTCATAACCCGAAGGTCGTTGGTTCGAATCCAGCCCCCGCTACCATATTTAAGAAAGGCAGATCAGTTAGTTACTGGTCTGCCTTTTTTGCGTTCGGGCTGGCAGAAATTCCATGTGACGTATATGTGACAAATATGTGCCATGGCTTGTGACGGTTCGATCTGCGGCCAGGTGGAAAACGACCGTGAGTCAGTTTTTGTTATTCCTGTGACAGTAGTCGTCTATGCTGCAAGTCTGAGTGTGTTCTTGACGTTCTAGTCTAGCTCAGCTGCCACATTATGGCGACATACGTCGGGGTTCTGGCCACGCTTTCATTGGAAAGTGGACCTTTTTACCGCGACGAGATGAGCCAGTGAGGGGAGTGTGAACCGAGGTAGGTTCACTCATAGGCAAGGAGTGGCAGGGGCACCAGTATAAATCCAAGCTTTTAAACAAAAGCGAACATTCGAGTCAGGGTTTTCCTCCAGAGCCTGCAAGCTAATCACAGCCGTTCACTTTGAGGTGCCAGGACCCGGACTTGGCCAATTCGGACCAAACCTAAGATGGTGTCGTCTGCAATGGTTCTGGGCGTGACTGGGGTATGGGTAATTTCAATTTGAGGCTCATCCTTTTGAAAGCTGTGATGCAGTGAGAATACTGAATGGACTTACCCCGGTGCAGTAGACACTCCTAGCCTATGATTGCCTCATCCTGGTGGGAGCTGGACCGAAACACCACCTGGAGATCTCCCGAGGGTGCTGGCAGTAATCTGGTCGGGAGAGGCCGTCACCCGGTCGTGCACGTAACGCTGAATGATGCGCATGCCTATGCGAAGTGGGTCGGTGGTCGTATCCCAAGTGAAGTTGAATGGGAGTATGCGGCCAGTCTTGGGCTCTTCGATTCGCTGAACCCGGAATCCGGGATTCGAGGGCCTGAAGGCCATCCTCGCGCCAACATCTGGAATGGCGTTTTCCCGTTAATCAATACCGAAGAAGACGGGTACACGGGAACAGCGCCCGCCGGCTGTTATGAGGCAAACTTAATCGGTGTTCACGACATGATAGGTAACGTTTGGGAATGGACAAATAGTCCTTTTGGTCGGGCAACACCTCAAATCACTATCAAAGGAGGCTCGTTTTTGTGTGGCAGCAATTATTGTCGTCGTTATCGCGCGACCGCACGAGAGAGTCTGGAAAAGAACTTCAGTACTGCCCACGTCGGCTTTAGAGTCGTCAAAGACATTGCAAACGGGAAAATGACGTCACATGACTGAGATCACACAACAAAAAGGGCCGTCAAGCAGCACGCCTACCGCTCTCGGGCGCTGGTTTTTATCCAAGGTAATGAACCATATCAGCAGTGAATCTCGCCTTTCAGCGCTTCGGGAAAAAGAGAGATCAAGCGACAAAAAGAGCGTCGACCCCATGTTGTTGAATATTTTCACCAAGTCGATGACGGGTATTCCCATCTTGCCATTCAGCTGTTGGCAAAACTGAAAGAGCGCTATGACATTGAGCTGGCTGTTCATCTTGTCCCTGCACCCAGTGACGATAATTTTCCGGAGCCAGATTTGTGGCGCGAGATGTCGAAAAGGGATGCCAGTGACATTGCTCCGTATTACGGCCTGGAGTTTTGTCGTTCAGAATCACTGCCTGAACAGAGTCTTTTATCTATCGCCAATGCCCTAATGGCGAACTTCAACGTTGAACAGTTTTGCTCAATTGGCTCGGAAGCAAGCGCGCACCTCTGGCGCAACGATAAGCAAGCATTAATGGCCTTAGTGAGAAAGTATGGTGCTGCTTCCAAACAAGACACGGATGCCAAGCTCACCACAGGCAAAGAACGCCGAGCTGCACTGAAACACTATGGCTCCGCCATGTTCTATTACGAGGGTGAATGGTATTGGGGCGTAGACCGCTTGTATCACTTGGAAGAGAGACTGGCGTCATTAGGCGCAGACCAGTCCAGCCAGCAAAGCCCGATTGCTCCGCGACCCCGAATACTATCGGAATTCGGAAAAGGGGCTCATAAACTGACCTTGGAATATTTCGTTTCCCTCCGCAGTCCGTATACAGCCGTTTCTTGGGATCCAACAATCAAGCTTGCGAAAGACTCAGGCGTAAGCCTGGAGGTTCGACCGGTTTTACCAATGGTTATGCGGGGAGTGCCAGCCCCGCGAGAAAAGAAAGTCTACATTGCAATCGATGCGGCAAGAGAAGCCAGGAGTCTGGGCGTCGACTACGGTAATTTCTATGACCCAATTGGGAAGCCCGTAATGCGCGGGTACAGCCTGTACATGTGGGCAGAAGAGCAGGGTAAGGGAAATGAATTTTTAGCAGCCTTTCTGAAAGCAGCGTTTGCTAGCGGCGTTAACACAAATTCCTCCAAGGGCCTTCAGATAGTGGTCGAAAAGGCCGGGCTAAATTGGGCAGAGGGCAAATTACATCTTGATGACGATTCATGGAAAGCTCCTCTCGAAAATAACCGTCTAAGCATGTACGAATTTGGAAGCTGGGGGGTTCCTAGCTATCGACTTTTGGACGCTAATGGAAATGAAGTTTTGAGTGCCTGGGGCCAAGACCGGTTGTGGTTGGTAGCCCAAAAAATCCGAGACTTAACCCGGCTTTCGTGAACCGCTGGACAAGTGACCACTGAACGGAGCCGTTCCGCTCAGCTGCTACCTGAAGAGCATCGAGATAATCGTTTGGCGGTAGAGTTCTTGTTTTGGTTTTTCATGTCAATTTCGTTAAGCAGTTAATGTGCGTGGCAATGATGGCTCGAAGCAACATCGCAAGGTGAATTCGATGAAAACGAAAACTGTGCTGATTACCGGTGCGGGTACCGGCATTGGCAAAGACACTGCCAAATCCCTGCTTGCGAGGGGACACACTGTTTATGCCACGACACATTACCAGGCAGAAGTCGCCGGCCTGAAAAAAGAACTGGGCGAGTCCGCACATGTGTTCAAGCTCGATATCACCTGCGCTGACGACCGGGCCCAGATTGCGGATCTTGAGATTGATGTGCTGATCAACAACGCAGGGCAGGGCCAGTCAGGATCACTGGCGGAAATCGATATCGACAGAGTGCGACAGCTGTTCGAGGTCAATCTGTTTGCGTCTCTGGAGCTGACTCAGATTGCCCTGCAAAACATGGTCAGGCGTAACGGCGGAACAATCATTTTTATCAGTTCCATCGTAGGGCGCGTCCCCGCGCCCTTCATGATGCCCTATTCGATGACCAAGTTTTCCCTTTCAGCCGCCGCCGCTGGGCTACGGGAAGAAATGAAGGTTCTGGACAAGGGCATTCATGTGCCCGTCGTTGAGCCGGGCCCTTATCACACGGGTTTTAATCAGACGCTCTCTGACAGTCGTTTCGAGTGGATGGCGAAAGATTCGCTGTTCTCCAGGCAACAGATAGCTAAGATGAAAACGGATACCAACAAGCAGATGCGCCTGCTTGAATCCAAATCGACCGCGTCGGTCGTCAGAAAAATTGTCTCCGCCACCGAAGCCCGAAAGCCCCGATTGCGATACGTGGCTCCTTTGCACTTCGCTATTTTGGTGCGACTGGCACGGATCTTAGGCGTGTAACGAGCAGGGCCCCGGCCCCAGCCAATCAAAGGAAACAGCAGCGTGACAAGGGTTATCAAAATACTGGGTATTCTCGTGGCTGTGCTCTTGGTGGGCGTTTTGCTTATAAACACACCGGCTGTCCAGGACAAGTTGTTGGACAGAGCCGTTACCGAGCGCTTAATGAATAACCCCCTCGACCTCTTCAATGATGATGCGTTGCGAGTCGTTATTTGTGGCAGTGCGGCTCCAATGCCGGTTGAGGGGCGGGCAGCCGCCTGCGTCATGGTAATCGCAGGCGGCAAGTTTTACGTGGTGGATACCGGTAACCGCAGTACCAATAATCTAGGTCTGTGGGCAATTCCCTCGGAGCTTGTCGGTGGCGTATTCCTGACCCATTTCCATTCAGACCATGTTGGTGATCTGGGCGAATTCAACATGATGACCTGGGCTCAGGGGCGGCCTGAACCTCTCAAGGTATTTGGCCCGGAAGGGGTGAAAAAGGTTGTTGACGGATTTGAGCAATCCTACGGGCTCGACAGTACCTATCGAACCGCTCACCATGGGGCTGATCTGCTTGACCCGGCCATAGGGAAGATGACACCTGAGGAAGTGCCTCTTGAGGGGGATTCAGCCATTGTTCTGGATGATGGTGAGCTGAAGGTCACCATGTTTTCTGTCAACCATGCGCCAATAACCCCCGCTGTCGGCTACCGATTCGATTACAAGGGGCGCTCGGTCGTCATCAGTGGTGACACGACGAAATCGGACACTGTTATCAAATATTCAGAAGATGCTGATCTTCTGGTTCACGAAGCTCTAGCCAAACATATTGTTAAGCAGATGGAGTTCAGAGCGGGCAGTATGGGTAATAGCCGAATAGAAAGGATCTTGTTCGATATTCGGGATTATCACACGTCTCCTGTGGAGGCAGCAGAAGTCGCCAACGCGGCCAACGTCAAAGAACTTGTTCTTTACCATTTGGTTCCGACACCACCCAACAAAATAGCTGAGAAGGTGTTTATGCGAGGGGTCAGCGACGTCCGCTCTGCCGGTGTCACACTTGGCTACGATGGTCTCACTTACAGCTTACCTATCGACTCCGAAGATATTATTTTCGAAAATCTGAACGATAGATAAGCAGTAGATGACTCACTGGCTTTGAGTCCGAGGCATAACTAGCTCGCAGCCTGCCGCTAAGGCGGCAGCTTAGGTCCGGTTCTGTTCACCTAATCCGAATATTCGCTTTGCGACCTAGGCATCCTCTGAACTCAGCTAAACAAAAGCGGATATTTGCCTTAAGCAAAACATCCGTGAAAAGCTCGGTGCTTAAAGGATCCGCCAGAGTGGTGCAAGACTCGGCCGTTGTGCACTGGCGTTGGGGTTCGCTTTTGGTGATAGACCGATTCATAACGTTGGCTAAATGTTTCACGCGGCTTGTGAACGAGGCTGCTCCGGTCACGATATTTCCACATTATTTTGGAGGACCGCATGCCTGACTTAACTTACCTGCGACCATTTGATCCGGAGCGTTTCAACGTTCGTGGCGACCAACCGACGATGAAAGCGGTCGTGACCACGGGCAACGGTGGCTATGAAAAACTCGACTACTGCGATGTCCCAATTCCTGTGCCGGGGCCAGGCGAGGTTTTGCTAAGGGTCTTGGCGGCCGGAGTTAATAACACAGAGATCAATACACGGATTGGCTGGTATTCCTCATCGGTTCAAGGTGGCACCGAGCAATTATCTGAAACGAACGATGAGCCACAGATTGAGGATGGCGGCTGGAACGAATCAACACCGTTTCCGTTTATCCAGGGGACGGACTGCTGTGGTGAAGTCGTTGCCTTGGGGCAGGGTACGAAAGCGCCTGATATTGGGAAGCGAGTTCTTGTCAGGGCCTGTATGCGTGTTAATGGTTTTGATTCTCTGGATAATCTCTGGATGGCGTCGGACTTCGACGGAGCATTCGCTCAATACGTGACCGTGCCGGCCAGCGAGGTATTTGAGATCCAGAGCAACTGGAGCGACGTGGAGCTCGCGACAATCCCATGTGCTTATGGAACGGCGGAAAACATGTTGCATCGAGCGGGCGTTGATAGCGCTGACCGCCTGCTGGTTACCGGAGCGTCGGGCGGGGTCGGATCAGCGGTTGTCCAGCTGGCCAAGCGCCGGGGTGCCTATGTTATCGCCGTAGCCGGCGAAAGTAAGCTGGACGCTGTCAGGGGCCTGGGGGCCGACGAGGTCATCGCCCGAGGCATGGACTTGTCTACTGAAATTCAGGACTCTTCAGTGAATGTTGTTATCGACAATGTCGCCGGTGAGCAGGTTGGCAAGCTGTTGAAGCTGATGGCTCGTGGTGGCCGATATGCGTCGTCTGGCGCGATTGCGGGGCCTATCACGACCATCGATATGCGCGATTTTTATCTCAAGGACTTGACGCTGATTGGTTGCACAGCCTGGGACGAACCAATCTTTTCAAACCTTATCGACTACATTGAAAAGGGTGAGATACGTCCCCTGGTCGCAAAAACGTTCGAGCTGAAAGACATAGCGACTGCACAACAGGAATTTCTCAAGAAGACGCATTTTGGAAACTTTGTATTGGTGCCTCCGCCATGAAAGCTGCTGCTCGCCGTGCAATAAGTGAAAAGGTACTTTCCAAATTCAGAGACCCTGACCATACGATCCACGCGACAAGGGCGTGATTGCGTGGGTTATCCCCGAAAGCCCACAAAAAAGCCGGGCGTCTGAGGCCCGGCAATCAGATGAGCAACGCTTGGAGTCAAGAACAGCGGTTTAGTCCGTTCTCACTTTCAGAATCCCAGAGATATATTTCACTTTTGCAACAGCTGGCTATTTTTCGACCAAATAAAAAACCGACACGATGTGTCGGTTGAATTAAAGGCTGGGCATTCTTCTCGACGACCGATAAAAGGGGATGGCCGTCCCTTTACTGTAGCTCAGTTGATCGGATGCTCAAGCTCGCCCAACCCTTTCCCCAACAACATTGTCAGATAGTGCCTCGCGGCATGCTCACTTGTGCTGCGGAACAGAGAGCTCTCACCCTCAATATGAACTTCGTAACGGAAGGGCCTGAAGAAGCCACTCACTTCTCTGATGCCCAGCTCCAGGAGTTCCACACACCTTTGCTTGCAGGACCAAAGGACACGAGCTTCCACGCCTTCGATCGCGTTTTCCATGATTGACATAGTTGCCCTCGTTGAAACGACGCGCAGATAGATCTGCTTCAGAGGGCTCATCCTGAGCACATCACCCAGATAGGGTGCCAACTGGTTTTTCCTTTAGACGGCACTATCCAAACAATCCTTTGTTTCGGGACCGTGAAAAGTATTAGCGGGGAAGGAAAAAAACCGGCCCCCGTCCAGGAGCCGGACAAAAAGATCGACTTCTGATCTTCGAGAGAGCGGGAAGTGTGAGGGCAGAGAGTGACAATCTCATTACGTAAATATTGCGGACGCAATACAGTTTCATGAATTCAACGGGCGAACGATGTCGAGCGCTGAGGTAGAGGCCTCCGGACTGACTTGGTCTGAATTCAACATATCCTGCGAGTGAGGTATCTCAAGGGTTTGAAATTTGCCAACGGCGTATGCGATCTCAAAGTCCAGATCTCCGTAGAGGCGCGCTGTAACAAATATCTGACGAGGATCAGACTGAACAACATCGGCGACGGCTACAGCGGTTGAAAAGCATGACGGAGGAGCGGGTGGTAGCTGGAATTCGATACAGCTCACTTCGCCATCAGGAACTAACGTGTTGGCGCTGAGAGAAGCCGCATTGAAGAGGAGCTGGAATATCGTTGAATCAAGAATATGGCCGGATGGAGCAAGAGAAAATGGGGAGAGGTGCACGTATAGCGAACAGTGGCCACGCTCAATTTCGACACTCGGACGGAATCGTAGACCCGCTGTGGAGGAGAGAAACCTGGACTTGAGGCTGTTCAAAGAATCCATGCCTTGGCCCTTATGGTCGTCTTGGTCGTATTTCGTGATACGGATACCAAACAAAAGACCGGGACACTAGGTTCCCGGTAATGAAGATCCACTGGTAAATCACACGATGATGTTAATCAACAGCGGGAAGATAATGCCTGGTTTTTATGACATTTTTATCACTTTGTACCGTTGTGGTGCATCCCTTTTGCAAAGGTCTTCCAGTCTACGATGTTGCCCTCGGCATCAAAGTGGACAAACCCGGCGTAATCATCATCGTCGTGCCAGGTTTTAATATACCCAATCAACTCACCATCATCTGCAACCATTTCGAAAGAGGCGCGTGTTTCGTCTGCTTCAGACGTATCAGTCCTTTCATCGTCGATGCTCTGGAGAGTGAAGTTGGGGTCGTTCATCAGTGCAAGGGCAAGAAGATCAGAGTTCATGGGTGGGGACTCCATTTCAGGCACTAGGCTGTCACGTTCGTGAGGACTGCTAAATTTTAATCCGGTTCTGGCATGAGGCAAGGCTGAAATTCATACTAATACTATATGAAAATCAACTGCCTAATAGTTATGATGATGGATTAACGGCAAGCTCACATTGATTAAGTCCACTGACCACGTGCTAAACAGCTAGATGTTGTTGGTTTCCCGAAACTGATCAATCTCCAAGCGAACACTCATCGCCAGATCTTGTTCTTCCAAGCGATCCAGCAGCGCGCGCAGTGCAAGTATCTTAGCCTCATCTACCCGCCCATTTGAACCGGCTAGTGCATCCAGAGTGATCAGCTCTCTGGCATCAAAAACATGGTCATTGGCAAAGCCGATCAAAAACGAGTATCCAATGAGTTCCTTGACTTGTGGTTGTGCGGACATGACTAGATCCTCAGTGCTCTCTAGTCATACTTATCCCAAATTCATAACAGTTTTATGAACGCTCCAGGAGACTCAGAGAGAAGGTGCTTCGCCTCGCTGTGTGCACGGTCCTGCAAGTTGTGCAGTTTTGCCTGAATGGCGTTTTTGACGAGTTCAAAATCCTTTTCATCAAGTTCCAGAGCCTCCCGGTGGTCGATGAGAAAATCCCGCAAAACCGCATAGTCATTCGCATCACCCTGGGTCTCGGTGAGATTCTGAAGCTGCGACACTTTCGATTTGAGGCCCTTTCCGAACATCGGTCGAAGGATTCTCAAGCAGTAAAAGAGATCTTTGGACCGTTTCCGAAACTCATGAAAGTCCTCGATTTCTTCAGATTCACGGGCCTTCTTTTCTGCTTTACGGGCTTTCTGGTAGATTTTTTTGAGATTTGGAACGAGATCAGAAAGGGATTTGGGGAGGCTCCAATTTTTTGGCTCCTTGTTGTGTGCGTCGACTTCCAGTGCAAGGTCCAGGAAAAAATCACTTCCTTTTTCAGCGAGTGGATCAAGCTGGGTTTGTGACGATAGAAAGCCTGCAACCGTGTCGGCAGGCGCCCCCTGCAACGATGGCATCTCAGCTAAGAGGCTGTTCCAGGTTTTTGTCCGAACAAGCGCATCCCTGTTGCCCGATAATTTGGCTGAGACCTCTTTGTAGAACGACTGATTGTCGCTGAAATCCTCGTTATCCATATGCGGCTTGACGAGGCGCAGCATGGCCCGAATTTCCTTACATCCTTTCCGAGCCTCATGAACCCCAGTCTCGGGATCCCGGCACGCTCGGAGAAGTGAGAGCGCGATGTCGTCATTGATTGACCTCATTAGCCGTCTCAGGTGCTTCGCAAAATTGCCGTTGGGGCTGAGTCTGTACCGCATGACGTTACCTCGCTTCACCGAACAATGTTAAAGATCGAATGTCTCAACACTGAAATACTATATTGCTCAAATCGAGCCAGGACTGGAACTGAATTAAGTTTGTCAGAAGGTCGTTCCGTGGCCCGAGAAACTGGTCTGCTGGTAAATTTTCGGGTTGACTGAAGGGCCATTGCGAGGAAGTAACCCGTCCAGATTAGTTGAGATTTTCACCATCGGTCATTCAACTGACATGCGACCGCAATACTTACAACATATTGTCAAGATTCCCGCAGTTCGATGTGCGCTGACGATTTGTGAGCGGCGGCACCGAGGGTTTCGTGTGCCTGAGTGTCTGGCACTGGGCGCCCGGCAAGTCTTCTTACCATCTAACTGTCAGGGATATTATAGATATGACCACGACGACTGACGTTGAGCATCAACTTGACGATTCCTCTGAAGACATTTCGACCAACCCGACTGTAAACCCATCATTCGCTGAGGTCGCTACTTCACAACTGTCGCGACGCAGGCTTCTTCAAGGTTCATTGGCCTTGGCGGCTACAAGCTTTTTTGCGCCGGCCTCAGTCTATGCAAACGGGCGGGGTAAGTCTCTTGCCCCGGGCCAGAACAAAGGCCCGCTATTAACGTTTAAACCGTTGACGATCGCGGACGCCACGGCTGCCGGGGGCAAGACTGTCACCATTTCTCCTGACTACGAATATCAGGTGCTGATTCCGTGGGGAACCCCAATCAACCCGGAAGCAGGAATTACGCCTTATGAAGGGGATCCGGTCAATCGTCCGACCTCTGAAGAGCAAGAGCAAATGGTCGGAATTGGTCACGACGGCATGTGGTTTTTCCCCTCGAACCTGCCAAGAGTTCTCGCAACCGAGGCTCGGCGCGGTAGGGAATTGCCTTCACGTGCTCGCCGCCAAGTTCTTGATAGCCGTTCTGGCATGCTGTGCGTGAACCATGAATTCGGCACTAATTTTCACGTCCTCGGCAAGGGCCAACCAGAAAGCCTGGAGGAAGTACGACGTTCTCAGGCAGCTCACGGCGTGACGGTTGTGGCTATCGCGCAGAACTGGCGTGGCAAATGGGACGTTGTGCCCAGTGCTTTGAGCCGCAGAATCACTGCCAATACTGAAGTGATGTTCTCGGGCCCGGTCGCCGGCAGTCCGCTACTGGAGAACGCAGTCAGTAATCCCCCTCAAGGCACTCTCAATAATTGTGGCTCTGGCCCTACACCCTGGGGTACCTTCCTGACTTGTGAAGAGAATTTCAACGGCTACTTTGGTTCGGCCGAGGAGAGCATTGGCGGGTTTGATGCACTCCAGGACAAGGCGTACGCTCGTTATGGTTTTAGCCGGTTTGGCTTCAATTATTCGTGGCATCTTTTCGATCCGCGTTTTGATCTTAAAAATGGGAATTATGCCAACGAATCCAATCGCTTTGGCTGGATCGTCGAGATCGATCCCTTCGACCATACGAAGAAGCCGGTGAAACGCTCGGCCCTTGGCAGGTTCAAGCACGAGGCTGCCGCAGTGAAAGAACTTAAGGACGGTCGGATTGCGGTTTACATGGGCGACGACCAGCGCGGCGACTATTGCTACAAGTATGAGTCGAACGTTTCCTGGCGAGCTGCCATTGCGGCCGGCCAGAGCCCTCTTGATGATGGAAAGCTTTACGTGGCCCGTTTTGATGAAGGCAGCAATGCCAATGATGGCCAGGGAACGGGTATTTGGATCGAGCTCACGCCGGCGAACGAGGCAATTGCAAACGCGGGTCTGGATAGCCAGGATAAGGTGCTGACCTACGCAAGACTTGCAGCAGACGCAGTCGGTGCGACGCCTATGGACCGCCCGGAGTGGAGCACAATTGGTACCGATGGGCAGGTCTACTGGACGTTGACCAACAATGACCGTAAGGATGATGGCCAGGGCGCAATCAGCGAGGCCAATCCTATCTTTGAAAACACCGATGGCTACATCATCGAGACAAACGATACCAGCGCAACGGCTTTCACGTGGAATCTCTTCTTGCTGGCGCGCAACACCCGCTCACCCGGCGATCCAGAGACAGCGGTCGACCCTCAGGATTTTTCTTTCGCAAATTATCAGGCGCCGTCAGATGGCGGTGCTAACGTGTTCTCCGACCCGGATGCTGCATTCGCAGACCCCTTCGGTCGACTGTTCATTGGTACCGATGGTGCTCAGCCGGACGGGCTTCAGGACCAATTGGTTGTGTTTGACACGAACACAGGGGAATACCGCCGGCTATTGATGGGCGTGAATTCAGATGAAATTACCGGTCTCGCGCCGACGCCTGATTTTGGCACCCTGTTCACCAACACTCAGCACCCGGGTGATGGGGATCCTAAATCGACGAATTTCCCCGCCAAGACCGATGGTATCACTATCCCTCGTGACGCCACGATTGTGATTCGTCGGAAAGACGGCGGCACCGTCGGTTCCTGAACCAGAATTTTCAAGTGGAAGACAAGGGCTCCGCAATGGAGCCCTTTCTCGTTATAGCTCCCCCGTTTGTCATCAATGTGTAACACAGCAAGATGCCAGATGTGTTGTACTTCGGCGTTTTAAAGGAAGAGAGTAGTTGAGGAGTTCCACTCTGCGAATTCGCTACATAGTTGAAAAATTTTTTCCGGGGTCTCAATGGGAACTTCCTATGCAGCTCAGACATCCTCCTAAGTTTCATTCAATTGTAGCCTGCGGCAAATCTAGTTATGCCCGCAGATACGTAGATTTGCTGTCGCCATCAATGGCTTTCTCTAATGGGATCGAGGAATGTCAGAAAGTCCTATCCGATCGCAGATGATCGGTAGAAAGGCGTTGCGGGATGGGCGGTTTCGCAAAAATAGAGGCCATTGCTTCAAACCCTGTTTTTTGAACTCGCTACAAACGGACCACCAATACATGAGAACAATCGCTTTTTATAGTCCGAAAGGTGGTGTCGGCAAAACCGCCTCCGCCGTCAATATTGCCTATCTGGCTAGTAAAAGTGGATGCTCGACGTTGCTCTGGGACCTGGATTCCCAGGGTGCTGCAAGTTTCTACCTCTCAGGTGGTGAGCCTGGAAGAGGAAAAAAGATTTCAAAGCTTCTGGAGGGCAAAGTACCCATTGCGGAGTTCATCGAGGAGAACGTATACCCTGGTCTGGATTTTATCCCAGCCCACAAGAGTTTCCGGAACCTGGATATTCGTATCGAAGAGGACGAGCGGTCATTGCCATTGAAATCCATGCTTGCCCCCCTTGCGGAGGAAACGAGCCTCGTTGTGCTGGATTGCCCACCCGGCCAGTCTCGTCTTACCGAGCAGGTTTTGAGGGTAGCCGATGTCGTCTATTTACCACTGGTACCGACCTGGCTTTCTATGAATAGTTGGCGTCAGTTTCGGGATTTTGTTCGTGATAAAAAACTTGGCCAGAAAAAACTAAGACCTTTTTTTAGTCTGGTTGACCGCCGTAAAAAACTCCACCGAGAGCTCTGCGCGCAGGCTCCAGAGTTATTTGATCGGCACATTGTAGTGGTTCAATGATTCCGGACACCAACGTAGGTGGTAATATCGCCACCATAAACGAGGTGTCTGATGACCAGAAAGCGACGTTCTTTTTCTCCTGAGTTCAAACAGGAAGCAGCCAGCCT
>NZ_PSSX01000029.1 GCF_002933275.1 Marinobacter maroccanus
TAGCATTCATAGGGACGGCGGTGGATTGGTTAATTTTGTTGTTTTGGCGAACTCAAAACTAACCGGTTTTACCGCCGTCTCCTACTTTTTCACGCTAACCTGCGATGAACCAAAAAAAAGCCCCGGCGATGCCGGGGCTTGGTAGGCAGAAGCTAGTCCTTAAGGAGCAGCTTGCTCGTCCTGGTCGAGTGAGTTGGCCAGAGTCGGACTGGTTCCCAGTGCATCGATGTTGTTGGGGGAGGCTGGAACGTTACCGCCGCTCAGCGCTTGGGCTGTTTGAGTGACCATTACCGTAAAGGCATCACTGGTAACGGCAAACCCACCCGGGCAAGCATCATTGGGCGCTTGAGGCGCTACAAAAGTACCGTGATTTGCGGTAGAGCACGGGTTGCTGCCATCGAAGAATACAGCGACCGGTGTGGCGGCAGACCCTGAGATATCTTCGCCCTGAAGCAGGTTAAGGTCAGCACCATCGGCAAGATTGGTGCCACCAGCTCCCAGATCCAACAGTGCCATCAGTGGCTCTGTGCCAGCCAGCGGTGCCGAGAATGCTGGGCTAAGCGGCTTGACGTTGGCTTCGTTTGGTACGGTGCTGTCGCCCACCACTTCCGTGATCAACAGATTGCTTGTAGAGGCGCCAAGCCCCTTGGCAAAGTTCACCGGATCACCAGCATCAGAGATCGACTGGAAAACGTAGAAGAAACTTTCAAAGTCAGAGGATCCCTGAGTTACACCGGCATTGGCCAGTCCACCAAGAACTCGTCCGGAGATACTTGGAGAGTTTTCGATCAGGCGAGTTACTTGACCGCCCGTGTTGTGTAAAACAACTGAGCCAAGGGTCGGGAACGTAAACGGAGCCCCGTCTGGATAGGTGCCGTTCAGCGTAGCATTCAGGGTCGCGTCGTTTGCCAGAGAGGCAAAGACGGTTCCAGAGATGCCTCCAAGAGAGTGGCCGATGAAGTTCACCGGTACACCGGCCAGATCACCTGGTGCGAAGTCCTTGTTGATATCAAAGGCCTGGATTGATGCTGCAACGTTTAGCAGGTCAACAACACCTTGGCGCAGATTGTCGCGGCTGTTCATCATATTGAGCGGGTTGATAAACAGGCTACCTGATGAAATGTCAGTCAGCGGAGCCTCTACCGGTTGCAGATTTGCATTCGCAGTGTATCCGAAGTGACGCTCGCCGATGTAGTCCGCCGAGATCAGGGCGTTGAGTTGAGCGATAAGAGCCGCCTGGTTCGGATCATTGGGGTCAAGAAGGCCAATGGCCGTTTGTACATCCGCAGTAAGGGCGTCTTCATCGAGGGGGGATAGTCCAGCTACAGTACCTGCGGTTGCCCCGGCAAGACCGTGAAGAGGCTGATCGATTGCCACAACTGTCTGGCAGGCGCGTTGCGCAAGCAAGATGGCCGGAAGCATCGAGACACTGCGGTCCACAGTAATGCCGTGCTGGAAGATGGTTACACCGTTAGGCTTGAATCCATCTGATCCATCCTGGTCCATGCATGTGCCAGGACGAGAATCGGTTGACGGGTTGAACACAACAACAGGAACTGTTGTATCCGCTTTTTTCTGCGGGAACGGGAAATAGCCATTCACGTTCAAGGTTCCGTCGATATCGCGAAGGAATGAGAAAATCGTTTCTCCGGGAGACAGATTCTCATTCAGGCCTGCTTCCATGCTGGTGTTGCCCGTCCAGCTGCCAGTGACAATGCCAGCTCCGGTTTCACCCGGGAGGCTCTGAAAATATGGCAACGTGATCGCGCCCTGATGGACCTGAACCTGGGCAGCTGCCTGAACGATGGCATTTGTCGGATCCTGCTGCGCAAGTCCCTGGATGGTCGCCAGATCTGCAGCTTCTGTCTTTGGATCAAAGAATGAGGGACGCGGTACCGGCAGATGAATCGTATCACCGACCTCAGCTGCGATAGCGTTGCGCAGCGTGGTCTCCGGGGTTTGAGTGCCGTCGGCAGTCAACACATCCTGCACGTTGGACAAAGCTGTGATGGCTGCCAGCTCCTGAGCGGTCAAGGTTGCAGGATCGAGCTGGCCAGCTCCGAGTTGGGCTGCCAGAGTAGCGATTTCGCCTAGCTTGGTCGTTAGCTGAGAGAAGTTCAATTCAGGGTAGTTGTCTCTCACGGCTTTCAACTGTGCAGTGAAGCCGATTTTCTGACCAAGCGCCGAGCCAAACGCAGCCGGTGCCATCATCGCTTTGAGAACGTCGGTGTCAGAGTTGGTGGTGAACGTGTAGGCAAAGGCGGATTCTGGGGTGTCACTAACAGGGAGTGTTGCCAGGAATCCGTTTGCCAACTTGTCAGCGGTCTGCAGGATGGTCTTTACGTTGGCGAGCGCAGGGTTACCGAGCACGCCATCCGCGAGCGCAACATCCTGTACTGAGCGCTCAATGGGCTTACCATTTGCGCCCTGAACATCGTCAGTGACAACGACCAGGTATTTCTGACCTTCAGTCAGTGGCTCAAGGGGTACAACACGAACGGCGTTGTTTGCTCCACCATCGACGCTAACAACGTCAGCGCGGAAATTTGGCTGGGTTAGAACGTCCTCTCCAGTTAAGCCCTGACCGAAAGGATCAGTGGCTACGATGCTCGATGGGTTAGTGTTTGGCAGCGCCTCTGGTGCAGAGGAAACAGCAGGGCCAACATTGAGCGGTAGCAAAAATACCGTCGCGTTTGCCATCACGGTTGCCGGATTCAGCTCACCGTCAAACTTCAGTGTAAACGCACCGGAGGTAGAAAAACCTGAAAGATCATTAACCGCATCGTCTGCGGGGGAAGTGCCAGTAGAGAGCCCAGTGAAATCATAGTTGGCGCTCTGCGTGGCGCCCAACAACAGAATCAAGTCCGCGTTAATCGGGAATGCAGGCTCTTCTGCAATCGGGTTAGGGTTGTAGATTGGGCGAACAATCGACTTATCAATCGTCGTATCTTCAATCTGGTAATCCGGATTAGCATTCGCCCCCGTCTCGCCGCTATCAAAGCAGCCTGTAAGTCCAACGGAAGACGCCACGGCAAGACTTATTAGAGTTTTCTTGAACATGGGTGGAACCTTTTCCTGTTGTTGTGTCGTTATGTTCGGCAGCTGACGGGGCCGGTCTGATCCGGTAAGCCCGTTGTCAGTGGCCTGTTCTGCTTAAACTGTTGTCTGAAATTGTAGCCAGCGCTGTAAGCCAATTTCTGTATCTCTGACTATAGCGACAGTATGGCAAGTGTTGATCAGCCAAAAGTGTGATTCTGGTGGTTTGAATCCTCCCCGCACGGTTGGAGTTTGGCCTTTCTGAAAAATAGTTCCCGGTTAACGGTTTGTCGAGCCTCTGCAATGGGTAAATTGCGGTGCAGTCGAGGTTTATTCGAAGCGCGAGAAATCCGGTGGGCGTTTTTCCATAAAGGCCCGGAAGGCTTCGGCGGCTTCCGGGGATTTCAGGCGCTCGGCAAACAGCTGACCCTCTTCGAGCATGGTCTCCCGAAGTGCCGCCATGGTTGGCTGATTCAAAAGGGCTTTGGTGGCCCGAATCGCAGCTGGCGCTTTTTCGGCCAGCCGCTGGCAGGCCTCGAAGGCACTGGCTTCGGTCTGCTCAGGCTCGCAAACCCGGTTGATCAGGCCAAGCCGCACAGCCTCTTTAGCGGAGAAGGCGCCGCCAAGCATCAGCAGTTCGGCGGTGCGCACCCGGCCAATCCAGGAGGGAAGTAGCAGGCTCGAGCCGCCCTCGGGGCACAGGCCGAGGCTGGCAAAGGGCATCTGGAACGCCGTGTTGTTGCCAGCGAACACCAGATCGCAGTGCAGCAACATGGTAGTGCCAATGCCAACAGCCGCGCCATTGACCGACGCCACCACGGGTTTGGTTGCACTGGCCAGTAACAAAAGAAAGCGGCCGACCGGGGTTTGTTCGAAATCACCGGGCAGGCCGGCGGCAAATTCGCTCAGGTCGTTGCCGGCGGTGAAACACTCGCTGGTGCCTGTAAAGAGTACGCAACGGATGCTGGTGTCGTCCCGGGCCTGTTCCAGGGCGTCCCCCATCGCGGTGTACATGGCGTGGGTGAGGGCGTTCTTGCGCTCTGGCCGGTTCAGTCGAACGATGAGAATCCGGTCTTTGATTTCGGTGAGGACGAGGTCAGTCACGGTGTCTCCTGCGGTGTTATTCTAGTTTAATTAGGATGGTACCTTTTTCTGGTGGCGTTTTTCACGGGTTTTAATCCTTGTTTCGCCATCTGTCGAATCACTCGCCAAACCGATTTTCTGGTAAACTCTCGCCTCCCGATTTTTGATGACACGACATAACGATATCAAGCTGATGAGGCGCCTATGACCACCGTAATCCGCCAGGACGACCTGATTGAAAGCGTAGCGGACGCGCTGCAGTTCATTTCCTACTACCACCCAAAGGATTTTATCCAGGGCGTCTACGAGGCTTACCAGAAGGAAGAATCCCAGGCGGCCAAGGATGCCATGGCCCAGATTCTGATCAACTCGCGCATGTGTGCACAGGGCCACCGCCCGATCTGTCAGGACACGGGCATCGTGACGGTATTCGTGAATGTCGGCATGAATGTCCAGTGGGACTGTGATATGCCGCTGGACGACGTGATCAATGAAGGCGTTCGCCGTGCCTACACGCATCCGGACAACGTTCTGCGCGCTTCGGTACTGGCCGATCCGGATGGCAAGCGCCAGAACACCAAGGACAATACCCCAGCTATCATCCATTACAAGATTGTTCCGGGTGACACGGTAGAGGTGCACGTCGCTGCCAAGGGCGGCGGGTCTGAAGCCAAGTCCAAGTTCGCAATGCTGAACCCCTCTGACTCGGTCGTCGACTGGGTGCTGAAGATGGTTCCGCAGATGGGTGCCGGCTGGTGCCCGCCGGGCATGCTGGGTATTGGTATCGGTGGCACCGCGGAAAAGGCGATGGAGCTGGCCAAGGAATCCCTGCTGGACCCGATCGATATTCACGATCTGAAAGCCCGTGGCGCCTCCAATCGTTCCGAAGAGCTTCGTCTTGAGCTTTTTGACAAGGTCAATGAACTGGGCATCGGCGCCCAGGGTCTGGGCGGTCTCACCACGGTTCTGGATGTGAAGGTGAAAGACTATCCCACCCACGCGGCCAACAAACCGGTTGCGATCATTCCGAACTGTGCGGCCACCCGTCACGCCCACTTTACCCTGGACGGTACCGGGCCCTCCCTGCAGACCCCGCCGAGCCTGGACGACTGGCCGGAAATTACCTGGGAAGTGGGTGAGAACGTCCGTCGCGTGAATCTGGATACCGTCACACCGGAAGACGTGAAGGACTGGCAGCCGGGCGAAACAGTCCTGCTCTCCGGCAAGATGCTGACCGGCCGCGATGCTGCCCACAAGAAGATGGTGGACATGATCGAAAAAGGCGAGGAGCTGCCGGTTGATCTGAAGGGGCGGTTCATTTACTACGTGGGCCCGGTTGATCCGGTGCGTGAAGAGGTGGTTGGTCCTGCAGGCCCGACGACTGCCACCCGCATGGACAAGTTTACCCACACCATGCTCGAGAAGACCGGCCTTACCGGCATGATTGGTAAAGCCGAGCGCGGTCAGGTGGCCATCGACGCCATCAAGGAATTCGGTGCGGTATACCTGATGGCCGTGGGCGGTTCCGCCTACCTGGTCTCCAAAGCCATCAAGAATGCGGAAGTGGTCGCCTTCCCGGAACTGGGTATGGAAGCCATTTACGAGTTCGAGGTAGAAGACATGCCGGTCACAGTCGCTGTTGATTCACGGGGCTCTTCTGTGCACCAGACAGGTCCTGCCGAATGGCACGAGAAGATCATTGCTGCCAAGGCGGTCTGATCTCCGGAAGCTGCCGAAGAAAGAGAAGGGCCGGACGAGTCAATCGTCCGGCCCTTTTTCGTTGGCTGGTTCAGATTGTCAGCTTGAACAGCTGATATTCAGATGCTTGCCCCAATCCGGCGGCAATGCCGCATAAGCATCATTCTCCGGTTGCTCGTCATAGGGCCGCTCAAGCACCTTCAGCAGGGCCTTCGTGGGTTCGTAATCCCCGTTCTGGGCTTCCTGGATGACCTGCTGGGCCAGGTAGTTCCTCAGGACATATTTCGGATTCACGCGGCGCATGGCGTACTCCCGCTCATCGTGAGCCCGGCTCTCGTTCAGGAGTCTCTCCTCATAACGCTCCAGCCACTGGTCTGCCACGCTGCGATCCACAAACAGGTCTCGAACCGGGCCATGGCCGTGGCTGTGTAGATTGGAGAGCGCCCGGAAGAAGGCGGTATAGTCGATATGGTGCTCGTGCATCATGCTGAAGGTATCCATGATCAGGCTGAGGTCTGCTTTATCCTCAATTGCAAGGCCCAGCTTGTCCCGCATGTTCTGGAGAAAGCGTTCGTTGTAAGCCACTTCATAGCGGCGAAGCCCCCGGCGCACGTCGTCCTCCTCCATTACCGGCAGCAGGGCGGTGGCCAGGTAACGGCAATTCTCAAACCCGACTTGCGGCTGACGGTTGTAGGCGTAGCGACCGCCCTGGTCGGTGTGATTGCTAATATAGCCGGCATCGAAATCATCAAGGAATGCGAAGGGGCCGTAATCAAAGGTGTCGCCGATGATGGACATGTTGTCGCTGTTCATAACCCCGTGGCAGAAGCCCACCGCCTGCCAGTCGGCAATCGTTCGTGCCGTGCGTTCGACAACTTCCTCGAACCAACGGCTGTATCGCTCGTCATCGGGTAGGTTGACCAGGTGGGGGAAGTGCAGCGAGATCACGTGTTCGAGCAGCGTCTTGACGAATTCAGGCCCTTCGTGGTGGGCAGCGAATTCGAAGTGCCCGAAGCGAATATGCGTTTCGGCTACTCGCACGAGCGCCGCTGCTGTTTCGATGGATTCCCGGCGGACCGGGTCTTTGGCGCTCACCATGAACAGTCCCCGGGTGGTCGGGATGCCAAGTCCATGCATGGCTTCGCTGCACAGGTACTCGCGAACGGTGGAGCGAAGCACGGCGCGGCCATCGCCAAAGCGCGAGTAGGGAGTCATGCCGGCGCCTTTAAGGTGCCAGTCCCAGCGTCGTCCATCGGGGCCAACGGTTTCCCACAGCAGCAGGCCACGGCCGTCGCCGAGTTCCGGATTGTAGGCGCCGAACTGGTGGCCGGTGTATTTCATGGCCACTGGGTCCATACCTTCGAGCAACTCCGACCCCGCACCCACACCGGTCCAGTCAGATTCCGAATCGGCGCGAAAGCCCATCTGCTCGGCCAGCTTGTGGTTGAAACACACCATCTTTGCGTCTTTTAGCGGTGAGGGCTGAACCCGGGTATAAAAGCTGTCCGGGAGCTCCAGGTAGCGATGCTCTATTCGAAAATCGTTGCCACTCATAAAACGCCTATACTCCCATTGGTATGAATTCTGCTGCCGTCTCTCTTCAATAATCTATTAAACCGGAAATCCAACGTGTCTGATCGCTCGCTTGAACAAACCGTCAGTGCCCTGATTCAGCAGGAAGGCCTGCCCGACTCCTACGCCGAAACGGTGGAAAAGACCATTCTGCCGCTGGCAGACCGAATCTGTGCGCTCCATGATACGGAAAAGCAGCCCATAGTGGTTGGTATTCACGGAGCCCAGGGCACGGGCAAGTCCACGTTGACCCTCTTTTTACGGGAAATTCTGCTCCGGCACCGCAACCGTTCCACTGCCAACTTCTCCCTCGATGACATTTACCTTACCAGAGCTGAGCGTGAGGGCCTCGCCGAACGGGTACACCCATTGTTTAAAACCCGCGGTGTGCCCGGAACCCATGACGTGGCGCTGGGGCAACAGGTTTTGCACAGTCTACGCAGTGCAGCGCCTGAAGATGCCACACCGATTCCTGCCTTCGACAAGTCCCGGGACGACCGGGTTCCTCGGGATCAGTGGCCTGTCTTCGGCGGAAGAGCGGAGGTCATTCTTCTGGAGGGCTGGTGTCTGGATGCGCGACCGGAGACAGACTGTGCGCTCGCTGAGCCGATGAATCCTCTGGAGGAGAACGAGGATCCGGACGGTGTCTGGCGCAGCTATGTGAACGATCAGTTGAAAGGGGAGTACCGGCAGTTTTTTGATGAAATCGATTTTCTGGTCATGTTGAAGGCTCCCTCCTTGGAGTGCGTTCTTGAATGGCGTCGACTCCAGGAGCAAAAGCTGGCGAAGAAAATTCGCAATGCACCAAAAAGGGGCGAGCTCCATGGTAATGCACAGGATTTGCGCATTATGACCAACGAAGAAGTCGGCCGCTTCGTGATGCACTATGAGCGGGTCACCCGTGCCTGCCTGGCTGAAATGCCGGGCCGGGCCGATGTTCTGATCAACGTGGCCGAGGATCACTCCCTCGGCCTTCCGCAGTTCCGCGAAGCCTGACGGAGACCGGCCATGGCCCGACCCCATTTGATCCTCTTTTCTGATCTCGATGGCACCCTGCTTGATCATGACGATTACCGCTGGCAGGCGGCGGGCCCCGCCCTGGCCAGGCTGAAGGTCGCCAATATTCCCCTGGTGCTTAACTCCAGCAAGACCGTGCCGGAAATCCGGGCATTGAGGGAAGAACTTGGGAATAAGGACCCGTTCATTGTCGAAAACGGTGCAGCCGTAGTTATTCCGCCCCACGCCCTGGGCAATGCTGAAGAAGAAGTGGTGAATTTTGGTGCAACCCGAGATCGGGTCCTTGAAGTGCTGGGCGCCCAACGGAAGAAGGGTGCACGGTTCAAGGGTTTTGCCGACATGTCCGCAGACGAGCTGGCAGCACAGACCGGCCTGGAACCGGCGGCGGCCGAGCGTGCCAAAGAGCGGCTGGGGACCGAACCGTTGATCTGGCAGGGCACCGACGAGGAGTTGGTCCACTTCGAGAAGGCTCTCGGTGCCGAACAGCTTCGTCTGGTGGCCGGCGGACGTTTTCTCCATGCCATGGGTATTTTTGATAAAGCCGATGGGGCCCGGTTCTTGCTAAACAAATATAAAGAGCAATACCGGGAGCAGCATGGCGATGAGCTTGTGTTGGCCATTGCCCTGGGTGACAGCCCCAACGATCAGCAGATGCTGGAATCGGCGGACATACCGGTGGTGATCCGGGGCGTAAAAAGCGAAGAGGTGCAGTTGCCCTCGACCAGGCACGCCATGCGCTCCCTCAAGCCCGGCCCCGAAGGCTGGAATGAGTGCGTACTCAATCTCCTGGTTGAGTACGGGTACTGACCCGTTCGAGTGCGGGTATCAAGAAGGAGAGCCGCCATGGGCGACTTTTACCAGAATGGCATTATCACAACCCTTCATAACCTTGTTCGGCGTCCGGTGGAGGACCTGGAAGCAGAGCTGATGAGTTTTCGCAAAGCCCGGCCCATGTCGTTGGTGCTGCCGTCGCTTTATTCGGAGCTGGAAGGGCCGGCCCTGAAAAATATTGTGCACGAGCTGGGCAAAGTGCCGTATCTGGATCAGGTGGTTATTGGCCTGGACCGCGCCAACGAGGAGCAATACCGCCACGCCCTGGAGTATTTCTCGGACCTTCCCCAGAACTTCAAGGTGCTCTGGAACGACGGGCCACGGCTCAGGAACATTGACCTGAAGCTTCGGGAGCAGAACCTGGCACCGACGGAAATGGGCAAGGGTCGAAACGTCTGGTATTGCTTTGGCTATGTACTGGCCTCTGGTGTCAGCAAATCCGTTGCCTTGCACGACTGCGACATCCTTACTTATTCCCGGGACCTCGTGGCCCGCCTTATCTATCCTGTGGCCAACCCCGGCTTCAACTACATGTTCTGCAAAGGCTACTACGCCCGGGTGGCCGACGGGAAAATGAACGGACGGGTGAGCCGCCTACTGGTGACACCGTTGATCCGCGCGCTGAAGAAAGTCTGCGGCCCCAACGATTTCCTGGACTACCTGGACAGTTACCGGTTCCCCCTGGCCGGGGAGTTCTCGTTCCGCACGGATGTGATCAATGATCTGCGCATTCCCAGCGACTGGGGTCTGGAGATCGGTGTGCTGTCGGAGATGAAGCGCAACTACGCGACCAACCGCCTTTGCCAGGTGGATATAGCCGATGTCTATGACCACAAGCACCAGGAGCTTTCGCCGGAGGATGCCAGCAAGGGGCTGTCCAAAATGAGCATGGATATCGCCAAGGCCCTGTTCCGAAAGCTGGCGACCAACGGCGAGATTTTCTCCAATGAAAAATTCCGGACGATCAAGGCCACGTATTTTCGCATTGCCCTGGATTTCGTGGAGACCTACCAGAACGACGCCATTATTAACGGCCTGACGTTTGATCGGCACAAGGAGGAGAAGGCCGTGGAACTCTTCGCCCAGAATGTGATGCGGGCCGGCGCCTATTTCCTTGATAACCCGATGGACACCCCTTTTATTCCCAGCTGGAACCGGGTAACAAGCGCCATTCCCGACATCAAGGAGCAGTTGCTGGAGGCGGTGGAACTGGATAATGAGGAATTCCGGCCATGACCCAGCCTCTGAAAGCGAAGCTGGTTTCCATGCTGGATGTCGTGTATCCGGAGCTGGACTGTGACTTTCTTGCCGAGCAGTTGCTGATCACCATGGGGCTGGAGCCCAACCAGGAACCGCCGCCTGCGCACCAGAATAACTGGGACGAATCGGATGTGGTGCTGATTACCTATGCCGATACGGTTCAGCGGGCGGACGAAAAACCGCTGCAAACGCTGCACCGTTTCCTGGGCGATTGCCTCTCAGATACTGTCTCGTCGGTGCATATACTGCCGTTTTTCCCCTACAGCTCCGACGACGGTTTCTCGGTCATGGACTATCTGGCGGTGAACGAGTCCCACGGAGGCTGGGAGGACATCGAGGCCATCGCGCGGGATTACAAGCTAATGGCGGACCTGGTGATCAACCATATGTCGGCCCGTAGCCGTTGGTTCGAGAATTTCCGCAAACGGGTCGACCCGGGCAAGGACTATTTCTTTGAAGGTAATCCGAGGGATGATCTGAGTGCCGTCGTGCGACCCCGAACCTCGCCACTGCTCAACCCGGTTCAGACCGATGATGGCGAGCGCTATGTCTGGTGCACCTTCAGTGAGGATCAGGTCGATCTGAATTTTGCCAACCCGAAGGTGCTCATCGAGTTCGTCTCCATCATCCGGCGCTACCTGGAGCGCGGCATTATCATCTTCCGGCTTGATGCCGTCGCCTTTCTCTGGAAAGAGCCGGGCACGCCCTGCATCCATTTGCAGCAAACCCACGAGCTGATCAAGATCCTGCGCCTGCTGATTGAGCATCACAGCCCGGATGCGGTGGTGATTACTGAGACCAACGTACCGAACCGGGAAAACCTTACCTATTTCGGCAACGCCAACGAAGCCCATGTGATCTATAACTTCTCCTTGCCGCCGCTGCTGATCAATACCCTGGTTACCGGCGACTGCAAGCACCTGAAAACCTGGTTGATGAGCATGCCGCCGGCGCAGATGGGCACCACCTATCTGAACTTTATTGCGTCCCACGATGGCGTTGGCATGCGGCCGACGGATGGTCTGCTGACTGAGGAGGAGAAGCAGCGGCTGATCAACACCATGGATTCTTTTGGCGGCAAGGTATCGTATCGGCGCACCCCGGATGGCCGGGACCAACCTTACGAGATCAATATCGCCCTGTACGATGCACTTCAGGGTACGGCGGAGTCGGGCCGGGACCATTGGCAGCTGCAGCGCTTCGTGTGCGCCCATACTGTAATGCTGGCGCTGGAGGGGATTCCGGCGTTCTATATCCACAGTCTGCTGGCGACCGAAAACGATCTGGAGCGGGTGGAGCACACCGGTCGCCTGAGGTCCATTAACCGCAGCCAGTGGCAACTGGATGATCTGGAAAAGAAGCTTGCGGACCCCCTGAGCCATCACAGCAAGGCCTTCCAGGAGCTGAAACGCCTGATCGCCATTCGGCGAAAACAGCCGGCGTTTCACCCGAATGCCACCCAGTTCACCCTGCATCTCGGGCTTCAGCTGTTCGGTTTCTGGCGCCAGAGCATGCGCAGGGATCAGTCCGTCTTCTGCATTCACAACATCAGTAACGAGGTGCAGCAGGTAGCCCTGGGCGACATCAATCTGATTGGTACCGATCATTGGCAGGACCTGATTTCCGGGATGACCATTGATGACCTGTCCGGCTCGATTACCCTGAAACCCTATCAGAGCGTATGGCTGTCCAACCTGGAAGTTACCGTCTGATCATCTGACAACGTCATTTGTGCAATGCTCGAAAAACATAGGGTATCCTGTGCCCATATGAGCAAGGCCGAGACGTCATACATGATCAAAGCAATAAAGGTAACCGGGGGCAACCTCAGTTGGGATTCCTGGAAAGGGCCGGGGGAGCCTCCGGCGGATCACGTCGAGATCGAGGTGGTCTGGACCGCCATTAACCGTGCCGACCTGATGCAACGGGCTGGTGTCTATCCACCCCCGCCGGGAGCGTCTGACATTCTGGGGCTGGAAGTCAGTGGTCGGATCGCGTCGGTTGGACCGGATGTTACCCAGTTCAAGCCCGGCGATGAAGTCTGCGCCCTGCTGACCGGAGGCGGTTACGCCACCCGCGTGGTGGTACCGGCGGTGCAGGTGTTGCCCATTCCCAAAGGGTTAACGCTGGAAAAGGCCGCGGCCATACCGGAAGTTTTCGCCACGGCCTGGCTGAATCTCTATCACGAAGCGGCCTTGAAACCGGGCGAGCGGGTGCTGCTGCATGCGGGTGCCAGCGGCCTTGGAACCGCGGTTATCCAGCTGGCGACGGCCTTTGGTAACCCGGTCTTTGCCACTGCCGGTGATAGCGCCAAACTGGAGACCTGCCGCAAGCTGGGAGCCAGCGGTGTCTGGAATCGGAATGAAGGTTCCTTTATTGATGCCGTTACGGCCTGGGGTGGCGTAGACATGGTTCTGGACCCGGTTGGCGGACGCTATATTGCCGAAGACCAGCGGGTTCTGAATGTCGACGGCCGGATCGTACTGATCGGGCTGATGGGCGGCCGGATGGCCGAGGTGGATCTGGGCATTATGCTGATCAAACGCCAGCGCCTGATCGGTTCCACCCTCCGGTCCCGAACGGTCGAGGACAAGGGGGAAGTGATGCAGGCGCTCTACCGGCATGTATGGCCACTGCTCGCCGCCGGCCAGATTGAGCCTCTGATTGATAGCACGTGGCCGATAGAGCAGGTGGAAGACGCGATGGCCTATGTGGCCGAAAACAGGAACACCGGGAAGGTGCTCCTGAAAATCTCCGGCTGATCACACAGCCCCCGCGTCTTCCGGGCTGCAATCAGTCTGCGATATGAACCAGCTGCTTGCCGAAGTTCTGGCCCTTGAGCATGCCCTTGAACGCATCAACGGCATTTTCCAGACCTTCGGCGACGGTCTCCCGGTACTTGAGTTCACCAGAGGCGACCCGGGAGGCCAGAATGTCAGTGATTTCCTGATGCTGGTCCTGCCATTCTGTCACGAGGAAAAAACGATGCTCGGGAGCCGGGTCAAGCGCCCCGAGCACGTGGAAGGGAGTTTCCACGCTGGCCATATCTTTTGCATTGTAGGCAGAGACAAAACCGCAGATGGGCACCCGGGCTCCCTCATTCAACAATGGCGCAACGGCGCGCGTAACGGCACCACCCACGTTTTCAAAGTAGATGTCGATGCCGTCGGGGCAGGCTGCTTTAAGATCTGCTTCCAGGTTGCCGGCCTTGTAGTCAACGCAGGCGTCGAAGCCCAGTTCATTGACGACGAAATCGCACTTTTCAGGCCCACCGGCAACGCCGACCACTCGACACCCCTCTGACTTTGCGGTCTGACCAACGACAGTACCCACTGGTCCGGAAGCAGCCGAGACAACCACGGTTTCGCCGGCTTTCGGTTTACCTACGTACATCAGGCCGCAATAACCCGTGCGCCCGGGCATGCCGGCAACGCCAAGGTAAGCTTGCAGGGGCACGTTGTCCCGTTGCTGAATCTTGTAAACCATGGGCGCATCGGCCGGAAAGGTAACGTACTCCTGCCAGCCGGAATAGCAGGTGACCAGGTCGCCGACTTTCAGGTCGTCCGAGTGGGACTCCACAACACGTGCAACGCTCTCGCCGACGATAGGCTCATCGATGCCAATGGGATCCATGTAACCCTTGGCATCGTTCATGCGTGGACGCATGTAGGGGTCCAGTGAAAGCCATAGCACCTGGGCAACCACCTCGCCCTCGCCAGGGGAACGCACGGGGCGCTCTTCCAGCACCAGATCGCCTTGTCGGATTTCGCCCTGTGGGCGTTGTTTGAGCACGACGGCTCGGTTCTTGTATTCGCTCACTTGTTCTCTCCGGTTGCATAATGAAACTAGATTAGGGTGCAGCAGAATGCTTGGCCGGTCAACCTCTCATCTTTGAGACAGAGAGCAGCTCCGGGGTTTCATTCTCCGGCTTGATGGCTATAATCGGAACTCTGCTCAGGACGAGCTGGAAACCCTATTTTTCTTCAGGGAACGAAGATATGCCCCAGGCAAGCGGATTGCAGTTCACCGCCCGTGTTGGCGGACTCCCCTCAGATCTATTCTCAGTGGTTGGCTTTAAACTGACCGAACGCCTTTCCGAGGTGTTTCAGGGGCGTCTTGAGCTGGC
>NZ_PSSX01000003.1 GCF_002933275.1 Marinobacter maroccanus
GCTCTACAAACGACGGCAGGAAACCGTGGAGCGATCGTTCGCCGATGCCAAGCAGTTACATGGTCATCGTTACGCTCGCTTGCGAGGGCTCTCGAAGGTGCGTGAGCAATGCCTGTTGGCCGCCGCAGCCCAGAATATGAAGAAGATCGCGCAGATCCTGGCGCGTCTTTTAGGGCTCAAATCCCTTGGGATACCTGGCTTGCAGCGCCAAATTCAGAAATGGGCCCGGAAACTGGCTTATCTGGCGTATTGGCAATCCGATCGGGAATACTGGTCTCAATCCACCGTCAACTGAATTTAAAGCGCCCAAATACAACAAACCCCGGAAAAACCGGGGTTCGTCAGCAATCTGAGCTGCATACGCAGCTTTTTGGCGTGGTCGGGTTGAATGCCAGACGTGTGGCCGGTCGAGTAAAACCGCCTCAGTCCTTTGTGACGGAATGATTTAATCATGAGGGAATAATAGCATGTTGCGCACCACGCAACAATAGAGCTTAACGCCCGCCCCACCGGTGACAGAACCGCAGCGAACAGGAGGTTTCGGCATCCGGCGCATGGCCTGGTTAGCTATCGATCCTCGTGCAAGCGACCTTCCACATATTTATGAAGGATACTGGCAACAAGTGTTTGGTAGGGGATTCCTTCTGCCAGGGCTTTCTTCTGGAGCCCCCTAAGATCCTTGGAGGATAGTCTGATGTTAATACGGGCATCTTTCTTAAACATAGCCTCGGCGTACTGTTGATGCCTCGCTTTCCTGTCTTCACTGTCTGGCGCCCGCTGCAGCTCTCCTGCATCGAATGCATCCAGGATTTCCTGCTCTTCTTTATCCAGCCTACTCATTTTGGACCTCCCAAATAGGTTTTGGTCGCTTTCCGGCTCGGGATGATCGTTTTCAGAAAAACCTCATCCTCTGACTCCACAAAGGGCACCAAATACGCATACCCCTCAATCTCAATCACATGAATTTGTTGCCCCGGATATCGCTCCTGATCTGGATGCTCGAACGTATCCAAGATGCCTCCAACCGAGATATGCAAAACCACATCCTCGAAAGAGACGTTCCGTTCTGCTTGGAGAAGCTTGTTCTTCTCTGGGTTCCATGTGATAGGTTTCATGGGTCAAAGCTTAGCACATTGTGTGCTTTTTGTACTCAACAGCTAATTCAACGACAAATGACATCTATCCCAACTTCACCTTTCCACCACTCGGCGCATTAGATTTCGACGCTGCATCAAATAATTACCAGCCTTAAACCGTAGCCGGGCCGGGGATGGGCGTCAATTTTCGTCCGGCCGCCTGCTCGTTTATTCCCAGGCTCTTTGTGGTCCGTGATTTTGGCCTTTAGCCCGGCACAAACACCGGAAAACCATCCAGTTCAGCAGATAGCAAACGCTGGCCAAACAGGCTCTCAAGCGCCGAGGTAACGAGCATGTCGCGGGCCGGGCCCCAGCAGGCCTGGCCGTCGGGGTACAGGAGGAGGATCTGGTCGCACCATCGGGCGGCCAGATTGAGGTCGTGGAGGCACATGAAGACAGCCCGATCGCAGGCTGCCTGCTGGCGCAGCAGCTTCATAACGGCGGTCTGGTGCTGTAAATCCAGGTGATTGGTGGGTTCGTCCAGGAGCCAGATTTCCGGGCTTTGGGTCATCAGGGTGGCAATGGCTACCCGCTGGCGTTCGCCGCCGGATAGGGTGTTCACCAGGCGATCTTTCAGGTGGATCACGTCCAGGGCTTCAAGGGCCCGTTCTGCAATCGCCAGATCCTCACCACTCTCCATCTGCCAGGGTGACAGCCAGGGGTGGCGACCGATCAGGGCGGTTTCCAATGCCGTTGCCGGGAATCCATCCTGCCGGTCCTGAAATACCAGGCCCATCCGTTGCGAGACGGTCTTGCGGCGGATGTTGCCCAGCGGCGTGCCGTCGAGCAATAGTTGTCCGCTTCGGGGCTCCCGCAATCCTGCCAGGGTATGAAGCAAGGTGGTTTTGCCCACGCCGTTGGGGCCCAGCACGCCCCAGACCTGTCCCGGTTCGATGGCCAGATTCAGGGGAACAACTGAGGCGCGCCCCGGAATGTCGATGATCAGCGCTTCGGTGGTCAGGCGTGTCATCATCGGCTCCTATACAGCAGATACAGGAAGGTCGGGACGCCGATCAGCGCGGTGATCACTCCAACCGGCAACTGTTCCGGTGCGATGACCACCCGCGCCAGGGTGTCTGCCAGCACCAGCAGCGTGCCGCCAGCCAGTGCGCAAGCCGGCAGAATCAGCCGCTGGTCGTTGCCCAGCACCAGCCGCAACATGTGCGGCACTACCAGACCAACAAAGCCTACCGAACCGGCCATGGTGACGGCGGTTGCGGTCAGCAGGCTGGCCATCAGGTAGATCGACCATTCCAATGGCCGCACCGAAACACCCAGGGCGGCTGCCTGCAGGGAACCCCGGGCCAATACGTTCAGGGCCCGGCCCAGCGGAAACACCATCAGGCATACCAGCAACAAAATGATCAGTCCCGGCCACGGCGTGGCTGCGTGGGAAAGATCGCCCATCAGCCAGTACAGCATGCCCGGCAATCGGCTGGCCGGGGTCATCGAGAGGATCAGGGTAATGATGGCGCCCCAGCCGGCGGCGACCACCACACCGGTGAGCAACAGCCGCGAAGGTGTCCAGCTGCCGCTGCCGTGGGCCAGACCAAACACCAGCAGGGTGGCCAGCATGGCGCCAGCAAACGCGGAGCCGGATACGAGAAAACCGGCAGCGCCGGCCAGCATGGCCAGTAACGCACCCACTGCCGCGCCACCGGAGAGCCCCAACACGTAGGGATCGGCCAAGGGGTTTCGCAACAACACCTGCATCAAAGCCCCGGCCACGGCCAGCAAACCGCCGGTTGCAAAAGCGCTCAGGGTGCGGGGCAGCCGGAGCTCCAGAATCAGCGTTTGCTGTAACTCGGTGCCGCTGCCGGTTATCACCCGCAGCGTGTCTTCAAAGCCGATGGCCGTGCTGCCGATGCTGACGGAGATCAGGGCCGCCAGAAACCCTGCCAGCAGCAGAATAAGGAGTGGTTTGTAAGGGCTAGAGATTGGCACGTGCCTGCTCCAGGGTCTGGCACAGGTGCCTGGCGCCGTCTGCCATCCGCAGCGTAGGCCGCGCCAGCAGGTCCGGCGGTTCGAGGAAGAGGTTGCCGGCGGCTACCGCTGCCAGGCCCGGAAACTCGCGCCAGGCTTCCAGCCACTGCCTGTCATCCGCCGACCCGGCGGTAATAATGGCTTCGGGGTTGGCTTCCAGAACCGCCTCCCGGCTTATCCGGGGCACCAGCCGTGGCAGCTCGCCGAACACATTAACGCCGCCGCACAGGGTGATGGCCTTGCTGATCAGCTCGTCCCGGTTCACGGTCATCAGTGGCTGGTCCCATATCTGGTAGAACACCTTAACCGGTCTGGCATCGGCATACTGCGCTTGCAGCGTGGCCATTTCTGCACGAAACGCTTCGGCCCGCTCATAGCCAAGCTCCGGTGAACCCGTCAGCAACGCCAGATCCGATACCGCCGCGGCAATATAGCCAAACGTCCGCGGAGCAAGCCAGAAAACAGGAATGCCAAGGCCGGACAGCCGTTCCAGTTGGCTGCGGGAATTGCCATCCACCCAGGCCACCACCAGCTCCGGTGCCAGCGAAACAATGGCTTCCAGATCCAGGCGATTGCTGTCGCCCACCTGCGGCAAATCCGCCGCTTCTGGGGGATGGTCACTCCAGGCGCTCACCGCAACCACCCTGGCACCGGCGCCTGCAGAGAACAACAGCTCGGTGGCACCCGGTGACAGGGAGACAACCCGTTGAGCGGGTTGGGCCAGGCATACACGCTGGTTCAGCGCATCGCTTACACAGGGCCCCTCCGCCTGTGCCAACAAGGGCGCAAGCAGAGACAGCACACATAATGCAGCCAGCCCGGGGTGTCTCATAGAGGGCGGAAGCCTCTCGGAACGGTGAATTTACTGCTGGAAATCATAGCGCACCGAGGCCATGAAGGTTCGGCCGGCGGCCAGATAGTCGAAAGGCGCGAAGGTCGCACTGTCATATCCGATGCTGGTGGCATAGCGACGGTCCAATACGTTATCGACCTTGAACGAGGCCGACCAGCCAGGCTGGAAGTTCCAGGCTGCCCTCAAGTCCACAGTACCGTAGCCTGGCAGCAGGCTGGTATTGGCTGCATCGTTATAGCGGTCACTCTCGGCGATAAAGCTGGCTCCCACAGACCACTGAGAAAACAGGCGATCAATATCCAAACGCACATTCTTTTCCGCGCGACGCGGTAGCCGTGCGCCGGTATCGCGGTTCTCGGTATCCGCGTAGGTTAGTGCTGCCGCCAGATTCCAGTCCGCAGTCTCGATACCCGAAGAAACCTCAACGCCACGGATTCTGGCCGTTTCGACATTTTCCATGGTGCCCTCAAACGTCACGGGGTCAGAGACGTAGGTAATCAGGTCTTTCACATCGTTCTGGTAGATCGCAATGTCCCAGAACCAGCGATCGTAACGTCCGGAGAAGCCCGCCTCGACCATCTGCCCCTCTTCCGCATCAAGGTCGGGATTACCGGTGTAGAAGGGCACCGTCAGGTAGAGGTCATTAAAGGTTGGTGCCCGGAATGACGTTGCATAGCTGAGGCGAAAACGATGGGCACGATCCAGCTGGTGACCTAAGGCCACACCGCCAGTCTCCTCTTTGCCGTATGCCTCGTTGTCATCAAGACGCAGACTGAGCATCAGATCGGTGGCATCAAAGTTCAGACGGCCCTGGCCAAAGACCGCGCTGTTGGTCCGGCTGTCTTCGGTGAAATTGCTGGTGCCGTCCACTTCGTCAATCATGACTTCCGTGCCCAGAACCAGCTCATGAACACCGGCCGTCAGGGTGTTTTCCCAGCGCGCTGAGCGAGACAGTGTGTCGAAAGTGCTGGGATTGGCTCCGAAGGTATCCTGTTCGTCTCGGGCTTCCGAGAACTGGATCCGTGTGCGCCAGTAGTCACTGGCAACCGCTTCCAGATGTAAGCCCATGGCACGGATCAGGAAATCGGTATCGCCGCCTTCAAACTCGGTGTTACCTTCAGACTGGAACACGGTTAGCCCTGCGCCGCCACCCTGGTCAAAACTGTGGCTCAGCTTGGCCAGGCCGCCGGTGTTCCGAAAGCCCTTGTCTTCACCGCCATCTCTCAGATTGGTGCCATCGGTGTCCGAATAGACGCCACTGGCCAGGAACGAGGAACGGCCTTCCCGGCCAGCCAATCCAGCGGTAACCTCACGGGTTTTATGGGAGCCTGCTGTTAGCTCGCCCCAACCCTGGCGCCCGGCCTCAGGTTCCAGGGTGAACGCCTGGATGACACCGCCCACCGCATCGGCACCGTAGAGGGAGCTCTTCGCGCCCCGCACCAGCTCAACCCGTTCCATCAATTCCGGAGGCAAAAACTGCCAGGGCGGGATGCCCGCAGAGGCAGAGCGCAGTCGGATACCATCAAGAAGCAGCACGGTACCTGAGCTCCCCGCGCCCCGCAGGAATACGCTGGTGGTCTTGCCGTAACTGCCGTCCGACACCACGTTGATCCCCGGCTGGGCGCGCAGCAGATCGCGGAATTCCGCAGGCTTTTGCCGAACAATATCTTCCTTCTCGATGACCGTAACCGAAGACAGACTCTCCCCAACGGTCTTCGGCCCCAACGTCGCGGTAACCACGATGGGATCCAGGGCATCGGATTCTGGGGCAGACTGGGCCGAAACGGCCAGAGGCAGGGCGGCCATTGCAACACCGGCCAGTAAAACAGGGCTTTGAATTCTGAACATGAAACTTGCTCCGCACTCCGCGCGCACCCGCACGGGAATCTGGGTTTTGTTGCGGAACAGGGAATGGGGGCAGGCGGTAGACTGGCGTCAGGAATGCGGAACCGGCATATCACCCACCCAGGTTGCCCACCGCAACATCGGGTGTTTTTCCAGGCCGGTCTCCGGGCTGGCAGGCGGAACTCTGGGTTCCCGGGCAATCACCTTCCCATGTCTTGGCGACACAGTGGCGCACAGATTGCCGTTGTCCTGCTTACCGTTGCGGGGGCAGCATCGGACTTGCACTGGCGTTACCAGGCTCACCGATTTCCCGTTTCACCCGTCGCGCTTTGCGACGGGCACCTGAAAAAAGTGTGGCAAGGCTAGCAACACCGGGGTAAGCGGTCAATGAAATCCATCAAAGGTCGACATGGCCGCAGGCCTCTGCCACTGCTATATTCCATGGCTGACAAACACTTTTTCTTCGCCACAACAGGGAGTTTTATGCAGGCCGAGCTGGTCGACATCCGCAATCACATGGCCCAATATCCGCCGTTTGACGAGATGCCCGAGCAACTGCTCGACAGAGTGGTTGGCGACATAGAGGTTGTGTACTTCAAGGCCGGCAGCCAGATCCTGGAATTGGGCGACCCGAGCAGCTGGCTGTTTTACGTACGCAGTGGCGCCGTCGAAATCTATCGCAGAACCGGAGAACTCTATAACCGGATCAGTGAGGGCGAGGTCTTTGGCCAGTTTGGCCTTCTGATGAACAGGAAAGTGCGTTTCCCCGCCAGAGCCCTGGAAGACTCCCTGCTATACAAGATCCCCTACGAAACCTTCCAGTACCTCTGGGAGAACGACGACAACTTCGCCGATTTCGTCGAGATTGAAGACCGCAGCCGCCTGCGCTCAGCGGTTTCCCGCCGGGAGAAATCCAACGAGTTGATGACCTCCAAGGTCACGCGGCTGATATCCCGGGAACCGATTATGGCGCCCTGCACTGTCCGGCTTCAGGAAGCCGCCCGGATCATGACTGAAAACGGCGTTTCCGCGCTGCTATTGATGGATGAGGAAGGTGAGAAGCCTCGGCTCAAGGGCATCATCACCGACCGCGACCTGCGTACCCGGGCCCTCAGCGAAGCGCTGGCCTCGGAAACCCCCATCAGCGAGATCATGTCTGAAGACCTGATCACCATCCGCTCGAACATGTTCATATTCGAAGCCATGCTCACCATGCTGCACAACAACGTGCACCATCTTCCGGTGATGGACGGAGACGAGGTTCGTGGCGTGATTGCGCTGTCTGACATCGTGAAATACGAGAGCCAGAGCAGCCTGTACCTGGTCAGTAATATCTATCACCAGCAGGATGTAAAAGGCCTGAAGAAAATCAGCCTGGATGTGCGCGACAGCTTCGTGCGTATGGTGAACGAGGACGCCAACTCCCACATGATCGGCAGCGCCATGGCCGGCATCGGGCGCAGCTTTACCCAGCGCCTGCTGGAACTGGGCGAAGAGAAATTTGGACCACCGCCGGTGCCCTACTGCTTCATGGCCCTTGGCTCCATGGCCCGGGACGAGCAGCTGGTAGTCACCGACCAGGACAACGCCATGATCCTGGACGATAGCTTTGTGCCGGAGGCCCACGACGAGTACTTCCGGGCGCTGGCGAAGTTCGTCAGCGATGGACTGGCCGAGTGTGGCTACTCCTATTGCACCGGCGACATCATGGCCACAAACCAGAAATGGCGGCAGCCTCTGAGCGTCTGGAAGGGCTATTTCACCGACTGGATCGAGAATCCAAAAGCCGAGGCCCTGCTCAACAGCAACATTTTCTTTGACCTGGATGGCATCTACGGCGAGACCGAATTCGCCGAGCAACTGAAGGCCCTGGTGGCCGAAAAAGCCAGCAACAGCCAGCGGTTCCTTGCCATGATGGCTCGCAACGCCCTGAACCGAACGCCGCCGATTGGCTTCTTCCGCACCTTCGTGCTGGAAGAAGACGGCAAGCAGCAGAAGACCTTCAACCTGAAACGCCGTGGAACGGCGCCCCTGTCTGATCTGATCCGGATCCACGCCCTGGCCTGCAAATCCCGCGCACAGAATTCCTTTGAACGCCTCAAGGCCATTGGCAACACCAAACTCCTGATGGAAGACGATCTTGGCAACCTCAGGGACGCACTCGAGTTCATTTCCATTGTCCGGATCCGGCATCAGGCCCTGGCGATAGAAGCCGGGCGCGAGCCAGACAACAATGTTCGCCCGGAAGACCTTTCACCCTTCGAGCGAAGCCATCTCAAGGATGCGTTCCAGGTGGTCAACAATGCCCAGAAATTCCTGAGATTCCGGTACAACGCCCAGGTGGCCCGTAATGTCTGATGCCTCTTCTGGCGAGCCGTCCGTTCACAGCCTGCCGTGGCCAGAGCAATACCAAGCCCTGGCCCAACAGAGCAAATCACCGATCCTGAAAGCGTTTTATGAGAGCGGCTGTCCCGCACCCGATACGCCCATTTCAGAGGTCCGGATGCTGGCCATCGATTTCGAGACCACCGGGCTCGATGCCAGCCAGCACTCCATTGTCAGCATTGGTCTGGTGCCCTTTACTATGGACGGTATCCAGCTGTCCCAGGCAAAACACTGGGTGGTGCGTCCGAAACTGCCCTTGCACCAGACCTCAGTGACCATCCATGGCATTACCCACAGCGACATCGACGAGGCGCCGGATCTGGAAGAGATTCTGGGGGAGTTGTTCAGCTACCTGAATGGCCGCATCCCGGTGGTTCATTACCGGAACATCGAGCGACCGTTCCTGGATGTGGCCCTGCGCTGGCGACTGGGCGAGGGCATACGGTTTCCGGTTCTTGATACCATGGCCATCGAAGCTCACCTGCATCCGGATCGCAACCCTTCCCGGTGGCAACGACTGATGGGCAAGAAGCCGGTATCGATCCGGTTGGCCGACAGCCGGCTGCGTTATGGGCTGCCCCATTATGCCGCCCATAACGCCCTGATTGATGCCATTGCCACGGCGGAGTTGTTGCAGGCGCAGGTGCTGCACCACTTCAGCCGGGAGACGCGGGTGGCGGATCTTTGGCTATGATGCGGGTGTCGGATTACGCTGCGCTAATCCGACCTACTCGTTAATCCGATGTGCGCTGGTAAGACAGTCACTGGCTGGCCATGTCGGTTTCCGGTTTGACGTCGTCCATCCACTTGCCATAGCCGGCCTGTTCCATGTCCTCCAGGGGGATAAAGTCCATCGCCGCGGAGTTCATGCAGTAGCGCAACCCGGTCGGCGCGGGGCCATCGTTAAAGACATGGCCCAGGTGGGAATCCGCGTGAGTGCTGCGAATTTCCGTACGGGTCATGAAGAACGACTTGTCCTCGCGTTCCACCACGGCCTCTGGCGTGATGGGCCGGGTAAAGCTCGGCCAGCCGGTACCGGATTTGTACTTGTCACGGGATGAGAACAGCGGCTCGCCCGAGACAATATCCACGTAAAGCCCTGGTTTCTTGTTGTCCCAGTATTTGTTGTTGAACGCCGGCTCGGTGCCATCTTCCTGAGTGACCTCGTACTGCATATCGGTCAGGCGCTGCTTCAGGACATCCTTGGCCGGCTTTTCAAAGCTTACCGGATCAAAGCCACTGCCCATCTGGCCGGGCTCTGTGCTGACGCTTTCATCGCCCACCAGATCGTCACTGGCGTCCACAGTGGCATTCTCCTGGAAGCGGGTGTAATCGAGCTCGTAATCCTCGCCATACACCTTCTCGATAAACTGATAGCGGCCAGAGTTGAAGGTGTAGAAGTTGTAGCGCACCGGATTCTTGTCGTAGTAGTCCTGGTGATATTCCTCGGCCGGGTAGAATTTCTTGAATGGCACGATTTCGATCACCACAGGTTTCTGGTAAACGCCGGAAGCCTCCAACTCTGCAACGGCCGCTTCGGCCAGGCGCTTCTGCTCAGGGTTATGGTAGAAAATAGCCGGTCGATACTGCTGGCCACGGTCCACAAACTGACCCTGATTGTCGGTCGGGTCCATCATCCGCCAGAGCGCCTGCAGCAGGCCCTCGTAGGTCATTTCGCTGGGATCGTAATAGACCTGTACCGCTTCGGTATGGCCAGTCTGCCCCGAGGCAACCTGCTTATAGGAAGGGCTTGCCTCTTCCCCACCGGAATAGCCCGAGACGACTTCCACCACGCCCGGCACCCGCTTCTCGTACCCGGCCTCGACACACCAGAAACAACCGCCAGCAAAGGTTGCCACAGCCAGACCCGGCTGATCCGGTGCGTATTTGCTCATCTGCGACTCCGACTTTTCGGCAACCGCGTAGGTGGTGAACAGACCAGCTACAGAGACAAGTGCCACAGCGGAAAACAAACCCAAAATCTTGCGTTTCATCAGACTTCTCCTTCACGTGATTCCATACCTACAGCGTAGGGTCGTGGATTCACGAAAATGTTCACCAGGTATTACGAATTCATAACGCTGTGGATTTTTCTCCGCCCGGCGCGGAACTGTCACCGACCAGAGGCAGCCAGACGCTGAAAACGGCGCCACCAGCATTGCGGACAGAGAGTCTCCCCTGCTGCAGTGACACCATCCTCTGGGCAATGGCGAGCCCAAGCCCGGCATGGCCTGTCCTCGAAGCGCCTGCGGCCTGGTAAAAGGGTTCGAAGACGTGTTCCAGGTCCGCCTCATCAATGCCGGGGCCAGCATCCGCGACGGTAATCTCCGCACCGCCGTCCCGTTCGGCAACGCTCAGTGTGATCTCCGTGTCCTGTGGCGAATGGCTGATGGCATTGCTGATCAGGTTATCCAATACCCGCTCGGTCATGGCGATGTCCGCCAGCACCCTGACCGACGCCACGGAGACAATCGACAGGGCTACGCCTGCACGCTCTGCTTCGGGATGGTGTTTCTGCACCACATCATGCAGGAGTTCGGCAACCACAAACGGTTCCGTCTTCGGCTGCTTCTCGCGGGCATCCAGTGCCGCAAGCTCAAACAGTTCTTCTACCAGCCGACCCAGCCGGTGGCTTTCAGCCAGGGCCACATCCAGGAAGCGCGCCCGCTCCTCGGGACCAAGCGTGTCCTGTTTCAGGCGCAAGGCTTCAATGTAACCCTGGATGGATGCCAGTGGCGTTCTCAGGTCATGGGAGACCTGGGCAACCAGTTGCCGGCGCTGGGCATCCTTGTGCTTCAGCAGATCCAGTTGGGCGACAATCCGCTGTGCCATCTGATCAAACCGGGCGGCCAGGTAATCAATGTCATCACCCTTGCCGGCCACCGCCGCCATGCTCTCCGGTGTCATTCCGCGCTCGAAGGATTCCACCCGCTCGGTCAGCCGCGACAGCCGGCGCGTCAGCAGCCGGAAGAACACCAGGCCGGCCAGCAAACCGACAAACAGGCTCACGGCGAGCGCGCCTGCACCCATCTGCAGGAGGCGGTTGCTGTGCACCATACTCTCTGCCAGATCGTATTCCTCGCCCCGCAGAACAACGTACAGGTAACCCGTTGGATCATCTGCTGATGGCACCGGCGTTACCGAGAAAACTTTTCTCCGGTCATGGCTGCGCGGGTCATCGCCGGGCAGTGGATAGGCTTCAGGGGTTTCCAGCAGTGTTCTGATGGGAGCCAGGGACACCCGATTGCGCTTGATCTTGTTCGGGTCCGCCGAGTAGGAAAGGATGTTGCCGTCGGTATCCAGAAGATAGATCTCGATGCTGGGATTGATGGTCATGTACAGCTCAAACAGCTGCTTCAGGGCGTCGCGGTTGAGTTCGCCATCAGTTACCAGGTTTCGGTCAGACACCAGATTGCGGGCAAGATCCCGGTTCAGTTGCTGGTTAACCGCGGCCGAGTATTCCCGCACCGAAGACAGACTCAGAAAAGTGAAGAGCCCTCCCACCACGAGCAGCAACAGGAACAGACCAATGGCCAGCCGGGCATAGAGGGTTCGGAATACAGACAGGGCCATGATCAATCCATAAACCGATAGCCAACACCCCAGACTGTCTGGACGTATCGGGGCTCGGCGGGGTCGGCTTCAATCTTGTTACGCAGGCGGTTGATGTGGGTGTTCACGGTGTGCTCATAACCCTCATGGTTGTAGCCCCAGACCGCATCAAGCAACTGCGCCCGGCTGAACACCCGGCCCCGATGGGAGGCAAAGTGCCAGAGCAGGTCAAACTCACGGGCGGTCAGATCCACTTCCCGGTCGTTCACAAATACCCGCCGGCGAACCGGATCAATTTTCAGACCGTCCACCTGAATCTCTTCCACGTCCTTGCTTGCAGACGAGCCCTGAGAGAGGGCGTCGACCCGGCGAAAAAGAGCTTTGATGCGGGCCGCCAGTTCCGCCACGCTGAACGGTTTTGTCAGGTAGTCATCCGCTCCCATCTCCAGGCCCAGAACCCGGTCCAGCTCCGTGCTCTTCGCCGTCAGCATCAGAACGGGCACATAACCAGGGCAGGATCGTATCTCGCGGCACACCGCCAGACCATCCAGGCCGGGCAGCATCAGATCCAGAATTACCAGATCGATGCCACCCTCACGGAACCGTTCCAGACCGGTATCACCCCGATCCACCAGAACGGCCCTCATGCCCAGATCCGACACCTGCATACGCACCAGCTCACCGATGCCCGGGTTGTCTTCGATAATCAGTACCGTTCGCGTCATGGTCTCGTGGCTCATTGCCTTCGCCGGTGGCTTTCGTTGCTTTCAGAGCAGAGTGTAGGCGGAAAAGTTCACAAAACCATCACAGGCCCTGGACACCGCGCGCATAGCCGGCTCCGGGTTTAGCCGTTAAAATGAATCCAAATTCCGGCACGAGGTTTCAGTGGCAGACAAGACCGTAACCAGGGCAACACCCGCCGACGCGTTCAAGCGGGCACGTCGCATGTGGCTCAAGGGTGAACGCATTCACCTGGCGCCGCTGGCTGATGAGCTTGGAATTGGCCGGGCTACGCTGTTTCGCTGGGTCGGCAATAAGGATCTGCTGATCGGCGAGATTCTCTGGTCCCTGTACGAACCCCTGTGGCGACAGGCCATGGCCGAAACCCCCGGCGTGGGCGTGGACTACATCGTCGGCGTATACCGCCGCACCAATTCCGCCATCCTGCACTTCGAGCCGCTACGGCGCTTCATCAACCAGGACCCGGAATACGCCCTGAAGATCCTCACCTCGTCCCAATCGATCCTGCATACCCGCACGGTCGAGACCAACACCCGCATGCTGAAAGACCAGGTAGCGGCCGGGCACATCAAGCCGCCGATGAACATCTTTAGTTTGTCTTACTTCATGATTCGACTGGCAGAGTCCTGCCTGTATAGCGACATCATTGCCGGGCGGGAGCCAAGGGAGGCGGAGTTGGAGGATGCCTGTACGGCGGTTCGGATTCTGCTTGGGGGGAAGGCCTGAGGCTTATAGGCTTTGGTGGCTGGCCCCGAGGCGGGGTGTCTTTTCTTCTGGGAAAAACACCCCACCCCGTGGCCGATCTATCTTTGGCAGATCTGTCGGATTACGGCTTCGCCTAATCCGACCTACATTCTGAACCTTACAGTAGGTCGGGTTAGGCCGAGCCGTAACCCGACACCAATCCGATCCACATTCCGAACCTTACAGTAGGTCGGGTTAGGCAAAGCCGTAACCCGACACTAATCCGACCCACATTCCGAACCTTACCGTAGGTCGGGTTAGGCAAAGCCGTAACCCGACACCGAGCTCCAGCCCTTACAACTGAAGCGACCGGATTTCCAGAAACTCCTCCAGTCCCCACTTGCCGAATTCGCGGCCAATACCAGAGTGGCCAAATCCGCCGAACGGCGCCATGGGGTTGAACGCGCCACCGTTCACGAATACCTGGCCGGTGCGCAGCTTGCCGGCAATTTTCTTGGCCTTGGCATCATCACCTGACCAGACCGCGCCGGAAAGCCCGTACTGGGTACCGTTGGCGATTTTCACCGCCTCGGCTTCGTCGTTGTAGGGAATCACGCATAGCACCGGCCCGAAGATCTCCTCCTGGGCGATGCGGCTATCCGGCTTGACGTTGCCGAAGACTGTGGCCTTGACGAAGTAACCCTTGTCACAACCCTCGGGCGCCTCAGGGCCACCGGCAACCAGCTTGGCACCTTCCTCGATACCGAGCTTGATGTAGTCGATCACCTTGTCACGCTGCTGGGCTGAGGACAGCGGGCCCAATCGTGTGGTTTCTTCCAGCGGGTTACCCGGAGTCATTTTCGCCACGGCCGCGGCGGCCAGCTCGCAGGCTTCATCGTGCTTGTCGGCCGGAACCAGCATGCGGGTGAGTGCGGTACAAGTCTGGCCGGAGTTCAGCAGGCAGTTGTTGATCGTGCCTTTCACGGCAGCCGCCAGGTCGGCATCCGGGAGGATCACCGAGGCGGATTTGCCACCCATCTCCAGGGCGATTCGTTTGAAATCGTCGGCAGCAGCGTGGGCAATCAGATTGCCGGTACGGGTAGAACCGGTGAAAGACACCATGCGCACATCCGGATGCTTGATCAGGGTGTCACCCACGGTGTGGCCATAGCCGCACACCATGTTGAACACACCCTTGGGCAGGTCGGTACCGTCCAGGATCTCGGCAAGAATGAACGCCGTCTGGGGAGCAATCTCCGAGGGCTTCAGTACCACGGTGCAACCGGCCGCAATCGCCGGAACGATTTTCAGGATCACCTGATGCAGCGGGTAGTTCCAGGGGGTAATGCAGCCAACCACACCCACCGGGGCGTATTGCACCTCGGAGTTTCCGGATTGCTCGGTAAACTCGAAGTCCGGCAACAGTTTCAGGTAGCTCTTGGTCACCGCAGCCGGCATACCGGCCTGGATCGGCGTGGCAAGTTTGATGGGCATGCCCACTTCGCGGCAGACGGTTTCGGCAATTTCCGGCGCACGTTCTTTCAGGCCTGCGTGAAGCTGTTCCAGAACCTTGATTCGCTCTTCCAGGGTACTTTCCGACCAGCTTTCAAACGCCGCATCGGCGGCGGCAATGGCCTGTTCCATTTCATCCGCGCCGGCGGCGGGCACGCGGGCAATCACATCACCAGTGCCAGCTTCGTGAATGTCGATCATGTCACCGGCCCAGCTAACCCATTGGCCGTTGATGTAGTTCCTGTTCAGTTCGTTCATGCTCTTCACCTCAATCAAATACAATTACGCCCCGGGCATTCTTGCCCGCCACCATATCGTCGAACGCCTGCGCGGCATCTTCTATGGGGTAGGTCCGGGTAACCAGTTCGTCCAGCTTGAGTTTACCAGCCTTGTAAAGACCCAGGATTCTGGGGAAATCGTGCTGCGGCCTTGCCGAGCCCAGCCAGCTGCCTTTCAGGGTGCGCTCATCCGCTGGCAAAGTCAGGGTGGTCAGCGTGGTCTTGTCTTTCGGATCGGCCACACCCACCACGACAGCGGTACCACCACGGCCGAGACTCTTGTAGGCCTGTTCGACCACCGGCCCGGCGCCTACGCATTCGAAGGCGTAGTCGACACCGCCGGTCAGTTTCTTTACCGCCTTGGCCGCATCATCCACGTCGTTGATATTGATGGTATGAGTGGCGCCAAATTCTTTTGCCATCTCCAGCTTTTTGGGGTTGCTGTCCACCGCCACGATCATCTCTGCGCCAGCGGTGACACAGCCCTGGACGGCATTGAGACCAACGCCGCCGATACCGAACACGGCGGCGCGGGAGCCGGGTTCAAGCTTTGCGGTGTTGAAGACAGCACCAACACCAGTCATTACGGCACAGCCGACCAGGGCGGCGTTCTGCATGGGCACCGTTTCATCCACTTTGACGCAATTATCCACGTGCATGGTGGCGAACTCGGCCATCACCCCACAGGCGCCGAAGACGTTCAGGGGCTCGCCGTCTGCACCTTTGGTTCTGACCGTGCCATCCGGCAGGTTGAACATGGCCTTGCGGGCGTTCTCGCACAGCACCGGGCGGCCACGGACACACTGGCTGCATTTGCCGCACATGGAGATAAACGTGCTCACCACATGGTCGCCTTCCTTGAAGGCAGTCACGCCCTCACCGACTTCGACAACCACTCCGGCGGCTTCATGCCCTAATATCAGGGGAGGCGGATAGGGAATCTTGCCCGTGGTGGCGGACAGATCGCTGTGGCAAACGCCGCAGGCCGCGATCTTGATGGTGATTTCATCCCGCTTGGGGCCTTCCACCGTGATGGTTTCCACCTGAACGGGCTGTCCCCATTCCCGGCAGACGACTGCTTTGGCTTGTCTGTCCATGCTGATCCCCTTTTGGTGAACAAGGGGTCAGAAGAAAGCCTTCATCTAACCCCGGTAATCTGATGAAGAAGGGGGCAGAAGAACGCGTTCTTCTGACCCCAATTTCACAATACTTCGAACAAGCCAGCAGCACCCTGGCCGCCGCCTATGCACATGGTGACCACCACGTATTTCGCCCCACGGCGCTTGCCTTCGATGAGGGCGTGGCCTGTCTGGCGGGAGCCGGTAACACCAAAGGGGTGGCCGATGGAAATAGAGCCACCGTTAACATTCAGCTTCTCCATAGGAATGCCAAGACGGTCACGGCAGTAAATCACCTGGGACGCAAAGGCTTCATTCAGCTCCCAAAGATCAATATCGTCCATGGTCAGGCCCGCACGCTCCAGCAGACGCGGGATCGCATACACGGGGCCGATGCCCATCTCATCCGGCTCGCATCCGGCAACAGCGAAGCCCCGGAAAATGCCCATGGGTTCGATGTTGTGCTTCTCGGCGTAGGTGCTGTTCATCACCGTACACACGGAGGCGCCGTCCGACAGCTGGCTGGCATTGCCGGCTGTGATGAACTGCTCCGGGCCACGCACGGGCTCGAGACCTGCAAGGCCCTCAAGGGTGGTGTTCGGGCGATTGCATTCGTCACTGGTCAGGGTCACCTGTTTTTCACTGACCTCGCCGGTTTCCTTGTCCTTGACCAACATGGTGGCATCGAAAGGCACGATTTCATCGTCAAACTTGCCGGCCTGCTGGGCCGCCGCCGTGCGCTGCTGGGAAATCAGCGAATATTCATCCTGGGCTTCACGGCTGACGTTATAGCGCTTGGCCACGATATCTGCCGTCTCGATCATCGAAAGGTAGAGCTCGGGCTTGTTCTTCATCAGCCACTCGTTAGTGGCATGAAAGCTGTTGATCTTGTCGTTCTGCACCAGGGAAATGGACTCAACGCCCCCGGCCACCATGGCCGGCACCTTCTCGGACACAACCCGCTGGGCAGCCAGGGCAATGGACTGCAGACCCGAGCTGCAGAACCGGTTGATAGAGAACCCGGCGGTAGTCACGGGCAGACCGGCACGAATAGCCGCCAGACGGGCAATATTCCGGCCCTGGGCGCCTTCCTGGAAAGCCGCGCCCATAATCACATCTTCGACAATAGCGGGATCAATACCGGCACGATCAACGGCGTGTTTGATCACATGCCCCGCCAGATCGACACTGTGGGTGTTATTCAAAGAGCCCCGGTAGGATTTACCCAGAGCAGTACGGGCGGTGGAAACGATGACTGCATCAGACATAACAATGCCCTCAATTTTCGAAACATGTAGGTCGGATTAGGCGAAGCCGTAATCCGACATCGATTTGATCGTTTACCTATGGTTGTCGGATTACGGCTTCGCCTAATCCGACCTACAGGTCCAAAGTACTAACTGAACCGGTCGTGGGGCGGGGTGTCTTTTCCGCCGGGAAAAGATGTCTGAGCGAAGCGAGTTGCTTTTCCCAGAGGAAAAGACACCCCGCCCCGCGACCAGCCCCAAGCTATAATTTAAAGATCGCCGAATTTCTTGCCTTCACTGACCAGCTTCTCAAGCAAAGCCGCCGGCTCCCACTGCTCACCACCAACGGTATCCTGGTACTTCTTCACCGCAGAAAGAATCGTATCCAGACCTTCCTGATCGGCCCAGAACATGGGGCCACCGCGATAGGCCGGGAAGCCGTAGCCGTAGATCCAGACAATGTCGATATCCAGCGGGCGATCGGCGATGCCTTCCGCGAGGATCTTCGCACCCTCGTTGATCATCACATACACGCAGCGCTCGAGGATTTCCTGGTCGGTTATCTCCCGGGGCGTGATTCCCTGCTCCTTGCGGAACTGCTCGATCAGCTGTTCCACCTCCGGATCCGGAATCGGCTTGCGGCTGCCTTCCTCATACTTGTATACACCGGCCTGGGTCTTCTGGCCAAGGCGACCCTGCTCCGCGAGTTTGTCCATCCAGCTGGCCGGGATATCCTCGCCAGCCTTGCGTCGCTCTTCGCGAATCCGGTAACCCACATCAATACCGGCCAGATCAGACATCGCGAACTGACCCATGGGGAAGCCGAGATCGGTCAGCACCTTGTCGACCTGCTGCGGGGTAGCGCCCTCATCCACCAGTGACATGGCTTCGGTGCCGCGCTTGTGGAGCATCCGGTTGCCGACAAAGCCATAGCAGTTGCCCACCATGACACCGACTTTCTTGATCTTCTTGGCGACTGCCATCACCGTGGCTTTGACCTCGTCGGAGGTCTTGCTGCCGCGCACGTTCTCCAGCAGCTTCATCACGTTAGCCGGGCTGAAGAAGTGCATACCCACCACGTCTTCCGGGCGCTTGGTGGCAGACGCAATCTCGTCGATATCGAGGGTTGAGGTATTGGACGCCAGAATCGCGCCCGGCTTGCAGACCTCGTCAAGCTTGGCAAAGATTTCCTTCTTGATGGCCATGTTCTCGAATACCGCCTCGATCACCAGGTCAACGTCCCGGAAATCGTCGTAGGTCAGGCTCGGGGTGATCAGTGCCATCCGCTGCTCCACCTGCTCCTGGGTCAGTTTGCCCTTCTTGGCGGAGTTCTCATAGTTGCGACGAATGATGGCCAGGCCCTTGTCCAGAGCGTCCTGTTTTACTTCGACGATGGTGACCGGAATGCCCACATTGACGAAGTTCATGGCAATACCGCCACCCATGGTGCCGGCGCCGATAATGCCAACGCTCTTCACGTCACGAACCGGCGTATCCTTGGGCAGACCCTTGACCTTGGAGACCTCACGCTCGCCAAAGAACGAATGGATCAGGCCAGCGCGCTGGGGTGATTCCATGCATTCCATGAACAGTTCCCGCTCGCGCTTCATACCCTCGTCAAACGGCAGATTGAAGGCCGCTTCCACGGCATCGACACACTTGAACGGGGAGAACAGACCCCGGGCCCGCTTCTTCAGCTCGGCACGGAACTGGTCAAAGACATCGCTGCCCTTGTCCGCCTCGATTTTGTCGGTGATATCGCAAACACGACGCACCGGCTTGCCTTCGTCGACCACTTTCTGCGCATAGGCCATGCCCACTGCGCGGATATCGTCGCCTTCTTCCACGGCATCAAGAATGCCCAGGGCCAGGGCATCGTTGGCGCCGACAAACTCACCGGTGGTGATCATTTCCAGCGCCTTTTGGGCGCCGGTCAGGCGCGGAAGCCGCTGTGTGCCGCCAGCACCGGGCAGAAGGCCCAGCTTTACTTCCGGCAGACCCACCTTGGCGCTGCTGACCGCAACCCGGTAGTGACAGCTCAGCGCGGTTTCCAGACCACCACCCAGGGCGGTGCCATGGATCGCGGCAACCAGCGGCTTGTCGCTGTTTTCAAAGGTATTCACGAGTGTCGGCAGTGTGGGTTCCTGCATGGGTTTGCCGAACTCACGGATGTCGGCACCGGCAATAAAGGTGCGTCCTTCGCAAACCAGCAGCAGCACCTTGGCCTCTGTATCTTTCTGGCCCTGCTCCAGGGCTGCGAGCAGACCGGAGCGAACAGCCTGGCCGAGGGCGTTTACCGGCGGGTAATTCACGGTAATCACGCCGATGTTGCCTTCCCGGTTATAGCTAACGACCTCAGACATAATTTCTCCTCGCACTCTTTCTGAAATATGGTTTTAACTAGCGAAACATGCGTACGATTTAATACAAGTTCCGTGACGGTTTCAACCACCCATTAAACTACAGGTATAAAAAAACCGCAGAGTTTCTTCTGCGGTTTCTCTAATTCAGGGCTCGTCTGTAAGGGGCTCCCCATAACTTATGGGAGCTGTCGGGCAGGGCATTCCGAAACCTTGCGGAGCCAGGGATGGCGGAGCAGAGCGTACATGGACGTATTCACAGCGTGTTTCGGAATGCCCTGTCCGACAGCTCTTCCCCCAAGGTTGCGAAAATCAGACTCCCAATGATTCTATATCGCCTGCCAGCATGGCCAGCTGGTGGGCAATGGAACCCCGAAGCTTTTCAGCCGGCACCAGGTAGGACGGCGCGGCACAGGTCAGGGCCATGATGGTGCCGTCCTGCAGGTGGATGGGCACGCCGGCGGAGTTGATGTTGCGGTCCCACTCTCCGATGGACAGGCAGAAGCCGTGTTCATTGTAATCCTTCATGGCCTGGTCGAGGCCGGCCTTTTTCTCTGGCCAGTCGTCACCGTATTTGGCGGCCATGGCGTCGTCGATCACCAGGCGGGCCTTGTCACTGACGGCGCAGTAGTAGGCGCGGCCGGCGGAGGTGCTGGCCATGGGCAGTTTCAGGCCGATGTCCATGCGCAACAGGGACGCTTCCGGTGGCAGACGGTTTTCCACGTAGATCATGTGCAGCCGGTCCCGACAGGTGAGGCCAACCGACATGTTGGTCTGGCGGGCGAACTCGTCCATGTAGGGCTTGGCCAGCTGGCGCACCTTGAGGTTGGACACGTAGGCATAACCGAGTGCCAGTACTCCGGAACTGAGCTGATACTTCTCCAGCTGGGTGTTGTAGCTGAGGTAACCCAATTTGGTGAGGGTGTAGGTCATCCGCGACACGGTCGGCTTGGGCAACCCGGTGATGCGGGCGATGTCCTGGTTCCCCAGGATGACAGGACCCTGGCTGAAGGCGCGGAGCACGTCGAGGCCGCGGGACAGGGCCTCGACAAACTTGCGGTCTTTTTCCGGCTTCACGGGCTCACCGTCAGTGGATGCCACTTTCAGTTCGGGTGAGATCTGCTTTTTTCCTGCCATAATGGGACGTCCTCCAACCGCGTCGCCCGCTCCGGTGCCCGGTGTATTAATTTGGTGAATAACTAAAGATGCGCCATTTTAATCGCTGCAGAAATCAAGTACCAGAAAGTCTTTTCAAAATCCGTACCAAATATGAAACACTTATCAGTAATGTTTCAAATCTCGAATCGCATGGCGGTATCTGGTACCAACTTTAATCTGTTTAACCGATACCCTATTCTGCATTGCAAAACAAATTAACAGTCAACGCCCCCTGTGGCGACCCCCGGAGGCAAAATGAAGATTCTTTTTGTGGCAGGCGACCCGAAACCGGAGCGCTGGACGGTGCCTATCCAGGAGCAGTTACCGGATGCAGAGATTTTCGTCTGGGATCCGGAGGGGCCCGCCGTTGACGCCGATTACGCTATCGTGTGGCAGCCACCTGAAGCGCTGTTCGAGCGGGAAACGCACCTGAAGGCGGTGTTCAACCTGGGTGCCGGCATTGACGGCCTGCTCAAGGTTGCCAACCTGCCGCAAAACCTCACGATTGTGCGCCTGGAAGACGCGGGCATGTCGGTGCAGATGGCTGAGTACGTGCTGCACCAGCTGTTGGAAGCCAGCCGCGGGATGGAAACCTATCGGGAGCAGCAGCGCGAGGGCGTCTGGAAGATTCATCGTCCGATCAAGCGCAGCGAATGGCCGGTGGGTGTCATGGGATTGGGTCATATCGGCAAACGGGTGGCCCGCACTCTGGCCGACCTGGATTACCAGGTGAGTGGCTGGGCCCGCGGAGAACACAGCGTCGAGGGTGTCAGCACCTACGCCGGCCCGGGCCAGTTGGGCGACTTTCTGCAATCCACCCGTGTTCTGGTCAACACACTGCCCCTGACCGACGAAACCCGGGACATCATCAACTATGATCTGCTTAGCCGGCTCCAGCCGGGTGCCGTGCTGATCAATGTTGGCCGGGGTGAACACCTGGTTGACGAGGACCTGCTTCGGGCGCTGGACGAGGGCAAACTGCTGCGCGCCTCCCTCGATGTGTTCCGAAAGGAACCCCTGCCGGAAGGGCACCCGTTCTGGCAAAGAAAGGAAATCACCATCACCCCGCATATCTCGGCCCGGACCCTTCGGGATGCCACCATTGAGCAGATCACCGGCAAGATCCGGGATCATGCCGCCGGGCGTGCTATTTCAGGGATTGTGGATACTGACCGGGGCTATTGACCCGGTGCCAGCCAGGCCACCAGCGCTGTCAGTACCAGAAGCACTGGCAGCGCTATCAGCGCAAACAACCCATTCCATCGAAACGCGACCACCCACCGGGAGATCTGCCCGAATCGGGACAGCAGCATGACCGAGGGGCCGAAAGGCGAGAGCATCATGGCCAGGGAAAATCCGATCACCAGGGCCACGGCAACCGGCAGCAGCTCCATTCCCTCGGCCACCAGCTGTGGCAACAAACCCGCCTGAACACTCAGAACTGTGATGGGAATGATGCCGATCATGGAGAACATGGGCAGCATCAGCATGCCAACAACTGCGACCAGGAAAACGCCGCCGCCAGTGGCGACCAGGCCTGCAAGCGCATCTGCCGGAATGACCGCAGACAGGGCAACACCGAGGATGGCAGAAGCGGCGAAAATGGCCATTTCATTCTGCATACCCCATACCTGGCCAGCGCCTTCCTTGAGAACCGGCATCAGCCCCCGTTCCTGCCACAGCATGTAAACCAGTGTCACGGTCGGCACCGACAGCATGGCTGCCACCGACACCTTGAAGCCGGTGGTCGCCACCAGGCCCGCCATCACCGTGAATACCAGCAGGATAAGGAACAGAAGACGCCCGGTGCCCGGGAGCCAACCTTCTACGGCGATGCGTTCACTGCTGACCTCGCGGAACCGACGCTGTTCCAGCACCCAGCCAATCAGCACCATCAGAATCGCTGCAACCACTCCGAATGGCAGCAGCTGAGACCAGCTCAACTGGGGAAGCTCCCGGGTAAGGATCGCCACAGCCACACTGGTGGGCGCCACCAGAGGCACCAGGGCAAAGCCTCTCAGGGCACTAATCAGAACACTGCGTAACCACTGGAGACGGGACTCGCCGGTAATCCCGCGCTCACGAAGGGTTTCGGAGAGGCTTCCACACAGGAGGTTCATCATGCCAAAGCTCAGAACCGTGGCAACGCCACAACTGACCAGGGCGTATTTGGGATAGAGCAGTATGGGCTTGCCGCCCAGCAGCACATCGTGAATCCGCCGCAAGACTTCGAACCTTCGCACCAGGCACTGCATCATGCCCAGGCTGCCCAAAAACGCGGAATAGAAGGCCGCGTCGGACGCAGCCTTCAGCAGCTGCTCGTTGTCCAGAGAACCACGCCAGGCGAGGCCCGCCAGCACCACAAGGGCGACAACCAGGAGCATCCGGGCATACCCCTGCAGGCGCCCGGCACCAATCAGAAAGGCAGTAACGAACATCAGGCCCGCCAGGGCACTCAGTAGCCGGTGTTCCAGGCAGATGGCCACCAGCTCTGTAACGACGGCCAGGGAGACCAGCCACTGCAACATGCCGCTCACAACAGGGTCACCTGGTCAGGTTTGAACACTGCTTGCATTTCCACAACACCCGGATTAGTCTTTCAGGAGCAAATTACAAAACTGTGTTTCGCTTAATGAAACACCGTTAACACAAAGATAGCACAGATTGGTCCGGCGGCCCTAGAACCGGACTTTCGATATTCGCTTTCAGGAGAGTACAAAATGGCTTCCGCACCCTGGAATGATCTGCTCGGTTTCGATTCCCAACTGGATGAAACCGAGCGGCAGGTTCGAGACAGCATCCGCAGCTTCTGTGATGAGCAACTGATGCCCGGCATCACCGAGGCCAACCGGCATGAAACGTTCGATCGCACCATCTTTAACCAGATGGGTGAACTCGGCATGCTGGGCGCTACCCTGCCTGAAGAATACGGCGGCCCGGGTCTGAACCATGTCTGCTACGGCCTGATTGCCCGGGAGGTAGAGCGGGTGGATTCGGCCTACCGCTCGGCCCTCAGCGTTCAATCGTCCCTGGTGATGTACCCGATCTATTCCTACGGCAAGGAAGCGATGAAAAAGCGCATCCTGCCCAAGCTGGCCTCGGGCGAATACGTCGGCTGCTTCGGCCTGACCGAACCCAATCACGGTTCCGACCCGGGCGGCATGGAAACCCGGGCCAAGAAAGTGGACGGCGGCTACCTGCTGAGTGGTTCCAAAACCTGGATCACCAACTCACCGATTGCCGACGTCTTCGTGGTCTGGGCCAAGCTGGACGGAAAGGTGAACGGTTTTGTGATCGAGCGCGAGGGCGCCAAGGGTCTGGACACGCCAAAGATCCAGGGCAAGTTCTCCCTGCGGGCGTCGGAAACCGGCTCCATCTTTATGGACGAGGTGTTCGTTCCGGAAGAAAACCATCTTGAGGTAGAGGGATTGAAAGGACCGTTCAGCTGTCTCAACAAGGCCCGCTTTGGCATCAGCTGGGGCTCACTGGGCGCCGCTGAGTTCTGCTGGCACGCGGCCCGCAACTACACCCTGGAGCGCGTGCAGTTCGGCAAGCCCCTGGCCGCCAACCAGCTGATCCAGAAAAAGCTGGTGGATATGCAGACCGAGATCACCATCGGCCTTCAGTCGGTTCTGCAACTGGGCCGCATGATGGATGCCGGCACGGCAACGCCGGATGCCATTTCACTGCTCAAGCGCAACAACTGTGGCAAAGCCCTGGACATCGCACGGGTTGCCCGGGACATGCACGGCGGCAACGGCATTTCCGACGAGTACCACGTGATCCGCCACGTGATGAACCTGGAGGCCGTGAATACCTATGAGGGTACCCACGACGTTCATGCCCTGATTCTGGGTCGTGGTCAGACCGGCATCCAGGCTTTCAGCTGATTTACAGATCAACGCGAACGAGGTTTTCCCATGAACTTGAACTACACCGCCGAGGAACTCGCCTTCCGTGACGAAGTGCGCGCGTTCCTGGATGAGAAGTTGCCCGCGGATATCGCCGCCAAGGTGAAAGGGTTCCGCCGGCTGTCCAAGGAGGACCATCAGCGCTGGCAGAAAATCCTCAATGAACAGGGCTGGTACGCTACCCACTGGCCGGAAGAATATGGCGGTGTGAACTGGAGTCCGGTTCAGAAACACATCTGGGATGAAGAGTCCTCCCGCTATGGTGCACCCCGTTCCGTGCCTTTCGGCGTCAACATGGTGGCGCCGGTGATTATCAAGTTTGGCACCGAAGAGCAAAAACAGAGATACCTGCCACGCATTCTCAGTGGCGAGGACTGGTGGTGCCAGGGCTATTCCGAGCCTGGCGCCGGCTCCGACCTGGCGTCGCTCAAGACCCGGGCCGTTCGCGACGGCGACCATTACATCGTGAATGGCCAGAAAACCTGGACCACCCTGGGCCAGCACGCCAACATGATCTTCTGCCTGGTGCGCACCAATACCGAAGTGAAGGCCCAGGAGGGCATTTCCTTCCTGCTGATCGACATGGATACGCCGGGCATTACCGTACGCCCGATCATCACCCTGGATGGCGAGCATGAAGTGAATGAGGTGTTCTTCGAAGACGTGAAAGTCCCGGTTGAGAACCTGGTGGGCGAGGAAGACAAGGGCTGGACCTACGCCAAGTACCTGCTGACCTACGAACGCACCGGCCTGGCCGGCATTGGCATCTCCAAGGCCGCCCTGCAGCACTTGAAAGAGCTGGCGACCCGCCGGATCAAGAATGGTCGCCCGCTGATCGAGGATGCCTCATTCAGCCAGCGCATCGCCCGGGTTGAAATCGATCTGATGGCGGCTGGAATCAGTAACCTGCGCATTATCGCGTCCGTGGAAGGCGGCGGAATGCCGGGGGCGGAAAGCTCCATGCTGAAAGTCCGCGGTACCGAAATTCGCCAGACCATCAACGACCTGGCTCGCCGTGCCCTTGGCCCCTATGCCATTCCGTTTGTGGAAGAGGAAATGGATCTGGATTACGACGGCGACTTCCTTTCTGACGAGAACGCTGCACCGGTGACTCCCCAGTACTTCAATAACCGCAAGTTGTCGATTTTCGGCGGATCCAACGAGATCCAGAAAAACATCGTGTCGAAAATGATTCTCGGGCTTTAAGGAGGCGACCATGGATTTCCGACTGAACGAAGAGCAGCAGATGCTGCAGGACACCGTGGCCCGCCTGGTTCGCGGTGAATACAGTTTTGAAAAGCGCCTGGAATACAGCGAATCGGAGCTGGGTTTCAGTGCCGACTTCTGGAAACAGCTGGGTGGGCTGGGCCTCACGGCAGTGCCCTTCCCGGAAGAGCTCGGGGGCTTTGGTGGAACTGGCGTTGAAGTGCAGAGCGTGATGACTGAACTGGGTCGTGGTCTGTGTATCGAGCCCTACCTGCAATCCGTGGTTCTGGGCGGCGGGCTGATCAGCCAGGCCGGCAACAGCGAACAGCAGGAACAGTGGCTTGGCGGTATCGCAAGCGGCGAGGTACGGGCAGCCGTGGGTCTGCAGGAACCCCAGAGTTTCTACAACCTGAACGATGTCGAAACCCGTGCGGAGAAATCCGGTGAGGGCTATACCCTGCACGGACGAAAGGCCGTGGTGATTGGTGGCCATTGCGCCGATGTCCTGGTGGTGTCTGCCCGTACCTCTGGCGACAGCCGCGATGCCGAAGGCATCAGCCTGTTCCTGGTACCCGCAGACGCGGAGGGCCTGGAACGCCGCACCTACCCGACCATTGATGGCTCGAAGGGCTGCGATCTGGTCCTGAACGACGTCAAGTTGGGCCCCGACGCGCTGCTGGGCGAGGAAGGCAAGGCTGCAGACGTCATTGAATACCAGACCGGACGCGCCATTTCCGCACTGTGCGGTGAGGCGGTGGGCGCCATGGAAGTGGCCTGTGACCTGACTCTGGACTACCTGAAGCAGCGCAAGCAGTTCGGCGTACCCATCGGCAAGTTCCAGGTGCTTCAGCACCGGATGGTGGACATGATGTCGGAGCTGGAGCAGGCCCGCTCCATGGCTATCCTGGCAGCCAGCGTCGCCGACGAACCCCAGAGCGACGAGCGCCGGCGGATTCTCGCAGCCGCCAAGAACGTGATTGGCCGCAGTGGCCAGTTCATTTCCGAGCAGGGCATCCAGTCCCATGGTGGTATCGGCATGACCTGGGAATATAACTTCGCCCATTACGCCAAGCGCCTGATCATGATTAACCATCAGCTCGGCGATGATGACTTCCATCTGGAGCGTTACGCTGCCCTGCTACAGTAAACGGCAAACGACTGTTATTCCGGGGATTGGGGACAACACAATGACAACAAGCGAACAGTCGACTGAACAGGATCTGAGAAAAGCCGTATGGAAGGTCCGGACCGAACTGGCCAGCGCTGGTTCGGCTTCTGGACAGTAAAAATCTCGGCTACGCGGTCTGACGAACCTGCCTGGAGCGCAGACATGCTGACAGTGGAACTGGACGACCTCGCTCGCCACAAGAACTCGGTGATTGGCTACAGCCCCTGGAAAACCATCACCCAGGAGATGATACAGGCCTTCGCCGACGCCACCGGTGACCATCAGTGGATTCACCTGGATGTGGAGCGGGCAGAGCGTGAGTCACCGTGGAAGAGCACGGTGGCCCACGGTTATCTGACCGCCTCCCTGACTCCACTGCTAAACCAGCAGGTCATTGACGTGCAGGGCAAGAGCGCCAGCATCAATTACGGCCTGAACAAGCTACGCTTCCCCGCCCCCGTGAAATCCGGTGCCCAGATCCGCAGCAAGATGGAACTGCTGGATGTGGTCCGGGTAGATGACCAACGCACGCTGGCCACCTATCGCACCACAGTGGAAATTCGCGGCGGGGACAAGCCCGCCTGCGTGGTGGAAAATCTCGCCATGTACGTGCGGAGCTGACCCCTCAGGACCTGGCCTCCCACTCCTCTTCCTGCAGCGCCCGCCACATCAGCTTGCCGGTGGGCGACTTCGGCAACTGGTCGACAAACTCGATGAGGGTTGGAATCTTGTAGGCCGCCATCTGTTCCTTGCACCAGGTGGTGATGTCTTCAGCCGAGGTCCTGCCCTCTGCCTCCGGGGTCAGCACGATACAGGCCTTCACGGTCTCACCGCGCTTGGGGTCCGGCGAGGAGATAATACAGACTTCGTGAATAGCGGGATGACGATACATCAGGCCCTCGACTTCGGATGGCCAGACCTTGTAACCGGACGCGTTAATCATCCGTTTGACCCGGTCCACCATGAAGAAATAGCCCTCCTCATCGTAGTAGCCCAGATCACCCGTGCGGAAAAATCGCTTGCCGTCGATCTCCACGAACGCGGCTTCGGTTTCGGCAGGACGGTTCCAGTAACCAATGGTGACCTGAGGCCCGTTAGAGACGATTTCACCGGTCTCGCCAGGGCCCTTCTCTTCCAGGGTGTCGACATCAATGATCCGGCTATCGACATCAAACACCGGAATGCCAAGACACTGGGGTTTCGGGCGATTCGAGGGGTTGATGTGCGTGGCCGCCATGGTTTCCGACAGGCCATAGCCCTCGATGTAATCCAGACCGGTCATGGTCTTGAGCTTGGCCGCCACGGCCTCGGGCATGGCGGCCCCGCCGCCGCCGATGGTGGTGAGACTGCTCAGGTCGTACTGGCCGATGTCCGGGTTGGAGAGAAAATCCACCGCCATGGTGACGATGTTGGTCCAGCCGGTAACTTTATACCGCTCGATCAGCCGCGCTGCGGTGGTGCGGTCCCAGCGGGTCATGATCACCGTGGTGGAACCGCTGTAGATAGGGCTGTTCATGGAGCCGGTCATGCCGGTCACGTGGAAGAACGGCAGGGTCGCCAGTTGCACCGTGTTGGCGGTGCTCAGGTTCCAGAACGCCCGGTGCACAGCGGTGGCCATCACGCTGCGGTGGGTGTGCATGCAGCCCTTGGGTGCTCCGGTGGTGCCGGAACTGTAGGGAATCACGGCCAGATCTTCAGGGCCGGCGGTATGGACAGACGGCGTATGATCCTTCGCCAGCGCCTGTTCCCAGCTAACCACCCCGGCCATCTCTTTCGACCAGGCTGGGGCGGCGACTTCGTTAGGCAGATCCAGGTCGGTGTCCGAGTCAATATACGTGCTGTAGGAGGCCACCAAGATGTGCTCGAGATCGGTGGTTTCCAGCAAAGGGGCAATAAAGCCGGCCAGTTCCTGACCCGCAAGGCAGACCTTGGCACCGGTATCAGCAACAAAGTGCTCCAGTTCCGCCGCCCGGTTCATTGGATTGATGGGAATCACGACTGCATCGGCGCGCAGGATGGCGTAGTACGCAATCACATACTGGGGAGAGTTCTGCATGTACAGCAACACCCGGTCACCTTTTGCCACACCCTGTGCCTGCAGATAGCCGGCCATCATCTCCACTTCACGGAACAGCCGGCTGTAGGTCATCGGCGCATCGTAAAAAATAATCGCGTTACGGTCAGGATAACGCCGCGCGGAAATTTCCAGGTTGGTAAACACGCTGGTTCGGGGCAGCGCCATGCTCTTGGGCAGTTCTCTGGGCCAGACGGCGTAATGGCGGGTAAATGTCATTGTTGTGATCCCCTTATTCGGTTTACTGAGCCGCTGTCGCGGCCAGATCAAAAACGTCGGTGCCGCCGGGCAGAGCTTCCCGGTGGCGCAATGGTGTGATGGCGATGGCGTTGTCCCGCAACACGCTGACGTCCTCATCGGGCGCCACGATGTGGCGGGAGCTGCGATCAAAACCCAGCCACCAGTACGGCAGGCTTCGGGCATCCTGGCCCGCCAGCAGGCGCGCGCGCTGAATCGAGCCGTTGGACTGCTTGCACCGCCGTGCCTGAGTGATGGCCGCCGCCTCGCAGGCAGGGAAATTCACGTTCCAGGCCCGGTTCTGTCCCGGCTGCCACAACTGGCGTATCACGGTTTCCCCATAGAGGGCGACCGGTGACCAATCCACACCTTCGCGGCTCAGAAACGCCTGGCTCAGTGCAATGGCAGGTATGCCCATGTGCTCGGCACTGAGCACCGCCCCAACGGTGCCCGAATACTGCACGGAATCGCTGATATTAGCGCCGCAGTTCACCCCGGACAGCACCAGATCCGGCGGCGTTTCCCCAAACCACTGGGCCAGCGAGTACAGGACACAGTCCGCCGGTGTACCGGAGACTGCATAGCGCCTTTCGGCATGCTCATACACCCGTAACGGGTCATGGATGGAGATACTCTGGCCGGCGCCACTGCGGTCGTGCTCGGGCGCGACTACCCAAACTTCCTCGGCGAGGTTGCGGGCGATCTGCTCGAGCACTTTCAGACCCGGAGCGTTGATGCCGTCGTCGTTGGTGATCAGGATGCGTTGAACCATCGGCTCGTTCATGACCGCTCACCCTCACTGGCAATCCGCCAGCCGGCCTCCGCCAGCAGACTGGCCCGCTTGCCCACCTGCAGTGCGTCGGCATTCGCGGCGTTGCCGTCCAGGGCACGCTTGTAGACGCCCTGAACGATCGCCGCCAGGCGGAACAGCGAAAACGCCAGGAACACGTGCCAGTCAGCGATGCCGTCACGACCAGTCTGGCGGCAGTAACGCGCGATGGTTTCCTGCTCGTCGGGAATACCTAAAGCCTCCAGATCCTCACCCACCAGTCCGCGCATGCCTTCCATATCGGACGGCAGGTGATAAGGCAAACAGTAGTAGGCCAAATCTGCCAGCGGGTGCCCCAACGTCGACAGCTCCCAGTCCAGAATGGCAATTACTTCCGGTTTGTCCAGCGCCAGCATCAGATTGCCAAAACGGTAATCACCATGGGCAATGGCGCACTCATCGGTGGACGGCAGGTTCTTCGGTAGCCACTCCATGAGCTTGTCCATGGCAGGCATTTCGTCGGTCTTGGATGCCAGGTACTGTTTGGTCCACCTCGACACCTGTCGTGCTACATAACCTTCCGGACGACCGTAGTCACCAAGGCCGATTTGGTTTACATCCACAGAATGCAGCGCAGCCAGGGTGTCGATGGCGGACAGGTGAGCCGGCATCCGTTCCCCACGATCCAGCGCCCGCAGCGCCGGATGGCTTACAATGCGGCCCTCCAGATAATCCATGACATAGAACGCCGTGCCGATAACGCTGCTGTCCTCGCAAAGCGCACGGGTGACCGGCACCGGAACCTCTGTGTATTCGGAAAGCGCACGCATGACTTTATACTCTCGCTCCACCATGTGAGCCGAAGGCAGCGTCTTTCCCGGTGGTTTTTTCCTGAGCACGTATCGACCGCTGATGGTATCCAACAGAAACGTTGGATTGGACTGTCCGCCCTGGAACTGTTTCACGTCCAACTTGTCTCCGAAACCGTTAATAGCGTGCTGAAGCCAGCTCAGGAGTTTGGTTTCATCAAATTTGTGGGCTGGCAGGACGTCTACCAGTTCTGGGGTCATGCTCATCTTTTTTGTTGCCTTCATTTATGGCGTATCAGCCCCGTGTGCGGGGGCAGCGGCAGGCAGGTGGGGGTGTCTTTGTTCCGGGAAAAAGAACTCGCTTCGCTCAGACACCTTTGTTCCCTGCACAAAGACACCCCCACCTGCCTGCATCGGCATACTTTCGGTGATGCCTTCTTAACAAATCGTTTCGCCGCCGTCGGCGACGATGACCTGGCCAGTGACGTAGGCGCTGGCCTTTGTCGACAAGAAGACGGCCAGGCCGGCGATGTCGACCGGATCGCCTATTCGTCTAAGCGGCGTCTTGTCTTCCGCACGTTTCACGCGCACCGGGTCCTCCCACAGAGCCTTGGCGAAATCGGTCTTGATCAGGCCGGGAGCGATGCTGTTAACACGAATACCCTTCGGACCCCATTCCACGGCGAGGTTCCGGGCCAGCGCGGCTTCGGCGGCCTTGGAAACACCGTAAGTGCCGATGGTGGTGTTGCCGCGGATGCCCGCAATACTAGATAGAAGAACAACCGCGCCTTCGCCTTTTTCGGCCATCTGAGGCAACACCATGTTGGTCAGCCAGAACGTGCCTTTGACGTTGGTGTCCATGATCTTGTCCCAGGCGTCGTCGGTCATCTCGGCGGTGGTGCCGTAAACCGGGTTGGTGGCGGCGTTGCACACCAGTACGTCGATGGTGCCCCAGGCTTCGTTGGTCTTGTCGACGAGGTTCTGAAGGTCTTCTTTTTTACCAACGTGGCAAGGAATTGCGATGGCTTCATAGCCCTGTTGTTTCAGCTCGCTGGCGACCTGCTCGCAGGCATCCGCCTTGCGACTGGAGATCACCACTTTGGCGCCCAGACGGGCCATTTCTTCGGCGATGGCGCGGCCAATGCCTTTAGTGGAGCCGGTGATCAGGGCGACCTTGCCGGTCATATCAAACAGTGGGTTAGTCATTAATCGATCCTCATGCTCAAAACTTTGAGAACGAACGGGGAATCAGCGGTATTGGCGAAGCTCAATCTTGGCCACAGAGTCCAGATGCACCTCATCGGGCCCATCCGCCAGACGCAGAGTGCGCACCTTGGCCCAGGCTTCGGCCAGGAAGGTGTCCTGCGATACACCGGCACCGCCATGAATCTGAATCGCCCGGTCCAGAACTTTCAGCGCCATGCTTGGCGCAATCACCTTGATCATCGCGATTTCCTGACGCGCCACCTTGTTACCGACGGTGTCCATCATGTGCGCTGCCTTAAGGGTCATCAGCCGCGCCTGCTCAATCTCGATGCGGCTGCGGGCGATATCCTTGCGGATGGAATCGAAACTGGACAGCGGCTTACCAAACGCCTCGCGGGCATTGGCACGCTTGCACATCAGTTCCAGTGCCCGCTCAGCCACACCGATGGTGCGCATGCAGTGATGGATACGGCCCGGCCCAAGGCGCCCCTGGGCGATTTCGAAACCCCGGCCCTCACCCAGCAGGATGTTTTCCACCGGCACTCGCACGTTCTCATAGTGAATCTCGGCATGGCCGTGGGGCGCATGGTCGTAGCCAAACACCGTCAACGGGCGAATCATCTTCACGCCTGGCGTGTCCAGAGGAACCAGAATCATCGACTGCTGCTTGTGCTTCTCGGCCTCCGGATCGGTCTTACCCATGACGATGGCGATTTTCGAGGTGGTGGTCATGGCGCCGGAGGACCACCACTTTTTGCCGTTGATCACATACTCGTCGCCCTCACGGCGGATTTCACAGGCGATGTTGGTAGCATCGGACGAGGCCACATCCGGCTCGGTCATCGAGAAACAGGAGCGGATCTCGCCGGCCAGAAGCGGTTTCAGCCACTTGTCCTGCTGCTCTTTATTACCGTAGCGGGCGATGGTTTCCATGTTGCCGGTATCCGGCGCGGAACAGTTGAACACCTCCGGCGCCATGGCCGAGCGGCCCATGACTTCACACAGATGGGCGTATTCGTAGTTGGTCAGCCCGGCGCCGAATTCACTTTCCGGCAGGAACAGGTTCCACAGGCCGGCGGCTTTCGCCTTGACCTTCAGTTCCTCGATGATCGGTACCGGCGCCCAGCGGTTCTCGGCATCTTCGATCTGTCGATGATGTGTCTCTTCGTTCGGATAGATATGGGCAGCCATGAACTCGTTTAACTCAGACTGCAGCTGTTTCGCCCGGTCAGACAGCTCGAACATTGCCGTTTCCTCTTGTTGTTTTGTTTCGTGACCGCCATAAGACCGGCAATCACCTGTTTAGATTACGCCATTCAGATCGGCACGCCCTCCGGCTTTTCGCTGCCGGATCGGATACGGAATGTGGCCTCGGCAATGGCCAGAAGATTGCCCTGTTCGTCATGTACCTCGCCCGTGCTGTTGAAGATCCGGCTACCACCGGCGCGTTTGCGCCCGGTTACCCGGATCACACCTTCGGAACACTGGCCGGTAAACGTAGTGGTGAGGGACAGGGTGATGGCCTTGCGCATTCTGCCTGGATACGGGCAGTAAGTACCCGCTTGCGCCATGGCAATGTCCAGCAGGGACGTCAGTACGCCACCATGGATAACGCCGCCCAGATTCAGATGCCCGGGCCGAAGTTCAAGCTCGATGACCGCTTTGTTTTCTTCCCAGGACGCCTGACGGTAGCCAAGCAGACTATGGAAGCCGGGCAGGTCCTGCCCTTGGGTAATGTGGCGGTTTTCCTCATCCATCAGATATTGGTTCCAGGTGGGCCGGGGGCCTCATGTTGTCTTTGTGGTCCTGTTGTTTTCGTAATTTGTCACGCCTTACGGTTTTGAGTCAATATATTTGGAAGTCGGTTTCATCTGGTAAAACATAACCCATCAAGAACGCCGAAAAATGAAAAAGACAACGAGTAGCCGGCCGAACCTTTTATTTTTCATCGCCGCTGGACGCCTTCAATGAGCAGGCTTCAGGCGCTGATACCGCACTTCCAGGGGTCGGTGAAAATGAGACTGATGAACTACCCTTACAGGTAGACGGACTGCAAATCCGAACGACAAACATCCTATTGCAAAGCCCCAATGTTGTGATAGATTCAGAGAATAAAATTCACCCTGCAGTTACGAGTTCTGCACAGTGAAACACAAAGCAAAGCCACTACAACAATGAACGAGGCACGCTCATGAAACTCTTTGCTACTGCTCGCAAGACTCTGACGGTGTATGCGTCAGCCCTTACCCTCGGTATTACCGCTGCCCTGTCCGCAGCGCCCGCCGCTGCCCAGGACACCTTTACCTGGAAAGTCCAGTCCCACTGGCCCGGCTCCAGCAGCTCCTACACAGATAGCCTTGGCCGGATCAAACGGGTTCTGGAAGAGCGCACTGATGGCCGTCTGAAACTGCAGCTTTACGAGGCCGGCTCGCTGTTCAAGGCCACGGACACTTTCAACGCGGTAAGCCGTGGCATCCTGGAAATGGGCACCATTTCCCCGGCCTATGCCCAGGACAAGATCTCCCTTGCCGGCATTGCCTCTGGCCTGCCGTTTGCCTTCCGCAACGTTTGGGAGGCCGCCTACTTCCACCAGAATCTGGGGTTCGAACAGATGCTCCGGGACGAAGCGGCAAAGCATGACGTTTACTGGGCCACAGACAAAGTCTACCCCACTGAAATGGTGGTCAAGGAGCCGATTGAAAGCGTGGAGGACTTCAACAGCCTGAAGATCCGCTCATCCGGTGCCCTGCAAACCTTCCTGACCGAAGCCGGGGCCGCCGCCTCGTATATTCCGGGCAGTGAACTCTACTCAGCTCTGGATTCCGGCATCGTGGACGGCGCCCACTGGGGTGCGGCCCAGGGTGCCTACAGCATGGGCCTGTATGAAGTGGCCAAGTACCATGTGCAGCCGGCCCTGAACATTGCCGGTACCGACGTCATCATCGTCAGCCAGAAGGCTCTGAACAAGCTGCCGGAAGACATGCAGAAGATCGTCAAGGATGCTCTCAACGAGCAGTTCTGGATCCGCACCAACGAGTATCAGTACAAGGAGCGCATCACCCTGGCCAAGGCCATTGAGGAACAGGGCGTGCAACTGAATGTTCTCCCGGATGAAGTCCAGGACAAGCTGGTCGCCACCGCCCAGGCCATGTGGGATGAAGAAGGCAAGCGCAGCGAGAACGCCAAGAAGGCGCTCGACATGCTGAAAGGCTACTTGGCCGATCTCGGCTATCTCTGATCAGCCAGTGTTCTGACCAGGGCCGGGGTCTTCGACTCCGGCCTTTCTTTCCCCGAACCAAACTAGCATCCCGTGGGAGAATGCCATGAGTGTGATGATCGCCGCATTCATGAGAGGGGTTACCCGTCTCAACGATTTCATCGGCCGGTGGGTTGCCCTCCTGATTTTCGCGATGTTCGTGTTCCTGCTTCTTGAAGTCGGGTTCCGCTATCTTCTCAACTCTCCCACGGTCTGGACCAACGAACTGACCCAGATGCTTTTCGGCGTCTACGCTGTGATGTCCGGTGGCTACATCATGGCCCATCGCGGCCACGTCAACGTGGACCTGTTGCATTCGCACCTGAAGCCCCGGAAGCGCGCGGCACTGGATATTGTTACCTCGGTGGTTTTCTTCATTTTCACACTCGCCCTGCTGTGGTTCGGGATCGACATGGCCCAGGAATCCATGTCCGGCTGGGAAACCTCCTACTCGGCCTGGAATCCACCCATCTGGCCGGTGAAGCTGGCCATTCCCATCGGCACCGCGCTGCTGGTTCTGCAAGGGCTGGTCAAACTGCTTGAAGACATCGCCGTGGCCTTCAACCTCGATTACTACACGCCTCAAGAGTCCGAACCTGAAGGAGATCAGCTGTGAGCATTGAAGCCCTGACTCTCCTGTTCTTCGGTTCGCTGCTGTTTTTCCTGCTGCTGGGCCTGCCGCTGGCGTTTGTTCTCGGTGGCGTCTCGGTGGTGTTCCTGTATTTCACCTGGGGTTTTGATTCCTTCTACATGGTGGCCTCCCAGATCTGGGGCACAATGGAAAGCTTTACCCTGGTCGCCATCCCTCTGTTCGTGTTCATGGCCATGATTCTGGAGCGTACCGGTGTGGCCCGGGATCTGTACCGGATGATGCACCTGTGGTGCGGCGGCCTCAGAGGCGGCCTTGCCCTCGGCACCCTTGGCATCTGCGCGGTGTTTGCCGCCATGGTCGGCATCAGCGGTGCCGCAGTAGTTGCCATGGGAACCATCGCCCTGCCGTCCATGCTCGAGCGTGGCTATGACAAGAGCATGGCCCTGGGTGTAATCAATACTGGCGGTGGCTGGGGCATCCTGATTCCGCCCAGCATTTTGATGATCCTCTACGCCCTGATCACCGGTGTTTCCGTTGGCAAGATGTTCGCTGCGGGCATCATGCCAGGCGTGTTGCTGATGGTGCTGACCGCCATCTACATCATCGTACGCTGCCACCTGCAGCCGGAACTGGCACCGGCGCTGCCAAAAGAAGAGCGGGGCACCTGGCCGGAGAAATTCCGGGCTCTGCGAGCCGTGCTTCTGCCCATTGGCGTGGTAGTGATGGTGCTGGGCTCTATCATCGGTGGTATCACGACCCCGACTGAAGCCGCTGCCATGGGTGTTTTCGGCGCCCTCATTTCCGCCGCCGTGTACCGGCAGTTCAAGTGGAGCATTCTCAAAGAAGCCGCGATCCGCACCTTCAAGCTCACCGGCATGATCATGTGGATCCTGTTCGCGGCCCACGCGTTCAGCGCCGCCTACCAGAGCATGGGCGCCCAGGAGCTGATCGAAGGCCTGATGAACATGGTTCCCGGCGGCCCCTGGGGCATCATCATCGCCATGATGGTGATCGTGTTCCTGCTGGCCATGGTGCTGGACCCTGTGGGCATCATGCTGATCACCCTGCCGGTATTCATGCCAATTGTGGAATCCCTGGGCTTCGACCCGATCTGGTTCGGCATCCTGTTCGTGATCAACATGGAAATCGGCTACATGACGCCACCGTTCGGCTTCAACCTGTTCTACCTGAAGGGCATCGTGCCACCGTCGATCACCATGAAGGATATCTACAAATCGATCATTCCCTTCGTGATTGTGGAGATCATCGGCATCATCCTGATCATGATCTTCCCGGAGATTGCCACCTGGTTGCCGGATCTGTTTTTCTGAGTCTGGGCACACCAAAAATTTGGCAGTGAATCCGTGAAAGCGCTACTCTCATAGGGCTCCCGGCATAAGGAATCCGGGGCCCAACACAAGGAGAGACACTTATGCGCGGCCCATTACCTGCATCAATCCACACTGCAGTCATCACCACCCTGTTTACCCTGCTCGCATTTTTTTCCGCGGGCACCCAGGCCCAGGGCCTGTCAGACCAGACCATCTCATCGTTTATTGATAGCTTGAAAGCAGCAGAGCAGCTGAGCTCCGAATTTGAGGACCTGAGTGACGACATGGACAGCCAGAATGATGGCACCATGCCCGACTTCTCCCGCATTTTCTCCGATTCGCTGAAGGAACTGGAAGGTCACCAGGCCTATGGTCAGCTTGAGGATCTCGTGCAGAACCACGGCTTCAATAGCCTTGAAGACTGGGCTGCAACCGGCGACCGGATCTTCCAGGCCTGGATGGCCATCGAGATGGAGCAGCAGAATCCTGCCGCCCGTCAGGAGATGGACGCGGCCATGGCGGAAATTGAAAACAATCCCAACATGACCGCCGAGCAGAAGGCCCAGATGCGGGCCATGATGCAAAGCGCAATGGGTGCCATGGAGAGTGCCAGCAATGCACCTCCGGCAGACATAAAAGCGGTTCGCCCCCATGTCGATGCCCTAAGAGACGCTGGCAACTACTGATACTATGAGGGCCGGAAAAACAAAAAGCCCGACGGTTTAACCCGCCGGGCTTTTTTGTGCGCGAGCAACCATCAGGTCGCTCAGACAGGCGTCACGACATCAGGTTGTAAACAAACACGATGGCAACGGCAATAGGCGTGACGAACCGGATCAGGTTGTACCAAAGGGTGAAGGCTCCACCCTGAAGCGCCAGATCGGTTTTCAGCGATTCCCTGGCCACGAACCAGCCGACAAATACCGCCGTCAGTAGGCCGGAAAGCGGCAGCAGCACGTTGGCAGTAAAGAAGTCCAGCAGGTCAAAGATGGTCTTGCCCTCGAAGCGCTCGAACATGGCGAGCGGCGCCACGTCGGCCCAGACGTTGAGCGACAGGATCGAGGCAATACCCAGTGCCCAGCAAAGCACACCTACCAGAACGGCACTACCTGTGCGGGCCAGGCTGGTCTTTTCCTCTACCCATTCAACCACCGGCTCCAGCAGGGAAATGCCGGAGGTCCAGGCAGCGAACAGCAGCAGGATAAAGAACAGAGTGCCAAACAGGCCGCCCATGGGCATATTGCCGAATGCCAGCGGCAGGGTCTGGAAAATCAGTCCGGGGCCGGCACCGGCTTCCAGGCCGTTGGCAAACACCACCGGGAAGATGGCCAGGCCGGCCAGAAGGGCGACGACGGTGTCCATGATTGCAACGCTGACGGCCGTTCGGCCAATGGACACATCCCGGCCCAGATAGGAACCGTAGGCCATCATGATGGCCATGCCCAGGCTGAGGGTGAAGAAGGCGTGACCGAGGGCTATCAGAACCCCGTTAATGGTCAAAGCCCCAAAATCCGGCGTGAACAGGAAGCTGACGGCCTCACCAAAATGCCCCGTCGTGGTGGCATAGCCAACCGCCACTAGCAGCAGAATGAACAGAGCCGGCATCAGGATGGTAACAGCCCGCTCCAGACCACTTTTAAGTCCCTGGGAAACCACCAGAATCACCAGCGCCATAAAGAGGGTGTGCCAGAGCAGCAACTGACCGGGACTGGCCAGCAGGCTGCCAAACAGCTCACCGATGGAATCCGCGGTGCCGCCGGTAAAGTCACCCATGGCGGCATGTCCTACGTAGGACGCCGCCCAGCCACCAATCACGGAATAGAAGGACAGAATCACGAAAGCCGCGATCATCCCGATGATGGCAGAGATCCGCCAGCCCGGGGCGCTGAGATTGCGCTCTGCCACCAGGCGCATGCTGGTGATGGGGTTATGGCGGCCATTTCGGCCGATAAACACTTCCGCCATCATGATGGGAATACCGATTACTGCGATACACAGCAGGTAAACCAGCACGAAGGCGCCACCACCGTTCTCGCCGGTAACGTAAGGAAACTTCCAGATATTGCCGAGACCGACGGCCGAACCGGTTGCCGCCAGAATAAACGCCAACCGGGAGGACCAGAGACCACGGGCGGCCCCTGAACCGTTGCCCGAAACCGAGTTGGACTGAGTCATGTTGTGTTCCTGTGCTTTTGGCTGAGGAATGTCTTAAAAAGGGATAGCCACGGCGTTGCCGGGGCAATTGGGGCGGGATTCTGCCAGCACTGGCGCGTCGATGCCAGTGCTGGCGCCCTCTCGAACCGGGTTGATCCGGCGGGAGGGCAAGGAAGAAAAAGCTAACTAGCCGTTTTTGCTGATAAACCTGGCGATCAGGTCTTTCAGGCCACGGGACATGGCGCTGAGCCGGTCGCTGCTCTGCTTGGCAGAGTCGGCCTGGGCATCACTGTGATCGGCCAGTTCGGCAATGTTGGTGATCTGGCGATTGATCTCGTCGGACACCTGGCTCTGTTCTTCAAAGGCTGCAGACATGCTGATAAAGCTGTCAGAAATGGTCTGGATGGACGTTACGATATCCTTCAGGGAGTTCTCCGCTTCCCTGACCTTCTCAAGCCCCTGGCCTGCCACTGCCTCGCCGTCACGGGTAGCCTGAACCGCCGAGTCCACCTGCTGCCGGAAGTCGTCGATAACGTTCTGGATCCGCACCGTGGAATCCCGGGTCCGACGGGCCAGGGAGCGCACTTCATCCGCCACCACCGCGAAACCGCGACCCTGTTCACCCGCGCGGGCCGCTTCAATGGCTGCGTTCAGAGCCAGCAAATTGGTCTGCTCGGCAATCTCGGAAATCAGGTTGGCGGCTTCACCGATGCTGTTGGTGGACTCACCCAGCTTGCTGATGGTTGCGCCAATCCCGTTTACACGGGTTACCAGCTCCTCGATGGCCACCAGCGCCTCGGCGCTCCGGTCGCTGCCAACACCGGCCAGACGATTGGCCTCTTCGGCTTCCCGGGCATTGCTGGTGACCGACTCGGCCACTTCCTGGATCGAAGCCGTCATTTCATTGATGGCCGAGGCCGTCTGGTCGGTTTCCGCCCGCTGCCGGGCAATGGCCGATGCACCGTCACTGATATAGCCGTGAGAGGCTCTCGCCTGCTCGTAGAGCAGTTCCGCCTGGTCATCAATACGCGCCAGGGCGGTCCGAACCCGGGCCTCTTCACTGACCAGCAACAGCGACAGCTGGGAGAACAGTCCGCGTTCGTCGCTGTAGGTACGAGCAACAATGGGATCGCGGAAGGCATCTGGGCGCAAGTCCAGCAGCTTGCGCAAACGGGCGGCCAGCGAGCTGAAGACGAGGCCAAAACCCAGGGCGTGACCCACAACGATCAAACCTGCTGCCAGCCAGGGCTGGTTGATCTGGAGGGCACCGAGGCTGAGCACCAGCGACACCAGGAACGGCCAGCCGGAGCGAAGCATCGACAACGCCCGGTTACTGAAAGATGAGGTCAGCTTGCCTGCCGAAATCTTGCCATAGAGCCGCTCGGCCCGGGCAATCTGCTCGCGGGTAGGCTCGACCCGCACCGACTCGTAGCCCACCATCTGGCCGTTCTCTCGAATCGGCGTAACGTAGGCGCTAACCCAGTAATGGTCGCCGCTCTTCGCGCGGTTCTTGACCACACCCATCCAGGCTTTGCCGGCCTTCAGGTAATCCCACATATCCTTGAACACAGCCTGGGGCATGTCGGGATGGCGGATGATGTTGTGGGCCTGGCCAACCAGCTCTTCCCGGGAGAAACCGCTGATTTCCACAAACTCTTCGTTGCAGTAGGTGATCACCCCTTTCAGGTCCGTGGTGGTAATCAGCCGCCCGCCTTTACGCATTTTGACTTCACGCTGGGTAACCGGGAGATTCTTACGCATAAACGGACCTTTTGACTCGGAACGGTGATCACAGGAATAAAAACAGGCGCACAAGGGTAAGCCTTGATGAACATCATTGATATTCACCAAAAGTTACCCTGCGTATGGGAGTGTAACGGCAGAGGTTTTCGGAACCTTAGTGCGTGCAGTTACTTATGTTGAAACCGCCAGCCGGGCTCGGGGATGGAAGCGCGCGTTTACCCATAGGGAGAAGGCAATCACGCCACCGCCAATCGCCAGCCTCAGCAAATCGGCATCGCGATTCCAGATCAGCAGGTTCACGATCAGGCCCGCAGGCACCAGGGCATTGTTCATGATAGCCAGGGTGCCGGCATCAACCACACAGGCACCGCGGTTCCACAGGAACAGGCCGAGACCGGAGGCTGCAAGCCCCAGCCATGCCAGGATGCCCCATTGAACCGGGGTGGTGGGCAGCTTGTCGGCATTGCCGAAAATCAGGAAGGATGGCAGCGCAATGATCAGGGCACCGAAGAAGAAATAGCCAAAGGTGCGGTAGGCAGGCATATCGCTCTGGTAGTGCTGCATCACATGCTTGTAACCCACCTGGCCGGCGGCAAAGGTAAAATTCGCCACCTGGAGCAACAGAAAGCCGGTGATGAAGTCCTCACTGAGCCCATCGTAGCGTATGATACCCGCCCCGACGGTAGCGATAGCCGCCGCCAGAAGCGCCACCGGAGAAAAGCGGCGAAACAGGGCGTCATCCAGCAGGGTCACATACAGCGGGGTGAAAATCGTGAACAGCAGTACTTCCGGGACGGTCAGGTAGCTGAAAGACCGGTACAGACACAGGTAGGTGATCCCGAACTGCAACATGCCGGTTACCAGGATGCCCAGTTTCTGTCCGGAAGCCACGCCGCGCCAGCGGGTGAACGGCAGGAACACCAGAGCACCGAGCAGAACACGGCTGAGCACCGCAAAATCGCTGTCCACCTGGCCGGCCAGAAATTCGCCGATCAGACTGAATGAAAACGCCCACAGAACGGTAACAAAAACCAGAAGTCCCATCGCCACTGCCATCTGTTGTGATCAAGGCGCGTACTTTAACGGTTTTGGGAGAAACTTGCAGTGCAGAAACAGCGGATAGCACCCCATGGATGAAACCCACCAGCCATTACCGGAACCCCGGCAGCCGCTGGTCGCCAGAACACTCACCGAGTGGCGAACCCTCGCCATTCTGGGCGGGCCGATCCTGATTGCCCAGGTCGCTCAGATGGCCAACGGCGTGATCGATACCATCATGGCCGGTCACGCCAGTGCCGAGGATCTGGCCGCGGTGGGTATTGGCAGCAGTCTGTGGATGCCCCTTTTCCTGTTTTTCATGGGCATGCTGGGGGCGCTGCAACCCATCATTTCCGGTTACAACGGTGCCCGGGAAGTTAACAAAATCATGCCCGCCACCTGGCAGGGCCTGTATCTTGCCGCCGCCGGGTCCGTCATCATGATCCTGCTGCTGACCCATGTGCACCCGGTACTCGCGCTTCTGAACCTGGAAGCCAACACCGCCCGCATTACCCAGGGCTATCTGAACGCCTTTGCCTGGGGCATACCGGCACTGCTGTTACTCACAGCACTCCGGGGCCTGACCGATGGCCTCGGGCACACTCGAGTGATCATGGCGTTCTCTGTGCTCAGTACACTGATAAACCTGCCCATGAACTACATCTTCATCTACGGCAAGCTGGGACTGCCAGCGATGGGCGGGGTCGGCTGTGGCTGGGCCACATCCATTTCCAACGGCGTCGCGGCAGCGGCATTGCTGGTGTACCTGAACCGCAGCCGGGTTTACCGTCAGTTTCACCTGATCTCCGATTGGGTAAAGCCGGACCTGGCAGGCATTCGCTACATCCTCGGCATCGGCGTACCCATCGGCTTTACCATCTTCGTTGAGGCCAGCCTGTTCTCGGTGATCGCCCTGTTTCTGGCGCCCCTCGGCCCGGTTGTGGTCGCCGGCCACCAGATTGCCCTGAACGTGGTGTCTTTACTGTTCATGCTGCCATTAAGTATAGGCATGGCGCTGACACTTCGAGTAAGCTTTCTGATGGGTGCCCGGGCGCCTGCCACTGCACGACTGATCTCACGCAGCTCGCTGATTCTCGCTTCCGCTACGGCGCTGGTTTTTGCCATACTGCTGTTTGTGTTCTCCCGGGAGATCGCAGCACTCTACACCAGTGATACCGAGGTTCAGGCGGTCACTGTCAGGCTTCTGATGTTCGCAGCTCTGTTCCAGATTGCCGACGTTATCCAGGTAACCTGCATCAGCGCTTTGCGCGGCTACAAGGATACCCGCATACCGATGTTTATCATGCTGTTCTCATTCTGGGGCGTGGGCATGCCACTGGGGTATATGCTGACTTTCATGGACTGGCCGGTGCCGCCCATGGGAGCTGCCGGCTTCTGGGTAGGCCTGACGGGAGGGCTGGCATCGGCCAGCATTCTGTTGGGCTGGCGACTGTTCCTGTTTGCCCCGGATGACAGTCAGGCTGGATTGGCTGCCGGTTCCCGCGCGCCCTGAAGATCGGCAAATACAATTCGGTCTCGACCGGTATCCTTGGCTTCGTATAGCGCGGCATCGGCCCGGGCCAGCCAGCTATCGACACTTTCGCCATGCCGGAGCAGCGCCACACCAAATGAGGCGGTGACGGAACCCCCGGGATGCTTCATGTACTTGCGCAGAACCTGCTGTAGATTATTCATCACTGCCTTGAGGCCAATGCCATCAACCCCTGGCAAGAGCAGCACAAACTCCTCACCGCCGTACCTGAACAGCTGGTCTGATTTGCGCGTGTTCTGTTTCAGCAGGGCAACCAGATCGGTCAACACATCATCGCCGACACCGTGGCCATGCTCATCGTTGATGCGCTTGAAATGGTCGATATCCAGCAGAACCAGGGCGTAGGGTAGCCCAGTGCGCTCGGCATCCGCTGCGGCCAGATCCAGCTCCTGATCCATGGAACGCCGGTTTTTGATGCCGGTGAGCGGATCAATGGTTGCCAGGTGCTCCAGGCGCTCTCGCTGATCGTGGTTCCTGTGGGCAAACACATAGGCGCAGGCGCTGACCACAAATGCCGTTGAGGCAAAAGACCACATCTGGACATCAGAGCGGAAGGCACCGCCATGAACCATCAGGGCAACCACCGAGGCGACGTTCAAAAACACCGCGATACGGGGACTGGCGAGGAAGAAGGTGGTAACAAGACAGGGATACAGCCAGAAAAGCCCGGGTTCGCCAACTAAAACTCCGACGACCACTGCACCACCACAGGCGACACTCGCCACAACCACGCCACTTCTTCGCGTGTCTCCGGTTACCCATGCATACACAAGTGCTGAACAGATACCCAGGAGAATTGTTGTATCCACCAGGCCGGCCAGCAGGTTGCCTTGCATATAGCGCATAGCGGCAAAGGGAGTAATCCCCAACACCGCGCTGACGCCCAGCAGTGTGATAATCGACAACCTGAAATCGGTCTTGAGGCGATGGAGCATTAAGCGTTTTCGTCCGACAAAAGTATGATTCCGGATCCAAGAATAGCGGAAGAGTCTTGAGCGGTCGCTATAGAACTACGTTTTTTAACAATTTTTGAATAGTTACCTAAGTTCGACCGTCAAATCGCCGCCTTCCGTGAGAATTGCGACATGAGGGCCAGCCCCCGAAACACAGACCGAGCCTGCAAAGCCAGATCCCATAGCCGCCAATTAATAAGCATTAGATGTATAACTTAACCCTCTAGCAAATATACAAATAGTAACGCCCCTCCCAGCTGCAAGTAGCTATACTTGATCTGGGTCACAAAACTTAAAACTCATTGCAAATGCGTGAAATGTCGACCACCTTTGACCAAAAACAATACTCCAGGGTCAGGCAGGATTCGCCCATGTCCAACGCAGCTATCCCACAGTCCGAAAAAGAATTGATGAACGCCCGGCTTGACCAGGCCAGACGGCAATTGATGCAGTCTGAAAAACTGGCTGCCATCGGCCAGCTGGCTGCCGGCGTTGCCCATGAGATCAATAACCCCGTCGGTTATGTCTATTCCAACCTGCAGAGCCTGGAAAGTTACCTTACAGACCTGTTCCGGCTTACTGATGCAATCGACAGCACAGAGTCATTGGACAGCCTCAGGGCTATCAAGCAGAGCATCGATTACGAGTTCGTGCGAGACGATCTCAACGACCTCCTAGCTGAATCACGGGAAGGCATTGAAAGGGTAAAAACGATTATCTCGGCCATGAAGGATTTCTCCCACATTGAAGAGGAGGAGTTCAAGCCGGCTGACATCCAGCGAGGCATCGAAACCACGCTGAACGTGGTTAATAACGAGCTCAAGTACAAGGCCCAGGTCATCCGGGAATTTGGCGAGCTGCCTCCTGTTGAGTGCATTATCTCGCAGGTCAATCAGGTTGTGATGAACCTGCTGGTCAATGCCGCCCACGCCATCGATGAATTCGGGCAGATCCATATCCGTACCCGGACAGACGGAGATAATGTCGTCATTGAAATCGAGGACACAGGCCAGGGCATTTCCGAGGAAAACCTGAACCGCATCTTTGAACCTTTCTTCACAACCAAACCCATAGGCAAGGGGACCGGTCTGGGCCTCTCTCTGTCGTTCAATATCGTTGAAAAACACAACGGCCGCATCGACGTGGACAGCAAACCCGGTAAGGGCACCTGTTTCCGAATTACGCTCCCGGCCAAACAACCCCAGACACCTGAAGCCGCATGACCATGAACGAATCGGCAACCGGGCCCAACCAGGCCGGGGAATCCCAGGCGATCAGCGCAAAACTGCTGCTGGTGGATGACGAGGATAATATTCTTCGCAGCCTGAAACGGGTGCTGCGCAAGGAGCCCTACGAGCTTGTCACCGCCGGCTCGGGTGACGAAGCATTAACGCTGATGGAAGACCAGCGCTTTGATCTGGTGATTTCCGACGCCCGGATGCCGGGGATGGATGGCCCGACCCTGTTGGCCAACATCAGAAAGCGGTTCCCCTGGTGCATACGGATTCTGTTAACCGGATACGCTGACATCAATTCGACCGTTTCGGCCATCAATGAGGGCCAGATATACCGCTACATCAGCAAACCCTGGGATGACGACGAGCTTCGGCTGATTCTTCGCCAGGCGCTGGCCTTTCAGCAATCCGAACGTCGACGTTTGGCGCTTGAAAAACTAACCCGCAAACAGAACCGTGAGCTCAAGGAACTGAATGCTACCCTCGAAGAAAAGGTTCGTGACCGCACCGCCGAGCTCAAAGAAACCGCCGACATGCTGGATCTTGCTTACCAGGAGCTTCGCCAGAGCTATGTAACAACCACGGAAGTTTTCTCTTCCCTGATTGATAAACGCCTGCCCGCCAACCGCCAGCCGAACGCCAAAGTCATTGCCCTGGTCAAGGCCTTTGCCGACTACCACAAGCTTGATGAAGAACTGAGCCGCAACCTGACAATGGCGGCGGCTCTCTACAACCTGGGCAAGCTCAGTTGGCCGGATGAGCTGTTCACGGCGCCATCGGACCTGCTCAGCAAAGACCAGCGCCTGGAGTACATGAAGTATCCGATGGCCGGAGAGCAGCTGCTCATGGCCCTGGAGCCTCTGCGGGACACCGCCAAAATCATTCGCCACCACCAGGAAAAGTGGAATGGTTATGGCGTGCCGGACCGGCTGGAAGGAAAGGATATTCCGCTCGGGTCACGAATTCTTCGGCTGGCAGTCGATTTCATCGAACTCCAGTACGGGCTGATACTTGAGCGCCGGGTGCCAAGGGATAACGCCATCAAACTGATCAAGCGCTACCGCGATCGGCTGTACGATCCGGAAGTAGCGGATCAGTTTCTGGAAATGGTGATCGAGGTCGCCCCGGACATCGAGCACGAAGATCCGGACGTTCTGGTCCTGGACACACTGCGATTAAAGCCAGGCATGGTGCTGGCGCGAAACCTTTACGCGGCCTCGGGCATGTTGCTATTGAATGAAGGCAAGGTGCTGACATCCATTCTGATCGACAAGCTTGCAGCCTTTGAAAAGGGCGAACCGGACGGCCACCGCTACACTTTGTATGTGCATCGGCCGGAAGAAGATACGGAGACCACCCCATGATCAAGATCCAGCTCGTGGACGACGAGCCCAATATCCTGAGCGCCCTGCGCCGGCTTCTGAAGCCCCAGGGCTGGGAAGTACACACCTACAACACGGTGGAATCCGCCCTGGGCGGCCTGCTCGAACACGATTATGCCGTGATTGTTTCGGACTACCAGATGCCGAGCGCCGACGGTGTCACTTACCTGCAATTTGCCAAGCAACGTCAGCCCGATGCCATGCGCCTGGTACTAAGTGCCCACGGCGATCGAAGCTCGATGATCAAGGCCATCAACCAGGCGGAAGTCTACCGATTCCTGTCCAAGCCCTGGGATGATTATGAGGTGGTGGCATCCATTCAGTCAGCAATCGACCTGTATCGGCTGAAACTGGAGAACCGGCAGTTGCGCGAAGAGGTGGATACCCAGAAGGCGATGCTCCGTGCACGGGAGCAGGAACTGTTGAGACTGGAAACCGAAAACCCCGGCATAACACGGGTACACCGTGATACAGACGGCTCGGTTCTGATCGGTGACCATGACGGATAGCGATATCGCCAATGCCTGATTTCGATGCGGACGACAACAAGCTGACGCTCAAGGTGGTATTTTACGGACCAGCCCTCAGCGGCAAGACCACCAACCTGATGCAACTCCATTCCCTGCTGAATCCGCAGCGGAAGGGGGAGCTGATGGTGCTCGAAACCCGTGACGACCGCACTCTGTTCTTCGATATGCTGCCCATTGGTCTGCGCGGTAATTCCGGGCTGGACCTGCGCCTGAAACTCTATACCGTGCCGGGACAGGTACAGCACGACAGCACCCGCAAGGCGGTGCTTTCGCGGGCGGATGGCGTTGTCTTCGTTGCTGATTCACAGCCCTCCCAACAGGACAACAATGCAACCGCCTTCGGAAACCTGGAGGAAAACCTGGAAAAGGTCGGGCTGGACATCGACACCCTGCCCATGGTGGTTCAGTTCAACAAGCGGGATATCCCCGGAGTGGTGGACGAACAGGACCTGCAGACACGCTGGGCCTCAACCCCGTGGGCCCCGCTGGTCATGGCCTCGGCGCTTCAGGGCAAAGGGGTGATCGATACCTTCAGGCTGCTGCTGGACCGGCTGTATACGGTCATCAACGGGGAATACGATCTGGAGATGCTGCACAGCATCGACCGACACACGTTTATTGAAGGCCTGAGTGCCAACTACGGGGAACGTCATGCGCACCTTTGAAGACGATCCTTCCCTTGAGGATTTGCTCAGTCCGGAGCAGCGGGAGCGCCTGGAACGACTCCTGAGCGACCTGTGCACTGAACCCGTCAGGCTGACTGAGCAGAAATCGGAAGGTTCCGTGCCGGTGGAGTTCAACCTGGAGACCATCGGCTGGCTATCCGGTGGCTCGAGGGATGAACGGCGGGCCGCGGCAAACCTGATCGGATTTATCATGATGTTCGTGGCCAAGTATCGACTGGCGGCCAACCTTCATCATGACACCACCGAAGCCAGCTACGCCGAACTGCAGCGTCAGAACGAAGCTTTGAAAGCCTCGGAAGCCCGATACCGTGAGCTGTCGGAGCAGCTTCAGGACAAAGTGGATGAGCAGGTCAGGGTCATACAGAAAAACCAGCAGGAGCTGTTCGAGAGTGCACGGCTGCGGTCGGTCGGTCAGCTGGCGGCGGGTGTAGCCCACGAAATCAACAACCCGATCGGATTCATCAGCAGTAACCTCAGGGTGGCGCGAGATTACCTGGAAGACCTTCGGGAGATGGTTCCGGCCTCACCAAACAATCAGGAGTTGCTCGACGACTTCCGGGATCTGCTCACCGAATCCATGGACGGCACAAGTCGAGTTGCGGGTATCGTTTCGGACCTGAAAACCTTTTCAAGCATAGATCAGGCTGACTATTCTCTATGCAGGATCAATGAGTTGCTGAAAAGTGCGGTCCATCTGGTGCAGACAGAATATAACCACAGCCTGCAGATATCCGAGCGCCTGGCCCAACTTCCCGCCGTGACCGGCCATCCCTCCCGGCTGTCCCAGACCTTTTTCAATGTACTGGACAACGCAGCCCAGGCGCTCAGGGATACAGATCAGGAGCCAGCGCAAGGGCGCATTCTGGTTCAGTCCAGACTGGAGGGGGACACTATCCAGGTTGTCATCCAGGACAACGGTTGCGGCATTTCAGAGGCCGACCGGGGACGGGTTTTCGATGCATTCTTTACCACGCGACCCGTGGGATCAGGCACTGGCCTTGGTCTCACTGTAGCCCGGGACACCTTGCGGGCTCACAAGGGCAATGTGCAAATTGACAGCCGCCCCGGTACAGGCACCCGCGTGACACTCACAATTCCCATGCAAGGCGCCCAGGAATCCTAAATGGCAAAACGCTACGCATCCCTTTTTCACAGTGAGGAATCCCAGAGCGATCAGGGCAATGCTCCGGAGACCAAAAAAGCCCCCTACCGGCTCCTTCTCGTGGATGACGAGCCCAATATCCTGGCCTCGCTGCGCAGGGTCTTCCAGCGTGAGAATTACGAACTTCTCTTTGCCCGCAGTGGCGAAGAAGCCCTTCGCATTATGGAAAAACAGCCGGCAGAGCTGATCATGACCGACTTCATGATGCCGGGAATGAACGGTAGTGAACTGCTTCGGGAGGTCCGGGAACGCTGGCCCCAGACCATTCGGATCATGCTCACCGGCCATGCCAATACCGATGCTGTAATGGGTTCCATCAAGGACGGGGCGGTTTACCGGTTCATCCTGAAACCCTGGAATGACGACGACATCCGGCTAACCATCGCTCTGGCCCTGGAACAGTATGAGCTGATTCAGCGCACTCGCGCACTGGAACAGCAAACCAAAAAACAGAGCCGGGACCTGGAGACCATCAGCAAGCTGACCGCGACCAACCGGAGCCAGTTGGCGATCCTGCTGCACAAGAAAGGCTGGCTGAACCCACAACAGATTCAGCAACTGCATCGGGAAATGCAGAGCCAGAAAACGCCGGTGGTCCGGCAGTTGCTCAAGCACGAATGGGTGGACTTCCGGAAAGTCTTCGAACTCTTGCGGGACGAAATGCTGTTTGAGGAAATCGATCTGCGGGAGTTCCAGCCCGATCCGAGCCTGTTATCACTGGTGCCCCAGAAGATCTGTACACGCCAACTGGTCTTGCCATTACGCACCAGTGGGCAGCGTCTTCGGCTTGCCATGGTTGATCCCATGGACATCAACCTGATCGACGAGCTCGGTTTCATGACCGGCTACACCATCCACCCCCTGCTCTGTGAAACCTCGCAGATGCAGGCAAAGCTGGCGGAGGTATTTGGAGAAACGACCGATCTGGATGACATCACCACCCGGGTTGGTACCGATGATCCGTATGAAGGTATCGAGATTGTTCTCGACGAGGATTCAGACCAGGAATCCCTGGAACAGCTGCTGGGTAGCTCCGAAGAGCCTCCCGCCATCCGGCTGGTGAATGCCATCATTCTGGAGGCCCTGCGGCTTGGCGCCAGCGATATTCACGTGCATCCCCGCACCAAATCACTGGTCGTGCGCTATCGGATTGATGGGGTGCTGCAGGACAAAATACACATTCCCACCAATCTGTTGATGTCCGTTGTCTCCCGGATCAAGGTCATGGCGGAGCTGGACATTACCGAACGCCGCAAGCCCCAGGATGGGCGCATCACCGTCAAGACGCCCATGCGTATTGTGGATTTGCGGATTTCTACCCTGCCAACCATCAACGGCGAAAAAGTCGTTATGCGGGTACTGGAACGTCAGTCCTCGGCCCAGTCTCTGGAGGATCTCGGCCTCTCGGAGCACAACCTGAAACGGCTGATGCATGTGATCGCCAAGCCCCAGGGCATCATTCTGGCCACAGGCCCTACCGGCAGCGGCAAGACCACAACCCTGTATGCGCTGCTGCAACACAACGCCTCGCCGGAACGAAACTACGTCACCATTGAGGACCCGGTGGAATTTCATGTCGATATGGCCGGCCAGGTGCCGGTGAAAGAGAGAATCGGCCTGAACTTCGCCAGCGTGCTACGGGCGATTTTGCGGCAGGATCCGGATGTCATCCTGCTGGGTGAGATCCGCGACGAGGAAACCGCCGATGTGGCTTTTCATGCAGCCATGACCGGGCACCTGGTGTATTCCACCCTGCACACCAGTTCGGCGGCGGCAACCGTGGCCCGACTGCTTGACCTGGGCCTGAAACCCTTCGTGCTGGCCTCCGCCCTGGAGGCTATTATTGCCCAGCGGCTGGTTCGTAAAATTTGCACTCACTGCCGGGAAGAAACCCCGCCACCGTCTGAGGTTCTCGCTCAACTGGGTCCCGAATTCCAGAACACAGGTCTGGTGTTCTACAGGGGCAGGGGCTGCGAAAAATGCCATAAGGGCTATAAGGGGCGGGTAGCGATTCACGAAGTTCTGACCATGAACGAGGACCTCAGGATTGCGATTACCGAGGGCGCAAGCGCCATGCAGATCGAGACCATCGCCAGGGAGCAGGGCATGAAGGTTCTGCTCGATGATGCCCTTGAGAAACTGCGGGCCGGCCTGACAACGCCGGACGAAGTACTACGGCTACTGGGGCCACAGGTGCTGAATGGTTAGTACTCGCAACCGGGAAATCTTCTGGTTTTGCCTTGCGCTGGCACTGGCAATCTCGCTGGCCTCCGTGGGTGGCGTGATTCTCTATGACTTTTACACCGGAGGCTCAGACAGCCCGGGGAGAATCTCGTTGCATCCTGGTGGAGGGATTCTTGCCATCATTATCAGTGCCACGCTGCTAACACTGCTTTTCCAGTTGCCCAGAGCTGCCACCACCTTCGGTGTTCTTGGACTGCTGGTCGCGATCACCTTCAGCCTGGTGCCGGCACTGCCGTTCGGACCCGGCCTGCAATACACAAAGATCAACCCACTACTGCTGGTCGCGATCGGGTTGATCTTTCTGAGTGCACTGTCCGCGATACACCTGCCCAGGGGCTGGAGGTTCGGGCTGGTTTCGGCGCCCCTTGTGCTCGCCGTTGGCCTCACCTCATTCCTTTCACGCTGGTACCCTCCACTGGCGGCTGCGGGCGTCGGCAGCATTGCGGAGTCGACTCTGGTGGTCAGTCCCCTGCTCATGCTGGTTGGCCTGACCCTGCCTTTTCTTTACCGGATTTATCACCGGGAAATCCCGGTCTACTCCAGGGGGCTCATCCTGGTAAGCATCCTCGGCATTCTGATAACGACGGTTACCTGGCACACCATGAGGTTGCAATACAGCCAGAATCTAAAGCAGCGGGCACAAACCCAGGTCAGCCAACTGGCCGCTGCCACCGCGTCAGCCTTTCATGTAAAACTCGCGCTGGTACGACGGCTTGCTGAACGTTGGGAGGTTCTTGACGGGGCGCCATCGGAACAGCTATGGCAGCAGGAAGTGAGCAGCTACCTGAGAGACTTTCCCGAAATGCGGCTGATCGCTCTGCTGGACCGCAACCTGAATTCTGTTCGCGTAGAGTCCCGAACCCTTGATTATCACGCCTGGCTCGACAGGTTCCTTGCCCAGGAGGAAACCAGGAAATGGTTTGAGCATGTTGTTGACTCCAAGGCACCCCACCTGAGCTGGCCCCTGCCCGACCGGAAAGGCAGGGCACACGCGGTAATCTCTGTTCCAGCGACCCCTGAGCCGGGTAACCCCTGGCCCGTTGTTGCGGTTGTCGACCTCCACCATGTTTATCAGGGACTTACCCAGCAGCAGAACAACACTCTTAACCTGGCGGTGTTCTACGAGGAAGAACTGGTTTATGACACCTCTCCGAACATTCCAGAATCTGAGCAACTACACCTGGCCTCGGCTGTTGTGGAGGCCCACCATGACAACGTCTGGCGGATTGATGCGTACATAGGCCGGGGATCATTGCCACCGGACGAGCTATACCTGCCCCCGCTCATCCTGTTCGGCGGTTTGGGCCTGAGCTTTCTTGTGATGCTGATTCACCTGTTCTGGCGGGAATCCGAGCGCCGATCCGTCGTGCTCACCGAGCTCAACGACACGCTCAACTACCACCTGGAAGAGGAACGTGGCCTTCGCCAGACCAATGAAAAGATTATGGAATTTTCCCGGGATTTGCTGTGTTCCATCAGTCCCGCAGGACGGTTCCTGACGGTCAGCCCCGCCAGTGAAGCCATGCTCGGCTACGCTCCTGAAGAACTGAAAGGCCGACACTATAATCTGCTGCTTCTCACCGAAGACAGGGATTCAACCGTTGAGGAAGTCAGGAAACTCGCCTCGGGCCAGAGCAACAGGGCTTTGGGATTCCGGACCCGTCTCCGGCACAGGGACGGCCATACGGTTACCGTTTCCTGGACTGCCGAATGGTCACGGGAAGATAACGCGCTGTTCTGCGTTGGCCGGGACATCAGTGACGAGCTGGTGGCTGAGACGCTCAGCCGGGAGCGCGACCAGTTCTTTTCACTGTCACCGGACATGTTCTGCATTGTCGACCTGAACAGCCATTTCTTCGAAGTGAATAACACCTTCGTTGAGACACTTGGCTATACCCGGGAACAGTTGCTTGGTACTTCATACCTGGAAGTGATTCATACGGACGATCACCAGAAAGTGAATGACGCCGTCCAGTCCCTGACCGAAGGAGAGGATGTTCACAACCTGTTCATCCGGGCGATCGACACAACCCATAACGAACACTGGCTCCAGATCAATGCCATTCTCAGTGGCGACGATCTGATCTACGTCGTCGCCCGGGACATCACCGAATCACTGGAAACCCAAGAGCGACTCAGAAGCAGCGAGGCCCTGCTCAGCATCGCCGAAAAAACCGCCATGATTGGCGGATGGACCGTTGAAATCCCGCCCGGGAAAGTCGTCTGGACACCGGTCATGTTCGACATATTCGAGGTCCCGCCAGGTGAAGAGCCGGATCTGGAGACAGGCTTGAGCTTCTACACCGACGACTCACGTGCAACCCTCTCAACCGCGATTGATCTATGCGCCAGCACCGGCATCCCGTTTGACGAGGAGGTGCAGTTCCGCACCGCCAGCGGCCGGCTCCGCTGGGGGCGCGCCATTGGTCATGCCGTCAAGAACGAAAAAGGAAAGATCGTGCGACTGCAAGGCGGCTTCCAGGACATTACTGCCTCCCGTCAGGCCATGGACCAGATCAGACGCTACGCTGAACGACAGGCAACCATCTTCGAGAGCATTACCGATGCCTTTTTCACCGTCGACAAGGAATGGCGATTCACCTATGTGAACCGTCGCTCCGAAGAGATCCTCCACAAATCCCGCGAGGAATTGCTCGGCCATAACCTCTGGGAAATTTTCCCGGCAGCGATCGGCACCGAATTCGACGAAATGTATACCCGTGCCATGGAGACCGGCGAGTCGGTCTCTTTCGAGGGTTACTACGCGCCCCTGGACAACTGGCTGGAGATAAGCGCCTACCCATCCGAGGAAGGGCTTGCTGTCTATTACCGGAGTATTCGAGAGCGTAAGGAAGCCCAATGGAAGCTGGAAGAGACCCTGAAAGAACTGGAACGCAGCAACCGGGAGCTCCAGGATTTTGCCTTTGTAGCATCCCACGACCTTCAAGAGCCTCTCAGAAAGATAAGGGCCTTCTCTGACCGGCTTCTGGTCAAATCCGACAAGCTGGGTCCGGACGAGCGGGACTATCTTGAACGCATGCAATCGGCAGCCGCGCGCATGCAATCGCTGATCATGGACCTGTTGTCCTATTCCCGGATAACAACCCGCGCCAAACCCTTTGAAATCTGCGATACCGAGACAATCATCAACGGCGTACTGCAGGACATGGAAACTGCCATCGCCGCAGAGCAGGCGAGCATCAAGGTCTTGCCACTTCCGCCTATTACCGGAGACGCGACCCAGTTGCGACAGGTGTTCCAGAACCTGCTCAGTAACTCCATTAAATTTCATGAACCTGGCAAATCGCCGGAGATAATGATCTACCCTGAGGATATCAGGCAGGATTCCTGGACGCTGGTAGTTACCGATAACGGCATCGGCTTCGATGAGAAGTACGCGGAAAAAATCTTCCATCCGTTCCAGCGCCTGCACAAGCGTGACGCCTACAGCGGAACCGGAATTGGCATGGCCATTGTAAAAAAGATTCTTGATCGGCATGGGGCCAGTGTCCGAGTACAGAGTGCCCCCGGCGAGGGAACCACTTTCCGCATCCGTTTCGGGCCTCACGAAACGGTAGAAGGGGCCAATCATGGATAACATACAAGCGACGACTCCCCTGGTGCTTATCGCCGAAGACGATCCGGACGACCGTATGTTGATTCGCGAAGCTTTTGAGGAGAGATGCCCAAACTGCAGACTGCGTTTTGTCCAGGATGGTGAAGAGCTGATGGCATTTATCGGGGAGAGTCTCTCCGACGCACAGAACCTGTCGCCCTCGGTCCTGCCGGATATGGTCCTGCTTGACCTGAACATGCCACTCAAGGATGGCCGGGAATCGCTCATCGAATTGAGAAATATTGCGTTGTTCGAGCAGGTTCCGACGGTTGTCATGACCACCTCGGAAAGCGATGAGGACAAACAGTTCTGTCTTGCGAACGGGGCCGACGATTATCTTGTCAAACCCTCCAGCTATACCAAGCTATTGGACGCTGTTGAGTCTTTACAGCCGTATTTTTTGAAAAACACGGGCAACCATTAAAACCGTATGATTATGAGTAACAGCGACCCGACCCTTCGCATTCTGCTGATTGAGGATGATGAAGACGATTATCTGATTACCCGCGACTTGCTCAATGAAGCCAGTCCGGTAGCCACCGCGTTAAACTGGCGGGACAGTTTCAGCACCGGTTTGGAAGCGCTTCACACGCTTCATATTGATGTCGCGCTGATCGACCTCAGGCTGGGGCCGGATTCAGGTCTCGATCTAATCAGTCAGGCGCGGGAAGAGGGCATCACCACCCCCTTTATTCTACTGACCGGCCAGGGCGATGATGAGCTCGATTCGCGGGCGGTGGAACTGGGGGCAGCCGACTACCTCACCAAGGGCGACATCGACAGTCATACCCTGATCCGGAGCATCCGCTACGCCATCGATCGGGCCATGGCCAACGAGCACCTCGCCAGCAGCGAGGCACACTACCGTCTGCTGTTCGAGAACAATCCGGCGCCCATGTGTCTTATTGATCCGGAAAGCGGCGGCATACAGTCTGTGAACCGGGCGGCCCAGATACTGTACGGGTACTCAGCGGAAGAGCTTGAAGGCAATGACTGGAGCGTCCTCAGGAAATCCGGGACCGACGCCGATGTCTCCCCAGAGGGGCTGATCCTCAGGCCGGACGGAAAACTGGAGCATCATCGAAACCGGAACGACGAGGACCTGTTTGTTGAAGTCGTTTCAGAAGAGATTGTGATCAACCAGCACAACCTCATTCTCCAGATGCTGACGGACATGACCGCCCAGATTGCAAGCAATCGCAAGCTTCGGCTGATGCAACGATGCATAGAGTCGAGCTCCAACGGCATTGTCATCTGCGACGCCCATGTGCCGGATTTGCCCATGGTGTACGTCAACCCGACCTTTGAGCGTGTCACCGGTTATTCAAAGGAAGAAGCACTGGGCCGGAACTGCCGTTTCCTGCAGGGAGGCGACTCCGATCCCGACAACGCCCAGCCACTGGCCGAAATCAGGGCAGCACTCAGACAGGGCAAGGATGTATCGGCGGTTTTACGCAATTACCGAAAGGATGGAACACCCTTCTGGAACGATCTGTATCTGTCCCCGATCAGGAACCAGGAAGGCAGGATTACCCACTTTCTTGGCATACAGAACGATATTTCAGAGCGTAAATCCGTTGAGAGCGAGCTTGCCTACAACACCAGCCACGACGTGCTTACCCGTTTACCCAATCGGGCTTTGCTGGAAGACCGGCTGACTCAGGCCTGCCAGTTCGCCCATCGTTACGGAAGGACTGTCGGCCTGCTGTTCATCGATCTGGACGGTTTCAAATTGCTGAACGATTCCCTCGGCCATCGGATCGGAGATCAGGTTCTTGTCGAAGTGGCTAAACGACTGGAAGCCATGGTTCGCACGGGTGACACTGTCGCGCGGATGAGCGGCGACGAGTTCGTTATCGTCCTGCCGGACCTGGCCCACGCCAACGATATTATTCTGGTTGTTGAAAATGCCATCAGGGAGCTTTCCCAACCCTATCGGCTTGGCGATGAAAACCTGCATCTGACTGCCAGTATCGGCATATCCGTCACGGACGGCGCTATCGAGAATCCAATGGAGCTGATACAGCAGGCGGACCTTGCCATGTACAGCGCCAAACAGCTGGGTCGAAACACTTATCAGTGGTTTTCTGAGGAGCTGAACACGTCCGCCAGCTACCGGGTCAAGCTGAGAAATGAACTGCAGGATGCCATCGAAAACGACAATCTGACCGTTTATTACCAGCCCGTTATCGATTCCCGAACTGGCCATGCCCGCTCGGTCGAAGCCCTCGTGCGCTGGGAACATGCAACCCGAGGGCTGGTCTCACCGGGAGATTTCATCCCCCTGGCGGAGGAAACCGGGCAAATCGTTGCCCTTGGCAAACAGGTTTTGCACAAAGCCTGCCGTGACATGGTTGAGCTCCATTCTGCCGGCTTCAGGGATTGCAAAGTAGCGGTAAACGTTTCACCGATACAGATTCGCAAAGAGGGTTTCAGCGAAACCGTCCAGGAGGCCCTCACTCGCTCGGGCCTGCCGCCAGAAGCCCTGGAGCTCGAGGTGGTCGAGTCTGCGGTGCTTTACGATACCGATCAGGTTATCCAGACATTGAACGAGCTACGAGAGCTGGGTGTGCGCATCGCCATTGATGATTTCGGTACAGGTTTCTCCAGCCTCAGTTATATCAAGCTGATGCCGGCCAACAAGATCAAGATTGACCGGTCCTTTATCAAGGATGTCATCCAGAGTCGAAGTGATGCTGCCATTACCCAGGGCGTTATCTCCATGGCGCACCATCTCGGGCTGGAAGTGGTTGCGGAAGGCGTAGAAACGGAGGGCCATGCCGTCTTCCTGAGAAAGCATCAGTGTGATCTGCTGCAGGGCTTCGTCTTCGCCAGACCGATGCCTTTTGCAGACCTTAAAACGTACATGAATACCCACGGGGCTGGAGCAGCAAACACCCATGGTGCCGAACTGACCAACCAGAAAACGCTGCTTCTGCTCGATGATGAGGAAAACATTCTTCGTGCGCTTAAACGGGTTTTCCGCAGGGATGGTTACCGCATTCTCTCCACCTCAAGTATCAGCGAGGCGTTCCGGCTACTTGCCGAAAACGATGTACAGGTCATAATCTCGGATCAACGGATGCCGGAAATGTCTGGAACCGAGTTTTTCAGCCAGGTTAAAGCCATCCACCCGGAAACGGTTCGGATTGTGCTGTCCGGCTACACCGACCTGAAATCCGTAACCGACGCCATCAACGAAGGGGCAATTTACAAGTTCCTGACCAAACCCTGGGACGACAGACAGATCCGTGAACAGATTCAACAAGCCTTTCAGTACCATGCAGCCATGCAGACTTGATGTAAGCGTTCACGTAAACCGCTGCTTCAACTGGAGTTGAATCCGGATTCAGAGGTAGACTGTCGCCACTATAAGCAGTATTCAGGAAACTTTGTTTTGACCGAACTTGTCCGAATCGCACCTGGCGCCCTGACCATCGGCCGGCCCCTGCCCTGGAACGTCTACGATGCCGACGGCAATGTCCTTCTGCGCCAGGGTTATGTGATTCAGACCAATTCCCAACTGGAGCAGCTGTTCGAGCGAGGGCGTTTCAAGCCCCGCAAGATTGAGCGCCCCCAGGAGGAAGTCTTCGAGGACAACCGGGAGCGCAATCCCTTTGCTGACTACCCGGATTTGCTGCATTCCCTCGAAGCAACCCTGAACGCCATCACCGAGTCTGACCCCTCGGCACAGAAGCGTCTGCTGGGCCTGGCCCGGATGATTGAGCGCACCTGCACCGAATCCCCGGAAGCCAGCCTGGCCCTGGTTCATCTTTACTCAATCGGGCCGGTCATTCACGAGCAAATCCTGTTTTACGCCATACTGTGCCAGTTCATCGGCCGGCAGTTCGGCCTGGAAGACAACAGGGTTGCCGTGCTCACCGCAGCCGCCCTCACCGCCAATCTTGCCCTTGTGCCCATTGCCGACAAGCTCAATGCCTCCAATACGGTCCTGAACGACGAGCAACGGGGCGTGATTCGCAAACATCCCCAGCGCAGCATTCAGGCCCTCAGGGCCGCCGGCATCGACAACAAGCTGCTGTTGACCATCATCGCCCAGCATCATGAACAGGCTGACGGCAGCGGCTATCCGAAGGGGCTGAGTGGCACTGAAATACGACCGGAAGCTGAAATCCTGGCCCTGGCAGAACGTTATGTGGCAATGATCACCAAACGCGCCTACCGGCAGCGCATGAACGTGGCCAACGCCCGCAAGCTGATTGCCAACCTTGCCGATGGCAAATTCCGCCCGGCCATACCCAAGGCCCTGCTGCAGGTACTCGGCGAGTTCCCGCCCGGCATTCTGGTGCGGCTGGACAATAACGAAGTGGGCGTGGTTACCCGGCGGCCGGTAAGGGCCCGGGGGCCGTTCGTGAAAGCCATTTTCGGCCCCCGCGGCAACCGCTACACCGGCACCTTCGAGCGGGATACCAGCCAGCCGGACTTTGGCATCCAGGCTCTCGAAGAGCCTGAAATCATGCCCTCCATGGACTTCAGTCTGGTCTGGGGCTTCCGCTCCTGAGCCAGCTCACAGACCCAGTGCTTTTGCGTGATGATCGAGGTGATCATCGATGAACGAGGCAATGAAGAAATAGCTGTGGTCATAGCCCCGATGCATGCGCAGGTTGATGTGATGGTGGAACTTCTCACAGGCATCTGCCAGGGCATCCGGGTTCAACTGGCTATCCAGAAACTCGTCCGCCGTGCCCTGGTCGACCAACAGCGGTAAGCGCTCACGGGCGGTTGGAATCAACAGGGTGGCATCCCATTCCTCCCAACTGCGGGGATTGTCCCCAAGATACCCCTTGAACGCTTTCTGGCCCCAGGGACATTCGGTGGGGTTGGCAATGGGCGCGAACGCCGACACCGAGGCATAGCGGCCGGGGTTCTTCAGGGCGCAAATCAGGGCGCCGTGGCCGCCCATGGAGTGACCGCTGATTGAACGTTTGTCCGAAACCGGTAATTCGTCCTCGATCAACTGTGGCAATTCCTTCACCACATAGTCGTACATCCGGTAATGGGGTGCCCAGGGTTGCTCGGTGGCATTGATGTAGAAACCGGCACCGGAGCCAAAGTCGTAACTGTCATCTTCGCCCGGCAGGTTGACCCCACGGGGGCTGGTATCGGGGCACACAATCGCCATGCCCAGTTGTGCGGCGCGCTTCAGGGCGCCGGCTTTCTGCATGAAGTTCTGGTCGGTGCAGGTCAGCCCTGATAACCAATAGAGGACCGGCACCTTGCCCGGCCTGGAGCCCACAGCCACGGGCGGCAGATACACCGCAAACTCCATGTCGCATTCGAGGGTAGCGGAGGTATGCCGGTAGCGGCGGTGCTCGCCTTCGAAACAGACGTTCGTGGATAGGAGTTCCATAGTGTCCTCAATTTTGGGGGAAGTGTGTTTCAGTCCAAGGCACTGGCGTGCTTTGGCGGCTCCAGACCAAAACCGGTGCGTGCCAGCTCGGCCAGGATAGCAGTACGCGTGACTATACCAATCAGTTTGCCGTGATCCACAACAGGGTACACCTTTGGCTTGCCCGCACCGAGGTTCTGGGCAAGATCCACCACCGACATCTCGGCCGAAATAGTCACCGGTTTCCGGAACATGACATCGTCAACGAGCGGGTCGCCCTCGCGGTGATAGCCGCTCACCAGCAGGGCATGGATGCAGTCCTGCTCGGAGATAAAGCCGATGACATGGCGCTGGTCATCAACAACCGGCAGGCCGGTTACGTGGTTGTGGAGCAGCGTCTTCACCACTTTGGTGAGCTGCGTGCCACAACGGATCGGCTCGATGTGGTTCCACATGACATCTGACACTTTCAGTGAACGCATGGGCAGAATCCCTCCCCTTGTTGGATGGTCGCCATTGCTATGAGCATAGGCAATCACACCCGAATCCACCACTTTTCCCGGGCCATCGGTTTACACGGAAAAATATCTGACTAAACTCAACCGGTTATACCCAACCCGGGTCAAAAATCCAAACCAATCCATGGCACACAGAGGGAGATCCCATGGAAGCTATTTCTGAATTCGTAGGGCAGATAAACGGACTGGTCTGGGGCCCACCCATGCTGGTTCTGATACTGGGCGTCGGGCTGTTTCTCAGCCTGGGCCTGAAGCTGATGCCGGTGCTGAAGCTGGGCGCTGGCTTCAAGCTGATGTGGAAAGGCCGCACCGCCGCCGGTGCCGAATCCGAGGGTGAAATACCGCCGTTCCAGGCATTGATGACAGCACTCTCGGCCACCGTTGGCACAGGTAACATTGCCGGCGTTGCAACAGCGGTTTTCCTGGGTGGCCCCGGCGCGCTGTTCTGGATGTGGCTCACGGCCCTGGTGGGCATGGCCACCAAGTACTCCGAGGCGGTGCTGGCAGTGCGTTACCGGGAAGTAGACGAGCGCGGAGATCACGTCGGTGGCCCCATGTACTACATCCGCAACGGGCTTGGTCGCAAATGGGCCTGGCTTGGTGTGCTGTTCGCCGTTTTCGCCGCCATTGCCGGTTTTGGCATCGGTAACACCGTGCAGGCCAACTCGGTGGCCGATGTCATGGAGACCAACTTCGGATTGCCACACTGGCTGACCGGCGTGGTCCTCATGGTTCTGGTGGGCATGGTTCTGATCGGTGGTATCCGCAGGATTGGCCATGTAGCCAGTGCCCTGGTGCCGTTAATGGCGGTTTCCTATCTGATTGCCGGGCTTGTGGTACTGGCGATCAACGCCGCCGACATTCCCGCCGCCTTTTCCCTGGTGATCGAGCATGCCTTCAGCCCCATCGCCGCCGAGGGTGGATTTGCCGGTGCGGCTGTCTGGGCAGCAATCCGCTTCGGGGTGGCCCGGGGCATCTTTTCCAATGAAGCTGGCCTGGGCTCCGCACCCATTGCCCATGCCGCCGCGCAAACCCGGAACCCGATCAACCAGGGCATGGTGGCCATGCTCGGCACATTCATTGACACCATTATTATCTGCACCATCACCGGCCTGGTGATTATCACCTCCGGCACCTGGACCTCCGGGGAATCCGGCGCGGCGCTGACTTCAATGGCGTTTCAAGAGGCGCTACCCGGTGTTGGCAACTATCTTGTAGCTATTGCCCTGGCAGTATTTGCATTCACTACCATCCTGGGTTGGTCATTCTATGGGGAACGCTGCGTCGAGTTCCTGTTCGGCGTAAAGGCCATAGTGCCGTACCGTGTTGCATGGATTCTGGCCATTCCGGTGGGTGCCACCCTGAACCTGGGCTTCGTCTGGCTGGTGGCAGACACCCTGAATGCCATGATGGCGCTACCAAACCTGATTGCCCTACTCATGCTGAGCCCGGTTGTGTTCAAGCTCACCCGGGAGCACTTTGAGAAAGAGAAGGCACTGGGGGGTTAAGCCCCTTGTAATTGCTTCATCTGGCACCAAGGTTTGTCGTATACACTCAGAACACAACCCGGCAGTTTTCGGGCCGGAATAACAAACGAAATAGTCACTACCATGATCGAAGGAGAGTACACATGACTTTACGTCTCGGAGATACCGCACCCGATTTTGAGCAGGACTCCAGTGAAGGGAAAATTTCGTTTTACGACTGGCTGGGGGACAGCTGGGGTGTATTGTTTTCACACCCGGCGGATTTCACCCCGGTCTGCACCACGGAGCTGGGTCTGACCGCCAAGCTGAAGGATGAGTTTGCCAAGCGCGGCGTGAAAGCCATCGCCCTGAGTGTTGATCCAGTGGATTCCCACCACGAGTGGATCAAGGACATCAACGAAACCCAGGGCTGCTCGGTGAACTTCCCGATCATCGCGGACCACGACCGCAAGGTGTCGCAGCTGTACGACATGATTCATCCCAATGCCGACAGCAGCCTTACCGTACGTTCGTTGTTCGTGATTGATCCGAACAAGAAAGTACGGCTGATGATTACCTACCCGGCCAGCACCGGTCGCAACTTCAACGAAGTTCTGCGGGTGATCGATTCGCTGCAGTTGACCGACGAACACAAGGTCGCCACACCGGGCAACTGGGAGCGTGGCGGAGATGTAGTCATCGTTCCGTCCCTGCAGGATGAGGATGAAATCAAGCAGCGCTTCCCGAAAGGCTACAAGGCGGTGAAATCCTACCTGCGGATGACACCGGACCCGAAAGCCAACTGGAGCGGTGACTGATTGAACGACTGAAACAGGGGTCAGATGAACGCTTTCATCTGACCCCCATCCTTCAACTATCAGAATGCCGGAACAACGGCACCTTCATACTTTCCCATGATGAAGTCGCGAACCGCATCGGACTTCAGAGCCTCGGCCAGCTTCTGCATGGCTTCGCTGTCCTTGTTATCCGGACGGGCAACCAGGATGTTCACGTAGGGTGACTCGGAGCCCTCAATCACCAGCGCGTCTTCAGACGGGTTCAAACCGGCTTCCAGCGCATAGTTGGTGTTGATCAGTGCCAGGTCCACCTGGTTCAGGATACGGGGCAGGGTGGCTGCTTCCAGTTCCTTGAAGTCCAGATTTTTCGGGTTATCGGCAATATCACGGGGTGTCGCGGTGATCTTGCTCTCGTCCTTCAGGGTGATCACACCGGCCTTCTGCAGGAGCAGCAGTGCACGGCCACCGTTGGTGGGATCGTTCGGAATGGCAACTACGGCACCTTCTTTCAGCTCGTCCAGCGAATCGATCTTGCTGGAGTAGGCGCCAAACGGCTCAACGTGAACGCCGGTCACGGTTACCAGGTTGGTACCACGGCCTTCGTTGAACTCGTCCAGGTACGGCTGGTGCTGGAAGAAGTTGGCGTCCATCCGCTTCTGGTCCACCTGGATGTTCGGCTGGATGTAATCGGTGAATACTTTCACGTCCAGTTCCACGCCCTGCTCCGCCAGCTGTGGCTTCACAAATTCCAGGATCTCGGCATGGGGCACCGGTGTGGCGGCTACGGAGAGCTCTTCGGCAGCAACGGCGCCTGAGAAAGTGGCAGCAGCAGCCAGTGCTGCGAGTGTTTTCTTCAGATTCATAGATCAGTTCTCCTGTTAAAAGCGTTGAATAAGTTGGGCTCAGCTATGGAGTACGGCCCGAGGTCGGTCGGAACCCCCTTCCGAAAAGCGCCCGTGAATACGTCCATGTAGGGCTCGGTCGCGCCATCCCTGGCGCTCCACGTTTTCGGAAGGGGGTTCCGACCGCCCACGGCCTATATCCAGCTTTTTTACTTTCTGCTGAAATACAGCACCAGACGGTCGCCGACCATCTGTAGGACTTGGACAAAAATAACCAGTAGAGCGACTGTAATGACCATTACGTCGGTCTGGAATCGTTGATAGCCGAAGCGGATGGCCAGGTCGCCGAGACCGCCGCCACCGATAACGCCGGACATGGCCGCGTAGGATACTAGTGTGATCGCGGTAACGGTGATACCGGCAATGATGCCCGGCAGCGCTTCCGGGAGCAGAGCACCGAAGATGATCTGCTTAACGCTGGCGCCCATTGCCTGTGTCGCTTCGATGATGCCTCTGTCCACTTCACGGAGAGAAGTTTCCACCAAACGGGCGAAGAACGGCGCACCGCCAGCCACCAGCGGCGGGATGGCACCAGCGACGCCCAGCGATGTGCCGATCAGCATTACAGTGAACGGAATCATTACGATCAGCAGGATTATGAAAGGCACGGAACGGAGCACGTTCACCACGAACGACAGCACCGCGTAGGCCACCGGCTGTTCCAGCAGCTGGCGTTTGCCGAACAGGAACAGCAGAACTCCGATGGGCAGGCCGATCAGGACGCTGAACAGCAGGGACATGCCCACCATCACCAGGGTGTCCCAGCTGGCCCATCCGATTTCGGTCCAGTCTACATTGCTCAACAGGGCTTCCATCAGCGCAGCACCTCCACGTGAACGTCGGCGGCTTTCAGCGCCTGCATGGCCACATCGAGATCACCGCCTACCAGTGACAGGGTCAGCTGGCCATAGGGCGTGTCCTTGATGTGGTCGATTCGGCCGGAGAGGATACTGAAATCCACGCCGGATTCCCGGGCGACGCTGCCCAGCAGCGGCTTGTAGGTGGATTCGCCCTTGAACGTCAGGCGCAGGATCCGGCCGTCGGCCTTGCTCAGGTCTTCCTGCAGTTCGTCCCGGTCAATGCTCTCGCTTTCGAATACGAAGTCCCGGGTGGTCGGGTGTTTCGGGTGCAGGAATACCTCGCTGACCGGCCCCATTTCGACCACTTCACCGGCATCCATCACCGCAACCCGGTCACAGACGCGGCGGACCACGTCCATTTCATGGGTGATCAGGACGATGGTCAGGCCCAGTTCGCGGTTGATGTCGGCCAGCAGCTTCAGAACCGACTGAGTGGTTTGCGGGTCCAGGGCGCTGGTGGCTTCGTCGCAGAGCAGGATCGTGGGCCGGCACGCCAGGGCACGGGCAATGCCCACTCGCTGTTTCTGGCCACCGGAGAGCTGCGACGGGTATTTGTTGGCGTGGTCGGTGAGGCTGACCCGGGCCAGCAGTTCTTCGACGCGATCCCGGATTTCCATCTTCGAGTAGATGCCTGCCAGCTTCATGGGGAAGGCAATGTTGTCCGCCACGGTTTTCGACGACAGCAGGTTGAAGTGCTGGAAGATCATTCCCACTTTGCGGCGAAAAGCACGAAGCTCGGCAGCGTTGTAATCGGTGATGTTCTCGTCGTCGATCAGAATGCGGCCGCCGGTGGGTGGTTCCAGCAGGTTGATCAGACGCACCAGCGTCGATTTACCGGCGCCGGAATGGCCGACGATGCCGAATACCTCGCCGGTTTCAATGGTCATATCGGTGGGATGCAGCGCGGGGATCGCCCGGCCGCCTACCTGATACGACTTCTGTACCTGGTCAAATACAATCACGGTCAGCGCCTTGTGGGTGCAGCGTTAAAACCGGCGATTATAGCCCAAACGGTCGGCAAACCCGAATTCCGGAATGATTCTCAGTGTGGGTAGATATCCCTACACAAACGGTTACCTGACACCGGGCAGCCCGGTGAACTAAACTTGGATAACAAAAGAACCTTACATTTCCCCGGAGCTCTTTCAGAGACGCGCTGCCCAGAGACTCACCAACGTGACCAACGAAAAACAACCAACGCCCTCACGGATGAACTCCACCCAGGCATGGGTTACCTATCTCAGCAAAGTCGAGCTGCCGGTACTGGCCAACACGCTTCGACGCATTAATGAGCTGACCGACAGTCAGAACAGCACAGTTAACGAGCTGGCCAACGTGATTCTCAACGATGCCCAGCTCACCTCCCAGGTTCTGCGGCTGTCCAATACCGTTTTCTACAACCAGACCCGGACCCAGGTCAGCACCGTTAGCCGGGCCATCACCCTGATCGGCTTCGACGCGGTGAAGTCCATGGCGATTTCCTCGCTGATCGTCGACACCCTGCTGAAACGCAACGACCGTCCTCATCTGTTGCGCTGCCTGGCACGGGCGATCCACGCCGCCGTCCAGGCCCGGTGTCTGATGCCGAAACGCAACGAGACCGCGCTAGAAGAGGTTTTTATCGGGGCATTGCTGATGAACATTGGCGAGCTGGCCTTCTGGTCTTGCGAAACCGACCAGGCCTCAGAACTGGAAGAGCGCCTGCGGCTTGAGGAGCCGCCGGTTGACGCCCAGAAGGCCGTGCTGCACTCAACCTTTACCGAAATCACCCGGGGCCTTGTGGATGCCTGGTCCCTGGGACCCTTTATCAAGGATGTTGTCTCACCGGGACAGGCCAACTCCATGGCCTCAAGCCTGGTACGTAACTCCGTGGATATGGCCCGGTTGTCCGAACAGGGCTGGAGCGGCCCGGACATGGACAAGGTGCTGGAACGACTGGGTAAGGATATTGGTGAGAGCCCGGCCGTGGTTCGCGACCAGCTCAAGGTGAATGCCTCGGAAGCGACTCGCGTTGCGGTCTCTCTGGGTATTCCCCAGGTTACCGCCATGATGCCGGGCGCGGAAGGGAAACCCGGCGACACCGGAGCAAAGGCTCCGGACATGGATCCGGAGTTGCAGCTGGAAATCCTGCGTGACCTAAGCCAGTGTCTGGCAGAGAAACCAGACATCAACGAAGTATGTCAGCTGGTCATCGAGGGCATCCACAGGGCAATTGGTATGCAGCGGGTGGCACTGCTGATGGGCGATCGTACCGGCAACGAACTGGTGCCCCGAAAACTGGGGGGCCGTGGCACCGAGGAATGGCGTCAGCACTTCGTGATCCGCAAGGATGGCACCGGGCCACTGGGGGCGCTTCTGCCCCACGCCCACTGCAGCATCTACGAACCCAAACCAAACTCAGAAGGCGTGCCCTACGATCGCTGGCTCGGCAAAGTACCTGCGCTGATTGGCCCGATCAAAGCCAACGGCCGACTCATCGGCCTGTTCTATGCAGACAATGCAGCCGGCGCTTACACGCCCTCAAAAGAGCAGCTCTCAGCCTTCGGCCATTTTATCCAGAACGCGCAGCTGTGCCTGACACTGTTATCCACACACTGACAGCCGGACCAAAGCTTCCGGCTGTCAGTGACTTCCTAGTGCAGAGCCCGCATCTGGCGCGGATAGAGCGCTGCGCTGACTTCCGGCTCTTCCAGCAGGTCGGCCAGTTCGCGATCTACGGTGGTTTCTTCACCTTCTTCCGGCAGCGGCTCGAACAGGGTGCTCAGCCAGGAGGCAACGGAGGGTGCTTCGTCCCGCTTGTAATCGGTGGACAGCGCCTTGATGCGGCGGAAGCCGATGATGCGCTGGTGTTTGGGATCCCGAATCTGTTCAAAACCCCGCCAGTAAACGTGGTCCCTGGTGTGCAGTTGCACGAAAAGGGTGTCGATAGGACCATCTGAATCGTCGGCACCCTCCGCTTCTTCTTCAACGGCTTCTGGCGCCGCTTCGGCTTCCACTTCAGGTTTCTTGTGACGGATGGTGGTCCAGGCCGGGTACAGCACGGCCACGGCATCCGCTTCAACATGCTCGCGGGCGGCGCGGAGGATCAACCCCCAGCGGGCCTTGTCGGCATCGGTTTCAAGGGAATTGATGGGCAAGTCGTAGCTTTGCTCGCTGGACAGAACGATAGCCATCATCGGGGCGTCTAACTCCCCCATGGCCTCGGCCTGTGCTACTGATACCAGTTCGTCGATTGCCATCGGTTGGTTCATAATACGCTCGCCTCCTCGATGCCATCAGGGTCGTTCAGGAAGAAGGGGTCTTCCTGACTAACAGCATAGCCTGTTCCGGCTACAAAGATAAACGTGGAGTTTCCCCAGCCGGATCACAACCCCGGATAACTCAAAACGCACCCTCAAGTTTTTCATAATTGCTGAACCAGGGGCTTGCCTCTTCCAGTTGGCCCGCCAGCTGCAACAGGGTCGCCTCGGCGCCATGAGGACCGCCAAACTGCACCCCCACTGGCAAACCCTCGGCTGTCCAGTGCATCGGCACAGACATGGCCGGTGTCCCGGTGAGGTTGGCCAGCTGGGTAAAGGGCGTTCGCGCCAGGCTTTCCAGAGCCATCTGATCCACCTGGCCAGAGCGGTGCACCAGCTTACCGGCCTTCAGCTTCAGCATCAGGCGTGCCGCAAATTTGAGATGGGCCGGCGTTTCCAGTTCGCCGATGGCCGCCGGCAACTGCCCGGTGGTAGGGCTGAGGTAGAGATCATAACTCCCGAAGAACGCGCCCAGCGCCCTGGCAAAATCGTTCCACTGCTGGCGCCTGCGGACATAATCAGAGAGCGGCATGGTCTCTCCAAGCATACCAATCAGCCGGGTATCCAGCTCGAAATCGCTGTCGGTGGCGCCGAACTGCTCTTTCGCCTTCGCCATCAGCGCCGACACTTCGCCGAAATAAAGGCCCAGATAGCAACGGGCGAGAGCCATGCCATCGAATTCCGGCGCAGCGTACTCAACCCTGTGACCAAGGTTCTCAAGAATCCGGGCCGTTTCCTCCACGGCAGCAACGCACTCCGGCGCAACCTCCGTATCGTACGGTGAAGATGTAAACACCCCGATTCTCAGGCTGCCCGGAGACCGCTGCATCAGCTCTGCGTAGGCGGCAGACGGTGCAGGAATCTCGAACGGATCGCCTGGCGCCGGCCCTTTCAGCACATCCAGCATCGCCGCACTGTCTCTGACCGTTCGGCTTACCACATGATCTGTGGATGCCCCGGTCCAGGCTTCGCCCATAAACGGACCCGAGGAAATGCGACCACGGGATGGCTTGAGGCCAAACAGGCCGTTATAGGCTGCGGGAATGCGGATGGAGCCGCCACCGTCGTTGGCGCCCGCCATGGGCACAATGCCAGCGGCGACCGCGGCGCCGGAACCACCACTGGAGCCACCCGGGGTTAGCTGCGTGTTCCAGGGGTTACGGGTTGGCCCCCAGAGCTCAGATTCGGTAACCGCTTTCAGACCAAACTCCGGCGTGGCCGTTCGCCCCAGGAAAACCAGACCGCCGTCCCGGGCCCGGCGGACGAATTCCGAGTCCTGGGGCGCAATATTCTTTGTCATCCCGCGACTGCCATAGGTACACGGATGCCCCGCCTGTTCCTGGGCGAGGTCCTTCAGCAGCAGAGGGACGCCGGCAAACACGGCCTGATCGGGGAAATGCTGGGCTGGCGCTTCGGAGAACTGGGGATAGCAGATCGCGTTCAGCGTGCCGTTCACGCGGGTTGCCCGTTCCACGGCCGCCTCGCATACTTCCCTTGAAGTGACCTCGCCCCGGCGAACAAGATCAGCGAGCGCAGTAGCATCGTAACGTAGGTATTCAGATTGCTTCATGGCAGGTTCCATTTGTTATTCTGTTTTAAGGAAGGTCACGGGTATAACGTCTATGGTCAGAATTCTCAAGAGCTTACGCCAGCTTGCCGTGATTTTCATCCTGGTGGCATCGGTGACCGTTGCCGCCCAGGAAACGCCCCCAGCCACCAGTGACGACAGCGACTGGACCCGCGTTGTCCGTTCCTCGCCCTACTGGGTCAGCCAGGGGGTGTTTGAAAACATTCTCACCATCAGACGCTGGGTGTTGAAGGAATCCGGCTATTGCGCCAGTGCCGATCGCCACGTTCTGTACGACATGCGCGGCCGGTTTCTGGCCTGGATCAGTGACGGGGAAGACCGCGACAGCACCCAGCGGCTGCTGAACGCCACCCGGAAATCACTGTATGAGAATGGCAAGGTAGAAGACTGGGTTGCCGGGGAGACCGGACAGACAGGCTATCCGTTCGCCCTTTCCTGCGACCAGCCCCATGTAAACGTCGATGAAGCCGTTGCCCGCTATCTTGGCACCCTGCCGGCAGACCGGATCTGGGGCGCCTGGGACGACCTCAACTTTGCCGACAGCGGTGCTACGGAAAGCCTGCATGACGCGCTGATTTACGTATACGAACACCGCAGCAATCAGAACCGCCTGACCCTGCCGCAAGCCTTGCCCCGACATCTGGCCGGCCAGATCCTGATTGAAAGTGGAGCGCAGGCAAGAGCCCATTCCCGGGCAAACGCCAGGGGAATCCTGCAGCTCTCACCCGCCGCACTCTCCGACTGCGAAATTGCCCCCGACAATTTCTGGCACCGGCTGGCACAGATCGACTGCGCCCTGCGCCTGATGAACCAGAATGCCCGCAATCTGGCACCGGTTTTCCAGCAACGCTTTGGTCACCTGCCGGAAGCCAAAAGGGACCGTTTGTTCACCCTCCTGCTGGTTCAGGCGTATCATGGCGGCGCCGGACGGGTTCAGGCGCTGCTGGACGACCCAGTGCTGGCAAAGCCGGCGGAATATTTTGCCGCCAACCACGAACGCTTCACCGCCGGTGATATTGCCTTCGGCCTGATTTTCCACAATCTTGGACGGGATCGTCTGGGGCTTGCCTCACTCTATTATGTTGCCGACGTTCAACTGGCAACCGAGGCCCTGTGTCGCACGGCCAAACTGAAATCAACGGAATTCTGTGAATGGAAGTACTCAACCAACTGATACCTGAAAGCCTGAGCCTTCCAGTCGCCGTTTTCCTGCTTGCCAGCTCCACCATTACCTCGATGATCACCGCCAGCCTCGGCGCAGGTGGCGGCGTTCTGCTGCTGGTACTGATGGCCAGCTGGATGCCTCCGGCGGCGATCATCCCGGTTCACGGCATGATCCAGCTGGGCTCCAATATTGGTCGGGCGGCACTGACCTGGCGGCACGTTGACTGGCGGGTGATTGCCGCGTTCCTGCCCGGTGTGATCGCAGGCGCGGCGCTTGGAGCCTGGTTACTGGTGAATCTCCCGGCCCACATCTGGCAGCTGACCATCGCCCTGTTCGTTCTCTATCTTTGCTGGGGGCCGGCGCTACCAAAGGGTGCCTTCGGTGCCCCGGGTGTGTTTCTGGCGTCGACGCTCACCAGTTTTGTCAGCCTGTTCGTGGGCGCCACCGGGCCGCTGGTTGCGGCGTTTATCAAGCAGATTCATACCGACCGGTTCAAAACGGTGGCCACCTTCGCCACTGCCATGACGCTGCAGCACGCCCCGAAGGCGCTGGTATTCGGAGCCGCCGGATTCATGTTCTTCGAATGGCTGCCGTTCATCCTCGCCATGATCGCCTGTGGCTTCGCCGGCACCTGGCTCGGGCTCCATGTACTCAGCACCCTGAGCAACCGGAAGTTCACACTGATCTTCAATATCGTGCTGACCGCGCTTGCGATCCACCTGCTATGGCAGGCCAGTCTCTCAGCCGGCTGGTGGTGACGGAACCACAACAACCCTGTTACGTCCCCGGGATTTGGCGATGTAGCTACCCTCATCCGCCCGGGCCATAACCTCCCGGGGGCCGCTGTCTTCCGGTGTCAGTTCCGTCAGGCCGATACTCGTGGTTACACCGAATGACCGGCCGTCATGCTCAAGGCGAAGAGCCTCAACATCCGCGCGGATCCGTTCCGCCAGAGCCTGGGCCCTTGCCATGCCACAGGCAGGCAGAATAATGCCGAACTCATCCCCGCCGAGCCTGGCCACGGTATCGGATTGGCGAACCGAGTCCTTGAACAGATCCGCCAGCCGTTTAAGCAAATCGTCGCCGAGCAGGTGACCGCCTTCATCGTTAACCGGCTTGAAGTAGTCGAGATCAATGAGCATCAATACCGACCGGACTTCCTGGCGATCGGCCTCTCCGAGACATCGGACCAGCGAGGCATTGAACGCACGCCGGTTGAGTAACTGGGTCAGGCTGTCGTGGGTTGCCTCCCAGGACAGCCGCTCTTCCTGTCGCCGGCGGTCGCTGTCGTCCCGCAACACAAACACCAGGCGTTCATCTTCGCGGCCCTGGCGTATGTGCAACATGGTGAGATCAATGGGGAATGGCACACCCAGCGAGTTCCGCAAGGTCACATAAAGACTGTCCAGATCTTCTCCGGACAGGAACTCCTGCGCCGTAAATTCACGGTCTTCCGTTTCAATGGTGACCAGCTGGAAAAAGTTCCTGAGTACGCACTCACCGTCTGTTCCCAGCAGCCGACAGGCGGCATCGTTGGCAAACCGGATCACACCTTCAACGTCCACCATGAGAACGCCTTCCTGCAGCACGCGAAGAATCGTCTCAGCGCGCTGCTGCTCTGTTCTGAGCGCCTCTTCCACCTCCAGCTCATGGGAGATATCCCGGACTACCGTGATGGTACCGAGGGCCTTGTCCGGCGTATGGATTGCTGCCGTCATCATATCCGCCCAGATCACCCGATCGGGAGCAGGGGATTTCAACCTTAACCGGCCCCTGAAAACGCTTTGGTTCCTGATCGCATTCTTCCAACCGGCAGTCGCCTCCAGTCTGTCGGTGTTGTGCACTCGATTGGCCAGGTAACTGTAGGTGAGTTCTTCTGCCGGCTGGCCGACGATAGCCTCGAAGGCCGGGTTGGCAAATTCGATACGTCCCAGAACATCGGTCTGGACGATGCCGATAGGCGCGCTCTGGGTGAGGGAACGGAAAAAAGCCTCTCTTTCAGCAAGCGATACCAGAACCTCGTCCCGCTCATCGGTCACGGTGTTAAAGATTTCCGCGACCTGGCGGATTTCCTTGCCTCCGGAGACATCCACCGGATCGGAGCGCATCCCCAGATGACGCTCGCGGATCTGAACGCCCAAGGTTTTCAGCGGCGCCATCAAGCGCCGGAAGCGCCAAAGCGCGAGGGGCGCAATCAACAGGATGACCACAAGCAGAATCCAAACCAGGGCATCCACGGTGCGGGTTATCGGCGCCAAGGCTTCCCGAGCCGGCCAGGAAGCAGACACGAACCAGGGAACCTGGGTCAGCTGCTGCACCGACATGATGGTCTTTTCACCATTACTGTCTCGAGTATCCAGAGTTCCTTCAAAGCCTTCCATGGCCTCCCGGAGTACAGGGTTCGCTACCCGAACCGGCGTCATGGCCTCGTCGTCCCGCTGGTTGACCACCACAAAACCGCTGCGGGTTGCCACTCCGAGAGAACCGGTAGTTCCTATGCGGATGTTGATGAACTGATCAAGAAAATTGTTGCCATCCAGGGCTATGGCGCCACCAAGCACACCAATGAACCGTTGGCGGTGGTCGAAAATCGGCGCAGCCACCATGATGGCCGGCTTTTCCTGATAGTTGGAAATGTAGGGTTCGCTGATCACCGGTGTGAGCGTGGAGGAAATACGCTGGAAATATTCCCGATTACTGACGTTCAACCCCGCCTGCTGGTAATCCTCCGGATGCTCGGCAATAACCAGGCCCTTTTCATCCATCAGGTAGACCGCATCAAACAAATGCTCCAGGGCCGTTTGCCGACGGGTCAGAACCCGGGCCCTTGCGTCCAGAACATCGCTGGACATGGTCAGGTTCTGGGCTACGTGGTTGAGTGCTTCGAGGCGCAGAGCCAGCTTGTCATCCAGCTCCCCGGCAATCAGGGTGGCAATGGTTTCCACCTGGTTCCGGGCCTGCTGTTCCAGCTCAGAGCGACTCAGCAAGAAACCGGCGACGGTTACCAGCAAGGCCGTCAGTATGATCGCAACAACCACCAGCGCAACGGCCCGATTCGCCAGGCTGCCCAACCATCGCTTGATCAGCATGACATCCAGACTCCGCAGCGGGTTCGACAACCGGTAATGACCTGACCTCCGTTCTCACGCTTTTTTGTGGCTCTTATATCTGACTTAAGTCTAACAGAGAGGCTGGCGATGTCAGATTACACGCTTGCAAATTTAATGATAATCGTTATTATTAAGTTCCATTTTTACATTATGAGATCACCTCTCATGACGGACCTCAATCTGCCCCTGAACACCGGCCCGCTCGCCCAACTCGTTGATATGGGTGGCCCTGTGATGCTGGTGCTCGTAGTGCTGGCGATATTCGGCGTCGTTACCTTTGTCTATCTGATGCTCCTCGGGGCCCTCTATGCACCGCGTTTGTCTGGCCGGCTTAAAAAAACCGTAATGAACTGGCAGAAGGATCCGGCGTCGGTGCAACCGTCCTACGTCCGACATCAGGCTGGCCGCTGGGGGCGGATGAATCCGTTGCAGCATCTGGTCACTGACACGATTGAGGCCATTCAGAACGGTCAGGACGACCAGCAGATCCGGGAAACCGCCGCACGGGATGCGCAACATGCCCTGGAGCCCTTCGAGGCACCGTTGAAGATCATCGAAGTGATCGCAGCCCTGGCACCCCTTCTCGGCCTGCTGGGAACGGTACTGGGGATGATGGAGGCGTTCAGCGCCATGGCGGCTACCGAGGGCCGAGCCAATGCCACCCAACTCAGCGGCGGAATTTACGAAGCCCTGACCACCACCGCCGCGGGCCTGGTAGTGGCCATACCGTTTGCTGCACTGGCTGCGTGGATCGAGTTCCGACTGCGACGCATCCACAAGACTATCAACAGCACACTGGTTTCCATTCTGCATATCGTGCCGGAGCAGACACTGGACGCCGTTGAAGCAGATTACCAGTCGCCGGAAAGCCAGCGTACCGCCGAAACCGCCGACGACGAGCCCGACCGTTACTCAACCGCCCGGGGTCAGCGATTCGCCCATGCAACTGGTTGAGCCCAGGCCAAACCGTGCGATTCCCATCCGGATCACGCCCCTGATCGATGTGGTCTTCATACTCCTGGTGTTCTTTATGCTGACCACCCGGCTATTGCCCGTGGACTACCTGGAGTTGGCCAATAACACATCGAGCCGCAGCCCGGTCACCGGAGAGCCGCTACCGGAGCTGACGGTAACGGCCAACGGCGACGTAAGGTGGCAGGGCCAGCCGGTAGCCCTGGACCGCCTGGTCACCGAGCTGTCTGAAGCCGGTATCACCGAAGTGAACCTCTCCACAACGGGCGACACACCCCTGGGAGCTTTCACTGCTGCCCTGAGTGCTTTGACTGACAGCGGCATCGACACTCACTGGAAGCGGACAAACGCGACAACACCATGAGCGATCTGGTTCCACCTCCGTTTACCTCCGGCAAAACCCTGATGGAACGCGTGGAAGATGCGCTTCTGCCGTTGATCAACCTGGTGTTCCTGCTGCTGATGTTTTTCATCGTTGCCGGCCAGCTGGCCGATGCCCCACTGCCAGAATTGCCCGCCACCGAGCAGGCCGAAGACCGGCAGTCTCCTCACGCGGACATGATTGTCAGCGCCAACGGAAAGTGGCAGGTCGACGGTGAGCTGCTCAACGAGGAATCCCTGGTTGTCAGGCTGCCGGAACCTGATGGCCAGCAACCCCTGAAAATCGCCGCTGCCGAGAGCATCACCATGGCAGACCTGGAAACACTCTTCCGCTTGCTTGAACAGGCCGGGTATCAGGATATTCTGCTGTTGACGGAGCCTGGCCAATGATGCCGCAACAGCCGCCCTTCCGGTGGGCACTTCTGCTGCTCGCAACGGTAGTGACCTTCGTCGCACTAGCGATCGCCGCTCCCGAAGAGACGGTGGAGCTCAACACCCTGGGCGAATCAGCGGTCAACACAGCGCCGGCCATCAGAATCAAGCTGGCCGGCGAACCCGCGCCGAGACCCGACGCCGCGCCAAAACCAGAGTCAAAACCCGAACCCGAACCCGACTCCAAACCTGAGCCAGAACCGGAACCCGAGCCAGAGCCAGAGCCAGAGCCAGAGCCAGAGCCTGAGCCTGAGCCGGAACCCCAGCCGGAACCTGAGCCGGTAACGGAACCAACGCCCGAGCCAGAGGTTGCCGAAGAGGTCGCGGAAGCGGAAACACCGAGCGGTGATCCGGCAGAGACTGCAACAGAGAAACAGTCACAGGCGACCGTTGCACTGCAAAACGCTGGCGTTAGATCGGAAGTGGATAATTACCTGTCCAAACTCAGCCGCCATCTTGCCCAATACTATGAATATCCACGCAGGGCGAGGCGCCTTGGCCAGGAAGGCACACCCGTGATTGTGTTCGAGTTTCAACGGGACGGATCCCTGGTGGCCCACAGCCTCAGAACCAGCTCCGGACATCAGCTTCTGGACGAGTCGGCGCTGGCCATGCTCGAACAGGCAGCGCCTCTGCCATCAGTGCCGGAAGCAATTGCAGGCCAGAAATTCCGCTACGCCTTGCCCGTACGCTTCAGTCTTCGCTGAGACGTTGCCCTGCTGCGCCAGGTTGCAGCAGCGGTCAATGGGAACGCACCGATCAGGTGCGTGAGAGCGGAGGTCGCCTCTTCTGCCGAGCCCGGCAACCACAGCACGAAAATTCTTACCCTTCTGATTTAATTCCGGTTTCCAGGCAACCTGCGATTCTGGCACAGTCTCTGCAACTTCTCAGACAGCGGAACCAATGTCGGTTCTGTTCACAGCGACAGATTTATTCAGACGACGGCGTCTACTTGCACCTGCAGATTGCAGGCAGCGGGTATCGCCGTTTTTTTATGGCCGTTTCAAAAGTCTGGTCATCCGATAGAAGTCAGAGGAAAACACTATGTCTTACATCGTGCCTTCGGAATTCGTCACCAAAATGGTCGACGCCGGCGAATCCAAAATTTATATGTCCACCCGGGATACCCTCATCCGGGCTTTCATGGCCGGCGCCATTCTGGCGCTGGCTGCAGCGTTCGCCATCACTGTAGCGGTCGAGACCGGAGTCTTTTTGATCGGCGCTATCCTGTTCCCGATCGGGTTTTGCATGCTCTACCTGATGGGCTTTGACCTGCTGACCGGCGTGTTCATGCTTACACCCCTGGCATTGCTTGATAAGCGCCCCGGCATAACCCCGGCAGCCATACTGCGCAACTGGGGCTGGGTATTCCTTGGCAACCTGGGCGGCGCGCTGACCGTCGCCTTCATGATGGCCTTTATCTTCACCTATGGTTTCAATACCGACCCGGGTGCCGTTGGCGCGAAGATCGCCAGTGTTGGCGAAGCGCGCACGCTTGGCTACGCGGAGTTCGGGGCTGCCGGCTGGGCCACCATTTTCATTCGCGGCATGCTGTGCAACTGGATGGTATCCATGGGCGTGGTTGGCGCCATGATTTCCACAAGCGTCAGTGGCAAGGTACTGGCCATGTGGATGCCCATCATGCTGTTCTTCTTCATGGGCTTTGAGCACTCTATCGTGAACATGTTCCTGTTCCCGTCCGCCATCATCATGGGCGGCGAGTTCTCAGTGATGGACTACCTGTGGTGGAACGAGATTCCCACCGTGCTGGGTAACCTGGTGGGCGGCCTGGCCTTTACCGGCCTTACCCTCTACACCACCCACGTGCGCACCGCACCCAAGCGCAAGATTGCAGCAGCCTACAGCGACGCTGCCCTGGCCCGCACCAACTAAGCCGGGTCTTCCTGCAACTCCGGCTGCCGCACCCGCCGGAGTTGCTTTTTCGTTTATCGGGGAAACTCCAGTTGTCAATGACCAGGTCCCTTGCCATTTCCGCCGGCCAGTACTCTGACGCCGGCGCAAACCCAGTAAACCAGGACTTCCACGGATTGTTGGTTCCGACGGGCCATCAGCTGATTACCAAGGGCATCGCCGTTGCCATCGCCGACGGTGTCAGCTCAAGCAATGTCAGTCAGATTGCCAGCGAGTCCGCCGTTGCGGGTTTTCTCAGCGACTACTTTTCCACCCCGGAAAGCTGGTCTGTCAAACAGTCCGCCCAGCGTGTGCTACGGGCAACCAATGCCTGGCTCCACGCCCAGACCCGGCAAAGCCAATACCGCTATGACCGCGACCGCGGGTATGTCTGTACCCTGAGCGTGATGGTGCTCAGGTCCGCGACCGCGCATCTGTTTCACATTGGCGATACCCGCATCTACCGGGTTCACCACGACCAGCTGGAACAGCTCAGCACCGATCACCGGCTCTGGCTCTCCCGGGAAGACAGCTGCCTGACCCGCGCCATGGGCATCAGCAATCAACTGGACATCGATTATCAAAGCCTGCCGATCCAACCCGGCGACACGTTCCTGCTGACCACCGACGGCATCCATGAACACCTGGACGAGCGAACCATGGCCCGCATCATTCGGGAAGCTGCCGGTGACCTGGACGCAGCCGCCCGCCAGCTGGCAGCCGCAGCCCTCGAGCGGGGCAGCACTGACAACCTGACTGCCCAGATCATTCGGATCGACTCGGTACCTTCAGCGCGGGAAAGCAGCGAGTTGTTTCACGAGCTGGCCAGGCTACCGTTTGCGCCGGAACTGCAGCCGGGACACCGTCTGGATGGCTACCGGATTCTGAGGCAGATTCATGCCAGCAGCCGTAGCCACGTCTACCTGGCCGTGGATGAGGAAACCGAAACCCGGGTGGTGCTGAAGATGCCATCACTGGAACAGCGGCATGATCCGGTCTACCTGGAACAGTTTTCCACCGAGCAGTGGATTGCCCGGCGAATCAACAACGCTCATGTTGTCAGGCCGTTCCGACCAGACCGGCACCCCAGCTTTCTCTACCAGGCCACCGAGTTCGTGGAAGGCTGTACCCTGCGGCAATGGATGCTGGATAACCCGGCGCCGACCCTCGAAACCGTGCGTAATCTCATCGAGCAGATCGGTAAAGGCCTGCGGGCATTCCACCGGCTTGAAATGGTGCACCAGGACCTGAAACCGGAAAATGTGCTGGTGGATGCCCATGGCACCGCCACCCTGATCGATTTCGGTGCCACCCGGGTCGCCGGCCTGGAGGACTCTGATATCGGCGAGCAGGCCGTTCCTCGGGGAGCAGCGCTTTACAGTGCCCCGGAGACCTTTCTCGGCGAGCCGGGCAGCTGGTTATCGGACCAGTTCTCCCTGGGCGTGATTACCTACCAGCTGCTCACCGGCCAGCTACCCTACGGCCCGGAAGTGCCAAAAATTCACAGCCGAAACCAGCTTAGAAACCTGAAATATCAGCCTGCTCGACAGTTCCGGGAGAGTCTGCCCGGGTGGGTCGACGATGCCATCGAAAAAGCGGTTCACCCCCAGGCCCACAGACGCTACCCGGCGCTCTCGGAATACCTGTACAACTTGCGACACCCTCCCGTTGACTGGCACAAGCGTCATCGGCCGCCATTAATGGAGCGCAATCCCGTGGCCTTCTGGCAGGGTGTATCCGGGTTATTGCTCCTGGCATTGCTGGCAGCCCTCGGCCTGGGCTGAAGCGGCCATTGGCCGAGCAAGTTCTTGCCCCGCCAGCAATCCGTCGCCTAGCGTTCGGGCGCGGGATTGCCTGGCAATCCCTGAGCATCTCCGAGAAAAACGACAACCCACTGTTTTCAACACAATTATCTCTTCTGGCACAGGCTTTGTACTGAAACTCGGCGTCCAGGGAACACCCCGGGGACACTATTCATTCACAAGTCATGGAGCAGACTATGCCAACTCCTTGTTATATCAGTATCGAAGGCCAAACCCAGGGCAACATCACTGCCGGCGCATTCACTTCCGATTCCGTCGGCAACATCTACGTGGAAGGCCACGAAGACGAAGTGCTGGTTCAGGAATTCAGCCACGTCGTTACCGTACCGACCGACCCCCAGTCCGGTCAGCCTTCCGGCCAGCGCGTGCACAAGCCGTTCAAGTTCACCTCCGCCCTGAACAAGGCCACCCCGCTGATGTACAACGCCCTGGCCTCCGGCGAGATGCTGCCCAAGGTCGAGCTGAAGTGGTACCGCACCTCTGTTGAGGGCAAGCAGGAGCACTTCTTCTCCACCATCCTCGAAGATGCCACCATCATCGACATCAACTGCAACATGCCCCACTGCCAGGACGCCGGGAACGCCGACTTCACTCAGCTGGTCACCGTTTCCCTGTCTTACCGCAAGGTAACCTGGGAACACGCCGTTGCCGGTACTTCCGGTGCTGACGACTGGCGTTCGCCGATCGAGGCGTAATCACGCCAGAAGGGCCCCGCAGGGGTCCTTCTGCTTTTGCAGGGATGAAAAAAATGGATAGTCAATTGTCGGCCGAAGACATTGATAAAATCAGAGCCATCATTAAGGCGTTCTACGGCCATTCTGTTGCTTCAGGATTCACTGAAAGCAGCGTAACCGAAGAAACCGTGCGCGCTATCGCCCATATGCTCGTGGAAACCGTCGATTGTAGTAGATGGGTTGATGCTGTTCCGTCTCCACAGGACCTACTACGACCAACACGCAGGATCACAAAATGGGCTTTACGCCTGATTCGCGAGGCAGGAAAACCTTTTTTGCAGAACGAAGTGAAGGTAAGCTGGCTTTGCCGAACTGTTCGTTCTGGCCAGTTCAGATCCTCTATCGAAACGACATTGAGATGAGACTCCCACCATGGCAAGGATAGCCCTAGCTTTATCATTTTTACTTCTTCTCTCCGGCTGCGCATCCCAATCGTCATTGGTCATTCAACCATACAGCGAACTAGCTATAGAAGTACCAGAAAAGATGTTCTCCTCTGTGAAGATGAGGGATGGCGAGCTTGTATTTTTGAGAAACAACCGGGTCGTAGGTTTTGTCAGATCGGAGGAGATTCCAAGTACAGTAAGCTCAAGTTCAGCGATTGACACCTCAACGACGCTTTTTGAGAGTGCCAATCAGGGTTCAAGTAAACCAATTTGGATGGAGCAAATTCCCGAAGCTCAGGTATTTGGAGTAGTTCAGGGGGACTTTAGAACCGTATTTATTGTACCGAACGGCCAAGCTCAATCGCTTGTTACCTTCCAGGGGCCTGCTGAGAGTTCAACGTCATTGCGGATAAATGGCGAAATGATTTCAGAATAATACATACCCGCCACTCACCCGGGCCCCGAATTCAGCAGCCTGCCAGCAGTTTTACATCGAAATACAATCGGTAATGAGAACATTCATAATTTTAAGGATTGTTTTGGCCAGCCTGATCTCAGGTTGTGCTGTAACTGACCAGGCATCCATTGAGTTTCGCACCTCCAACAACTTGGCGTTCGAAATCAATCAAGATCGGTTTGATACTGTCGATATCCAACCCTCTGAAACAAAGATTTGGCGCGGGTCAGAATTAGTGGGCTCTGTAGCAACGATGGAAACCAACGCCGACTTTTCAACGGCAGTTGAGGAGGTCAGACATGGTTTCAGGGAAGCAAAGAAATCCTTTGGTGACGTGATAAAACTGAAATTGGGCGAAGGAGTCTACGGGTTCTCTGCAACTGTAAACGACTACACCACTGCTTTTATCGCCACGTCGAACCACCCGTCATCATGGGTTACGATTAGCGCCGACGATGACGTTTTCTACGAAGTTTTATCCACATTGACGGTTCGCGAGAGGCACCGATAACATTTGCCGTTAGTTGACACCACTGGCATTGTCTTAATTGAGCGGCTTATTAGCCGCCTCAGCCTGTAAACGCTCAACGAGCCAGACCTTGATAATCGATTGACGAGTAACGCCAATACGCGCAGCCTCACGGTCCAGAGACTCTACGACCCACGCCGGAAAATCAACATTGATTCGCTTTTGTTCCTGATTCACCCGCCGGGCAGAAGATAAATCAAGATCCTCAACCACGTCCCCTTGGGCCTCATCAAACTTCTTGTCGAAATCTTTAGCTTTCATAAAGCTCAACCTCTTTTTTTTCGGGAACGCCTGACAGAAATCAGGCGAATACTCCCTTCCCGGTATGTCACAACGGCCGACCAGTGTTTGTCCCCAATCTTGCCAATCAGTAAATAACGGGGCTCATCCACGCACTTTGCCTTTATTTCCAGCAAATACGGGTCTTTCCACAACTGTTGGGCATCAACGAAATCAATGCCATGCTTGTCCAGATTTGCGTGGCTTTTGGTTTAGTCAAATTCAAACACATCCATGAGTACAAATTATTCCTTTTTTACTCCCCCAACAAGAGAGTACTACAAAACCTGGACCAGCCTCTCTCTTTTGGCTTCCAGATAGGACGCTATCACATTGGCGACCCGGCAGATTCTGGTGTATTCCATCAGCTTGCCGGGACGGAAGGTTTTCCGGGAGCGATAAAGTTCCAGAGCCTCAATCACCACATCCATGCCGATGCGACTCCGGAACTTAAAACAGTACGCCAGGGTTTTCTCAGAGTTGTATACGTTTACGAAGATGCCATCCACGTCCACCCGGTCAATGCCCGCACTGAAGGCCAGCGCGGAAATCAGGCAAAACACCGCATTGGGAAAACGGGTAGCGGCAGCCGCCAGATCCGGGTTTTCGATCGGGGGTACCTACTATAGCCCCGGGCCAGCGCTTCGCTCAGGCGAAGCTGGCCGCCGTGCTCTCGGAACAGGCTTTGGAGTTGCGCCCGGGAAGACTGGGAGGAGCCGGAATCAGACAAACTGTCACCACTTATTGATATCTGGTGACAATTTGTCTGATTAGCGTTGAGGGTTCAGGCGGCGGCTTCGTCTGCCTTCTCCGCCTGGTCACCCTGTATAGAAAGCGGGAGCTCCTCGGCCTTCATGATGAAAAGGCGTCTCCTGAAACTACCACTACACAAAATGTGGAAAGACTCTAAACAACATTGGGAAAGCAGACCATAGCAAACCGTAAATTCGAACGTTAAGCTTGTCTATTCTTACGCAACCGTGAAGTAGCCAGGTACCCAAGTTTGCAGAAAACGCCCTTACCAACCCAGACCGCCATCAGCCTCGGCGAGCTCATGTGCGCCGTCACCCGGCACTGGCTCTGGCAACCGGCGGAGCAGTGGGTCCGGGAACGCAATCCGGGCAGCGTCCTGCATTGCCGGGTTGGGTCCGGCCAGGCCACCTATCACCGTTACGATTCTCGAGACCGGCAACACCTGATCACCTACGGTGCCCGCATGATTGCCGCCAAGCACCAGCCGGAGACGGCGAGCGGCTGGCTGTCGGGCCGGGAGATCCGGAAACGGGGTTACTTCGGTGGGGAACTGAGCACCCTGAATTTGCTCGCACACACCTGCTGCCACGAGTTTGCCCATCTCCTGCAGCAAAGTGCCGGCCAGCGATATCGCGGATCCGTGCACAACCGCCATTTCTACACCATTCTGGATGAGTTGCACGAGAGCGGGACCGCGCAAGCGACCCGTAAGGCCCTGGCAGATGAGGCGAGGGAACAGGGTCTGGCGCTACCGGATACGCCCTTCGAGCCTGTGGACACAAGGCAACAGATGGCCCACTGGCAGGTGGGCGATACCGTGCGTTTTGGTGCCGGCCGGCGGGAACTGCACGGGCAGATTATCCGGGTTAATCGAAAGACCTGCACCGTAGACGGTATCGGGCACTCGAAAGGGGTGCGTTATAGGGTTCCGGTGCAGATGCTAAGCCCGCTTAAACCGACTCGGTAGCGGCAACCAGGAGGCTCCGTATCTCCGGCACACAGGACCCACAGTTAGTGCCGCACTTGAGCTCACGACCGAGGGCATCGACGCTGTTGGCACCCCGCCCAATCGCCTGCTGAATCTGTCGGTCCCCAACCTGGAAGCAGCTGCAAACCAGGTTGCCGGCATCATCCCCATCGACGGCCTTTGCCGCCAGCAGGCCGCGCCGGCTCGCCTCGTCGAGCTCTGGCTGACTAAAGCAGCTGACCAGCCAGTCCACGGATGGCAGTGCAGCCGGGTCACGATCCACCATGAGTACCGCCTCCAATTGACCATTGCGCAACCGCGCCGCCCGGAAGCGGCCTTCGCGGACGTCTTCCATCACCAGCTGCGGCTGGCCGCCGAGCCAGTCTGGCACAGCACTTTTCCAATCCATGTTGCACTGCCCCGCAACGATCCAGCTATCGCAATCGGGCAGAACCTGTTGGGCCCAGTAGTCTGCCTTCCAGCGTTTCGGACGATCCCGTCGCACCAGCAAACGTCCATACCAACGGGCAGGCCAGTGGGTGAGGGTAGCACGACCTTGCTTGGCCTCCGGTTGCCCGGATATCGGGTCCACCAGGCTGTCAGTAAGCGCTGTAGCCAGACCCTGCCCGGTGAACTGATCGTTCCAGTGGATCGGCACAAACACCTCACCACGCCGCTGCTCCGGCGCACTGCGCACCCGGCCGACAAAGTGCCCATGGGCACTCTTCAGTGTTGCCAATGCCCCCGGGGTGAGGGAAAGCGCCCGAATATCCTCGGGATGCACCTCAATGAACGGCTCGGGGCGATGGGCCAGCAACCGGCTGGACCGGGCTGTCCGGGTCATGGTGTGCCACTGGTCCCGGATACGGCCCGTATTCACGATCAACGGAAACGCTTCATTCGGATTCCTGGCCGGTAATCGAGAGGCAATCGGTATCAGGCGGGCGCGCCCGTTGGCGGTCGCAAAGCGACCGTCAGTGAACAGTCGCCTGGAATCAGACGCCGCCGCGGTAACCGGCCATTGGACAGGCTCAAGCAACTCGTATTGTTCATTGCTCAACTCCGCAAGCCCGGAAATATCAAAGAAACGCTGACCGGCGTTCTCGAACCCCGACAACCGGGCATGTTCCCGGAAAATGTCCGCGGGCCTTTCATAGTCAAAGCCCGCCTGGTGTCCCAGGGCGCGGGCCACCGCACTGACGATCCACCAGTCGGGCCTGGCCTCTCCGGGCAACGGCAGAAAGCGCCGCTGACGGGAAATGCAGCGTTCGGAATTGGTAACCGTGCCGTCTTTCTCACCCCAACCCGCCGCCGGCAACAGGATGTCTGCATGGCGGGCGGTGTCTGTGTCCCTGACGCAATCAGACACAATGACAGTCGGACACAGGTCCAGGGCCCGCCGGATACGATGGGTCTCCGGCAAACTGACCGCAGGGTTGGTGGCCATGATCCACAACACCTTGATATCACCCCGCTCAACCGCATCGAACAGGTCGACGGCTTTCATGCCCGGTCCATCTGGGACCGCCTCGGTCTCCCAGAACCGGGCCACGCGGTCCCGGGCACCCGGGCTGTCGTAATCCATATGAGCGGCAAGGGTGTTGGCCAGCCCTCCCACTTCCCGGCCACCCATGGCATTGGGTTGGCCGGTCAGGGAAAGGGGGCTGGCGCCGGGCTTGCCCACCCGGCCTGTGGCCAGATGGCAGTTGATAATGGCGTTGCCCTTGTCGGTGCCGGCCGAAGACTGATTGATGCCCTGGGAGAACGCCGTCACCGTGCGCTGCTCTTCTGCGAACCATCGGTAAAAGGTAATGACATCTTCTAACGGCAGCTCACAGATCCTGGACACCGCTTCGGGAGAGGGTGCCGCGGATCTGGCAGCGCTGAGACTGTCGTCAAAACCTTCACAATGATCAGCCAGGTAACCATGGTCAACAGTCTGCTGGTCGGCCAGCCAGACCAGTAAGCCATTGAACAGCACCGTATCGGTCCCGGGACGGATGGCCAGATGCAGATCCGCCAGATCGCTGGTGGCGGTTTTACGGGGATCAATCACCACCACACGACGACCGGGTCGCGCCGAAGCCTGCATTCTCTGATAGAGCACCGGATGCGCCCAGGCGGCATTGCTGCCCGCCAGCACCAACAGGTTGGCCAGTTCCAGGTCTTCATAACAGCCAGGAACCAGATCCCCGCCAAAGGCCCTTTTATGGGCAGCGACGGCGGACGACATGCACAGGCGGGAATTGGTATCCACGTTGGGTGTGCGGATAAACCCCTTGGCCAGTTTGTTGGCCACGTAATAATCTTCCGTCAATAACTGACCGGAGAGATAGAAGGCCACAGACCCGGGCCCATGAAGCGCCACTGATTCACGAATCCGTCGGGCCACTTCCGCCACTGCCTGCGGCCAGGCACTTTCACGACCGTGAACAACAGGCCGCAACAGTCGTCCATCAGGAGTCAGCGTTTCGTGTAAGGCAGAGCCCTTCACGCAAAGGCGCCCCAGATTCGCCGGATGTGTCTCATCCCCGCGGGTCGCAGATGGCGTTGCGCTCAATCCACAACCCACACCGCAATACGGGCAGGTGGTTTGAACCGTCGCCGGTTTTTTGTTGGTACCGGTCACAGCACCTCCTCGGGTTTCATAAAAAAAGCCCGCCAATCCGGATGCCTTGGAGGCGCATCAGGGGCGGGCTTCTTTGCCAATGGAATCAGGTTGTCTTGAACAGTCGCATAACCGGTTGCAATAACAGGGCCATTCCGATCGAGGGCGGCTCCGGGCTCTTCCAGACACCGACTATGGCGGCTCTCGAGGATTTCAGCCCCGCATCAATGCGCCAAGGCTCCGGGCCAACCATCAAATCCGGTATCAAAGTGGTGCAAACCTGCCCTACCACGCACTAAAACCAGACGAATACCCGCTCACCATACCTGCCGCCTTCTCGAAGAACTCTCCTAACTCGTTGTTTTATCGAGACCAGCCGATATGGCACGGCCCGTGCAAGACGCCAAGCAGAGACGCGCGTTACGACTCAACAGAAAACTGATCCCCAGGCACAGACGCCTGCTTTCCGGCAACGGAGAGCGGGCGTTTTTGCGTTTGGGCCAAACAGAATGAGGTATATCCATGTACACGCTCACACGAAGAACCGCCCGCTGGCTGACTCAAATTCTGCTAACAGCCACCTTCTGGACAGTCAGCACGGGGGCTCAGGCGGAAATTGGTCCGGCCGAGAAGCCGGACCTCAAGCTCGGCTTTATCAAGCTGACCGATATGGCGCCCCTGGCGATTGCCTGGGAACAGGGCTTCTTTATGGACGAAGGCCTGTTTGTGGAACTGGAAGCACAGGCGAACTGGAAGGTGCTACTGGACCGGGTGATTACCGGGGAGCTGGATGGCGCCCACATGCTCGCCGGCCAGCCCCTCGGCGCCTCCATTGGCTACGGCACCCGGGCCGATATCATCACGGCCTTCAGCATGGACCTGAACGGTAACGGTATAACGGTTTCCAATGATGTCTGGGACACCATGAGCCAGCATATCCCCGATAATGCCGACGGCAAGCCCGAGCACCCGATCAGCGCCAGTGCACTTCTGCCCGTGGTGGAAGCGGCCCGGGATCGGGGCGAACGGTTCCGAATGGGCATGGTGTTTCCCGTGTCCACCCATAACTATGAGCTTCGCTACTGGCTGGCAGCCGGCGGACTGAACCCCGGCTACTACGCCCCCCAGCGCGGCGACACCAGCGGCACCCTGGAAGCCGACGTGCACCTGTCGGTGACGCCACCGCCGCAGATGCCGGCCACCATGGAGGCGGGCACCATCCAGGGCTACTGCGTGGGTGAGCCCTGGAACCAGCAGGCAGTGTTCATGGGCATCGGCGTTCCGGTGATTACTGACTATGAGATCTGGCCGAATAACCCGGAAAAGGTCTTCGGCGTGACCCGTCAGTGGGCTGAGGACTACCCGAACACCCATTTGCGCCTGCTTCGCGCCATGATTCGCGCCGCCCACTGGCTCGATGAGAACAACAATGCCAACCGGGACGAGGCCGTGAAAATCCTGGCCCGGCCCAGCTATGTGGGTGCCGATGAGGCGGTGATTGCCAACTCCATGACCGGTACCTTCGAGTATGAAAAAGGCGACGTTCGCGAAGTCCCGGATTTCAATGTCTTCTTCCGGTATCACGCCACCTACCCGTATCCGTCCGATGCCATCTGGTATCTCACCCAGATGCGCCGCTGGGGCCAGATACCCGAGGCCAAGCCGGACGACTGGTATATGGAAACCGCAGCCCGGGTTTACCGGGCCGACATCTACCAGCAGGCAGCTCGTTCACTGATTGCCGACGGCACGCTGAAGGCCTCGGATTTTCCGGACTTCGATGCCGAGAACTTTCAGCGCCCGCAACAGGGCGAGCTGATTGACGGTATCGCCTTCACCCCCCGAACACCCAACGCCTATATCGACGGTTTCGACATCGGCCTGAAAGGTACGCAAACCCCGTAACCGGGTTTGCAAGGAGGTTTGATAACCATGACTACGATTACTTCGGCCAAAAACACCTCCCAGCCGCCGCGCTGGCTGGGCCAGAGATTCAGGTCCCTCGGTGAGTCGCTGACACCCGGCCAGCTCGCCGCCACCGGGCGCCAGATGTTGCTGCCACTGATAGGTATTCTGGTATTTGTCGGTTTCTGGCATCTGGCTGCACCGCAGGTGGATACCTCACTGGGCAGCTTCCCGGGCCCGGCACAGGTCTTGGAACAATCGGGGCAACTCTGGCAGGAGCACGTCAACCAACGTGAGCGGGCCGACAAGTTCATTGCCATGCAGGAAGAGCGGAACGCCCGGATTCTGGCGGACAACCCTGAGGCTGAGGTCAGGATCCGGGATTACCCCGGTGCCCCCACTTTTCCCGACCAGATCCTGACCAGTCTGGTTACTGTCCTGGCCGGATTCATCGTGGCGACCGCCATCGCCGTGCCCCTGGGCATCGTGGTGGGCCTGAACCGGCATTTCCAGGCGGCGGTCAACCCGCTGATCCAGGTGTTCAAGCCGGTGTCACCGCTGGCCTGGTTGCCGCTGGTGACCATGGTGGTCTCAGCAACCTATGTGAGCGATGACCCGATGTTCGAGAAGTCGTTCCTGACCTCCATGATCACGGTCACCCTGTGCAGTCTCTGGCCCACGTTGATCAATACCAGTGTCGGTGTGGCCGCGGTCAATCCGGATCTGCTGAATGTCTCCCGGGTGCTGCGGCTGTCGTTCTGGACCCATGTCCGCAAGGTGGTTCTGCCTTCTTCGGTGCCGATGATTTTCACCGGCCTTCGGGTGTCGCTGGGCATTGCCTGGATGGTGCTGATCGCGGCCGAGATGCTGGCCCAGAGCCCGGGGTTGGGCAAGTTCGTCTGGGATGAATTCCAGAACGGCAGCAGCCAGTCCCTGAGCAGGATCATGGTGGCGGTTCTGGCTATCGGGTTTATCGGGTTTGTGCTGGATCGGGTGATGCTTTTGATTCAGCGCCGGGTTGCCTGGAACGAATGAGCCCTGGTTTGGAGTATGCCGCACCGGGCAGGGGATGCCTCCCGGGACACGCGGTGAATACATCCATGTACGCTCCGCAAAAACATCCATGTTTTTGAGGGTCCCGGGAGGCATCCCCTGCCCGGAGCTCCGCATGATTGAGAGGTGACTTCCATGAGTAAAACACATTTGGAACTGACTGGTGTCGAGATGGCGTTTGATACGCCGAAGGGGCCATTTGTGGCCCTGGACAACATTAATCTGAAGATACAGAAGGGCGAGTTTGTTTCCCTGATTGGCCACTCCGGCTGTGGCAAGTCCACCGTCCTGAACATTGTGGCTGGCCTGCTTCAGGCCACCAAGGGTGGCTGTGTGCTGGATGGCCATGAGGTGAATTCGCCGGGGCCAGAGCGTGCGGTGGTGTTTCAGAACCATGCGCTGATGCCCTGGCTGACGGTGTACGAAAATGTCGAGCTGGCAGTGCAGCAGGTGTTTCGAAAATCGATGGGCAAGCAGGAGCGGCGCGACTGGATTCATCACAATCTGGAACTGGTGAATATGGCCCATGCGGCGGACAAACGGCCAGGTGAGGTATCGGGTGGTATGGCCCAGCGGGTGGGGATTGCCCGTGCCCTGGCCATGAAACCCAGTGTTCTTCTGATGGACGAGCCGTTTGGCGCACTGGATGCACTGACGCGGGCCCACCTGCAGGACTCACTGATGGAGATTCAGCAGGAGTTGAATAACACCGTCATCATGATCACCCACGATGTGGACGAGGCGGTGTTGCTGTCAGACCGGATCATCATGATGACCAACGGGCCCGAGGCCACCGTGGGTGAGGATCTCTACATTGATCTGCCCCGGCCCCGCAACCGGGTGACTCTGGCGGACAACCCGGAGTACGTGCGTTACCGGCAGGAGGTCTTGCGCTTCCTGTACGAGAAACAGCGCAAGCTGGAACACATCTCGCCACGCCGTTCGGGAAAGCCGGAAGCCTCCGAGGGTGAGCAACCGAAGGCCCGGGCCGCCAGGGCGTGATACGTTTCGGTTACTTCAGGACATCCGCCATGGATACCAGGGCCCGGGCGACCTCGGGCAACTTCCGGCCCTGGTCCATGGCCAGTTTCCTTAATACCCGGTGAGCCTCGTCGTTGCTGATCCTGCGATGTTCCATCAGCAGCAGCACGGCTTTTTCCTGGGTTTTGCGGTCTTCCAGAGCTTCCCTGGCACTCTGCAGTTCATCGGTCATCTGTTGCAGGCGCCGGGTCTGCTCCTGGACCAGATCGAAGATGGAGCGGCCAAACTGCTGACCAATACCATCGCTGGCCCAGGACTCACCGGCCTGTTGTTCGTTTCCGGAATCGCACAGCACCAACATGGGTTGAGAAGCCGGTTCCTGGGCATCCAGGGAAGTAATCAGGGTTTCCTGGTGGGCCAGCGAGTTTCTGGCATCGGCAAAACGCTCGGTGCAACGGGCATGAAAACAGCCCTCCACGGAATCCTCTATCTTTTTGAGCTCATCCATCCGCTCAGACATGAGCCTGAACCATTCATCGGCCAGGGCCGGGTCCAGGTCTTTATAACGACCAATGGCTGTGCCCCGCTGGCGGAGGTTTTCAACTTCGGACTCACGGGGGTTTTCGCGCAGTTTTTCCCACAGGTCCAGGGAACCCTCATCGGCAAAGCTGTTAAACACCTCAAAACAGCGCTCCTGCGCCTCAATCAGGTGCGCCATGCGCTCTGACAGTGCACGATCAAACCGGCCACTGGAAAACCCCGCCGAACCGACAGCCCGCTCCTGTCCACAGAATTCTTTGCCGTTCATCAGGTGCACCATGGCCACCAGAAGCCCCGCTATGGTGGGGTCAACCGCGGTATCTGCGGCCTCAAACACCACCGCAATCAGGTTGTGGATCAGGGTACTGTAATCCTCGGTGGCAGAGGCTGCGGTTACTTTCCGGGCCACCACACACCGTCGCAGTTCCGGCAGACCCTCAAGGCCGTGAAGGGCGCTCGCAAGCTGGTTAAGCAGGCGGCTACTGACAGGATGCGCCGTGAGTTCCTGGTGAATCTCGGCAAGGGCCTGCTCGAACTCCGAACGGAGCCGATCCGACGTCGCAACCAGGTGTTTTCGCTCCTGGGCAAACTTTTCGCCGGAAGAACCAAGAAACACGTTAGACGCACCCCGCTCGCACTGCAGTGCATGTACCAGATTGCTGATGCACTGGACCAGTTTGCCCATCTGCAAGAAGTACTGGAGGTTCATCAACTCGCAGCTTTTCGAGGCAATCAGGTAGTCGCCCGCGGATGGCGATTTATAGGCGGCGGCACGTTTGGTGTTCATAACAGACTCCGGAGGCAGACAGCCTCTAATGCGACAATCACGGTCAGATCAGTCACTCGCGTAACCAACCTCTTGCCAGTGCGCAGCAATTACCGCGCCACCGCATCTGGCCCAAAACCGTGCAATCCGCCCCGTCGCAGGGCAGTTTTCAAGTGTTCGTACAGGTGATAGCAACCCTGAAAAACGCTAACCGTATGATTTTTAAAGGTTCGAAGAACTGGCACGAAGATCGCTTTGCAATTGGTAAGGACGAATGTCCCGGCCAAGGATCAGGCCGGACCATCAGATCATTGTTGTTGGCATTGGCGCCGGACCATCGATTTCCCCTTGGGAATAGATGCTCCGGCTTTTTTTGTTTGGTCGGAAAGTACGGGTTCGAGCGAAATGACAGGAAACACTGAATCGACACTGGTGATCTGCGGGCACGGCATGGTTTCGCAACGCCTGCTGGAAGCTCTCTGCCGTGGGCGAGTCAGACCGTTTACCCGCATCATCGTGTTCAACGGTGAAGGTTCCGCTGCCTACAACCGGATACAACTCTCGCTGCTGCTCGCCGGTGAAACAAATGAAGCTTCGCTGGCCTTGCAGCAGGACCAGTGGTTTCGGAACAACGGCATTGAAGTCTGCAACGGAGAACCGGTAGTCACCATCAATCGGGAAGATCAGACGGTGACCACCGGATCCGGTCGGGTGCAACCCTATACCCATCTGGTGCTGGCCACCGGATCTCGGCCTGCAAAACCGGGGCTACCGGGCGCAGACCTTCCGGGTGTCATGACCTTCCGGGACCTGGAAGACACCAGGACCCTGATTGAGTCTGCTGGCCGCCATCGGCGAGCGGTGGTCGTCGGCGGAGGCTTTCTTGGCCTGGAAGCCGCTGAAGGTCTCCGCCAGCGTGGTATGGCCGTCACCCTGCTGCACCGCAGCGGCCATCTTCTGAACCGTCAGTTGGACAGAATCGGGGGTCAGCTCCTGCAACAGCACATGGAAGAGCGGGGCGTAAATATTCGCACCGGAACCGCTCCCAAAGCTCTGCTCGGGCGATCAACGGTCCGGGCCGTCCAGCTGGATGACGAAACTCTCGTCAGCACGGATCTGGTGCTATTCGCCACCGGTATCACGCCTGCTACCGAGCTTGCCCGGACTGCCGGTCTGGAGTGCGATCGCGGCATTCTGGTGGACGGGCAGCTACGCACCAGCGATCCGGCAGTCTCTGCGCTGGGTGAGTGTTGTCAGCTGGGAAACGCCACCTTCGGACTGGTGGAGCCCGGATACCAGCAGGCCGAGGTGCTTGCAGGCGTGCTCAACGGAAACACTCCAGACGCCGAGTATCGGCCGGTGGATACACCAACCCGCCTGAAGATCAGCGGGGTTCCGATTTTCTCCTGCGGACAGATCAGCCCCGACGGGGACACCGAATCCGTGGTCTGGCAGGACCACGAACAGAACCACTATTGCCGGCTGCTGATCCGGAATCAGCGGCTGACCGGCGCCGTACTGCTGGGCGACACCCGGGACGGCCCCTGGTACAGCCAGCGAATTCAGCAGCAGGACGATATTTCCCGCTACCGGGACTTCATTGCATTCGGCAAGAACTACTGCGAGGCGGCGGCATGAGCCGCTCTGGAAAGAGGACAGACCCATGAGCAAGAAAACCCTGATAGTCGTCGGCAACGGCATGGTCGGCCATCACTTCCTGGAACAATTCTGCGCCAGCCCGGCCGCTGCCGATTTCGAGATCATCGTGTTCGGCGAGGAAAAACAGCTGGCCTATGACCGGGTTCACCTGTCCGAGTATTTCGGCGGCTCCAGCCATGCCGATCTCGCCATGGGCACGCTGGAGTGGTACACCGAGCAGGGCATTCAACTGCACCTGAACGAACAGGTAACCGGCATCAACCGGGAACATCGCACCCTGGAAACGCCCCGTGGCGGCTACCGGTACGACGAACTGGTGTTGGCCACCGGCTCCTATCCGTTTGTGCCCCCCATCAAGGGCAATGACCGCCCGCACTGCCTGGTTTACCGGACCCTCGATGACCTTGATACCATTCGCGCCAGCTCGGAAGGTGCCCGCACAGGCGTGGTGGTAGGCGGCGGCCTGCTGGGTCTTGAAGCTGCCAATGCGCTCAAGAGCCTGGGACTGGAAGCCCACGTGGTGGAATTTGCGCCCCGGCTGATGCCGGTTCAGCTGGATGCCGATGGCGGCGCCCTGCTGCGCCACAAGATTGAGGAGCTGGGCGTTCAGGTACACACCGAGAAGGCGACCACAGCGATCACCGAGGGCGAGGATGCCCGTCTGCGCATGAATTTCAGCGACGAATCCTTCCTCGAGACAGACCTGATCGTCTTCTCCGCAGGCATTCGGCCCCAGGACGCCCTGGCCCGGGCCAGTGGACTGGAGATCGGCGAGCGCGGCGGCATCGTGATCGACAACCATTGCACCACTTCGGACCCCCATGTGCACGCCATTGGCGAGTGCGCGCTCTGGGAACAGAAGATTTTCGGCCTGGTGGCCCCCGGCTACACCATGGCCCGCACTTTGTCTTCCGCCCTGAACGGCGATCGAGACACTGCTTTCACCGGAGCCGACATGAGCACCAAGCTCAAATTGCTGGGCGTAGACGTGGGTTCCATCGGCGACGCCCATGCCCAGACCCCGGGCGCCCGCAACATTCGCTTCAACGATGAGCAGGCCGGCCACTATCGGCGCATGGTGATCAGCGAGGATGGCAAGACCCTGCTGGGCGCCATTCTGGTGGGCGACAACAGCCACTACGACACTCTGCTGCAATACGCCCTCAATGGCATCACCCTGCCGGAGAATCCGGAAACCCTGATCCTTCCGGAGAGCCAGGGCGGCGCGCCGGCCCTGGGCCCCGATGCCCTGCCGGAAACCGCTTCGATCTGTTCCTGCCACAACGTGACCAAGGGCGATATCTGCCGCGCCATTGATGCCGGCTGCTCGGACCTTGGCAGCGTCAAGTCCGAAACCAAGGCCAGCACCGGCTGTGGCGGCTGCACCGCCCTGCTCAAGAACGTAGTGGACAGCGAGCTGGAAAAACGCGGCGTGGAGGTCAGCAAAGATCTCTGCGAGCACTTCCCGTACAGTCGCCAGGAGTTGTTCCACCTGGTGAAGGTGAACGGCATCCGCACCTTCCGCACCCTGATCAGCCAGCATGGCAAGGGCCACGGCTGCGACATCTGCAAACCGGCGGTGGCGTCGATCCTCGCCATCTGCTGGAACGAGCACATCCTGGCCACCGACCACGTGCCTCTTCAGGACACCAACGACACCTTCATGGCCAACATGCAGAAGAACGGCACCTACTCGATTGTGCCGCGCATTCCCGGCGGCGAGATCACCCCGGACAAGCTGATCGTGCTGGGCGAGGTGGCCAAGGAGTACGACCTGTACACCAAGATCACCGGCGGCCAGCGCGTGGACCTGTTCGGTGCCACCCTGAGCCAGTTGCCGGAGATCTGGGAAAAACTGATTGCCGCCGGGTTCGAGACTGGCCACGCCTACGGCAAGTCATTGCGTACCGTGAAGTCCTGCGTTGGCAATACCTGGTGTCGCTACGGTGTCCAGGACAGCGTGGACATGGCGATCCGCCTGGAGGACCGTTACAAGGGTCTGCGGGCGCCCCACAAGGTGAAGATGGCAGTCTCCGGCTGTACCCGCGAATGCGCCGAAGCCCAGAGCAAGGACTTTGGCGTGATCGCCACGGAGAACGGCTGGAACCTGTATGTCTGCGGCAACGGCGGCATGCGGCCCCGGCACGCCGATCTGTTTGCCACGGACCTGTCTGACGAGGAGCTGATCCGCACCATTGACCGGGTGGTGATGTTCTATGTGCGCACCGCCGACCGGCTGCAGCGGACCAGTGTCTGGATGGAGAGCCTGGAGGGCGGTCTGGAGTACCTGAAGGAGGTGGTGCTGGAAGACAGTCTCGGGATTGGTGCGGAGCTGGAGGAGCACATGGAGGGGATTGTTGGAACCTACCAGTGCGAGTGGAAGACGGCTGTCGAGGATCCGGAGAAGCGGAAGCGCTTCCGGGAGTTTGTTAATGCGCCTTCGCAGGCAGATCCGGTTCAGGAGTGGACGGTTGAGCGGGGGCAGCGTCGGCCTGTTTTGGAGTCTGCTTAGACTGGGTGTTGAGGGGCGGAGCGTGGGGGTAGGTATCTTTCCCCTCGGGAAAAAGAACTCGCTGCGCTCAGACAGCTTTTTCCTGTCGGGGAAAGATACCTACCCCCGCGCTCACCGGGCCAACAGTTAACGCCTGGGTGCAACAGACCAGAATTTTTTAAGTCGAATCGGCGTGAAAAGCTAAAAACGATTCGATTGATTGCAATAGCGACATTGGAGGAACACATGAAACCACGCACTCGTTGGGAAGCCGTCTGTACCGTTGACGATTTGGTGCCCGAATCCGGCATCGCGGTCTGGACCGAGGACGGGCCGGTGGCGGTGTTTTATCTGCCGCATCGGCTGCCGGCGTTGTTTGCCATCAGCCACAGTGACCCGTTCAGCGGCGCCAATGTGCTGGCCCGGGGGATTACCGGGGATTTGAAAGGTGAGCCGGTGGTGGCATCGCCCTTATACAAACAACATTTCAGTCTGCGTACCGGTGTCTGTCTGGAGGACGACACCGTGCGGGTCAAAACCTATCCGGTGTTGCTGGATGGCAACCAGATCCGTCTGGAAGTCCGGGCCAATCAGCGGGAATCAATCGCTGCCTGAACAATGGCCTGTCTGGATGGCTGCAACTTCACGGGAGTCGACTCAGGTGATACTAATCTGCGCTACTATTGTCACAATATCGACAACAAGGACGCCCCGTGAAACCTCTCAGCCCTACGGATCAGCTTTTTCTCTGGCTGGAAAAGCGGCAGCAGCCCATGCACGTGGGCGGTCTTCAGCTGTTTTCTTTTCCCGACGACGCACCGGATGATTACGTCGCCCAGCTGGCCGACCGGCTCAGGCAGTACACGAAGGTAACCCCGCCGTTTAATCAGCGCCTGGATTACCGTTTCGGCCAACCGGTCTGGGTGGAAGACGAGCACCTGGATCTGGAGCACCACTTCCGATTCGAAGCACTGCCGACACCGGGGCGGGTCAGGGAACTGTTGTCGTTTGTTTCGGCAGAACATTCCCATCTGATGGACCGTGAGCGTCCGCTGTGGGAATTTCATCTAATTGAGGGGCTGGGGGAGCGGCAGTTTGCGGTGTACATCAAGGTGCACCATGCCCTGGTGGACGGCGTATCGGCCATGCGGATGGTCACTCAGATGCTGTGCCAGGATACCGGCGAGCGGGACATGCCGCCGATCTGGGCCATGCCGCCCCGCCCATCCCGTGAGAAGGATGATGGCGGCCCGTCCCTGTGGCGAAGTGTCGGCCATCTGCTGGGTGAATCCGGCAAACAACTGGGCACCGTACCCACCGTGGCCCGGGAACTGCTGCGAACCATCAACGACGCCCGCAAGGACCCGGCCTACTCCTCCATTTTCCACGCGCCCCGCAGCATCCTGAACCAGAAGATCACCGGCTCCCGACGCTTCGCCGCGCAGTCCTACTGCCTGAGCCGGATAAAGGGTGTGTGCAAGGCCTATGGAACCACGGTCAATGATGTGGTGATGGCCATGTGCGCCAGCGCGCTGCGCAGCTACCTGATGAACCAGGACGCCCTGCCGGAAAAGCCACTGATTGCCATGGTGCCGGTGTCCCTGCGCAAGGACAACAGCTCCGGCGGCAATCAGGTCGGCGTTATCCTCGCTTCGTTACACACCGATGTCACCAGTCCAGTGACCCGGCTGATGCAGATCCATGAGGATGTGAAAGCCGCCAAGGACCGCTACGCCCACATGTCTGCGGAAGAAATCATCAACTACACCGCCCTGACTCTGGCGCCGGCAGCGTTCAATCTGCTCACCGGCATGGCACCAAAATGGCAGACCTTCAACGTGGTGATTTCGAACGTCCCCGGACCGCGAGAGACTTGCTACTGGAACGGTGCCACGATGGACGGCATGTACCCGGTCTCCATCGCCATGGACCGCCTGGCCCTGAACATGACCCTGACCAGCTACGGCGACCAGGTGGAATTCGGCCTCATCGGCTGCCGCCGCACGCTACCCAGCCTGCAGCGGATGCTCGACTATCTGGAAAAGGCCCTGGTCGAACTGGAAACCGCCGCCGGCCTCTAGCCAGATCAGATCAACCGAACCGGCGCTCCTCGTTCCGGATGGAAATCTGGTTGTTCAGGGTCCAGAAGTCATACAGCACGCCAATCAGGAACAGACCGCCGGTGAACAGGTAGATGATCCCGGTAATCCACTTGCCCATGTACATGCGATGAATTCCGAACACCCCCAGGAAGGTCAGCAGGATCCAGCTTATGTTGTAGCTGACCTCACCTTCCCGGAACCGCAGGTCCGCTTCCCGGTCCATGGCCGGGATCAGGAACAGGTCGATGATCCAGCCGATGAACAGCAGCCCGAGGGTAAAAAACCAGATGGTGCCGGTAACGGGTTTGCCGTAGTAAAACCGGTGCGAACCCAGGAATCCGAAGATCCAGAGCAGGTAGCCGATCAGTTTGCTGTGGGTGTTTGGCCTTTGGGTCATGTTCGTTTTCATCCTTTTGGGTTGGTGTCCGGTTTCAATTATGGCCCTAGCCGGGTTGATTTGGGGGCTGGCCGGGGGGAAGGAATATTTTCCCTCGGGAAAAACAACTCGCTTCGCTCAGACATCTTTTTCCTGTCGGGAAAATATTCCTTCCCCCCGTCCGTCCAAACATTGTGGCATAGGAGACGAAAAGCAAATTAAGACAGGGCAACAAAAATTAAGACGGCAATCTCTTCTGTAAGCAGGGCGTGGGGTGGGGCATTATTTTTTCGGGGAAAAAGATGTCTGAGCGCAGCGAGTTGTTTTTACCCGAAAAAATAATGCCCCACCCTGCGACCACGCTCCCAACCAAGCGGTCCCAAAATATCAGGGCCCCACCTCGGGCGCAGGGTCCGGACCACCTTCGCGAAACTCGCTGGCCGACTTGCCGGTCCACTTCCGGAAGGCCCGGCTGAAGTTGGAGAGGTCCGCATACCCCAGCTCGTAGGCAATCTCGCTGACCGATTGGTTGGTATAACGGAGCAACTGGATCGCCCGGTCTTTCAGCACCGCTTCGACAATTTCCCGATAGCTGGTATCCCGGTCCGCCAGCCGGCGTTTCAGGGTGCGGGACGAGACGCAGAACCGTTCGGCCATGGCTTCCAGTGACGGCAAGGGGCCCGGCATCATCCGGAGCATGTTGCGGATCGCCAGGACAATGTCACCCTGTTCCTTCAGGGCCTTCTGCAGTTCGAACTCGCACTGGTCACGGGCCATTCGGGAGGCTTCGGCGTCGGCCAGACGCATACGCACCTCCAGAAGCTCCCGGGGGAACACCATCATTTCGTCGGGCTGGCCGTATTCGAACCGAACGGGAAGCTGGTCGGCAAACTGCCGGTACCAGGGCGGCTCCGGGGCGCTCAGGCGAACGGTGACACCCGACAGCTTGCCGTCTTCCAGGGCAAAGCCGTGTTTTGCCGCGTCCTCCCGGTCCAGGAGCTGTTCGGTCAGCAGAATCAGGGTGGCGCTGACGGTCTCGGCCAGAAACGGATAGAGGCCGGGCACTTCGAATTCGGTGCAGAGTTTTACCAGCACCTGATCCCCTGCTTCGGACTGGCTCATGCTGAGAAACGGCACTCGCAGGTGCAGGTATCGGCGCACAGAATCCAGGGCATCGGCGAAGGTGGGGCTGGTGAGGGCGGCGAAGCCCAGAGTGCCGTGGATTGTCAGCCGCAACTCCCGGGCCAGCATAAAGCTGAGACCGTCCTGACCGGCCAGGTTCATGGCCCGCTTGGCCATTATGATGGCATCGGTGACAAACACACGGCTGTCGTTGGACTTGAGATCGTCCGGGCTGAAGTCCAGGCCTTCATAGAGTAACCGGTCGTTATAGCCCAGTTGCCGGACGGTCTCGGCCAGAACCCGCAGGTAAGCGCCCGGCACCAGAAACAATCCCAGCATCTGCCGTTCTTTGTCCGGACCGGTTGCGCTCATTGGCATTCCTTATTATTCAGTTGGCTGAAGCACTTGGCCTGACTCTATCAGATGCCTCCCGCCACTACAGTGGGGCCCGGCACACCCGGGTCGCCGTCAGCATGGCCAATCAATTTCCTGCCCGTGTCCCATCCTGATCGACTGCCGTCCCCTTTGCGCATTCCTGCCTGACCTTGACTGCCCCACACTGAAGCCATGACATCAGCCAGAGTGAGGAGTACACACATGCTGAGCAGCAAAACCGCCGAAAAGAAGACGGCTCCGGTTACCCGGGCCTCCAACACACCCGGCAACGTCACCATCACAGCCCAGCGCATGGGGTTTGAATTCGGTGAGCAGGTGCCCCGTTACTGGGTCGATAACAGCTATACCATCAGCCACATCATGAACGGGCTCTCGGTGCTGTTTCCGCAGGGCGAGCAGTTCTTCGTGGATTCGGTAAGAGCGTTCCGGGACCAGATCTCCGATCCCAAGCTGAAGGAAGAGATACGCGGGTTCATTGGCCAGGAGGCCATGCACTCCCTGGAGCACATTGCCATGAACCAGCACGTTCGTGACCAGGGCATGCCGGTGGAAGAGCTCGAGAAACACCTGGAAGTGGTTCTTGGCATTACCAAAAAACTGCCCAAACGCCACCAGCTGGCTATCACCTGTGCCCTGGAGCACCTCACCGCCATGATGGCCGACATGCTGTTGGCCCGTGACGATGTACGCGAAGATATGGATGAATCCATGCGCCCACTATGGGTCTGGCACGCGATTGAAGAAACCGAGCACAAGGCGGTTGCCTTCGACGTGTTCCAGGCGGCGGGCGGCACCTACGCCGAAAGAACCTTTTATCTGGCGTTCAGCACAGCGGCCCTGGGTGTCATGAGCACCTATTTCACCAGCCGGATGATGCTGAACGACCGCAAGAACTTCTCTTTGAAAGACACGGCTACCGGCCTCTGGCGACTCTGGGGCGTAAACGGCACCTTCTCAAGCCTGATTCCCACATGGCTGGAGTATTTCAAGCCGGGTTTCCATCCCTGGGATCATGACAACAGCGACCTGATTGCCCGTTTCAAGGAAGAAATCCAGGCGCATATTGCACCGCAGTACCAGAAGGGTAATCGACGGACTCTGCAGTAATCTTGGGAGTTACGCGGACAAGCAGGTGGGGAGGCCTTTGTTCCGGGAAAAACAACTCGCTGCGCTCAGACATCTTTTTCCCTGCACAAAGGCCTCCCCACCCACTCATCCGCTTGATCTGGCAGAGATCAGCTGCCCGCTTTGGCCACTCCGGATCGAATAACCTCTCCCTTTCGCCAAAGCCGCCATTCACCTGGCTGGTAAACATCCCACTTTTCATCTGTGGTCAGAGGTTCAGTAACGATCACGCTGACGATGTCGTTGGGCGTCGTTTCCGATTCGAAATCCACCGTCACGTCCGCGTCTTTCAAACGGGCAGGGCCGAACGGTGCCCGTCGGGTAATGCTGGCCATTTTGGTGGTGCAGTAGGTGAACAGCCAGTCGCCGTTGCTCAGAAGAAGGTTGAACACGCCCTGGCTGGCGTAAGCCTTCGACAAGCGCACGAGCCGATCGGTGATGTCGTCGGTGGGGGTGTTCCGGTCGCAATGGCTGCGCAGGTGGTTGAGGATATCGCAGAACAGGGCTTCGCTGTCGGTGGTGCCGACCGGCTCGTAGAAGCCCGGATTTGAACGGAAGCCGGAGAGCTGGCCGTTGTGGGCGAATACCCAGTAGCGGCCCCAGAGTTCGCGCATGAACGGGTGGGTGTTGGCCAGGCAGATTGCGCCGACGTTGGCCTGGCGGATGTGGCAGATGGCTACTTCGCTTTTGATGGGATGAGTCTGGACCACTTCGGCGATTCGGGAACTGGCGCTGGCGTCGGCGTCGTGGAAGGCCCGCACGCCTTTGCCTTCGTAGAAGGCCACACCCCAGCCGTCCTTGTGGGGGCCGGTCTGGCCGCCCCGACGGGTCAGGCCGGTGAAACTGAAACACAGGTCGGTGGGCGTATTGGCGCTCATGGCCAGCAGTTCACACATGGGCTACTTCAATCTTGCAGGAGGATGATGGCCCAAGAATACCGGAATCAGCCGGCTTCGACAGTCAGAATCTCAAGCTGACGGGGGTTATGGCCAGCCCCTACAACCCGATTTCGCCCGGCTCGCTTGCCGCTGTAGAGCCAGCGATCGGCAACCCGGAACAGGCTTTCGGCCTCGCGACCATGGTCTGGCCACTGGGCGATCCCGAAGGAGGCAGTTACCCGGATGCGGGCATCGCCGTAAGATAGTTCTCGCTCGGAGATTCGCTGACGCAGCTCGTCCATCAGGACAAATGCATCCGCCGGTTTCACATCCCTGAGAATCAGGCCGAACTCCTCGCCACCCAGGCGGCCGACAAAGTCGGTGCTTCTCAGGCGCTCGGTCAGGCATCGGCTGATGTTCTTCAGAACAAAGTCTCCGGCCTCATGGCCCAGGGTGTCGTTGACAACCTTGAAGTGGTCAATATCCATCACCACCAGCGCAAACCCGGCTCCACTGCGATCACACTCGGCGATGGTGCGGTTCAACGTGCCCTGGAAGTTACTGCGATTGGCGAGGCCGGTCAGTGCGTCCGTCTGGGCCATGTCCACCAGGCGCTGTTCGGCCTCTTCACGGCGAACCTCATACATGTGAATGAAGGCCAGCATCAGTGCACCGCACAACACCATGTTGAGCAGATCGATCATCGCGTGGAGGCTGCCGACCTGGTCAAGGTGGATGTAGTAGATAACGCCGCCGACGATCATGAAAGGCGCGCTGAGAATCACGCCTTCTTTCTTGCCAAGCAACAGGTAGGCAAGAACCGGCATCATCAACACCCAGACGAAAGCGGACACCGAGGCTTCCGGTAACAGCATGATCACCAGGAAGAATGCGAACAGGGGCACCAGATAGGCATAGACCCATTGCTGTAAATACGGTGTCGACTTCAGGCGCCAGACGCCGAAATACAGCAACGCGCTGGCACACAACTCAGCAACCCCCACCCAGGGGTAGCCATTGAGGAACTGCAGGCATGCGAAAACCACCAGTGCCGAGCCGGTGATCAGAAAAAGCAGCCGCATCAGTGAGCGGCGATGGCTGTCGCGCAGACCCGAGCGGCTCTGTTCCAGAGTGGCCCCCAGGTCGGAATGGTGAGGCGTATTCATGCTGACTCTTCCTTGGATCAGCTTCCGAGTATAGCCCCGAAAAACTGTTTGTAAAACGTACAACGAGCCCGACCTTCAGGCCCGCTGCACGCATCGGTTCTTCAGATATAGAGGTTCTTGCGGGAGAAACGCTCCACCAGCGGCTGGTAAGCGGAACCCAGCAGACGGTTGATCGCATCAATACCCCAGGCATCCGGGCCCACCAGTATGCGGGACTCATTCTTGAGGATGCCTTTTACAATGGTTTCTGCGGCTTTCTCGGGCGTGGTCATGGCGAGTTTATCGAAACCTTTACGCTGGGCGACGGCGTTCTCGGACTTGCCCATTCGGGCCGCGTTGGCGATGTTTGTGCGGATACCCCCAGGGTGCACACAGCTCACCGCCACCGGCTGGTTCTCCAGCTTCATTTCCTGGCGCAGAGCTTCGGTGAATCCGCGCACCGCAAACTTGGCGGCGTTGTAGGCGCTCTGCTTGGGCACGCCGATCAGGCCAAACACACTGGACACGTTCACTACATGGCCATCGCCCGAGGCAATCAGATGTGGCAGGAAGGCGCGGGTACCATGGGCAACGCCCCAGAAATCAATGTCCATGACCCATTTGAAGTCCTCGTCGGTCATCTCGCGGACCGTGGCAGACAGGGCAACGCCCGCGTTGTTGATGACCAGATTGACCTGGCCGAAATCTTTCACAACCTCCTCCGCATGGGCAAAGATGGCATCACGATCAGACACATCCAGCGAGTAGGTCTTCACATCGGCGCCTTCAAGCGCTTCCGCGGTTTCCACGAGGCCTGCCTCATTGACGTCAGACAGCGCCAGCCGGCAGCCCCGGTCCGCCAGCGATCTGGCGAGCGCGCGGCCGATACCCGAACCGGCACCGGTAACAACGGCAACTTTGTTCTTCAGATTCTTCATGGTCACAGACCTCTTGATTGTAGGCACATCAATTAAAGCAGATACTCTACCAATTGCCTGCCGGCGGGATATGGCTTTAGTGAACCAGGCCACATGGCATTCCGGCCACCCTCTGACGCGGCACCCGGTTTCCGGTACAATCCTGTGCCGTTGGTCGGTGCACGACACCGACCCTCTACCTCCCCCGAACCTGTGGATTTTCTGTATGGAATGGAGTCTTACGCATTTCTGGCTGATCCTGGCCCTGGTGCTGAGCCTGGCGGAACTGGCCTCAGGTGTTCTGTTACTTCTGGCCCTGGGCATCGCGGCCGCGCTGACCGCCTTGCTGGCCTTTCTGGACATACCATTCGAATGGCAGCTGGCCGGTATGGGGCTGTTCTCGGGAATCCTGGTGCCTGTCGCCATTCGCTGGATTCGGCCGCGCTTCTCACCAAAGGGCGTGGCTTATGGCACAACCGGTACGGGCGTGGAGCAGGGCCGGCGTTACCAGACCCTGAAGCGGGATTTCGACGGTGCGACTGGCATCAAGGTCAATGGTGATTTCTATCGCCTGCGAGTGACTGACACCGGAGAAACCGACCTACCGGAAGGAACCGACGTCATTTTCAAACAGTTTGACGGCACCACCGCCGTTGTTGAGACGATCACACACAAGGAACAGTAAGCATGGAACAGTATCTTTCACCCGGGCTGATCATCAGCCTGATTCTGGTCGCCATCGGCATCTTCATCATTGCCAAGGGGCTGGTCATCGTGCGCCAATCCGAGGTCATGGTTATTGAGCGCCTCGGTTCGTTCAACCGGATCCTCGAAAGCGGCGTGAACATCATCATTCCCTTCATCGAGCGGCCACGGCCGATCACCATGCTTCGCTACGTGCGCATGGGCGAGGATTATCATCCGGTGATGAGCGATGAAGTCCGGATTGACCGCCGGGAAACGGTTATGGACTTCCCGGGACAGCCGGTAGTAACCACCGACAACGTGACGGTTAAGATCAACGGCGCCCTCTACTACCAGATTATTGACCCCCGCCGGGCCGTTTATGAAGTGGCCAACATGAGCCAGGCGGTAGAAGTTCTGGCAAAAACCACTCTGCGCTCGGTGGTGGGCAAGATGGAACTGGACAAGCTGTTTGAATCCCGCAGCGAGGTGAACAACGCTATCCAGGCAGAGATGGAAGAGGCCGCTTCAAAGTGGGGCGTCAAGCTTACCCGGGTCGAGGTCCAGGACATCAGCATGCCCGAAGAAGTGGAAGAAGCCATGCGCCTGCAGATGGCTGCGGAACGAAAGCGCCGGGCCACGGTCACCGAAGCCGAGGGCGAAAAGTCGGCGGCGATCGCCATGGCCCAGGGCCAGCGCGAGTCCGCCATTCTGAATGCCCAGGGCGACAAGGAATCCGCCATTCTCCGGGCCCAGGGCGAGCAGGAGTCCATTCGACTGGTGCTCAGCGCCATGGGTGACTCCGAAGAGAACAAGCAGACGGTTATTGGCTACCTGCTGGGCCAGAGCTATATCAAGGTTCTGCCGAATATGGCAAAAGAGGGTGAGCGGGTATTCGTACCCTATGAATCCTCAGCGCTGCTGGGCTCCATGGGCATGTTCCGGGAACTGGCCGGCAGCCCCGAGGACACCGTTCGCCAGCATTTGCAGCGCGATGGCCTGCGTGGCGGGCTGGTTGGTTCCGCGGGTAACAGTTAAGCCCTGAGAAACTTTCAACCGAGCAGGTTATCCAGGGGTTGCTCATAACTGGGGGCAAACACCTTCAGGAAATAGGCAACCTCTGGCAGTCCGTCTGCGTCCAGCCGCTGGCGGATCTGTCGGGCGGCCGGCTCGAATTCCTTGTTGCCGGCCCGGATCTCCGCCTGGCACTTGAGCCACGCCGACAGCCTGTCGGCGGCTTTGATCAATTCTTTGTCTTCTGCCGGTAACTGCGATTCCCGAACGTAGGGCGAGAAATCCTCCCGCAGATCCTCCGGCAACAGCGCCAGCAGCTCGGCCTCGGCCTTGTGCTCGATGTCTCCGAATGCCTCACGCATCACCTTCGAATGGTATTTCACCGGTGTCGGCATATCCCCGGTAATCACTTCCGTCGCATCGTGGTAAAGCGCGGCCGCGGCAATGCGGTCGGTGTTCACCTGGCCGCCAAAATGCCGGTTTCGGATAATGGCAAGGGCGTGGGCGAGTGTTGCCACCTCCCAGGAATGGGTGGCCACATTTTCCTCAATGGCATTTCGCATCAGCCCCCAGCGCTTGATCCAGCGCAGGCGGGAAACATAGGCGAAAAAATGGCTGGCAACGTTACCCATCACATACAGACCTGTTTTGCATTAGTTCATAATCTTTTGCTTCAGATGCACAAAATCCCCGTGCTATTCTGAATGCGTATTCAATTGTTACACAACCGGGGATACCGTGTCCGCCAAAGCCCATATTCGGAAACTGCTGGCCATCCTTACTGCCGCTATTGTGCTGGCAACGGCGCCGGTTCATGCAAACGAAACCGAAATCACTGTGGGCGTTTACCACTTTCCTCCAGTCGCCGGTGTTGGCAACAGCGGGGAAGCCACAGGCCTGCTCGGAGACCTGCTGAAGGAACTTGAGCAAGCCCACCCAACGGTATCCTTCCGGGTCTTTCATACCTCGCCCAAGCGACGATACCTGGATTTCGACGCCGGCCTCTACGACGTCATCTTCTTTGAAAGTCCCGACTGGGGCTGGACAGAGAAGGAAGTGGACATCAGCCGTCCGATCCTGGCCGACGAAGAACTGTATGTCGCTCTCAAGAAACCGGGCAGAGATTCCTCATTCTTTGACGATCTGCACAGCCGATCCATCGTCGCCATTTCAGGCTATCACTATGGTTTTACCGGGTTCGAAACCGACAATTCGGTACTGGAACAGACATTCGATATCGAGTTTTCCGACAGCCACAGCCGCAACATAAATCTGATCAAGGCCGACCGGCCGTCCGTTGCAGAGGTCGCCATTGTCAGCTACTCCTACCTGCAGCGGCACCTCGCGCGGCATCCGGAGGACTGGGACACATTACTGATCTCAAATGAGCCCGACCAGCGCTATCGGCTCAGCATCATCGCCCAAAAGGGCGGGGCTGCGACCGCAGACGAGATGCTGCGACTGCTTGCGCCACTGGTGGACAACGGTCGATACCGGCAACTCGTTGAAAAATGGGGCCTCCAGTTACCAGCTGGTTTTCTGACCGGTTTCAAGGCCCCCTGAATTCAACGAACATCCAGGTTGAACGCGACGATAACGTTACCTTCGCCTCCCACTTCCGCATTTCGAGCCGGATCAAGCAGGAATAACTGATCAGCCGGTACTCCGTGGGTTTGCTGCAGGACATTGCGCAGGGTTACACCTCGCGAGGACGCCAGGTTGCTCAAAGCCTCCGGCGCCAGTGAGCGCTCACCCGCCAGGTAGGCTTCACGGGCCTCCTGCCATGCCTCCTCGGACAGTTCCTGCTTACCGCCGGCGGTCAGATCGTCCCGCAATAGCGCAAGTCCGTCTGCCTGGGGTTCAATGTTGCCCCGGATATTCAAAAGAAGGTCTGGCCGTTCCAGCAGCGCGTCTGCCAGTGCTGCCAGCTTTTCGGCCTCACCCTCGGCCAACTGGATACTACCGGGAATAAAGCTTACCTTGCCAAGCTCTTCCCCGCTCAGGCCGGCCAGTTCGGCAATCGAGCCAAGCATACTGAACGGCGACGCAGCCGCCTTCGCCAGCAGGTTCACAAATGCCCGCATCACCACCTTGCCGACGCTGAAGTCCGGGTCGGACAGATCGCCGCTGATGGGCAGGTCCACTTCGATAACCCCTTTGCTGTCCCGTAACAGGGCCAGACCCAGCTTGACCGGCGCGTTGACGGCCTCATCGCTGGCTATGGCGGATCCCAGTTCAAGGCGATCCATCACCACCAGATTGGAGGCATCAATTCTTGAGCCGGCAATTTCGTAATCCAGATTCAGATTCAGTTTGCCACTGTCCACGCCATAGCCCAGGTATCGACCAAAATAAGGCGAGAGCGCGGGCAGCGACACATCCTGCATCATCAACTGCAGGTCACTGACATCCTCTGTTCCGAGTGTGCCAATGGTACCCTCAAAATCCAGATCCGCCACGCCGCCAACGCGGCCCCGGATGGACACCTTGCCCTGCTGAGGGGAAATGTTGCTCAGCCCGGTTACGCTGCCATTCAGCTCATCGAACGATGTAGTGAAGACCGGGTCCAGAGTACGATCAGTGTAAGCCAGCTCACCATCCTCGAGCATCAGCTGGCCAATGCGGAAAATGAACTCCGGTTCGGAATCCCCCGCTCCCTGAGCGTCCGCAGCCGGTTCCTGTTCTTCGGCTGAACCGTTTGTCCTGGCAATACGCTCCACGTTATGGACACTGTCGGTATTTCGGACGATGTTGATAACCGGCTGCGCCAGGGTCACGGTGCCGATTTCCAGCCGGGCGGGATAGACGTTGTATTCAATCGGCGCCAGGCGCAGGGTTTGCCACGACACCAGAGATCCGGAACTGTCAGGCAGCTTCAGGTCAAGGCCGGCCACTTCCGCAGTACCGCTGAAGGTGCCGGTGAGAGGTTCCTGCTGGCCGTCGAGATCCAGATTGCCATCCACCGCCAGAGTGCCGGTGGTTATGGCAAGGTTGGCGCCTTCCTGAACGTAGGGCTCGAAGGCCGCCAGTGAGACATCGCTGCCGGAAATGGCAGCCTCCAACGTAAACGGCGCAGGGGTTACCTGGCCGTTCAAAGAAAGCTTCCCGCCACTGACCAGCGTTCCGGCCACCTTGTAAGTTACCGGCTCGTCAAGTTGATGGCTGAGTTCGCCAATTGAAACCGAGAGCTGTTCAAGGGCAATTTCAGCCGCCGTCGCCGGCTGACTGTCCTGCCATAGCACACGCCCTCCGGAAAGCGTTACACCCGCAACGGACCAACGGAATGGCTCGCCGCCGGCGGAAGCTTCGCCGGCGCTTGCAGCCTCACCGTCATCGGATGACAGCGGCGCCAACCAGTCGATCTCTCCGGTTGCGCTCCGCGCCAGGGCGAGTTCGAGGTTATCCAGAGAAACCTGGCCAATGCGGACCTCCCGCCGGTTAAGGTCGAAACCGATGGCATCCACAGACAGCATGGCGTTGCTCAACCTGGCCTGTTCACTCTGCTCATCCAGGGCAACCGCAAGATTATCGAGTTCCAGCTGACCGTTGGTCGTTTCCAGGTAAAAAACGTCACCGGCCTGCACTTCGTAGTCCGAGCTGAGGGTAACGCTGCCACCACGCAGGTCATAGGGGAAAAACGGTGCCAGAAAATGCGCCAGGGTTTCATGATCCACCGATGACACTTTGAGGGTACCGTTGGAATAGAACGGTGCGACACTCAGATCGCCCTGCCACTCGATGGTCTGGCTACCCAATGCCGCCAGCAGGGAATAGTCGCTATCCTGTCCCTCCCGGCGCCAGGTAGCCAGATCGTTCAGGGTCAGATCCAGCGGGATGATCCGGAACTCTGCCATAGTCTCCTTGGTGAAATCCCGGAACAGCATTTCACCGCCGTTGAGCTCGATTCTCCCGAAATAAAGCCTCGGCGGCGCGGCCGAGTCATCGGATTGCCCGGCTGCCGGCTCTGCCTCGGCAGGCTCCGCATTGGCCGCCTGCCAGTCCCTGGCGAAATTAACGCTGTAGTCCTCCAGCAGATCCACCCGAACGTAAGGCTCGTCCAGTTGAATCGCTTCAAAACCGGCAATACCACGAACCAGCTGGAAAAAATTCATGTCTACCATGAGCCGATCGAAGCCAACCACCTGTTCACCATCAGTGTCGGCTGCCGACAACCCCAGTGCTTCGACCCGCAAGGTAAATGGATTGGTATGAATCTCGGTGATTTCTGCCTGCCAGCCCATGCGCTGATCCAGCTGCTCCGGCACCAGCCGCTCGAGCCACCAGGGAAGAAGCAGGAAACCGGCCAGGGTGTACAGAATCAGAAGGGCCAGGAATCCAATCAACAGATTCCTGGACATGTGACTGCGTTTACGGCTTTGAGCCACGGACATCTCCTTATAAACGGCGGATTCTCGGGGCAATCTTTCCCACCTGCCTGTTCACAAGGATAGTCGGCCTTGTGCCGGTTTGTCAGCTGTGGCGGTTATGACCCGGCAACACCAGTTCCGGGTCAGAAACCATGTTCGCAAACTGGCCAATCTCGTTAAGATCTCTGGGCACCATGGCAGCGCGCAACAGCTTGCGTGTGGAGTTGCCGGTAACCGGATAAGCGGACTGACCCGCACGCCAGGTGACCTGCATCGCCGGAGTCCCGATGCGCTCATCAATCTGCCGTAGCCGCTTGTACATGAACGCGTGCTGACTGTCCTCATGATCCGGCACCAGGGCAAAGAAGGCGCTGGCCGAATACCGGGCCAGAAATACCGGCTCCGACATCTGATCCCGCAGTGCTGCACTGATTTCCCTGACTACCGCATTCAACGATTCGTCACCCATGCCAGTGGAAAGCTCACGAAAGTTGGCAATATCGAGGAAAATCAGGGCAAACGGGTTACCACCTGCGTTGTCCCGAGCAAGGATATCCAGCATTCGTTGTTCCAGTGCTGAACGATTCGGCAGCCCGGTGACAGGATCGGTGAAAGCGAGCTCTGCCACCCGCAGGTCTTCTTCTGCCTTGAACACCGCAAGTTCACGCTGGTGTTTCACGTCCATAACAGTGACCACCAATGCGACAGCGAGCAGCGCAATACAGAAAACGGCCAGTGGTATGCCCATCCAGGCCCCTTGCAGGCCATTATCAGCCGACGGTACGGTACCTTCAGGGAAGGTCATCGCCATCATGCCGGTGTAGTGCATGCCACAGATCGCCGCAGCCATGACCAGAGCAGCCACAAACTGAGTGGCCATGGATCCTGAACCGTCCATGTCCTGTAGTTTACGGCACAGGGCAAGAGCGGCCCCGGAAGCAACGATGGCAATCACGATGGAAACGATGAGAAACCCGATATTGAATGTCGGCGGTGCTGACATTCGCATCGCGTACATCCCCAGGTAATGCATGACCACAATGCCGCCGGCCATGGACAGCGTCGCACCGATAAACAGGGGCGATCCCAGACGCTCACGCCCGATGATGTGCAGTGCAACGCCGGAGGCAAGCACAGCGGCAAACCAGGAAACCGCCGTCATCAGGACATCGAACGACATGGCGACATCCATCGGCATGGCCCGCATGCCCACAAAGTGCATGGTCCAGACACCGGTTCCCATCAACAGGGCGCCGGCGAACAGCCACTTCCGACGCTCGTCGGTGTTAGCGTTGGCCAGCCTGGCACCAAAAAACAGGGCCGCATAAGCCGCCAGCACAGCGATCAGGAACGATGCGACGACAAGGGGCAAATCATAGTTGGACATCATCTTGTTCAGACCTTTTGTTGGTGTGTGCGAACGGGCCAGCTTTCCCTGCTATTGATTGCTGACCTGCATCAATGTCGACAGAAATACGAGTTCGCTGTGAACCGGGTCTCATTTTATTGTTGGATTTATGTAACCGATTCAGACATAAGCAGCGCTGACAGACAGGCCTGAACCCGATATGCTTCGGAGTCGTATTTATCCCGGCCCAGTTAAACTCGAAGGAGAGGAAAAATTATGGACATCGGCGATATGCGTCGTGATTTCGAGAGCGAGGGGCTGGATCGCGACGCGCTGGACGGTAATCCGGTCAGGCAGTTCCAGACCTGGTTTGAAGATGCCCGGGAGGCAGGCATTCTCGAACCCAACGCCATGTCGCTGGCGACCGCGGGGCGGGATGGCATGCCGGACCTCCGCACGGTATTGCTGAAATACTTCGACGACCAGGGGTTCGTTTTCTATACCAACTACGGCAGCCGGAAAGCCCGGGAAATGGAAGAAAACCCCCAGGCGGCCCTGCTGTTCCCCTGGATCGGACTGAATCGACAGGTACGGATCCAGGGCGCCGTCGAAAAAGTCAGCAAGGCCGAATCCCTGCGCTACTTTGCATCGCGACCAAGGGGCAGCCAGATTGGCGCCTGGGTTTCCGAGCAGAGCAAGGCCATCACCTCCCGAGGACTGCTCGAACAGAAGGTGGCTGAGATCAAGCGAAAATTCAGCGATGGCGAAGTGCCCCTGCCCAGTTTCTGGGGCGGTTATCGAATTGTCCCCGACCGTATTGAATTCTGGCAGGGCCGGCCCAGCCGGCTTCACGATCGCTTTGAATATGTGAGGGAAGGCGATGGCTGGCTCATCCAACGACTTCAGCCCTGATGCCCGCCCATCTGTCTGGCTTTGCCACCAGACAGATGGGCCAGAGACGGCCCACCCGAACTGGCTGAGCGACTATGAACGCCAGACAGCAAGTAAATTCAGCGGCCCCCGGGAACGGGAGTACCTGTCCAGTCGCTGGCTGATTCGCCAGGCCATTGGCAAGTCAGCTAAGGTCTCTCCAGAACTTTGCTGCCCGGTGTCGGGACGCCCCAATGCCTCGGGCACGCCTGAAGGCTGGCAACTGTCTCTCAGTCACAGCCAGGGTCTCTCCGCCTGCGCCACCCGTGCAGGCTCACCCATTGGACTGGATCTGGAGCCTTGTCAGCGCCATGCTCAGTGGCAGAAAGTGGTGAAACGCTGGTTCTCTCCCGTCGAACAGGAATGGTTGTTCCGGGAGGACGACTCCAACACGTTCCTCAAGGTCTGGACCCTGAAAGAGGCCTGGTTAAAAGCAACCGGAAGAGGTATTGCCGGCAACCTGCAGACACTGGAAGTAAGGAAAAACTTCGAGATCTACGGCGATCAACCCGAACAGGACTGGCAGGCGGCCTGCTGCTACATTGAAGGCTATCTGGTGACCGTAGTGTACCGGGGAATCCGGCCGGTATGGCCGGAGCTCACATTACTTGAGCCGCCACCACACGACTTTGCCCTGGTGGATGCCGAGCCCATGGAGGCCTCTTGGGAGCCGCTGTTCCAGCGCACTATTCGCCGTAAAAGCCCGTAGGACAAATCCGGGCCAAATACAGAAAACACAGGTCGATGTATGGATAATCCCGAACGCTGCCCATGGTGCGGCGACGACCCACTTTACGTTCACTATCACGATACCGTGTGGGGCCGCCCCGAATACGATGACCTCGCATTGTTCGAAAAACTCTGCCTGGACGGCCAGCAGGCCGGCCTGAGCTGGATCACCATCCTGCGAAAACAGGAGAATTACCGAGCGGCCTACGATAACTTCAATCCGGAAAAGATCGTACGCTACGACGATTCCCGGGTAGAGGAGCTGCTGACCGACCCGGGCATCATCCGCAACCGATTGAAGGTACAGTCGGTAATCAAGAATGCCCGGGGCTACCTGGATCTTCTGGACCGAGGTATTGGTTTCAGCGATTTTCTCTGGTCCTTTGTCGAGAACCAGCCGATTCAGAACCAATGGCGTTCATTTTCCGAGGTTCCCACCGCAACCCCCGAATCTGAAGCCATGTCGAAGGCGCTGAAACGATCCGGTTTTACCTTTGTGGGCCCCACCATTGTCTACGCCTTCATGCAGGCCACCGGCATGGTGAACGATCACCTGGTTCAGTGCCCGCAGCACCGGCAATGCTATTTACTGAGCCAATGATCTCAATAGGCCGGGGGGTCGTAAGTTCTGGAGTGTTTCAAACCCCGGAGCTTTACTGTGCGAATCACCCTCGACCAACTCAGAAGCCTGCAGAGCCCTGTTATCGATCTGCTTGAGATTCTCTCGCTTGAGGGCCAACACTACATGGCCCGCCTGAGTATGGATGGACAGCCGCTTCTTCTTTCCGATAAAAACGGGACCACCAGCCTGTTCCGCAGTGCCTGGCAGATACAGGATACCCTGGCCTCCTTCGATATCCGGGAAACCCAGGTGGTGCACCCCTCGGCTTACCATGAAATGGTTGGCATGGATCCGTCAGAAATTGAACCCATGCGAATCAGGGTGCAGAGGCAGAAAACGTGATCGCAGTAGCAAGACTTGCCATCCTGGTCGGCATCGCCGGACTGATTCCTTTTATCGGCCTTCTGGCGGGGCTGTTTTTCATGCCCCAGTACAGCGTGGCGCTGGTTGGCTATTTCTATCTTTACAGCGCAGGCATTCTTGCGTTCATGGCCGGCGTTTACTGGCCCATCGCCATGCAGCTGGATAACTGCTGCTATCCCCTCTCGCCTCTGATTACCATGTTACTCAGCCAGGTGTTTTTCGTGGCTGCGGGCGTTGGTCTGCTTTTGCCTGTTGCCGGCCAGATTGTGCTCTATACCAGCGCCTATCTGGCACTCTACCTGGTGGACGCACGTTGGATGAGAGTGTACTGGCCGGTCTGGTATCTGCGGCTTCGACTTCTTCTGACCTCGGTCGTGCTGGTCTGCCAGCTCACAGCGGCCGCCTGGTTCTTTCTTCTCCACGCCGCACACTGATGGATTGCGGGCATTTGATGATCAGGCTCCAAATGCATCTTCGGGAGTTTCAAAGCGGCTCTGCAATTTCCGCAACGCTGTTTTCTCGATCTGTCGCACCCGTTCACGACTGATACCCAGGTCATCGGAAATCACCTGCAGAGTTTCCGGCTCCGGCAAACCCAGACCGTACCGGCGCGACAGGATATCCTTCTCCCGATCACTCAGCTCGCTGAGCATGGACGTCAGGGTTCTGCGGCGATCCCTGTCGGACATCGGATGATCCGGCGCCATCTGGTCACCGGCATCCAGGCTGTCGCCCAGGGTAACCGAGCCATCTTCCACCAGTGGCACGTCCGTGGACAGTTCTCTGGTCGCCAGCGCTCTCAGTTCACCAATCCTGGACGGACTGGCTTCCATCTCCCGGGCCAGCTCCGATTGCGAGGGTGTCCGACCGAGGCTCTGATGCATTCTCAGGGACACCTTGTGCAGCTGACGAATCTCGTCTACCACGTTCTCCGGTGTGTGCACCAGACGGGTTCCCCGCTGCAGGCAGCGTTTGACTTCCTCACTGATCCACCAGTAGGCATAGGTCGAGAACCGGAAGCCTTTGGTAGGATCAAAACGCTCCACCGCCTTGATCAGGCCAACGTTGGCGTCCTGAATGAGGTCAGACATGGGGATACCGTGCTGACCGTAACGACGGGCGATATGAACCGCCAGGCGCAGGTTGCTCTGGATCAGCTTGCGACGACAGGCGGTAGCCAGATGGAAAGCACGGCGACATCGGGAGGAAAACGCACAAGCATCTCCAAGGCTGCCAATCACTTCCCGGAACGTCTGCGGAGTCTCCTCCGGCAGAGCCAGTTCGGTACTGATGATTCGGTAGCACAGTGTCAGTTTGCGGGAGAGGCGGCGTTCGGCCTCATCTGTCAGCAGTTCATACCGGGACGCATCCCTGAAGTACAGCCCGACCAGGGAATCCCTTTCACCATCGTTGGGCGTTGTCGGAGACGGTCCCAGCCTGTCGGTCTTAGGCATGACTAGGATACCGGTCAGAATTTACACCAAAGAATACGATGTGCCGGTGCTGATGGATTTACCGGGGGAGGGTCAGTAAAAACCCACAGGCGACACGAACGGTCGGCCTGTGGGCATTACTTGCGAGGCTGCAGCGACTCAGGCTGCGACAATGGCGTACTCGTGGTTGTGTGGCTCGATCAGAACGCCGTGCAAGGCGACGATGGCCTTCTCGTAGTCATCCTCATCCACCACAAACTGGATATCCACCTGACGCATGCACTGGTGCAGGGCCAGAATGCTGATTTCCTCATCCGCCAACGATTTTACGGAGCGGGCCAAAATGCCCGGCACCTTCATATCGCTGCCGATGGCGGAGACCACAGCCACCTTGCGGGTATTGATTTCCGCGTTGGGAAACTCTTCCTTCAGCGCCTTGACCACCCGCTTGACGTGTTTCAGGGTGCTGCCCACGTAATGGGTAATGGTGTTGGCGTTGGTGTCCTTGGACATGAACCGAACCTTGAAGCGGCTCAGCACGTCCAGAATACGACGGTCGGAACCCGGCTCGCCCTGCATGTCCTGATCGAACACTTCCACGGCGAAGACGCCCTTGGCACCAGCAATGATTTCCACCTGGGGCTTCTCACTGACGTAATCGCCGGTGATCAGGGTACCCGTGTGTTCCGGCTCGAAGGTATTCATTACCCGCAGCGGAATTTCGTTCTGGCGCATGCCCTTACCGGCACGGGGATGAATTGCCTCCATACCCAGATTGGCCAGTTGGTCCGCCACGTCGTAATTGGTACGCCCCAGGGGAACCACCTTGTCTGCGCCCACGATGTTGGGATCGGCGGAACTCAGGTGGTATTCCTTGTGGATAATCGCCTCACGGGCCTCGGTGATCACGGCCACCCGGCTGAAGGTCATCTCGCTGTAACCGCGGTCGAAGGTGCGCATCAGACCTTCCTTGCACTGGGCGTAACCGGTCACGATGGGCAGCTCACGGGTGAGATCCACGGCGTCGAAAGCCTGCTTGAGCTTTTCGTCCAGCGGCAGCAGTTCGTTATCGCGCCAGCCGGTCAGGTCCACAAAGCGGGCATTGATGCCTTCCTGCTGAAGTTTCAAAGCGGTATTGAAGGCACTGTGTGCCTCGCCGATACCGGCCAGCATTTCGCGCACTGTCAGCAGGTGTTCTTCCAGCTGGAACTGGCCGTAGGAGCACAGGCGCTGCAGGTCGATCAGGCAGCCCCGAACGCCCTCGATACGGTCGGTAATGAACTGGTCCGCCTGCTGCTTGAGCATCGGATCCTCGAACAGTTCGCCGTTGATATCGGTCAGGAACTTGACCAGTTTGGTGAGGTCGTCACCCCAGGCCCAGTCTGACTCGGCATCCGCAAACAGGGCATAGACGCCCGGCTCACCGGTCTTCTTGTGTTCAAGCAGCTCGTTGGTCACACCACCGTAGGCAGAGACCACGAAAATTCGCTGATACAGGTCGTCCTTCTTTCGATTACCGATGATGATGTTATCTCGGACGGCCTCGTAGTTACTCATCGACGTACCGCCGATCTTTTCAACGGTATGTTGTTGGCTGGTCATAGTTTTGCCTTTGCTATCCTGCAGCATGAATGTCCGGAGGTGCGGGCGTCTTAAGACGCCTCGCTAAGCCCTTCCTGCATGATTTCGTCCACACTTTTCGCCAGCAGGGCTGCCCCTTTCTTCAGGTCTTCCTCACTGGTCGTCAGCGGCATCAGGCACTTGATGACTTCATCGTTCGGACCACTGGTCTCGATGATCAGGCCGTGCTCGAAGGCACGTTTGGTAATCGGGCCTGTGATATCCGCGTGGGTTGCTTCAATGCCACGCATCAAACCGCGCCCCTTCATTTTGAACTGACCGGGGTACTTGTCGCAAATCGCCTGCAGCGCATCGCCCAGAACCTTGGTCTTGGCCTTTACCTCGTTGGCAAAGGCGTCGTCTTTCCAGTAGGTCTCAACAGCGGTCCGTGCGGTAATGAACGCCATGTTGTTACCACGGAAGGTACCGTTGTGCTCGCCCGGATCCCAAACATCCAGTTCCGGCTTGAACAACACCAGCGCCATCGGCAGACCGTAGCCACTGAGGGACTTGGAAACGGTTACGATGTCCGGCTTGATACCGGCAAATTCAAAGCTGAAGAACTCACCGGTGCGGCCATTGCCCGCCTGGATATCATCCAGAATCAGCAGAATATCGTGCTTCTTGCACAGTTCGGACAGCCCCTTCAGCCATTCCGCGCGACAGGCGTTCAGACCACCTTCGCCCTGAACCGCTTCGACGATCACCGCCGCCGGCAGTTCAAAACCGGAGGAGCCGTCGCTCAGCAGTTTGTCCATAATCGCCAGGGTATCAACATCGTCGCCCAGGTAGCCGTCGTAAAACATGAAATCGACATTACCCAGTGGCGTGCCAACGCCGCCCCGGTGGTGCTTGTTACCGGTGGTGGCAACGGCACCCATGGTGACGCCGTGGAAACCATTGGTGAACGAGATAATGCCACTGCGGCCTTTGACCTTGCGGGCCAGCTTCAGGGCCGCTTCCACACAGTTGGTGCCGGTGGGGCCAGTAAACTGCATTTTATAGTCCAGGCCACGGGGATCCAGAATGTGCTTCTTGTAGGATTCCATGAAGTCGTGTTTGGCCGTGGTAAACATGTCCAGGCCCTGGCTCACGCCGTCTGCCTCGATGTACTCAAGCAGTGCCTTCTTCAGAATGTCGTTGTTGTGGCCGTAGTTCAGAGACCCGGCGCCGGCGAGAAAATCCAGGTATTCCTTGCCATCTTCGGTGTAAAGGTGCGCGTTCTTGGCGCGGTTGAAGATAACCGGAAACGCACGGCTGTATACACGTACTTCGGATTCAGTCGACTTGAAAATTTCCATCGTCTTGCCTCTTAGCATGTCAGGTTCGAGGTAGATGCGCGGTGGCTTATCAAAATATGCGGATGCGGTCGCGATAGGCCTACCGTGCGTTGATTAAAGCCTTGTGACAGACCTACCTCAGTGGTCCGCCGGCTAATTCAAATCACAGCTTTACAGTCGTTCACAGCCCCGCAATTACATCACGGGGCCGATCCTGGACCGCGGCTCTCAGGCTGGCTTCGTGAAAGGCCCGATGCGCAGCAGAAATTCGGAATCATGCTGCCCGCCGAAATGGGTCTCTTTCTCGAAATGCTCGTGGTAGGTGAGCTCAGCTCCCATATCACGGGCAAATGAACGGAACAGCGCCCATGAGGCCTCGTTGTCTTCGGTGATGGTCGTCTCCATGTGGGTGACGTTCTTGCATGCATCACGGCCAACGATTTCTTTCAGCATCCGTTTGGCGAGGCCTTGTCCACGACCTTTTTCGTGAACTGCCACCTGCCAGACAAAAACGGTATCGGGCTGTTGGGGAGGGATGTATCCGGAGATAAAGCCGACCAGATCGCCTTCCTTCTCCGCGGCCACGCCGGTTTCGGCAAAGTGGCTGCACTGCAACAGGTTGCAGTAAATCGAGTTGGGGTCCAGCGGCGGGCACTCTGCCACCAACTGGTGGAGCCTGAAGCCATCATCCTTCACGGGTGTGCGAAGCGTGATGGCGGTGGTATTCGATCCTTCTGATGTCATAGCGTGATCAGTTCGTGGCAAAAAGTTAGTGTTGAATTATATAGACCACAAAATATATTTCAAGTACAGCTCAAAACCCGCCTGCGGCAAGGCCCCAACTCACTCTCTCAGAATAGACCGGATTGAAGCATTCGCCAGTGACAAAATGGTTAAATTAGTGAAGGGAAAATCACATCGTCGGCACTCAGTGAGGTGCCAGTCAGAATCCGGTTCCGATAGGACACGGCGGCGGGCGAGCCCGCCGGCCATAACCGGTCAAACTCCGGCAGCCAGGCCTCAAGGGGGAAGGATACCGGCAGCAGAGAGACATGCAGGCCCTGGCGCTCAATTCCGGCAACAGGCTCAATGGCAGGGCTGGAGAGACCGATTCGGGTGATCAGCCCGCGCGGGTCCGATTGCAGATTGCCCATACCCGCAGACCCATTGTTCACAACTACCCGACTCTGCTCACCCACCAGACCCGACCAGAGTACCGGCAGACAGGTATGGGTAGAGGCAATCACATCGGCCCCCGAGGCCAGGAACCATTCTGAGAGCTTGCCATCGTTACCCTCGCCAAAGGCTTCGTAAGCCAACCCCCATCCGGCCAGGGACTCTGGATCACCATGCACCACCAAAACCTTTAGGCCTCCAAAGATCAGGCATCGATACCTTGGCAGCAAAGACAACCGCCGCTGGATATCCGGATGTTCCCCGGCAATGCTCTGAAGCCGTTCCATGATCCGGTTCGACCGCTCCACCACGCCCTGATCAACAAAATCCGGATAGGCGCAACCGCAGCCAGCGCCGGCACTGGGATTCGCCAGCTCGTAGTCCACATTGCCCAGACTGACCGTGTGATCCAGAACCCGGTTATTAATGGTCCGGAACAGGCTGTCGCTGGCGTTAAACCAGTTGAAGTCGCCATTGAACACCAGCTTCACCCGATGCCCCTGCCACTCTTCCGCCAGCGCCATCTGCTCGATTTCATCCAGCGCCCACGGATTGCCATACAACCCGCCGACGATATACAGCACATCCTCGGAGACCGGACGGGCGTCCTGGCACAGGGACTCGGCAGAGTACCGATACGCCAGCGGACAGCTACGGCCCTCGCTCATGGTTTCAGGCCTCCCCCGCCGCCAATGACCGCCCGGCAAGACGCCGTAGCAGCAAAGGCGCAAAGAAACCGGCGGTACAGATCAGGAAGCCGTAGGCGTTCACGCCCAGCAACATGGCGTATTGGCCATCGCCAATCGCCCAGCTCGCTGGAATCAGCCCAACCGCAAGCAAGACCCCGAGCCCCAGACCAGTCCAGAAGCTCAGATGGAAACTCCAGGGCGACCACTTGGTGAAACCGTAGAACAGGAACACCGGTGCCAGCCCCATCACCATGGTGCCGGAAATGGTAGTGGCCTTGAGGATATCGGTACCGGCAAACATCGGCAGGTTGCCCAGAAATGCAAAGATCACCATCACAACCGCACCCACCCGCATGCTCGGCAGTTTGTCAGACGCGCGCTTTGCGAGCCGGGGCAGATCCACCGCCAGAGATTTGGCCAGGGAAGTAAAGGTGGAATCCAGGGTGGAACCGGCCGATGTCATCATCACCACACTCATGAAGAACAACGCCGCCAGCCCCAGGGACTGCCCCACCGCCGCCGGCGCATTGCCCATGGCCTCAATGCCGTTAAGCCGGGCGTGGACACCCACCAGACTGAAGATAAACACCGCGACAAACCCCAGCAGCCCGGCGATCACAAAGCTCTTGAGCATGGTCTTTTCCCTGTTCACAAAGCCCCGGTCGGTCAACACCGGATCGTGGAACGGATAGCTGAACAGCTGCAGCAGGGCCACCAGCAAGAGGTCGAAGCCGGCATTGAGCCGGAACTCGCCATTGGTCAACAGGGCGCTGGTGTCGTTGGCCGGAATAATCAGGAACAGCACGGCACCCACAAAGAACACAAACACAAAGGCCTGAATCACATCGGTGAAAATCGACGACCGCAGCCCACCCTTCAGGCTGTAGGCCAGGGTAAACACCGTAAACAGCATCGCCGCCGCGTAATACTCCCACTCACCGGGCAGCCCGAAATAACCGCCAACTACCGCAGTGTTACTCCAGACCTCGTTATAAAGCCGGATCAGAATCGCCGCCGCAAATGCCAGACTCGCCAACCGACCAAACCGGGAAGTCAGAAAATCCTGCAAACTCCGCGCCCCGGTCTGAGTCCGGATCAGGTAAATCACATACCCCGCCACCGGAATCGACAGCCAGTAACTCGCATAAGCCAGACCACCTACCACACCATAAGCCGCACCCAGGTTCGCCGCATTGGTCACCGACTTGGCAAAGATCCAGCTGATAAAAATGCTCGCCGTCAGCGACCACTGCCCAACCGGGTTGCCCTGGTCATCCGCGCCTTTATAGAACGAATTCGCGTTCTTGCTCTTGGGCGACAGCCAGTACATCACAACGCCGTACACCAGCAGAAATCCCCAGAACAGGGAGGCCTCTGTGAAGTTCATGTTCTCGTTCCTTTGTTCTTTGGTTCCGGGGCTTATCCCGGGGTTTCTGGTTTCGGTGCTTTTCGGGGCAGGCCGGTAGGGGGTTCAAAAAAACGCCCGTGAACCCGTCCATGGGGGGCTTGGTCGCGCCGTCCCTGGCGCTCCACATTTTTTGAACCCCCTACCGGCCTGCCCCTTGTTCAACCTCAGTTCTGGTATCCCCGACAACGGACTTGGCCGTCAAACCATTCGGGCGGGTGGTTTAATCTCTTTTCCTTTCTTGTATTTCCTTCCCACTCAGCAACCGAATAGCACAGCCGTACCCGCGGTCTGGGTGGTGAGGTTATTTTCCCGCCAGGAAAAAGATGTCTGAGCGAAGCGAGTTGTTTTTCCCAAGGGAAAATAACCTCACCTCCCAGGCCGCCAATGACCAGCAATCAGTCCTGAGAAGTCCCACACCAGAATCAAGCCGGCGCCGAACAACTAGCCCCAAAGCGGTAACAGGAAAAACACCGGTGATGCCGCAACATAATGCGCTCATCCATACTCTCGGCCAGCGTACCGCCGAGGTCATACTGCGGATCATCATCCACCAGCGTGCAGGCATACACCCGAACCTGATCGCCCTTCTTCACCAACATCCGCGTATACGTGCACATAAAGTGCGAACGCGCTTCCTTCGTTGGATACTTCTCCATGCAGGTCTCGGTAATCTCCGGGCTGCCGTCTTCCGACCCGGGGGTACCCAGATCCGGAAACGCGGTAAACGCCAGGTTCTCCGGAATCTTCCATTCCCGGAAGATCTCACGGAAGGCCGCCTCGACATCCGCCGGAATCTCCTCCGGATCCGTCTGGCGAGCAATGGACACCTTGAAACCCTGTTCGATCAGCCAGTGGATGCCCTCCAGTGCCTGGTCGAAGCTGCCGTCACCGCGATCCTTGTCGTGCCGGGCGCGGTCGGGGAAATCCAGGCTGACCCGGAAGTGGATCGGGTAGGGGTTATCCAGCAATGGCAGCACCTGATGCCGGCGTTTCAGCAGCGGCTCGGTGGCGTTGGTGAGCACGAAACAGGGCCGGTGCTGGCTGGCGTAATCCAGGATATTGACGAAATCGCGGATCACGAAGGGCTCACCGCCGGTGAAGGAAAACTGCTCCACACCCATGTCGATGGCTTCGTGGATAAACGGCTTCACGTCGCTGAGTTTCATGCCCGGAATGCGGCCGTCGCCGGGGTGCGAGCCTTCCAGGCAGAAGGGGCAGGCCAGATTGCAGGCGGTGCCGGTGTGGATCCACAGTTCTTTCAACTTGTCCGCATCAATGTAACCCCGGGGGGCACCGTTGCGGGTATGGGTCCAGCTATCGCGGGCCCGGGGTTCCAGGACTTCCACGGCCGGAATACGTGCACTGCGGGCCGGTCTGGTTTCAGTCAGGGGCATAGATGCTCCTCGGTGTATTCGTGTTTTTCCCACGGCGCCAGCCATGGAGCTTCTCCAGCAGCTTCAGGATACCTTCGGGCGCATGGGCCCGTTTCCATTCACCGGCGGCATACTTGGCTGACTCGTTCCAGGTCGGGTACGGGTGAATGGTGCCCAGGATCTTGTTCAGGCCAAGGCCATGCTTCATGGCCAGGGTGAACTCGGCCAGGATTTCCCCGGCGTGGCTGCCCACCACAACGGCGCCCAGAATCTTGTCCTTACCCGGCGGGGTCAGCACCTTGATAAAGCCATGGTCCTCGCTCTCGGCAATGGCCCGGTCCAGATCATCCAGACCATAGCGGGTGACCTCATAGGCCACACCCTGGGCCTTGGCTTCGGCTTCACTGAGCCCCACCCGCGCCACTTCCGGCGAGGTAAAGGTCACCCAGGGCATCACCCGGTAGTCCACCTTGAATCGCTTGAACTGCCCGAACAGACCGTTCACCGCCGCGTACCAGGCCTGGTGCGCCGCCGCGTGGGTGAACTGGTAGGGGCCAGCCACATCACCGCAGGCAAAGACGTTCGGGTACCGCAGGCTCATATCCTCTTCCACCGGAACGGTTCCGTTCGGCAGGGTATCCACGCCAATCCGCTCCAGATTCAGGCCAGTGGTGTTGGCGGCGCGACCAACAGCGACGAGTACCTGGTCAAAAGGAATGCGCACCCGCTCACCCTCGTGCTCGCAGTAGGCAACCTTCTCTCCCTCTTCTATACGGAACTCCACCGCAGAATGTTTCAGCCGGACATCCACACCGTCTGCCTGGAACTGTTTCACAATCAGTTCGGAGACATCCACATCTTCCTTGGCCAGCAAACGCTCGCCCATTTCAACCTGGGTCACCTTGCTACCCAGCCGAGCAAATGCGTGGGCCAACTCGGAGCCAATCGGACCACCGCCCAGCACCAGCAGACGTTCCGGCTGCTCCTGCAGATCCCAGAGATTATCGGAAGTCAGCGGTTGCATCTCTTTCAGGCCGGGAATCGGGGGTACCGCCGGCTTGCCACCGGTGGCTACGACGATGCTGCGGGCAGTCAGGCGTTCGGTGCGGCCATCATTGTGCCGGACCTCAAGCTCCCAGGGCGACACGAAGCTGGCTTCGCCGGCAATGCAGTCGACACCCAGCTTGCGGTAACGCTCCGGGGAGTCGTGGGGCTCCACTTTCGCGACAACATCTTTGACCCGGTTCATGATGTTTTTGAACGAGCCTTTGACGGGCACCGATTCCAGGCCGTAACGGTTGGCATGACGCAGGGTATCCGCCGCTTTGGCACTGCGGATCAGGGCCTTGGAGGGCACACAGCCGGTATTCAGGCAGTCGCCACCCATCTTGTGCTTTTCAATCAGCGCCACCTTGGCTTTCACTGCCGCCGCAATGTAGGCGGAGACCAGACCGGCAGAGCCACCGCCGATGACCAGCAGGTTGTAGTCAAAATGCTCGGGCTTCTGCCAGCCGGCATACACCTTGCGGCGGCGAATGAAGCCCACCACAAACTTGGCGATCAGCGGGAACAAACCCAACAGGGCAAAGGACAGCAACAGATCGGCGGAGACGATGTCGCCGGTGGACTGGATCTGGCCCAACTGGGTGCCAGCGTTCACATAAACAAAGGTGCCGGGCAGCATGGCAATCCAGCTCACCAGAGCGTAGGTACGCAGCTTCATGGCCGTAAGGCCCATGGCCAGGTTGATCAGGAAGAAGGGGAACACCGGTACCAGGCGCAGGGTTGCCAAGTAGAAGGCACCGTCTTTTTCAATGCCGCGATCCATCTTCGCCACGGTTTCGCCATACCGTTTTCGAAGCGTGTCCCGCATCAGGAACCGGGCCACGAGGAATGCCAGGGATGCGCCGATGGTTGAGGCAATGGAGACGGCTGCCAGACCGTAAAGATTGCCGAAAAAGGCACCACCGGCCAGGGTCATTATGGCAGCGCCTGGCAGTGAAAGTGCTGTTACCACCACGTAAACAGCGACGAAACCCAGCACCGCAACCAACAGATTCTGATCGATCCAGTTACCGAGGGACTGCTGGTTTTCCTTCAGGTTCTCGAGAGTCAGAAGCTCGCTTCCGCCACCGGCAATAAACCCGACAACCACCGCCGCTATCAACGCGACCAGAATCCATTTCTTGAGTGTCATGAAATAATCCTTTCTATCTTGAACGTGATAACGAAGAGACAACCCAATCCCGAAAGTGTTACATCAAACCTTGGGCTCTGTGTTCGTTACCGGCTTACCGTTGTTGTACGTCGTTGGGCAACGCATTGTGTCAACGATTGCTCATGAATATCTAACAATTTGATCACGCACACTCAGGATCTTGCCCGGGGAACTGTTCAGCGGCTTTCAAAACCATACGGCGCTTCCTGAACAATGGCTTGTCTCAGTATGATGGGGACACCGAAGCTAACAAAACGTCCAGATCAGCGAAGTCATCAAATAACCTCCTGATCGGACTTATTAATCGACCCTGGAGGATCTCCGATGGCCCTCGAAATGCCGCACCAGAGAAACGCTGCAATCGCCGCTGCCCTTTGCGGTGGCTGGGTCGCCGACGCTGCTAGCCTGGGTGTGCACTGGCTCTACAACAGCGAGCGCATCGCAGAGGTTGGCGGCCAGGCGCCGGAATTCCTGCCCCCACGGGCTGACTACTACACAAAGGGGTTCGGTTACTTTGCCCATGAAGGCAAGGCTGTTGGCGATGTGAGTCATTATGGCGCTGCCACCGGCGTTCTGACCGACAGTCTACTGGCCAACAACGGCACTCTGGATATCCGCGATTACCAGCGGCGGTTTCGTTCATTCTTTGGCCCCGGCGGCCAGTGGCAGGGATTCATTGATAATCCCACGCGGATCACGCTGGAGAATTTCAATGCCATAGAACGCAGGGCAGTCGAAGAGGCGCAGTCCGGCATGCCGGATGGTCTTACCGATAAACAGAAGCGGATTCTGGTGCAGAAGGTAATGCCCTACACCCGTCGTTTGAGCGGCAGCGAGCTAGCACAACCGGTGCGTGAGGCGATCAGCCTGACCTATAAGGAAAAGAACATTCAGGATGCCGGCGTCCACCTGGCAGAAACCATCGACCGCAATATGGCGCGGGAAAGCGGCGCCGACGACATGCAGCTACCTGCGGTGTCCAAACTGCCGCCACTGGTTGCCGCCCATTGCGGAAACAGCGATCTTATGGACGTTGTGGAAGCAGCCGTGCGGGTAACCAATCACAACGACGATGCGGTTGCCTGGGCAAAGTGCGCAGCGGTACTGCTGGACAGGCTGTTCAGGGGCGAGAGTCTTGCTAGCGCAATGAATGCGGCGATCACCGAAGCACCGGATCAGGCGTGCCTCCAGCGCGCCCTGGAAGCCTCAGAGCTGAACGGCGTTGCTGCCGGCGACGCCTTTGGCCGCACCTGCTACCTGCATGAGGCCATGCCGGTCAGCTTTCACATTCTGAACACCGCCCGGAGCTACACTGAAGCCATTCGCGCCAACATTCATTGTGGCGGTGACTCTTGCGGTCGAGCGTGGCTCATTGGACCCGCCATGGCGGCCATTCACGGTGTTGGCGGTGAGAACGGTATTCCCCTGAGCTGGCTGGCACGGGTAACCGATGCCGCAACTGTCTATCGGGACATTGAATCCCTGTTGAGCATCTGAGCATTCGTACCGGGTATCAAACCCTGCCATCCAGCTGCAGCCAGCGGGAGAGCCGTGAGTGCGGGCGCCGCCTCAGGTACAGGGGCAAAGTACTCATCACCAACAATACCGTGGCGGCCGCCACAACGGTCAGGGCAGGATTGAGCTCGAAGGTATGGCCCAGGCCAGCAAACACAAAGGTCATGGGCAGCATGCCAAGGGCAGTGGCGAGGGCGTAACGCCACAGGTGTATGGCCGTCACACCGGCGGCATAACTGATCAGGGCAAAGGAGAACAGGGGAATGAGCCGGGTCAGGAATACTGCGATAAACAGGAACCGCTGCGAACCCCGGGCCGAGAATACCGGGTTATTTTCAAGCTTCTGCTGAACAGCTTCACGCCCGAGCACCCGCGCCAGGTAGAACGCAATCAGCGAACCGGCCAGGGCGCCCATTACTGCTATCACAGTTCCGTTAAACATGCCGTAAACCAGGCCGGAGGCTGCACTGATCGGCAGAGTGGGTATGGGCCCGACCACGACGGCCAGAATCATCAGGAGCATCAGTAATACCGGCCCAAGTGCACCCTGGCTGGCAAGCCAGTCGGACAGCACCGAAGGTGCAAAGCTGGCAGGCATGCCCAGTTGCCGCAGCAGCAGCCAGATTGCCGCCATCAGCAGCGCGACAATAGCCAGAAAGGAGAGACGGAAAACCAACTGCGAACGGGTCATATGGCCATTCTACCCGCTATCCCGGAAACGGGAAGCGATAGCCGTTGTCCGCAATCAGCCTGAGGGTCCGGAAGGCTCAGCTGGCCAGTCGGTTGACCTGCTCCACAAACGCCGTTGGCAGAGTGTCGATCACCGGCCGGGCATCGCCGCAGACATCCGGGTTCGGAGCATCTGGCTCTTTTGCCAACACTACTGGCGATTCCGACCAGTGCAGCAGCTCCAGTTTGCCGTTCTCCTGCTCCACAAGGGCCGTGCAGTGCTCCACCCAGTCACCGTCGTTGCAGTAAAGTCCTTCTTCGCTGCGCAGGAAGCCCGCGGAGTGGATGTGGCCGCAGATAAAACCGTCGTAGTTGCCCTTTTCCGCTACCGTCAGGGCTGCCAGTTCAAACCGGCGGATGAAGGTGCGGGCCTTGCCGATGCGGCTTTTCACCCAGGCCGCCAGCGACCAGTAGGGCTTGCCCTTGAGCCGGCGCCAGGCATTGAACCAGCGGTTCAGGCGCAGCAGGATGCCGTGGGCACGGTCACCGACCAGAAGCATCAGCGGGCTGCAACGCACCACCTGGTCAAACTGGTCACCGTGGCAGACCATGAACCGGCGGCCGTCAGCCGTGGTATGCACGGCTTTGTATCGAAGCTCAATGCCGGCAATGGTCTGGCCGCAGAACCGGCGCAGGAAATCGTCGTGGTTACCGGGCACGTAGACCACCCGGGTTCCGCTGGCCGCCAGCTCGATAAGCTTATGAATGACGGCCTGATGGGAATCGGGGAAGTGCACCCGTCGCTGCATCGCGATCAGGTCGATGATATCGCCCACCAGGTAGAGGGTTTCGCAGCGGACCTGGTTCAGGAAATCCAGCAGGTACTCCGCCTGGCAGTCCGCCGTGCCCAGGTGTACGTCGGAAATGAAAACGCTCCGGTAGCTCCGCATCTTGTCTCCCGTCTTTCAACCAGTCCGGATGGTGCCACTTTGGCAAGTTCGGGTGACGGGGAAATGACAACGGGGAGACACTTCTGTGACGTTCAGAAAAGAGTCACGGGAGAGAATGCAACAACGATCCGGTAACCCGGGGGGGGGGTTACCGGAATACCATTGCCCGGCGTTTGGTAACGGTTAGCGCAGGTCCGGATTCAGGGTATAGGTGCCCGTTACACGGGCGCTGGCCAACACATGCCCCGCCATGGCTTCGCGCACGTCGTTGCCGTCAAACCCGCCATCGAGGGCGAGCGTATCCACGTCCAGTGCGTGCACTTCGAAGTGGTAGTGATGGATGATCTCATCGTTCCAGGGCGGACAGGGACCATCGTACCCGGCGTAGGTGCCGTTCATGTCGGGATTGCCCGCCAGAAACTGGGTGTAGTTGTTCACGCCGCGGATACCGATAGGGCCGGGACCCGGCTCCTTGCCCTTGGGAATCACGCCATCACTGTCTTCGCCTTCCGGAATCCGGGTGGTGCCGGCCGGCACATCAACCAGCAGCCAGTGGAAAAAATCGACCCGCGGGATGTCCTTCGAGACGGTCTTGCCTTCCTGGTTCACGTCGTCTGCAACGCTGGGCACATCCGGATCGAACATCATCACCACGAAGCTCTTGGTGCCCTCGGGTGCATCGTCCCAGACAATTTCGGGGTTCCGGTTGGGACCGAAGCTCATGTGGTCCTCTTCGCTGTAAACCCCGAATGCGAATTTCTCGGGAATTGGCTGGCCTTCGTCTATGCCTTGAACCTGTAGTTTCACGGCGTTGCCTCCTGTGGTTTTTGGCCTTGGGCTCATTGGACTGTGTCTGGGACAGTCTCATTCTGTGATAATACGGTTTTAACACAAAATCGATTCAACTGACCACGGAGCCCCGATGAGCCAACAGAAGCCCGGCAAGCCGCAACAGCCCGCAAACCAGAAAGACGAGGATGCGGTTGCCTTCGCCCAGGGCATTTTCGAACTGGCACGCAACGGCGGTGCAGGGCCTCTCAGCGTGATGCTGGATGCCGGCGTCCCGGTGAACATGCGCACCAGCGAGGGCGAGACCCTCTTGATCCTGGCCAGCAAACACGGCCACGCGGAAACGGTGCGTCTACTGCTGGAAAAAGGCGCCGATCGCGACGCGAAAGACAGCAACGGCAACACCGCACTGGCTCTGGCAAAAACCGACAGCGTAAGGCGCCTGTTCGAAGAGCAAAGCCGGTAAGCCGGCATGTTCAACAAGGGCGAAATTATTCACCACACCAGGGATGCCCTGGGCAGTATCCTGGTGGTGGATTACCGCAAACACCGGGTGCTGACGTTCAACTCGGTGTTCGAGCAGAGCAAGATCGATCGTCGATACCCTTATCTGCCAGTGCACGAGTACAACCGGGCCATGATGCTGCCGGCGGTATTTGCCACCCCCCGCCACGTCACCATTCTGGGCCTGGGCGGCGGCGTGATGGCCGGCGCATTTCACCATCTCTATCCTGAATGCCGGATACACGCCGTCGAACTTCGCCAGGCGGTACTGGACACCGCCAGGGAGTTCTTCGATCTGCCAGACAGTAAGCGCCTTGAGGTGACTATTGCCGATGCCCGGGATGCCCTGGAAAAGCTCCCGGCGGCGAGTACGGATATGATTCTGGCTGATCTGTATAACGCAGACCGGATGAGCCCAGCCCAGGCCCAGAAGCAGTTCGTGGATGAATGCGCCCGGGTGCTCACGGATGACGGCTGGCTGGTGCTGAACTACCATCGCACCCCGGATGTCGAAGGCGCCTACTTCCGTAGGCTCAAGAGGCACTTTGCGGTGCTTCTGGGCTTCCGTAGCAAAAGCAACAACACCGTGGTTTATGCCAGCAAACAGCACTTTCAGTCGGTCCATCCCAAAGACCCTGTGTTAGCAGAACTGGAGAACCGGCTGCCAATAGACTGGCGTCGATTGATGGCTAAAGTCAGCCGGATGGAGTGAGGCGGAAAACGGTCTCGGAGTTGATCTGGGTCCTTGATGATTGCCGGGGATCATCCATAGTTACTGGTATGGAATCCACTGAGTGCGAGAGGAGTGCTGATCATGAGTGAGGAAGACTATAAAAAACTGCATCCGGTACTGAGCGAGGTCACCAAGACCTACGTCGATCTATACACCAACCGGCCCAACGAAAAAAACCGGGAGAAGCTGATCAAGCTTGAAGCCCTGCTGCACGAGAAACTGGAAGCGATTCAGAAAGCCAAGGAAGAGAAAGAATAAGGCCCGACTGCGCCGGGCCGAAGTCTGATCAGGTCCATTTTTCTCCGGGGCTCTGATAGTCCAGGACGGCCCGGTGCAGCGTCTCTGGCTGGTCGGTCTGAATCAGCATGTCGATGTATTGCTGCTTGAGAAACCCGGCCCGCTCCATGGTTTGCGCCATCGCCAGCAACGGATCGAAAAATCCGTTGACGTTGTAGATGGCACAGGGCTTCTGGTGCAACCCTAACTGGCCCCAGGTCCAGGCCTCAAACAGCTCTTCCAGGGTGCCGATCCCGCCTGGCAGCGCAACGAAACCATCGGCCAGATCCGCCATCAGGGCCTTGCGCTCGTGCATGTTTTTTACCACGTGCAGCTCGGTAAGGCCGGAATGGGCCAGCTCACGGTCCCGCAGATGCTCGGGAATCACCCCGTGAACCCGGCCGCCTGCGGCCAATACAGCATCGGCGACTATACCCATCAGGCCGACATGGCCACCGCCAAACACCAGCTCGATGTCATTGCGACCGAAGTAGTCACCCAGCTCCCGGGCCTTGTCCGCGTAGAGCGGATCGTTGCCTGACCGGGAGCCGCAATAGACCGCAACTTTCATTCACCGTCCCCGATCTTGTCCTGGGTCCGGGTGTCGAAATCGCTGGCATCGTGGCGCTCGTGCAGCTGGCTGCTGGGCTCACCCCAGGCCCGGTTGACCATCCGGCCACGCCTGACCGCCGGGCGCTGAGCGACCTCATCGGCCCAGCGAATGACGTTGGTGTAGGTGTGGGCTTCCAGGAACTCGGCCGCATCGTACACCTTGTTTTTTACCAGGGCGCCGTACCAGGGCCAGATGGCCATATCGGCAATGGTGTATTCGTCACCCGCGATGTAGCGGTTATTGGCCAACTGCCGATCGAGTACATCCAGCTGACGTTTGACTTCCATGGTGTAGCGGTTAATCGGGTACTCGTAGTATTCCGGCGCGTAGGCGTAGAAATGGCCAAAGCCGCCACCGAGCATAGGTGCGCTGCCCATCTGCCAGAACAACCAGTTCATAGTTTCGGCACGCCCTGCGGTGTCCTTGGGCAGGAAAGCGCCAAATTTTTCCGCCAGGTAGAGCAGGATGGATCCGGATTCAAACAGGCGGATGGAGGGGCTGACACTGTGGTCCATCATGGCGGGAATCTTGGAATTCGGGTTCACCTCCACAAAACCGCTGCCAAACTGGTCGCCCTCGGTAATCTTGACCAGCCAGGCGTCGTACTCGGCTTCTTTAATACCCAGTTCCAGCAGCTCCTCCAGCATCACCGTTACCTTGACGCCGTTTGGCGTCGCCAGCGAATAAAGCTGCAACGGATGCTCGCCAACCGGCAGCTCCTTGTCATGGGTCGGACCGGCGATCGGGCGATTGATACTGGCAAACCGACCTCCGCTCTCGGAGTCCCATTTCCAGACTTTGGGTGGCGTGTAGGTAGCGTCGGTCATGGCATTTCTCCTCACAAAGTAGCATTCAGCTGGCTCCGAGGTCGCATTGAGCCCGGGGCCGAAAACTCTAGCATGGAAGATCAAACAAAAAGAACCACAGGAGTACCCCATGGCAGGGCGCATTGTGCTCCTTCTTGCCTGTCTGTTTGTAATGCCCCAGGTTCAGGCCGAGCTGTCAGACAGCAAGCGAGCGCTGATCCAGGAGCTGTTTCCCTCAGCAACGGTCATTGAAGACAAGCTGCCGGACTTCCCGGTGTATCCGGTGTATCAACTCCAGGAGCTGCTCGGCTATGCCTACGAAACCATAGACCACAGCCGCCTGCAGGGCTTTGCCGGCAAACCGATCAGTATGTTGATCGGTCTGGACGCCAAAGGGCGTTTCACCGGTATCAAGGTGCTGAATCACCACGAGCCGGTCTTTCTGCATGGCCTCGGCGAAGAGCCCCTGCTCGAATTCGTAGATCAATACGAAGGGCACTCGCTTCAGGAGCAGATTATTGTCAGCACCTCCAACTCCAGCCGTTCCGGACGAACCAGTGATGGCAACGTGGTGCACTTTGACGGAGTCAGCAAGGCTACGGTCTCGGTCCTGATCATCAACGATACCGTGCTCTCGTCAGCCCTCAAGGTGGCCCGCAAGAAACTCGAAGGCTTCGCCCAGAGCGCGCCCACACGGGCGAAGCCGGATTTCTACCAGCCGCTGCCCTGGCAGCAGCTGGTCGAGCGCGGTTACATTGGACACTGGCAAATTGGCAGTGAGTCCATCGAGGCTGAACTGGGCCGGCCTCTTTCGGATTACCCCATGGACATCGAGCCGGCGGACGGCGAGCCCTTTGCCGAACTGTTCTTCGCCTACATCAATTCGCCCATGGTGGGCCGCAACGTGCTCGGCGACGACGGCTACCGCCGCCTAATGGAACGACTCGACGATGGTGCGCAGGTTCTGGCTGTCATGTCCCGGGGCGCCTTTCCCCATGTTTCCCGCGAGTTCGTGCCTGGCAGTTCCCCCGACCGTGTCGGCCTTACCCAGAACAACCTGGCCGTGGAAATGCGCGATCTCAACCTGCTCGACCAAAATCTCGAGTTCCGCGCCGCCGGCATGCCGTCGTTCGAGGCCGGCAACCTGTTTCGGGTGGGCGGCAACGCCGGCTTTAACCCGGGGGCAAAGGCCAACCTGAAGCTCAACGTCGAGCTGGCCCGTAACCACCTGATGGTGGACCGCACATCCCTGGATATCCCGGTTCAATTCAGCGAAGAGCTGTTTGAAACCGTGGAGGTTGCTCCCAACCCTGAGGACACCCGTCAACCGGTCTGGATCGGGCTCTGGAAAGAACGCTGGTGGCAGATTTCCCTGCTGGTTCTCGGCCTGACCGTGCTGACCGTATTCTTCGCCCGGCAGAAAACCCTGAGCCGCAACCCGAAGCTGGTGCACCGGTTCCGCTGGGGATTCCTGTTTTTCACCCTGTTTTTCATTGGCTTCTACGCCCAGGGCCAGCTTTCGGTGTTTAACATCTACACCCTGTTCCTGGCGATCTGGGACGGTTTCTCTCTCAATGTCTTCCTGCTGGACCCGATCATCTTCATTCTCTGGGTCTACACCTTCGTCACCCTGTTTATCTGGGGCCGGGGCCTGTTCTGTGGCTGGCTCTGCCCGTTTGGCGCCCTGCAGGAAATGGCCGCCTGGCTTGGCGAAAAACTGAAGTTCCGCCAGATCAAAGTGCCAGAACAATGGCACCGGCGCCTGATTCTGCTCAAATACCCGATTCTGCTGGGTCTGGTAGGCACCGCCTTCTACTCCCTGACCATTGCTGAGAAACTGGCGGAAGTGGAGCCTTTCAAAACCAGTATTACCCTGTTCTTTGTTCGCCACTGGCCCTTCGTACTTTATGCCGTTGGCCTGCTGGTGCTCGGCATGTTCATTCACAAGTTCTATTGCCGCTACCTGTGCCCGTTGGGCGCCGGCCTTGCAGTGCTTGGCCGGTTCAGACTGTTCAGCTGGCTGGACCGGGTCGAGCTCTGCGGCAATCCCTGCCAGCACTGTAAAAACGAGTGTGGCATCAATGCTATCCGCAAGGATGGCCGGATCGATTACGACGAATGCATCCAATGCCTGGAATGCGTCGTTATCCTCGAAGATGACACCCGGTGCGTCGACAAACGGCTCGAGACCAAAAAACGTTCAAGGCAGGCAAACATACTGGCAACGGATGCGGGCTGAGCCGCACCCGTTGCCCAGAACGACCCGAATGACTGGCCCCTTAAGCCAATCAACCTGGTTGGCATTTGAGCATCACTCATTTTTCTTTCTGGCGTTTGATCGATTACAACTTCAGGCTAACTATTATTGAGCATTCATTCTAGCTATAATTGAACGGTCACTCAAATCACGACAATGGTGAATCGTTGTTATGGCCAGACACGCACGCTATGACCGAAAAACCGCCCTGGAAAAAGCCGTAGGTCTGTTCTGGGAGAAGGGTTATCACGGCAGCTCAATGAAACAGATTGAGCAGGCCCTCGATATGCGGCCGGGCAGCATCTACGCCACGTTTGGCAGCAAGGACGGTCTGTTTTCAGAAGCACTGGCCGCCTATGCGGAACAGGGCGGCAGAGAGTTGGCCGTACACCTCAAGGGATTTGATTCGGTCGTTGAAGGTCTGCAGGATTATCTACGCCGCATTGCCTGCAGTTGCGGGGACGAAGACGCAGCGCCGTCCCGGGCCTGTATGATTGTGAAAACCCTGCTGGAATCCAGCAATACCCACCCGGCCCTGGCTGATCAGGCCAACAGCATTCTTGCCGCCATCGAACAATCCATCGCAGAATTACTGGAACAGGCAAAGGTGAAAGGTGAGTTGGTTCAGTCGGTAGACAGCCGGCGACTGGCCCGGCTTCTCCAGGCGCAGATCATGGGTCTGAGATCCATGGGTGAACGCAATCTCGACCCGCAAATCATGTGCGACCTGGGTGATGACATGGCCGCTATTCTGGACGGCTACCGCACTCAGCACTGAACCTGCCCCTTCCAGAGCCCCGGTGAGAGAGTTCCCGCCGGGGTTGAAGGTACCAGCACTTCCGTAGAATTGTACCCACGGCCCGGGCCGCGTTAACATTAACGCCCGGTTCAGGCCCTGCCCTGTTTCCTTGTCTAACCCCGGCTGCACGTCTGGTTCCCAGTGAGGACAGCCAAGCATTCTTGCCCGGAGAGTGCTTGGCTCTCTTCACTTACAGGTCTGATTGGTATGGAAAACCTTCATCACATCGTTGTGGTCGGCGGTGGCGCCGGCGGTCTGGAACTGGTTACCAGCCTGGGCAACAAACTGGGTAAAAAACGAAAAGCCAGAATCACACTGGTGGATTCCGGCCTGACCCACGTCTGGAAACCACTGCTGCACGAAGTTGCTTCCGGTTCCCTGGATGCGAGCGCGAACGAGATTAACTACCGCGCCCATGCCCGCAAGCACCATTACGAATTCCAGCTGGGCCGCATGAGCGGTCTGGACCGCCAGAACAAACAAGTGGTCATAGCGCCGTTTCACGATATCGATGGCACAGAAGTGGTTCCCGAGCGCCACATCCAGTACGACACCCTGGTGATTGCCGTGGGCAGCACCGCCAACGATTTCGGCACCCCCGGCGCCCAGGACAACTGCCTGTTCCTGGATAGCCTCGAGCAGGCGCGGCGCTTCCACAATCTTATGCTTAACGCTTTCCTTCGGAAAAACCACGAAGCACTGCAGGATGAAAAGCATACGCTGAACATTAGCATCATCGGCGCCGGTGCAACCGGCGTGGAATTGGCCGCCGAGCTAAGGTTGGCGTCCCGGGAACTACCTGTCTATGGTATGAACCATCTTCAGCCTTCCGATGTTTCCATCAGTGTGATCGAGGCCGCAAACCGTATTCTGCCCGCTCTTCCCGGGCGGCTCTCATCAGCAGCTACCCGGGAACTGGAACATCAACGGATCAAGGTTCTGACTGGTCAACCTGTCAGTGAGGTCCACGCAGACAGTGTGGTTATGCAGGATGGCACAAAACTCGCCTCAGACATGACCATATGGGCTGCAGGCATCAAGGCGCCCGCCTTCCTGGCAGAGCTGGATGGACTGGAAGTCAACAAAGGCAATCAACTGGCCGTAGAGCAAACCCTGCAAACCACCCAGGATGCAGACATCTATGCTTTTGGCGACTGTGCGGCTTGTCCACAACCGGATTCCGACCGGCCGGTTCCGCCCCGGGCGCAAGCTGCCCATCAGCAGGCCGATGCTCTGTTCAAGACCCTTTGCAATCGTCTGGAGGGCCGGGAAGCCGTACCATTCCTTTATAATGATCATGGCTCGCTGATCAATTTCAGTCGCTACACAACCGTGGGCAATCTCATGGGGAATCTGTCGGGGCGGAGTATGTTCATTGAAGGGAAAGTCGCCAGGCTGTTCTACGTTTCCCTTTATCGCATGCATCAGGTCGCGCTACACGGTTTCTTCCGCACCGGTATTATCTGGCTGATGGATAAAATCAGCCGTGCCATGCAGCCGCGACTCAAACTACACTAGAAAGGAAGTTGGCCGGTAAGGCAGTGGAGCGGGTGAAGGGAATCGAACCCTCGTATGCAGCTTGGGAAGCTGCCGTTCTACCATTGAACTACACCCGCAAAAAAATGACCGCGAGAGCAATATAAGCGGTCTGCCCGGCAATGGGCAAGCATTCTGTCTGGAGCAACAATGGATCCCACCCTGACCCTGATTGGCGCCCTGATGCTGGTCATCAGTATCGTGCTCAGCCCGCTTTCCAGCCGGGTGGGCATGCCTGTGCTGCTTATCTTCCTGGTCGTGGGCATGATGATGGGCGAGGACGGGCCAGGTGGTATCCAGTTCGACGATTTCGAGCTGGCCTTTTTGATTGCCAACCTGGCTCTGGGGGTGATCCTGCTGGACGGTGGCATGCGTACCCGGGCGGAAACCTTCCGGGTAGGCCTGAAACCCGCGCTGATACTGGCCACTCTCGGTGTTGCAATGACCGCCGCTGGCGCCGCGGTTGTCGCCTGGTGGGTGTTCGACCTGCACTGGCTCACCGCTTTGCTGATCGGTGCCATCATCTCATCCACCGATGCCGCCGCCGTGTTTAGCCTGCTTCAGGGCCGGGGCCTGCACCTGAACGAACGGGTCAGTGCCACCCTGGAGATCGAATCGGGCAGTAACGACCCCATGGCGATTTTCCTGACCCTCATGCTGGTCACTCTGATCGGCAACGATGGTGATCATGCGGGCTGGGCCGCGCTGACCATGCTGGTGCAACAGTTTGGCATCGGCGCGGTTGCCGGGATTATTGGCGGCTTTGCGGTGGTGGAGCTGGCCAATCGTATCCGCCTGACGCCCTCCCTGTACCCCTTGCTGGTAGCAGCTGCCGGCATTTCGGTGTTTTCCGCCACCAACGCCCTTGGCGGCAGCGGCTTTCTGGCCATTTACCTGACCGGCGTGGTGATTGGCAACCGTCATGTCCGGATGATGCCGATGATCCTGCAGGTGCACGATGGTCTGGCCTGGCTGGCCCAACTGTGCCTGTTCCTGATGCTCGGACTGCTGGTAACACCCTCCGATCTGATTCCGCTGGCCGGCGGCGGGTTAATACTGGCCCTCTCCCTGATCTTCATCATCCGTCCGCTGACCGTCATCCTGACCCTCTGGCCGTTCGCCTTTAACCGCCGCGAGCTCGGCTTTATCAGCTGGGTCGGCCTGCGAGGGGCTGTCCCCATCGTGCTGGCCCTGTTCCCGATCATCGCCGACTTGCCGGAAGCGCAACTGGTGTTCCACGCGGCTTTCTTTATTGTCCTCGTCTCTCTCCTGGTTCAGGGCACCACCATGACACCCCTGGCCCGCAAACTTCGCCTGGAAGTCCCCGCCGGGGAAGATCCCTATCGGAGGCTGCCCCTGGATGCCCCGGCTGCAGGCGACCACGAATTGATGCTGTTCCCGCTCCGGGGCGAAAGCTGGGAAACACCGCGCCGGCTGGGGCAGCTGCGTTTTCCGGAGAACACCGCTGTGGCCGGCGTATTCCGCAACCGGGTCTGTTTGCAGCCGAAAGCCGATCTGGAGGTCTCCAGCGGGGATATGGTTGCCATGTTCGCGACCCCCAGCGTATTGCCGGAACTGGGCAAGGCACTTAGCGGTCGACACGCGCCCAAGTACCTTGCCGAGCGGGCATTCTTTGGTGATTTCGTGCTCAACGGCGATGCCCTGCTGGGCGATGTCGAGCAGGTTTACGGCATCGAGTTTGACGACCTGCCCCCGGAACTTTCCCTGGCCGAGTGCTTTGCAAAACGCACCAAGGGGCACCCGGTTGTCGGTGATGTGGTCACTCTTGGCCCGGTAACACTGGTTGCCAGAGCCACCAGCGCCGACAAGGTCACCAAGGTGGGCCTGAAGATGGACAGTTCACAAAATGTCTGAAGAGCGAACCAGATAGCCAAAAAAGTTAACAAAACCCCTTAACAGATCCCTTGCGGGCTATGGTATAAAACGCCTGTACAAAGATTAATCATTGGTAAGTTAAGGACATGAGCATTTTCCGCGCCCTGCTATCCACTCTCGCCCTGCTCTGCCTGGCAGTTGCTCCGAGCACTTTCGCCACCGAGCTGCTGGCCAAGGCCGACACCCGAATGCCGGCTGCCACCATGTATAAGCCCGCGGATATTCAGAGTGTCAGCAAAGTGGTCGTTCGCAAGGGAGAGCGCCGCCTGTACCTGATGGACGGTGAGGACGTGGTTCGCAGCTACCGGATTTCCCTGGGCGACAACCCGGAAGGTCACAAGCTTTATGAAGGCGACGAGCGCACCCCCGAAGGCGACTACACTCTGGACTGGCGCAATGCCGAAAGCGATTTCTACAAATCGATCCACATTTCCTACCCCAGCGATCGGGACCGTGAACTGGCGTCGGCCTGGGGCCTGGACCCCGGCGGCAGCATCATGATCCATGGCCTTCCCAATGATGTGGGCGACCTGGCCTTCGCCTACGTTGGCCTGGACTGGACCGATGGCTGTATCGCCGTGACCAACGACGAGATGGACGAAATCTGGCAGCTGGTGTCCAACGGAACCCCCATCAGCATTCATCCCTGAGTCAAATCTGACAGCAGCATTAAGTTGTTGTCATATGCTTAGCAAATTTACGTATCTGCAGTTAACATTCCTGCTTACAGTGTTTTACACTGTTTAACGACTCCGGTAGTCATTGCCTGACAAACGTTGCTGCGCAGGTTGACAGGAAGTCGTCTATACTGACTTTCGGATCACAGGAAATAACTCGACCAATAAGGGGATTTACAATGCGTAAACTGACGATCGCCGGGATTGCACTGGCCACTGCTCTGACTGCAGGTTGTGCCACAACTGACCAGGGCGCCATCGACGAAGCAAATGCAACCGCCAGCTCCGCTGAGCGCACTGCTGAAAATGCACTGAACACCGCTAACAGCGCTGCCAGCTCCGCCCGCACTGCCCAGCAGACTGCGGAAGAAGCTCTGGCCGCTGCCCGTGCAGCCCAGAAAGCTGCCGACGAAGCAAACGAGCGTGCCAAGCGTATGCTCGAGCGTGCCAGCCAGAAGTAAGGCTGAGACGTAACGGAAGGCCGGCAATGCCGGCCTTTTTTATGCCTCGGGTTCCGGTTTTTCCGGACTGGGCTTATCAGGCGTGAAGGGTTTGTTCTCCTTCAGGAACGTGGTCATCAGCTCCATTGGCAGCGGGAATACAATGGTGGATGAGTTGGTATTGCTCATATCCGCCAGGGTCTGCAAGTAACGCAACTGCATCGAACCGGAGTTGGTGGACATGACATCCGCCGCTTCCACCAGCTTTCTGGACGCCTGCAATTCGCCCTCGGCGTGGATGACCTTGGCACGCCGCTCACGCTCGGCCTCCGCCTGACGGGCAATGGCACGAATCATCGATTCGTTGAGATCCACGTGTTTGATTTCCACGTTGGCCACCTTGATGCCCCACTCTTCAGTCTGGGCATCGATGATTTCCTGGATATCGGAATTGAGCTTGTCCCGCTCCGACAGCATTTCGTCGAGATCGTGCTTGCCAAGAACCGACCGCAGCGTAGTCTGAGCCAGTTGGCTGGTTGCGGAATTGAAATCCTCCACCCGGATAATGGCGCGCTCGGGATCCACGACACGGAAGTACAGAACGGCATTCACCCGGACCGTCACGTTATCGCGGGAGATCACGTCCTGGCTGGGAACATCCAGGGTGATTACCCGCAGATCCACCCGCACGATCTGCTGAATGCCGGGAATGACGATAATCAGCCCCGGGCCTTTCACACCCTGGAACCGCCCGAGGAAGAACACCACGCCACGCTCGTACTCCGGCAGGATCTTGATGGCCGAAGCAAGAATCAGCAGTAACACCACCGTGGGTGCCAGATAGGGAATCAGATCGCCAATCATACGGCCTCCTTGTATTGCCGTTACTTTGTCTGCCGGTTCAGCCGTTGTCCGGAATGATCCTGACAGTTACCGTTAAACCTTCAATTGCTGTCACTTGAACCCGGTCACCCTCTTTGACAGGCGCCTCGCTGATGGCATTCCAACGCTCACCGCTGAGCCGCACATGGCCGCGGTAGTGGCCATGTTCTCCCGAGAATTCATCCAGTGCCACGCCTTCTTCATGGGTAAGCTGTTCGGTGCCACTGACCGGATGCCGTCGACGCAGACCGATAAACCGGGTCACCGTCCAGAGAATAAACCCCGCAGCGACTACCGCGGTGCCTCCGATGGTCGGCAGGGAGATATCCCGGTGACTGCCGTCCATCAGTATGATCGAGCCAGTCACAAAGGCGACAATCCCGCCAACCCCCAATATCCCGAAACTGGGCACAAAGGCTTCGCCCACAATGAACGCCAACCCGAGCAGAATCAGCGCCAGGCCAGCGTAATTCACCGACAGAACCTGGAATGCGAAGAGCGCAAGAATCAACGAGATGGCACCAATCACACCTGGCACCACGGCGCCCGGGTTGGCCAGTTCGAAGATGATGCCGTAGAAGCCGATAATCATCAGGAAGTAGGCAACGTTCGGATCGGTAATGACGGAAAGCAGACGGGTACGCCAGTCCGGCTGGGATCGGACGATTTCCAGATTGGCCGTGGTCAGGGTCATGTCGCCCGACGCCATGCGAACGGTGCGGCCATCTACTTGCTGCAACAGGTCCCGAAGATTGGGGGAAACCACGTCAATGACGTTTTTCTCCAGCGCCTCTTCAGCACCAAGATTGACAGCCTCACGGACAGCCTCTTCCGCCCAGTCGGCATTCCGGCCATGGCGTTCAGCAAGGCCACGAATGTAACTGACCGCATCCTCCAGTACCTTGCGTTCCATGGCGGTGCCGCCGCGACGTTTACCGTCGTCCTCGCTGGCTTGCTGTTCGTCGTCGGACGAAGACCCGGATGCGGAATCAGATCCTTCCTCAGTTTGCGGTTCGCCGGAGGCCGGATCTCTCTCCGGTTCGGGGCTACCCGGCAGGCCGCCCAACTGGACCGGCGTGGCCGACCCCAGGTTGGTTGCAGGCGCCATGGCAGCTATGTGGCTTCCGTAGAGAATATAGGTGCCGGCACTGGCCGCCCGGGCGCCCTGCGGGGAAACATACGTCGCTACGGGAACGTCGGAAGCAAGAATCGTCTTGATGATATCCCGCATGGAGTCCATCAGGCCCCCCGGCGTGTCCATTTCGATAATCACCAGACCGGCACCCTCGGATTCCGCCCGGCGGATGCCCCGGGTGACGTAATCCATGGTCGCGGGGCCGATAGCCCCCTCAACCGTCAGTACCAGAGCCGTGTCGGAAGATTTCTGCTGGGCAAAAACCTGATGGGCCAGGGACACCATTGCAAGCAGCACACCAGTCAGGAATACCAGAGCCCATGTCCGGAGACGGCCGGGATTCTGTGATCTCATGGGACGGTGTGCCTGCATAACGCCTCCCTGGACCGGAATAAATTCAACGCCTGAATATACGATGGAACAGTGGCCGCGGTTCTATCCGTACAAGGCGGGCCTCCTGCCCAGACAACTATCTCAGAAGTATAGTCGCTGCTCAGGCTCGCTCGCCGATTCCGGCGATTTCTCTTCCACAGTCTTGTCAGCGGCCATCCGGGTAACCCGTTCACCAATCATGGTTGGCAGGCCATCGGCCTGGTCCACGGCCAGCTCAATGGCACCACGCTTGACCTCAACACCCGGGTGCCGGCTGCGGAAGGCTTCCACTTCGGCAAATACCTGCTGCCACAAGCGCTCTCGATCTTCGCGGGGGTAGTCTTCGTGGGGACGATGGACTTCCAGCCACACCTCACCGTCCGAGAAACCAATCTTGACGGCATCGTGCACGACCTGAACCGGCGTACCCTTTTCAACCTGGTAAACGAACCGGGAGATATCCTCGTTGTACATCCGGAAACAGCCATGACTGACCGGCATGCCCACACCAAATTTCTTGTTGGTACCGTGGATCAGATAGCCTTTTTCACTCAGCAACAGGGCGTGGGTGCCGAGCGGGTTTCCCGGACCGGGGGGAATCATACGGGGCAGATACTCACCGGACGCCTCGTACTCCGCACGAATGCTCGCCGGCGGATACCAGGCCGGGGACTCCAGTGGCATGGTGACCTCTGCATCCGTCAGCGGGGAGGGATTCTCAGCCGTGCCAACGCCTACCGGGTACACCTGCACACCCTCATCGGTGAAGTAATACAGGCGGTACTCCGCCAGATTGATAACGATGCCTTCGCGTCGGGCGTCTGGCAGCACATACTGGCGCGGCAGAGTGATCGTGGTGCCCTCTCCGGGTAGCCAGGGATCCACACCGGGGTTGGCCTTCACCAGTTCCAGATACCCCATGGCCAAGCGATTACCTATGCCGGCAAAGGTGTCCTCGTAACGGGTTTCAAAAACGCCGAGCTTTCCGGCCAGGTCACCCTGAACCGGGAACGTGGGCACACGAGGGCTTCTGTCCGGCTCTTCCGGGGCTTCCGGATCGCTGGCAGCATCCAGAGGCTCCGCCAACCCTGCGGTCGGAAACACCAGGAACTGCGCCAGAGAAAAAACCGCTAAAAATCTGAACCACATAGAAAACATTCCGAAAGCATCAGGCAACCGGGTACAGTGACAGCAAGCACCCTCAAGAGTTCATATAGGTCGCCCATACTGTTACGACGGCAAGCGCCACGAACAGAACACTTGCACCAATCCGGGCTGTGGCAAGGGGCAACCGTTCCATCAGCCAGCGTCCTGCCATGATAACCGGTATGTTGGCCAACAGCATACCCACCGTGGTGCCCAGAATAACCCAGAAGGTTTCGGTAAAGCGGGCAGCGAGAACCACGGTTGCAACCTGCGTCTTGTCGCCGATCTCCGCCAGGAAGAACATGATGGTGGTGGCCATGAATGCCCCCATTCCCAGAAACTTGGAGTCTTCGCTGTCATCCTTGTCTGGCACCAGCAGCCACAGTGCAATGGCAACGAAGCTGATGGCCAGAATCCAGGGCAACCAGGCTTGTGGAATGAATGATGCCACCCAGGCACCGAGCCAGGCCGATAGGGCGTGATTGAGAACCGTCGCGACAAAAATGCCGAGTATGATGGGCAGGCGAGTAGCGTATCGGGCAACGAGGAAAAGCGACAGCAGCTGGGTCTTGTCACCTATTTCCGCTATGGCGACGGCAACCGTAGAAGCGAGGAAAGCGTCCATGAAAAACTCCAGGGCGGATAACCAGACATGAGGCAGCCCACCTTCCGCCCAATGGAGGTGAAACCGCCTCAGGTCTTGCCAGTTTCACCGGTGTGGCGGTGAAACATGATAGCCATGGGGATTTGGCCCCAAGTATGTTGACTACCATCCGACCGACAGTTCCGGTGCGGAGGCTACTCCCCTGAAGAGATGAGGGCATAGTAATGAATTCGGAACAAGGCCGCAACCAGACGAGATCCTAGGCCCGCATCTTCCATACCGGAATCGCGGCGACTGCCACGAATGCAGCCACCAGCCACCAGGCGGAATGGAACGCGTTGATTGTCGGCAGCCCGGAGCTGTGTTCCCCGAATTCAATGGTCAGTGCCACCAGGTTGACACCAAAGGCGCCCCCAAGCTGGCGCATGAAGTTCAGAGTACTGGAGCCGGCTCCCAGCTCCTGTGGCTCCAACGGATTCAGGGCGCCCGTTGAAAGGGCCGGAAGCATGAAGCCGATACCGATGCGCCCCAAAACCGTCCACAGCACCAGCCAGCCAAACGCCAGCTTCAGATCAGACAGCGCAAACAGCACGGCCGACAGGGCAAATGCAGCAATCCCGAAGACAACCAGAACCCTGGTGCTATGCCTGTCCGCCAGCCGCCCGGCTAAAGGGAACGTCATACCCAGGACAATCCCTGCCGGCAGCATCAGTAAACCGGCCTCTGTCGCACTGAACCCGAGAGCTGTCTGCACGAACAGCGGGATGAGATAGGTGGATCCGAACAGCGCCAGCCCCAGTGCCATGGCACCCAGGCAGGCGAACACAAAGACCGGTTTGCGCAACAGGGCCATGTTCACCAACGGATGCGCGGTTCGTCTTTCACGGAGCACGAAGAGCAGCAGCCCGCCCAGCGCCAGTATTCCCTCAGCGAAAATCCAGCTCTTCTGGCCCGCCGCCTGTTGCAACCGGTTCAGAGCGTCGAGCGACACGGCGATGGCAAACCCCAGCAATATCAGGCCGGGGAGATCAAAACGATAGGGCGCTGGCCGGGAAACCGGCAAAGGCAGGAAGCGCCAGGCCATGAGAACACCCACCAGGGTGACGGGGGCCGGTGCGAACATCACGTAGCGCCAGTCGAGTTGATCAACCAGGAAGCCCCCCAGCACGGGACCCAAAGCCGGTGCCAGAATAACCCCCATGCCATAGATTCCCATGGCCTGGCCTCGCCGATGGCGTGGAAAAATGCGGAACACCAGGTACATGCCCATGGGCTGCATCAAGCCCGCCATTGCGCCCTGTCCTATCCGGGCAGCGATAAGCTGGCCCGGCGTCTCGGCAAAACCACCGGCGAGGGAAATCAGGGTGAAGATAAACATGGCTACGGCAAGGGTCTTGCGAACCCCGAAGTGATCAAGCAGCCAGGAGGAGGCGAGCATGGTAGTGGTCATGGCGGCGATAAAGCCCGTTGCCAGCCAGTGAACCTGGCCCTGACGGATGCCGAACTCTACCATGATGTCGTGCAACGCTACGTTGACCACAGTGGCACTGAGCACTGTGGCCATGGTGCCTATCATCACCGTGGCCACCGCCAGCCAGCGCCAGCGATCCCCGTAGCGGGCTTTCAGCCCCTCAACTGAGTTATCAGCCAAGAATTACTTCTGCTTTTCAGCGTTTTCCAGGATCTTGTGGAAGACCTTCACGGTGCACTCGATCTCTTCGTCACTGATGCCTTCGAGCATTTCCTCCCGCAACACCTCGGCTCGCTCGGACAGGTCGTCCATAAACGCACGGCCGGCGTTGGTCAGATGCAGCCGTCGCGCACGGCGATCATTGGGGCAGGGCCTACGCTCGATCAACCCCTGTTGCTCCAGGCTGTCCAGCAGTCGAACCAGGGTCGGATTCTCGATCGCCATGAGGCTGGCCAGTTCGCGCTGGGTAAGGCCTTCACCGCCTTTCTCCAGGTACACCATGGTGCTCCAGCGCGCCTGGGTGACGCCCAGATCCTTCAGGCGCTCATCGAGCATTTTTCTCCAACGCCGGGTAACCCGGGCAACCGCAAAAGGAAACTGGTCTCTCATTTGTCGTCACTCCATAAAAAAGGGCATTCGCCCTGGCCAGGCGCAACCGCGCACTCGACCAACAATTCACATTATCGGAAAGTCACCAATAGTATGCTAACCATTGAAATAAAAACAGATACGGAAGTAAAAACAAAATCGGGGAAAACCGAAAGCAACGTCAGCTCGCCTGACGCTGCTCTTCGTGCATCTCCTCGACTTCGGGAGACTCTTGGAACTGTGTATTTCGCGGATCGATCTCGGCGAGCACCGGCGACGCTTCCGGCATGGCAGGCACGAAGTGCTCCTGATCCGCAACGGCAACGTCCTCGGTATGACTGATCCGGTAACTGGTAATCACTGCCAACAGCAGCAGGAAGCCGGCATTGCCGAAAAACAGGCCTTTCGGCCCCAGGAGGTTGATCAGTTCAGCCATGACAACCGGGCCGATGACACTGCCGACCCCATAACTGAGTAACAGCGTGGCGCTGGCGGCAACAATACGAGTGCTTTCCATACGGTCATTGGTGATTGCCACTGCAACCGGGTAGAGCGCCGCAGACAGACCGGTAAACAGACCAACCAGAAGGGTCAGTGCCCATGCGTTGGACGCCCCCAGCACCCCGACACCACCAGCGGCGGCGGCCGCCACCACGGCAATCCAGAACATCACTCGGCGCCGGTCAAAACTGTCGCAAAGCCGTCCCAGCGGCCAGGCAAGGATCATGGCTGCGACAATGGCACTGGCCATAAACGTGGATGTCCGGGAGACGTCCAGCCCGACCAGTGTTGCGTAAACCGGCCCAAGCGCATAGAACCCGCCAATCATGACCCCACAAATCAGGGCGCCGGCAACACCGCTAAAGGACTCCCTGGCCAGGGTAAAGATCGAAATACGCTGGACCTGCTCGATTACCGGCGCTTCCATCCGGGTCATTGAGAGCGGCACCAGAGCCAGTGTCAGCAGGATCGCTGCAATCGAGAACGGCATGAAGTTGGCTGGGTCGCCGACATTGACGATGAGCTGTCCGCCGGCGGCGGACAGATAAAACACGATCTGGTAAACCGCAAACAGCGCACCGCGGTTGGCATTGGTGGCGCGGCTGGAGAACCAGCTCTCGATCACCACCAGCACACCGGCAATACTGAACCCGGAAAGCACCCGCAACACGGCCCAGAAAATCTCGGAAACAGCCATCGGGTAAAGTAGCGACGTAACAGCAGCAATCGCCGCAAACACGGCAAAGGCACGAATGTGGCCAACCCGGCCTATAATCCGGTGAACATACAGCGTACCCAACACAAAACCGATGGAATAGCAGACCAGAATCCAGCCGATAATGTCCGGCGATATCGCCTCAATACTCAGACGTATACCCAGTAGCGTCATCAGAAACGCATTGCCGCTGACCAGCAGAATAATGCTCAGAATCAGGGCAGACAGGGAGGTGACCATTCGGGTCATTACAGCGGCTCCGGGCGTGAGAGGGTATTTTCGATCGGGTGTCAGACAAAATAGCAGCAAGCACCGGACTTTGCCGGGCGCGTATTAAATCAGGAGCGGGAAGCGAAACCACTAGGCACTTCCCGAAACCTGTTAACCGCGTCACAAAAACCCGCAAAGGCCGTCGTGGAGCGGTTTAACAGGGTTTTACATTAATGTGCCGTAACAGACCCTGCCGGCCGGAGCAGGTAACATGAAAGTGAGCTATTCATTGGACCGTGAGCGCCTGGTTATGAAAAAAACGGACTGGCCCATCCGCTGGGATCTGCTGCTTCGCTATCGACTGATCGAAACCATTGCCCTGTGGGAGGGTCGCCTGACCACCAACCACATCTGCCACAGTTTCGGTATCGGTCGTCAGCAGGCGTCCAAGGACATCAACACCTACCTGCGCGAGCTGGCGCCGGGCAATCTGGTTTATGACCGCCACCTGAAAGGTTATGTGCCGGCGGAGAAATTCCGTCCAGTGGTTACCCGTGGAGTGGTGAACGAGTATCTGGATCTGCTTGCCCGCCAGCAAAACCTGAGCAACACGTTCGAGTCCCTGAACATTGGCCTGCCGGACAGCACGGTGGTCCTGGGCCCGAATCGTGTGATTGCACCGGAAACCATGCGTGCCGTGGTGACGGCAACACGACAGGGCAGGCAGTTGCGCGCCAGCTACGCCTCCCTGAGTCGCCCGGAAGCGGTGGAAAGCATTCTTGAACCTCATACCCTGGTCTGTGCCGGCAACAGCTGGCACTTGCGGGCCTGGTGTGACTCCAACCGGGAATTCCGGGACTTTGCCCTGAGCCGTTTCCGGACGTCGCCCGACGCGTTGCGGCAGCGCGCCAGACATAGCCGGGAGCAAGACGAGCACTGGAATCGGGAGGTTACCCTGGTGGTTACGCCTGACCGACGCCTGACCGACGCCCAGCAACAGATTATCGCCCGGGACTATGGTATGGAGCATGGCCGCCTGGAGGTTGCCACCCGTGCCGCTCTTGCACCCTACGTGCTGTCACGGCTCGGAATTACCTTTGACAACCAGCATCCGGATCCGCTGGTACAACAGCTTGAGCTGGCCAATCCGGATCAGTTGGGATTTGGCAGCAAACGCGAACAGGCCCTGAAAGCCGTTGCCGGTCTCAGTTAAACTGCCGGTGTGAATTCTGAAACCCGGTGGTATTCCTTTCTCTGTTTCCTGATTCTGCCGTTCCTGCCTCTGGTGGCAACGGCAGAATCAGCCTGTGGTAAACCCGCAACACCGATTTCCGAAGTACAGGGCACCGGCCCGGCCTCACTTCTGGCAGGCAAAGCCGTCACAGTCGAAGGCATTCTGACCCAGGATTCCCGGTCAGAGGGTGGGTTTGGCGGCTTTTATCTCCAGCAGGCCGACCACGAGACCGACAATAATCCCGCCACTTCCGAGGCTCTGTTTGTTTATACCGACCGCGATATCGGCAAACCCGGCATGCGGCTGCGGGTTACCGGCAAGGTAAAGGAATACCACGGACTGACTGAACTGGTAGCGATCCGAAGCATCCGGATTTGCGGGCGGGAAGCGCTGCCGGCGCCCTCGCCATTGGCTTTGCCCTGGACCCGGGATCCCGAACATCTGGAGAATATGAGGGTTACTTTCCGTCAGCCCCTGACGGTGGTAGACAACTACAACCTCGGCCGCTACGGCGAACTGGCGCTGGCGGCAGCAGATCAGGTCCAACCCACCGAGTACCTTCCTCCTGGTGACGATGCGCACAGAGCATCCATCCGGAACCGGCAGAACCGCGTGCTTCTGGACGACAACCAGTCCACCAGAAACCCCAGCCCCATACCCTGGCCGCCCGGGGGCCTGTCCTCGACAACCGTGCGCTCTGGTGACCAGATTGAGCGGCTTGAGGGGGTACTGGACTTCCGGTTCGATGCCTGGCGAATCCAGCCCGCCAGGGCGCCGGTTTTCCTGGCAACCAACCCGAGAGATCCCGCACCGGCGCCTCTGCCCGGTGATCCTGTGCGAATCATGGCACTGAATCTCGGTAATTTTTTCAACGGCGATGGTCGTGGCGGCCAGTTTCCGACAAGCCGGGGGGCGGAGACATCGACGGGGTTTCAGCGCCAGCAACAGCGACTGGTGCAGACACTTCTGGCCCCGGATCCGGATATCCTCGCGCTCACGGAACTCGAGAACGACGGCTACGGCCCGCACAGCGCCATCGCCAGCCTGGCCGAGGCCCTGGGCAATCAGTGGCGGTTCGTCAGCACACCGGGCCAGGATGGCAATGACGAGATACGGACCGGCCTGCTCTACCGCAGCGACCGGGTCAGCGCCATTGGCCTGCCGGAACGGCTTGCCAGCGGTCCGTTCAGATCCGGAGGACGGCCGCCGCTGGCCCAGGATTTCGCCCGCCTCGACGGCGACACAACGGTCAGGGTTATTGTTCCTCACTTGAAATCAAAATCCTGTCGGGGCGCCCGCGGCGATGATCGCGATCAGGCCGATGGCCAGGGCTGTTACGCTAGCCGGCGGAATGCCGAAGCACAAGCGCTGGCCGGATGGCCCGGCGTTGACGCCGGGGGCCCCGAGTCGGCCGGCACCCTGATTATCGGGGACCTGAACAGCTATGCCCGTGAACAACCCCTTCGTGTGCTGGCAAGAGCGGGCTTCGTCAGCATGGTGCACCACTTCCATCCCTGCGATGAGACCAGCTGTCGCCATTACACCTATCGATACCGTGGCGAGAAAGGGTCCCTGGATTACGCCCTGGCCTCCGAGACATTGAAGCCACGGGTTGTCGGTGCCCGAAGCTGGCTGGTGAATGCGGACGAGCCCAGGGTTCTTGGCTACCAGAGCGAGCACACCGTTGATGCGCAGTGGCCCTGGCGGTCCAGCGACCATAACCCGGTTATTGTAGACGTGGAGCTCTGACCCCTATTTCGCGGCGGATCTCCAGGACTTTGTTCTCCGCCACCGCCAGTAGGCAGGCCTGGCTGAGCCGTGCAAGCCAGCCAAGGATTGGCCTTTCAGGCCATTTATTTCGTCAGCGAAGTCATGGGGGAGCGAACCGGAAGGCGCCATAATCGTCGACACTACGCGTTCTGCGACATAACAAGAACAGAATCAGACGAGGAAACCCCATGCGCGCCTCCGTTTCAACGGCACAGGACCTGGGCATGCCGGCCATCTACCTGCACCTTCTGGCCGAGCTGCTGAATACCATCGGTGTTGATGAACAGGACCTTCTGCTTCGGGTCGGACTCGACCCGGCCCGCCTTCAATCCACCGATCTGCGGGTCAGCCAGACCCAGGCCAGCGAATTTGTCACCCGGGCCATTATCGAAAGCGGCGAGCCCGGGCTCGGAATCATGCTCGCCCGGGAACTCAAGCTGCCACTGCACGGCGCCCTGGGTACGGCGGTCATGAGCAGCCGCACATTGGGCGATGCCATGGAGCTGATGACCCGGTACCTGACACTGCGGGTGCCCCATCTTCAGGTCCGCAAACGGGAAACCGGCAACCTGGCCTGGTACGTTGTCAGCTGCGATATCGATCTCGGGCCCCTGCACGGGTTCATCATGGACGCCATGCTGTTCGGATGCGTTTCCATGGGAGCGCAACTGACGGGCTCGGTGGTTGATGGTTTGCGCGTTGTTCGCCGGGGGCCGGAGCCGGCCTATTTCCAACGGTTCCGCTCACAGATCCCGATACCCGTGGAGTTCGGTGCCACGGAGAATGCCCTGGTGATCCCCGCCGCCCACCTGGATCTGCCCGTACGCTTCACCGACGATCAACTGGCCGCCTCATCAAGAGCCCAGTGCGAAGAGGCGCTGCGGCAGCTGACCGAAGACGCCGGATTTGCCTGTCGGGTCCGGCGAGTGATTGAAACCAGCCACCCCTTCCCACCTAAACTGGCCCGGGTTGCAGGCACCCTGTTTGTCTCTGAAAGAACACTCAAACGGCGACTGCAGGAAGAAGAAGCCAGCTTCCAGCAGCTGGTGGATCAGGTCCGCCTGGAGCGGGCACAGGATCTACTCCGCAGTACCGGCATGAACCTGAGCCAGATTGCTGACGCCCTGGGCTATGCCGACGCCGCGAACTTCACCCGGGCTTTCAAGCGCTGGACCGGCACCAGCCCCAGTCACTACCGAAGCGCGCCTGCCAGACCCGCCTCGACACCTGCCGAGCGGGCACTGGCAACCGGCTGATCAGTCGATTCCGATGATTTTGTGCATCTGCAGGGTAAGACGCCACTGGGGGTGCGCAAGACAGTAGTTGGTAGCGCGGCGGGTATTACTTTGCTTGATCTCGTCCACCGCCGTTTCCGGTGTCGACGGAGAGGCCATGGGCGACAGGAAATAATGGCTCGCGCGAATACCGAGGAATCGCTCCGGCATCGCCAGGGGCTGGGGATAGACCAGCTTCAGCTCGTCACAGGCCTCGATCACCACCGGGGCATCGGCCTTGGGACTGACGCAGAGCCAGTCAATACCTTCGGGGGCTGGCAGGGTGCCATTGGTCTCTACCCCCACTTCAAACCCTTCCCGGTGGAAAGCTTCAATCAGGGCTGTATCCAGCTGCAACAGGGGCTCGCCGCCGGTGCAGACCACATAGGGCTTGCCAGGCGCGTCCGGCCAGAGATTCCGTATGTGACGAGCCAGGGCTTCCGCTGTTTCAAAACGGCCACCATTCTGGCCGTCCGTACCCACAAAATCGGTATCACAGAAATTGCAGACCGCACTGGCACGGTCTTTCTCACGACCGGTCCAGAGGTTGCACTTGCTGAAGCGACAGAACACGGCAGCGCGGCCGGCCTGGGCGCCTTCGCCCTGCAGGGTGTAGAAGGCTTCCTTGACCCGATACATCAGCCTGCGCCCTCGTATTCCAGAGGATCGGTCACACCATTGGCGGCAAACGCTTCCAGACGTTCAACGCATGAACCACAGCGGCCACAGGCTTGCTCCCGACCGTTGTAGCAGGTCCAGGTCTGCGAATAATCCAGGCCCAGGCGGAGACCTTCGGCCAGGATCTGGCCCTTGTCCATGGCCATGAAGGGTGCCTCAATGCCCACCGGTTCGTAGTTGGCGACTCGGCAGACTGCGTCCATCTTCTCAACGAACTCCGGGCGACAGTCCGGGTAGATGGCATGGTCGCCACCGTGAGCCCCATACCACACAGCGCCTGCGCCAACGGTCACGGCGTAACCGGTTGCCAGCGACAGGAGGATCATGTTGCGGTTCGGCACCACTGTCGCTTTCATACTGTCTTCTTCGTAGTGGCCTTCCGGGACCTCTATATCCGAGGTCAGGGATGATCCGGCCATCACCTCACTCATGGCGCGGATATCGATCACTTTGTGGGGAATACCCTGCGCCTCACATACCGAACGCGCACACTCCAGCTCCCGAACGTGACGCTGGCCATAGTTGAAGGACAGCGCATGAACCTGATGCCCACGTTCCCTGGCCAGGTGCAGCAGAGTGTAGGAGTCCATGCCTCCGGAATAGATTACAACCACGGTGTCTATCATTCGGGCTCCCCGTATGGTGCGATTGGGTGTGGGCTGGTTTACTGTCGCGCCCGACGCCTGTTGCTGTCATCGGGCTTTTACAATGAATGGACATATTGTAACAGTGCAGGCACAGGTTGGGTTCGCGTCTCGGTTGCGGGGCGGGTAAACTCAGCGAAAAACAACTCATCAGCTACACTGACTCCATGACCACTATCCAGCCGGCATTCATCGATTTCGAGGCATCCAGCCTTGATCTGATCGCGAGCTACCCCATTGAGGTAGGGATCTGCATGCCGGATGGCTCTCTCCATAGCTGGCTGATCGCCCCCCATGTCCTCTGGCAGGACTGGTCGGAAAGCGCTGAACAGATACACGGCATTTCCCGTGAGACTCTGGAAGCAGACGGTATTGCCGTGGGTGAAGTGGCCAGGGCCCTGAACGAGCTGCTGCCAGAACAGGTGTTTTGCGATGCCTGGACGTTCGACAGCTTCTGGCTGCACCGCTTGTTCAGGGCCGCCCGCATCACGCCGGCGTTTCAGCTCGAGTCCATTTCAGCATTGCTGGACACGCGCCAGGTGCGCCAATGGTCGGGGCTTCGTCAGCAGGTGATTACCGAACTTGGCTTGCCAGTACACCGGGCAGCAAATGACGCCCTGATCCTTCACAAAACCTGGGAACGGATTGCGGAGGACCATGGCGCCCTGGAGCCATTAACCGGTCAGAGCCGTCGGGCCTGATCCGGAATCAGGCAATCAGTGTCTGACACGCAATGCGATAACTTCGAGACCATCCCGAAGGGTATTGAGAGTCCAGTAAGTCACCAGCGCCATGAGCGCGGCACCCGTTACGGTAAACACCAGGTTTTCGCCCACAACCTGCTCCTGTGCGGCAAACAGGTATAGCCCCAGTGCGATAATCAGGGCGAGTTCAATCAATGCGTGGGAACGGAATTTTCTACTGGCAGATCCGGCGTCGTCGGACATTTTGCTAGGTTTCAACCTCTGTCTGTCTATGGCAATGAATGAAAAGGTAGTGTGCAAATTATCGCCAGGACAGCCAACAAAATCTGTACGAAGTAGTGGCTACGAAGATTCCACTACCCAAAAAAAACGCAGCCATAGAGGCTGCGTAGAAAGGAGAGATCCATTGACTGCTTGGCGCGGCAGGCAGTCAGGATTGCACAACGTAAAACACGTGACGCTGCGAATTATGCCAAGCGCCCATGGGGCCGTCTGTAGGGGTTTGCCGAAGATGCAGACCTATTGCAAACGGCCCGATAGCCTATACACTGGTAGTCGAACCGAAATTCAAGAGCCGATATGACCAGAATGATTCCACAGTTTATTGCTTACACAGCAGCAGGTTGCCATGCAGTGCAGTCTGTCCGCGCGATGGTGAAAGACATCTAACGGCTTTCGGTCAGTCCCGGGAGCCTTTGTAGCGACCGGGTCAGCTTCTCCGCGAAACCCCGGTTGCTTCAGGCACCGGGGTTTTTGTTTTTGCAGCCGCAAAACGACAAGGAGAACATCATGAAAAGACATCCGACAACTCGTGCAGCAAACCAGCCCATCAACAATCGTCAGGGCCCGATCAAGCGCCCGGAAAAGCTGCCGCTGCTGGATGCGATCTGCAAAAAATTGAATCAGCGCGTCAACCTGGACGACGAACAGCGGGTGCTGGGTGTGTATGAGCGGGGCTGGATCTTCAAGGGCGTTCTGGGCAACCTTAACGACGCCGAGGCGAGGTACGTGAGAGCACTGGCGACCCGTTACAATTCCTGGATTGCCCGGCAGGTCGCCTGATCAGACTGTGATAGGTCTGAACCGGTCAGTGGCGCCGGTTCAGACCCTGCATCATCGCCATGTCGCCGCCGTGAACCATGGCGTAATTGTTCACCACATCGTGTATTTTTTCCTGGGAATAGGGCTTGACCACGTACCCGTTAGCGCCGGCACTGATCGCCCGCTGAATACTCTCAATCGAGTCGTCCGCTGTCACCAGGACAATGTGCTGTTCCTCACGGGCGTCCTTGAATTCCAGCATCAGTTCGTGGCCATCGCCATCCGGCAGGCCCAGATCCAGCAGGATAATCTGAAATTCCCCAGCCTTGAACGCCGCCCTGGCGGAAGCCGCATCAATACACTCGACCACCTTGGTTGCGCCAGCCTTGTAAAGCATGTCCACCAGCCGCTCTCGCATCACCGGCTCATCTTCCACTACCAGCACTCTCAGATCCGTCATGGGGGTTGCTCCTGTCAAGCTGTTGGGTGGTTGCCGGTGCGCCGGGGCAGATCCAGCGGCGCCGGGCGAGGCTCACCCATGTCGCTGTCGTCAGACCGTGGCGAGTTCTCGTCATTAAATGTTGTCGCGTCTTCCATGCCAAATCGTGTCAGGATATTGCTGATGCTCACGGCCGTTGTGTACAGAGAAATGGCAATAATCAGAAGGATCGGCTGAACAAAGGTTACGAAACCGGGCACATCCGCGCTCCCCAGTATACTCAATATCAGGATGATTGCCGGGCCCAGCACCACGAACAGTGTCAACGCGATGAAGAAAACGATCCGTTCCTTGTAACGCCCGAGATCCCGATTGGTCACCAGACCGAGCACGAACTTGCCGATGGCCAGGCCGGCCAGAATGGCGGCGGCGATACTCAGGTCCGGTCGCAGCAGGGTTTCATACAGCCGGCCTTCCCACAGCCGTTGCATACCAATGATCAGAAACGGAAACAGCACAAACAGTATGTCCGCGTAGGTTCCGTACATCATGCTCAGGGAATGGTGTTCTCGGCGTTCCGTCAACTCACTCATCGGGTTCTTCCTGTTGGTTGTTCTCGACATACATCAGCCCGGGGTTTTCGCAGCGGCAAGGGCACGCTCTATCATTTCACCGAGTCCCTTGAGCTCGCTGCGAACCCGGTCCCAGTCCGGTTCGGTGACTTTCAGAAGATCTTCCACTATACCCGCCTGTCGAGTCATCAGCGGATAGCCCATGGCCCCCGCCGTGCCCTTGATCTGGTGGGCTTCGGTTTTCATGGCCTCACCATCAGCGTTCGCCAGCGCCGCTTCCATTCGCGCCCGGCGGGCGGCCAGGCCATCAAGAAACTGTGCAACCAGATGGGAAATTTCGGCATCCTCACCGGAGTCCGTGGCGGAAACCGCACCAGCGCCAAGCAGTCGATCCAGCAGGGATGTCAGGTGGGACTGATCAATGGGCTTGTTCAACACTCCGTCACAACCGGCATCAAGCAGGGCATCGGTTTCCCGCTGATCACCAGCCGTAAAGGCAATCACCGGCCGCCGGAACCCGGCCTGGCGCAGCAGTCTGGTTGCAGCAACGCCATCCATACCGGGCATGTGGCGGTCCATCAGAACCAGATGAATGGTATCGGACAGTGCCGTCCGGACCGCTTCCTCGCCACTGGTAACCGACATCACATCCAGCCCCTCCCGGCGTAGCATGCGCTCCACCAGCTGCCGGTTCTCGGTATTGTCTTCAGCAACCAGCACCTTGCCCTGATACCGCGGCACGGGGCTTTCGACAATCTCCGGGGTAACCGAAAGGTACCGGGCCAGGGCTTCATAGAACCGCTGTTTGTCGATGGGCTTGGCCAGATGCTCATTGCAGCCCGCCAGACGATAATCGGCAATGTCTTCGGACATCACATTCGCGGTCAGGGCGATCACCGGCGTATTAATCCCGGCCTCGCGCAGTGCCGCCGTGGCGTCACGGCCGTTCATCACCGGCATCTGGATGTCCATCAATATCAGATCAAAAGGCTCGCGAATCGCCAGCTCTAGGGCTTCGGCGCCATTGCTCACATGAACCAGTTCGGCGCCGGTTCGCGACACCAGCAAGGACACCAGCCGCCGGTTCACGTCGTTGTCTTCGGCACACAGGATGCGCCCGGACAATCTCGGTGCCACCACCATGGGTATGGCCCTGCGGCGCTGGCTGAGCTCCGACGCATCACGCAGGAAATGAACCTGATCCAATGGCCCGGTCCGGATCGACAGCTCGAACTCACTGCCCTCGCCATAGGTGCTGTGCACCCGGATACTGCCACCGAGCATTTCTGCCAGCCGCCGCGAGATACTGAGCCCGAGGCCGGTGCCACCATACTGTCTGGAAATGGCAGCGCTGCCCTGGGCAAAGGGATCAAACAGCCGCCCCAACTGTTCCGGCTTCATGCCAATGCCGGTATCTACCACCCTGGCCACCAGCAATTCGTGCTCGCGATCGCAGCGGACTACCAGGGAAATGGAACCTTTGTCGGTGAACTTCAGGGCGTTGCCGCAAAGGTTGATGATGATCTGACGCAGCCTGGTGGGGTCGGTTTGCACCTGCTCCGGCAATGGGTATTCGCAGATGATGCTGAAATCCAGACCCTTTTCCCGGGCCCGGGGGGCAAAAAAGGCGCGGATTTCATCCAGAAGTTCCGGCAGATTGACCGATACGATATCCACATCCAGTTTGTTGGCGTCGATCTTCGAATGGTCGAGGATGTCGTTGACCAGGTCCAGCAGATGGCGGCCGCTTCGTACCACGGTCTCTGCGCTGCTTCTTTTCTCGGGATCACTGAGGTCCGGATCAAGCAGGGTTTCACCGTAACCGATGATCGCCGCCAGCGGCGTACGGATTTCATGGCTCATATTGGCCAGGAACTGACTCTTTGCCTCCGCCGAGTTACGGGCCAGTTCCTTTTCAAGCCGCTCCTGCTCCCGCTCCCGCTCGATTCTCTGCCGGTTGTGACTTTCGGTGGCGTCGATGCAGGTGCCCTCCAGATGAGTGGGCTCGCCTTCGGTGTCATAAACCGTATGCAAGGAGATGGTCGCCCAGCGCTCGTCGCCATCGCGGGTCAGGTATCGGGCCTCAATGCCCTTGACGGTCCCCCGGGCCTCCAGCTGTTCAATCACCAGCCGCCGCAAGCGATCATCGGCGATGCAGGTTTCCAGGACATCCGGGTTCCGCTTGAGCAGCTCCCGGCTGCTGTTGTAGCCCAGCAAACGGGCCATGGCCGGATTGGCTGTGACAAATCGCCGGTCCGGGGACATCTGGAAGACCCCTTCAATGGCATTATCGAACAGCGACTGGTAGCGCTGAAGATTCGACAACGCCCGCTGGCTCCAGCCCAGCGCCTCGCCCTGAACCTGCTTGATCCGATCTGCCAGGGCAAACGAGAACAGAATGATCTGGGCGGTCAGACCAAACTGGGGCGAATAAGCGGTGAAGGTGTTCAGCGGCAGTATGCCCATCACCGTCAGGGCGTAGATACCGAAGCCCACCAGCGCCAGAGTCCAGGCAAAAAAGTAGGAACGGGCCGCCGGGTTGTAATAACGCCAGGACAGGTAACTGACGACGATCAGGATCAGGCTCAGCAGGACGGAACCAACCACAATCCATTCCATGGCCACGTGGTAGGGCAGGAACAGTGATAGAACGAATGTCGCGACCACCGAATACAGACAGAGGCGGATAACCTGGTCAAGGTCGGCAGAACGCTCCCGGGTCTCCAGCAGTGACCTGGCCATCAACAGGCCCCAGAACCAGGTCAGGATAATCTGGAAGTGGAGGAACTGCTTGTCGAAAAGAGCGGGCCGGCTCTCGAGAAGCTGGATACCGTGAACTTGTTCGGTAAAGATAAAGATGGTCGCGAACACCAGGTAGAGCACGTAATAGATGTTGCTCCGCTCGCGAACCGCGACCGCGACGAACAGGTTGTAGGCAAGAATGGCGAGCACCGCTCCGAGTAGAATGCCCCGCACCAGTTCATCTACCGAGACTTTTTCAATATAGCTGTCCGGGTGCCACAGGCTGATCGGCAAACGGAAGGTGTTGGTGTTGACCACCCGAAGATAGACGTGGCTGAGGGTATCCGGTGCCAGGGCGAGGCGGAATGTGGGGTTGGGAACCGCCAGGTCCCGCTCCACCCAGTTATCCTCATAACCGGCCTGGCGCTGCTCAACCAGGGCGCCGTCGCGGACCATGAACAGGGCAACCTCATCCACCAGGGGCAGGGCAAGCTCCAGGATCCAGCCATTCTGGTCGAGGTTGCGGGCGGACCGCAGATCCAGGCGCACCCAGTATGCCGACTCGGTGTAACCGAAGTTCAACACACCGCCTTCGTGGCGGGTGAAGGCTCCCGATTCCAGTTTGCGAACCTCATCCAGAGTCAGTGTCTGATCCGGATCCTCGAGGTACCAGATACAGCCACCCAGATCGCGGATACTCTCGATACCGCCATCCAGGACAATCTCCCCATCACGGCAGGGCCCGGCTGCACTGGCCGAAGACGGCATTATGGCCGTGGCCAGAAGCAGCAGGACTATCATCAAAGACGTCACCGCTGGGGGCGCCGATTCAAGCCGTTGCCGCAAAATGTGATCTCCGCGAGGGTAGATACCTGTTTTTTGTTTTACTGTCGGTAACCGCACCAGGGCTATACCGTCCTGGTGAATCACTTTAGCCGTTTACACCGTTTATCGCATCCCGGGGCCTTCTGAAATGAGACATTCCTGCATTTTCGCTGCTGTTTCCGTGACCACGCTTGTCCTGACTGGCTGCGGACTCGAGGACACTGGCCCTTCAGCATTCAACCCGGCTACCAATGTGGATCTGACGTTCTCAAGCTTCGACCTGCAGAACACCGAGGGGGTCCCGGACAACCTTGGCCACACTCGTTTCTGGGACTTTTACCGGGGCATCCAGCCCGCAGGGGAAGCGTCCGACGATCTCGAGACGACCAGCGAAATACGCTCCCATATCGAGATTTTTACCCGTGCCACGGCAACAGACTCGGGCTCCACCTATGACAGCGTGCGCAACCCTCTGGACCTGATGAATCAGGTGCTCGCATCCGGTGAAGTCACCAATTTCCAGGAGGGTAAACGATACATCAGCCAGCGCATTGCCGATGGCGTCGCAGGCACCTACAACACCCGGGGTAACGGCGCCCAGATCCGGTTTACAGACCAGTCGGCAGTGATTGCCGATCTGCCGCTGAATGACCAGCTCTGGATCTACCCCACCCTGGACTGGCGTTACCTGCCAGATGGCCCGGAAGGATCGGATCTCGAGAACAAGGTGTATCGCACTATCCAGTACGTCAGCCGCAGCGTGGAGGAAGAAGACCAGGCGGCCCAGCCGGAACTTGTCAGCGTGCTGGCAGGCAGCCGGTTTGACGCCAACAGCTTCATGACGCTGGGTTACAGCCCCACCGAGTTCGCCACCGCCGACTACCTGAGCCGGAACCATGGCAGCATCGAACTGCGCCAGGATTTCATTGACGAAAACACCGATACGCTGTTTATCAAGAATCAGGAATCCGAGGTCATCCAACTCGATCGCTATGCCGGTTACACCCTGGAAGACAACCATCCCGACTGCCTCAGAATCGAGCTGGATTACAACATGGAACGGGTCAGGATTTTTGCCTCGGACGGCGAGCCGGCCCGTATTGACGATCCCGACTCAACGGACGAGCAGGACACCATTGCCAATCCGGCCAACTGCACCTATCAGGAAGACGCGGACGCGGTGACCACTTGGGGAACGGTGGCTATCGCCGAGCGCTAGCTGGCGCCCCCGTCCCTGAGATCCCAGTTTTGCAGGAAACCTTTCTTGCGATCGATCATCCGTTCATAGGTGGAGATCATGATAGCCGCGTGGGGCGCTTTGACCAGACGGAGGGTTTCGATCCGGCGTTCGAGCCGCTCGACTTCCGAGCGCACCTGCTGATGCACGTGATTGCGAACGCTGTCGTGATGGTCCAGCTTGACCTCGCGGGAGGAAGACTGGTGGCTGGGGGGTGTGGGCTTGTCCATTCGGCTTCTCGTCCATTGAGTCGTGATAGATCCTTTTCCCATCACGCAAGTCTGCACAACAGTCCGGAAAAGTGCAATTAAAATGAATAGAGTTTCATTTTTATTTTCAGTCTTACCGGTCCTTCTGTCATTCACACGAAGGAAGCCCTGCTATAGTTCCCTGTAGATATGACATTGCCCACCGACAGGAGCTCCCATGACCCAGACATCCGTGGCTGACACCCTCCGTGAATATCTGTCGCTGCTGGAACTGCTGGACGACGCTTACTGGGAAGCCAGCAGCATTCACCACAAGGACATGCTGTACGACATCATCAGTATCTTCAGCCAGGAAGTAGCCGAGATAAACAAGCTCAGTATCCAGGACCACCATTACCCCTATGAGGTCATTACCGAGGGCATCCGCCGGGTTGTGCCGAAGCTGGAGCGGCTTGATGAAAACCGCGAAGACGTGATTCAACGCACCCAGACACTGACCGATTTCCGCGACATCCTGTCATCAGTGCTGGGCATCCTGGAGGCCCAGCTCCGGACCCTCTGAACAAAACGCCTCAAGCGGCGATCAGTGGTCGCCGGTGCTCCGGCATCAGCGGAAAGCGGTTACCGACGGTATACACGAACTTCGCCAGCGCCGGCAGATGGTGGCCGACAATCGGGATGCCCGTGTTCAGCAGGCTGACCGAAATATCACGGGCAGCGTCTGCCCAGCACAGCTTGTTGATCAGACCGACGTGGCCAAAGGCAAACCGGCTGTTCTGGCCCCAGAGACCCACCGGGTTGCCGCCCAGCATCATGCCGGCACTGAAGCGCATGGGTATCATCATGGTGCGGTCTATCTGCAGGGAACCGAACTGCTGAATGGCACGGCGAATGGTGATCTCACTGCAGATTCGCCGGCCGTTCCAGAGCCCGCCATTCAACATCATCTGGAAGAAACGACTCACTTCCTCTGCGGTCCCGCACAGGTTTCCCGCCGGGATCACCGCTTCCTGGAAGCGCGGATCATTGGTAACCCGTTCAACGGTCCGGATATCGCCGCCAAGCGCCCGGTTGACGACCCAGGACACCGGGAAACGGGGGGTTGGCCCGGTGGCGTAGTTGCAGGCCAGGTCGTTCAGATGTTCCGGGGCGATGCCATAGGTAAACCATTTCATACCCATGGGCCGACGCAGGTGCTTGTCGAGATAATTCTCGATGGTATCGCCGGTCACGCGTTCCAGAACGCGCTGGAGCACAAAGCCGCCGGTGATCGCATGATACGCCACCTTGGCGCCGTCGACCTCCACCGGCCGGGCGGCGCAGAGCAGCCGCCAGATTTCGTCGTTGTCCCAAAGCACATCAATCGGCGTTTCCCGCGGAATGGCAGGAATGCCACCCCGGTGGGAGAGAATCTGGTGCACGGTAATGGTGCGTTTGCCATTAACCCCGAACTCCGGACAGTAGTAGGACACGGGATCCATCAGGTTCACCAACCCCTGCTCTGCCAGCATGTGCATCAGCAGGGCGGTAACCGCCTTGGAAGCAGAGAAGTAGCAAATCGGGGTATCGGTCGTCATCGGGACTTTAACCGCATCCTTCGGGTCATGGGGGCCATTGCCACTGGCATGGCCGATGGCCCGGTGCAGCACCTGCTCGCCCTTATGGCGAATGGAGATCTGGATACCCGGATGCACACCAGTCCGGTAAATGCTCTGGACGCTGTGCCATAAAGCATCAACCGTCTCCCGACTGACGCCTGCAGCAGCCGGGTTTTCACCAGCGGCGTCCCGGAAGGTGACGGTTTCGAGATCCTCGGGAATCTGGCTGCTATGAAGGGCACGGCGGGCAAGTCGGTTCATCAGTTCAAACCTTTTTCAGTACGATTGTTGTTTTTCTATTTTCCATAGAACCACCCCGCTGCACATTGGCCGGGCCGCAACCATGCTGACGTCACCGCCTCCACCTGGCCCGGAACACGGGTCTCATTACTGATTATGGACCTGGTCGTGCAGGTGCGCCATGGCAACACAGTTTCGCCCGCGCTCCTTGGCCAGATACATGGCCTTGTCGGCCGCAGCACAAAGTGTGGAGGCCGTCTGCCCGTGATCGGGATAGACCGCAACGCCGACACTGATCGTCAGGGGCACCGTCTGGTCATTCCCGAGCGGCTGGGGCTCGTCGGCCACTTTGCGCCGGAGCCGCTCGGCCGTCTCCTGAGCTTCTTCAAGATCCATTTCCGGCAGAACGATAACGAACTCCTCACCACCAAACCGGCCGATGGAGTCCACACTCCTCACGCTGCTCTGGAGCAGACGACTGATGGAGCGCAGAACTGAGTCACCGGCGGCGTGACCGAAAGTATCGTTGATATCCTTGAAGTGGTCGAAATCAACCCAGAGCACGGCCATGGGCCTCTGATATCGCCTGGCCCGTTCCAGCTCCTCCTCCAGAACCCTCGACATTTCCCGGCGGTTGAACAGCCCGGTCAATGGGTCCCGGGTGGCCAGCTCCTCCAGCTCATTTTCAAGGGTCTTGCGATCGGAAATGTCCAGCACGATGCCTTCAAGCACAACGGTGCCATCTTCTTCCTCGATGCCCCGGCCACGCTCCCACACCCAGATACGACTGCCATCCTGGCGGGTAAGGCCATATTCCAGTGAAAAGGATTCGTCATTGTCCAGAGCCGTCTGCACCTCAAACAGGATCCGCTCACTGTCACCTTCATCCATCAGGCTGGCGTAACTGACCACCCGGTTATTGATAAGGTCCTCAGGCTCATAGCCAGTAAGGCGGGTGCAGCCCTGGGAAACGAACAGCATGGTCCAATGCGGATCGTATCGGCACCGATACGCCATACCGGGGAGATTATCCATCAGGACCTGTAGCTGACGCTCCCGCTTGCGCAGGGCCTGGCGCTGATTGTGTTGCAGGGTGAGCAGGGCCCGGTCCTTGGTGAGCTGGCGCAGGAGCACCACGAACAGCACAAGGCCCGTGGTCAGGACAAACAGAAAGCCCTTCCAGGTCTGAACCAGGGAAAGCGCCTGCGGGTCGGGGAACCAGGCCTCGGCGGCGGTATCGGAAAACGCAATCCATGCAAAGCCGGCAATCAGATAGACCACCGCAGCCCAGCCAGCCCGCCGCAGGGGTGTCCGGTTATCGTTCAATCTTTTCATTCCTTGATAGTCTGACCGCGAAGGCTCCATGAACACACAGCCATCGGTGTTTGGACATTTAGGGTATTTGGACATTTATAATGTACGAAAAATAGTCATAACGGGACCTTAAGTCGAGCGGCAAATGTCATGAGCCGTAAAATCGTCCTCTGCCCACTGTCCAGGGACAGTTGTTGCAGTGCCGCTTAGCTGCTTTAATTCCCGGTCTCTGTCCCCCAATACCGGAGCCGAGCATGACGCCAGGCATTAACGCGGCTCGCAAGGCCGCAGTGCCCCATACAATCCACGAGTACGACCACGATCCGGCCAGCGAAAGCTATGGCACCGAGGCGGCTGAGAAAACCGGCGTGGAGCCGGCCCGGGTGTTCAAGACTCTGGTGGTGGCCATCGATGGTAAGGAGCTGGTCGTGGGCATCGTGCCGGTGACCACCATGCTCAACATGAAACTGATTGCCCGGGCGGCCCGCGGAAAGAAAGCCACCATGGCTGACAAACAGGCGGTAGAACGCACGACGGGCTATGTTCTGGGTGGTGTAAGCCCCCTGGGGCAGAAAAAAAAGCTGAAAACCTTTATCGACGACTCGGCCCTGGGCTTTGATACCATTTTTGTCAGCGCCGGGCGCCGCGGCCTGGAAATTGAACTTGCACCCCGGGATCTGGCAACACTGGTAAACGGCGGTTTTTTCCCACTCCATCAGGAGTAAGCCTTGAACCACGCAACGGACCTGCTATTGATCGGCGGCACCTTGCTGCTGGCCCTGGCCGCACATGGCATCGGCCAACGCATACATGTGCCCAGGGTTACCCTGTTGCTCTTGCTTGGTGCGCTGGCCGGGCCGGAACTTCTGGACCTTCTGCCAGAAGGTGCCGACGCCCACTTCGGATTCATTACCCAGTTAACCCTTGCCATGGTTGGCTTCCTGCTGGGTGAACGCATGGCGGTGAAGAACCTGGCGGAAGGGCGGGAGGCGGTGATCGTGAGCATCGCCGTCACCCTTGTGACGGCGGCATTTGTTGCCGTCGCAGTCTGGCTGGTTACCCGGAATCTTCCCGCTGCGCTGCTTCTGGGCTCCATCGCAACGGCAACAGCGCCGGCAGCAACACTGGATACGTTGAAAGAAGCGGGTGCCAACGGCCCTCTGACTCGGCTGGTGTTCCAGGTGGTCGCCATTGACGACGCCTGGGGCGCCATCCTGTTCAGTATCTGCCTGGTCGGCGCACAACTGCTGCTGGGCGGTGGCGGTACCGGGCTTTCAACCCTTGGAATCGGTCTTCTGGATGTCGGGGGGGCGGTTCTGCTGGGCATTGTCCTGGGTCTGCCCATGGCCTGGCTCACGGGCCGACTGCGGCCCGGCGAGCCCATGTTGCTGGAATCTGCCGGTTTCGTCTTCGTGGCCGCCGGCATCGCGTCGTTTCTTGGCCTCTCCTATCTGCTGACCTGCATGACCCTGGGCATCGTAGTCGCCAACCGGGCAAGGCACCATGTGCGCCCATTCCGCTCGATAGAAGGCATTTCCGAACCGTTCCTGGCCCTGTTCTTTTTCATGGCCGGCTACCAGCTTGAGTGGGCGATGCTGCCAACCCTCGGCGCGCTGGGTCTGGCCTATGTGGCCGCCCGGATTGCCGGCAGGTTGGCGGGCGGGCGGTTCGGCGGCTATCTGGCCGGTTCCGCGACTCATACCCGGAAACGGATCGGCGCCTGCCTGATGCCCCAGGCCGGCGTTGCCCTCGGCCTGGCACTGCTGGCCACAGAACGGCTGCCGGAACTGACGTATATTCTGCCCCTGGTCATTGGCGCAACGGTAATCTTTGAACTGGTGGGGCCGCCGCTCACCCTGATTCAGCTCAGGCGTGCCGGCGAAACCGGCAAAGGCTATCAGGACGAACCGGACGAGGAGTGATCACCTGTTACACGGCCATAAAAAAACCGGAGAACCCGCCAGGGTTGTCCGGTTTTTTGCTGACATCCGGGCGTGGGCCCGGATGCTATAGCGCTGAACTTACTTCACGGATGCACGGGCATCCTCAAGGATCCTGTTCAACGTGGCACTGGGCTGCATGACTTCACAGACCTTCTCCATCGGCGGGTGGTAGTAACCACCGATATCCGCCGGATGGCCCTGAACCACCGTCATTTCCTCCAGGATCTTGTCCTTGTTCTCCTCCAGCTGTGCAGACAGCTTGGTGAAGAACTCCTTCAGTTCCGTGTCGCTGTCCTGGTTGGCCAGCTCTTCTGCCCAGTAACGGGCAAGGTGGAAGTGAGAACCACGGTTGTCCAGCTCACCGGTAACCCGGGACGGAGACTGGTTGTTCTCCAGCAGACGCTCGGTGGCCTTGTCCAGGGTCTGACCCAGCAGGCGCGCGCGCTCGTTGCTCTGCTTCTCGCCCAGTTCGTCCAGGGAGACCGCTGTGGCCAGGAATTCACCCAGGGAATCCCAGCGCAGGTGGTTTTCCTGGATCAGCTGCTGCACGTGCTTGGGCGCGGAACCGCCGGCACCGGTCTCGTACAGACCACCACCGTTGAGCAGCGGAACGATGGAGAGCATCTTGGCACTGGTGCCCAGCTCCAGAATCGGGAACAGATCAGTGAGGTAGTCACGCAGTACGTTACCGGTAACGGAGATGGTATCCAGACCGCGGATCAGACGCTCCATGGTCCAGCGGATCGCGCGAACCGGAGACATGATGCGGATATCCAGACCTTCCGTGTCGTGATCCTTCAGGTAGGTGTTTACCTTCTGGATCAGCTGGGCGTCGTGGGCACGCTCGTCGTCCAGCCAGAACACCGCAGGCATGCCGGTGGCACGGGCGCGGTTGACGGCCAGCTTGACCCAGTCACGGATCGGCAGGTCCTTGGTCTGGCAGGCGCGCCAGATGTCGCCTTGCTCGACGTTATGCTCTGTCAGCACGGTGCCGTCTTCGGCAACAACGCGTACAATGCCATCTTCCTTGATTTCAAAGGTCTTGTCGTGGGAGCCGTATTCCTCGGCTTTCTGCGCCATCAGGCCAACGTTCGGTACGGTACCCATGGTGGTGGGATCGAAGGCACCGTGGGTCTTACAGAAGTTGATCACTTCCTGGTAGATGGTGGCATAGGTGGACTCAGGCATGACCGCCTTGGTGTCCTTCAGCTTGTTGTCCCGGGCCCACATCTTGCCTGAATTACGGATCATGGCCGGCATGGAGGCGTCCACGATGACGTCACTGGGCACGTGCAGGTTGGTGATGCCCTTGACGGAATCGACCATGGCGATTTCCGGACGGTGCTCGTAGCAGGCGTGCAGGTCTTCCTGGATCTGCTCCTGTTTGGATTCCGGCAGCTGCTTGATCTTCTCGACCACACTGGACAGACCGTTGTTCGGGTTCACGCCGATCTCGTCGAACAGCTCACCGTACTTGTCGAACAGGTCCTTGTAGAAAACCTTCACCGCGTGACCAAACACGATCGGGTGGGAGATTTTCATCATGGTCGCTTTCACGTGCAACGAGAACATAACGCCGGTGTTTTCGCAGTCAGCAATGGCGTCCTCGAAGAACTTCACCAATGCCTTCTTGCTCATGAACATGCCGTCCAGCACTTCGCCTTCCTGCAGCGGCAGGTCGGATTTCAGAACGGTCTGCTTACCCTGCTTGTTCTCGAACACGATATTGGCTTTCGTGGCCTTATCCAGCGTTACAGACTGCTCACTGGAGTAGAAATCGCCACCGCGCATGTGGGCAACGTGGGTACGGGATGCCGGGCTCCACTCACCCATGGTGTGCGGGTATTTGCGGGCAAAGGCTTTCACCGCTGCCGGAGCACGACGGTCGGAGTTGCCTTCACGGAGTACCGGGTTAACAGCACTTCCCAGAACCTTGGCATAGCGGGACTGGATTTCTTTCTCTTCGTCGTTTGCAGGGTTTTCCTTGTATTCCGGAACCTTGTAACCCTGTTCGTTCAGCTCCTTGATAGCGGCCCGCAGCTGCGGAATGGACGCTGAGATGTTGGGCAGTTTGATAATGTTGGCGTCCGGGTCTTTGGTGTATTCACCCAGTTCGGCCAGAGCATCCGGAACCCGCTGATCTTCTTCGAGATAATCCGGGAAGTTCGCCAGAATACGCGCCGCGAGAGAGATATCGCTGGTTTCGAATTCAATACCAGCCGGCTTGGCGTAGGTTTCCAGGATTGGAAGAAGCGACCGTGTCGCGAGGGCTGGTGCCTCGTCGGTCAGTGTGTAGACAATCTTGGCTTTGGATGATGTCATTTTCGTCCTCAGGCTAATGGGTGGGTTCAGGACGGTCATGGCGGGGTCAGGCGTCTTTTGAACGTCCGACCTGAGCAATGACTGATTAGGAACTTTTGATAGGTCTACTAAGATACCATTTTTTCGTTAATTTTGGTTACGATCTTAGTATAAGAACGGACTAAAAATGCCTGATCTTCGGTTACAAGACGATGAAATGGCGGGAATTTACGAAACTTTCTAACATCGGACATTCGGGTAGAGCGGCAGAAGAGTAGGTCGGATTAGCCAACGGCGTAATCCGACAACCACCCTCAGATTTCAGACCTTCAATCGGGCAACAACCCAACCTCAGCCAACCGCTCCCGAATATGATCCAACGCCTCGGGATTACCGAGAGCGTCCCGGTTATCAGCCTTTTTCGAACCATTGATCAATCGGGCCACGGCCAGCTCCACCTTCTTGCCACTGCGGGTGTAAGGAATGTCGCTCACCTGCACGATGTGCTTGGGTACGTGGCGTGGGCTGGCGCCTTCGCGGATTCGGCTCTTGAGCTGTTTCAGCAGGTCGTCGGTGATTTCCTGGCCATCGGCCGGGACCACCAGCAGAACCACTTCCACGTCGCCATCGATCTGGCGCCCGACCACCAGGCTGTCTTTGACCTCGGTCACGGTTTCGACCTGGCGGTAGATTTCCGCGGTACCGATTCGAACGCCGCCCGGGTTCAGGGTGGCATCAGAGCGGCCGTAGATGATGGCGCCGCCGTGCTCGGTGAATTCGATGAAATCGCCGTGGGCCCAAACGCCCGGGAAGGTGCTGAAGTAGGCGTCCTTGTAGCGTTCGTCTCCAGGGTCCTGCCAGAAGCTGACGGGCATGGATGGCAGGGGCTGGCGGCAGACCAGTTCTCCCCGGCCTTCGCTGACCGGTTGGCCGTCGTCGCCGTAGGCGACAGCATCGACGCCCAGGAAACGGCACTGGATTTCGCCGCGACGAACTGGCAGCAACGGCGTTGAGCCGACGAAACAGCCGCAGATATCGGTGCCGCCGGCGATGGAACCAAGCAGGGCGCCGGGGGCGCCGTCGCTGTAGACCCAGTCGTAGTCTTCCGGCAGCAGTGGTGAGCCGGTGGAGAACACTACCCGCAGTTTGCTCTGGTCCAGGGTTTTCGCGGGCTGGAGCTCGCCCTTCCGGCAGCCGGCGATGAATCTCGCGCTGGTGCCGAAGTGGGTGACTTTCTCTTCCGCCACGGTGTCCCAGAGGAAGTTCAGGCTTGGATAGCCCGGGGAACCATCAACGGTGATCACGGCGGCGCCGGTCATCAGGGCGGAAGCCTGCCAGTTCCACATCATCCAACCACAGGTGGTGAAGTACAGGAACCGGTCTTCGGGACCAACGTCGCCATGGAGCATCAGTTCCTTGGCGTGGTTAACCAGCAGGCCGGCGTTGCCGTGAACGATGCACTTGGGCTTGCCCGTGGTACCGGAGGAATACAGGATATAGACCGGATGATCCGGGGGCAGCGGCGTGAAGGAGGGAGCATTGCCTTTGCCGTAGGCCAGCATGTCTTCCCAGGTGGCAACCAGGTCCCCGGCAATCGGGGGCTCGTCCGGCAATTGCTGGACACTGACCACCGTTTTGAGAGTGGGTAGCCCCGCAATCAGTTCTGCGAAGTCCTGCTGGCGAGCGAATACCTTGCCGCCATAGCCGTAGCCATTCACCACGATCAGTGCCGAAGGTTCAATCTGGCCAAAACGGTCGAGAATGGCCCCGATGCCGAAATCGGGAGAGGCAGAACTCCAGATGGCACCCATGCTTGTCGCAGCCAGCATGCCAACAAGGGCTTCGTAGCCATTGGTAACAACGCCAGCCACACGATCGCCCTGTTGAATCCCCTTGTCACGCAGGAAGGCTTCCAGGGCGCCCGCGTCCGCTTTAAGTTGGGCGTAGCTGCGGCGCAGCACCGGGCGCGTTTCGCAGTATGCTACGACCGCTTCCCGATCCGCGTGTTCGCCATCCGCCAGCCGGAGCAGGTTGGCGGCAAAGTTCAGTTTCATGCCCGGGAACCATTCGGCGCCCGGCATTTCGCGCTTGCCCAGTACTTTTTCGGACGGGGTATCGCAGACCAGGCCGCAGTAGTCCCAGACTTTCTGCCAGAAGATTTCCAGCTCATCAATGGACCACTGGTGCAAGGCGTGATAATCGGCAAAGGGACCGAAGCCCTGCTGCTCCAGCCAGGCCTTGAACTGGCCCATTCGGGAATTGGCCAGGGTGTCTTCCGACGGAGACCAGACTACCGGTGATTGTTCTTCATTGCTCATCCATATCTCCTGAATGTTACTGCATATGCCAGCCGTGACTGACCACGATGGACTGGCCAGTCAAAGCCGCAGAGGGGAATGCAGCCAGATGAACCGCCAACTCTGCCACGTCTTCAAGGGTGGTGAATTCCCCGTCCACAGTGTTCTTGAGCATAACTTTACTGATCACTTCCTGTTCGGAAATGCCCAGCTCCTTGGCCTGTTCCGGAATCTGCTTGTCCACCAGGGGCGTGCGCACAAACCCGGGGCAGATGATGTTGCTCCGCACCCCGTGTTCCGCACCCTCTTTCGCCACCGCCCTGCACAGTCCCAGCATGCCGTGTTTAGCCGCCACGTAAGGTGCTTTCAAGGGAGAGGCCTCCAGAGAGTGCACCGACCCCATGTAGAGCATGGTGCCCCCGCCACTCTCGTACATATGTTTGAGTGCCGCGCGGGTCACCAGGAATGCGCCATCAAGATGCACATTCATGACTTTGCTCCAGTCGGAATAAGCAAGCTTGTGCACCGGGTCGATATGCTGGATGCCAGCGTTCGCGATGGCGATATCCAGGCCACCCCACTGTTTAACCACAAAGCTTACGTTTACGTCAACTGCTTCTTCATCGGTGACATCCATGGCCAACGCCATGGCCGTGCCGCCAGCCTGCTCGATAGCGGTTACCGTTTCCTGTGCCGCCTCAATAGTGAGGTCAGCCACGGCGACCTTGGCGCCCTCGCGGCCATAGGCCTCAGCAATGGCCCGGCCGATGCCGCGACCGGCACCGGTAATCAGCGCAATCCGGTTTTCCAGACGCATTGTTATTTTCTCCTTAGTCGTAAGCCACACTCGGCAGCCAGGTCGCGATTTCCGGCACCACGAACACAATGGCCAGAGCTATCAGCTGGATAATGATGAACGGAATAACGCCACGGTAGATATCGGTAACGGCGATCTCCGGCGGCGCCACACCCTTGATGTAGAACAGAGCGAAACCAACCGGCGGTGTCAGGAACGATGTCTGCAGGCACATGGCAAACAGAATGGTGAACCACACCAGATCGAAACCGAGCTGCTGCACTACGGGCGCCACCAGCGGCAGGATGATCAGAGTAATCTCGACCCAATCCAGGAAGAAACCGAGCAGGAAGACACCAAACAGGATGGTGAGAATAACGCCGTAGGGTCCGAATGGCAGGCCCAGCAGGGCATCTTCGATCACTTGGTCGCCACCCAGGCCGCGCAGTACGACAGAGAAGGCGGTCGCGCCCAGGAAGATGGCAAAAATGAACGCAGCTGTTCGGGTTGTCTGCTGCATGGAAGAGTTGAGCACTTTCAGGTTGAGTCGGCCGGACATCAGGGCCAACAGCAGAGCGCCCAGCGCACCAACACCGGAAGCTTCCGTTGGTGTTGCTATGCCGGCAAAGATGGAACCCAGAACACCCAGGATCAGTGCGGCCGTCGGTACCACGGCTTTCGCCACTTCCCAGACGATTGCCCAGGTCACTTTCTCCGTACCCTCCGGCACCGGCGCAATGTTCGGTTGCAGCATCGGACGGATAATGGCGTAGGCCACGTACATGGCACCCAGCATCAGGCCGGGGAAGAACGCGCCCATGAACAGATCGCCTACTGACGCCTCCGGAACCGCCAGGCGGTCAGCCATCAAAACCAGCATGATCGAAGGGGGGATCAGAATACCCAGGGTCCCGGTGGCGCAGGCAGTGCCCACGGCAAACCCCTTGTCGTACTTGTTCTGCATCATCACAGGCAGGGATAGCATGCCCAGAAGCACGACGGAGGCACCGATGATACCGGTGGTCGCGGCCAACAGGACGCCGATAACGATTACGGTGACCGCGTAGCCGCCACGGACGGCGCCAAACAGCTTGACCATGCTGTTCATCAGGCGCTCAGCCACACCGGACTGGTCAAGCATGATGCCCATGAAGATAAACATGGGCAGGGCGACAAGGGTCTCGCTGTTTACCACCTTCCATATTCGTTCGGGAACCAGCCCCATGGACGACTGATAATCAAACCAGAGGTTGGCACCAAAATTCTCAACAGCAATGACACCGACGACAGTCCAGATAACCGCAGTGCCGCCCAACACCCACGCGACCGGATAACCGGTCATCAACAGCGCCCCGAAGGTGAGGAACATGCCGATTACAAAAAGGGTTTCAAGCTCCATCAGGACGCATCCTCTTTCTTATTGTTCCCGGACTCGATCCGGATTGGCTTCGGAAAGCCGAAAAGCAGGGCAGTGACTTTCAGCAGACGGGACAGGGCAGCGATAATCAGAAGTACAAAGGACAGTGCCAGAATACCCTTGAGGATCCAGCGGTAGGGCAGCCCGGCAGGTGCCTGACTGGTCTCGCCCTGCTCCCAGGAACTGACTGCGTAGGGAATCATTTCGTAAACCGCCAGTCCGAGAAACGGCAACAACAGGAATACCAGACCAAACAGTTCGATCCAGGCCTGGCCTTTGAGCGAAAGGCGCTCATGGATCACATCCACCCTCACGTGATCATCGGTTACCAGGGTATAGCCCAGCCCCAGTAACCAGCCCGCACCGGCCAGATGCCACTGGACTTCCTCCAGGGTGACCGACCCCATGCCAAAGGCATAGCGACCGACTACCGCATAAATGATCACGCCGGTGACCACAATCCAGAGCCAGGAAGCAGTCTTGCCGATAGCTGAAATCACAGCGTCCAGGGCCTGGCTGAGCCAGGTGGTCGGAAACTCGGTGTGATGATGAATAAATTGACCGGCATCCGACGCCGATGCGTGCACATCGGGCGGTGAGCCTTTATCAGACACTGCCATACAACAGTTCCTCGTTCAGAAAGCCTGTCGTGAAACAAGGATGGCCCCGCAGGGCCATCCAGACTAAATCAGTGAGCACCGGAAGTACTTCCGGTGCCCAGGGTCAGCCCCGAACCTTAGAGGTCCGCCGGAACATAGGCGCGCGTGTCCCAAACCTTGTAGGATTCCATGAATTCCTGCTGGCTCTCGTAAACACGCTTGAAGTCGGCATCCTTGGCAGCTTCTTCTTTCAGCACTTCCTCGGTGACCGCCTTCAGCTCTTTAAGAACCTCACGGGGAATCTGGTCGGCCTGAACACCCTTGTCCTGGAACTCGGCCAGAACCTTGCCGTTCTTGTACTCGCCCTCAGCCAGACCACGAGTGGTCGCCGCGGTGCAAGAAGCCTCAACCAGTGCCTTCTGGGCTTCAGTGGCTCGATTCCACTCGTCCTTGTTGATCAGCATGTATTGGGCGGTGAACTGCTGGTGCCAGCCCGGGAACAGGTTGTACTTGACCACCTGGTTAAAGCCGAGGATCTGGTCGATGGCGGGCATGGAGAATTCAGTGGCATCGATGGTGCCTTTTTCCAGTGCCTGGTAAAGCTCGCCGCCCGGCATCATGGTGACAGAAGCGCCCAGTTTCTCGAGAACCTTGCCACCCAGGCCGGCGAAGCGGATCTTCAGGCCCTTGTAGTCTTCCAGTGTTTTGATGGGCTTGGAATACCAACCTGCTGTTTCGGGCCCGATAATGCCGCACAGCTGTGCGTGAACGTTGAAGCCCTTATTGGCATAGGTTTCCTGCAGCATTTCATGGCCGCCACCGTAGTAATACCAGCCGATGTAGGCCGGGGGCTTCATGCCGAAGGGAACAGCGGCAAACAGGGGAATCGCAGGTACCTTGCCCTGATCGTAGCCGATCCAGGTGTAACCAGCGGATACCTTGCCGTCTGAGACGGACTGCAGGATGTCGAACGGCGGAACCAGCTTGCCGGGCTCATAGACACGGACCTGGATGCTGCCACTGGAGGCGGTGGTCAGGTTATCTGCAACCCAGGCGGCGGGAGAACCGAGGCCAGGAAGGTTGGTGGCGAAGGCAACGGGCATTTTCCAGCGCAGGTCGTCGGCAAACGCAGAGCCCGTGGTGAGAGCGATCGCACCGGCCACACCGGTGAGAGCCTTGAGAAGTTTCATTGGCAAGTCTCCTAACATTGTTATTGTATCTGGCCTGGCGCGGATAGCCGGGGCCTGATCTGAGTATAGTCAGAGAATGCAGGAACAGACGGACAGGGTTAATCTTGGGGGTCCAACAGTTTGCGTCAGTCTTGTTCTCTGCATTGTTCTGACGTCCTGCGTCCCGGAGATTGCAGGCACTGTGCCAGGATACTTTTTATCTTTTATTTCAATAGATTGGAGATAATGGAAGAAAACCGAGCACACTAAAATGTCCGATAATCAGGACATATTAAGACCTCAGTCGTAGGTAATTGTACGGACAACAGGACATTCGTCCGGATTTCAGGACAGTCTGGCCAGTTTTTCGTAGAGTACAGACCTGGAGATGCCCAGCAGCTTGGCCGCACGGGTGCGATTGCCCCGGCTGGCAACGAGGGCTTCCTCAATGGCATGGGCTTCGGCTTCGGCCAGAGTCTGCGACAGCGGCCGGACCGGTTGAGGCGCCAGGGAAGACACCGGGCGATTACCATTGCGTGGCAATACCTTGAAGATAGCGTCTGCATCGAGCAGGCCCCCTTCCTCTCCCATGGTCAGGGCTCGCTCAAGCACGTTCCGAAGCTCCCGGATATTACCTGGCCAGTCATAACTGCCCAGGGCCGATACACCGGCGTCGGTGATCTCACCGCGCAGCTCAAGCCCTTCACAAATCTCTTCCAGCAGCGCTTCGCACAACACCCCGAGATCTGCCAGGCGATCTCTCAGCGGCGGGATCGGAATTTCCAGAACATTAAGGCGGTAATAGAGATCCGACCGGAACTCGCCCTCGGCGATCATGACCTCCAGATTTCGACTGGTAGCCGCAATTACCCGGACATCCACCGGAACCACCTTGTTGGAGCCCAGCGGTTCAATCTCGCCTTCCTGAAGCGCACGCAACAGCTTCGCCTGCAGCGGCAGCGGCATATCACCCACTTCATCGAGAAACAATGTGCCACCATTGGCCAACTGGAACTTGCCGTCCCGGGTACGACGGTCAGCCCCGGTGTAGGCCCCCGGTGCGACCCCGAAAAACTCGGCTTCCAGGAGGTTATCCGGAATGGCCGCAACGTTAACACCCACAAACGGTTTCTCCGCCCGGGCCGAAACCGTATGAATGGCCTGGGCCAGAACCTCTTTGCCGGTGCCGGTTTCGCCCAGCAGAAGCACCGGCATGTCCCGCCCGGCCGCCAGACGGGCCCGCCGCTTGACCTCAAGGGCCGCCGGACTGGCCCCGACAAAATCGCCGAGGCTGTACCGGGTGCCGCGGGATTTCTTTGCCAGGGCCTTGCGAGCCGCCGCCAGATCCTGATGCAGACGCCGATACTTGGAAACCAGCGGGGTCAGAGGTTGCAGATCGTCATACAGGACAAACGCAACCCCGCCCACGATTCCGCCGTCATCGTCAAAGTAGGGTAGTCGAGTCACAACCAGCTGCTGCTGATTGTGCTCCATGATATCCAGCAACAGGGGCTTGCCGGTTTCAACGACCTCCGGCATACGGGTCTGGGGAATCACCTGACGCACCGGTTTGCCGATGACCTGTGACGGATCGCCCAGGCCAAGCAGATGGGAATAACTGCTGTTGATCCAGGTAATCCGGGCATTCCGGTCGACAGCAATCGCGCCGGCACTGGCCTCCTCAAACATCGGAAACAGGGCTTCGATAAGGTCCCGGGTCAGGCCACTCTTGTTCTTGTCAGAAAACAGCTCTGTCATGTACCGCGCACCAACGGGTCGAATATCATTCATGGTAGTAACCCCGGCACCCGACGGACCGGGTGCAGTCACGGAAGTATATGAGGCCCCCGGACCGGGGGCAAACGAAGCCGGCCCGATAACAGGCCGGCCAGTGGCACGTTTATTCCGGAATCCGGACCTGGTCGTCTTCAAAGACGATCTGGTCTGCGGCATCCGGCTCGGGATTGATCGCCGGCAGGTTGGCTTCCGCCAGCGGTGTCGTGATGTCGCCCCGGGGCACAGTACGAACCACCTGGCTGGGCGGCAACGCCTGCTTCTCGGTCAGATTGGCCCAAACCAGATCCAGGGCCTGGAAGTAGTAGTGGTGCAACGGCACATAGCGGTCAGCAACGCCCGGGAAACCATTGAGCACGTCCAGGTGGTGGGCGTTGAGGATCTCGTAATACCGAAGGTTGCTTTTCTTCCCTTCCACTCGCTGATTCAGGCCGAAATAGGGCCTGGACGTGTGGTTGATTGGCAGGATTGCATCGGCACGACCGGTGACAAAGACCGTCGGCTTGCCCTGCAGATTACCCGAGGCACGGACATCGGCAATACCCTCGGCAATAGCCGTTGCCAGCTCGGCGTCGGAACCTTCCAGATCAGCCCCGCTAATGGCGTCGCTGCCCTGGGCAAGGCTTCGAAGACACAACAGGGCATCCAGGCCATAGTCCAACTGATTGGAGCTCGGTGACGCGCTGGCGGGCAGGCTGGTGGGCTGACCATCGGCACTGTCATACACGATGTTCACACCGGCTGACGGCGGAATGCCATTACTGACAGAGAACAGAGCCGCCTCTACCGATGGTGCAATCTGGGTCACCGCCCCAGCGGTATCGGTTGCCGCCAGACTGAGCTCACAGACCCGATCCTCCACACCGGCCCGGCCATAGGCGTTGGCATAGGTCATGGCAATGCTCGGAGCCACCGCCAACCCGAAGTGAACCGGCGCCAGCAGATTCTGCTCCGGCTGAATACCAAACTCTTCGTTCAGGATGCGCAGGGCGTCGGTGGCCCGGTCATCCAGAGTGGCACCGCTCACCAGACCCTTGTTGGCAAGGGAGTTACAGATATTCTCACCGATTGCCGGGGGATTGAAGGTGGCATTTAATGGCGCATCGTCCCGGATCGCAGGCGCCTGGTTGGCACAGCCCTGATAGACGGCAAGGGCCGTGGTGTAATCCAGCAGGCTACGGCTATGCTCGGTAATAACCGGGCCTTCACCCTGGCGAATGGTGAAGCTTCGGTCCACTTCCGGATTCACGTTGGGCTCTGACACCGCAACACCGTCAATCAGGCCGCGAGTGTCCTGCTCGGCAGCACGAACTGAAGAACCACCGCCATTGGACACACTGGAGGCAATAACCACGGTGTTTTTGGGATTGATGGTCAGCAGCGTTTCGCCGTTGCCCAGTTCCCGGCCAAACTTTTCGTTCAGCACATAAAAGCCGAATTCAATGGACTGCAACACGTGCAGGCCCCAGTCGGCTTCCGGGTTGGCTTTGGAGTGTGCGTGCTTGTAGGCAAAACGGTCCGGCCAGCTATTGTCGAAGTCTGCGCGCTGCTCATCGGTCAGATCAGCCCGGAACTGCACTGGCTCATCGGCGGAGGTAAGCGTGCCATCCATGCGCTGGGCGGTGTTGGTGGCCAGGTTATGGGAGCCGGTCCCGGTGCCCTTGTCGGTATAGACAACGGCGCACCCCTTTTTAAGCCCCCACTCACCGGCGGTGCCGATGGCACCATAGATGCCACGAGAGCCCGAGGACGGCGCTGTCACCATGCAGGGGCGCTCGGGATCAAAACTATCGGGCACCTGTGCCATGACCGTCACCGGCACGTCGGTACCCGGCACCGCCATGTAGGCAAGGTATTCGTCCCCCGGAATCAGGCCTTCACCGCTGGCGTCGACCTGCGGGCCGAAGAAGGTGCCATAACCGCCGCCGGGAGCGGTATCCACCAACGCGCGGTAATTGTTATAGATCGCCAATCGACGGAGTTCGGCAGCGGTAGGATTAAGAGGGTCTGCAAACGCAGGCGCGGGCGCAGTGGCCAGTCCACTGGCACCGAGGCCTGCAGTTAACAGGTCATCGGTAACACCGTCGTAGCTGGTCTGGTTTATGTCGCCCTGGATAAAGTCAGGGATCTCGTTGAAGGGTGGTTTTCCATCCTTGCAGGCAGTGAGGGTCATCCCCGTGGCGCCGATCAGGGCGCAGAGCATAATTCGTTTCATGATCGTTCCTTGTTTGTTGTTGTAAACGAACAGACCAGGCCTCAAGCCGGGCCCCGGGAACGCCATGCGGATCCTGTGCCAATCAGGTATCCTTCTGATTTATATAATCTTAATCCACCTTTTGGTTTCGAGAAGAGTAATTGTTCCGGATTTCCGGACAACCGACAGTGAATCTATCACGGAGAAATGGCGCCACAGTTGGCCTGAGGCAGGTTGTCCCGAAACTCGGACACTGTATGGAATGTCGGACAATGGATTTCGCGACCACCGGCAGGGTGGGAGCGACATCCACCCTTATCCCCTCTTCGTAAATCCCATGAGTCCCTTCAAGCCGCCTCAGAAAGGAGATACCAGTGCCCGGCCAGCGAACACGATTGAAACGGGGTGGACTATTTGGATTGATTGGAAGCCTGTTGATGCTGGCAGGGTGCGCGACCCACCACAATGGAGCTGCTTCCGCTGGTATCCCGGACGAGGGGGATTTCCGGGTAGATAGGGACCTGCGGTTTTCGCCCAGTGATTGGCCAGAAGCCCTGTTCGCCGACCTCTACCTTCCGACCGGGCAAGTCTCACAGCGGCGCTATCCGGTTGTCCTGATGGTTCATGGGGGCGGCTGGCAACGCCGATCACGGGAGGACATGGCCTGGATCGCAGAAGAGGTAGCCAGCCGCGGTTTCGCGGTGCTGAACATCGATTACCGGTTTGCACCGGAACACACCTTCCCGGCCCAGCTACATGATCTGCAACTGGCCCGACAGTGGCTGAACCGGCATGCCGGTGAGTATCACCTGGACCCAAACCGTGTCAGCGGCTTCGGTTTCTCCTCCGGCGCCCATCTGATTGCGCTGATGGCCCTGGTGGCAAGCTCCGACAGCGACCTGAACCAGCCCCACGGCGGGCCGGAAACCCGACTGAATGCGGTTGTCACCGGCGGCCTGCCTTCCGACCTCATGGCCTTTGGTTCGGGCAAACTGATCCGGCAATTCCTTGGGGGGAAGCAGCAGGAAATACCGGAAACCTATCGCAAGGCGTCCCCGATCAGCCATGTAACCGCCAACGCGCCGCCTTTTTTCCTGTTTCACGGTGCCATGGATATGCTTGTGCCTTTCAGTCAGGCAGAACGGTTTCGGGAGGCTCTCGAGGAACACCAGGTCTGCAGCGAACTCTACGAAATGCACCTGCGGGGGCATGTCACCAGTTTTCTGACCGCGGGCGATGCGGTGGACCAGGCTATCGGGTTCCTCGCCCGCCAGCATGAGGGGTGACGCCCGCGCCGCTACCCGATCCGGATGAAAGGCAGCAGGCTCAGGCCCATGATCACCAGAATGGCAACGCAGGCCGCCAGAGTCCGAATCGGCCGCTGCCTGAGCATGAACCAGAAACCGCCGGATTCGCCCCGGGCCAGGTGCTCCTCGTAGGCCCGCCGCTGGATTTCATAACGTTGCCGCTGATACTCATCCAGCAGCGCCCGGGCCCGGGCCGCCTCATCGTCATCGTGCACCCAGAAACCGCCCATACTGATACCCCAACGGCTGGGCGGCGTTTCGTAATAGGCCACCTCATGGGCATCGAACAGAGCACGGATTTCATCGGCCTCGTCATCGGGTACATGGCGCAGGTTCATCAGATGGTGGGGCATAGACTCTCGTTGTCTGGTATCAGGTGCAGGTATCCCTATATCCTAGCACTAAAGCCCGATCGGGCCCGACTGCCCGAATTCGACAACGGAACCCTGAATGACCGACAGCCCCCTCCGATTGCTGCTGGAATTTGATAGCCAGGCGCAACGGGACAGATCACAGCCTCCCACCTTCCTGCATCGACGGGACCGCAAGTTCGCACTGGTGTGTGAGGAGCAGGGCGTGGCCCCGGACGCCGCCCGTTGGCTGGCCCACCTGAACCGGCTCAGCGGACCCCGGGCAACCCCGGCAGCCACCGACCAAACCCTGGCAACCTGGCGCCGGATTACCGCTGGCTTTTCAGCGGTCGGGTTGATTGCAGGCGTGCTTGCCATGGCCGGCCTGCTGTTTTACGACGGCGGCCAGCGCATCAACATCACGGTTTTTCTGGCGTTCGTGCTACTGCACCTGGTTCTTGCCCTGTTTACCACCCTGCAATCCCTGGCCGGATGGCAGCCCTGGCGCTGGCTGGTACAGCGTTTCGGGGTCAACCCGGGCGACGGGGTATTCAACAAGCTTCAGCCACTTCTGATGGCCAGGGCGGCTCATCTGGGTGGTATCGCCTTTGCCATCGCCGGCCTGATCACCCTGCTGGGTATGGTGGTCGTTCAGGACCTTGCCTTCGGCTGGAGCACCACACTGGATACCGCTGCCGCGAGCTACCACGGATTCATAAACACCGTCGCCACGCCCTGGGCCTGGGCCTGGCCGGCAGCCGCTCCGGATATTGTCCTGGTCGAGGCAACGCGCTTCTTCCGGGCCGGCGACCCAATGGCAAGTCCTGAACCGGCCCTGTGGGGCCAGTGGTGGCCATTTGTCACCATGCTGTGGACAATTTGGGTTCTGTTGCCACGTCTCATTCTCTGGGGCTTGGCCGCCGTGCAGACACGACAAAAGGCCCGTCGCCTGCTCGCCAGCCACCCGGCCATGCACGCCCTGATGTATCGTATGGAAACACCCGCCCTGGACACTGGCAACAGCCACCATGATGCCGACGACCTGCCGGACACCAGTGCTCGAAGCAATTTGCTACCACTGCCTGACAGCGACATCCTGCTGTGCTGGGCGGGCGCCGGGGAGCCTGAATTGCCAGAGGGGCTTCGCTCGGGCAAGGAGCTCGTGCTTCGGTCGGGCGGCAGCGCCAGCCTCTCGGACGATGACCAGACCCTGAGCCGGATCTCTGAGCACCTGAAAAACCGTTCCAAGGCCGTCATTCTGCTGGTGCGCTGCTGGCAGCCCCCCACTGGTGAACTGCAGGATTTCCTGGAGACAGCCCGTGGCACCTGGCCTCGTGGCTCCCGGGTCGCGCTGGTTCCCCTGGCCGCGGACAGCAACCAGGAGCCCGATGCCCACCAGGTTCAGCCCTGGCTCCGGTTTGCCGAGCGGGTTGGCAGCGAGTTCGTTCAGGTATCACTACCGCCCTTCCAGATGCGGGATCCCTATTCAGCGGTCGGGGAGACTTTATGACCCAGGCACCAACCTTTGCCGTCGTGGGGCACCCGAACAAGGGCAAGTCCAGTGTGGTGGCCACACTGTCCCAGAACGATGCAATCGCCATTGCCCTGGAACCCGGCACCACCCGCAAACGCCAGGCCTATCCTCTGAAAGTGGATGGGCAGACCCTCTATACCCTGGTCGATACACCCGGTTTCCAGCGTCCGCGCCGGGTTCTGGAATGGCTGGAAGCCCACAGTGTCTCCGCCTCTGACCACGCTGACACTGTCAGGGCCTTTGTAACACAACATCAGGGCGATGGCCGGTTCACCGACGAATGCGAGCTTCTGATGCCGCTAATCGAGGGTGCCGGGATCATTTACGTGGTGGACGGCTCGGTGCCCTACAGCGCCGAGCACGAGGCGGAAATGACCATCCTGCGCTGGATCGGTCGCCCGAGTCTGGCACTGATCAACAGCATCGGCGCCGACGATTACAGTGATACCTGGCAGGCCGCACTGGGGCAGTTCTTTCAGGTTGTTCGTCGATTCGACGCCGTTCGCGCCCCATTTGAGCAACATCTCGGTCTTTTGCGGGCATTCGGACAACTGGAACCGGACTGGGAAACGCCACTGGAACAGGCCACTCACTACCTCTCCGCCCAGCGTCAGCAGCGCCGCCAACAGGCGGCGGCACTGATTGCCAGGGCACTTGAGGGCATGATGTCGTTCCAGGAGAAACGCACCCTGACCGCCGACCAGGCCGCCGGCATCAGTGACGGCCCACTGGCCGACCAGTTGAGGCAACGCTGGTATCGTCACCAGCGCAAGCGGGAACAGACGCTGCGTGTCGAGATTGAACACCTGTACCAGCACCAGCGCATCCGCCGACAGGAAGCCGAGCTGGAGTGGCACAGTGAGCACGACCTGTTCTCGGAAGACAGCCGCAAAGCCTGGGCCGTCAGCAAGCGCTACCTGGCCACTGCGGGCTTCGGCGCGGGTGCCGTCAGCGGTGCCGGGATCGACGCACTGACCTTCGGCTCTTCACTTGGAACCGGCGCCCTGGTGGGCGGCCTGATTGGCGCAGCCGGCAGTTATTTCTATGGCGACCGGCTGGCTCTGCCGGCTCTGAACATCGGCGTACTTCGGGACGGATTGAAAACAGCCACCTTCGGCCCTGTACAGGACAGCCAGTTCGGCTATGTTGTATTGGGGCGTGCCGTGGATCACTGGTGGCACATCAGCCACCGGAATCACGCCGGACGGGAACTGCTGGATCTGGAACCAGCGGACCATCACTGGCTGGAAAACCTCGGGAAAACCAGCCGACAGGACATCCAGAGGGCTTTCGACAAGTGTCGTAAACAGCGCCCCCTCGACGAACGCCAGCGAGAGAAGTTCACCTCGGCCATTGAGCAGGCCATGGCTGTTTACGACGATTGGCGGTTGAACCGCACCTGAAAGGGATGTTTATACTAAAAGGCTATTCCATCACAAAATGAGGAATGCGAATGAAAATCGTACGAGTGCAAGACATCATTGGTACCGAGCGCGAAGTCCACGGACCGGGCTGGACCAGCCGCCGTATGCTGCTGAAAAAGGACGGCATGGGCTTCTCCTTCCATGAGACTATCATCCCAGCCGGTGCCGAACTGAACCTCTGGTACAAACACCACCTGGAAGCTGTCTACTGTGTTGCCGGTAACGGCAAGATCCTGGACAAGGCCACCGGTGAAACCCACGAGATCACCGACGGCACGCTTTACGCACTCGACAAGCATGACCAGCACACTCTGTACGGTGGCACCGAGGACATGCGACTGATCTGCGCCTTCAACCCACCGGTCACTGGCCGTGAGGTCCACGACGAAGACGGCGCTTACCTGCCGGACACCAGCGAAGACTGATTCGTTTTGACCGTGGCTGAACACCAGGCCGCGACTTCACCGCCACCGCCAGCCAAGCTGCTGCCGGTGGCGGTGTTGCTTTGGCTGGCCGGCGTTTATCTGCGGATTCCCGTACTGGTAGCACCACCCCTGGCGCCGTTCATCAGCGACGAACTGGCGCTGACCCAGGCATTGACCGGCGCCCTGACAACCCTGCCCATTCTGATGCTGGCCATCGGCTCCATGCCCGGTTCACTGGCCATCGCCCGGATCGGCCCCCGCAATACTCTGGCGCTTGCCATGGTCATCATGGTCATCGGCTCCGCCGGCCGCGGCCTGGTACCCGACACTTTCACATTGATGCTGGCCAGCGCCGTCATGGGGCTGGGTGTTGCCATGATGCAGCCCGCTCTGCCGGCACTGCTACCACGATGGCTGGAACCCCACCACCTGGCCCTGGGCTCCGCCATCTACATGAACGGAATGCTGATGGGCGAATTCATCGGCGCCGGCATCACCCTGCCCGTGCTCATGCCCCTGCTGGACAACAGCTGGCGGGCCACCCTCCTGGCCTGGTCACTACCAGCCCTGCTGGTTGCCGCCGCGCTTTATCTGCCCAGACGCGACCGGGCGAAACCCGTCGGCAAGGTCTCCTGGCTGCCCGACTGGAGCAACCCCCTGACCCTCAAAATCGGCCTGCTCCTGGGCCTCTCCGGCTCCATGTTCTTCGGCCTCAACGCCTACATGGGCAATCTTCTGCAACAGCAAGGCCAGTTCGACAAACTCTCCGATGCCCTGTTCTGGTACAACATCGCCCAGGTCTTCGCCTCCCTGACCATGCTGAAAATGGCCCGTTACTGGGTCGGGCGCCGCTCGGTCATCATCGTTACCGCCGGCATCAGCATCATAGGCACCCTCGGCGCCATCACCTTCACCGGCTGGTGGGCCATCGCCAGCGCCACCCTGATGAGCCTCACTGCCGGCATCCTGCTCATCCTCCTGGTCGCCATACCGCCCCTGGTGACCACCTCCAGAGAAACCGGCCGCCTGTCCGCCGGCACCTTCCTCGTCGGCTACACCATGGCGTTTTCCATACCCATGGCCGGCGGCCTCATCGCCGACTGGACCGGCGACGCCCGACACGCCATCCTCACCATCATCGCCTACAGCGTCCTGGTCCTACCCCTGGCTTTTACTCTGGATCTGAGACGAAAAAAGGACCAGCCCGAAAGCTGATCCTTTAAACGCTGAAAAAGGGGTCAGAAGAAAGCGTTCTTCTGACCCCTAATCCTAATCTTCCCCTCGCGGACTCCCCGAACCCAGCCAGAACGGCCGTGGGGTGAGGGAGCTTTTTCTGGCGGGAAAAAATGTCTGAGCAAAGCGAGTTGTTTTTCCCAGAAGAAAAAGCTCCCCCGCCCCGCGGCCAGACTCCAAGCTAAAACAGGGTCAGATGTAGTAGTCCTTCAACGGAGGAAACCCGTTAAACTCAATGGCGCTATAAGTCGTGGTATAAGCCCCCGTAGACAGCCAATACATCCGATCCCCGATGGCCAGGTTCAGCGGCAGCGGGTATTTATGGTGCTCGTACATGATGTCGGCACTGTCACAAGTCGGCCCGGCAATCACACAGTCCTCGCCTTCGCCCACCTTCTCCGTCCAGATCGGAAACTTGATCGCCTCATCCAGCGTCTCGATCAGCCCCGAAAACTTGCCAACATCGGTGAACACCCAGCGGTGCAGGGCGGTGCGGGATTTACGGGAAATCAGCACAACCTCGCTCACCAGTACACCGGCATTGGAAATCAGCGAACGGCCCGGCTCGATGATGATCTCCGGCAGTTCCGCGCCGAAATCCTCGTGCAGGAACCGGGCGATTTCCTCCGCGTACACCTTCAATTCATTGGTGCGGGTGATGTAATTGGCCGGAAATCCACCGCCCATGTTGATCATCTTCAGCTCGATGCCGTCTTCTTCCTTCAGGCGCTCGAAAATCACCTTTACCTTGTTCAGGGCCGCGTCCCAGGCGCCGATCTCCCGCTGCTGGGAACCCACGTGAAAAGACACGCCGTAAGGCACCAGGCCCAGGTCGCGGGCCAGGATCAACAGGTCCATGGCCATGTCGGTCTGACAGCCAAATTTGCGAGACAGCGGCCAGTCGGCAGTCAGTGTGCCTTCGGTCAGGATACGCACGTACACTTTCGAGCCCGGAGCCGCCTTGGCGATGTTGCGAAGGTCTGCCTCTGAGTCCGTGGCGAACATACGCACGCCCTTCTCGTAGAAGGTGCGAATGTCCTTCGCCTTCTTGATGGTGTTGCCGTAGCTGATCCGCTCACCGGTCACACCCAGGGCCATCACCTTGTCCAGCTCATACACCGACGCGATATCGAAACAGGCACCCTTGTCACGCAGCATGGTCAGGACCTGCGGGGCCGGGTTGGCTTTTACCGCATAGTAAACCCTGGCGTAGGGGAAGCCTTCCACCAGCTCATCGTACTGGCGATCAATCGTGGCGGTATCAATCACCACAAACGGGGTTTCCTTGCCGTCGGCAAAGTCCTTGATGCGTTTGAACGTCTCGGCGCTGTAGTAATCAGCAATATTGGCGTTGGCGGCTTCGGTCATGGGTGGTGTGTCCCTCCACAGGGCAAACAGGCATAAAAAAAGGCGCCACAGCGAGGCTGCAGCACCCATAGGATGTCGCGATCATCGGGCTTTTTTTCAGGTCAGGATATGAGCATATCTACCCATAAGTAATGGACGATATCGGCACCGCCAATGGCATGAAATCTCGCGCACAAAATCTCAGACAGCCACCGGCCAGAGCGGCGTTGGATCGGTGGGTCCGTCCGGGTCTTCTGGCGCGGTCTGACTCTTCAGATATCCCAGGATCGCATCCTGCAATTCGGTGCCCTGACCCAGGCCCTGATTTCCAAAAAGCCGATTGAATTCCAGCACGTAGGGGTAGCCTTCCACCAGCGCAATATCAAAACCTGCGTGATCAACACCCAGTTCCCGGGCGAGCCTCAACGCCAGATCCGTCATTACCCGGGGCACCGGACTCATATCGATACGACCACCGCGGGCCACGTTATTGTAGAACCCCTGGTCGGCCTGGGTTCGCCAGTAAGCCGTCAGCACCCGATCACCGACCACCACAACACGGGCATCACGGTCCAGGGGAAGGTATTCCTGGGCGTAGAGCACGTCGGTGCGCTCGCAGTAGCGGCGCCAGTCCTCACCGGTTTCGATCAGCCAGACGCCTTCGCCCATGCTGGCCTTCGGTAGCTTTGCCACGAACGGATGAGCCATGGCATCCCAGATCATGTCCCGTTCCACCGGACCATTGGCCTCGATCATTGTCCAGGGGGTGTGCTCCGGGGCCACCGCCTGGAACGCCCGGGTCATTTCAATTTTGTCATGGCCGATGCGGTAGCTGGCAACGCTCGGAAACACCCGGCATTTCAGGCCATGCACCAGCGCATTCAACTGCCAGTATTCGGGGAACAGCACCCAGTCGGCCTCCCGCAACAGTTCTTTATGGCGCAGACACTGGTCCGGCTTGAGAACGGTGGTGTTGGGAAAGCCCAGGGTCCGGAAAATATCGAAGGAGACAAGGTGCATGGATACGGCGCACTCGGGGGTTGAATTGCGCGTATTTTATACAGGGTTGCCGTCCAGGCAAGCGGTATTTTCACTACTGAGGCATCATGAAAACGCCTTACGGGTGCTACCCTTGAATCAGGCAAGGTGATTGGGCAGGAAGAATGCAGGAATTTGATTCCAGAGCGCGCTCTATTTTGGCTGGGGTGCGGGAAGACTTGCAGTCCGGCGCCACGCAGCTGGCACTGAATACCCTCGACGGACTCCTGTCCTACCTGGACGAGGTCAGACCGGACGTCGAAACCCTTTCCCGGCTGCTGGCAGAGCTCCGGGCCGCCCGCCCGAGTATGATCGTAATTGGCAATGCCCTGGGCATGATCGAGCAGCGGTTAGCCAGGGATCCGCATGCCGCTCGACAGGCTGTCCTGGACACGCGGGATCAGTTGCAGAACGCCACCAGAACCATCACCCGGCACGCCCGCGATCAATTGCCAGAGGCACCCGTTATCCTGACCCACAGTGCCAGCTCCGTGGTCCTGGCGTTGTTCCGGGACATGGCTGAAAATCATCAGTCCTATTCTGTCATCTGCACACAGAGCAGCCCGGGGTTTGAGGGTCACTCCCTGGCCCGTGCCCTGGATGATCTCTCAGTGCCCGTCAAGCTGATTACCGATGCCCAGATGGGGCTGTTTGTTTCCGGGGCCGATGTGGTAATCAGCGGGTGCGACACCTGGCTCACCGATGGTTATTTTATCAACAAAAGCGGTACCCACCTGTTAGCTCTGGCAGCGCGGGCCGCTGACACGCCCTTCTGGGTCCTGGCGGACAGCTTCCGCGAGAGCGACGCGGACGCCGCATCGGTTGAGCTCGAGGAAATGCCGGTAGAAGAACTCAACGCGCCTAAAGGGGAGTGGATCACCCCCCGGAACGTCTACTTTGAGTTGGTGCCACACGCCCTGGTCAGCCAGCGGATCAGCGAGCAGGGCGTTTTTTCGTGCCCTGCTGGGCCTCAGCGGTAAAGGGATCTTCCGGCCAGGGGTGCTTGGGGTATCGGCCGCGCATGTCCTTGCGTACCTCGGGGTAGGCGTTGCGCCAGAAACTGGCCAGGTCCGCGGTAACCGCCAGGGGGCGCTGGGCCGGAGATAGCAGATGGATCACCACCGGTACGCGCCCGCCGGCAACGGCCGGGGTTTCTGTCCAGCCAAACAGGGCCTGGAGTTTGGCCGCCAGAACCGGGCCATTGTCCGCGGCATAGTCCAGGCGCACCCGTTGGCCGGTGGGGATGCTCAAGTGCGTTGGCGCCAGGGCCTGAAGCTGCTGTTGTGCCGGGTATTCAAGCAGACTGTTCAGGGCCGCCAGCAGGTCGACCCGGGCCAGATCCGACCAGCGGCCCATGCCAGCCAGAAACGGTCCAAGCCAATCCTCCAGATTTTCCAGCAAGGCCGCATCGCTTGTGTCCGGCCAACCATCATCCGGGAAGTTGTCGGCGAGCAACCGCACGCGAGCACGCCACTGGCGGCTGTCATCGGTCCAGGGCAGGCTTTCCAGGCCCTTTTTCCGGATGGCGTTGATCAGGCCCTGTTGAACCAGTTCCGGATCCACCCGGGTAATCGGTTTCTCCTGCAGGACCAGTTCGCCCAGTTTACGTACCTGTCTCGCCAGGATCTTGCCCTGGCTGTCGTCCCAGAGCGCCTCCTCGGTTTCGTGTATATGGTCAGCCAGGTCCAGCTCCAGATCCGGGATGTCCACCGGCGCGGCCAGGTAAATGGTCGCCTCCCGGGCCCGGCCATCCAGCTCGGCTGCCACTAGCCAGTCGTGTCGGGCCAGGGGATCATCCTCTCTCAGTGCCGCGCCTTTGCCATTACTGAGTTGATACCTTGGCGCCTTACCCGGCCGCCGGCGGGCAATACGATCCGGATAGGCCAGGGCCAGTAACCGGCCGACCTCCGTCTCGGACGGCATTGGCGCATCAGCCGAAGCCGGTCCGGAAATCCGTCTGGCGGACTGACACACGGCCTTCAGTCGGGCCGCATCCAGCGAGCGATCACGTCGCTCCCCGTAAAACACACGAATCCGCTCGTGCATATCCGCCCCGGCGCCGGGACCCAGAAGATCGCGTTCTTCAAGCAGGGCAGCCAGGGCAGCGGCAGGCCACCCGTGCCCCATGGCGCGGCCTCTCAGCACCATATGCGCAAGGCGCGGGTGGATTCCCAGTTCACGGGCCGCTTTGCCGTGATCCGTTATAGCCCCTTCTGAATCGAGCATATCCAGCCACTGCAACAAGGCCACCGCCTGTTGCCAATGAGCCGCCGGCGGTTCGTCGATCCAGTCTACAGCGGCGGCATCCCGGGCACCCCATTGAGCCAATTCCAGCACCAGGGGCGCCAGATCGGCTTCCAGAATTTCCGGAGGCGTATAGTCCGCCAATCCGAACTGTTCCGATTCGCTCCACAAGCGGTAACAGATACCCGACTCCACCCGACCGGCCCGGCCCTTGCGCTGTTCCGCCGAGGCCCTGGAGACCCGGCCGGTCACCAGACGGGTCATGCCGCTGTTGGGGTCAAAGACCGCCCGGCGCTGCTGGCCGCTGTCGATAACAACCCGTATGCCCTCAATGGTCAGACTGGTTTCGGCAATGGCCGTGGCCAGCACCACCTTGCGCTGGCCTTCAGGCGCAGGTGAGATCGCCTGATCCTGCTGTTCCGATTTCAGGTTGCCGTAAAGCGGTGCAACCATCACATCGTCCGGCAGGTTTCCCCGCAGTTGCTGCTCCACCCGGCGTATTTCACCGGCGCCGGGCAGGAACACCAGCAGGGAGCCGGTTTGATCCCGCAGTGCCTCCTGAATCACCGACGTGACCTGATCCACCATCCGGCCATTGCGGGGCAGTGGCCGGAAGTGCATGGTCACCGGGAATGCCCGCCCCTCGCTGGCAATTACCGGGACGTCTCCAAGCACCCTGGCAATGGGTGCGGTATCCAGGGTTGCCGACATCACCAGCAGCCGCAGATCCTCCCGCAAAGCCTGCTGGGATTCCCGAACCAGGGCAAGGCCAAGATCCGCCTGAAGGGAACGTTCATGGAACTCATCAAAGATGACTGCGGCGTAGTCCTCCAGCATCGGATCGGCCTGGATCAGCCGGGTCAGAATACCCTCGGTCACAACTTCAATGCGGGTTGCGCCAGACACCCGGGTATCCAGCCTTGTGCGGTAACCCACCGTCTGGCCGGGCTGTTCATTGAGCTGCCTGGCCATATAACGGGCCGCGGACCGGGCCGCCAGGCGACGAGGTTCCAGCATCAGGATCTTGCCGTCACCGCGCCAGGGCGCCTCAAGCAGAGCGAGGGGAACACGGGTTGTTTTACCGGCACCCGGCGGGGCCTGCAGGAGTATGGTACTGGTCTGCTCCAGAGCCGCTTGCAGCTCTGGAAGAATGGCGTCGATAGGGAGCATCGGGTTCCTGGTTTTCAGGGCCTCAGGAGCTTACCCGGTCACGATTGGCCTTCGCCCACTGGTAGATCCGCTCGAAGGCCTCGGCCAGGTTGTGCGGATTATGGGGTGGCTGGATCACAGCAGCAAGTTCGCCATCGGGATTCAGCAGCGCGAAGTGGCCGCTGTGATCCACCAACAGCTCGCCGTCCACCTCCCGGTGCACAAACACTGCGCTGAGGCTCTTGGCCAGTTCCCGCAGGGTATCGAGATCGCCGGTCAGGCCGTGGAAGTTCTCTCCGAAGAAATCGGTGTAGGCTTTCAGTTTTTCCGGCGTGTCGTGCTCCGGATCCGCGCTCACCAGCAGGTAGTCCGGCTGGGGCAATTCCTTGGAAAGCAGTTTGTCGGTCTGGCGCAAATTCGCCATGGCCGCCGGGCAGATATCCGGGCAATTGGTGTAGCCCACAAACGCAAAGGTCCAGCGCCCCCGCAGGCTTTCCCGGGTGACTGTTTCACCGTTCTCATCCGTCAGCGTGAATTCCGCCAGCTGCCGTGGCTGGTCATAGACATAGGTGTTGAACTCCGTCAGCTCTGGCGCCGGAAGCGGTTCCTCGTTGCCCACCAGGAACACCTGTCGGCCGACAACCAGTCCGAAGATCAGAACGACGATTAACAGCAGACAGAACAGGGTAAGGCGGATAGAGCTGATAGTTTTCATGGATCGACTCAGAAAAACACAAAATGATCCACAAGCAATACCACAAACAGGGCCATGAGGTAAGTGATGGAATACTTGAAGGTATTCAGGGCCACGCGCCGGTCATCCCCCTTCAACAGTCGCACCGCGTACTGCAGGAAGCGCAGGCCAAGGGCCAGGGCGCCAACCAGGTAAATACCGCCGGACATGCCTGTGACAAAAGGTAGCAGACTGACCGCCAGCAACATCAGGGTGTAGAGCAGGATATGCAGCTCGGTGAACTTGTTGCCATGAGTAACCGGCAGCATGGGAATGCCCGCCTTGGCGTACTCTTCCTTGCGGTGGATGGCCAGGGCCCAGAAATGCGGCGGGGTCCAGGCGAAAATGATCAGCACCAGCAACAGGGCATGGCCCTCAACCTGGCCGGTCACGGCGGTCCAGCCCAGCAGCGGTGGCATGGCACCGGCGAGGCCGCCGATGGTGATGTTCTGGGGCGTGGCCCGCTTGAGGAACAGGGTATAGACACCGGCATAGCCCACCAGGGAGGCCAGGGTCAGCCAGGCGGTAAGGTGATTCACCTGCCACATCAGCACAGCCATACCGACACACGCCAGGATGGTCGCGAACAGGACCGCATCCAGGGGCGAAATCTTGCCCGTGGCCACCGGCCGCTTGCGGGTACGGGCCATAACCGTGTCGATTTTCTGGTCCACCACATGGTTAACCACGGCCGCAGCGCCGGCCAACAGGGCAATACCGAGATTACCCCACACCAGCACGCCCCAGCCGGGCACCCCAGGCGCTGCCAGCAGCATGCCGATAACCGAAGTGAGGATCATCAGCGCGACTACCCGCGGCTTGGTCAGCTCCAGGTAGTCACGCCAGGAAATGGTTGTTCTTGAGTCGCTCGCAATTGCCTGGGCCGGCAGTGCTTCCACATGCTCGCTCATGCCGTAACCTCCTGGTTCATTGTTGTTGTGTGTGGTGCTTTGGCGCTGTGTGGCTTCGGTAACAGCTGATGCTGCCAGATCAGATGAATCACTGAAAGCAGGAGCCCCGCGCCCATGGCGTTATGGGCCACGGCGATGGACAGGGGAATATGGAAAATCACATTGGCCAGCCCCAGCAGGATCTGGGCGCCCAATAAGACCGCCACCAGCTTGATGGCGCTGTCGAGTCCGGAGTCCCCACGACGTCGCCACATCAACGCCAGCAGAGCGGTGAAATAGACCAGCACTACCATGGCACCAACCCTGTGGGTAACATGGATCGCGACCCGCCCGTCCGCCGTGAGCTGGCCACCCAGATAGTTGGGGCCTACGTGCTGGGTTACATCAAACCCATGCCGGAAATCCATGCCCTCAGGCCACCATTGCCCCTGACATGTGGGCAGATCGGTACAGGCAACGGCGGCGTAATTGGCTGCTGTCCAGGCCCCCAGGGCAATCTGCATCACCACCAGAAGAAGCCCGCCATACAGCCAGGGGCGGAAACCCGCCAAGGCAGTCGTAGGCAGTGGCTGCTGATCCCGTTTCTGCCGGGCTTGTCGTCGCAACCGAAGGGTCAGCAGGGTCAGCAAACTGAGAGTGGTAAAGCCACCGAGAAGATGCAGCGCCACCACCTGGGGCCACAATTTCAGGGTCACCGTCCACATGCCAAAGGCGCCCTGAAGAATAATAAACCCGGCAATAAACAGCGGCAGCTTCACAGGAACACCTTCCCGCCGGTAGCGAACGGCATAGCCCGCCAGCCCGAAGACCACCAGTCCCAGGGTTCCGGCGGCGTAGCGATGGATCATTTCCGGCCAGCCCTTTTCCACGTCCACCGGCGTGTCCGGGAAGCGGGCGTTTGCGATGGCAATGCTGGATTCACTCTGGGGGACGGTCAGGAAACCGTAACATCCGGGCCAGTCCGGACAACCCAGCCCGGCGTGGACCAGGCGGGTCCAGGCACCGAGCATGATGACGACAACCGCCAGTAAAACAGCAAAGGTTGCCCACTTGGCCATCTTCCGGGCCGGCAGGGAGGATGAAGGAAACGACTGATTCAAGGCTGACTCTCCGCTCTGGCCATTAACCGATCTGCGACAGTTTGAGCAGATGCTTGAGATCCTCCAGCATATCCTTGCCGGTATGTTCGGAACCGTAATGCATCATCACGTTACCGAAGGGGTCCACCAGCAGGATGCGGGGCTCGGCTTGCGGATTGATACCGGATGGCCAGTTGGGCTGGGCACCCGCCGCGGGCACAAGACGTTCCATGGAGCTGTATTCGGAAGACCAGCGCGACTGAAGGTCGGAAGGCACACTCCCCAGAGCGGCGGCCCGGGAAACGCGATTGGCGTTCTTGCCGAGGGCAATATTCACCTGTCTGGCCAGATAAAGCAGTTCCTCACACTGGCTGCCGCACTGGCCGGCAGCCACAATCATCAACCAGTCCGGGTCTGTCTTGTCCGGGCCGAAGCGTTCCGTCAGCGGAGTGCCGGAAGCCGTTTCAAGGCTAAGCGTCGAGACCGGCGCCACTGGTTGGAGCAAAACGCCGTTGTTGGTATGGCCGGCAGGGTTCAGCCAGCCGGTATAAAACATGATGGTTGCGACAATCATCGGGCCAAAGCCCAGCGCAAACAGAAGAAACGCTGTGCGGCGACCGCGACGGGCCTGTTCCGGGGTTGGCCCTTCATTCTGTTCCTGGTCGGATATCCGGTTAGCCATTGTCATTGTCATTATTGGTTCCTGTCTTTCTATAACTCGCCACTACCGTCAATATAGTCAGTGCCACGGCCAGCGCAAACCATTGGGTGGCATATCCGTAATGGGTTTGTGGCCCCATCAGGTCCGGTTCCCAGTCTGCCCGGTAGGCACCCGCCTGGCGCCCCCCGGAAAGTCGTACGATTTGGCCGGGAAGTTCCGGAATCTCCTGCCGGGCTGCCTGCTCTGAGAGGCTTTGCACTCGCCGGGGCCATTGCTCATCGGCCGCTGGCTGATCCATCAGTACCGGAGGCACCGGGTAATCGCTGATCCTTCCCTCCAGGGTAAAAATCCCCTCTGGCGTATCAACCTCCGGTAGCTGATCCCGTGTCCTCGGTGCTTGCACCCAGCCACGATTGACCACTACCGGCGGACCTTCAAGGGGGCGAAATTCGGTGAGCACTTCATAACCGGGAACCCCATCCCGCGTACGGTTATCCAGAAGCCAGGTCCGGTTGCCATAGAGGCCCGTCAGTGTCACCGGCCGACCGTTGGTCAGGTCCCGAGCCACGATATCCTGCCACGCCAGGTTTTCCGCCTCCTGCTGCCACTGGTCCAGCAGAACCTGTTTTTCAGCCGCCCGGTTCAACTGCCAGACACCCAGGCTGATAAGCACCGGCAAGAACACGCCACTGAAGACCAGCAACCGCCAGTCAAACTGCCATTGGCGGTGTTTGCGCTGCGTATCAGACATGCTCTGCTATAGTGACCTCAGCGAGTCCGGAACAGGTTCCGGGCCGTAAAATCATGACACCTACAAAAACAGGAAGTCCCATGCTCAAGGCCGTAATCGTTTTTCTGATGCTTGCCGTTCTGGTGAGCCTGTTCAGTGGCCTGTTCTTTCTCATCAAGGATGGCGGCAAGACCCATCGGGTAGTGAATTCCCTGGCGGTGCGGGTCGCGCTCAGCATACTGCTCCTGGCGGTGATTCTGATTGCTTTGTGGCAGGGCGCCCTGACCTTGAATCCGACGCCCTGACCGATGGTCATTAAAGGATATAGACAAAGACAAACAGGCCCAGCCAGACCACATCCACGAAATGCCAGTACCAGGCCGCCGCTTCAAAGCCGAAGTGATTATCGGCGGTGAAGTGGCCCTTGGTTATGCGAATCAGCATGATGATCAGCATCAGTGATCCCAATATCACATGAGCCCCGTGGAAGCCGGTCAGCATGAAGAAGGTGCTGCCATAGATGCCGGACTGCAGAGTCAGGTCAAGGTCCTGGTAGGCATGCATGTACTCGTAGCCCTGAACAAAAACGAACACGATGGCCAGCGCAATGGTCAAAGCCAGCCATAGCTTGGTTTTTGCCCGGTTGCCTGCCTTCAGCGCATGGTGAGCAACGGTTACGGTAAAAGAGGATGTCACCAGCAAAATAGTGTTGATAAGCGGCAGCCCCCAGGGACCGATAACCTCTTTGGGGCCGGGATAGGCCTCCGGATTCGGGTTGCTGACCAGGGGCCAGCTGGACTGAAAACCCTCCCACAACATGTTGGAAGTTCCCCGGTCGCCTTCACCCCCCAGCCAGGGCACAGCGAATACCCGAACGTAGAACAGAGCCCCGAAGAACGCGGCGAAGAACATCACTTCCGAGAAAATAAACCAGCTCATTCCCCAGCGGAAAGAGCGGTCCATCTGCGGGCTGTAAAGCCCCTGGCGACTCTCCTGGATGACATTGCCAAACCAGCCAAACAGCATGTACGCCATGATGATGGCGCCGATCATGAACATGATCCAGGCACCCGTCGTACTCTCGCCCTGCTTGCCGTTGACCATGATGGCCGCCACCCCGTAGAGGGTCACGCCAAGGCCAACGGTCGCGATGATGGGCCACTTGCTTTGTTCCGGAACGTAATAGGTCTGGTTTTCCGCCATGACAGTCTCCGATGGCTTATCCGTTATCGTTTGTTGTTGTGTCTTTCCGGGAAGTCTGCGTTACCGCCGGCTGCTTGCCCTGATCGTAGAGCGTGTAGGACAGCGTTAGCTTGGTGATGTGTTTGGGCAGGTCCTTGTCGACGATAAAAATGAGCGGCATTTCGGTGCTTTCACCGGCTTCAAGCGGTTGCTGGTTGAAGCAGAAGCATTCGGTCTTGTGGAAGTACAGTGTGCCTTCCGACGGCGCAAGGCTTGGCACCGCCTGCCCGACCATGGCCTCGGTTGTCGGGTTTTCGGCGTAGAAATTCACCGTGGTCGGCTCCCCGGGATGTACCTCCACAGAGCGCACAACCGGGCGAAACTTCCAGGTCATCCCCGGGCCATTGGAAGCGAGAAACTGCACTTTCACCGTCCGGCTCATGTCCGCTTCGGCCACCTCGGTGGACTCGTACCGGCCACCGGTCTTGCCGTTGATCCCGGTAATTTCACAGAACACGTCGTACAGGGGCACCATGGCAAAACCGAAGGCAAACATACCGACCACGCTGGCCATGCACCAGCCCACGACCCGGGTGTTGCTCCGGGGCGCGCCTGCCTTGTTTGCCTGTTGATCCGCCATGGCTTTGTGCTCCGGTTACTTCACTTCCGGTGGTGTTGCAAAGGTGTGGTAAGGCGCCGGTGAGGGCACGGTCCACTCCAGGCCTTCAGCACCATCCCAGGGCTGGGCAGCAGCCTTTTTGCCACCCTTGATGCATTTGATCACGATCAGCAGGAACAGCAGCTGTGTGGCGCCGAACATGAAGGCGCCAACGCTGGAAACCATGTTGAAATCGGCAAACTGCAGGGCATAGTCGGGAATCCGGCGCGGCATGCCAGCCAGGCCCAGGAAGTGCATCGGGAAGAAGGCCAGGTTCATGCCGATAAAGGACAGCCAGAAATGGGTCTTGGCCAGGGTTTCGTCGTACATGTGGCCGGTCCATTTGGGCAGCCAGAAGTAAGCTGAAGCAAAGATCCCGAAGATGGCACCCGGTACCAGTACGTAGTGGAAGTGGGCAACCACGAAGTAGGTATCGTGGTACTGGAAGTCAGCCGGGGCAATGGCCAGCATTAGACCCGAGAAACCGCCGATGGTGAACAGGATCACGAACGCCACCGCGAACAGCATCGGTGCTTCGAAGGTCAGGGACCCCCGGAACATGGTGGCCACCCAGTTGAACACCTTCACCCCGGTGGGCACTGCGATCAGCATGGTGGCGTACATGAAGAACAGCTGGCCAACGATGGGAATCCCTACGGTGAACATGTGGTGGGCCCAGACCACGAAGGACAGCAGCGCGATGGCACCGACCGCATAAACCATGGAGGCATAGCCAAACAGGGGCTTGCGGGAAAACGCCGGAATGATATGGGAGACCGCCCCGAAGGCCGGGAGGATCATGATGTACACCTCGGGATGCCCGAAGAACCAGAACACATGCTGGAACAGCACCGGATCACCACCGCCGGAGGCATCAAAGAAACTGGTGCCGAAGTTGATGTCCATCAGCATCATGGTAACCACACCGGCCAGCACTGGCATTACTGCAATCAACAGGAATGCGGTGATCAGCCAGGTCCAGACGAACAGGGGCATTTTCATCAGGGTCATGCCCGGCGCCCGCAGGTTCAGGATGGTGGCGATCACGTTGATGGCACCCATGATCGAGGAGATACCCATGATATGGACAGCAAAGATGAAGAAGGTGGTGCTGGGTGGCCCGTAGGTCGTCGACAGGGGCGCGTAGAACGTCCAGCCGAAGTTGGGTGCACCGCCTTCCATGAACAGCGTGGAAACCAGGATCAGGAAGGCACAGGGCAGCAGCCAGAAGCTCCAGTTGTTCATCCGTGGCAGCGCCATGTCCGGCGCGCCAATCATCAGCGGAATCATCCAGTTAGCCAGACCGACAAAGGCCGGCATGACCGCACCAAAGACCATGATCAGGCCATGCATGGTGGTCATCTGGTTGAAGAATTCCGGCTGCACAATCTGCAGCCCGGGCTGGAACAGTTCCGCCCGGATGACCATGGCCATGGTTCCCCCCAACAGGAACATGGCAAAACTGAATATCAGGTACATTGTCCCGATATCCTTGTGGTTCGTGGTCAACAGCCAGCGGCTGATGCCTTTGGCCGGGCCGTGATGATGATCCTGGGCGTGGGTATCTGCAACCGCACTCATGAAAACCCCCGTTACCGCCATTTATTGTGGCTGGTGATATCTGTTATCTGGCGTTGATTACTGCTGGTTCTTGTAATCAAAAATTTCTTTCGGAGTGACCATTTCACCCGTGTTGTTACCCCAGGCGTTCCGCTCGTAGGTAATCACCGCGGCGAGATCCACTTCGCTCAGCTGATTGCCGAACGCTTGCATAGAGGTGCCGGCCTTGCCATTCACGACAATATCGATGTGCGCTGCCATATCCTGGGTCGCAATCGGACTGCCCTTCAGCGCCGGAAACGCCGGTGGCGCACCGCTGCCATCTGGCTGGTGACAGGCAGCACATGCGGTCTGATAGGCTTTCTCGCCCCGCTCCATCAACTCGGCCATGGTCCAGTCTTTCTGGGTCAATTGGCGTTCACGCTCGGCAGCCTCTTTCTTTTCGGCGACCCAGGCGTTGTATTCCTCTTCGGGAACCGCCTCGACAACGACCGGCATGAAGCCATGATCCTTGCCACACAGCTCAGTACACTGACCACGGTATATGCCGGGCTTGTCGACCCGGGTCCAGGTCTCGTTGATGAAGCCCGGAATAGCATCCTTCTTGACGCCAAAGTCCGGCACCCACCAGGAGTGGATGACATCATTGGCCGTCAGCAGGAAGCGAACCTTCTTGCCTACCGGAATCACCAACGGGTTATCCACCTCCAGCAGGTAATTCTCACCCTTGGCCTGGCGGTTCTCGATCTGCTCCCGTGGCGTTGAGAGGTTGGAGAAGTAGCCAAAGTCCTCATTGATGTATTCGTATTGCCACTTCCACTGGTAGCCGGTGACCTTGATGTCCACTTCCGATTCGGTGGTGTCATACATGTCGACCAGGGTCGCCGTGGCAGGAATCGCCATAACAACCAGGATGACAAAAGGTATGATGGTCCAGAGAATCTCGACCAGGGTGTTTTCGTGAAAGTTTGCCGGTTTGGCGCCCTGGGATTTTCGATGGGCAAAAATAGACCAGAACATGACTCCGAAGACCACGACGCCAATGACGACGCAGATCCAGAGTATGGTCATGTGAAGGCTGAAAATTTCATTACTGGTGCCGGTCACCCCCGGGGTCATGTTCAGTGTCCAGTCCGCCATGGACCAGGCGGGGAACATCAGACCGCCTAAAAGGGCACCTGCCCGCTGAGCGTGCACGCGCATACTGTGTCTCCACAGAGTGTTATTCTTGTCGGATTTTGCGTTATCCCACCGGTCTCACTGGCGCTCGCATACACCGGAAAGACCAGAGTGGAAGCCTGCTTACGGATACCTCAGATTCGAGTATAGACACAGATCAAAAAAAGACTAAAAAATCGGTTAAATCCAAAAAAGCTAACCACAGAATTTTAAGACTTAAAACGAATATGACTTTTAACCTTCCGGCAACCGACCGGCGTCTTTGGGCCCTGGCCTGGCCGTTGATGCTCACAAATCTCACGGTTCCCCTGCTGGGGCTGGTGGATACCGCCGTGCTCGGGCACCTGGAAAGCCCCGAGTATCTCGGGGCCGTCGCCGTTGGTGCCAATCTGTTCAGTATCCTGTACTGGACCTTTGGCTTCATGCGTATGGGCACGACCGGCCTGGCGGCCCAGGCATGGGGCAAGCGTGACAGTTTCAGCCAGGTGGCCTTGCTGTTGCGGTCGGTGCTGCTGGCAACCGGTATCGGTGTGCTACTGATTCTGTTTCACCAGCCGCTGATCCAGACCGGGCTGACCCTGATGAATCCCAGCGCGGGCGTTACCGAACTGGCCGCCGAGTATGCTGCTATCCGGATCTGGAGTGCGCCGGCGGTGCTCTGCCAGTACACTCTGGTTGGCTGGCTGATCGGCACCCAGTTTCCGAGGGGCCCGATGATCATGCTGATTGCAGCCAACGGCCTGAACATCGTGCTGGATATTCTCTTTGTCACCGTGCTGGGCTGGAACAGCCGCGGCGTGGCCATCGCCACGGTCATTGCCGAGTACGGTGCCGCTATTATCGGTTTCCTGATCGTGTTAAGCCGGATGCCCGAAGGTCAGACACTCACCCGGGCTCTGTTCGGAAAGCTGGAGGATTACCTGAAGATCCTCCGGGTGAACCGCTACATCATGGTTCGCACCATCGCCCTGTTGCTGGTGCTGGCGTTCTTTACCGCCCAGGGAGCCCGGCAGGGGGACACCATCCTGGCGGCCAACGCGGTTCTGATTACCTTCCTGTTGCTGATTTCCAACGCCCTGGATGGCTTTGCCAATGCCGCCGAGGCGCTGATTGGCGAAGCCGTCGGTAAAGGCAGTCGGCGCCGGTTCCGGGTGGTTTTTCGCAGTGCCCTGAGGTGGTCTCTCTGGGGCGCCCTGTTGCTCACCATTGTTTTTGTTGCCGGCGGACACTGGCTGATTGCTTTGCTGACCGGTATCGAAGAAGTGAGAGCCACCGCCTGGCGCTATCTGCCCTGGCTCTGGCTGCTACCTTTTGCCGCAGTCTGGGGTTTCCTCCTGGATGGCATCTTTATCGGAGCCACCCGAACCCGGGACATGCAGAACACCATGCTGTTCTCGGCCCTGGGCGTTTTTGCTCCGGTCTGGTGGCTGACCACAGGCTGGGGCAATCACGGGCTCTGGTTTGCGCTGATCTCCCTGATGGTGGCGCGAGCCGTGAGCATGGGCTGGCTGTGCTGGTCCCACACCCGTCATGGTCGCTGGCTCCAGAGCCAGTGACGCAGATTCAATCTGTAACATTACGGCCGGGTATTTTCACAATGGCGGAAAAGCAGGTGGAAAAATCTCGGCTACACTTGTCTGAACAGGCAGGCACGATGTGGTAGCCAGCCCTCCTCTCCTGCCCGGGTACTCGTTGCTATCAGTTGCTAACAACGGGAGGCGCCTTGCGACCTCAATTCGTTCAGACATCGGCATCTCCTGAAATGACACCACAGGTAGTCCTAGAGATTATTGACCAGGCACGGCGCAAGGAGGCCCGCTCCGGGACCTTCCTCCGGCAGCTTCATGAAAAGGTTGCTGCGCTGCCGTCTGCCGTCACCATTGAGGGTTACCAGCCCGCCACTTGCCTGTTCCAGTTTGTGGTTGAGTACATCGAAATGGCACCACGTCTGATCGAGTGCGTCGAAGCCTGCGCCCGTGAGGCGGGCAAAGCCGATCTCTTTGAGCCATTCGTGAATGCCGCCATCCGGTATTTCACCCAGCCTTCAGCGCTTCTGGTGCGCTATGACGGTCTCGATGGCCTGCTGATTCGTGCCTATCTGTGCCATCGGCTGATGGAAGAGATGTATGAAAACAACCGGTGTACGAGAGCCAGCGAAATCGTGGACATAGAAGCAACTCGTGCTAACCTGCTTGCTCACCAGTTGATTGGCGAGCCCTTTGCCAACGAGCTGGACGATTCCATCACCGTGACCGTGTTGCAGATAGCAGGCACGCCGGACTATTACGAGCTGAACCTCGACCCCTTTGTCGAGCAGGTGAACAATGCCGCCTGGGACTGGATGCGGCACTACTGGGAAAATCTGTTGGTAAGGAACCACATTCGATTTTCCCTCGGTTCCGGTCTGGCCTGACAGGTTCAGAGGATTAATGAGAGTATCAGCGATTGCAGTACTGGCGGGCCTGTTAATGTCTGCCATGGCAGTGACAGCTAACGCGTACGAGCTGTCCGTAACCGTTACCCTGGATGGCAGCACCGAGCCCGTGGCCAATGCCGTGGTTTCCGTAGACAGCGCTCGTCCGGCAACCCCGGTTTCCGCCGAAATCTACCAGAAGGATCGCGCCTTCCATCCCCATGTGCTCGTGGTTCCCGTTGGTTCCAGCGTGGATTTTCCGAACCGCGACAACACCCAGCATCATGTTTATTCGTTCTCGCCGGCAAAAACCTTCAACATTGAGCTGTACGCCGACCGCCCGGCTGCTCCGATTGTTTTCGACAAGCCAGGCATTGTTGAGCTGGGCTGCAACATCCACGATCACATGCAGGGCTTTGTGGTGGTCACCGATACCGCTGCAGTCGGCCAGACAGATGCCTCTGGCCAGGTCACTCTGTCTATCGCACCTCAGGCTACCGAAGGCAGCCAGGAAAGGGTGACAATTGAGATCTGGCACCCACGATTGCCAGACAACACACGCCCGGTCACCCGCGAAATCGAACACGGCAGCGAGCCAGCAGTCGTCGCCCTCAACCTTGAGCCAGAGCCTGCCGCAGAAGGCTCGCTGGACCGACTCCAGCAACGCTTTCGGGAGCTTTGATGGGTTTAGCGTCTCGTCTCGGATTCCGTGGCCGACTCATTGCCGCCATGATCTCGCTGGTGGCCCTGGTCAGTCTGGTGATCGTCGCGCTGCTGATGGTTTACCTGTTCGAGGATGAAAAAAGCCGGGCACTGGAACAGCTGGCCATCGGCGAGCGGCTCACCAACGAAGTCATTGATCGCCGCACCGATCTGGAACTGTCCCGGCTCAGTGTCGTGGTACAGGATTTCGGCTTCCGCTCGGCCATTGCCAGCCGCGACCCGGCAACCATCGACAGCGCCCTGGAAAACCACAGTGGCAGGGTTGGTGCCGACTTTGCGCTCTTGCTGGACAGTCAGGGGGAGCCCCTGGCCTCGACCCTGCAAAGCTCCTTTCCTGCCATCACCCAGGAGCAGCTGACAAGCACTCGCCGCAACGGATTTACCCGGTCGCTGCGAGCCATCGGCGGCAGGGGCTACGAAATTCTCATCATCCCGATAGAGGCGCCCGGGCTACGGGCCTGGTTGGTTACCGGTTTTGCCATGGACCAGACCCTGGCGGAGGTCATCGCCCGACTCAGTGGCACCTCGGTAATCTTCCGGGCGCGATCGGACCAGAGCATTGGCCTGAGCAGTTTTGCCGCCACCACCAGCATAGACGACAAGCTGGAACAGGAGCTTGCAGGCGCATCCGACAACGCCAATTTCATTGAAAGTGCCGGTTATTTCACCCGGATAATCAACCTGGGCGAATCAGACCCCGCCACCGTCCAGGCCGTGCTGCTGATCAGTCGTGATGCCACACTCCAGAACTATTACCGAAGAGCCGTGGAAATCGCCCTGCTGGTGACCGCTATCCTGATTTTCGCCATTCTGCTGGCGCTGGTCATCGCCCGCAACATGGGTCGTCCGGTGTTGCAGCTGGCCAGCTATGCACGCGCCATTGGTGAGGGCAATACCCCCCAGGCACCGGCGATCCGGGCCGGCGGCGAACTGACCCAGCTCCGGAATGCGCTCCGGGACATGCTGTCTGGCCTTCGGGAACGGGAAGCCCAGATCCGCTATGCAGCGACCCACGATGACGTTACCCGGTTGAAAAACCGGAACGCTCTGATGCAGGAGGCCGCCGAGCTGTTTGATAACCGAGGCCGGGCCACACTGGTAGGGATCCGACTGAACGACCTCTCCGACATCAACGATACGCTGGGTCTGGAATTCGGCGACAAGGTCCTGATTGGCATTGCCAGGCGCCTGCAGCAGGAACTGCCGGACGCCCGGATCCTTGCCCGCACCGGCGGCGGCGAGTTCCTGGCCCTGATTCCGGCTTTGCCTCCCGAGCAAGACAATCGCAGAATCCTGCAACTACACGAACGTATCGAATCGCCGTTGCAGGTGGACCAGACCCCCTTCTCCCTGCGAGTTACCATCGTCACCATGGAACTGCCAGAGGACGCCGCCGATACCGATGCGCTGCGGCGCAGGCTCAATCTCACCTTCGAGCAGGCGGAGGCCCACCCCGAGGCCTTCACCCGCTACAAACCCGGCCAGGATGAAAGTCATCTCCGGGAACTGAAGCTGGTTACCGATCTGCACGCCGCCATCCTCAATAACGGGCTGCACATGAACTACCAGCCGAAACTTGACAGCCAGACCGGCGAGCTGGTGCAGGTAGAGGCCCTGGTGCGATGGATTCACCCGGAGTTGGGTTTCATATCCCCGGAAGAGTTCATCTTTCTCGCCGAACAGTCAGGGCAGATCCACGATCTGACAGCCCATATCCTGCAACGGGTGGCCAGCGACGCCCGAGGCTGGCATGAACAGGGTGTTGACGCGGGCGTGGCCATCAATCTGTCCGCCATGGACCTCACCTGGCCAGCCTTGACCCGGCACATCGCGGAGACCTTTCACGACTGGCACCACGGTCTCGAGCAGGTCACCCTGGAAGTCACCGAAAGTGCCCTGATGGAAGACCCGGAAGAGGCCATGGCCACCCTGAACCAGCTCAGGGCCCTGGGCGTGACCCTGTCGGTGGATGACTTTGGCACCGGTTACTCCTCGCTGTCCCAGCTGCGCAAGCTTCCGGTTCAGGAGCTGAAAATCGACAAGTCATTCGTACTGAAACTGGATTCCGAGCCCCAGGACCAGCTGATTGTGCGATCCACCATTGATATGGCCCACGGCCTCGGGCTGAAGGTGGTGGCAGAAGGCATCGAGAACCTGGAAGCCTGGCAGCTGTTGCAACACTGGGGCTGCAACCTCGGCCAGGGTTTTTACCTGAGCCGCCCGGTTGCCCCCGAGGACCTGCCGGAGACTGCCCGGTCTCTGGCCGCCCGCGAAGGGGAATTGAGCCAACCCAATCCGGAGTATTCAGAATGACAGCGAAACGTCTGGTCACACTCACCATGGCGCTATTGTTAGCACCGGCCGCCACGGCCGACATCGGGAGCCGGATTTGGGCGACCGGAGGCGTCACCACCATTGAGGGCAGTGCCGGCGGCGGCCTGGTACCCTGGGCCCTGCTGGGGAGCTATGCCAGCGACGAGGAGTGGGGCGGCACCCTGGCACTCAGCCGGGCCGAAGTGGACGATTACACGCTTGCGGTTACCGGTGCCGGCTTGAACTGGAATAACCGACTGGAGCTCACCGTAGCAAGGCAGACCCTGGATCTGGACAGCCTGGTGTTTACCCTCAAGGATGGCTTCGGCCTCGAGCAGGACGAATTGAACCAGGATATTTTCGGCGCCAAGGTCCGGCTTGCCGGTGATGTGCTGTACAGCCCCTGGGGCCAGTGGTCTGCCGGCGTGCAGTACAAGCGCCAACGGGATTTCACCGTTCCCTCGGCGATCGGCGCCCGGGATGACAGTGGCACCGATGTCTATGTCAGCGGCAGCAAGCTGTTCTTTGCCGCGGTGATGGAGCGAAACCTGCTGGTTAATCTGACCGCCCGGGCCACCCGGGCCAACCAGGGCGGGCTTCTCGGTTTTGGCGGCGACCAGAACAACAGCCACGAACTGATGATGGAGGGCAGCGTCGGGCTTTTCCTCAACCGACAGTGGCTGGTGGGTGCTGAATACCGGCAAAAACCGGACAACCTGGGGTTTGCCACCGAAGACGACTGGTGGGACCTGTTCGTGGCCTGGGTGCCGGACCGTCGCCTGGCGGTTACAGGGGCTCTGGTCAACCTGGGTGACGTTGCCACACTGGAAGACCAGCAAGGTTTGTATCTGTCGCTGCAGGGGAGTTTCTGATCATGGCAAACCTGAATCTCAAGTTCCTGATCGTCGCCCTGTTGTCAGGGCCGATGCTGGTGCTCGGTGGCTGCCAGAGCCTGAATACCAAACCCGAAGACAGTCTGTATCAGCAGCTCGGTGAGCGGGAAGGCATCGCAAACGTGGTGGAAGACCTGCTTTACCTGATCGTCGAGGATGAGCGCATCAACCACCAGTTCAAGGGCGTGGATGTCGCCCAGTTCCACGACAACCTGACAGACCAGCTGTGCGAGCTCAGTGGCGGGCCGTGCACCTACACCGGGCGCGAGATGCGCGAACTGCATGCCGATATGGCCATCACCGACACCCAGTTCAACGCCCTGGCCGAAAACCTGATCCTGGCCATGGAACAGAACGATATCCCAACCGGCGCCCAGAACCGGCTGATCAAACAGCTGCTGCCGCTATACCCTGACATTCGCAATCTATAAAACGGAGACCTGTACCTTGCTCGAAAACGCTGATCTGGGAAAACTGATTATCCGCCTGACCCTTGGCGGCCTGATGCTGTTCCACGGCACTGCCAAACTGCTCAACGGCGTCGGCTTTATTGAAGGCGAGCTGGCCAGCCACGGCCTGCCGACCTTCCTCGCCTACGGAGTGTATGTGGGTGAGATCGTCGCGCCGCTGATGGTCGTCCTGGGTTATCAGACCCGGATCGGTGCGCTACTGATTATTTTCAACATGCTGTTTGCCATCATCCTGGTTCACGGCAACGAACTCCTGAGCCTTGGGTGCAGTGGCGGCTGGGCGTTGGAACTGCAGGGTTTCTTCCTGTTTACGGCCGTGGCAGTGATCTTCCTCGGGCCGGGACGCTACAAACTGAAGAACTGAGGCGCCTCAGGCACTAGGCGCGTCCGCTGCCCTGAAATCCCGGGCCACCATAACCCGATTACGGCCGGACTCCTTGGCCGCGTACAGTGCCTCATCAGCCTGACGGATCAGCTCCTGGGGCTCCATATCTGGCCCTGGCACGAGGCACGCCACGCCCACACTGATGGTAAGGCTCACTGGAGCCACCCGTTCGCCGGAATGCACCGGGGAACGGGCCACCGCCTGACGCACTCGCTCGGCAACCCGAACCGCCCCCTCTTCCGGGGTCGCCGGTAGCAGGATACTGAATTCCTCGCCGCCGTAGCGGGCCAACAGATCCCCGGAACGCTGGACTTCTGCGGCGCACAGGGCGGCCACCTCGGTCAGGCAATCGTCGCCAACCAGGTGGCCCAGCTCATCGTTTACCCGTTTGAAGTGATCAATATCCAGCATCAACAGGCTCAGCGGGTGACCGTGTCTCTGAGCTCGTCGCCACTCATCATTGAGTTTTTCATCGAACCGACGTCGGTTGGCCACGTGGGTCAGACCGTCGGTGAGGCTGATCGCCTTGAGCTGCTCATTGGCCCGTTCCAGTTCGTCGGTGCGCTCCTGAACCCGCATCTCCAGGGTCAGGTTGGCCTGCTGCTGGATCGCCAGCGCCTGCTCCTGGGCTTCATGGCGTTTTCGGCGTTCCAGATTGATCCGGTAGGCAAGCGCGAACGAGAGCAGAACCACTTCCAGGGCGACGCCAATTTGAGGCATGAACTCGGTGAGGAAGCTGCGTGGCATGATACCCAGCTTGCTGACCGCCAGAATCAGATGGCCAATAAGCAATGGCGTCCAGGCCAGCACGTAAAAACCGCCCAGGACCTGGCCCTTGCGCCAGACCAGGAAACCGATAAGCCAGGCCGCCGGTGTAACTACCGCCGCAATCCCGCTCACGAGGACGATGCCAGTCTGATAACTTCCGAAGAGGCTGAAGACAAAGCAGGCAAAAACAGCCGTCAGAACCCACTGCAGGAACCGGTAGCTTCGGAGACTGTACGAGCGGATATTGAGAAACCGAATTGCGAAAATAATGGCGGAGAACAGGGCAAAACAGATAACCGGAATGGTGAAATACCGGTTGATACCGGGAGCATCCGGCCACAGCCACTGAAACAGCAGGCCATTGAAATTGAGCTGAACGAGCCCGGTAAATACAACGGTCAGCACGTACCAGAGGTAGGTGGAATGGCGCACGATGACGAACAGAAAGAGATTGTACAGCGCCATGGCAACAATGATGCCCAGAAACACCGCCTGCCAACCATAAGACAACTGCTCATTGGCAAGGAATTCCGCCGACGGGATGACTTCCAGAGGAATCTGGACCGAGCCCAGGGTTTTTACCCGTACGAAGGCAGTGACCGGCTCGGTATTCGAGGGCACCAGGAAAACAAAATTACGATGGTGAATCGGGCGACTGCCGAAAGGCAGGGTATCGCCGGTGTGATGGGTCTGGATCAGCTCACCGTTGAGGACCCAGTGCACAGAGACCTCATCCAGCAACGGATAGCCGATTTCCAGAACCCGATTCGCAGGCTTCGGGGGGATCCCGATCTTCAGCCAGAAACTGCCATCGCTGAAACCACGATTGAACACCTCGCTGGCACCGAATGTCTGCCAGGAACTCGGGGGCAGGGCACGAACATCTTCCAGGGCCAATTCATCAGCGGGCGCTTCCAGCCAGTCAAATGCGACGGGAGCGGCCTGAACAGGTGCACCGGCCAGACAGGCCAGCGACAATAAAAGCAGGAGGATGCAGGGAACCTGCCGCATCATAGCTGTTTCCGGTTTCCGGGCCCGGCCGGGTGTTCTACACTTTCAGGCCCTGACTGAGTCGTACGCATCCCTGCAATTGTTTCCAGTTTAGACGGTTGCGCATGCTACGTCCTCCGTAACGACAGGGCCAGCATAGCCCGAATCCATTGAGGCCAATATGACCGAACGCAAGAACGAGATACGTCCGGGTAAATACCGACACTACAAGGGCAAGGATTATGAAGTCATCGGCGTTGCCCGGCACAGTGAAACCGAAGAGCAGATGGTGGTCTACCGCTGCCTCTACGGTGACTACAGCCTCTGGGTGCGTCCTCTGACCATGTTCCGGGAAACCGTTGAGGTCGCTGGAGAGCAGGTGCCTCGCTTTGCCCGCCTCGACGAAGCCTGACCGTTACACAACCGCTTTGACTACCGCGATCATTTCCTGCACATTACCGCGCTTTTCATGATGCCGGCCCCCACAAGGGGCCGGCACAACTATTAATTCCTACCCGGAGTTTTGCCATGAATGCCGTCGTTGCCGCGGTCGCGATTATGCTCGTGCTGAGTTTGTGCCGCATCCACGTTGTTGTTGCCCTGATTATCGGTGCCGTTTCCGGCGGCCTGATTGCAGGAATGTCCCTGGAAGCCACCATCGAAGCCTTCAATAGCGGCCTGGGCGGCGGTGCCACCGTGGCACTGTCCTATGCCACCCTCGGTGCGTTCGCCGTGGCCATCGGCAAGTCCGGCCTCGCCCACGCCCTTGCCGACAAGGCCCTGGCCCTGGTCGGTCGTCAGGAGGAAGGCGCCGCCGTGAATGGCATCCGTTTCCTGATCATCGGCCTGCTGCTCGCCATTGCCATCTCGTCCCAGAACATCCTGCCGATCCACATTGCCTTCATACCCCTGGTCGTACCGCCGCTGCTGTACGTGATGGCAAAACTGAACATGGACCGCCGCCTGGTAGCCTGCGTGCTGACCTTCGGCCTGATTACGCCCTACATGTTTTTGCCCGTCGGCTTTGGCGGCATCTACCTGAACGAGATCCTGATCGCCAAGATCAACGCCAATGGCGTCGATGCCTCCGGCCTTAGCGTCATGAAAGCCATGGCCCTGCCGGCATTGGGTATGCTCTGCGGTTTGCTGATTGCGGTATTCTTCAGCTACCGCAGTGGCCGCACCTATAACCTGGAAACCATCACCAAAGCCGAACGGGTAGACACCAGCTACAGCCCGCGCACTCTGGTAATGGCCCTGGTCGCCATCGTCACTGCCTTCGTGGTACAGCTCTGGCTTGGCTCGATGATCCTGGGCGCCCTGGCCGGTTTCGTGCTCTTCAATCTGTCTGGTGTGGTGCGCTGGAAAGAGGCCGATGACCTGTTCACCGAGGGCATGAAGATGCTGGCCATGATCGGCTTCATCATGATCGCGGCGTCTGGTTTTGCCGAAGTGATGCGGGAAACCGGTGAAATCGCCGCCCTGGTGGACAGCTCCGTGGCCACCATCGGCGAGAACAAGGCCATGGCGGCGCTGCTGATGTTGGTGGTAGGTCTGCTGATTACCATGGGTATCGGTTCATCCTTCTCCACCATTCCGATCATCGCGGCCCTGTACGTGCCCCTGGCCCTGCAACTGGGCTTCAGCCCGCTGGCCATCGTGGCCCTGGTTGGCACCGCCGGCGCCCTGGGTGATGCCGGCTCACCAGCCTCTGACTCCACCCTCGGCCCCACCGCCGGCCTGAACGCCGACGGCCAGCACAACCACATCTGGGATACCGTGGTGCCGACGTTCCTGCACTACAACCTGCCGCTGCTTGGCTTTGGGTGGTTGGCGGCTATGGTTCTCTGAGTTCGAAACTCGGAGTTCGCTGTTCCTTGCAGCCTGCTTGTTAGCGGGCTGCGAGGGGGCCGGGGTATTTTGCCCTTGGAAATGGCAACTCGCTGCGCTCAGACATCAATTTCCGGCGGGAAAAATACCCCGGCCCCCTCACGACAGACAGAAGTGATATCGCAAAGAAGAAACCAACCTTTGGGAGATATTTACAGAGCCGGATGGAGAGGGTGTGGGTGTGCTTTTCTGCCGGGAAAAAGATGTCTGAGCGAAGCGAGTTGTTTTTCCCAGAAGAAAAGCATTCCCATGGCCTCTCAGCCCGCAAACCTGCAGGCCAGGAAGGGCGGCTTACTCGTCGTCAGCGGAAGACTTGAAAAACACCACCTGCTTGACCGTGTGATCGTCCTCGTTCTTGCGCTTGTTCACCCGGGTCTCGAGCTCGGGGTTGGACGGCTGTTCGGCGTCTGATACCGCGTCGGTGAAGCCGCAGGCCACGCACTCGCGAACCTGGTCATCGTCGTCGGTGGTGTACATCATGATCTTGTCCATTTCCGCGCAGCGGGGACAGACGGCGCCGGCGATAAAACGTTTTGGACTCGCCATTTTAAAACTCCCGTATATTTGGGCAGTGGTTGTCGGGTTACGGCCGTTGGCCTAACCCGACCTACATGCGCCGGCCATGCCTGACTCGAAACGTCATGTAGGTCGGATTAGCAAAGCGTAATCCGACAACAGCCGGATCAGCTCCAAAGGCTGCAAAACAACCCTCGCTATCGTCAGGCAGCTTCGTCCGTGATGCCGGTTTGTTTCAGTAGCGCATCCACCTGCGGTTCGCGGCCCCGGAAGGCCTTGAACAGTTCCATGGGCTCCTGTGAGCCGCCTTTCTCCAGGATATTGTGGAGGAAGGCCTTGCCGGTTTCCGGGTCGAAGATGCCTTTTTCCTCGAACAGAGAGAAGGCATCAGCCGCCAGCACTTCCGCCCACTTGTAGCTGTAGTAGCCAGCCGCATAGCCACCTGCAAAGATGTGCGAGAAGGAGTTGGGGAAGCGGTTGAATTCCGGGGCTTCCACCACAGCAATCTCGCTGCGCACCTTGCGATGCATATCCAGCGGGTTGGTGGGCGCTTCGTCGGTGAATTCCGCGTGCAGGCGGAAGTCGAACAGGGAGAATTCGAGCTGGCGCACCATGCCCATGCCGGACTGGAAGTTCTTGGCCGCCAGCAGTTTCTGCAGCAGATCTTCCGGCAGCGGTTCACCGGTTTCGTGGTGCGAGGCGATCAGGCCCAGTGATTCCGGATTCCAGCACCAGTTTTCCAGGAACTGGCTGGGCAGCTCGACGGCGTCCCAGGCGACACCGTTGATGCCGGACACATCCAGCACGTCCACCTGGGTCAGCATGTGATGCAGGCCATGGCCGAATTCGTGGAACAGGGTGGTGACCTCATCGTGGGTCAGCAGTGACGGCTTGCCGTTGACCGGCGGTGTGAAATTGCAGGTCAGGAACGCTACCGGCAACTGGAGCTGGCCACGGAGGTTGCGCCAGCGCACCCGGCAATCTGCCATCCAGGCTCCGCCACGCTTGCCCTGGCGGGCATACAGGTCGAGGTAGAACCAGGCCAGGGGCTCACCGTTGCGGCTGATGCAGTAGGCCGTGGCATCCTCGTGCCAGGTTTCGACTTCCGGCTTCGCTTCAATCTGCACGTCGAACAGTTTCTCGGCTACCCGGAACAGTCCGGGTACCACCTTGTTCACCGGGAACCAGGGGCGCAAGGTTTCCGGGGAAATGTCGTACCGCTTCTGGCGAAGTTTCTCGCTGTAATAGCCGATATCCCAGGCTTGCAGCTCCTCGGCGCCGTATTCGTCTTTTGCGAACGCCTTCAGCTCGGCAAATTCTTTCTCTGCCTGGGGCTTGGACTTGGCCGCCAGCTGGTTCAGGAAGTCCAGCACCTCGTCGCTGCTGCGGGCCATCTTGGTGGCCAGGGAGCGCTCGGCGTAGTTGTCAAAGCCCAACAGTTTGGCCTGGGCGTGGCGGCGCTTGAGGATTTCCGCCATCACCGGGGTGTTGTCCCACTGGCCGGCATCCGGGCCCTGGTCGGAGGCTCGGGTCACAAAGGCTTCATAAACTTCACGGCGCAGATCCCGATTGTCACAGTAGGTCATGACGGGATAGAAACTGGGGAAGTCCAGGGTGATCACATAGCCTTCCAGCTCTTTCTGGCGGGCTGCCTGCTTGGCACTCTCAATGGCAGTTTCGGGAACACCGGCCAGCTCATCAACATCGGTAATGTGTTTGAACCAGTGCTGGGTCGCATCCAGCACGTTGTCGCTGAACTTGTTGGACAGCTCCGACAGCTCCCGGGACAAATCAGCGTACTGCTTTTTCTTGTCTTCCGGCAGGTCGACACCACCCAGATGGAAATCCCGGAGGGTGTTTTCCACAGACTTGCGCTGGGCTTCGCTCAGGTTCTTGAAATCGTCTCGCTCGGCCAGCTTCTTGTAGGCGTCGCAGAGGGCCGCGTTCTGGCTCACTTCGGTGCTGTACTCGGTGAGCTTCTCCAGGCAGTTTTTGTACACCTTTCGCAGCTCGTCGTTGTTCATCACGCCGTTCAGGTGCGAAATCACCGACCAGGCATTGCTCAGCTTGTCATCCAGCGCCTGCATCGGCTGGGCCAGGGTCTCCCAGGTGGGATCGTCCTGCTCTGCGATTTGGCTGATTTTCATCCGGTTTTCACTGAGAATCTGGTCAATTGCCGTTTCCATGTGTTCGGTGCGAACATGGTCAAACTTCGGCAACAGGTCGTCAGTCAGTAACGGGTTATTCATAGGTCCCCTTCTCAGCTAGTCGAATCTTGGGTAGTTTGGTTTCTTCAAGTTGCGAGGCTGGCGCCTGTGGGAGAGGCCCTTCCAAAACGCGCTCCTTGCGGCACGTCCATGTGACGCTTGACTGTCGCCATCCATGGCGACAGACAGTTTTGGAAGGGCCTCTCCCACAGGCACCCCGGGCCTTCGGGTAATTCATCAATGAGTACTATGTAATGACGAATATACGTTCACACAAGGGTATCACGCCATATTTTGGGGAACGGGCGTGGGTAGATCCAAGTGCCGTGGTGATTGGTGATGTCGAAACCGGCGATGACGTTTCCATCTGGCCGATGACCGTGGTGCGTGGCGATATGCACAAAATCCGTATCGGGCATCGGTGCAGCATCCAGGATGGGTCAGTTCTGCATATCACCCACGCCAGTGACTACAACCCCGGTGGTTATCCGCTCACACTGGGCGACGACGTGACGGTGGGCCACAAGGCGCTGCTGCATGGCTGCACCATTGGCAGCCGGGTTCTGGTGGGCATGGGCTGCATCATTATGGATGGCGCCGTGGTGGAGGACGAGGTGATTGTTGCCGCCGGCTGTCTGGTGCCGCCCGGCAAGACCCTGGAGTCCGGGCATCTTTATGTTGGATCGCCCTGCAAAAAAGCCCGGGCGCTGACCGAGAAGGAGCGGGGATTCTTCAAATACACCGCCGCCAACTACGTCCGCCTCAAGGATGAATACCTTAACGATCAGTAAGCCAGTGGTCTGAACTCAAGGCCGCAGCCGTATGTTTCGGGGTAACCCTGCATCCCGGAGCCCCTTGTGGACACATCGGACAAACCGTTTGATAGAGCATTGCTGTACCTGCGTGCCGCAGGCCACGATACCGGCCCGGAAACCCGGGCCCGGTTGCACAGCATGCTGCAGGCGCGCGGGGCTGAGAACCCGGCCTTGAGTACCGGGCAATTACTGGAGCAGATGCCCCGGTGGTTCGCCCTGCCCGGGCCGCATCAGGGTCGCCATATGCCGCCTATAGCCCGGGCCAGTATCGGGTATCCCCGTGAGTAATGCCGACTCCTGGCGTCCGATTGCCTTCCGCCGGCGCTTCCTGCTTGTCCTCCTTGTCGCCGCTCAGACCCTGGCCGGGATATTTCTGTTTGCCCAGACTGTACCGGATCAGGCCGGTTCCGGAACAACCGCCGCTTTGCTCACGGTATTCGGGGTGCTTTTTGCCTGGATTGGCGTGGGTTTCTGGACGGCGGTTTTCGGGTTCGTTGCCCTTCGTTTCGGTGGCGACTCCTGGAGCCTTTCCAGGCGTGTAGAGCACACTGGGCCCGGGCAGTCATTGTCTGCCCCAACCGCCGTCGTGATGCCCATCTGCCATGAGCCAGTGCAGCATACCCTCGGTGGTTTGAAAGCGATCATCCAGGATCTCGAGCAACAGGGGCAGGCCGGGGCCGTGGATTTCTATGTGCTCTCGGATAGTCGGGACCCGGACATCTGGCTGGAGGAACAGGCGACCGGCGAGCAAATACGCGGGGAGCTCGGCCCCCACCAGCAACTGTTCTACCGGCGGCGCAACGTCAATCTGAACTACAAGAGCGGCAATATCGCGGATTTCCTGCGTCGATGGGGTCGCCGCTACCGCTATATGGTCGTTCTGGATGCCGACAGCCTGCTCAGTGCCAACTGCATTACCCGGCTGATACAGCTCATGGAAGCCCGGCCCGAGGCGGGGATTATCCAGACCGCACCCCGCCTGGCCCGGGCAGAATCCCGCTTTGGCCGGCTGCAGCAGTTCGCCAATCGCTGTTATGGCAGGCTCTACAGTGCCGGGCTGGCGGCCATCCAACTGGGTGAGGCCACATACTGGGGTCACAACGCGATTATCCGGGTGGCGCCATTCATGGCCCACTGTGGTCTGCGCAAGCTCCGGGGACCCGGTCTGTTCCGGGGCCCCGTGCTAAGCCACGACTTTATCGAGGCTGCACTGATGGGCCGGGCAGGCTACGAAGTCTGGTTGGAACCGGCCATCGCCGGAAGTTTCGAGGAATCACCGCCGACCCTGGAAGACGACCTGATCCGCGACCGGCGCTGGTGTCGTGGCAATCTCCAACACCTCTGGCTATTGGCAACTCTGGGCAAGATCCGGCTGGCCCACCGGATGGCCCTGCTGACCGGCGTTCTCTCCTACCTGGCTTCTCCGCTCTGGCTGATTTTCCTCGGCTTATCCGGCTATGTCGCGTTGGCCGGACCGACACCCGAGCCATCGCTACCAGGCGTGATGGCCACTACCGAAGCCGGCTCTGGTGCAGGGGCCCTGCTGGTCGCAGTAACTGCACTTCTTCTCTTCGGCCCACGGATTCTGGCCGTAACAGACCACAGGCTGGCCAGCCGAACCCCGAGATTTGGCGGTCTGTTCAGGCTCTGCAGTAATACCCTTCTCGAAACAATCGCGGCACTGGCGCTCGCGCCCATCCGAATGCTGGTTCATACCCTTCATGTGGTCCGGGCTCTATTGAATCTCAAAGTGGGCTGGCAAGGGCAAAACAGGTCCGGCGGCCTCACTCCCGGGCTCAGCCTACAGCACTTTGGTTCGCTTCTGTTTTCAGCCGCCGCAGGCCTTGCTCTGATTCATTGGCACGCACCAACTCTGACGCCCTGGGCCCTGCCAGTTATGGCACCGGTTTTACTGGCGCCGGCTCTGGCCTGTTGGCTTGGCCGAAATTCCGGCCCGGTAACCTGGCTGCATGTGCCCGAGGATGGTCAAGTCGCAAGAGTGATTGAACGGGCCAACGCCACACCCCCACTTCGCCATAACCCGGGTCGGTTGAGCTGGTTCGAACAAACGGTCCTGTCGCCGGTCTTTGCCCGGGCTTGCCAATATGACGCTCAGCCTGCCACCGGCAAAAAAGCACGGGCACTGGAACGCCTGGTCAATCGCTGCGCCACGGAAGGCAAACAGGCCCTGACCCACCGGGAACTCAGCCTGATCTGCAATCATCCGGAGGCTCTGGAAGCCCTGCATTGGCGGGCCTGGCATGCCGCGCCCGAATCGCCCTGGCGGGCGGTGCTGGACCGCATGGCGCAATCGGTTGAAAGCGCTACCCCGACATCGGTGTCTTTGCCTCGTCGGCGGGAAGAACTGGGATGGGTGGAGGTGGCTTCGTGATACTGGTGTGGCTACTGCTCCTGAACGCAGCATTCCTGCTGCCCGCCCTGGCATTGCCCGGAGACAATCCCTGGTTTTCCCTGGAAGCCCTGGTCATCTGGGCCGTCGTTTGCGGGCTCAGGGTGCCGGAACAGCGGTATCGCGTCGCCCAGGTACTGGCTGTGCTGTATGGGCTGCTGGTTCTTCTTGTTCTGGCGGATGCCCTGGTTCGGGAAAGTTTTGGCCGCGGGCTGAACCTGTACCTGGAACTTGGCCTGCTGGATGCGGCCTGGAACCTGCTGGACACCAATCTGGGAGGCGTTCTGGCGTTGCTGGTTCTCCTCGCCCTGGCTGCGGTGGTGGCCGGGACAGGCTGGGTATTCCAACATGGACTGCAACGGCTGGCGCATCACTCTCCGGCTCGCCTTGGCAAGCCACTCTGGCTGATATCCGGCTTGTTCCTCGCCGGGGCAGTAACCCCGTGGATCGGTAGCCCGGCGCTGGCCTTTGTTGCCAATCAGGCCTCCCTGATCACTCACACTCACCAGACAACCCGGAGCTTTGCCAAAGAGCTGAGCGCTCGACCAGGACGGGAAAACAAGCCGACGCCATTGCCGGGACTGGCGCGCACCGATGTGATTCTGGGGTTTATTGAATCCTACGGCGTCTCCACGGTCACGGACGAGCGCTACCGTTCCATAGTCAGCCCAGGCCTTGAAGCCATGGGCCGGTCAATCGAGGCGGCCGGGCTGACGGTCGCCACCGGCCGGCTGCAGTCTCCGATCCAGGGTGGCCAGTCCTGGCTGGGCCACCTGTCAATACTCAGTGGCCAGTGGATTCACAACCAGCTTGCCTACGAAACCCTGCTCAGCAGCGGCTACGCGACCCTGATCGATGATTTCCGCAGCACCGGGCACAAAACTGTGGCCGTAATGCCCGCTATCACCCAGGCCTGGCCCGAGGGCCGACTGTTCCGGTACGACCAGATCTACGACCATGATGACCTGGAGTACCAGGGGCCGCCGTTCAACTGGGTCACCATGCCCGATCAGTACACCTGGCACCGGTTCCAGGCCATTCGCGAAGCTCATCAGGGGCCACTGTTCGCCGAATTGGCGCTGATCAGCAGCCACGCACCCTGGGTTCCGATCCTGCCGGTGCTCGATGACTGGCAAAGCATCGGCAACGGAGAGGTCTTCCGGCACTGGGAGGGTGCCGGCGAGGCACCGGTTTCGTTATGGCGGGAACCGGATCGGGTCCGCCAGCATTATGGGCAGGCCATTGCCTATGCCCTGGAGGTTGCCGGAGGCTTCGCCGATCACTATCTCAGGCAGGACGCCCTGATGATTATCCTGGGTGACCATCAGCCTGCACCTCTGATCACCGGCGAAGACGCCAGCAGGGATGTCATTGTGCATGTCATCAGTGCTGATCCGTCGCTGGTAGCTCCCTTCCTGTCCGGAGAATTACCGGGATTTCGACCGGGTATCCGGCCCGATCTGGAAACAGCCGGAGCCTCAATGGCCCGTTTCCGGCCGTTTTTGCACCGGCATTTTGGTGAATTCTGAAGCCTGCTTGACCCTGATCAAAATTCCACCAACCCCGCCCTTGAAAACATCCTTACTGCACCTACATTCGGTACTAGCAGAGGTTCACGGATAACCATCCGGCTGGCGCCACCGGCATGGAGCTGTTCCGCGATCGAAGCTGAAGTCAAACATTCAGATTCGTTCCGATAAAAGGAGGAGATCCTTATGAGCAATCTTACCCGCTGGAATCCGGTCAATGAATTCGAAGACCTGATGAGCCGCTATAACCGCATGTTCGGCCTGACACGCTCAGGCGGCGAGCGCGAAAGCAAAGACGTGTTCAGCCGCAGCGACTGGGCTCCGGCCGTGGACATCAAGGAAACTCCGGAGGCCTTCACCATTGAGGCGGAGTTGCCGGGCATGTCCAAGGAAGACGTAAAAGTGACCGTACACGAAGGTGTTCTGAGCATTCAGGGTGAACGCAAGAGTGAGAGCGAGACCGACGACAAGAAGCATCACCGGATAGAGCGCTTCTACGGCAGCTTTCTGCGCCGCTTTACGCTGCCGGACAACGTCGATGAAAACAGTGTGAAAGCCAATTTCAAGGACGGCATGCTGACGCTGACACTCCAGAAAGCCGAACCGAAAGAGCCCAAGGCCATTGAAGTCGACGTGCAATAAACGCCGACAACCTCAGGCAACAACACACGGCCGCAGCGGGATCAGTTCCCGGCTGCGGCCGTTTTTTTGGCACCGGCCTTTTCCAGCGCCCGGGCATAATCCACACTGCGGCGATGCCGGGCGATAAGGTCCAGAATGGTTTCCCCGTCCGGGCCGGTGGCATTCAGATCCCGACCCTCGGCAACGAAAAATCCGATAAAGCGTTCGAAATCTTCCGCTCGCATGGCCTGGTAGGCTTTCAACAGAGCGTTATAGTCGGCATTCTCCGCAGCATCCCAGGGGCGAATATCCAGAAAACTCCTGACCCGCTCATCGCTCCATTCTTCGCCAATCACCTTCGGCTTGTCCGGTCCACTCATGGTTGCTCTCTCGCTTCACTGTGCCAGTCAATTATCGGGCGCACAGTATAAAGCCCTGAAAGCTGGACAGTTATATGGATTGCGAATGAGAAGCTGCGCCTCAGATATAAGGCTCAGGGCATGATTTCGACGGGCAGGTCGCCGGTGGGCACCTCGTCGTTACATTCGGGATTGCGAATAGCAATTTCCACCCGGCGGTTCAGAGCCCGGTTCTCCGGGGTGTCGTTCGGCGCAAGCGGGTTGGTTTCGGCACGTCCGGCCGCAACCACCCGTTCGGCCGGTACCTGGCGGTTCATCACCAGCTCGTGCACTACAGACACGGCACGGGCTGCCGAAAGATCCCAGTTTGAACGGTAACGGTCGCTGGAAATGGGCCGGTCATCGGTGTAGCCGGACACCAGCACATCGCCGGTACAGGCGGACAGCACGTTGACCACTCGTTCGATGATCGGGATCATCTCGGGCTTGATGGCGGCGTCACCGGATCGGAAGGTGGCCTCCTCGGAGAAGCGGATCACCACCTGGTTCTGGTCGTAATTGACACTCAGGGCTTCCGAAGCCACCTCCGATTCCAGTTCCCGGATCATCCGGCTGGCCAGATCGATCACACCACCCGGAATCTGGGTGGGCGCAGCACCCTCTGCGCGCTCATCTATGAACTCGGGCTCCCTGGTCTGGGACTCTGTTGGCTCTGGAAGGGAGACCGTGTCCGATTCAATCATGGTGAGCGGGGAGCCACCGATATCCTCGGCCAGGACATTGCTGGAGCCAAAGGCGACCGCCATGGAATTGGCCATGGCCCGATACTTCTCAACGTCCATTTCGGCAAAGGACAGCAGCAGTATGAAAAAGGTCAGCAGCAGAGTGGCCAGATCGGCAAAGGTAACGATCCAGGCCGGCGTCTGATTCTGCAGACGCTTCCTGTTTTTCTTCTGGACCAGTTCCAAACCCTCAGGCCTCCCGCTCCGGCGCCAGGCCGGTGCGCTGCTCCGGGTGTACAAACGAAGACAGCAGTTCGGTCATAACCCGTGGGTTCTCGCCGCGCATGATGTTCTTGATGGATGTGATGATCAGCATCTGATTGCGGGCCTCATCCTCGGCTTTCAGCTGCAGCTTGTCGGCCAGAGGCAGGGCGATCAGCTGGGCAATAAACGCACCGTACAAGGTGGTGAGCAGGGCAATCGCCATGGCCGGGCCAATGGAGGACGGATCATCCAGGGTATTGAGCATCTGTACCAGACCCACCAGGGTGCCCAGCATGCCAATGGCCGGGGCCGATTCGCCGATACCCCGGAACACTCGCTCGGCCACTTCGTATCGCTCGGCGGCCTGCTGGGTTTCCTGGGCCAGCGCCTCCTCCACCAGTTCCGGCGGGTGGCCGTCGACACACAGATTAATCGCCTTCTGGAGGAACTCATTATCCGTCTGGTGGTTCTCAAGGCCCAGAATGCCCTCTTTGCGCACCACCATGGCCAGCGACCCCACTTCCCGGATCAGCTCCGCAGGCCGCGCCATGCGGTCGGTAAACGCGGCAGACATGGCCAGGCGAAACGCGCTCATTACCGACGCCATGCGGAACTTGATCAGGGTTACAGCAAAGGTCCCGCCCAGCACAATGGCAAGCCCCGGAAGGTTCAGGAAGGTCAGGAAGGAGGCATTGGCCAGCATCGCCAGTACGACGATCAGGACACCAGCTACGAGCCCTACAAGGGTAAGAATATCCATCAAAAATCCCTACGGAATGTTGACCCTGAGCATAGCCCAATCAGGGGGCGGAGGCTCAGTCGTTACGCAATTCCTCAATGACAGGGCGGGTGGCCGGGCTGATGCCGCGCCAGATCCGGAACGATTCCGCTGCCTGTTCTACCAGCATACCAAGCCCGTCATGAACGATCTGTGCTCCCTGTTCAAGTGCCCACTGATTGAACGTGGTGGTCTGCAGGGAATACATCATGTCGTAGACCACGGTTTTCTTCGCAATCACCTTGGGTGACAGCGGGGGCAAATCGCCCTGGAGGCTCGCACTGGTGCCATTGATGATCAGGTCGTATGGCTCACTGGGCTGTTCGAAGCCGCAGGCGGAAAGCGCGGTCTCACCCGCCACCGGTGTAAACAGGTCGACCAGGGCATCAGCCTTGGCGACCGTCCGGTTGGCAATGGTTATTGAGGCAGGATGCTCCGCCAGGATCGGACCCAGAACACCACGAACCGCACCGCCGGCACCCAGCACCAGAATGCGCGCCGCCTTCAGAGCAACACCATGGTTGCTGACAAGATCCCGGACAATACCGCAACCGTCGGTGTTGTCAGCGGTGAGCCGGCCATCCTCATCCAGATACAGGGTATTGGCTGCCCCGGCATTTTCGGCCCGTTCGGTACGCCGATCGGCCAGCTGCCAGGCCTCTTCCTTGAAAGGCACGGTCACATTCAGGCCTTTGCCGCCCCGGTCAAAGAATTGCTTCACGGCGCCGGCAAAATTATCAAGCGGAGCCTGAATAGCCGTGTACTCAACCGGCTCGCCGGTCTCGCTGGCAAACAGGCTGTGAATCCTCGGCGATTTGCTGTGGCTGATGGGGTTGCCAACAACTGCGTAGAGCTCGTTAGTCATCTTCGGTCTCCAGCCAGTTGCGACCGGTCAGAAAATAGTCGGTAAGCCGGGCTTCCTCTGACCCGGGCTCGGCGATCCGGTTGTAGTCCCAGCGCACCAGGGGCGGCAGGGACATCAGTATGGATTCCGTTCGGCCACCGGATTGCAGGCCAAACAGGGTGCCCCGGTCATAGACCAGATTGAATTCCACGTAACGCCCGCGCCGGTAGAGCTGGAAGTCCCGCTCGCGGTCACTGAAAGGGTGCTCCATGCGGCGGCGGACAATGGGTTCGTAGGCATCAATATAGCTGTCACCCACCGCTTTCATCAGGCCGAAATCCTGCTCGAAGTCGCCGGTGTTGTGATCATCAAAGAACAGACCACCGACGCCCCGGGGTTCGTCCCGGTGTTTCAGGTAAAAGTAGTCGTCGCACCAGTCCTTGAAGCGCTTATAGATGCCCTCTCCAAACGGCTCACAGGCGGCGCGGGCTGTCCGGTGCCAGTGCACACAGTCTTCCTCGAAACCGTAGTAGGGCGTGAGGTCGTAGCCACCACCAAACCAGTACACCGGCTCACTGTTCTTCGGGGTGGCAATAAAAAACCGGACGTTGGCGTGGGAGGTAGGCACATAGGGGTTGTTGGGATGGATCACCAGCGACACCCCCATGGCCTGCCAGGGAGCACCGGCCAGGTGCGGGCGGTGGGCCGTGGCCGAAGCCGGCATGGTGTCACCCATCACATGGGAGAAATTGACACCGCCTTTCTCGAACACCCGGCCTTCGGTGATGACGCGGCTGACACCGCCGCCGCCTTCAGGTCTGTCCCAGGCATCCCGGATAAACGATGCACCGTTTTCGACAGCCTCCAGCCGACTACAGATAGACTCCTGCAGTCCCAGCAGATACTGCTTTACCGCCTGGCTATCGGGTTGCTGTGCCATAAACGCTCCTAACGAAGTTGCTGACCGCTGACAATATCAATAATACGGCTGGGTTTGCGATTGCCGCCCAGTGCCCCAGGCACAATCCAGTCAAGCTGATCACCAAAGTAGCCCCTGACCTGCCAGATATGCCGCGCTGGCTGACGCCCGGCAGGATTGCAGGAGGTGGAAACCAGGGGCATTCCGGTGGTATCACAGAGGGCACGTACTACGGGGTGCTGGCTGACCCGAACCGCAATGGAGCCATGTTTTCCACGAACCCATTCCGGAATCTGCTGCTCTACGTCTGGCAGCAGACAGGTCACGGGGCCGGGCCAGTGACGCTCTGCCTCGGCTTGCAGCGCTTGAGGCAAAGGGTCCAGCAGGAAGCGGATCTGGTCCACGGACGAAGCCACCAGAATCACGCCTTTCTCGACCGGGCGCTGCTTCAGCTCCAGAATCCGCTCCACGGCCTCCTCGTCCCAGGGATCACAACCCAGGCCCCAGACAGCTTCGGTGGGATAGGCGATAACACCGCCACTGAAAACCGTGCGGCGGGCACAATGCAATTGCCAGTCGGAAAGAGGATGGGAGTTGGGCATACGGCTCTGTCGGAATTGATCAGGTTAGATGTTCACACCAGGTTCAGGCGATTTTCTGGAAGCCTCCCGGTGCCGAACTTACCAGGCCCTGCAGCTCAAGAAGCAACAGGGACTGCATGAGCTGATCGGCGGGAAGACCGGTGGCTGAACTCAGTGCATCGGTTGATTGTGGATCATACCCTAAAGCCTCAAATACCGCGATTTCGCGGCTGTCCAGACCGGCCAGGGGTTCGTTGCCCTGCCGCTTTGGCTCTGGCGCAGAGGCAGACTCAGCCGTGAGTGGCGGTGACCACCAGGCACCCAGCTCCTCGAGAATGTCGTCTACGGTCTCCACCAGGCGGGCACCCTGTTTGATCAGATGATGACAGCCGCGGGCAACCGGGCTATGCACCGAGCCCGGAATGGCGAACACTTCCCGCCCCTGTTCCAGGGCCATACGAGCGGTGATCAGGGAGCCACTGCGCAGACCCGCCTCCACTACAAGCACCCCACGGCTCAGGCCACTGATAATCCGGTTGCGTTGAGGGAAGTGCGCGGCTCGTGCCGGTGTACCGGGGGGATACTCGGAAATCACCAGCCCCTGGGCAATCACCCGCTCACCCAGGCGCCTGTGTTGGTGCGGGTAGATACGATCCAGACCGCAGCCAATCACCGCCAGCGTCGGAAACCCGGCATCCAGCGCACCGGCATGGGCAGCGCCATCGACACCCAGTGCCAGACCACTGGTTACCAGTAACTCCCGGGCACTGAGTTCCGCAGCAAACCGTCGGGCATGGTCCAGACCGGCCGGAGTTGCCTTGCGGCTGCCGACAATGCCGATCTGGTCCCGGGCCAGAAGCTCCGTATCACCCAGGGTATAAAGTACCAGGGGAGCATCGTGAATGTGCCGGAGCTGCTCCGGGTAATGGGTATCCTGCCAGGTCAGAATACCGACGCCATGCTTGCGACAATCGTGCGTTATGGTCCGGACTTCACGGACCGCCGGATGAGCATCATCCTGCTGTTGCCAGGCCTGGATTGCAGCTATGGCGTCTGCAGTCATGCCCATGGCCCGCAAGGTTGCGGCATTCATGGAGAGCAGTTCGGGCAGGTCAGGGAATTCTGTCAGCAGTTCACGCCGACGGGTGCGGCCAAGGTTTGGCAGGCAAGTCAGAAACAGCCATTGGGCTGTGGCAGAGGAAAACACGGCATCGTCCTTGAAAACAGAGAGGCCGGACCTTCCTGGTCCGGCCTTTGCGTCTATCGGTAGTCAATCAATCAGGGGTTGGTAACCTTGTCACCCACCGCCAACACGCGGTTGGCCTGAAGCACCAGGCCATAGCTCATTTTTTCATAAGCCTGGAACACCATCAGCAGCCCGGCACGCTCGGAGGGCAGCTCGATGGTTTCTCCGGTTACCGGATCACGAACCAGATTGCCGCTTTTCAGAACGGCCATCACGTTGCCGGCTTCCAGGCCTTCCCGGGTACCGCGGTTAATGGCCACCACGTCGAACTGACCAATCTGGCTAACACCCCCATCAACCGAGATCATCTGCCCTTCAATTTCTTCGCTGGGCGCGCTGGGCACGAAGCTGGTGGTCAGACGGCGGTCTTCACTCACGAGAAGACGGTCGCCAATGCGAACTTCTTCGTTGGAGCTGGTCAGGTTTACGGTCAGCACGTCGCCATTTTCCCGGGCCACATCACCACGGGCAATGCTGCGTGCTTCAAGGCCGAGGAATTCACCCGTGTCCGGATCCCGGAATTCCTTGCTGCGACGGAAGATACCCACCTTGTCCGCAGGTTTCTCGCCGCGGGCGTAGATCCGATCGCCGGCACCCATGATGATCCTGCCGTCCTCCCCTTCCAGAACGTACGGGGCACCATTGATTTCTTCCGGAGTGACAATACGGGTGTCGGTAAGGAAGCTGCCGATGGCATCCAGCGGAATAGCCGGAATGGGCGTATCGATAGGCTCGGAGCGAACCTTCGGCGACAGCTTCACCACGTCGTTGCTGGCCACCTTGGTAATACGGGGTTTGCCGTCTATATAAACCAGGGCAAGGCGATCACCGGGATAAATCAGGTGAGGGTTGGCGACCTGCGGGTTCACATGCCATATTTCCGGCCAGTACCAGGGGTTATTCAGAAAACGGGCCGAAATGTCCCAGAGGGTGTCACCCTTAACTACGGTGTAACGCTCGGGATGATCGGACCGCAGCTCCGGTGCAGCATGGGCCCAGGAGGTTAAAAGCAGCGTAGTTGCTGCCAGAGCGTACAGCAGTTTCCTCATTGTGTAAGTCCTTGATCGCGTGCCTTGATTCTTTGCATTCTGTTGGGATGCAGTCAGTTTTCTGCAGCTTATTACGTTGTTATTCCAGTTACTATAGAAGAAGTCTCGCAAATTGTGATGTTATCTTTTGTTCTTCCAGTAAATTCTATCCCGCCGTTGAAAGATTTTAACTATTAACTGATCAGTTTGTACTCAATCGACGAATTGTTGGATAATGGTTATATAAACGTTGATAACCTCTCCAGCCGTTGAAAGCTGGGGCCTTGCCCCGATAATAGTAGAGGCAGGGGGAAAATTTGCGCAGTACGCTGTCGCATTTCGGAGATCAGTTTCACACTGTTACAAAGAGCAGCAAAGTCAAAAGAGATGCCGGCCTAATTCTGCCGGCGTCCCGACATACAGGCAAAAGACCGACCTATGATACTAGAGATTCTCGAATACCCGGATCCCCGTCTGCGCACCATTGCCAAGCCGGTAGAAGAGGTGACAGACGCCGACCGCAAGCTGATCGACGACATGTTCGAGACCATGTACGATGCGCCAGGCATTGGCCTTGCGGCGACCCAGGTGAATGTACACAAGCAGATCATTGTCATGGATCTGTCGGAGGACAAGAGCGAGCCGCGGGTGTTCATCAACCCCGAAGTGGAAGTGCTGGACGGTGAACGGGAAGCCATGCAGGAAGGCTGCCTGTCGGTACCCGGATTCTACGAAGACGTCGAACGGATCGAACACTGCATGATCCGGGCGATCGACCGGGATGGAAAACCGTTCGAACTGGAAGCGAAAGGCCTGCTGGCCGTCTGTATCCAGCATGAGATGGACCATCTGAACGGCAAACTGTTCGTTGACTATCTCAGCTCGCTCAAGCGCAACCGGATTCGCAAGAAGCTGGAGAAGCAGCACAAGAAGAGCGCCTGATAAGGCTGCAGGCGAGAGAAAAACCAGACACCAGCTTCCGGACCGGGTCATGACCCGGTCTTTTCGTATTACAACGGAACAGAGATCAAAACACCGTGCGACTTGTTTTTGCTGGCACCCCGGATTTCGCGGCAACCGCGCTCAAAGCCCTGATTGCCGCCGGCCACACCATTGTTGGCGTTTATTCCCAGCCGGACCGGCCCGCCGGCCGCGGCCGGAAGCTGCAACCCAGCCCGGTCAAGCAGGTGGCTCTGGACCACGAGATCCCGGTCTTCCAGCCCGAAACACTGAAAACTCCCGAAGCCCAGAAGCAACTGGCCGACCTGAACCCGGATGTGATGATCGTCGCTGCCTATGGCCTGATCCTGCCGAAGGCGGTGCTGGACATTCCCACCCACGGCTGCCTCAACATCCATGCCTCGCTGCTGCCCCGCTGGCGCGGCGCTGCACCTATCCAGAGGGCGATTGCCGCGGGCGATGCCGAGACCGGCATCACCATCATGCAGATGGACGAAGGCCTGGATACCGGCGCCATGCTGTTGAAATCCCTAACCGCTATCAATGACAGCGACACCGGCGGCAGCCTGCACGACCGGCTGGCAGAGCTCGGGGGCAAAGCGATCATCAAGGCCCTGGAGCTGCTTCAGAAAGGTGAACTCACCGGGGAACCTCAGAACGACGAACTGGCCTGCTACGCCAGCAAACTGAGCAAAACCGAGGGCCAAATTGACTGGGCTGCAGACGCCACGGCCATTGAACGGTTGGTTCGCGCGTTCAACCCCTGGCCCGGAACTTACACCGATCTGGCTGATCAACGCATCCGGATTCATGAGGCCCGGGCACTGGTTACTACCAGCGATGGCGCGCCCGGAACCGTCGTACAACGGGATCGGGAAGGAATCGATATTGCCTGTGGCAACGGAACCCTGCGCATTACCCGCCTGCAGCTGCCGGGCTCCCGCGCCCAGAGCGTGAACGACCTGATCAACGGTGGCAAGGAACTGCTTATGCCCGGCCAGGAGCTGCGCTGACATGGGGGACCGACAACAACCCATGCGCGCCATCGCCGCCGGCGTGATGCTGGCCGTGGAAAATGGCCAGTCCCTGTCCCAATGCCTGCCGCCGGCCCTGAACCGCCTTCCCGCGAACGAACGCCCCGAACTCCAGGCCCTCTGCTATGGCACCTGCCGCTGGTTTCACCGGCTGGATGGGGAGCTCGATGGCCGGCTGAAAAAACCTCTGCGCAAGCCGGACCGCATCATCCATCACCTGATGCTGGTCGCGCTGTTCCAGTTGCGCTTCAGCCAACAGGCCACGTACGCCGTACTCAATGAAACCGTCGAAGCCTGCCGAGCTCTGGAAAAACCCCATCTGACCGGGCTGGTCAATGGTGTTCTGAGGGCCGCAGAGCGGGACGGCGCGCCGGAACCGGCGGACGATTCGGCCCGCTTCAGTCATCCCGTGTGGATGGTGGAAAAGCTCCGTCACAACTGGCCGGATGACTGGCAACAGATTCTGGGCGCCAACAATGCCCAGGCGCCCATGACCCTGCGGGTCAACGCCCTGAGGTTTGGTCGGGATGAATATCTCGATCTGCTGGCAGAGGCTGGTATCGAGGCCAACCCGACCCGTTTCGCTCCCCACGGCATTCAACTGGTTAACCCTGTTCCCGTCGACCGGCTGCCCTGGTTCGCTGATGGCGCCGTCAGCGTGCAGGATGAAGCGGCGCAGTTATGCACAACCCTGCTGGATCTCGCCCCGGGCCAGAGAGTCCTGGATGCCTGCGCGGCCCCGGGGGGCAAGACCTGCGCAATTCTGGAAAGCTGCGGCGAGCTGGCAGAAGTAGTTGCCATTGACGAATCTGCTGAGCGCCTGCCCCGGGTTCAGGAGAATCTGGATCGACTCGATCTCAACGCCACCCTGAAACAGGCGGATGCAGCCGCGACCGACCAATGGTGGGACGGCGAGGCATTTGATCGCATTCTGCTGGACGTGCCCTGCAGCGCCAGCGGCGTCATTCGCCGCCATCCGGACATAAAACTGTTACGCAGAGAATCCGACATTACCCCGCTGGCCGCCATACAGCTCGGGTTACTGGACGCCATGTGGGCTATCCTGAAACCCGGAGGCCGACTGGTGTATGCCACCTGCTCGGTGTTCCCCCAGGAAAACCACCGTATAATTCAGCGATTCCGTAAACAGCAAACCGATGCCATCCTTATTGAGCCGGATGCTCAATGGGGGCGCGATATGGGGGCCGGGCGGCAATTGCTCCCCGATCCAATCAGCCATGACGGCTTCTTCTATGCCGTGCTGGAGAAACCCGAACCATGAAAATCCTGATTCTCGGTGCCGGCCAGGTGGGTGGCACACTTGCAGAAAATCTCGCCAACGAAGCCAATGATATCACCATCATCGACAACGACGGTGCCCGGCTGCGTGAACTGCAGGACCGGCTCGACATCCGCACTGTCCAGGGCGCGGCATCTTACCCCACGGCACTGCGACAGGCCGGGGCGGAAGACGCCGACATGCTGATTGCGGTCACCAACAGCGACGAAACCAACATGGTGGCCTGTCAGGTGGCCAAACTGCTGTACAAGACTCCCACCACCATCTGCAGGGTGCGCGCCGGGGCCTACCTGGCAAAATCAGAGCTCTTCTACCAGCGGGACCAGACCAAGGATCTCGACAGCCTCCGGGGCTTTCCCATTGACGTTCTGATCAGCCCGGAACATCTGGTGACCAAACACATTACGCGGCTGATCGAGAACCCCGGTGCCCTGCAGGTCCTGGAGTTCTCCAAGGGCCTGACCCGCCTTGTGGCCATCCGCGCGACCAAGGGCGGCCCACTGGTGGGCCACGAGCTGTCCTACCTGCGCACCCACATGCCCAAAATCGATACCCGGGTGGCGGCCATTTTCCGGAAAGACCGGGCGATCATGCCCGAAGGCGACACCGTTATTGAAGACGGTGATGAGGTGTTCTTTATTGCTGCCGGCGACCACATCAAGTCGGTAATGAGCGAGCTCCAACCACTGGTAAAACCATACAAGCGCATCTTTATCTGCGGGGGCGGCAATATCGGTCAGCGGCTGGCCCACACCCTGGAAAACCGTTACCAGGTCAAACTGCTGGAACGGGACCACGAACGCTGCGTGATGCTCTCTGAGAATCTGCGGAAAACCGTGGTGCTGGAGGGCAATGCCGCGAACAAGGACATACTGCTGGAAGAAAACATCGAGAATACCGATGTGTTCTGCGCGGTAACCAACGACGATGAAGCCAACATCATGGCGTCACTGCTGGCCAAGCGCCTCGGTGCCCGCAAGGTACTGACCCTGATCAACAACCCGGACTACGTGGACCTGATCCAGGGTGGCGACATCGACGTGGCCATCTCGCCCCAGCAAACCACCATCGGCAGCCTGCTGACCCACGTCCGCCGGGGCGATGTGGTAAACGTTCACTCACTGCGCAGGGGCGCTGCTGAGGCCATCGAGGCCATCGCCCACGGTGATCACCGGTCCTCCAAAGTGGTCGGCAAACGGCTGGACGAGATCAACCTGCCGGAAGGCGCCACCATCGGTGCCATCGTCCGCCGCAACGAGGTGCTCATCGCCCACGATCATCTCCGGATCCAGCCGGATGACCACGTTATCCTGTTCCTTGTGGACAAAACCCGCATCCGGGATGTGGAAAAACTGTTCCAGGTGGGTCTCACCTTCTTCTGACTTAGAAATACACGGCCAGCACGCGTATAATGCGCCTTTCTTTTTTCGGAGTGCCCCGAAGGACAACCGGGGCGCCACACACAGACTCATCAGCAGGCAACCGTCGTGACAGACAAGGCAACGAAACAGACAACTCCGGATCTCGGGACCTTTCAGGGCCTGATCCTGGCTCTGCAGAACTTCTGGGCGCAGCACGGCTGCGTGGTCCTCCAGCCACTGGATATGGAAGTGGGTGCGGGTACCTTCCACCCGGCCACCTTCCTGCGTGCCATCGGGCCGGAAACCTGGAACGCCGCCTACGTTCAGCCCAGTCGCCGCCCCACTGACGGCCGCTACGGTGAGAACCCCAACCGCCTGCAGCACTATTACCAGTTCCAGGTGGTTCTGAAGCCGTCGCCGGACAACATTCAGGAACTGTATCTGGATTCCCTGCGGGCCCTGGGCCTTGATCCGCTGGTGCACGACATCCGGTTTGTGGAAGACAACTGGGAGTCTCCCACGCTGGGTGCCTGGGGCCTGGGCTGGGAAATCTGGCTCAACGGCATGGAGGTCACCCAATTCACCTACTTCCAGCAGGTGGGTGGCCTGGAGTGCTTCCCGGTTACCGGCGAGCTCACCTATGGGCTTGAGCGGATCGCCATGTACCTGCAGGGCGTCGACAGCGTGTACGACCTTGTCTGGACCGAAGGCCCTGACGGTGTGGTCACCTACGGTGACGTGTTCCACCAGCAGGAAGTGGAGATGTCCACCTACAACTTCGAGCATGCCGATACCGAGTTCCTGTTCCACAGCTTCGACGTTCACGAGCGGGAAAGCGCCCGGCTGATCGAAGCCGGCCTGGCCCTGCCCGCCTACGAGCAGGTGCTCAAGGCCTCTCACACCTTCAACCTGCTGGACGCCCGCCATGCCATCTCGGTAACCGAGCGTCAGCGCTTCATCCTGCGGGTTCGCACCCTGGCCCGTGCCGTCGCCCAGGCATACTTCGACAGCCGTCGCTCACTCGGCTTCCCGCTCGCTCCCGAGGCGCTGCGCAAGGAAGTCCTTGCTGCTGCTGAGGCCGCCGACGACAAGGCGAAAAGCAAGAAGGGCAAGAAAGCGAAGAAGGCACAGCAGGAACAGGGGAACGCATAACCATGGCTACACAGGATTTTCTGGTCGAACTGGGCACTGAAGAGCTGCCTCCCAAGGCCCTCAAACCGCTGTCTGACGCCTTCACCCAGGGCATTGCCCGGGGTCTGGAAGAAGCGGGCATCGAATTCGGCAAGGTCGAGGCCTTTGCCGCTCCACGCCGCCTTGCGGTCCGTATCCGGGATCTGGCTGACTCCCAGCCGGACAAGTCGGTGGAAAAACGTGGCCCTGCCGTCAAAGCTGCCTTTGACGATGCCGGCAACCCGACCCGCGCGCTGACCGGCTTTGCCACGTCTCTGGGTGTTACCCCGGACCAGCTCGACACCCTGGAAACCGACAAGGGTGCCTGGGTGGTCTACCGCACGGTAGAGCAGGGCAAACCCACGGTGGAGCTGATGCCGGAGCTGGTGGAGCAATCCCTGGCAGGCCTGCCGATTCCCAAGCGCATGCGCTGGGGTGCCCACCGCACCGAATTTGTACGCCCCGTGCACTGGGTGGTGCTGCTGTTTGGCAACAAGGTGATTGATGCCCCGATCATGGGCCTGACTCCCGGCAACAAGACCCGCGGCCATCGCTTCCATTGCCCCAAATCCCTGATCGTACCCACACCGAACGATTACGAAGTCGTCCTCAAGCAGGAAGGCTATGTCATTGCCGACTTCGCCGAGCGACGGGAGCAGATCCGTGCCGGCGTGACCGAACTGGCCGAGCAGGAAGCCGGTGGCAAAGCAGTGATTGATGAAGACCTGCTGGACGAGGTCACCGCGCTGAACGAATGGCCGGTCCCCCTGATGGGTCGCTTCGAGGAACGGTTCCTTGAGGTTCCCGCGGAAGCGCTGATTTCCTCCATGAAGGAACACCAGAAGTACTTCCACGTGGTTGCTACCGACGGCGAGATGCTGCCCCTGTTTATTACCGTGGCCAACATCGAGAGCAAGGACCCGTCCCAGGTGGTTTCCGGTAATGAGAAAGTGATCCGGCCCCGCCTGTCGGACGCCGCGTTCTTCTACGATACCGACCGTAAGACCAGGCTCGAAGACCGTGTAGACGCCCTCAAGCCCATCGTGTTCCAGGAGAAGCTGGGCAGCATCTACGACAAGTCCGTACGCGTCGCTGCACTGGCAAAGAAAATTGCCGACGCCATCGGCAGTGATCCGGCCCTGGCCGAGCGCGCCGCCATGCTGGCGAAAACAGATCTGGTCACCGAAATGGTCCTGGAGTTCACCGATCTGCAGGGCATCATGGGCCAGTATTACGCCGCCAACGATGGCGAACCGGAAGACGTGGCCAAGGCATTGAACGAGCAGTACATGCCCCGTTTCGCCGGCGACGACCTGCCAACAACCCTGACCGGCTGTGCCATTGCCATCGCTGACCGGCTGGATTCCCTGGTTGGCCTGTTCGGCATCAACCAGCCGCCATCAGGCACCCGGGATCCGTTCGCTCTGCGTCGGGCCTCCCTCGGGGTGTTGCGCATTATCATCGAGCGAGAGCTGCCGCTGGATCTGCAGACATGCTGCGAGTGGGCGGAAGAGAACTTCACGGTTCTGACCGAGCAAAATACCGCAAGCACGGTTGTGGACTACATGCTGGAGCGTTTCCGCGCCCACTACGATGAGCAGGGCATCGGCGCCGAGGTCTACCTGGCCGTTCATGCCCGCCGGCCAACCCGCCCACTGGATTTCGACCGCCGGGTGAAAGCGGTGGAAGCCTTCCGTCAGCTGCCCGAAGCGCAGGCCCTGGCCGGCGCCAACAAACGGGTTTCGAACATCCTGACCAAGCAGGGTGGTGACAGCATCGGTGAAACCGTCGACGCCAACCTGCTGCAGGACAGCGCCGAGAAAGCCCTCGCCGAGCAGGTCGACCAACAGGCTGCCAAGGTCCTGCCGCAGTTCGAAAACGGCGACTACGCCAGCGCTTTGAGCTCCCTGGCCAGCCTGCGGGAACCGGTGGATAACTTCTTTGATGAGGTGATGGTCATGGCCGACGACGACGCCATCCGGAACAACCGGCTGGCGCTGCTGAACCGTCTGCGCAACCTTTTCCTGCGCGTCGCGGATATCAGCCTGCTGCCCACAGCAGGCTGAGACCGGCCGAAGGAACGCGCACGCAGCGATGCTGATCATTCTGGATCGGGACGGGGTCATCAATGAGTACGATGGCAATTACATCTGCTCAGCGGATGAATGGCACCCCATTCCCGGCAGCGTAGAAGCGGTGGCCCGGCTCTGTAACGCCGGCCATCGCATCGCCATCGCCACCAACCAGTCCGGCATCGGCCGAGGTTACTACGATACCGATGCACTGGACGCCATGCATGAAAAGCTGGAGCAACTGGTGGAGGCCGAGGGCGGCTGCATCGATTTCATCGCCTACTGTCCTCACCATCCCGACGACCAATGCAGGTGCCGCAAGCCACTGACCGGCCTGCTGGAGCAGATCCGCCAACATTTCCGCCTGACGAGCCTTGAAGGGGCCATCATGGTCGGCGATAGCCGAAAAGACCTGGAAGCCGGCCACGCTGAAGGATGCCACCCGGTACTGGTACGAACCGGCAATGGCGAGGAAACCGAACGCCACCTCGACGCCAGACCCATACCCGGCGCCGATGTCAGTATCTACGATAATCTCAGCAAATTTACGGATGCCCTTTTATCCGCCGAGGGCTGGTAAAACCAAAGCGAATCCGTATAATACCGGCCGTTGATCGGCGTGTGGCGCAGCTTGGTAGCGCACTTCGTTCGGGACGAAGGGGTCGCAGGTTCGAATCCTGCCACGCCGACCACTTTCCCGCTTTGTTTTCCTCTTGTTCTAAAGCTGCCGGCTGAACTGCAGACCTGCTGTCCAAGGCACTACGTCATACTCGCTTCTGAATGTAGTCTGGCCCTGCACAGGATCTGTCGCCCGATAGTCGATGGAAATATCGCCCTCATAAAACACTCGTGCGACAAACATGTCCACCGTCCAGTCGCCTGCCAGATCGCGAACCTGTGCACCCAGAGAAACCTGATGGTAATCATCGAACGGTGTCAGCGGCGAACGCGTCTTGATGGTGACGGGAGATTCGTCAAACAAATAGCCAGCCTTCAGTGACCATGTTGGTGCCACCTGCCAGACTGCGCCAACCCGCCACTGCCAGGTGTCCTTCCAGCTCTGAACCTGCTCCTCGGATGGCTGCTCGGCAGGAAAAGCCACCGGCGTCTTCTCGCGGGATACGACGGTCAGCGCTGAAGCATCACTCCATTTTGCCCAGGTTGCCCCGGCAAGCAGCTTGAGTGCGTCGTTCCACTGGTGAGCGAGGCCGACACTCAGGCTTTGAGGAATCGTGATCGGGACTTCTATCCGCTCAGTAACGGTTGTCTGCGCGAGGCCGCTGGCTGACAGAGTGGGGAAGTTGGTGATAGTGCCGGTACCCTTAAGATTGAATTCGGTACCGGAGCGGGCAGAGAGGCCAAGCGACGTGTCAGGAGTCGCTTGCCAGAGTGCTCCGACCGTGAATTCCAACGCAACATCGTCCCCCACCAGTGTGGCCTGGCCATCGCTTAAGGTGCCACCAGGTAGGGAGAATTGCGCTTCAATCCCACTGAAATCGACCGGGTTGCGCTGTTCCGCATCGGCATAGCGTACATTGATACTACCTCCCAATGAGAGACCCTCGCCGCTGTTCACAGAAAAGGAGGGGCTCACGCCATAAGATACCAGTTCAATCTCATCACCAATGAACCGTCCGGCAAAGGCATCGCCATAATCGAAGCCGAGACCATAGGGAACGTAAACCCCCAGCCCCACATCCAGCCAGTCATTTACTTCATGGGTAAGATAAGCATTGGGCACCGCAAAGGTCTCAACGTGATCGCCACCGCCATCTCCGACAACCGGATCGCCATTGGCGCGGGTTGCCGATGTTTGGGAATCCCTGCCGACGGCGTCAATCTCAAAAACGATCGCACCAACGGAGAGGTTGGTGCCCGAGAGCCGGCTCATGCCAGCGGGATTGAAGAAAATAGTGGAAGCATTTTCCGGGTTGGCAACACTGCCGGCATTGCTGACGCCGGAGGTACTGGCACTTTGGTCACCATTGGACAGGCCGCCAGCGAAGGCTGTCATAGGGGTTAAAACGGCCAATGCAAGAACTGGGCAAAATTCCTTTACAAAACCTGACCTTGAGCTATACATACAGCATCCTTTTGAGTAGGCTCCGAAGTATAGATTTTGGCGACACACCTATCAAATCAAAGAAGACAGAACGCTGATTACGTGACAATCAGTTGAGTGAATGTTGCTCTCTAAGCACCAATCGTTCGGGGATCCGATAGCAAAACCTGTGGGTGTTGTTCTGTGTGGGCCTGTAGATCAAGGAATTTTGAATGGCTGACGTTGATTGGAGAGGGACCTCTCTCCTGGTATTGATTTTTTCATCCCTTTTATTGCTGTCTTTTTGCGCAACCGCCGCAGAGCAACAGGGATATGCCAGAAATCTAACCCAGACGATGGAGGTCTTTGAAGGAGCTTGGGATCAGGAAACACCACCGCCAGAAAAACACGCCGGCTGGTCTCCAATAAATCACGATGTTTTTACCAGTGAGCCTCGGGAGCCATTCGTCTGGATAAGGGGCAGGATAAGTTCGGCGGAAACCATTGAGCAGCGCTGGCTTCTATTAAGTCCCCTGGCATCAAGAGCCCAGGTATTTATCGATGGTTCGCCGATTTCCGAGAATCCCAAATTTTTTCTCGAACCGCCGCAACAGAAAACTATTCCATTTCATCACCTGATCTTCGAGCTCCCCAGCGTCTCATCGCGTTCTGATATTCACATTCGATTCGAGGCCGACTTCCCGATAAGTACATCGGTCAAGGTTCTGGATCAAACTGCCTTGTTCAGTGAGGCGGTCTTACATACCGCACTAAGCGTGAGTTTAGGGTCAATTATTTTTGCGCTTACAGTTTATAACCTTTTTCTGTTCTTCAGTATCAGAGATCCGATCTACCTACTCTACGTGGTCGTGGCAGTAGGTGTTTTGGTCTACTCGTTGAGCCTAACAAACCTGCAGGCCTATCTGGGGATAATTGAGGAACACTTTAATTGGTTGAAAGCCCTTCTGATCCTCATGCCCCTTCTTACTATCCAGTTCGTTTCAAGAATCCTTCAACTGGGGACGCTCGCTCCATGGGTTAACCAGATGTACCGGGTGCTATCGCTCATTTATCTGGGTCTCTTGATTGCAACGCCCTTTCTGTCATTCAAGACCATTGCCTTCCTTGGCGCAACTATCGGGATGGCTGCTTACCTTTCGTTTCTTCCTTTTGCTTTCATTCAGGCAAAGAAGAAATACCAACCCTCTCTGTATTTTCTGATTGGCTGGATTCCCTTAATCATCGCTCAAAATGTAACGGCTTTGGATTCTTTGGGCGTTATTAAAGGTAGCCAATGGGTGATGTACTACATTCCCGGCGCCATGTCCTGGGAAATGGCCCTGTTTTCACTAGCCCTGGCATCCCGCATAAAAATCCTCCGCGACGAACGGGACACTCTGCAGGCCCAGCAGATCGAAGTCAGTGAAAAAGCCCGTAAGGCTCTTGAACGCAGCAACCGTATCAAGGATGACTTCCTGAACGCCGTAAGCCATGAGCTGCGCACACCTCTACACACCATCCAGGGCCAGCTGGATATGCTTCGGGAGGCACCGCTGAACCGGGAGCAGAACGATGCGTTCCGTCTCATCGAGTACGCCAACCTGCGGATGACCCGACAGGTCGGCGGCATTCTGGATTTCGTTGATGCCCAGGACGAGAACCTGCTCAGTTCACCCCAGGTGTTCGAGCCTCAATCCCTGTTCGATCTTCTCGAGTACGAATTCCGGGAAGCCGCAAGAGCGAAACCGCTTGCGCTGGCGTTCGGCATGGATGACTCGGTGCCTGGCAAGGTCTTCATGGATGGGCTGATGTTGGAGAAGGTGCTTTATCAGCTCATCGATAATGCAGTGAAGTTCACGCCTGCAGGAGGAGAGGTACTGGTTCGGGCAAGCCGACTGGCAGACGATTCCGTTTTCCGGATTCTGGTGTCAGACACGGGGCCCGGCATCCCGGATTCCCAGAGAGAGAAAGTGTTCCAGGCGTTCAGACAGGGAGAAGCCGGCCTCACCCGGCGTTATGGTGGTGTGGGTCTGGGATTACCCCTTGCCAGCTCTCTGGCCAATGCCCTGGGCGGCCAGATGAGAGTCCTGGAGACATCCAATAAAGGTACTACGTTGGAAGTCACAGTGCCCTATGGCGACGTTCACCAGTCGGAATTCCATGATCCAGACCTGTTAAGCCCTGGGGCCGTGAATCATGTGCCCAGAATTCTTGTGGTGGAAGACGACGCCGGCAACCGGATGATTCTTCGCAAACAGCTGGAGCACATGGGTGTGATTTCAGAAGGGGTTCAGAATGGCCTCGAAGCCCTACAAGCGGCCATCAATGAACCCTGGGACATGATCATTATGGATTGCCAGATGCCCGTCATGGACGGTATTGAGGCAACCCGTGAGATCCGATTGAAAGCCCCAGCCAATCTGGATACGCCCATCATCGCGGTTACTGCCAACGCCAGTGAAAGCTATCGGCTTCAGTGTCTTGAAGCCGGCATGAACGACTACTGTACCAAGCCGCTGCGGATGGAGAAGCTCAAACGCCTTATCGCTCACCATGCAGAAAACCACGTCGTCACCCGGACTCGCGAGCAACGAGGGATCAAAGGTACGTTGATAGATAACTGAGGCGGGGCGATGCCGTTGTCATCCAGAAGTAGTCAAACCCGAACGCCACAACCGGCCGCCCTGAAACGCGAGTGCAATGTACAGCCTGCCCGGACAAACACCAGTGATATAAGTGCAAACATAGCCCAGTTTTGCGGGGCCCTGTGGTTTGGCAAAACACCCTCTCTTATTGGCAAACGCCAACGCCTGCAAGAACTCGAATCTACATCAAACTCTCAAGCGCCTGATAATCCTCATGCCTCACTGGGGTAATCCGGGTGGCGTGCTGGCTGTCGAGGAAGTCCCTCAGGCGTGGTGATGGCGTAGTCATCAACTCAAGTAACTTCTGACGAACAGAATGGCACAAGTCATTGCGGAAAACGAAAGGATCATAATGCAAGGGCGGTGACCGCCACAGCACCCGGAACGAATCCGTGCCAATCATTCCCCGTTTGAGATATTCATCTGCGCGGGCGCTGGAGACGAAAGCAGCATCTACCTGACGGTCGATCAGAGCGTTCATCGCTTTATCATGTCCGCCGGCGTATACCAGGGCGCCAAAGAATCGATTGAAAGGTATCCCAACGACATCCGGGAAAATAGCTTTCGGAACCACAGCTCCTGAGGTGCTGGAAGGATCGCCAAGCGCAACACGAGCACCCTTGAGGTCTTCGGGTTCCGAGACGGCACTATCACTATCAACAACCAGGATAGAATTGTAGAAGCTGCCCTCTGGCGTAAAATGCCCTCCCTCCACAGCCAGGGACGCAAAGGGCTCAATGCCGGAGTTACGTCGGCGTGCAATCATGTAGGCGGCGGGCCCCAAAACGGCTACATCAACGCCGCCAGAGACAATTGAGTCGATCACGCTTTCATAAGAGCTTGCACGAACCATCTCAACAGGCACCCCAAGCGTGTCACTGATCAGGGTTATCAGCGGCCCATACTCCCGAAGCTGCTCGTCGATGTTCTTCTTCGGGATCATGGTAAAGGTAAGTTCGACAACATCGCATTCTGCAGGAATGGTCTCCTCCGCCATCACAATGAGAGGGGCTAGAAATCCGACCAGAAAACCAACGAACCTGAACATCAGACAACGGCCTCCGCCTCGGCGAACGTCCGGAGAAAACCCGGAACATCCTCAGGCGGCATAGGGCGACTCAGGTGATAACCCTGCGCAATATCGCACCCGGCCACTTTGAGGTGTACCACCTGTTCCCGGGTTTCGACCCCTTCCGCCACGACTTTCAGATCCATTCGCTTTGCAAGAATGATGGTGGACGAGACGATAGGACTGTCGTCATGGCTGTTACAGATTTTGGCAATGAGGCTTCGGTCAATCTTGAGCTTGTCCACCGGCACGGCTTCCAGGTGAGCAAAGCCGGAATAGCCAGTGCCAAAGTCATCGAGGCTGAGTTTCACACCCGCCGCTTTCAGAGAATGCAGGCTTTCGACGGCCTTGGCATCCAACATCGCCGTTTCAGTGATTTCCAGTTCCAGATGACAGGTTTTGAGACCATGCTGATGGATCATATTGATCACATCCCGGCAAAACTCTTGCTGAGCCAACTGGATTGGAGAGACATTGACGGCAACCGGCCGTACCGGAACATTATCAACCTTCCATTGAGCAATCTGGGCGCAAGCCAGACGCAGAACTTCCATCCCGAGAGGAATCACGAACCCACTGTTCTCTGCCATGGGAATGAATCGGTCCGGGAAGAGCAAACCGAATTCCGGATGATGCCAACGAACAAGCGCTTCGTACCCGATCACTTCCATGGAATCCAGGCAAACCTGAGGCTGGTAATGCAGGACAAACTCGCGATTTCGCAACGCTTCGGCGAACGATTGTTCCAGGTGAAACTCCTCAACGTCCTTCAGGTTGAGCGACTGGTCGAAGAACCGGTACTGGCCGCGGCCTGCCTTCTTGGCCGAGTACATGGCTGCATCAGCGCAGCGCAGCAGATTCTCAACGGTCTGGCCATCTCTGGGGCAAATTGCGATGCCTATACTGGGGCTGCTGTTCAATTCCGTGCCATTGAGCTCGTACGTAGCGGACAAATGGCTGGTGAGTCCCGAAGCCCATGTTTCGATATCGCTCTCCGAGCGATCTTCCGCCAGCAACACTACAAACTCATCCCCACCAAACCGGGCAGCCACGTCTGCAGGCCCGAGCATTCGCCTTATCCGGCCGGCAACGGCCTGAAGCAAGAGGTCCCCCACCTGGTGCCCAAGCGAGTCATTTATCGATTTGAATCGGTCAAGATCAATGAACAGCAGCGCCGATAAACGGCGATTCCTTCGCTGTTCGTTCAGCGTTTGCGATGCGATATCGAGAAATTGACGACGGTTGTAAAGACCACTGAGATGGTCAATCGATGCGGCCCGACTGCTTCGGGCGTGCTCCCCTTCCAGACGTTCGATGAGTTGCTGGTTCCTTTGCTCGGATAACTGCAATGCCTGCAACACGGATTGCTGTTGTTTCAGGGCACGCACCAACCAGAACACAATGCCTCCAACCAGGAGCGTCATCAGTATATTCAGCAGCAGTTGTTTGTGCTGGTCGCTGCGAAGTGGGGCCAGGATCTCATCAAAAGGCTGTGTAACACTGACCGTGAAACCATGGATGGCGCGGGTGACAAAGACATATTGATAACGCTGACCGTCCTGTTCGAATGTTCGCTGCCCGCTGCTTACCCGGCCACTCAAGGCTGGCTCAATACGTGGCACCTGAAGCCCGCCAACAATCACACCACTGGTATCGGCGCGCATCCACTCGGCGCCCTCCGCATCCAGAACCTGGATAAACCCCCTTGGCCCAAGCTCCACATGCTGGAGCAAGCCCGCGAGATAACCGATATCGAGCTCAATCAGCACCACTCTCGTCAAACCGAGACTATCCGGTTCACCAGCGGGCACCAGAAAAGGCAGGCGCCAGCCCGGCTCTGCGACACCAGGTCCCTGACGCAGAGGCAACAAGGGAACCACCCCGTACTGTTTCATGTGGCTTTCCAACTGCCCGTAGCGGTGGGAAAGGTCCGGCCGGGCAGAATCCGGGTGACTGGCATAAAGAAGATCACCATTGCCATCGTATACGCTAAGACGATTGAACACGGGGTCCTCCGCCAGAAGTTCGAGCAGACGTTCGAACCCATCCCCTTCCTGTTCTGGATCCTCCATTACCAGACTGCCCATCGCTTTGGCTCGATCCGTCATCTGCTTGAGACTTTCAGAAACGATCAACGCGAGATTGCGGTGCTCAGACTGTCGTGCCTGGAGCGCCTCCGTTCGGGACGTAATGGTCTGGTAGCCGAACAGGGCCCAGATAAAGACAACCATCAGGGCGCCCAGAACCAGCATGGCGATCTGAACAGCGCTGAGGGAGGAGGCGGGCTTATGGTGCATTAAAGTCACTCTGGCGGAACGGCACTTTGCTGATGGTTCGAGGCGCCTTCCGTTGGCAACTTTCCTGGTCTTGAATCAGATGGCAGGCAAGTCTACGGCCCGGCCAGATTACGCCAGACACTACCAGCAGGTTATGGCAATTGAGTGACAGCGCCAAACGCTATGCCCGTGAACCAGAGACCTCGACCGGTATATTTCTAATTATTCTAACGATAGAACTTTAGGTTTTGTACGCTTTGATGTATCTCAAGCATTACTCGTGCATAGCAAACAAAGACAAGAGGTTCGAGGCATGATTACCAGCACTACCGAAACAGGCAACGTCAAAACTCATACCGTCGTGATCGTGGGTGGTGGGGCAGCCGGCATATCGGTGGCATCCAGCATCCACAAACGGGATAGCAATATCGACATCGCCATCATTGAGCCCGCTGCCTGGCATCACTACCAGCCCGGCTGGACCATGGTCGGCGGCGGCGTGTTCCGACCCGAGGTCACGTCCAGGCCCATGTCAGACGTTATGCCCGGTTTCGTGTCCTGGTATAAGCAACCGGTTACCGGCATCGACCAGGACAACAACCAGGTAACCCTGGGCGACGGCTCTTCCATCGGATACAAAGCCCTGGTGCTCGCCCCAGGCCTGGAACTGAACTGGGGCGGTATTGAAGGCCTGGAAGAGGCTCTCGGTTCCAACGGCGTCACCTCCAACTACCGGGAGGGCATGGCCAGCTACACCTGGGACATGGTCCAGAACCTTAAGAAAGGCCGCGCCCTGTTCAGCCAGCCGCCGATGCCGATCAAATGTGCCGGCGCACCCCAAAAAGCCATGTATCTGTCTGCCGATTACTGGCTCAAACACGGCGTGCTGAACAACGTGGATATCCAGTTCCATAACGCCGGCGCCGTTCTGTTTGGTGTGGCCGATTATGTCCCGGCCCTGGAGGCCTACATTAAAAAATACGGCATTGACCTGAACTTCCAGAGCACCCTGGTTGCCGTGAACGGGTCCGCCAAAACAGCCGTTTTCCGCTCAACCGACGGCGAGGGTAACAGCCAGGACCGCGAAGTGAGCTTTGATATGCTGCACGCCGTGCCACCCCAGCGGGCACCGAAACTGATCCGGGAGTCTGCCCTGGCCAATGAAGGCGGCTGGCTGGATCTTGAGGACAACACCCTGCGCCACAAAACCTACGCCAACATCTTTGGCCTTGGGGATGTGAGCGGAACCGGCAACGCCAAAACCGCCGCTGCGGTGCGGAAACAGGCGCCAGTGGTCGCTGAAAACCTGGTGGCCACGCTCAGAAACCAGCCTCTTGAAGCCGCCTATCTGGGCTATGGCTCCTGCCCGCTGACCGTGGAGAACGGAAAGATCGTATTGGCGGAATTCGGCTACGGTGGCGTACTCCAGCCCAGCTTCCCGAAATGGATCAACGATGGCACCAAGGCTACCCGGGCCGCCTGGTGGTTGAAGGCCAAGCAGCTGCCAACACTCTATTGGCACGGGATGCTGAAGGGGCACGAATGGCTCGCCAAGCCGGCGCAGCGCTCAACCGGGAACTAGTCACTCAGTAAGACTGGCCAAAGGCGAAGAATCCACCCATAGTGTGAGGCAAATGGAGCAGATTGCGAGCGAGCTCCACGAACTGGTGGTAAGGTTCAAATAACCAATGAACCTTGTTCGGAGACTGGCCGATGGCAAACCCGGGGATCGAGAAACGCAGACTGGCGGCGCTTGAGCGGCTCGGTATTCTCGATACACCTCCAGAAGAGCGCTTCGAGCGGTTGACCCGGATTGCGAAGCATTACTACGGCGTAAAAACCGCGCTCTTCTCGGTTCTGGATGCTGAACGCCAGTGGTTCAAATCGCGCCAGGGACTGGAGGCAACCGAGACACCCCGATCGGTTGCCTTCTGTGACTACGCTATCCAGCAGGACAAAATCCTGCTGGTGGAAGATGCTGCCAAAGACCCCCGTTTTCGAAACAATCCTCTGGTTACCGGTAAACCACACATCCGGTTCTACGCCGGCATGCCGGTACGCGAGCCCAGTGGTTTCAAGATCGGCACGCTCTGCATCATTGATGACAAGCCGAGGAAGTTCACCGAGATCGAGCTGGACGTACTGCGCAGCCTGGCAAGTATTGTAGAGGACGAACTTGAGCGGGCTTTTCTTTCCACGACGACGGGCGAGTATGTCAAAGTCTCTCATCTGAGCCGTGCCATTCACCGGGCTCAGAATGTCTTTCTGACCAGCGATAACGAACACGCGGCCTTCGAGTTGATGCTCAACGATCTACTGGCGCTGACCGGGAGCCAGTTCGGATTCATTGGCGAGGTACTTCAACGGAACGACGACGCTCCGTTCCTGAAGATCGGCGCGATCACCAACATCGCCTGGAGCCCGGAAAGCCAGGCGCTTTATCAGGAGGTTGAGCGCCGGGGCATGATTTTCGACCGCCTCGACAATATCCTCGGCCTGCCCATGGCCACTGGCGAAGTCATTGTCTCTGACGCGGTGGCCTCAGACAGCAGAGCGAAGGGCCTGCCAGAAGGTCACCCCCCCATCACGGCTTACATCGGCATACCGGTTTTTTCCGGGGATCGGCAAATCGGTCTGATTGGCCTGGCCAATCGGCTGGGCGGTTACACCACCAGACTGGCCGACGAGCTGGAACCTCTGATGCAGACTGTGGGCAACCTGATCGAGCGTAAACGCCTCTACCAGGAAAAGCGGGAACACCAGAAGCATCTCGAGCAGGCAGCCAATTACGACGCACTCACCGGACTGCCGAATCGGCGCCGGATGACCGAACTGTTTGAACAGGAGTTGTTTGAAGCCAATCAGCGCCAGGGCCTGGTGTCGGTGTGCTTTATTGATCTCGATGGCTTCAAGGAAATCAACGATCTGCATGGCCATGCCGTCGGCGACGCGGTACTGAAGTCGGTCGCCGATCGACTGCTTGCGAGTGTCAGAGCTCATGATGTGGTTGCCCGCCTCGGTGGCGACGAGTTCGTGGCCATTTTAAGAGATGTTAAAGACGAACGGGTCTATGCCAGGCTCCTGGAAGCCATCAGCCAGCCAATAAATTACAAGCGCAATGTGTTGCATCTGTCCGGCAGCATGGGTGTTACGGTTTACCCTGAAGACAACTCGGACACCGACCAGCTCCTTCGCCACGCAGACCAGGCCATGTACGCAGCCAAGGAGGCGGGCAAGAATAATTACGTACTCTTTGATCTGGACTCTCACTACTCCCGGAAAGAACGAATCAAAGTTATCGAGCAGATGGGTACTGCTCTTGAGTTTGGCCAGCTGGAACTTTACTACCAACCGAAGATTCACTTCGGCAAACAAAGGGTGGAGGGCTTTGAGGCACTTATCCGCTGGAACCATCCCGAGGATGGCCTGCTGGGCCCTGGCCATTTTCTGGACCACATTGAATACACCGAATATGCCCGCAAGGTCGGCAACTTCGTGCTGGGTGACGCCATCACACGACTCCAGGAGTTTCAAAGCAATGGGCTGCCCTACACCATCAGCGTAAACCTGAGCCCGTCACACTTTCTGGGTCCGGGCTTCCGGGACGATCTGGAGGCCGCCCTGTGCGACTGTCCGATAGCGATACGTTCGCGCCTGATACTCGAGGTTCTGGAAACGACCGCGCTGGACGATACCGACCGCGTTCTCGAGAACGTCAGCGCCTGCCGTGAGCTGGGCGTTGACGTCTCGCTTGACGACTTTGGCACCGGCTACTCTTCCCTGGACCTGTTCCGCCGGCTGGCTGCCCAGGAAATCAAGATCGATCAATCGTTCGTATTCGATATGCTCGAAAATCCAGACAGTGACATGATTGTCAGCGCCATCATCAGCCTGTCGAAAAGTTTCCGGCGGCGTCTGGTGGCCGAGGGCATTGAGTCAGCACAGGTAGAGGCTAAACTGATTGAACTGGGATGTGAGCTGGGCCAGGGTTTTTTCTACAGCAAACCACTGCCATTGAAACAGGCCCTTGACTGGGCACAGCGATTTGAATGGCAAAACCGGGACACGCGGAACGACTGGGTGATCTGAACGCCGTACTCAGAGTGAAGGCACATGGAACTGACACCGGAAATCCGGCTGAAAGCAATTCTCGAGGGCACCGGAGCGGGTACCTGGGAATGGAATCTTGATACCGGCGAGGTCATTTACAATCCCCGCTGGGCAGATCTGCTCGGGTATCGGCTCGAAGAGCTCCAGCCGGTCACCTTCAAGACCTGGGAGGACCTTTGTCACCCGAAGGATCTTCAAGAGGCCCGGGAAGCACTGGCCCGTTACCTGGATGGCGATACCCCGCAGTTCGAATGCGTCGTCCGCATGCTCCACAAATGTGGCGACTGGCGCTACATTCACACCCGCGGCACGCTGCTAACCGACGATCAGGGCCTGGATACCCGTTGGCTGATGGGCACCCACCTGGATGTCACCCGGGAGAAGCTGAGCCAACACCAGATGGCGCAGCTCGCCAAATCCCTGCCGGGCATCATCTACACCTTTGTGCTGGAACCGGGCGGTCGCTACTACTTTTCCTACCTCAGTGAAAAAACCTGGGATTTTTACGGGCTGACAACAGAGGAATGCCTGGCTGATCCAGACAAGATCTTCAACCTGATCCATCCGGATGATCTCCCCAGGGTGCACGAGAGCATCGCCGTTTCTGCCGAGACCCTGGAGGAGTGGGTTTGCGAATACCGTGTCCAGACCAGGCTCGGGAGCTACTGGCTCAAAGGTGTATCACGACCCGAAAAAGACCCTGATGGCCGGATCAGCTGGCACGGCATGACGATCAATATCGACACCCAGAAGAACCTGGAACTCGAGCTGGAACAGCTCTCGATTACCGATGAACTGACGGGGCTATACAACCGGCGGTATATGCTTCGGAAATTGCGGGAATCGGTGGCGCAGGGCGAGCGGTACGGGGATACCTTCTCGCTGATTTCTCTGGATATCGATTTCTTCAAGATCATCAACGATTCCTACGGGCACCCAACCGGCGATGCTGTGCTCAAGCGGTTCGCCGATATCATCGAGTCCAGCACCCGAAAATCCGATATCGTGGCCCGCACCGGGGGTGAGGAATTCATTATCTTCATGCCCAATACCGGGCTGTCCGAAGCCGGCCAGGTGGCGGAATCCCTGCGGATTGCCCTGCAAACCGAGAGCTTTATCAGTGATGAAGGAGAAACCTTCAGCATCACGTTCAGTGCCGGCGTGGTTAACTGGTCCGGGTCAGATACCCAGAGTACCTCGGTTCGGGATTTACTATCGGCCTGCGACCAGTCACTGTATGCCGCCAAACGATCCGGGCGTAACCGGGTAGTGGCCGATGGCGACGAAGAATGATCCCGGCCCGGGATTCCACGTATTTATTACGCCCAAAACAACCATCAACGGAGAACGAATATGATCGGATACGTCACCCTTGGCGTCAGTGATATGGAACGAGCAAAGGCATTCTATGCGGAATTATTGAGCGATCAGGACGCCAAGGTGCTTCTGGACATGGGCCGTATCGCCTTTATCGGCAAGCGCATGAGCGAGCCCATGATCGCCGTTTGCGTTCCCTTCAATGAGGAACCCAACCATCCCGGCAATGGCAATATGGTTGCTCTTCCTGCGGGTTCCAAAGAGGGCGTGGATGCCATGTACAAGAAAGCGATCGAGCTTGGTGCCACCTGCGACGGCGAGCCTGGTCAGCGAATTCCCAATCAGTTCTACGGCGCCTATGTGAAAGACCCGGACGGCAACAAGCTGGCGTTTTTCGTATTCGGTTGATGACTCGTGGCCCTCAGACGAGGGCCGCAGTTTATTCATCATCAGCTTACCGCTGTCGCCACTTCCGCCTTGCCGGTTTTCAGCAACGCGTAACCGAAACCGATCACCAGTGATCCCACGGTAATCGCAATCAGGTAGGGCAATACGGTACTAACCGCATTTGGAATGGCAAGCACGAACAGCCCGCCATGGGGTGCCATCAGCTTGACGGTGAACAGCATCGACAGGGCACCGGTAATTGCGCCGCCGATCATACACACCGGAATTACCCGCAACGGATCCTTCGCCATAAAGGGTATCGCGCCTTCCGAGATAAAGCACAATCCCAGAACAAAGGACGCCCGTCCGGCCTGGCGTTCCGCCTCTGCAAACTTACGCCGGGCGATGAAAGACGCGACACCCATGCCGATGGCCGGCACCATTCCTGCCGCCATGATGGCCGCCATGGGTGCCGAGCCGCCACTGCCCTCTGACAGCAGACCCACGCCGAAGGTATAGGCGGCCTTGTTGACAGGTCCTCCCAGATCAAAGCACATCATGGCTCCCAGAATACCGCCCAGGAGGATCGCATTGGTCGTTCCCATGCTTTCGAGGAAACCGGTCAGGCCATCCATGATGGCGGCCATGGGCTCGCCAATCACATAGATCATCCCCAGGCCGGTAACCAGACTGGCCAGCAAGGGAATAATGAGGATCGGCTTCAGCGATTCGATGCTCTCTGGCATCGGCAGTTTCTGGCTGATAAAACGCGCCACATAGCCAGCCAGGAAACCCGCCACAATACCGCCGAGGAACCCGGCTCCCAGTTCCCCCGCCAGAAACCCACCGATCATGCCCGGCGCCAGGCCGGGGCGGTCGGCAATCGACCAGGCGATGTATCCGGCCAGCAATGGAATCATCAGCTTGAACGCGGTACCGCCACCAATCTGCATCAGCGCAGCCGCCAGCGTACCTTCCTCCTGAAACGCTTCAATCCCGAATACGAAGGACAGGGCGATCAGCAAACCGCCCGCAACCACCATGGGTAGCATGAAGGAAACGCCGGTCAGCAGGTGCTTGTACGGCCCCCGTTTCTCGCCACTTCCGGAAGCGCCCGACGATTTCTTCTGGCCAGCGTCCAGAACCACAGCCTGGTCAAGGGCATCACGGACGGTATCCGCAGGTTTCTTCAAGGCGGCACCGGTGGAGGTTCGCCACACGCGCTTGCCGGCAAAGCGTCCCGGGTCCACCTCAATGTCGCAGGCCAGGACAACCACATCGGCAGCCGCAATCTCCTCGTCTGTCAGGGGATCCTGGGCGCCAACCGAACCCTGGGTTTCTACACGGATCCTGTGGCCAGCGGATTCCGCCGCAGCGGTCAGTGCCTCCGCCGCCATAAAGGTATGGGCGACGCCAGTGGGACAGGCAGTAACGGCAACAATTCGCTTACCCGCAGAGGCACTGCCAACAGCGGAACTGGTTGCTGCAGATTCCTGACTGGCCTTTGCCGGGTCCCAGGGTGTGGCCTCTGCCTGCGCCCTAGTCAGAATGGCGTCTGGATCTGGCAGGGCGGCAGTGACCGGAATCCGCAGCAGGCGTTTGCCCGCATAGGCGGCCAGATCTACCGGAACACCGACGGCGGCAATGACAAGATCGGCTTGTCGGATAGTCTCTTCGCTGGGCTTGTTGTCCGCTTTATCATCCGGGCCTCGAGTGTCGGTAGTAACAGACCAGCCGCGCCGGTTCGCGGCCCGCTCCAGAGCCCGGGCGGCCAGAAAACGGGTTGCTACGCCCTGGGGGCAGGCAGTCACAATAATCAGGTTCATAACGGCATCTCTCCGGTGTTGTTTTGCCCGGGCCACGGCTGCACCCGGGTTCGTTGGAGAAGGGAGGAAAAGTCCGGGGCCTCGGGGTTTCCGACACCAATGTGTTGCACACATTCGGCCGACAAAGCCGTGGCGAACGTCAGCGCCGCTTCGTCAGGCTGTCCACCAAGCACGCCATGGAGCATGCCCGCCAGTAAGGTATCGCCGGCACACACGGTGCTGACCAGCGAGACCGGGGGCACCCGGGATCTCAGGATGCCGGCCGGTGACGACCACAACACGCCATCCGCGCCCATGGACACCACCACATGGGAAACACCGCCAGCATGGACACGGGCAACTGCAGCTTCCACGGCTGTCATGTCCGTCAAGGGCAGGCCCGCCAAGCCCGACAGCTCATCCATGTTGGGTTTGACCGCAAACGGCGCGGCCTCAATCCCCGCCTTCAGGCCTTCACCACTGGTATCCAGCCACACCGGCTTGCCGGCCCTGGAGGCCTGCTGCACCAGGGCTGCCAGCCCGGATGGTGGAAAGCCCTCGGGCAGACTGCCACCGATCACCACCCCGTCGCATTCCGGCAGCAGCGGCGCCAGCCGGAATTCCAGCCGCTGCAGGGCGTCTTCCGGGATCCGAAAGCCCGGGCCATTCAGATCGGTTACCCGGCCACCGGCCTCCGCAATCTTGATATTGATGCGATTCTGGCCCGGCACGCGGACAAAACTGTCCTGCAGCCCTTCGGCAGCGAACAGCCTCTCAAAGGAGGAGGCATTGCCTTCGCCCATCAGGCCGGTAACCGTGACCGAATGGCCCAGGCGCGCCAGTACACGGGCCACGTTGATGCCCTTGCCCGCCGGTTCCAGCCGGGTATTGCCGGTGCGATTGACTTCACCGACGGCAAGGGTCGGAGTTTCAACGCTGAGATCCAGGGCCGGGTTCAGGGTAATTGTCAGGATACGAGCCATCACCAGGCCTCCAGGGCATCACGTACCTCGGACACCGTTGCCAGAGACAGGGCCTTTTCAGCCTGCCGACGAGCGGTTTCAAGGCTGAGGCCACGAATACAGGCCTTGACCAGAGGCACCCGCCGGCTGGTCACAGACAGCTCGTCCACCTCCAGCCCGACCAGTACCGGAATGGCCTGGGGGTCCGACGCCAGCTCACCGCACACCCCGACCCAGCGGTCGTGGGCGTGGGCCGCCTCTACAGTCATCCGGATCAGCCGCAGCACCGATGGATGCAGACCATCCGATTCGGCCGACAGCTGTCCGTGGCCACGGTCGATGGCCAGGGTGTACTGGGTCAGGTCGTTGGTGCCGACGGAGAAGAAGTCCACCTCTGGCGCCAGAGTCGAGGCCAGCAACGCGCAGGAGGGCACTTCAATCATCACACCAACCTGAACATCACTGGCGGCCACCTCCGCCTGCACCTGGGAGACAATTGCCCTGGCAGCCCGGAACTCTTCCACATCCTTGACCATGGGGAACATTATGCGCAGGGGCCGGTCGCCGGCGGCAGTCAGCAGCGCCCGCACCTGGGTTTCCAGGATGTCCGGACGGGTCAGTGAAAGCCGGATACCACGCATACCCAGAAACGGGTTGTCTTCCTGGGGTAACGGCCAGTAATCCAGGGGCTTGTCGCCGCCCACGTCCAGAGTACGGGCCACCAGGGGCAGGCCGTTCAGGGCATCAAACGCGTGTTGGTATTCAGTGACCTGGGTGGCCAGATCCGGCGCTTCCGGATGGGCCATGAAAATGAACTCGGTACGAAGCAGGCCAACACCGTCGGCGCCCCGATCCACGGCATCGGGGGTGTGGGCGGTGTTGCCGAGATTGGCGCACACTTCGATGGTATGGCCATCTTCGGTGGTGGCAGGCTGATTGCGGTTTTCATGAGCTTCGGCCTGCAACGCTTCCAGTTGCTGCAAACGGCGACGGATCTTCTCGCATCGCTCGGCCCCGGGGTTCGGCACCAGGCAGCCCCGTTCGCCATCTACCACCAGATCAGAGCCATTCAGGATAGTCAGTATTCGCTCACCGGCACCCACTACCGCTGGCAGGCCCAGGGCTCGGGCCAGAATCGCACTGTGGGACGTCGCTCCCCCACGGGCTGTGACCAGGCCGCGCACCCGGGTGGTATCCAGCCGGGCCACATCCGATGGCCCAAGATCGTCAGCCACCAGCATATAGGGGGTGTCCGGCGGCGTCGGCATCGCCACGCCACAGAGGTTGGCCAGGACCCGGCGCCCGACATCCCGCAGATCCGCGGCACGTTCCGCCAGCAAACGGTCAGCCAGTGCTTCCTGGGCCCTGGCCGCGGTATCTATGGCTTTCCACCAGCCTGCCTCGGCGGACGCTCCTTCGTTGATCGCTTCCAGCGTCGCCTGATACAGGTCTTCGTCCTGCAGCATCTCCACATGCACCGAAAGAATTGGCGCAGCTTCACCGCCTTCGGCCTGCCGGATCAGGGTCCGGAGCTGGCCATCGGCCTCATCCATGGCCTGGTTAAGGCGCTGGATCTGCTGCTCACTGTCCGCGGCAGACTCAGGATACTCCAACACTGGCTGGCGCATCACAAACGCCGGCGCCAGCGCGAGCCCCGGTGACGCGGCCACGGCTTTGACCGGCTGGTCATCGGCCAGTGGTTCTTCGGGTTGAGTCTCCAGCTCCGTGGTTTGCTGCTCGGCATGGCGCAACGGCGCGACCTTTTCACCCAGACCGTCCTCAATGGCTTTGGTCAGAGCGTTGATGGCCTGCTCGGCCTCATCTCCGGTTGCCGACAGCAGAAGCGTCTGGCCCCGACGGGCGCCCAGGCCGATCACCCGGGTCAGGCTGGTGGCAGACACCGCACTGCCGTCACCCTCCAGGAGACGAATCCGGATGCCGGCATTGTGGCGACGAGCCTCCTGGACCAGTTGTTTGGCGGGACGGGCATGCAGCCCGTGGGTGTTGAGCAGCGTTACCCTGGCGGTGACCGCCCCGGCGGCCTCACCTGACAGCCTGGCCATGACAGCTTCGGCACTCAGGCCGTCAATCGGCTCATTACGAGCCAGGAAGTTGTCGATGCGATCCAGCAGGTCATGACACTCATCACCAGGACCGGCCAGGCAGAACACCCCACGCAGTTCCGGGGTTGCACGCTTCGGTGTTGCCAGGGACAGGGTCGGGCGCCTGGCGCCAACCGTGTGGTGGGTCAGCCAGAAGCCCTGGCCAAGCGCCACCGGCGGCTGGCCGATGATGCTGGCCAGAAACTCGGTGTCCACACAGCGCAGGCTCTGCAGGCGGGCGGCGGCAATCAGGGACAGCTCATTCGGAGTGGAAGCATCGATGCCCAGGCACAGGGTTTCGCTGTCGCATTTGGCCACCGCCGGAGCTTTGGAGAGCAGGGCAACCAGCTCGGCGGCATCCGTGGCCCGGCCCAATTTTTCGGCCAGCCCGGGCTTGTCGAGCACGCGGGTAAGGTGGCGAAGAATATCCAGATGTTCGTCAGACTGGGCCGCAATAGCCACCAGCACATGAACCCGTGCATTGTCGTGCCAGGTGATGCCCTCCGGGAACTGAAGAATTCGGATACCGGTTTCGAGAACGGCACTCCGGCTTTCCGGTGTACCGTGGGGAATGGCAATGCCGTTACCCAGTACCGTGGACGATTGCCGTTCACGGGCGCTCATTCCGGCCAGGTAATTCGGGGCCGTGCGGCCGGCGGCCTCAAGATCCCGGGCTGCCTGTTGCAGTGCGTCTTGCCAGTCAGTGGCAGTGGCACCCAGTCGAACGTCATTGGCAGTCAGCGTCAGCATGATCGTTGCCTCGCTTTTTGTTTTGATACTGCGTCTTTGTTTCAATACCGCGTATCAGTTTTTGTTTGCTGAATCGTGTCAGCATGCTTAAAATCGATGATGAAACAGATATGATCAGAAATCAAGCAATCTTTTAATCGGAGCTGTCGCCCATGACCCTTGCGGAACTTGCCCGGCTCGCCGGCGTTTCAAGAACCACGGCCAGCTATGTTATCAACGGCCAGGGGGCTGCCCGGCGCATCAAGCCGGACACGATCGAGAAAGTGCTTGCGGTGGCCAAGGCCCATGACTTTCAGGTAGATACCCAGGCGGCAGCGCTGCGGGGTGGCGCCAGCCGGACCCTCGGTTTTATCCTGCCGGATCTGGAGAACACCAGTTATGCCCGGCTGGCGAAGCTGCTGGAGCAAGGCGCCCGGGCCCGGGGATACCAACTTCTGATCGCCGGCTCCGACGACGACCCGGAGACGGAAAAGTCCTTGGCCCGCTCCCTGAAGGCAAGGCGTTGCGATGCTCTGATCGTGGCCAGTGCTCTGGCCCAGAACGATCCCTTCTACCCTCAGTTGCAGAAAGAGGGTCTGCCGGTGGTTGCCGTCGACCGGTCCCAGTCACCGGATCAGATCCGATGCGTGGTCAGCGACAACCACGCAGCAGCCAGAATCCTGACTCGTTCCGTACTCGATGCAGACACCACCAGCATCGCCTGGCTGGATGCGGTACCGGAGATTGCCATGACCCAGGAGCGCCGGGAAGGCTTTCTGGCCGCAGCAGGTGAGGCCGGCGTCTCTTCCCTGGTGGAGAGCGGCCCACATTACGATCGTGCCTCGGGTGCCGCAATGATGCGTCGGATCCTGACTGACCATGGCCTTCCGGATGCCCTGGTTACCGCCTCTTACACGCTGCTTCAAGGGGTTCTGGATGCCCTGCTCGAACAGCCGGGCCGGCTTCCGGAGACTCTGAAAATTGCGACCTTCGGCGATGACCGACTGCTGGACTTTCTTCCACAGGCGGTGAACTCTTTGCCCCAGAATCATGAGGCCATCGCCAATGCCACGCTCGAACAGGCCCTGTCGGCTATCGCACAGAAAGGCTCCGTCGACACCATCGTGATTAACCGGTCTCTGAAGATTCGCGCCGCGGATCGTCAGAGTGGCTCTCTGCAAGCCACCAGCGAGGAAAAAACCTGTTGATGGCCGGCTGCAGAAACCGGTCATCAATCAGCCAGATCACGCCCCGGTCTTTCGGGGTACGAATCACCCGCCCGGCCGCCTGGGCCACTTTCTGCAAGCCCGGAATCAGATAGGTGTAGTCGTAACCGGCGCCGAAGCGCTGTTCCAGGCGAGCCTTCAGGATTTCATGCCAGGCATCAAACGGGGGCAAACCAAGGGTTGCAACAAAAGCCCCAATCAACTGATCCCCGGGCAGGTCGATCCCCTCACTGAACACCCCACCCAGAACGGCAAACGCCACACTACCTTCCGGTTCCCTGAACCCCGCCAGAAAGTCTGCTCGCTGTTGAGGCGACATACCCGGTGCCTGTGCCCGCTGGGGGACATCGGGGGCCTGCTTCGCCAGAGCGTCGCTCGCCTGTTTCGCGTACTTGAAGCTGCTGAAAAACGCCAGGTAATGCCCGGGCCGGTCCCGGAACTGGCGAGCGATCAGATCGGCGATGGGCTGGAGGGAGGCCTCCCGGTGAACCTGCCGGGTGCTGATGCCGGGCGTGAACTGCACCTGTAGCTGATCCGCGCTGAACGGGCTGGGCAGCGAGGTAAAACGGGCATCCTCGGGCAACCCCAGCAGATCCCGGTAGTAGACACCGGGGCTCAGGGTGGCGGAGAACAGCAGGACCGAGTGCGCGGCTTCAAACCGCTCCCGCAGGAAATCCGCCGGGATCAAGTTCTGGATCGTCAGACTTGCCCGACCCCGACCGGCCCGCTGGAATTCACACAGGGAGTGATCGCCGAACGTGTCCGCCAGCTTCATGAAGGCGACGCTTTCAAACAACAGTTCCTGCAGGGCCAGATCCGGTGGATGGTCGGCCAGATAATCGGTCAGGTTGGAGACCATGGCCTGCAGGGCGCCCAGCAATTGCGTGGGCAGTGTCTCCAGAAACTCTGGGCTCTCTGTATCAGCCTGGTGATCCCGGATCAGGCTCTGCCACGCCCGGGCTGTCCGGTCGATGGCGGATTTCAGGGGCTTCGGTGCGGTTTTTTTGATCCTCAGCAAACGCTGCTGATCCAGCCGAACCGAATACATGCCCCGGCCCCGGTCCACCAGGTTATGGGCCTCATCCACCAGCACGCTGGTCTTCCAGCTGTTCTGACGAATCAAACCATGGAGCAGGGCGGATTGATCGAACAGCCGGTTCACATCGCCGATCACCACATCGCTCCACCGGGCCATTTCCTGGGCCAGAAAGTAGGGGCAAATCTCGTGACCGGCGGCGATCTTCGCCAATGTGGGTTGATCCAGTGTGCCTTCGGCCTGGGCCGCCTCCGCCCTCGCATCGGGCAGTCGGTCGAAAAAGCCCTTGGCCAGGGGGCAGGAATCGCCATGGCAGGCTTTGTCCGGGTGCTCGCAGGCGTCATCTTTCGACACCAGTTCCAGGGTTCGCAGGGGCCAGTTCGGGGCCGCTTGAGCCGAACGCAGGCGCGCCACCGCATCCATGGCAAGCTGGCGCGCGGTATTGCGGCAGGTAAGGTAGAACAACCGGTCCTGCCCGGCGGCAGGTATCGCCATTAACGCCGGAAACAGCGTGCCAAGGGTCTTGCCCAGACCGGTGGGAGCTTCAAGCAGCAGGGTGCCGGACTTCGCCGCATTCTTGTACACCGTCTCCGCCAGCTGGCGCTGCCTGGGGCGGAACGCCGGAAAGGGAAACCTCAGCCTGGAAAGCAGGGTATCCCGCTGTTCCCGGTGCTGTTCTTCCTGTTCAGCCCAGGCCTTGTAAACGCCGCACAGAGCTTCCAGTTCCTGCCAGAGTTCGTCGGCACTGGCGGTCTCCACCACCGGTGTTTCCTTGTCCCTGCCGGTGTCGTAATAGATCAGCGCCAGCTCCAGCGATTTCCGCTTTTCCTGTCGGCACAAAAGGGCGCCGTAGGCTCGCAGCTGGGCACGGTGAAGCGCCCGCTGATGCTCCCGGATTCGGGCCAGGTCACCCCGGTGAGTCTTGATTTCTTCCAGCCGGCCACGATGCGGGTTGTAGACATCCGCGCGCCCGGAAAGCTCTAATCCCAGGCACTCTCCGGTCAGTAAATACTCGCTTTTGTAGCCATAGCCGCGCCGGGACTGGATGGCCTGGTGGCCGGCGATGCCTTCCTCGGCACTGGGGGCCGGGGTGTATCGGAAGTCCAGATCGCCCTGGCGGGCGGCAAATTCGCAGAGGGTTCGGACGGCAACCTTCACCGTCATCCCATCACCCCATCGCCTTGCCAGCGCACGTAGCAGACACTGGCGGGGATGCCTTCACCGGCAAAAAATTCGAGCCAACGGATCTGGTGATCCTGCAACCGATCACCCGGCCCCTTCACTTCGATCATTTCATAGCGCTTTGCCGTGTCGGTGGCGCCCGGGAAAAAGCGAATCAGATCCGGGAAGCCACTGCGATGCTCCCGGATATTCAACAACAGGCGACGGAACAGCCGTTCCAGATCCTCCGCTGGAATACAATCCAGCCCCAGGCTGAGCAGCTCCTCGGTGATGACCGGCCAGATCACGAAGGGGTTGGTGGTGCCCTGCTTGGCCCGGTAATTCTCCAGAATCCGGTCCCGGTAACTGCCCTCCGCCAGCAACCCAAAGCATTGGTTAAAGGATGCCTGGCGACGGCTTACAAAATCCTCCCGGGTCAGGTCCGCGGGGCCGACATGGAATGGATGGATAAACGCCCCCGGCACCGGTGCAAAGATAGTTTGCCAGCAGAGCAGACCAAACAGACCGTTGATCAGGGTGTTTTCCACATAGAACACTGGGGCATCGTCCCGATACAGGTGGTGCTGAACGGCGTATTCAACCGACCCGACTTCGGGCTTTGGCAGAGTCAGGGTGATATCCCGGATGGGTGGCTTCGCCGCAGGCTGTGGCGGTGTCTGGCCAAGCCGGCTCGCAAGCCGCTTCAGAATCCGCGCCAGGCCCTGGGCTTCGGCATCGCTCAGTTCCTGGTTCTGCCACTCGGAGGCAATGGCCCAGGCTTCCCGGTGACGCTTCAGCCGCTCCAGCAACCGGAGCCGCTTCAACCGCGCTTCCCGATGGCCGCTGCTGGCGAAGGACTCTACCGCCAGCTCACGCTCCCCCTGACGCTCCGCCTGTCGGCCCAATTCCAGCAACAGCCGGTCGCGCCGACTGGTCAACCAGGCATTGTCCGAAGGCCCCGGCACGTCCGGCCACACCTCAACAGCGGGTACGCCCGCGTCCAGCCACTCCCGGCACTGGTGCATGGCAATATACAGGTCCACCTCCGAACGGTGCTGGAACGCACGGGATTCCGGGGTGAAGGTCACCGGCTCGTAGCGCTGGTGACCCAGTTCCACCAGCACGAAATCAGACCAGCTCTGGCGAAGGTTGCCGAAAAACATCAGGCGAACCCGGTCAAAAAGCGCCATGGTCTTGAGCCTGATCACCGGCTTGGCGCGCTCACCGAGCCAGTCGGCGACGGTAAGAGGGCCGGAAAATCGCGAAAGCAGGGCGTCACGCATCTGGCCCTTGGGCAGGTTGGCAGGCTCTCCGGCCGCCTTCAGAAAAGCTCCCAGAGCCGGACGCAGTTCCCCCAGCGTGAACAGACGAAACAGTTCGTCCAGGCTGAGCAGGGGATCGGTGTCCAGCCAGCCCGTGTCAGTCAGTTCAGCCAGGGCCTGTTGCTCTGGTACGCCAAGCTCCGGGTACTTGAGTTTGTCCGACCGGAAGAGATCGCCCGTGCGCATCACCATGCGGGCCAGCAAGGCCCGGGCCGGCAGTGAAAGGGTATGAAAGCTGGCCAGTCGATCCAGCTCTTCCGCCGTCAGCAAGTCGCCGTGATGGCTCTGCACCCAGCCAAGCACGGTTTCCATATTTTCGAGATAGTACAGCGGATTGTTCAGATCTGCGGTACCCGGTTGCGGGCTTATCGGGTTCCGTACTGCCATAGTTGCTGTGGGCGTTTTGCCTCCGGTATTAATCGTCGAAAAATGGTCTCACATAATCAAAGATCTGTCCTCTGGTGGTTAGCCACAGTTCGCTTTGCTGGGCGCAGCGCTTAACAATCTCTTCAAATGCCCAGGCGCCCGCAGGCCTGCCATAGCAATGGCCATGAACAATCACGTCCAGAATCAGCGTTTCGCGATTGCTCGCCAACAGTTTGTCCAGCGTCGCTGTGAACATCTCGACGAACTGCTCGGGCGTTCTGCCAAATCGCATGGCGTGCGGCAGATCATTGAAATCGATGGTTACCGGAATCGCCATGATCGAACTGTCGGCAAAGCGCTGAAGGTACGGTCGATCATCATCCAGTGCATCGCCGTGCCACTTGTAGCCATGCAGGGATAGCCTGCGCTGAACGTCCAGATCGGAGGTGATTCTGGGACTGATCCAGCCGCCAGGCTTCTGGCCGGTAGCTTGCGCAATCAGCGCAGTCGATTTTTTTATATTGTCTTCGATCTGCTGCTCATTCAGATACGGGAAAAGCATATTCTGGCCATAGCTGTGGCCGATGATCTCATGTCCATAATCAAAGCGTTTTTTGAGCTCAGCCGAACAGTGTTCTGCAACCAGCCCAGAGGTAAATACACTGGTGGCCACACCGTAGCTTTCCGCAATATCAAACAACCTTTTCGCGCCCACATTGGCGTTATAACGACCATAACTGTCGGCGTTAGGGTCTACCATATCACCGGCCAGAACATTGCCCATGGGGTTCACACTGGAACACGAATCCGGTGTCCACATTTCAAAAGCGATATTAAAATTAATCGCCAATCGTTTGTTTTCAGGCCATAAAAAGTCTTTTTCCAGGCGCTCTATTTCACACGATACTTCCTGGCTCATTGCATTTTCCTTTTATTAATTAATAACGAACCCCATTAAATAATCATCCCACAAATAAATAATATGGTTTATAAGTTTTTGCAAATTCAATTATATTCAGGTTGTTATGAATGGAATTCAGGAAGGTGGCTTTTTAATTTCATTCACAAATGACTGAATAATATTAAATTTGCGCTTTTGTTTTTCTTACCCTAGATTATTTTTACCGATCAAAATCGGAGAAAATAAACACAAATAAATTTGGCAAAACCTGCCTGACTGGAAAGTGGATACCATCATGACAAAACACCTTTCCAGTTTGCTTTACATCGGAGAAAAACAATGAAACTCATGAATCGTAAATTGATCGCCGCCGCCCTCCTGGCCAGCGCCGCCACGTTGAGCCAGGCCCAAACCACCATCAAGCTCGGCTGGACCACGGCTGACAGTAAAGTCGACCCGTACGCCATCGCCGCTCACTATTTTGCCGAAGAGCTGGAAGCAGCAGCGCCGGGCGAATTCAACGTCCAGTTCTACCCCAACCATCAACTCGGCAACGACACCGCGATGCTGCAAGCCATGCAGTTCGGAACCATGGATGCAGGCGTGATTACAGGAACCCAGGTAGGCACTCTGGAGTCTGCATTCCAGCTCAACGATCTGCCCTTTCTGTATGCCAACAACCAGCAGGCACACAAAGTCCTGGATGGCGAAGTAGGCCAGACACTGCTTGCCAAGCTGGACGCAAAAGGCATTATCGGGCTTGGTTTTCCGGAAGCCGGCTTCCGGCACACCATCAACAACGAGCGCCCAATCCGCACTCCGGAGGATTTCAACGGCGTGAAGTTGCGGGTTCAGCCCAGCGACCTGTTCATTGCCAGCTTCCGCGCCATCGGCGCAAACCCGGTACCCATGGCCTGGAGTGATGTCTTTACCGCGGTACAGCAGGGCACGGTCGATGGGCTGGAAATTCCACTTCCTGTCATCTTTGCCAACAAATATCCGGAAGTGACCGACTATCTTTCCCTGACCAGCCATACCTACAACGCCCTCGCTCTGCTGATGTCCAAGCAGACCTTCAACAAACTCTCCCCGGAGACCCAGGAACTGGTTCAACAGGCTGCCAAACGGGCCATTGATCGCCAGCGCGAGACCGTCGCGTCCAATAACGGTGCGGTTCTTGACCAGATCAAGGCGGCGGGTATGACCGTCAATGAAGTCGACGATGTCGAGGCGTTCCGGAGCAAGGTTGCCAACGTCTACGACGAATACCGCAGCAAGATTGGCGCGGATATTCTCGACATGGCCCTGGAGCAGGTGGCCGAGTAACGCCACCTGTCCTGGAACACCCCGAATCTATCGGGACTTCTGACCGGGAACCGTTTGGATGTATCAGTACCTGGATAAGTTTGGAAACGCCCTGGCCCTGGGATCCCAAGCTGTCGGAGTGGTGACTGCTCTGGCCATGATCGGCAGCCTGCTACTGGGTGTCTTCTACCGTTACGTACTCGGTGATGCGCTGGTGTGGAGCGATGAAGTCGCAGCTCTGGCATTTACCTGGACGGTCTTCCTGTTTGCCAGCGCGCTGGTCCGCACCGGGGGCCATGTTCGGGTAACCCTGCTGGTCGACTCGCTACCGGCGCTTCTCGGTGAACTGGTGGAACGAAGTATCATGGTGCTGATCATCGGCTTCGGGCTGGTAATGCTCTGGACCGGCTGGAACTTCGCGGAGTTCACCGCCGGCCAGGTATCGCCCGCTATCCGCTATCCAATCTGGGTCAAAAATGCAGCGGTTCCCGTCGGAGGCGCGCTGATCAGTATTCATGCCCTGATTCTTCTTGTCCGGCCACGGCCGATCCACAAATCCTCGGAGCATTAACATGGGTGAGATTGGCCTGGTCATGATAATTGGCCTGATTGTTCTCCTGGCCATCGGTGTACCCATTGCGTTCACGATCGGCCTGCTGGCGGCTGTGGGCATCTGGATGGCCGATGTGAATCCGATGATTCTGCCCCAGCAATTCATTGCCGGAAGCAGCGTTACGAGCCTGCTCGCCATTCCCGGTTTTATCCTGGCAGGTGAGGTGATGAGCGCCGGCGGTCTCTCCCGGCGGCTGGTGCGTGTCGCTGAAACCTTCTTCGGGCATCTGACTGGCGGCCTCTCGATGTCGACAGTGGCTGCCGGAACCTTCTTTGGCGCAATCTCCGGGTCCGCCCCAGCGACCACGGCGGCGGTCGGCTCGATCATGATCGATGAGCTGGAAGACCGGGGCTACCAGCGCGGGTATGCCGCGGCACTTGCGACCGCAGTGGGACCTCTGGGGCAAATGATTCCGCCGTCTATACCCATGGTCATCTGGGGTGTACTGGCGGAGGAATCCATCGCCAAGCTGTTCCTGGCTGGCATCATTCCCGGTCTTATTGCCGCCACCGGTTTCTGCATAGTCAGTGTCCTTTACGCCCGGCATCACGGTGTCGCAAAGGAAAAGCGGGCCACCGGAAAAGAATTCCTGTTCGCTCTGAAGGATGGCATCTGGGCTCTGCTCGCCCCGGTTGTCATACTTGGCGGTATCTACAGCGGCATGTTCACCCCCACCGAAGCCGCTATGGTCGGTGTCCTCTACAGCGCCATCGTCGGCCTGTTTCTGTACCGCGATCTGGACTGGAGGAAAATGCCCTCCATCCTGATGAGCTCGATGAGAACGACCGCCGTTATCATGTTCATCGTTGCAGTGGCTTACGGGTTCGCCTGGGTAATGGCCAGTGAACAGATTCCGGCCCAGCTCACCCAGGCGCTGCTTGCGCTCACGGACAACCCGATCATCCTGCTACTGATCGTCAATATCATGTTGCTCCTGCTGGGCGCCGTCATGGACAACATCTCCGCCATGGTCATTCTCAGTGGCGTCCTTATAGGCCTGGGCCAGCAGATCGGTCTGGATCCGATCCAGTTGGGCGCCATGGTGGTCATCAACTTTGCCGTCGGCATGGTAACGCCCCCCGTGGGCTACTCCATTTTTGTTGCCTCAAGCATCAGCGGGCTGCGCGTGGAAACTGTCGCGCGCCATATCTGGCCCTTCATGCTGGTTCTGCTTGGCGTGGTGGCACTGGTGGCCTATGTCCCGGCTATTACCCTCTGGCTGCCCGCAACCTTCGGCTGAGCCCGGGCCATTGTGGTGGCCCGCTGCCGGAATTTCTCCACGTAACCGCTCCTCTCAACCCGGTGCCTGGTAGCAGGGCACCGGCTTCCCTCTGATTGCCAACGCCCCTGAATCTGGCGCAAATTTGCCGGGTCTGCGAGACTTGTCCAATGCCTCTGGCAATCAACGGCCGGCCTGAAGCGCGACTGCGCTGCCAGGTGGACGTTGCGATAACAATAATGACGGCAAGCTGCGAGAATTAATAAATATGGTGAATTTACGCGATTTTGATCTTAATTTGCTGGTAATTTTCACCAACATCATGGAACAACGCTCGATTTCAAAAGTGGCCAATGAGCTCGGGCTCTCCCCCTCGGCCGTCAGCCACGCACTCGCGCGATTGCGCCTGATGCTCAATGATCAGCTGTTTTACCGCACCGCCAAGGGGCTGGAACCCACCGAAAGAGCCAAAGAACTCATCGTTCAGGTGGAAGACGGCCTGTCGTACCTGTCCAGCGCGATCAGTGCCCAACAGCAATTCGTGCCGGCCGAATCAAAGCGTGTGTTCAGTATGCAGGTGGCCAATTATATCTCGGGGTTTTTCCTGCCAAGCTTTTCCCGGCGGATTCGCGAAGAAGCGCCGAATATCACCATCGATATTCTGCCGTTCTCGATTTCCACCGAGAGCTCAGAGTGGGACCGGGTAGACGCCCAGATTCGTTTGACGCCCGGTCGGCTCAAGCCCAAAGCGGTCCGTAGTAAACGGCTTATGGCCGATGACGTTGTGGTGCTGATGCGACCAGACCACCCCGCCGCGTCGGAGCCGATGACCCCTGAACTGTATGCCAGGTTGCCCCATGTAAAACTCTCTCAGGCGTCCACGGGTACAACGGTGATCGATGACGCCCTTGCCGGGCGCGGTTTTGAACGACATTCTGCGTTGATTGTGTCCAGCTGGGATGCCATTCCCGATATCCTGCTGAAAACAGATCTGATTGCCATAGCGCCACAGCGCCTGCTGGCGCTGGATCCGCGCCTGAAACATCTCAAAGCCGCCCCGCTGCCACTGGAGGAGGTGGTGTTCTCCTTTGACCTGTGCTGGGACCAGAACTCGGAGAAAGAATCCGGTCATAAATGGCTCTGCGAGACGATTATTGACGTATTCAATTCAGAGATTAAGCAGATTGAACCCTGATTGGAGATGTCATGACCGCACCTGTTCTGATCACCGGCGCCGGCCAGAGAATCGGCCTGGCCTTCGCCAGAGCCTGCCTTGATCGTGGCCAGCCCATCATCGTTACCTACCGCACCTATCGACCGGCCATCGATGCGCTGCAGAGAGCCGGGGCCGAGTGTATCCACGCGGATTTCGCAACGAATAAGGGCATTGATGACTTTATCGAGGCCCTGAAATCACGAACAAGCGAGCTGCGAGCCATTATTCACAATGCCTCGGACTGGTTGCCGGAAAGCGAGGATTCAGACCCTGCAGACGTGATGAACGCAATGATGCAGATTCATGTGATGACACCGTACCGGATCAATCTGGCGTGCCGCTCCATGCTGGAGAAGGGTGATTCGACAGCCGATATTATCCACATGACGGACTATGTGGTGGAAAAAGGCAGCGCGAAACATATCGCCTATGCCGCCAGCAAAGCCGCGCTGACCAACCTGACCCTGTCGTTTTCAAGATTGCTGGCGCCGAACGTGAAGGTGAACGCGGTTGCCCCCTCCCTGATCATGTTCAACCAGGGCGACAGCGAGGCCTACCGGGAAAGAACCCTGAAAAAATCATTGCTGGGCATCGAGCCCGGGGCCGAGGTCGCTGTCGCCACACTGCAGTTCCTGCTGGACAATCCCTACATTACGGGCAGAACCCTACCCCTGGATGGCGGGCGGCACCTGGCCTGAGCCCGTTAAATGCCCAGCTCGGCCGGTTGGAGTCTCACGCCGGCCACCTTCCAGGCGCCTTCAGTGAGCACCATCCGGTAATAGGCGTCCCACCGCTTGCCTTCCGGTCCCTGCAAGCGCACCACCTGGATTTCAAAGGCGCCATGGGGCACGCGCTGGGTAAATTCGATGGCCGTGGCGTTGTGCACGGCAGGGTAGGCTTCGCGAACCATATCAACAAACACCTGGGACGACCCGAATCGACGCTTGATGCCCTCGGACGCGTGGGCCCAGGCCTGCTCTTCGTCGTTGTTGGCAAAGGCTTCGATCTGGCGAAGGATGGTGTCGCGGATTTCCGCGTCTTTGTCGCTGGCCACAGACTGTGAGGATCCGAGGATGGCCACCCCCATAAAAGCCAGAAGAACGGGAATCAGCCACTTTCCGAGAATGATCTTTTGGTGACCCATGATGGCACCTCTCTACTGTTCACCTTTTAACCGATACGAGGCGCTCGGTGAGCCGGATCCTTCTAATTGCTCGTTTATTGACCTGTTTGGCTGTGCTTTCCGTAACCTTCATTACGACAATAAACCCTCGGGAGACTTCCGATGCATATGGACACTGGCGAACTGAAGAAGCACAAGTACGACACGATTTCCCTGTTGGAAATCGTCTCAATGGAAGGGCGCTATTACATGGCGCGGTTCTACCTGGAGGGCCAGGGCTACATCTTGACGGACGCCTACGATAAACCGGTGATGTTTTCCGGAGCCTGCGCGGTGCGCGAGTATTTCCACGAATACAAAGTCCAGCACACCGATGTCATTCCGCCAACAGGAACGGATGAAATGATCGGTATGCCTGACAGCGGCTCCGAAACCATGCGGGTCCCCCTCTAGGATACCGCCTGGCAGTTCGTCAGCTTCCAGCGAATGACAGCGAATCCACCAGATCGGCGCCGTTGAACACTGCGCCGTGAAAATCACTTTCCGGAACCTGATTCAGCGTGAACAGCAGAGCGCTGGCCGCCTGCTCGGCAGTCAGGCATTCCCCCGCTTCCAGGCGCTTGGCCAGCCACTCTGCGTGCGGCAGCTCCAGTTTTTCGGCCTTTTCGATGTGGCTTCGGATGCCCGGAGTATCCACCAGCCCGGGCTGAAACAGGCTCACCACCGGTCCATCCGACATGGTGTCGAACTCCACGGACAGCTGGCGCACCAGCCGACGAAGGGCCATTTTGCTGATCCCGTAACTGCCGGTTCCCGGTTGGGCGTGCTTGTCCATGCCCGCACCGATCATGACAATCCTGGACGCAGGATCGCCGCCTTTCAGCACCGGCAACAACGACTGGGTGAGCAGCATCGGGGCAGACACGTTAACGGCCAGCGCTTCCTGAAAATCAATCAGGCCAAGGCTGGCAAAATCCGACGCCGGTTCGCCGACGCCAGCGCAATACACAAACGCTGAGAGGTGATCGACGGCATCAGTCACCTGTTGCGCCAGATTGCGGGTGCTTGCGGGATCTGCAAGGTCCACTTCAAGGGTCATCACCTCACGGTTGGGCGCCTCAACGCGGAGCTTTGTTGCGACCTCCTCCAACTTCGACGCCGTGCGGCCGGCAAGAATCAGGTCGTCGCCCCGAGCGGCAAGTTCCAGGGCCAGAGCCCGACCGATGCCTGACCCCGCGCCAGTGATCAGTGTCCACATAGTGCTTCTCCATCTTGCAGATAACTCACGACACCGTTTGTCGCGACGGGCCGTTATGATTTTCGGAGATCAGACGTTTCAGACTGTCCGCATCTGTGGTCACATACGGTAACCTGTGGCAACAGGATTGAACTGCACTCCAGACAAGGAAATTCATGGCCACACTCTCCACCGATCCCACTGAGCAACCCGCCAACATCGAGCCCGGGTTTCACGCGATCCACGCCAACCATCTGGAAGATCTGCGCCGGGCCGTTGTGTACATCTGCCGGCATAACCCCATGCCCCCGCTGCAGAGCGAGACCTTCCTGGTGCAGAGCAACGGCATTGCCCAGTGGCTGAAGCTGGCACTGGCGGAGAAGCGAACCAACGATGGCATGGAAGGTGGCCTGGGAATTGCCGCCGGCATGGACTTTCTGTTCCCGGCCCGGTTTATCTGGCAGGCCTACCGGGCGGTGCTACCGGACGGCGAGGTGCCGGAACAGTCGCCCTTCGACAAGCGTCGCCTGGTGTGGCGGCTGTACCGGTTGCTTCCAGAATTGGTGGGGCAGGACGAGGCCTTTACCCCACTGGCCCGGTTTCTGGAGGGCAACGATCCGGACCTGCGCAACTTCCAGCTGGCGGAAAAGGTGGCGGATCTGTTCGACCAGTACCAGGTGTTCCGGGCCGACTGGCTGGCGGCCTGGGAGCAGGGCAAGGACGTGATAATCACGGCTCGGGCAGAGGAAAAGCCGCTGGATGCGGAAACCCGCTGGCAACCCCTGCTCTGGCGGAGGTTGGTTGAGGATGTGGGCGCTGACGCCGATACCAGCCGCTCGCAGATCCACACCCGGTTCATGGCGCAGGGCCAACGCATGCCGGCACCTGCCAATCCGTCCCAGCTGCCGACCCGCATCGTCGTGTTTGGCGTCTCCTCGCTGCCGCGGCAAGCGCTGGAAGCTTTGTATGTGCTGAGCCGGTTCAGTCAGGTGGTGCTGTGTGTTCACAACCCCTGCCAGTTTTACTGGGCCGATATCATCAGCGACCGGGAGCTGCTCACCGCCGAACGCAAACGGGGCAAAACCCATCCCGCGCTATCATCCGTTGAAGATCCGGACCAGCTGCACCAGCACGCCAATCCGCTGCTGGCCGCCTGGGGCAAGCAGGGCCGCGACTACATCCGGCTGCTGGACGAGTTCGATAACCCGGAGGAATACCGGGGCAGCTTCCAGACCCCGGACCAGAAAGTCGATATCTTCTCGGACCATGGCAACGAGGACGCACCGCGCCTGCTGCACCAGCTGCAGAACGATATCCACAACCTGACGCCGCTCCAGGAAATCCGCCAGCAGCAACGACAACTGGATTTGCAGCAGGATCATTCCCTGGCGTTCCATCAGGCCCACAGCCCCCAGCGGGAAGTGGAAATTCTGCACGATCAACTGCTCGCGGCCTTCAACGTTGATCCAACGCTGCGGCCCCGGGACGTCATCGTGATGGTGCCGGATATCAACGTGTACGCGCCGCACATCCAGGCCGTGTTCGGCCGTTATCAGCCGGGCCGGAGACGCCACATACCCTTCACTATTTCCGACCAGGGCCAGCGCCACCACGAACCGGTACTGATCGCCCTGGAAACCCTGATGTCACTACCACGCAGCCGATTCGCGGTGAGTGAGATCATCAGTCTGCTGGAAGTGCCCGGCATACGGGACCGCTTCGGGATCAGCGAAGACGAGATTCCCCTGGCCCGACGCTGGGTAGAGGGTGCCAATATCCGCTGGGGCCTGCACGGCCAGCACCGGGAAAGTCTGGACCTGCCGGCGGAACTGGAGCGCAATACCTGGCAATCCGGCCTGCGGGCGATGCTGCTGGGTTATGGCATGGGTGAAGACGAGCCCTGGGGCGGCGTGGAACCCTTCGGCGAGATCGGAGGCCTTCAGGCCAGCCTCGCCGGCCGCCTGAACGACTTCGTGCATCAACTGGAAACCCTCTGGCAGGCGCTGCAGAGCAATCGCACACCCGGAGACTGGGAACGCCTGTTTTCAGCGATGCTCGGGCAGTTTTTCCACAAGGTGGAAGGCAGCGACCTGTTGCTGCTGAACCGTTTCCGGCGCCAGCTGGAACAGTGGCTGGATGACGCCATGGCCGCCGGCCTGGAGCAGCAGACGCTGCCCCTGAATATCGTCAAGGATATCCTGCTGGAGGGGCTGGATGAAGGCGGCCTGAACCAGCGCTTCCTGGCTGGCAAGGTGAATTTCGCCACCCTGATGCCCATGCGGGCCATTCCCTTCCGGAAGGTGTGCCTGCTGGGCATGAACGACGGTGACTACCCCCGTTCCCGGCCGCCGGTGGATTTCGACCTCATGGCCCAGGACTACCGCCCGGGAGACCGCTCCCGCCGGGAAGACGATCGCTACCTGTTCCTGGAAGCCCTGTTGTCCGCCCGGGAGCAGCTGTACATCAGCTGGGTAGGCCGCAGCATCAAGGATGATTCGGAACGGCCACCGTCGGTGCTGGTGGGTCAGCTACAGGATCATCTGGACAGCCTGTGGTCCATGTCCGGGCAACCGGAGGCAAAGGTCACCAAAGCCCTAACCACCCAGCATCCACTGCAACCCTTCAGCCGGGCCTATTTCCCGAAAGCCAACGGGTTGGAAGATGGTGATGAGGGCGAAGACAGCCCACCCAGGCCCTTGAACGACGTCTTGCAGGCCCGTCATCTGTTCACCTTTGAACGGGAATGGCGCAGTGCTCATGGTGCTGGAGCGATAGAGCAGACGCAGTCTGCCCTTCCGTACCAGGCGCCCGAGGAGCCTATCAGCCTGAACGATCTGGCGGCTTTCCTGAAAAAGCCCATCGACACCTTTTACCAGCGTCGACTGCAGGTGCGTTTCGAGGATGTCGAGGACGACGACACCGACAACGAGAATTTCGATCTCGACGGCCTCGACCGCTGGCGCCTGGATAACGAGCTGATTCAGGACGGGTTGCTGAAAGCCAGCAATGAGGAAGAACTGGATGAACGATTGCAGACGACCCTTGACCGGATGGCCCGCCGCGGGGACCTGGGCATGGGCGTCACCGAGCACCGCCTGCGTTCCGAGCTGGCCGGTCGCTTGCCGGACCTGTTCGAACGGTACCAGGGTGCACTGGCAGAGTGGCCGGAAGCGGTCGCTGAGCCCCTGCCTTTTGACTACCAGTTTGAAAATGCCCTCGGCTCGGTAGCCGTTGCCGATCTGATCGACGGCCTTCGCTGCAATGCCGGGGGCGACTTGTGCAGGCTGGTGGTGGCCAGTTCCAGCCTGCTGAGCGGCTCCGCCAGCAGGAAAGTGCGCTACGCCAACCTGATGCGGGACTGGCTGATTCATCTGGCCGGGCAACTGAGCGGGCAGCCATTCCAAACCCTGGTTCTGGGCAAGGAGGAGGGCCGCCGGTTCCGCTTTGCAGCTCTGGCTCCGGAACAGGCCAGACCGCTGTTCGAGGCGGTACTCACCCGGTGGATGGAAGCCACCACCCGGGCCTTGCCGATTCACTGCGAGGCCGGCTTTGCCTGGATCACCAGTTTCTACGGCGGTAAAAAGTATGTCGGTGATCACGAGCATGCCATCAATGAGGCAGAGCAGGCCTACACCACTGCTCTGGAGCGGGACACCGGTTACCTGATGGGCGCTTTCGAAACGCCGGAACGGCTGATGGCCAGTGGCGAATTTGAAGCCCTGTTGCATCAGCTCTACGTGCCGGTTTGGGAAGCGGAGCAGGGCAAGTCGGCGGCGGATCAGATCGGGAGTGTGGAATGACGGAACAGATGAACAACCGGAACCCGAACCTGGACCCATTGGCCCTGGCCCTTAACGGCAGTGCCCTGATCGAGGCCAGTGCCGGCACCGGCAAAACCTTCACCATTGCCATTCTGTACGTGCGCCTGGTGCTTGGCCACGGCCAGTCGCCCGACAGCCCACTGCAGAACCTGCTGCCTCCCAATCTGCTGGTGGTGACCTTTACCGAGGCCGCCACCAAGGAACTGCGTGACCGTATCCGCACCCGGCTCACCCAGGCCGCCGAGGTGTTTTCCGACGCCCCCGACGAGCCCAACCCGCCCGCGGAAACGGCGCTGATCTATCAGCTACGGGATGAAAGCTACCCGGATCCGGCGAGCTGGCCGGAATGCCGCAAGAAGCTGCTGCTGGCCGCCGAGTGGATGGACGAGGCGGCGGTATCCACCATTCACAGTTTCTGCAACCGCATGCTCAGCGAGCACGCCTTCGACAGCGGCAGCCTGTTCAAACTCACCCTGGAGACCGACCAGAGCGAATTGCTGGAAGAAGTCGCCCGGGATTACTGGCGCACCTTTGTCTATCCGCTGCCCCCGGCGCTGATGGACGAGGCCCTGAGCCACTGGAAAACGCCCGGGGATCTGCGCCAGGGTGTTCGCAACCTGATTGACGACCCTCAGAGCCTGGGCACACCGCCGGACAGCGTTTACCAGGCCATCGACCAGGTGGTCAGGCGGCGCCTGGAACGATCACAGGCCCTGAAGGCTCACCCCTGGGGTCAATGGCGCGGGGAAGTCATCGAGCTGCTGAACGATCTGAACAAGAGCAAGCGGCTCCATGGCGGGAGCAAGAACGCCATGGTCAAGGTCTGGGATTTTCTGGTTGCCTGGGCGGAATCGGACGACCTGTTGCCCGAAAAAATCGATAGTGCCGCCGGCTATAAAAATCAGACGCCCGAGGGTCTCGACAACATTCTCAAGGGCGATGAATCCGCCCCCCATCACCCTGCCTTCGAGGCCATCGACGCGCTGTTGGATTTCAGCCAGAACCAGCCCAGCGCCAAATCCGATATCCTGCGCCACGCCAGCCTCTGGATTGCTGAACGGCTGGAATCGGAAAAGCAGAAACGCTCGGAAATGGGCTTTGACGATCTGCTCACCCGGCTGGACGATGCGCTGCACGGCCCCCGCGGGGACCAGCTGGCGGCCACGATCCGGCGCCAGTTTCCGGTGGCCCTGATCGACGAATTCCAGGACACCGACCCGGTGCAGTACCGCATTTTCGACCGTATCTATGACGTGGCAGGTGGCGATCACGGTACCTGCCTGCTGATGATCGGCGATCCCAAGCAGGCCATATACGGTTTCCGGGGTGCCGACATCTACACCTACCTGCAGGCCCGGCAGGGCGTGAAAGAGCGCACCTTCACACTGGGTAAGAACTTCCGCTCCGCCAAGACCATGGTGGCGGCGGTTAACCGGGTCTTTGAACACAGTGACCAGAACAGCCGGGACGGCGCCTTCCTGTTCGGCAAGGGCGACACCTCACCGCTGCCGTTCCAGGGTGTGGACGCCAACGGCACCAAACGAAGCTGGTCGATCGACGGAGAGGTGCAACCCAGCCTGGTGTTCTGGACCCACGAATCCGGGGAAGAGGACAGGGACGGCAATCCGAAAGGCATTGCCAAGGGCACCGCCACGGCCGACGTGGCAGAAACCTGCGCCAGTGAGATCGCCCGTTTGCTGACCCTGGGCCAGGCCGGGCAGGCGGGTTTTGCCTTGCCGGATAATCCGGAGGATCTGGAGCCGGTTGCCCCGAAAGACATCGCGATACTGGTCAACAACCGCAACGAAGCCAGCGCGGTGCGGGACGCCCTGGGTCGGCGACGCATCAAGAGCGTCTACCTGTCAGACCGGGATTCGGTGCTGACCTCCCGGGAATCCAGAGAAATACTGTGCTGGCTGCGGGCGTTTGCCGAGCCCCGGCAACTGGCCTACATCCGCGCGGCCCTGGCCACGCCCACTCTGGGCCGGTCCTGGTATGTCATGAATCAGCTACTCACCGACGAGCTCGTGCTGGAGCGGGAAATCGAGCGCTTTATCGGCTATCAGCAGCAATGGCAGAAGCAGGGTGTCCTGCCCATGTTGCGCAGTTTCCTGATGGATTTCGAGGTTCCGGGCCGGTTGCTGCAACGGCCCGACGGTGAACGGCGGCTGACGGACATTCTGCACATTGCCGAATTGCTGCAGCAGGACAGCCTGCAACTGGACGGCGAGCATGCCCTGGTGCACCACTACACCCAAATCCTGCGGGCGGCCGACGAGGAAGACGAACACCGTACCCTGCGGCTGGAAAGCGATGCCGGCCTGGTGAAGGTTATCACCGTGCACAAGTCCAAGGGTCTCGAGTATCCCCTGGTGTTCCTGCCCTTCGGCACGGCCTTTCGCGCCCAGAGTGAAAAGCAGGCCTTCGTGCGCTATCACGATGACCAGGGCAAGCTGGTCACCGTATTCGACCCCGCGCCAGAAGACGTCGCCAGGGCCGACCAGGAGCGCCTTGGCGAGGATATCCGCAAACTCTACGTGGCCCTGACCCGGGCCCGGTTCGCCACCTGGGTGGGCACGGCGGCCCTGGACAACTGGCAGCAAAGCGGTCTGGGCTACCTTATTGCCGGCGACGGGCTGGGCCGTATCAGCGACTGCCTGAGTCAGCTGTCCCAGGGCAGAGCAGAGATCCGGATTAGCCCGTTACCGGATCCGGACGAGACGCAATACCATGAGCAGGCCCCGGAGGCCCTCGGCCCGGCGCTGGTCTCTTCCCGGGAGGCAAAAGAGGACTGGTGGATTGCCAGTTACTCGTCCATCGAATACACCGGCATGACCGGCACCGGAATCGCCTTCACCGGTGAGGTGGAAGATGCCCAGGCCCAGAACCTGCTGGAAGAAAGCAGCCAGGAGGCAGGGGAAGAGGCGGAACCCATAGCTACGCAACGCAACCAGCACAACTTTCCCAAGGGCGCCGGCCCCGGCACCTTCCTGCACGAACTGCTGGAATGGTGCACGCAGCAGGGGTTCAAGCGGCTTGTGGATAACCCGCCGCTGCTTCATGAGCAACTGACCCGCCGCTGCGGAACACGTGGCTGGAGTGACTGGGTGGAACCACTGGAGCGTTGGCTGCTGGCATTGATCAGCAGGCCCTTGAGCCTCGACCGGGCGGGCAGAGAACGCGTCAGCCTGGCGAACCTGACCACCCTGCGCCCGGAACTGGAGTTCTGGTTTGAAAGCCGCAACGTCAGCGTCCGGAAACTGGACCAGCTGGTAACCGCGCACACCCTGAACGGGGCAGACCGGCCCCGGGTCGAGGAGACCCGATTCAACGGCATGCTCAAAGGCTTTATCGATCTGGTGTTCGAACACAACGGGCAGTATTACGTGCTGGACTACAAATCCAATACCCTGGGGGAGGATGACAGCGCCTATACCGACCAGGCCATGGGCAACGCCATTCTGGATAAACGCTATGATCTGCAATACTTGCTCTATCTGCTGGCCCTGCACCGGCTGCTGAAAGCCCGTTTGCCAGATTACGACTACGACCGGCACATTGGCGGCGCGGTGTATCTGTTTCTGCGAGGCGTCGATTCGGCCAGCGGCGGTGCCTTCACCGACAAACCACCCAGAGTCCTGATTGAACAGCTGGATGCCCTGTTTGATGGCGAGTCCGTAACCGGGGAGGTGGCTGCATGAGCCGATCGCGTTCTCACACCGGAAAATCCGACCACCAGATTGATCTGTTCGCGGAGGACACAGCTCCGGAAACCTCGACCATGACGGCAGCCGGTGATGCCAGCATCGATATCAACGATCTGCTCACCAGCCCGGATAAAACCGAGGCACTGCTGCTGCACTGGCAGCAGGCGGAGTGGATCCGCCCGCTGGATGTGGGTTTCGCCCGGCTGATCCGTGAACTGTCGGAAGAGCAGGGCGAACGCCCGCACCCGCTGGTTCTGCTGCTGGCGGCACTGGTCTCGCATCAGGTGGGCCGTGGCCATGTTTGCGTGGATCTGGGCCATCTCCTTGCCGATGCCGGCCATACGCTGTCACTGCCACCGGAGGAGTCGGTTTACGAACCACTCACCGATTCCGGCACCGTCAAACCGGACCAGCCCAAGCCGGACGAGGTGCTTGCTTTTGTGACGCTTCCGGAATGTTTGAGCATACTGGAAAAGGCCTGCGCCGTAAGTGATGGCTCACATACCACACCACTGGTGCTGAATGAAACCCGGCTTTACCTGCGCAGATTCTGGCGCTACGAGCAACGCATTGCTGAAGGCATCACCCAACGCCTGGCTCTGCCGTCCGCCCTGGCGGATCCGCAATCCGGACCGGCCCAAACCCTGTCCGGGGCCCTCGGCCAGTTGTTCCAGTCGTCAGAACCGGTGGATTACCAGAAACTGGCCTGTGCCCTGTCGGCCCGAAACCGTTTCGCCGTGATCACCGGCGGCCCAGGCACCGGTAAAACCACCACCGTGGTTAATCTGCTGGCAGCCGTGCAGGCGGTCGCCGGGGAATCCCCTGAACGGGCCGGGCGCAAATACCGCATCCGCCTGGCCGCCCCGACCGGCAAGGCGGCTGCCCGCCTGAACGAATCCATCGGTGGTGCGGTCAGCCGCTTGCCCCTTGCCGAGCTGCCCGGCAACGTGGAGCTGGGTGATATCCCCTCCAGAGTGACGACGCTGCACCGGTTGCTGGGCAGCCGGCCGGATACCCGCAAATTCCGCCATAACCGCGACAACCCGCTGCTGGTGGATATCCTGGTGATCGACGAGGCCTCCATGGTGGACGTCGACCTGATGGCGTCGGTATTCGATGCCCTGCCCGCCAACGCCCAGCTGATACTGCTGGGCGACAAGGACCAACTGGCCTCGGTGGATGCCGGTGCGGTACTGGGTGAGCTGTGTCAGCGCGCCTTGCAGGCCCACTACACCCAGGAAACGGCAAAGTGGCTGGCCGCCATGACCGGCAGCGAGATACCGGAGTCACTGGTGGACGCTACCGGCCAGCCCATGGACCAGGCCGTGGCCATGCTGCGCAAGAGTTACCGTTTCCAGGAGGACAGCGGCATCCGGGCGTTCGCGGAAGCCGTGAATACCAATGCGCTGGATAGCGCCATGTTGCGCCGGATCCGGGAAGCGGCCTTCGACGATGTCATCCTGCTCAACGGCCAATCCGCAAAACCAGACCCGGAGGATACTCTGGACCTGGTGTGTCGCCATGCCATTACCGGTTCACCCGAGGCATTCCGCAATGCCGGACAGGGTCGGCACGTGAACGGCCAGAGTCTGCCGCCTCCCATTGGTTATCGCCATTATCTGGAACGGTTACAGAATCACGGCCTGAACGAAAACAGCCCCCGGGAAGACTGGGATGCGATGGCGTTACAGGTGCTTGAAGCCTTCAGTGATTTCCAGGTGCTCTGTGCCCTGCGCAAGGGCCCCTGGGGTGTGGAAGGACTGAACGACCGGATCGCAAGGCAGTTACTGGCGGGAAAGCTGATCCCAAGGGCGGAAGGCTGGTACCCGGGCAGACCAGTGCTGATTACCGGCAACGACTACAACCTGGGCCTGATGAACGGCGACATCGGCATTACCGTCAGCGTGCCCTGGGACCGGACTGAAACCGGGGAACCCCGATACACCCTGCGAGTGGCGTTCCCCAGCAGCGACACGCCTGGCGGTATCCGCTGGATCTCGCCCAGTCGTCTGCAGCAGCTGGAAACCGTGTATGCCATGACGGTGCACAAATCCCAGGGTTCGGAGTTCAACCACACCTGCCTGGTGCTGCCAGACCGCCTCAGCCCCGTCCTGACGAGGGAACTGATCTACACCGGCATCACCCGGGCCAGGAACTGGTTCAGCCTGATTACCGGCCACCAGGACGTTCTCAGGGACGCTGTCGGGCAGCAGGTGGTGCGCGCCTCAGGTCTGGCCGAAAGGCTCAGGCCGGATTAGTCACTGGCGTCCTTTTTGTCGTCATTGCTTTCTTTCTGACTGCTGTGCTGCTGCGCCCAGAGATGGGAGTAGTGGCCGCCAGCGGCCAGCAGCTGTTTATGGCTGCCGCTTTCGACAATACGCCCGCCATCCATCACCAGGATGGTGTTGGCATCACGGATGGTGGACAGTCGATGGGCAATTACCAGCGTGGTCCGCTGCTGACTAACTTCGTTGAGCGCGCCAAGAATCGCCTGCTCCGACAGTGAATCCAGCGAGGCAGTGGCCTCATCCAGAATCAGCAACGGCGGGTTCTTCAGAATCACCCGGGCAATGGCCACCCGCTGTTTTTCACCACCGGAGAGCTTGAGGCCCCGTTCGCCCACCTTCGTTCCGTAACCCTCCGGCAAGCTGTGGATAAAGTCTTCCAGGTGAGCCATCCGGGCCGCCCGATAGACCTCTTCTTCGGTGGCCTCCGGCCGGCCATAGGCCAGGTTCCGGTACAGGGTATCGTTGAACAACACGGTATCCTGGGGCACCACACCAATTGCCGAGCGCAGACTGTCCTGGCTCACGTTACGGATATCCTGGCCATCGATACGGATGGCGCCCTGATCGACGTCGTAAAAACGGAACAGCAGGCGGGCGAGGGTGGATTTGCCGGCACCACTGGCCCCCACTACAGCTACCTTGTGACCGGCCGGGATGGAGAAATTCACATCCCGCAGGATCGGCCGGTCCGGGCGGTAGGCAAAGTGAATATGCTCGAACTGCACTTCGCCTTTATCCACAACAAGCCCGGTGGCATCAGGGGCATCCTCAATAGCCGGTTTATCGCCCAGCAGTTTGAACAGGCGTTCGACATTCACCAGGGCCTGCCGGATTTCCCGATAGACAAAGCCCAGGGCGTTCAGGGGAATGAACAGCTGGAGCAGGTAGGCGTTGATCATGGTGAAATCACCCAGGGTGATCTCACCGCTGGCCACTTCCCGAACGGCCATGGCCATGATCACGATCATCGCCAGACCAATAATCAATGCCTGGCCGGAGTTCAGCGCGGCCAGGGACAACCGGTTTTTCAGCCGGGCCTGCTCCCAGTCGTCCAGATCAACGTCGTATAACTGCGCTTCGTAGCGTTCATTATTGAAGTATTTGACGGTTTCATAGTTCAGCAGGCTGTCTATCGCCCGCGAGTTCGACTGGTTATCCCGGGCGTTGGCTTCGCGCACGAATTTGGTCCGCCACTCGGTAATCTTGATGGAAAAGACCACATACACCACCACAGCCACCAGGATCGCCAACACATAACCCACGTTGAACACCACGAACAGGATGCCGGCCACCATCAGGATTTCCAGGAGGGTAGGCACAATGTTGAACAGGGTAAAGCGCAGCAGGAAGCTGATGCCGTTGGTGCCCCGCTCAATATCCCGGGCCAGGCCACCGGTCTTGCGGTCCAGGTGAAAGGCCAGTTCCCGCCGGTGCAGGTGCTCGAACACCCGCAGGGACACCCGCCGCATGGCCCGCTCCGCCACCCGCGCAAAAACTGCATCCCGAAGCTCATTGAACAGGGTTGCGCCAAAGCGTAGCGCGCCGTAGGCCACTACCAGGATCACCGGAATCCACAACAGCATGTCCGCCCCGCGGTTCTGGTCCAGGTAGTCGACGATGTATTTCAGGGCTATGGGTGTGGCCACCGTCGCCAACTTGGCCAGCACCAGCAAAGCCAGGGATAAGGCCACCCGGCCGCGGAATTCGGCGAGATAGGGCCAGAGGCCTGAAATGATTTTCCAGTCCGGTTTATGATCAGCCGGGTAATCGTTGTCGGCGTAGGCGCGCACTGGGAATATCCTTTAACAATGTTGTCGGATTACGCTGGGCTAATCCGACCTACGGTTTACGGTCTGACTCCGGCTTCGGGCGGTGCTGGCTCCTGGTAGGTCGGATTAGCGCAGCGTAATCCGACAAGGCTCTCCACACCAACACCTGTTGATGCTCTATAACAGGATTGCCTGCCAGCGAAAGCCAGGGGAACTCAGATATGATTAGTCCTGTTCCAAGACGAAACCGTATTGAAGCTGGAGTCTACAGTAGCCAACACCGTGGAGGCACATCATTAACACTCGTCACCGTAAGGCCCTGAAACTGGTTATCGACTTTATCAGCCCCTATCGCCGGGCCGTCACCGGTGCCCTGGTGGCGTTGATCTTCACGGCCGGTATTACGCTCGGACTAGGGCAGGGTTTACGTATCCTGGTGGATCAAGGATTAGCCACCGAGTCGCCGGAGAATCTCGCCAGGGCCATCGGGCTGTTTTTCATACTGGTGCTGGGTCTGGCCTTCGGGTCGTTTGCCCGCTTCTATCTGGTGTCCTGGATCGGCGAGCGGGTGGTGGCGGATATTCGCAAGAAGGTGTTCAACCACCTGATTGATCTTCATCCGGGCTTTTTCGAGCAGAACCGGGCCCTGGAGATCCAGTCGCGGTTTACCGCCGATACCACCGTGCTGCAGTCGGTGATTGGCTCCACCGTATCCATTGCCCTGCGTAACGCCCTGATGCTGGTCGGGGGGTTGCTGCTGCTGTTCATTACCAACGCCAAGCTGGCCAGCATCATTCTGCTGGGCTTCCCCTTGGTGATAGCCCCCATCCTGTTCTTTGGCCGGCGGGTAAGGGCGCTGTCCCGGCTCAGCCAGGACCGGGTGGCCGATGTCGGCAGCTACGTGGGCGAGAACCTCACCCAGATCAAGACGGTTCAGGCCTTTAACCATCAGCCCCACGACCGCAAGTATTTTTCCGAGGTATCGGAACGGGCCTTCGAGATTGCCCGACAGCGTATCCGTCAACGGGCCTGGCTGACCACGCTGGCCATTTCCCTGGTGATGGGCGCAGTAGGTATCGTTATCTGGATCGGGGGCCTGGATGTGATCAACGGCCGGATCAGCCCCGGCGAACTGGCGGCCTTCGTGTTCTACAGCCTGCTGGTGGGCGTTGCCGCCGGTGCCATCAGCGAGGTGATTGGCGAGTTGCAGAGGGCGGCCGGGTCCGCGGCACGGCTGTTCGAGCTGCTGCAGACCGAGCCGGCGTTTGAGCGTAAAGAGACCACCCGAACCCTTCCGGAGCCCGTTCAGGGTGAGATCCAGATTGACCACCTGAGCTTCAGTTACCCGGGGCGTTTGGAAACTCCTGCGCTGACGGATCTCACCCTGACGGTAAACGCGGGCGAGACCCTGGCCCTGGTGGGCCCGTCCGGAGCCGGCAAATCCACCCTGTTTGATCTGCTGCTGCACTTCTACCAGCCAACGGAGGGCAGCATTCTCATTGATGGCATGGACACCGCCGAGCTGTCCCTCGATGCCCTGCGCCGGTGTTTTTCCCTGGTGCCTCAGAATCCCGCCCTGTTCCATGGCACCGTGGCCGATAACATCCGCTATGCAAGGCCCGATGCCAGCCAGCAGGACGTAGAACAGGCCGCGAAGATCGCCCATGCCCACGATTTCATCCAGGCGCTGCCCAAAGGCTATGAAACCCCGCTAGGGGATGCCGGCCTGGGCCTGTCCGGTGGCCAGAAGCAGCGTCTTGCCATCGCCCGCGCGTTGCTGGCCGATGCCCCGATCCTGTTGCTGGATGAAGCCACCAGTGCCCTGGATGCAGAAAGTGAAAACCTGATCCAGCAGGCAATGCCGGCCCTGACAGCCGGGCGCACCACCCTGGTCATTGCCCATCGACTGGCCACGGTGCGGGACGCTGACCGTATTGCGGTACTGGACCAGGGACGCATGCTGGCAGTGGGCAGCCACGATGAGCTGATGCGCCATAACGCCCTCTATCAGCGGCTGGCAAAACTGCAATTCCGGGACGATGCGGCCTGAGGGCGACAATAGTCGGTTTGTTTCCTGACACCGTACTACTTACACTGTTAGGTGAAACTTTCGAACCTGAACCCAGGGAGAATGGCAAAGTGAGCAATAAAGAATTGCAGGCACTCAAAGAACGCTACGTTGCGGCGGGCGCGGCAAGTCCCAACGAACAGTTTGCCGACCACGCAACGAATGCGGAATTGTGGGATGCAGACGGCAAACGCATGATCGATTTTGCCGGCGGCATCGGCGTATTGAATATTGGCCACCGTCACCCGAAGGTGGTGGAAGCGGTCAAGGCACAGCTGGACAAGCTGATGCATACCTGCCAGACGGTTATGCCCTATGAGGGCTACGTTAAACTGGCAGAGAAACTCAGTGACGTGGTACCCGTACGTGGCCATGCCAAGGTCATGCTGGCCAACTCCGGTGCCGAAGCCCTGGAAAACGCCATGAAGATTGCCCGGGCGGCAACCGGCAAGACCAATGTAATCTGCTTTGACGGCGGTTATCACGGCCGTACCTTCTACACCATGGCGATGAACGGCAAAGCTGCCCCTTACCAGACGGATTTCGGTCCCATGCCCGGAACCGTGTATCGTGCGCCTTACCCCGTTCCATACCACGGTGTCAGCGAAGACGAAGCCCTGCGTGGCCTGAAGATGGCCATGAAAGCCGATTCCCCAGCGCGCAATACGGCTGCGATCGTCATCGAGCCGGTGCTTGGCGAGGGCGGTTTCTACGCGGCACCGACCAGTTTCCTGAAGGAAATCCGCAAGATCTGTGATGAAAATGACATCCTGATGATCGCGGATGAAGTTCAGAGTGGCTTTGGCCGGACTGGCAAGATGTTTGCCATCGAACACAGTGGTGTTGAGCCGGATATCATGACCATGGCCAAGAGTATGGCCGATGGCATGCCGATTTCCGCGATCGTCGGCACCGACAAGTACATGGATGCTTCCGGCCCGAACTCGCTGGGCGGCACCTATACCGGTAGCCCGACAGCTTGTGCCGCAGCGCTGGCCGTGTTCGATGTGTTCAAGGAAGAGGACATTCTTGGCAAGGCCCAGGCGCTGGGTGAGAAGCTGAAGCAGCGCTTCAGTCAGTGGCAGGAACAGTTTGCCCATGTCGATAACGTACGCAATCTCGGTCCCATGGCTGCCTTTGAGTTGGTAGAAAGCAAGGAAAGCCATACTCCCAAGCCGGAATTGGCGGCTGCAGTAACCAAGAAGGCGAAAGAGAAGGGTCTGATTCTTCTAAGCTGTGGTATGTACGGCAATACATTGCGTTTCCTGATGCCGGTCACCATCGAAGACGATGTGCTGGAAGAAGGTCTGGCAATTGTGGAAGAGAGCCTCAAGGAAGTTGGTGCCTGATCGGCGCTGAATTTCACGAGGAGTCAGAGAAGCCGGGCATAAGCCCGGCTTTTTTATAACAGAAAGAAAAGCGTCGGTTCAGTGTCGGCGGGCAGCCGCCCTGTTGGCGTACTCTGGCAGCGGTTACGTCCGGGCTCGGATTCGTCGTATACTGCCAGGAGTTTGGCAGTGCCCCTCGGCCTGCTCCAGTTTCACCAACCAGGCTAGATCATGACGTCTTCGAGCTCCGCCAACGTACCGGACCACAAGCCAAGGCCCTGGGTCGATTTGCTGGTCAGCATTATCATTCCCTCCGTTATCCTGATGAAATTCAGTGGCGAGGAACACCTGGGCAACGTCAACGCGCTGCTCATCGGCTTGGCGTTTCCACTGGGCTGGGGCCTGTTTGAACTGATCAAATACCGGAAGAAAAACTTCATCGCGGTACTTGGCCTGGTCAGTGTCGGCCTGACCGGCGGCATCGGTTTACTGGAACTGGATGCCGGCTGGCTCGCCATCAAGGAAGCGGCAATTCCGGCAATCATTGGCCTGGCGGTGTTGGCCTCCACAAAGACCAAGTACCCCCTTGTGCGCACCCTGCTGTATAACCCGAGTGTTCTGGATGTGGATAAGATCCATAAGACGCTTGCGGAACACAACCGGGTTGATGAGTTTGAAGAACGGCTTCTGAAGGCCAGCTACTTCTTTGCCGGCACCTTCCTGTTCTCATCGATCATGAACTACGTCATTGCAAAGTGGATCGTGGTCAGCCCATCCGGTACGGAGGCGTTTAATGAAGAGCTTGGCCGGATGACCCTGGTGAGTTATCCGATGATCGCCATTCCTTCGATGGTCATGATGATGCTGATTTTCTATTATCTGTGGCGCACCATCCGCCGGTTGACCGGTTACACCCTGGAAGAGGTGATGGCGCCTCATCTTGCGGAGAAAGAGAAAGAAAGGAACAAGTCCTCGGAATCGACCACCGGGAAATAGCAGGCCTGGACGTTTTCCGATAAGGCCGGACATAAAAAAGCGGCGGAGGTTTGAAAGCCTCCGCCGCTTTTTTTATTGCACCTGGGACTGGTTGATCAGATATCCAGGTTGGTCACTTCCAGCGCATTGGTCTGGATGAAGTTGCGACGAGGCTCTACGTCGTCACCCATCAGCGTCGTGAAGATCTGATCGGCCGCAATGGCATCTTCGATCGTTACTTTCATCATCCGACGGGTCTCCGGATCCATGGTGGTTTCCCACAGCTGCTCCGGGTTCATCTCGCCCAGTCCCTTATAACGCTGAATGTTCAGGCCGCGCTGGGCCTCTTTCATCAGCCAGTCCAAAGCACCCTCGAAAGACAGGACCGCCTGTTTGCGCTCACCCCGTTGGATGTAGGCGCCTTCTTCAATGAGACCATCCAGAGTCTCACCCATACGGGCGATCGCCGCGTAGGAGGACGATTCGAAGAACTCGTGACTGAAGACGTGATCGTAGGGGATCCCGTGAACATAGATGGTCACTTTCGGGAGGTACAGACCCCGTTCGGTATCCTTGGTCACCGAGAAGGTGTACTTGGTACCGGTACGGGTATCCAGGTCCAGGCCATCGCCCAGGCGAGCGACCCAGCGAGCCACTTCCGCTTCCTCTTTCAGGTGCTCGGGCTTGAGCGTGACGTTCTGAAGCATCTGTTCCAGAACCTTCGCCGGGTAAGCCCGGGACAGGCGGCCAATCATGTTCATAACCGCCTGGTAGTCCTTGACCATGGTCTCCAGCGCGGAATCCTTGATGGCCGGGGCCTCCGGATTCACATAGAGCTGGGCGCCTTCCAGGGCAGTCTGGGTAAGGTAGGCTTCCTTGGCTTTCTCGTCTTTCAGGTACTGCTCCTGCTTGCCACGCTTGACCTTGTAAAGCGGTGGCATGGCGATAAAGACGTGGCCACGCTCGATGATTTCACGCATCTGACGGAACAGGAAAGTCAGCAGCAGGGTGCGGATGTGGGAACCGTCCACGTCCGCATCCGTCATGATAATGATCGAGTGGTAACGCAGTTTGTCAGGATTGAACTCTTCCCGGCCGATACCACAACCCAGCGCCGTGATCAGGGTGCCCACTTCCGCAGAGGAGAGCATCTTGTCAAAGCGGGCTTTTTCCACGTTCAGGATCTTACCCTTCAACGGCAAGATGGCCTGGGTCTTGCGGTCACGGCCCTGCTTGGCGCTGCCACCGGCCGAGTCACCCTCCACAATGTACAGTTCGGAAAGGGCGGGGTCTTTCTCCTGGCAGTCCGCCAGTTTTCCGGGCAGGCCAGCAATGTCCAGGGCGCCTTTGCGGCGAGTCATGTCCCGCGCCTTGCGGGCGGCTTCGCGGGCCCGGGCCGCTTCAATCATCTTGTTGACGATAAGCTTGGCTTCGTTGGGCTGCTCCTGCAGGTATTCCGCAAAACTCTGGTACAGCTCCTGCTCGACCGCGGTTTTCACCTCGGAGGACACCAGCTTGTCCTTGGTCTGGGAGGAAAACTTCGGGTCCGGAACTTTCACGCTAATGATGGCAGTGAGGCCTTCACGGGCATCATCACCGGAAGTGGCAACCTTGGCCTTCTTGCCCAGACCTTCCTGCTCAATGTAGTTGTTGAGGGAACGGGTCAGGGCGGCCCTGAAGCCAGCCAGGTGAGTACCTCCATCCCGCTGGGGGATGTTGTTGGTAAAGCAGTAAAGGTTTTCCTGGAAGGCGTCATTCCATTGCATGGACACTTCTACGGCAATACCGTCTTCGCGCTCACGGTTGAAGTGGAATACCCGGTTGATCGGGGTCTTGTTAGCGTTCAGGTGCTCAACAAAGGCCCGCAGACCACCTTCATATTCAAAAACTTCTTCTTTGCCGGACCGCTCGTCGGTCAGGCGGATGCGGACGCCACTGTTCAGGAAGGCCAGTTCACGAAGGCGCTTCGCAAGAATGTCATAGTGGAATTCAATATGGGTGAAGGTTTCCGGCGACGGGATGAAATGCACCTTGGTACCGGAGGCATCGGTTTCGCCAACAGCCGCCAGAGGCGCATTGGGAACCCCGTGAGTGTAGGTCTGCTCGTAGACCTTGTTATCACGGCGGATAGTCAGGGTGAGGGTAGAGGACAGTGCGTTCACTACGGAAACGCCCACACCGTGAAGGCCACCGGACACCTTGTAGGAGTTGTCGTCGAATTTACCTCCGGCGTGCAGCACGGTCATGATAACTTCTGCTGCCGACACCCCTTCCTCTTCGTGCAGATCCACCGGGATACCACGACCGTTATCTTTTACAGTCACCGATTCGTCCGGGTGGATAACCACCCCAATCTCTGAGCAGTAGCCCGCAAGCGCTTCGTCGATGGAGTTATCCACCAATTCAAAGACCATGTGGTGCAAGCCTGTGCCATCATCGGTATCCCCGATGTACATACCCGGCCGCTTTCGCACCGCATCCAGTCCTTTCAAGACTTTGATACTGGAGGAATTGTAGTTAGATTCACTCATTCGGAAACTCCTGAAGCGTGATAGGCCGGGGCTTTCTAGCTTGTTCGCACCGGTCTTATTCTTCCGTCAATTTGCCATGTTCCACGTGGAACAATCTGTAATCCGGTGCGTTACCCCCGGGCCAGAGCTGTCCCACGAGGGGCCGCTCTATCGATGTGATAAACACCTGACAACGTAATGCCTGTAACCTGCTGGCCAACATGGCCCGATGCCCTTCATCCAGCTCGGCGTTAATGTCGTCAAGCAAAAAGGTCACCTGTTTGCCCAGGTCGCTCAACACCATGCCTTGGGCAATTTTCATCAAAATAACCAGGGTTTTCTGCTGGCCCCGGGAGAAGGTTTCGGCAACAGGCCTGCCCTGAAACTTCAACCGGATGTCCGCGCGATTCGGACCATAAAGCGTGTGTCCAACCTTTCGTTCCTGCTCGCGATGATCGGCAAGCAATTCCGCCAGCGGGCGGCTTACATCCCAGCCCGGGTAGTACTCAAGCTTCAGACCTTCGGTCCAGGGCACTTCCACTTCCCGAACCAGTTTTTCAAAAGCCACCTTGAACCGGCCAAAGGTGTCAGCTCGAGCCTCGGTAATCCGTTCACTCAGGGTAGTGTACTGATGGTCCCAGACCCGCATTAAAGCTTCGTCTAGTCTACCATTTCTCAGCGTTTGATTCCGCTGTGATGTGACTCGCTGGCATTGTTGCCATAAGGATCCGAAAGAAGGTTCCACGTGGAACACTAACCAATCCAGAAACTGCCGCCGCTTTCCTGGTCCCCCAGCAATCACATCAAACACACCAGGATCGATTACCGATACTGGCAGATGCTTAGCGAGAGCAGACAAACTACGCACCGCTTCCCCATCCACCCGCAGAACCGTTTCCTTCTGTCCGACATCCCGGGATATCCCCAACCGATGCACGAGTTCAGAGTCATTCCCACGATCGTTTTCCTCCAGACCATGATCGAGACCGCCAAACACCGTGAGTCGTTGTTGACCGTGGCTCACAACCGCCTGATGACGATTCACCCGAAAAGAACGCCCCAAACCGAGATAGCCAATGCCTTCCAGGACGCTGGTTTTGCCGCTGCCGTTTTCTCCGTACAACAGATTAAAGGAAGGCGAGAAGCTAACAGGCGCTGAAGACAGATTGCGGAAATTTTCAGTCTGAAATTTTACAAGCGCCATAGAAAAGCAAACTCGAAGGCGAGGGGGAAGGAAGCCAAAAAAACACCCGGAAAACAAAAAGGGCAGCGTTACCTGACTTCAGCAACGCTGCCCTAGTGTACAAAAGCCAATCGCTTAAGGCGACAGCCTCAATGGAGCATATTCAACCGTTCATCCATAAACACATCCATTTCCGGAGCGAGGATGTGAACGTACCGATCGAAATACAGGAACTGTTTCAGCAGCAGGGCAAATTCCCTTGGAAAATGCAGGCCGTGGCTTTCACCGATCTTAACCATATCCATCAGAATGTGATTAACGTCGTCCTCCGCCTGGTCCGCTTCATAGGGCACTTCATCCGGCACCATCTTGTCCATCTGCTGATACAGCCTTCTCAGATCAGCGGCGAGATCTTCAGCCCGAACCATCTGGCGGGTTATCCCGATACGGATCATGGCATCGGCCATGCCTTCGAAATTGCCAACCATCACAGCCGAAATAAAATCGCTGACCGCCTGCCAGGTATCCGGTTTGATTCGACCAACAATGCCAAAATCGATAAAGCCAACCCGGCCATCCTTCAGGACCATCAGGTTGCCGGCATGAACATCCGCGTGGAAGAACTCGCACTGAGTAAGGCTGGAAAACCAGGTGTTCATGGCAGTGATCAGGGTGCGCTCCGGATCACGGGCGTAACCGCGAATGCTCTCCAGATCCGTCAGTGACACACCATGGAAGCGCTCCATGGTCAGAATACGACGGGTACTGCAATGCTCAAACACTCTGGGCACCGCCGCGTCTTCATTATGGGTGTCATGCAGGAAATCCCGGAAAACCTTCAGGTTGTTGGCTTCCTTGATAAAGTCACACTCTTCCATCATGGTCCGCTGGATTTCCTCCACAATACCGGACATGGAAGTCCAGGACAGTTTCGGCGCCAGAGTCTCAAGGATTCGGGCGGACAGATACAGGAAGTTCAGGTCCGTCAGCAGGATGTTCTCAACCCCCGGCTTCTGAACCTTGATAACCACTTCTTCACCGGATACCAACCGGGCTGCGTGAACCTGCGCAATCGAAGCCGAGGCCAATGCCACCGGATCGATTTCCGCATAAACCTCATCCAGCGGCCGACCCAGCTCGTCCCGGATGATCTTCTTGATCACACCGAAGGGCAGGTTAGGGGTCTTGTCCAGGCAGTACTGGAATTCCTCCACATACTCCTTGGGGAAAAACGTGGGAGAACTGGCAATAAACTGCCCCAGCTTTATGTAGGTCGCACCGAGTGACTCAAACGTCTGCCTCAACAGCCTGGGCGTGGGAGGACGGTCCCCCCGCAGCCAGTTAATCCCGGTGCGCCCGAGTACCGACACAGTCTGGCCAATCCTGAAGGCGCCTTTGATTCCATTCGTTACGGTACTCATCAATCTCATCTCCTCCTACAGCCTCATGGGCATGACAACATAGAGGCAGCGGTTATCATTCTGCGCCTCTATCAACGCACTACTATTCGGGTTGGACAGGGTAATTTTTACCTGGTCCTCATCCAGCGCGTTCATTACATCCACCAGATAGCCTACATTAAAACCGATCTGCAGGGATTCGCCCTGGTAGTCCACCGGCAGCGCGTCTTCGGCCTGTTCCTGGTCCGGGTTATTGGCGAAGACCTGGAGCTCATTCGATGCCAGGTTGAGTCGCACACCGCGGATATTCTCATGGGACAGAATACCCGCACGTTGAAGGGTATTCTTTAGAGTCGCGCGGTCGGCCAGAACAATCTTGTCGCCCCCACGCGGAATAACACGGTTGTAGTCGGGGAATTTGCCTTCGATGAGTTTCGAGGTAAAGGTGTAAGAACCCACTGTCGCCCGAAGGTGATTGTCACCGATTACCAGGGTGACCGGTGTTTCCACGTCATCCAGCAGTCGGGACAGTTCCAGAACCCCTTTACGAGGAACGATCACCTGCCGTAACTCCGGGCAATTAGTCACCAGTTCCAGATGTGCCATCGCCAGTCGGTGACCATCGGTCGCCACCGTCCGTACATGATCCTTGTCCACTTCCAGTAACAGGCCGTTCAGGTAATAACGAACGTCCTGCTGGGCCATGGCGAACGCCGTTGCATCTAGCATCCGGCCCAGTTCTTTTTGCGGCAGCTCCAGACGGAAGCTCTCGTCTTCGTCTTCCACATTCGGGAAGTGTTCCGCCGGCAATGTGGATAATGTGAAGTGACTGGCTCCGCAGCGCAGATGCAACCGATCGCCCTCAAGGGACAGCTCCATCGGCGCTTCGTCACCCAGGGCCCGGGAAATATCGGACAATTTACGAGCCGGGACGGTAATCCGGCCAGGCTGATCCACATGCACCGGTGTAATCCGCGCCACCAGTTCCACTTCCATATTGGTACCGGTCAGGGTCAGGGTATTGTCCTCGGCCACCAGCAATACGTTGGACAGCACCGGCATGGTTTGTTTCTTTTCCACCACGCCGGCAATGCTTTGCAGCGGGGTAAGCAGGGATTCACGGCTGATCGTCAGTTTCATGGCACTCAGCTTTCTTTATGTTGGAAGGGTGAATGTTGTTTGCCAACGCCCGGCATCAGGTGGTCAGCAGTCTCATAAAATTCTGATAATCCTCGCGGATGCCCGGATCAGTCTCCTGCAACTCCACGATTTTCTTGCACGCATGCAAAACGGTGGTGTGATCACGACCGCCAAAGGCATCGCCAATCTCCGGCAAACTGTGATTGGTCAGCTCCTTCGACAGCGCCATGGCAACCTGTCTTGGCCGGGTGACCGTTCGGGTTCGGCGTTTGGATAGCAGGTCGGCCACCTTGATCTTGTAATACTCGGCCACAGTGCGCTGAATATTATCGATGCTCACCTGTTTTTCATGCAGCGCCAACAAGTCTTTCAAGCTCTCCCGGATAAACGGAGGGGTGATCTCCGAACCGGTGAAGTGAGCATTCGCTATCACCAGACGAAGCGCCCCTTCAAGCTCCCGTACATTGGAACGAATTTTCTGGGCAATAAAAAAAGCCGCTTCGCTGCTGAGCTTCACGTTGGCCTGATCGGCCTTTTTCATAAGAATCGCCACCCGGGTTTCCAGTTCCGGTGGCTCAACCATGACAGTCAGCCCCCAGCCAAACCGGGATTTCAGCCGTTCTTCCATATCGACAATTTCTTTCGGGAACCGATCACAGGTCACAATGACCTGCTGACCACCTTCCAGCAGCGCATTGAAGGTATGAAAGAACTCTTCCTGGGAACGCTCCTTGCGGGCAAAGAACTGGATGTCGTCAATCAACAGCGCATCTACGGATCGGTAATAGCGCTTGAACTCGTTGATGGCGTTCAGCTGCAATGCCTTGACCATATCTGCCACAAACCGTTCCGAGCGGAGATAGGCCACTTTCGCCTTGGGGTTGCGACGGACAATTTCGTTGCCGATGGCGTGCATCAGGTGGGTCTTACCCAGACCAACACCGCCGTAAAGGAACAGCGGATTGTAGGCACCCCCCGGATTCTCCGCCACCTGCATCGACGCAGCCCGTGCCAGCTGGTTGGATTTACCTTCAACAAAGGTTTCGAAGGTGAACCCCTCATTCAGAAAACTCTGGTGCTTGATATCACCTTCAACCTGAACCGGCCGCCGCTCGCTGCCACTTTTCGGGCGGACAGAGGGCGAACCGGCCACCGTGGCAGCCACACCCTTCTCTTCTTCGGTAACCCGGCTACCGCTTTCTTCATGAACCTGGCCATTCACACGCACAGGTGCTTCCGAGCGTTTAACGGGTTCATCTTCACGGGGTGCCGACCCCACTTTCATATTGACCCGGGGAGCCTGCCCGCCGTTCAGATCCTTGAGTACCTCTTCAATACGCCGCAGATACTTTTCATTCACCCAATCCATCACGAAACGGTTGGGAGCGAACAGCATCAGCTGCCCCTCCCGATGATCGGATTGCAGGGGCCTGAGCCAGGTATTGAACTGTTGTGCGGGAAACTCGTCCCGGAGTACTTCAAGACATTGATGCCACATACTGTTTGGCACGACAGCCTGCTCCCGATAACCCTGAAATGTCTCTGAACGGACAAGGGACATCCTGTCCAGTGAGATGGCCCCGGATTCTAACCCGACCGGCCTCCCAGTGAAAGAGCCGCAGCCGGTTCATGAACAGCCTGTGGAAATTTATCTCTTTGTATTTCAGTTTTTTACAAACTTACCTACAACCTTGTGTACAGAAAATAAGTTCTTTAAAAGTTACCCACAGCCCTGTGTGTACAGCCGGGGTTTAACCCTGTTAGGAACCCCGGGACGCAACCGGGGATAACTTGGATTCATCACACAATTCCGACTTACCCACATTTCGCCCTGCCGCCGTCCACAGCGCTCACGGTGCCTTATCAATACCCTTATAAACCGCGCAAAAGACTGTTTTTTCAATTTTTTTATCGCTTATCCACAGAAACCTTCGATACTAATAACAGTAATAATTAATCCTTAAAAGAATTCTAAAAAGACTTACTGAATTTATTACCTGGCCAGTTGATTCAAGAATTTTCAGCATGCGCACAACCCCCTAGCAATAAGCATTGAATTCCCACCGGTATTTGCATAGAATGCCGCTCCTGTTTTGGCTGTTCATTTTCCAGCCAGTTACTGAATTTCCAACTTACGAATTGTGAGATCATCACCATGAAAAGAACGTTTCAACCAAGCGTCCTGAAGCGTAAGCGCGTTCACGGTTTCCGCGCCCGTATGGCCACTGCGAACGGTCGCAAGGTAATTTCCCGTCGTCGTGCCAAGGGCCGCGCACGTCTGTCCGCGTAAGCTCTGATTGCCTCATGAAGGCTTTGAGTTTCCCGAAATCACATCGTCTTTTGCGACCTGCTGATTACGGCAAAGTCTTCAACGACGTGCAGCTGAAGGTTCCGCACCGGAATTTTCTGATCCTGGCAACACCGAATAATCTCGGTCACGCCAGGATCGGTTTGATCTTTTCGAAGAAGAACCTGAAGCTGGCCGTCCAGAGAAACCGGGTGAAACGCCAGGTCAGGGAAAGTTTCCGGCACCAGACCGATCTGCCCGGTCTCGACCTCGTGGTTCTGGGACGTCAGGGACTGGTTTCCCTGGATAACCAGTCGGTACGGGCATCCATGGACGACCTCTGGCGACGTCTCAGAAAAAAGTACGCTCAATCTCAGCCATCCGGGGCAGCAACACCAGACACTGCCGGTCGAGGAACGGGTTAATGCGCAAGCTCCTGCTTCTGCCCATCCGCTTCTATCAGTACGCAATCAGCCCCCTGATGGCCAGTCACTGCCGCCATTACCCCACCTGTTCACAATACGCCGTTGAAGCCATAACCCACCATGGCGCGCTTAAAGGATTATTTCTCGCAATCCGGCGTCTGTTAAGGTGTCATCCCTGGGCGGAAGGCGGTTATGATCCTGTGCCGGGAACAACAGAACCCCGGGTTCAGGAAATCGTAACAACCTGCGTACACGCTGATCATTCCCATACAACAACCCAGACCAGACAGTAACTCTATGGATATTCAACGCATCGTATTATTTGCCGGCCTGGCTATTGTCAGTTATCTGATGGTGCTTGCCTGGAATGAGGATTACCATCAGCAGCCGGAGACGGCTCAAGTCGCTGAATCTCAGCCTTCGCAGTCCTCCGGCAGCATGGGCAATTCAGACGATATGGTGCTTCCGGAAGATAATGCAGCTCAGGTGGACGGTGATGGCGAGTTCACGACGCCGGAAACGGGTCAGGCTGTCGTCAGTTCAACAGAAAACAACACCACGGTGAGCGATCAGTTCATCACTGTCCGCACCGACGTCTACGACCTGCAGATTGATCGGGTCAGCGGTAACCTGGTAAGAGCACAGCTGCTTGACTACGACGACACCCTGAACAGCAAGGAGCCGCTGACTCTCCTGAACAACACCCAGAACCGCCTGTACGTACTCGAAAGTGGTCTGATTGGTCGCGACGGTCCGGATAGCCGCAAGAACGGTTCTGCTCCCGTCTACAGTGCAGATGCCGCGAGCTATGAGCTGGCTGAAGGTGACAACCAGCTTCAGGTAGATCTGACTTACACTACCGATAGCGGCGTACAGATCACCAAGCGTTACCAGTTCGAACGCAACAGTTATGAGATCGGCGTCAAGTATCTGGTTGAGAATCAGTCCAGTGATAACTGGCAGGCCAATTTCACCGGTAAAATCGTCCGTGACCAGTCTCCGGATCCGACCTCCCAGACCAGCATGGGGATCCAGGCGTTCCTAGGTCTGGTTATCAGCTCCCCGGAAGATCCCTACGAGAAGTTTGGTTTTGGCGACCTGCAGGAAACCCAGATCAACCAGTCCGTTACCAACGGCTGGCTGGCTTTCCTCCAGCATTACTTCCTGTCCGCCTGGGTTCCCGAGCACGACATCCCGGCCCGGTACCAGACCACACAGCGTGGCCAGAATTACGTCATGGGCTTTGTCTATCCTGCCACCACTGTGGCCCCGGGTGAGACCGCCGAAATCGGTGCCCGGGCCTATGTCGGACCAAAGATCATTGATCGCCTGGAAGCCATGGCTCCGAATATGGATCGCACCGTTGATTTCGGTTGGCTGTTCTTTATTTCCCTGCCGCTGTTCATCATTCTGGACTGGTTCCACAGCATTGTTGGCAACTGGGGTGTATCCATTATCCTGTTGACCGTTCTGGTCAAGGCAGTGTTCTTCCATCTGTCCGCCACCAGTTACAAATCCATGGCCAAGATGCGGGCGGTCGCCCCTCAGCTGACCCGGCTAAAAGAACTGTACGGTGACGATCGACAGCGCATGTCCCAGGAAATGATGGCGCTGTACAAGCGGGAGAAAATCAATCCGCTCGGTGGTTGTCTTCCCATCCTGGTGCAGATGCCCGTTTTCATCTCACTGTACTGGGTACTGTTTGAAAGTGTGCAGCTACGCCATGCGCCGTTCATGCTGTGGATTCAGGATCTGTCGGTCATGGACCCGTATTTCATCCTGCCGATCCTGATGGGCGCCAGCATGTTCCTGCAGATGAGTCTGAACCCGACTCCGCCGGACCCCATGCAAGCCAAGATCATGAAGATGATGCCGTTGATCTTCACCGTATTCTTCCTGTGGTTCCCGGCAGGTCTGGTTCTGTACTGGCTGGTGAACAACATTCTGTCCATTGCCCAGCAGTGGTACATTACCCGCAAGATCGAAGCAGAAATGGCCGGCAAGAAGCACTGACCGGTGCCCGAACCGACCCGGCAAAGGCTCCTGTGTGGAGCCTTTGTTGTTTTCAGCCTGTGGAAAAAGCATGAGCCAGAGTTCTGAAACCATCGCAGCCATAGCCACCGCACCCGGACAGGCCGGGGTCGGCATCGTTCGCGTGTCTGGCCCCAGGGCCCGGGCCATTGCCCAACAGATGCTGGGGTTCGAGCCCAAACCCCGTTATGCCCATTACGGCCCGTTCCACGATAATCGGGGCGAGTTGATTGATGAGGGCATCGGGCTGTTTTTCCCCAACCCCCACTCCTTCACCGGTGAGGATGTGTTCGAGCTGCAGGGCCACGGCGGCACCGTGATTCTCGATCTTCTGCTTCGGGAGGTGTGCAGCCAGGGGGCAAGACTGGCCCGCCCCGGTGAGTTCTCTGAACGGGCCTTTCTGAACGACAAACTGGATCTGGCCCAGGCCGAGGCCATTGCCGATCTGATCGAGAGCAGCTCGGAGCAGGCTGCCCGTTGTGCCGTTCGTTCCATGCAGGGGGTATTCTCCCGACAGATCGAGGATCTGGTGGAGGCGGTGACTCACCTGCGGATCTATGTTGAGGCGGCGATCGATTTTCCCGAGGAAGAGATTGATTTCCTGGCCGATGGCAAGGTGGCCAGTGATCTTCAGAATCTGCTGGACCGACTCGAGAAAATCCTGGCGGAAGCCCAGCAGGGGACCATTCTTCGGGACGGTATGAAAGTGGTCATTGGCGGCAGACCCAATGCTGGCAAATCCAGCCTGCTGAATGCCCTGGCCGGTCGCGAGGCGGCCATTGTTACGGCTATTGAAGGCACAACCCGGGACGTCCTCAGGGAACATATCCACATCGATGGTATGCCGCTGCACATCATCGACACGGCCGGTCTCCGGGACAGTCCGGATGAAGTGGAACAGATCGGAATTGCCCGGGCCTGGGATGAAATCCGTCAGGCTGATCGCATCCTCCTGATGGTGGATGCCACCACCACCGATAAAACCAGTCCCCATGAAATCTGGCCGGATTTCATTGATCAGTTACCGGCCAACGCCCCGGTGACGGTTATTCGCAACAAGGTGGATTTGTCCGGTGAAACGGTAGGGATCAGCGCCGAAGACCATCAGAGTGCGCCGGTTATCCGTCTGGCGGCAAAGTCTGCCGAAGGTCTGGAGATTCTCCGGGACCACCTGAAACAGTGCATGGGCTTTGCCAGCACTACCGAAGGCGGTTTCCTGGCCCGACGCCGGCACCTGGATGCCCTGGAGCGGGCCCAAGCCCTGTTGGTTCAGGGCCAGCGCCAGCTGGAAGGGTTCGGTGCCGGTGAGTTACTCGCTGAAGATCTGAGGGCGGCCCAGGATAGCCTGGGTGAGATCACCGGGCACCTTACCCCGGATGAGCTTCTGGGCAAGATTTTCAGCAGCTTCTGTATCGGTAAATAAGGCTAACCGGTTTTCCGGCCTTCGTCTTCTGGAACTGGCACCAGGGCCTCGGTGTTACTGCGATTGCCCAGGAAGTCCGGCCGTGGTTTGTTGCCGCAGAATGGGGCCTGAAGCTGGTTTTCCACACTGTTGTAGACGAAGAACAGATTGCTCCGCGGCCAGGGTGACATATTGGCGTTCGAGGCATGCAGGGTATTGCACTCGAAGATGATCAGCGAGCCGGCGGGTCCGGTGGGGGCCTTGATCCCGTATTCGTCCGCCATGGCGGCAAGGTCCCGATCGTTGGGAACGCCCAGTTCCTGTTTTTTCAGGGATGACTGGTAGTTGTCTTCCGGCGTGCGGCCAACGCAGGGCAGGAAGGTCTTGTGGGAGCCGGGAATCAGCATCAACGGGCCGTTGAAGGGCGTGTTGTCGGTGAGGGCGATGGAAAAGCTGACTGCCCGCATCCGGGGCATCCCGTCTTCGGCGTGCCAGGTTTCAAAATCGGAGTGCCAGTCAAACCCCTTGCCGTGGAAGCCGGGTTTGAAGTTGATTCGGGACTGGTGGATATACGCTTCACTGCCCAGAAGCTGGCGTACCATTGCCAGAATCTTCGGATCCCGGGTCAGCCGGTCGAATCGATCAGACAGTTCGTGAATGCCGAAAATCGAACGGATTTCCTGCTTGCCCGGCTCGGTAATGGTTCCTTCGGACCGCAGGATACTTTCATCATCTTCGTAACCCCGCAGATCCTCCCGGAACTGGCGAACGGTGGCCTGATCCAGAAAATTATTGAAGACAAGAAAGCCGTCGCGTTCATAGTGCGTCAGTTCGGTTTCACTCAGTGGTCCGTTGGTTCGATCCGAACCTTTGTTGTGCACCACAGGGTCCTGGCGCTCAAAGCTTTCAGTGGGACGTTCCAGGCGGGTGGGATAAAAGTCGTCAGCACGAGTTTCCATATTCGAACCTCCTTCTTTTATGCTCGAGATCAAAGCTTTTCTATTTAATTCAGTTAGTTAATAACTCCAGTGTGGAAATGCACCTGTGAAGTGGGGTCAGGCGGGCGTATTTCAAGGGCAAAAAAATCCCGGGCAAGGCCCGGGACCAGGAGGGACCGGATAGCTTATCCGGTGAAGGCCAGATCATCGGCATCCAGTTGCATCAGGTTCTTGCTGGGGCTGAGCATGCTGGCAGCGTGGCTCTGGGCCCGGGGCAACAGGCGCTCAAAATAGAACTCGGTGGTTCCGAGCTTGGCCTGGTAGAAAGCAGCCGAATCCTCGCCACCGTTATCGAGTTTATCAACAGCTACGACGGCCTGGCGCAGCCAGATAAAGGCCATGGTGACGTAGCCGCTGTACATCAGGAAATCATAGGCCGCAGAGCTCACCACATCCCGGTCCTTGCGGGCCGCGAGCATGATCCGTACCGTCAACAGGTTCCACTGCCCGGTCAACTTGAGCAGCTCAAGCGCCCAGGGCCGCAGCCGTTTGTCGGTGAGATGCTTGCGGGCAAAATTGGCAATCTTCAGGGTGAATTCGCGGACCGCGCCACCCTTGGTCATTAGCAGAACCTTTCGACCCAGCAGATCCAGCGCCTGGATACCGGTGGTGCCCTCGTACAGGGTGGCGATGCGGGTATCCCGGACAATCTGCTCCATACCATGTTCCCGGATGTAACCGTGGCCGCCAAAAACCTGTACCCCCAGGTTGGCCGCTTCGCAGCCGAGTTCGGTGAGAAAGCCCTTCAGAATCGGTGTCAGGAAGCCGAGCTTGTCGTCGTATTTGTCGGCCTTCTTATCGTCGCCTTCGGTGAATCCCTCCACCATGTGATCAGCCAGCCGGGCTGCGTAATACAGCATGGCGCGACCGCCCTCGGCGATGGCCTTCTGGGTCAGCAGCATCCGGCGCACATCGGCATGGTGAATCAGGCTGTCGGCCACCTGATCCGGTTCTTTCTTGCCGGAAAGTGCCCGCATGGAACGTCGATCCTTCGCATAGGCCAACGCCCACTGATAGGACAGCTCCGCCGGCCCGACACCCTGGATTGCGGTGCCGATCCGGGCGGTGTTCATGAAGGTGAACATGCAGTTGAGGCCTTCGTTCTCGGGGCCGATCAGATAACCGGTGGCCCCGTCGAAATTCAGCACACAGGTGGCCGAGGCCTTGATGCCCATTTTCTTTTCCAGACTGCCGCAGACCACCGCGTTGCGCTCGCCCACGCCGCCCTGGCTGTCGGGCAGGAACTTGGGCACGATAAACAGGCTGATACCCCGGGTGCCTTTGGGGGCATCGGGCAGACGGGCCAGTACAATGTGGACGATGTTCTCGGTCAGGTCGTGGTCGCCGGAGGAGATGAAGATCTTGGTGCCGGTCAGTCGGTAACTGCCGTCGGCCTGGGGTTCGGCTCTGGTCTTCACCTGGCCCAGATCGGTGCCGCACTGGGGTTCAGTGAGGCACATGGTGCCGGCCCAGCGGCCTTCGGTCAGTGGTGCAAGGTAGGTCTGTTTCTGATCCTCGGAACCGTGCAGGAAAATGGTGTTCATGGCGCCCAGGGACAGACCCGGGTACATAGAGAAAGGCCAGTTGGCTGTGCCCATCATCTCCTGCTTCAGCAGTCCCATGGACGCAGGCAGGCCCTGGCCGCCGTATTCCTCGGGTGCGGAGAGCCCCTGCCAGCCACCCATGGCGTATTGCTGGTAGGCTTCCCGGTAACCGGCGGGTGTGGTCACTATACCGTTATCGAGGGTGCAGCCTTCCTCATCGCCGGAAAGGTAGAGAGGGCTCAGAACTTCCTCACAGAACTTTGCGCATTCGCTGAGAATCGCATCCACGATATCCGGTGTGGCGTTTTCACCGCTGGCCAGGGTGGCGTAATGGCCCGGGTAGTCGAACACCTCGTTTAGCAGAAACTTCATGTCGCGCAGGGGCGCCTTGTAAACCGGCATAGCGGAATCCTCTGTGTCTTTCTCGGAATCGTCGGTGGGCAATCGCCGCCCAATACCTGTTGTTTTACGCCAATACCCGGGCACTGCCATTGACGAAAAGCGCCGGGCAGACTGTCAGATTGGACAATTGGCCGAGATGACGTAACAGTCGCCGGCAACTCCTGGTGCTGATCGCTAAAGTCGGTTGCGACGTATTCCTTTACGCCGGAGGCCGTAAACAAACCCGTTCGGAGAGTGTAAAAGTCATGCAAAGCCTGTTAACTGCGATATCGAAACGCCTGTCGACGCCTATACTCTGGATAGTGTCTTCGGCACTGCTGCTCAGCGGCTGTGCCAGCCCTTCGCTTGAGGATTACGCCGACCGCACACCGGAGCTGGTTCCGGAAGAGTTCTTCACTGGCGAACTTTCCGCACGGGGGGTGGTCAAGAATTTCTCCGGTGAGGTGATTCGTACCTTTGATGCCGACATCTCCGCATCATGGGATGATTCTGGTGTGGGTACCCTGGACGAGGTGTTCCGCTTCAATGACGGTGAGGTGCAGACCCGGGTCTGGACCTTGACTCCGTCCGAGGAGGGCTATCATGCCGACGCCGGTGATGTGGTTGAACCCGGAACCATGCGCTGGCGCGGTAACGCCATTCATATGAATTACGTCCTTCGCGTGGCCTATGGTGACGGTACCCTGGATGTACGGATGGATGACTGGATGTACTTGATCACGCCTGACACGCTGATCAACCAGACCACCATGAGCAAGTGGGGAATCGATGTGGGCGAAGTGGTTCTGGTGATCCAGAAAAAGTAACAGACGACTAACCGAGAACTGGAAGAATCTGGAAATCCTATGTGGAAACAGTGGTTGATTGCGTTGGTGCTGGTGGCTGTGGCTATTGGCGGCGCTTTTATGTATCAGAACCTGGACGACGGCGATGCCGCCCAGGGCGGTCGTGAGCGTCCCGCCAGCGCGGTCAACACCAGGCTTCCGCAGATGGAGACGGTGCGGGATGTCGTCAACGCCGTTGGCAGTCTGAAAGCCCTCAACGCGGTGGAACTGACTACGGAAGTCAGTGGCCGGGTGGTGCAACTGAATCTGGAAACCGGACGCCGGGTAGAGCAGGGCGAGGTTCTGTTGCGACTGGACGATCGCCAGGCCCGGGCGGACCTGCAGGTCATCGAGGCTCAACTGGCGGATGCGCGTCGACAGTATGAAAGGGCCCAGCGGTTGCGCTCCAACAACAGCATCTCCCAGTCCCAGGTGGATGAGCTGAGAACGGCTGTTGACGTGGCCGAGGCCCAGCGGCAGTCGGCGCGGGTCCGTCTGGAAAACCACCGGATTGAAGCGCCGTTTGCCGGTGTGGTCGGTCTGAGCGATATCAGTGTCGGAGCCTACATCACCGCAGGAACCTCGGTGACCACCCTGGATACCACCGACCGTATGGAGCTGGGTTTTTCCATACCAGAGCGTTTTCTGGGGCAGGTGAGTCGTGGACAACAGGTCCGCGGCGCATCGCCGGCCTACCCGGACCAGACGTTTTCTGGTCAGCTGGTGGAGCTGGGCTCCCGGGTGAGCGAGCTGAGCCGGTCGTTGCCGGTGCGGGCGTTGATCGACAATCCGGACGGTCTGCTCCGCCCGGGACAGTTCATGTCTGCCACCCTGACGCTCCGGCAACGGGAAGCTTTGGTGATCCCGGAACAGGCGGTGATGATCCGTGGTGACGAACAATATGTGTTTGTGGCCGAAGACGGCGTCGCCCGGCGGGTTTCAGTCAACCTGGGGTCGCGCATGCCGGGTTTTGTGGAAGTGTCGAAGGGGTTGAGCCAGGAAGATCCGGTGATTGTGACCGGTCAGGACCGGCTCAGCAGCGGGGATCGGGTTCGGGTACTGGAAGACGACAAGGCCATTCCCGAGAACCGTTTTATCACGGCCAGGGAGTCGTAACCGGTGGTCCTTTCTGATGTCTCCATCAAGCGGCCGGTGTTCGCAACGGTTCTCAGTCTTCTGATCGTGGTGTTCGGGCTGGCAGCCCTGATGGGCCTGCCGGTGCGCGAATACCCGGATATTGACCCACCGGTTGTCTCCATTTCCACCGATTACACCGGCGCGGCAGCCGAGGTGGTGGATACCCAGATTACCCAGGTGATTGAGGGTGCCATCAGTGGCATCGAGGGCATTCGGTCCATCGAATCGTCTACCGAGCAGGGCGAATCCCGAACCAGCATCGAATTTACCACGGCCCGGGACGTGGATATTGCCGCCAATGATGTCCGTGATGCGGTGTCCCGGGTCGCCAACCAGCTGCCGGACGAAGCCGATCCGCCGGTGGTGAGGAAAGCGGATTCCGATGCTCGCCCCATGATGTGGGTCACCCTGCGCAGTGATGTCTGGGACAGTGCCGAGCTCAGTGACTTCGCCGACCGGGTTCTGGCGGACCGGCTGTCGGTGCTCGACGGTGTTGCCGACGTGCGTATCGGTGGCGAACGGCGTTATGCCATCCGGGTCTGGCTGGATCGCGAGCGGCTTGCCGCCCGGGATATCACCGTGGCAGAAGTGGAACGGGCCCTGCGCGCCAACAACGTGGAGTTGCCGGCCGGATCGGTGGATTCGTCTACCCGCAACTTCACGGTTCGTGCCGAGGGTCGGCTGTCGAATGTGGAACAGTTTCGGGAACTGGTGATTCGCCGGGACGGCAATGACCTGTTGCGTCTCGGGGAAGTGGCCAATGTCCAGATGGGGGTGGAGTCGGATGTCAGCCGCCTGCGCGCGAACGGCCAGACCGCCATCGGCATGGGTGTTATCCGTCAGTCCAAGGCCAACACCGTCGCCGTTTCCGATGCGGTTCGCGCCGAGTTGGAAAAGATTCGCGAGACTCTGCCGCCGGAAGTCACCATCGCGGAAAGCTACGACGAATCCATTTTTATCCGGGCCTCGATCAAGGAAGTGGTAACGACGCTCGCCATCGCAGTGTCCCTGGTTATCCTGGTGATTTTCCTGTTCCTGCGGTCCTGGCGCGCCACCCTGATTCCTGCGGTGACCATTCCGGTTGCAGTGATTGGTGCGTTTATCGGCCTGGGTTTTCTCGGTTTCTCCATTAACGTGCTGACTCTGCTGGCGGTCATTCTGGCCATCGGCCTGGTTGTGGACGACGCCATCGTGATGCTGGAAAACATCCAGCGCCGGATTGATGAAGGTGAACCGCCATTGCTTGCCGCCTACCGGGGCGCAAAACAGGTTGCCTTTGCGGTGATTGCCACCACCCTGACCCTGGTAGCCGTGTTTGTGCCCATCTCGTTCATGGGCGGCAATATCGGCCGTCTGTTCGCGGAATTCGGGTTTACCCTGGCCGCGGCGGTGGTTTTTTCCAGCCTTGTTGCCCTGACGCTGGCACCGATGCTGTGCTCCAAGTGGCTCAGGCACAGCCCGGAATCGGCAGAGGGCCATCGTCTGTGGGCGGCCAGCGAGAAGGTCCTGAATGGCCTGACCAATGGTTACCGCAGGCTGTTGCAGTTTTCCCTGAGGCAGCCGGGACTGTTACTCGGCCTGGGTCTGGTGGGGCTGGTCATTGCCGCCGTGGTGTATCCCAAACTGCCCCAGGAACTGGCGCCGACTGAAGACCGCGCCGTAATCATCATGCCCACCAGTGCACCCCGTGGCTCCACGGTGGAATACACCGATCACTACGTCCGCCAGGTCGAAGAAACATTGCTTCCCTATCTGGATGAGGGCATTGCCAACCGGTTGCTCGCCATCGTCGGGTTCCGCAATGAAGAGGACAACGCGTTCATGATCATGGGCCTGGTGCCCTGGGAAGAGCGCGACATCAAACAGCAGGAAGTGACCAGCGAAATTCGCAAGAAACTGGCCGACGTATCCGGCATCCGGACCGTGGCCGTGAATCCGCCGGGTCTGGGTCAGCGCGGGTTCAGCCAGGCGGTGGAGTTTGTGGTGGCGGGACCGGACTATGAGTCGGTGCAGGCCTGGAGCCAGGAAATCATGGAGCGGGCCAAGGAAAACCCGAATCTTCAGAATCTGGATACCGACTTCGAGCTGACCCGACCGGAGCTGCGAGTCAATATCGACCGGGAGCGGGCGGCGGACCTGGATATCACCATCGAGGACGTGGGGCTGACCCTGCAGACCATGCTGGCATCACGGCAGGTGACGACCTACATTGATCGGGGCCGGGAATACGATGTGATTATCCAGGCCGAAGACGCCAACCGGGCAACCCCGGAGGACCTGGGCCAGATTTTCCTGCGGCCCCGGGAAGGTGGCAATCTGATCCCGTTGCAGGCACTGGTCTCGGTGCAGGAAATTGGCGCCAACCCCGACCTCCGGCGTATCGACCGACTTCCCGCCGTGGTCATCAGTGCCTCCCTTGCTGATGGTTATGACCTTGGCTCGGCCCTGACTTACCTGAACAATCTTGCTGTGGATAACCTGCCGCCGGAAGCCCGGGTCAGTTACAAGGGTCTGAGCCGGGAATTCCAGGAATCCTCGGCCGCCATCTACGTTACGTTTGCGTTGGCCTTCGTCATCGTGTTCCTGGTGCTCGCGGCCCAGTTTGAAAGCTGGATCCATCCTCTGATCATCATGCTGTCGGTGCCGCTGGCAGTGACCGGCGCTCTGCTGGCGCTCTGGTGGACCGGAATCAGTCTCAACATATACAGCCAGATTGGCATCATAATGTTGCTGGGCTTGATGGCCAAGAACGGGATACTGATCGTGGAGTTCGCCAATCAGCTCAGGGACAAAGGCTATGAGGTGCGTGAGGCCATACTCGAAGGCGCCTGCCTGCGCTTCCGGCCGGTACTGATGACCACCATATCCACCATCTTTGGTGCGGTTCCCCTGGTCATTGCCACCGGCGCAGGAGCGGAAAGCCGTGCGGCCATTGGCATGGTGATTCTGGGCGGGTTGATCTTCGCCACCACGCTGACCCTTTTCATCATTCCGGTGCTGTATAACCTGTTGGCGCGGTTTGCCAAATCGTCCAATGCAGTGGAGAAGGAACTTGAACGCCAGGCTTCGGGCCAGGCCGGTGGTGCAGGGCTGGCGGCAGCGCCTCAGAAACGCGTGGATGACTTCTGATCAGTGACACGATCACAGGGTGGCCGGGAACTCGAGCTGGCCACCGAATATTTCATCCGGGTGGATATCAATGCAAAACACCTTTTGCCCCGGCAGCATCGTGGACAGGGTTACTGTGCGTTTGGCGTCCGGCAGACCGACGTAAGGCCGACAACTGCTAATGTGCTGGGGCCGTTCCAGGGCATTGCGGAAGTATTCCCGGTGCGTCCATCGGGCGCCGGCCGAGTGGTACAGGGGATTGAATTTACCGCGATGGATGTCCGGATTGGCGCGGGCAAGATTGCCCTCCTGTATGCCCTGGGGGTTCAGCAGGAAACAGCGTTTCACACCGTCCACTTCCAACAGCTTTTTGCAGGCTACATTGAACGGTAACTCCCGGCTCAGGGAGTGGCAGGCTTCCAGAATTTCGAAGCGAAGCAGTCGAAAATAGCTCTCTTGATCCCGGATATCCTGGGCCGAAGACTCACTGGAATCGGCAATAATTCCCTTCAGGGCCAGTTCGGTAAGTTCCGGCTCATGATCATGCAGGCTCGTTGGCCGCGCAAAAAGGAAACCCTGCAGCAGGTCCGCCTCCGTTTGCAGTGCGATATGGGCCTGGGTGCTGTTTTCGATGCCTTCCAGAAGCACAAGGCTGCCGCTCTCGCGAATCATCTTCACAAGGCTCTCCAGGAGCATCCGGGCGCGACTGTTGTTCTCCGCATTCACCAACAGGCTCCGGTCGAGCTTGACGATGAGCGGATTGATGCGCCACAAACGCTCGAAATTGGAATCGCCCATACCGAAATCGTCAATGGCAATCTGGAAACCATGGGCCTTGGCTTTGAGAATGAATTCCAGAAGGGCGGTGGGATTGTCGGATGCCGTCTCCACCAGTTCCAGAACCACTTTTTCCGGGTCGATTCCACTGCTCTGGCACTGCAGGGCGAGCTTTTCCAGGGAAGCTTCTGGATGAATGCAGGTGCCGGGATTAATATTCAGGAACAGCCAGACAAGCTGTGAGCTCGCGGCAAAATTATCCAGATGTATCTGCAACAGGTGTCTGTCCAGTTCGGCTGTCAGATTCTTCGCTTCCGCCTGCTGGAAAAGCTCGAAGGGAGAGATGCTGGCGTTGTTCTTCCATACCCTGACCAGGGCCTCGTAGCCCACCAGTTTCCGATGGGTCGGGCTCAGGATCGGCTGGTAAACAGAACTGAAATCATAGTCGTTGATCATGTCTGGAGCCCGGGTTATTTCGGCTCCGCGATAGATGCGTCGGGGAAGTCGGACTACGCTGCTCATGGTCAGGAACCTTTATACTGCCAATGGTCTGGCCATCCTGGCCTGATGATAGAAGAGTGTCTGAACATGCAGATAAAGCGAATTCCGTACCAGAGAGCCAAAAAACAAGCAGTTAACTTTGCTTAAACCCGTCAGATAAATGAACTTCGCTATCGGTTTTAGAACAATTGCACCAGATGCGGGCAGATTCCGAACGGCAAGGTTGGCAATGCACCAAAACAGGATTCCTTGATGCCATCAAAAAGTCAGTTCCGTTTGCTGGGCCAACGCCGTTTCCTGCCGTTTTACCTGACCCAGTTTTCCGGCGCCTTTAACGATAACCTGTTCAAGAACGCGCTGCTGCTGTTGATCACCTACAGCGCCGGCAGTTTGATGGGGCTGTCCGTGAATGTGGTGGTTAACCTGGCGGCCTTCCTGTTCATCCTGCCGTTCTTCCTGTTCTCTGGCATTGCCGGCGAAATGGCCGACCGCTATGAAAAGTCCCGGATCATCCGGAATGTGAAGCTGGCAGAGATCGTGATCATGTCCGTTGCCGCGCTCGGGCTCTGGTTCGGCTGGTACGAGCTGTTGCTGGTGTTGCTGTTCCTGATGGGTACCCAGTCCACCTTCTTCGGTCCGGTGAAATACGCCATCCTGCCCCAGGTGCTGGCGGACGATGAACTGGTGGGTGGCAATGGTCTGGTGGGCATGGGCACCTTTGTGGCAATTCTTCTGGGTACCATTGCTGCAGGTCTGTTGATGGGCTTTGAGGCTGCCGCCCGGCTGACGGCGATTGCTGTGGTGGTGATGGCAGTACTTGGTTACCTGGCCGCGAGGCAGGTGCCGGCAACTGAACCCGACGGTTCCGGAGTTACGGTGCGTTTCCGGCCGGTGGTGGAAACCTGGAGGCTGATGGCCCTGGCGGCCGAGCGGCGCCAGGTGTTGCTGGCGGTGCTGACCATCTCCTGGTTCTGGTTTCTTGGCGCTGCCTACCTGACCCAGTTTCCCAATTTTGCCCGCACCGATCTGCTGGGCGATGAAACCGTTGTCACGCTGCTGCTGGCTATGTTCACGATCGGCATTTCCATTGGATCCATGATGTGTGAGCGGCTCACCAAACACCGGATTACCCTGGCCCCAGTGCCTTGGGGGGCCCTGGGGCTGAGTCTGTTCGGGATTGATCTGTATTTTGCGGTGCCGGATGATCCCGTGGCCTCGACCTGGTGGACCCTGTTGACCGACCCCGTTTACCTGAGGGTGTTGATGGATCTGGTAGGCATCGGTATCTGCGGTGGTCTTTTCATCGTGCCTCTATACGCCTTTATCCAGCACGAAACGCCCCGGGCCAAACGTGCCCGTATCATCGCCGCACTGAATGTCATCAACGCGTTGTTCATGGTGGTAAGTGCCCTGGCTGGTATTGTGGTGCTCGGTCTTTTGGGAATCAGCATTCCAGGGTTTTTCCTGCTGCTCTCGCTCCTGAACGGCCTGGTGTTACTGGTGGTCTGGCGGCTTCGGCGCAAAACCGCCTCACATTCTGTGGATAATTAGTTGGAAAACCTGCGGAAACACTCCGGATGAAATATAGGTTAACTATAAAAAACAAATGGTTAAATCATTTTTAGGGTGTTTAACAAGTAGCCTTGCATGTGGATAACTTTCTTGAAAACTTTTCTGAGAAGACTGATCCAAGCGTCTGAAAAGCCATGAATTTCGGTTTTCCACTATCCTCTGAATCTGGCCGGAGACGCCCTTCGGGTACGGTGCCCGGGGCAATCAGCTTTCAACCCGGGCTGACTCTGGTTAAAATTTGCACATTCTGACTGCAATTTCCCAGGTGAGGCGTTATACTCGCCGCCCTATTTTATCCCCGATTTCCGAGGTGAGCTGTGGATTTTCCGACCCGTTTCGATGTCATTGTCATTGGTGGTGGCCATGCCGGTACCGAGGCCGCGCTGGCGGCTGCACGCATGGGTTCCCAAACCCTGCTGCTGACCCACAACATTGAGACCCTGGGCCAGATGTCCTGCAATCCGGCCATCGGCGGTATTGGTAAAAGCCATCTGGTGAAAGAAATTGATGCCCTGGGCGGCGCCATGGCTGAAGCCACCGATCAGGCCGGTATCCAGTTCCGGGTACTGAACGGCCGCAAGGGTCCGGCCGTGCGCGCCACCCGTGCCCAGGCTGATCGCGTTCTCTACAAGGCGGCGATCCGCCATACCCTGGAGAGCCAGCCGAACCTGACCCTGTTCCAGCAGGCGGCGGACGACCTGATTGTGGAAAACGACCAGGTCACCGGTGTCGTCACCCAGACCGGCATCCGCTTCAACGCGAAGACCGTTGTGCTTACCACCGGTACCTTTCTGGGCGGAGTTATTCACATCGGTATGCAACACCATGCCGGCGGTCGCGCCGGTGATGCGCCGGCCAACGCCCTGGCCCAGCGGTTGCGGGAACTGCCGTTCAATGTCGGCCGTCTGAAAACCGGCACGCCGCCGCGCATCGACGCCCGGTCTGTGGACTTCTCGGTGATGCAGGAGCAGTGGGGGGATGACCCCACGCCGGTGATGTCTTTCATCGGCAGCCGTAGCCAGCACCCGGAACAGGTCTGTTGCTACGTGACCCGGACCACCGAACAGACCCACGATATTATTCGCAGCGGTTTCGACCGTTCGCCGATGTTTGCAGGCAGCATCGAGGGCGTAGGCCCGCGCTATTGCCCGTCCATCGAGGACAAGGTAAACCGGTTTGCCGACAAGGACTCCCACCAGATCTTTGTGGAGCCGGAAGGACTGACCACCAACGAGCTCTACCCGAACGGCATTTCCACCAGCCTGCCGTTCGATATTCAGTTGGCGGCGGTGCGTTCGATTCCCGGCTTTGAAAATGCCCATATCACCCGGCCGGGTTACGCCATCGAATACGATTATCTGAATCCGCAGGACCTGCGCCACACCCTGGAAACCAAGTTCATCCAGGGCCTGTATTTTGCCGGCCAGATCAACGGCACTACCGGCTATGAAGAAGCCGGAGCCCAGGGTCTGCTGGCGGGGATCAATGCGGCCCTGCGGTCCCAGGAAAAAGACGAGTGGTACCCGCGCCGGGACGAGGCTTACCTGGGTGTGCTGGTGGATGACCTGATCACCATGGGCACTTCCGAGCCGTATCGCATGTTTACCAGCCGCGCCGAGTACCGCCTGATCCTGCGCGAGGACAATGCCGACCTGCGTCTGACCGAAACCGGTCGGAAGCTGGGCCTGGTGAACGACGAGCGCTGGCAGAAATTCAACGACAAGCGTGAGGCCATCGCCACCGAGCGCAGCCGCCTCGAGGCCACCCGGATTCATCCGAATACCGAGGCCGGTGAGCGGGCCAATGGCTTTCTCAAGCAGCCGATGACCCGGGATCAGTCACTGGCGGAACTGCTGCGTCGCCCGGAGATTGTCTACAGCCACATCGCGGAGATTGGGGCGGATAAGGCCAACGACTCGGTTGTCGCCGACCAGGTGGAAATCGAGATCAAGTACGAAGGCTACATTTCCCGTCAGACCGACGAGATAGAGCGGCTGCGCAAGAATGAAAACACCGCCCTGCCGGTGGATCTGGACTATGACGTGATCGGCGGTCTGTCCAACGAAATCAAGCAGAAGCTCAAGACTGTGCGGCCGGAAACCGTGGCCCAGGCCTCACGCATTCAGGGCGTGACTCCGGCGGCGGTGAGCCAGATTCTGGTTCATCTCAAGAAGCGTGATCTGCTGCGCAAACAGTCGGCCTGATCTGCACCCATGACCAAGTCACTCTGGCATGGCCAGCTCCGGGACGGACTGGCAGCAATGGGCCTGACCCTGGATGAGGATCGGCAGGAAAAGCTGCTGGCTTTTCTGGGCCTGCTCAACAAATGGAACCGGGCGTACAATCTCACCGCGGTTCGTGATGAGCGGCAGATGGTGTCCCGGCAGCTGCTCGACAGCCTGAGCATTCTGCCCTGGGTAACCACGGATCATCTTCTGGATGTGGGGGCCGGCGGCGGTCTGCCGGGTATTCCCCTGGCGATCGCACTGCCGGATAAGCGCTTCACCCTGCTCGACAGCAACGGCAAGAAAACCCGCTTTCTCAACCAGTGTGTACTCGAGCTGGGCCTGGGCAACGTCGAGGTTATTCATGGCCGGGCGGAAGATTGCAGCCCCGAAGAACCCTTTGCCCAGATTAGCAGCCGCGCCTTTACCGCCCTGGAGAACCTGGTGAACTGGTGTGGCGGCCTGTTGGCAAATGAGGGCGAGTTCCTTGCCATGAAAGGTCAGTTTCCGGATGATGAAGTGGCTGCCCTCCCGGCTGGCTGGCAGGTAAAATCCAGCCACTCCCTGGACGTTCCCGGTGCCGATGGCGAGCGCCATCTCCTGGTGGTCGCCCGGGCCGCGAATTCCCGGTAGTTTGGCAGTCGAAGTTCAATACCGCTAACCCATTAACAAGGAGGCAGGACATGGCGCGCGTGATTGCAGTGACCAATCAGAAAGGCGGTGTGGGCAAAACCACCACCTGCGTCAACCTGGCCGCCTCCCTGGCCGCGACCAAACGCCGGGTGCTTCTGGTGGATATGGATCCCCAGGGCAACGCCACCATGGGCAGCGGTGTGGATAAAAATGCCCTGGAACTGTCCGGCTACGACATGTTGACCAAGCGCGCCAGCGCGGCCGAGGTGATCATTCCCGCCGAGGCCTCCGGTTTCGATATCCTGCCGGCCAATGGCGATTTGACCGCCGCCGAAGTGGAACTGATGAACGAAATCGGTCGCGAACATCGCCTGCGCCTTGCGTTGAACACCGTTCGCGACAATTATGATTACATCCTTATTGATTGCCCCCCGTCACTCAGCCTGTTGACGGTGAATGCCCTGTCGGCGGCAGACTCTGTGCTGATTCCCATGCAGTGCGAGTACTACGCATTGGAGGGGCTGGCGGCGCTGATGAACACCGTTGAGCAGATCCAGGAGACGGTTAACCCGAATCTGCAGGTGGAAGGCATTCTGCGTACCATGTACGACCCCCGGAACAGCCTGACCCTGGATGTTTCCGGTCAGCTGAGTGAGTACTTCGGCGACAAGGTGTATCGTGCGGTAATTCCCCGCAATGTCCGCCTGGCCGAGGCGCCAAGCTACGGCGTGCCTGCCCTGAAATACGACCGGGCCTCCAAGGGTGCCATTGCCTACCTCGCCCTGGCCGGCGAGATGGTGCGTCGCCACGGTTCAAAAAAGACATCCGCGCCTGTTGCGGTGTAACATACCGCCCTGTCACTCACTTAAGCACAACGATTTTCAACGGGAAGAATGACTGACACCATGGCGGCGAAGAAACGAGGATTGGGTGAACGTGGACTGGGCGCCCTGCTGGCGGGCTCCAAGGTCAATCTTGACCAGGAGCTGAAAGACCACGACGGTGAGCTTCGCGAAGTTCCCATTGATCTGATCCAGCGAGGCCGGTTCCAGCCCCGTCGTGATATGGACCCTGCCGCCCTTCAGGAACTGGCGGATTCCATTCGCCAACAGGGTGTTATGCAGCCGGTGGTAATTCGTCCCATCGCGGAAGGTCGCTATGAGCTGATTGCGGGTGAGCGTCGCTGGCGGGCCACCCAGATGGCTGGCCTGGACAGCATTCCTGCCATCATCCGGGATGTTCCCGATGAAGCCGCCATCGCCATGGCGCTGATCGAGAACATCCAGCGCGAAAACCTCAACCCCATTGAAGAAGCCTTCGCCCTCCAGCGCCTGCAGGACGAGTTTGGCCTGACCCAGGCTCAGGTAGCCGAAGCCGTTGGCAAATCCCGCACCACTATTACCAACCTGCTACGACTGATCGGACTGTCTGAAGACGTTCGTATCATGCTCGAGCACGGTGATCTGGAAATGGGCCACGGCCGGGCGATGCTGACCCTGGCCCCGGAACTGCAGATGCAGGTGGCCAAACAGGTGGTGGCCAAATCCCTGTCGGTTCGCCAGACCGAGGCTTTGGTGCGGCGGGTGCAACAGGAGACCCCGGACAGCAAATCCCGAAAAAAGGGCACCGTGGACCCCAACATTCGCGCCCTGCAGGATGATCTGGCCGAGCGGCTGGGCGCACGGGTGTCGATCGATCATGGCCAGCGTGGCAAAGGCAAGCTGGTGATTGAATACAGCTCTCTGGACGAACTTGACGGCATTCTTGGCCACATCAAATAAAAGGTCTGGGTTTTATCGGCCTTCCGGGCCCCCTACGAAAGTTCGTGCCTGGCTGTGTACACAACATGTAGTGGTGAAAAACTGAACGGCCGTCTATTTGTGACTAAAATTGCCAAAACCCAGTTATTACGCCGCTTTTGACGGAGCAGCTGCTGCCCGGTTTTGTTGATTCGTGCACATTGAACACATATAATCTGCGGCGCTCGTATCGGTGTATTTGCTTACTTTTTAGACGACATCGACCGAAAAGCACCGTACTTCCGGGACGAACATGACGAAGGCAGCTTCAGGCGGTATTGGCCGCCCGCCCATTGCACGATGGTTTGTAATAGAGAGTGTGGTACTTGTCTTCGTCAGCCTGGCGTTTCTCTTGCGAGGCCAGGTTTCCGGTTATTCAGCGCTGCTGGGCGGACTTATCTTTCTGATCCCCCATGGTTATTTTGCGCTCAAGGCATTCCGCTTCGCCGGCGCGCGGTCTGCCAAGAAGATCATGACTTCTTTTTACCAGGGTGAGGCCGGCAAGCTCATCCTGTGCGCCATCCTTTTCACGATGGTGTTTAAATGGATTCAGCCGCTTGATATAGCGGCACTTTTTTTAACATTTGCGATCATGCTGGTCACCAACTGGTTGACACCGCTTCTGGCGGGCAGCAATACGCAGCAAAGCTAACTGGACCTGGGAAACCGTTATGGCAGGAAGTGCATCAGAATATATCCAGCATCACCTCCAGAACCTCACCTACGGCAAACTTCCGGCAGGCTATGAGCGTGCCGACGGAACCGTACTTCAAGATGCAACCTGGACGCTGGCCCACACCGGCAGGGAAGCATCCGACATGGGCTTCTGGGCACTGCACATTGATTCACTGGGCTGGGCGGTCGCGCTCGGTGCCCTGTTCCTGTTTATTTTCCGTCTGGCCGCAAAGCGTGCCACCTCGGATCAGCCCGGCGGGCTGCAGAATTTTGTTGAAGTGATGGTTGAGTTCGTCGACCAGAGCGTGAAGGAAACTTTCCACGGCAAGAACAAGGTTATCGCGCCCCTGTCGCTGACCATTTTCTGCTGGGTGTTCCTGATGAACCTGATGGACCTGGTGCCGGTGGACTTCCTGCCGCAGCTGTTCCACCTGATGGGTCTGGAATACATGAAGGTGGTTCCGACCACCGACGTAAACGTTACTCTGGGTATGTCCCTGTCGGTGTTTGCCCTGATCATCTACTACAGTCTGAAAGTGAAGGGCGTGGGTGGCTTCGTCGGTGAACTGACCCTGCATCCCTTCTCTTCCGACAATCTGTTCCTGAAGATTTTGCTTGTCCCGATCAACTTCCTGCTGGAAGGCGTGAGCCTGATCGCCAAGCCGATCTCACTGGCGCTGCGTCTGTTCGGTAACCTGTACGCTGGCGAGCTGATCTTTATCCTGATTGCACTGCTGCCGTTCTGGGCACAGTGGGCACTGTCTGTTCCCTGGGCGATTTTCCACATTCTGGTTATCACCCTGCAGGCATTCATCTTTATGATGTTGACGATCGTGTACCTGAGCATGGCTCACGAAGACAGTCACTGATCGGACACCATTAAGCCGTAGTTCTAAACCCTAAACCCTTAAACTGAAAAACCTAACTGAAAACTGGGAGTTATCATGGAAACTGTAGTTGGAATGACCGCTATTGCCGTTGCACTGCTGATTGGCCTGGGTGCCCTGGGTACTGCGATTGGCTTTGGTATCCTCGGTGGCAAGTTCCTGGAAGGCGCTGCGCGTCAGCCGGAAATGACCCCGATGCTGCAGGTTAAAATGTTCATCGTTGCAGGTCTGCTGGACGCCGTAACCATGATCGGTGTTGGTATCGCTCTGTTCTTCACTTTCGCCAACCCGTTTGTCGGCCAGATCGCCGGTTAATCGAGTCGCCAGAGCCGGGGTTTTACCCCGGTCAGATGATTCTTAACAAAACAGGCGAGAGGTGAAGACGTGAACATTAATTTGACGATGATTGGTCAAGCCATCGCGTTCTTTATCTTTGTCGTCTTCTGCATGAAGTACGTGTGGCCGCCAATCATGGCCGCACTGCAGGAGCGTCAAAAGAAGATCGCTGACGGACTGGCTGCCTCAGACCGCGCTGCGCGCGATCTGGAACTGGCTCAGGAAAAGTCAGCTCAGGAACTGCGTGAAGCCAAGCAGCAAGCTGCTGGTCTGATTGAACAGGCCAACAAGCGCGCGGCCCAGATTGTGGAAGCATCCAAGGATGACGCCCGCAAGGAAGGCCAGAAGCTGATTGAGCAGGCCAAGGCCGAAATTGAACAGGAGCGCAATCAGGCTCGTGACGCTTTGCGTGCAGAAATTGCCACCATTGCCGTTGCCGGTGCTGAGAAGATCCTGGAAACCTCTGTCGATGCCTCCAAGCACAACGAGATGTTGGAAAAACTGGCGGCAGAACTTTAAACGACGAGGTTCATCATGGCAGAACTGAGAACGCTGGCCCGTCCCTACGCAAAGGCAGCATTTAGTGCCGCTCAGGAGCATGAACAGCTGGCTGAGTGGTCCCAGGTGCTGACAGTTGCCGGGCAGGTCACCGCGAACAAAGACATTCGACAGCTTCTCGCGAATCCGGGTCTGGAAGAGCAGAAGAAGGCAGAACTGATTCTGGAGGTCGCTGAAGATGGCGTCACCGATCAGGTCCGCAACTTTTTCGCTGTACTGGCTGAAAACCGCCGGCTGACTCTTCTTCCTGAGATTGCAGCGCTCTTCAACACGTACCGGGCTGATCTGGAGCGCACTGTTGATATCGAAGTCACCGCGGCTTTCGAGCTGACGGACGAACAGCAACAGAAGCTCGCCCAGGCACTTTCGAAGAAACTCGAGCGGCAAGTGTCACTCGCAGCGTCATTGGACAAGTCTCTTATTGGCGGCGTGATTATTCGCACCGGCGATATGGTCATTGACGCATCTGTACGCGGAAAGCTGACCAAGCTGGCCGACGCTCTGGGCTCCTGATTTCAGCACAAGGTTTGAGGATATTGGCATGCAGCAACTGAATCCATCCGAGATCAGTGACATCATCAAGAAGAGAATCGAGAAACTCGACATCTCTTCCGAAGCAAAGAACGAAGGTACGATCCTGTCGGTTTCCGACGGTATCGTGCTGATCCACGGTCTTGCCGACGTTATGTACGGTGAGATGATTGAATTTGCCAACGGCACATTCGGTATTGCGCTGAACCTGGAGCGCGATTCTGTTGGTGCCGTTGTACTGGGCGATTACGAAGATCTGGCGGAAGGTCAGAAAGTTCGTTGTACCGGTCGGATCCTGGAAGTTCCGGTTGGTCCGGAACTGATGGGCCGTGTTGTTGATGGTCTGGGTAACCCCATCGACGGCAAGGGTGACCTCGGTACCGACCTGACCTCTCCGGTGGAGAAGGTTGCACCGGGCGTTATCGCACGTCAGTCCGTTGATGAGCCGGTTCAGACTGGTCTGAAGGCGATCGACACCATGGTGCCGATCGGTCGCGGCCAGCGTGAGCTGATCATCGGTGACCGTCAGATCGGTAAGACCGCTGTCGCCATCGACGCGATCATTAACCAGAAGAACACCGGCATCAAGTGTATCTACGTTGCCGTTGGTCAGAAGCAGTCTTCCATTGCCGCCGTTGTGCGCAAGCTGGAAGAGCACGGTGCGATGGATCACACCATCGTGGTTGCCGCCGGTGCCGCCGATCCTGCAGCGATGCAGTTCCTGGCTCCGTACTCCGGTACCTCCATGGGTGAATACTTCCGTGACCGTGGCGAAGACGCCCTGATCATCTACGATGATCTGTCCAAGCAGGCTGTGGCTTACCGCCAGATTTCCCTGCTGTTGCGCCGTCCGCCGGGCCGTGAAGCCTATCCGGGTGACGTATTCTACCTGCACTCCCGTCTGCTGGAGCGTGCGTCCCGGGTAAACGCTGATTATGTTGAACAGCTGACCAACGGTGAAGTGAAAGGCAAGACCGGTTCCCTGACCGCCCTGCCGATCATCGAAACCCAGGCTGGTGACGTTTCCGCGTTCGTACCGACCAACGTAATCTCCATTACCGACGGTCAGATCTTCCTGGAAACCAACCTGTTCAACTCCGGTATCCGTCCGGCAATGAACGCCGGTATCTCCGTATCCCGGGTAGGTGGTTCAGCCCAGACCAAGATCATGAAGAAGCTTGGCGGTAACATCCGTCTGGCTCTGGCCCAGTATCGTGAACTGGCCGCTTTCGCACAGTTTGCTTCCGATCTCGACGAAGCAACTCGTCAGCAGCTTGAGCACGGTCAGCGTGTAACGGAACTCATGAAGCAGAACCAGTACAGCCCGATGTCTGTGGCTGAAATGGGTACGGTTCTGTTCGCAGCCAACGAAGGCTTCCTGGACGACGTTGATGTCGACAAGGTAGTGAAGTTTGAAGCGCAGATGCTTGACTGGATGCGCTCCGAGCAGAAAGACCTCCTCGACAAGATCAACGAGAAAGGCGATTACAACGACGAAATCGCTGCCGGCCTCAAAGCTGCACTTGAGAAATTCAAGACCACTCAGAGCTGGTAAGAAAACGGGCCTGCGGCTAACGCCGCGGGCCGCTTTTCGTAGCAACGAGTGTCTAACTTGAGAAGGCAGTGAGTTATGGCCGTCGGCAAAGAAATACGTAACCAGATTTCAAGCATCAAGAGCACGCAGAAAATTACCAGCGCCATGGAAATGGTGGCTGCGAGTAAGATGCGGAAGGCTCAGGAACGCATGCAGGCAACCCGCCCGTATGCCGACAAGATGCGTCAGGTGATCGGGCACATTGCCAAGGCGAACGCTCAGTACAAGCACCCGTTCATGGTCGAGCGCGAAGTAAAGCGCGTGGGCTATATCGTGGTGTCGACTGATCGTGGTCTCTGCGGTGGTCTGAACATCAACCTGTTCAAAACGCTTGTCCGTGAAATGAAAGCGTGGAAAGAAAAAGGAGTGGAAACCGATCTGTGCGCCATCGGGCAGAAAGGGGCTTCCTTTTTCCGGAGCTACGGCGGCAATGTCGTCGCGGCGTTGACCCATCTGGGGGACAGCCCGAGCTCTGAAAAACTCATCGGCAACGTCAAGGTTATGCTGGATGCGTTCTCGGAAGGCAAGATTGATCGCCTTTACGTGGTAAACAACGAGTTCGTCAACACCATGACCCAGAGCCCGAAGGTGGAGCAATTGTTGCCCCTTCCTGAGAGCGAAGACGAAGAAGAGATCAAGAACCAGTGGGATTATCTCTACGAGCCCGATGCCAGGCAGATCCTCGATGGCCTTCTGCCACGTTTTATTGAATCCCAGGTGTACCAGGGTGTGGTAGAAAATCTGGCATGTGAACAGGCAGCCCGGATGATCGCCATGAAGAGCGCAACTGATAACGCCGGTGGCATTATCGACGAACTTCAGTTGGCTTATAACAAGGCGCGTCAGGCAGCCATTACCCAAGAGATATCGGAGATTGTGAGCGGCGCCGCTTCGGTGTGATCCAGCCCACAATCCAACTGGTTTTATTGACTATCAAGATAACGAGGAACCGAGCATGAGTAGCGGACAAATCGTTCAGATCATTGGCGCGGTTATCGACGTGGAATTCCCACGTGACTCCGTACCCAAAGTATATGACGCACTGCTGCTTGAAGGTGGCGAAACAACTCTGGAAGTCCAGCAGCAGCTGGGCGACGGCATTGTTCGTACCATCGCCATGGGCAGCACCGAGGGCCTGAAGCGTGGCCTGAAAGCAGAAAACACCGGCAAGCCGATTTCGGTACCGGTCGGTACCCAGACTCTGGGCCGTATCATGGATGTCCTGGGTCGACCCATCGACGAAGCCGGCGATATCGGCGAAGAAGAGCGTTGGGCGATTCACCGTAAGGCCCCGGGCTATGCCGACCAGGCAGCGTCTGCGGACCTGCTGGAAACAGGCATCAAGGTTATCGACCTGATCTGCCCGTTCGCCAAGGGTGGTAAGGTTGGCCTGTTCGGTGGTGCCGGTGTTGGTAAAACCGTAAACATGATGGAGCTGATCAACAACATCGCGAAAGAGCACTCCGGTCTCTCCGTATTCGCGGGTGTTGGTGAGCGGACTCGTGAAGGTAACGATTTCTACTATGAAATGAAGGACTCCAACGTCCTCGACAAAGTAGCGATGGTTTACGGTCAGATGAACGAGCCTCCCGGAAACCGTCTGCGTGTGGCCCTGACCGGTCTCACAATGGCTGAGAAATTCCGGGACGAAGGTCGTGACGTACTGTTGTTCGTGGACAACATCTACCGTTACACCCTGGCCGGTACCGAAGTATCCGCACTGCTCGGCCGTATGCCGTCTGCGGTAGGTTACCAGCCGACTCTGGCTCAGGAGATGGGTGAGCTGCAGGAGCGTATTACCTCCACCAAGAACGGTTCCATCACGTCCATCCAGGCGGTCTACGTACCGGCGGATGACTTGACTGACCCGTCGCCTGCGACCACCTTCTCGCACCTGGATGCTACTGTTGTACTGAGCCGTGACATCGCTTCCAAGGGTATCTACCCGGCGATCGACCCGCTGGATTCCACCTCCCGTCAGCTGGATCCGTTGGTTATCGGTCAGGAGCATTATGAAGTGGCCCGTGGCGTGCAGACTAACCTGCAGCGCTACAAGGAGCTGAAAGACATCATCGCCATCCTGGGTATGGATGAACTGTCAGAAGAAGACAAGCTGACCGTAGCCCGTGCCCGTAAGATCGAGCGTTTTCTGTCCCAGCCGTTCCACGTTGCTGAAGTCTTCACCGGCTCCCCCGGTAAGTACGTTTCCCTCAAGGAAACCATCAGCAGCTTTAAGGGCATCCTGAATGGTGACTATGACGAACTGCCCGAGCAGGCGTTCTACATGGTTGGTACCATTGAGGAAGCGGTCGAGAAAGCCAAGGAAATGAAGAGCAAGGCAAAGAGCTAATCTGAGCCGACGCATTTGTTTCCGGATCGATCAAAGAGGCAACTGACATGGGTATGACCGTGCATTGTGATGTGGTAAGTGCCGAAACAAAGATCTATTCCGGATTGGTGGAAATGCTGATCGCAGCGGGCTCTGAAGGTGACCTGGGTATTGCCCCGGGTCACACCCCGCTGCTGACCCAGCTGAAGCCGGGCCCTATTCGGATTATCAAGCAGGGCGGTGAAGAAGAAATTCTTTATGTGTCCGGCGGATATCTGGAGGTCCAGCCCAATCTGGTGACTTTGTTGGCGGATACCGCGGTTCGTGCAAAGGATGTGGACGAAGCAGCCGCACTCGAAGCTCAGAAAGAAGCCGAGAAAGCACTTGCCAACAAGACCGGTGAATTCGAGTACTCCCGTGCCGCTGCAGAGCTGGCCGAAGCTGTCGCTCAGCTTCGTACCATCCAGCAGCTGCGTAACAAAATGCGCTAAGCATTTTCGTTTCGGGTTTGCCGAACACCGAAGCCGCATCCTGAGCGGCTGGAAGACCAACGTGTTACGTTGGCCATCCGGCCCTGAAGGGTGCGGTTTTTTTATTTACAGCATTCAAAGAGTAAACACTCCGGGAGCCTGACTTTTCCATGAGCCCGCTACACGTCGTCATTCTGGCCGCCGGCCAGGGTTCCAGAATGAAATCCGCATTGCCCAAGGTACTGCATCCGATTGCCGGCCGCCCGATGCTCCATCACGTCATCGAAACGGCTAAACAGCTTGGTGCCGAAAAGATTCATACGGTGATCGGCCATGGCGCCGACAAGGTCCGGGAAGCCACGGCTGAAGCCTCGGTAAACTGGGTCACCCAGAGCGAGCAGTTGGGTACCGGCCACGCTGTGGCCCAGGCCCTGCCGGATTTGCCCGATGACGCCCGAGTTCTTGTGCTTTATGGCGATGTGCCGCTAACCCGCCATGAAACCCTCGACGGGCTGGTCGGGACTCTGGATGAAAACACATTGGGTTTGTTGACGGTGACCATGGACAACCCCCAGGGGTACGGACGTATTGTCCGGAATGTCGATGGCGAGGTGCAATCCATTGTTGAGCAGAAAGATGCTTCGCCCGAGCAGCAACAGATCCGAGAAGTGAACACGGGCATCCTGGCGGTGTCAGCGAAGCATCTGAAATCCTGGTTGCCGACGCTCTCCAACAGCAATGCCCAGGGTGAGTACTACCTTACTGACATTATTGCCATGGCGGTGGAACAGGGCCTGCGGGTTTCGGTGTCCCAGCCGGAGAATCCTTTTGAAGTGCAGGGGGTCAACAATCGGCTGCAACTGGCCGAACTGGAACGCTGGTTCCAGGGCCAGCATGCCGATCGGTTGATGACAGAGGGCGCCACGCTCGCGGATCCGGCCCGGGTGGATGTCCGTGGCGAGCTCAGTATTGGCAATGATCTGTGGATCGATGTGAACGTGGTATTCGAAGGTAATGTCAGCCTTGGTAGCAATGTGTCCATTGGCCCGGGTTGCGTCATCAAAGACGCGACCATTGCTGATGGCGCCGAGATCAAGGCCCACAGTGTGATTGAAGGCGCGGTGATTGGTGCCAACGCGCAGATCGGCCCGTTCGCCCGCATTCGTCCGGGCACGGAACTGGCGGCGAATACCAAAGTGGGCAACTTTGTGGAAACCAAAAAGGCCATCGTCGGTGAGGGTAGCAAGATCAATCACCTGAGTTACGTGGGCGATGCCTCACTGGGTCGTAATGTGAATGTGGGTGCAGGAACCATCACCTGTAATTATGATGGTGTGAACAAATACCGGACGGTACTCGGTGATGGGGTCTTTGTCGGTTCCAATACGGCCCTGGTCGCCCCGGTTACCGTTGCGGCGGAGGCCACCATTGGCGCTGGTTCGACCATCACCCGTGATGTGGCCGACCATGAGCTGGCCGTCGCCCGGGGCCGGCAGCGGAATATTGCCGGCTGGGAAAAGCCGAAGAAACACTGATATAAACGATCAACAGACAGGTAGAGCAGCATGTGTGGAATTGTAGGCGCGGTTTCGGAAAGGGACGTTCAGGGCATCCTTCTTGAGGGTCTGCGCCGTCTGGAATACCGGGGGTACGACTCGGCGGGTATGGCCGTTATCGGTGGCGATCACAGTGTCCAGCGCGCACGGGAAGTGGGCAAGGTTGCCGCTCTCGGGGATGCCATGAAAGCAAACCCTCTGGCAGGTCATCTGGGCATTGCTCACACCCGCTGGGCTACCCATGGCGAGCCTTCGCAGATCAACGCCCATCCGCACATGTCTGGCGAGCGTCTGGCCATCGTCCATAACGGTATTATCGAGAACTATCAGGAGCTGCGCGAAGAGCTCCGGGCCGACGGTTTCGAGTTCACCTCACAGACCGATACCGAAGTCGTTGCTCATCTGATTGAAAAGAACTACCGCGCCCTCTGTAACCTTCACGATTCGGTGCGGGCCGCCATTGCACGTCTTCGCGGTGCCTACGCCCTGGCCGTTGTGCACGCTGATGAACCCAACCACATGGTGGTGTGTCGTGAGGGAAGCCCCCTGGTGATCGGCGTGGGTATCGGTGAGAACTTCATTGCCTCCGATCAGCTGGCGCTGCTCCCGGTAACCGATCGCTTTATGTTCCTGGAAGAAGGCGACATTGCCGACATCAAGAAAGATGGCATCACCATTCTTGATCGCGAGGGCCAGTCGGTGGAGCGCGAGGTAACCCGCTTCGAACACGGCGCCGATTCTGCCGACAAGGGCGAGTACCGCCACTTCATGCTCAAGGAAATCTACGAGCAGCCCAAAGTGATCAAGGCCACCATGGAAGGCCGGGTCACTAAAACCCGGGTGCTGGAACAGGCCCTGGGTACCGAGGCGGCGAACCTCCTGGAAAACGTTCGCCACGTTCAGATCATCGCCTGCGGCACCAGTTACCACGCCGGAATGGTGGCCCGTTACTGGATTGAGGAGCTGGCCGGTGTCGCCTGCTCGGTGGAGGTGGCTTCCGAATTCCGCTACCGCAAGCACGTGATTCAGCAGGATACCCTGTTCCTCTGTATCTCCCAGTCCGGCGAAACCGCCGATACCCTGGCCGCTCTGCGCCAGGCCAAGAAAGCCGGTTTCCGGGCGGCGTTGGCAATCTGTAACGTTCCGGGCAGCTCGCTGGTGCGGGAATCCGACCTGGTAATCATGACCCAGGCCGGACCTGAAATCGGCGTGGCCTCTACCAAGGCCTTCACCACCCAGCTGACTGCGCTGCTGATCTTCACCCTGGCCCTGGCCCGCCACAATGGGCTGCCTGAGGAGCAGGAAGCTGAAATCATCGAGGCCCTCCATCTCGTGCCGGGCCAGGTCAGTGATGTGCTGGCCCTGGATGGCGAAATCGCCGAGATGTCCAAGGCGTTCATGGACAAGAACCACAGTCTGTTCCTGGGTCGCGGTTCCCAGTTCCCGGTTGCCCTCGAGGGTGCCCTCAAGCTCAAGGAAATCTCCTACATCCACGCCGAAGCTTACCCGGCGGGCGAGCTCAAGCATGGCCCCCTGGCCCTGGTCGACAGCGAAATGCCGGTGGTCACCGTAGCGCCCAACAACGACCTGGTTGAGAAGCTCAAATCCAATCTGGAGGAGGTTCGGGCCCGCGGCGGTGAGCTATTTGTCTTCGCTGATAGAAAGGCTGACGTGAAAGCCGAAGACGGCATTCACGTGATGCAGATTCCGTCCGTGCATCCGATCACCGCTCCGATCGTCTACACCGTGCCACTGCAGCTGCTGTCCTATCATGTGGCGGTGCTCAAGGGGACTGATGTGGATCAGCCGAGGAATTTAGCCAAAAGTGTCACGGTGGAATAGGCCCAAAATTGGTTGAACAGGCTCGGAGCGGAACGTTTGCACACATTCAGTCGGGCAGATTTCGAACGCTTCGGGCAGCTTTACGACATTGAATTTCGGTTCCCGGCCATCCACGGCGACAACAGCACTGACGACTATATTGTTGCCCGGGGGGAGATTACCGAACACAGCCTGGCATCGGGTTTTCGCTTTACCTTTTCCTCTCTTGAAGTGTTGGAGGCCTACGACTCGGTTTCCTGTGGTCACGCACCGTTACTGGTGCTGGTCGTCCTTGATGGTATCGTTCGGCTTACCCTCGGCTCTGTCGAACACGAACTGACCCCGGGTACTGCAGTCAGCATGCAGCTACATCCGGACTACCCATTGCAGGCCCACCAGCCAGAGCAACAGCATCTGGAAATTATGGCGCTCGCTTTCGATCCCCGGCGCGCTAAATTGGGCCATGTCTCTCCCAGCTTGCATGGCTTGACCATTCTGCCTCGAATGCCCCTGCGCCAATGGAAGGTACCCCACGCGCTCCAGCAGCTGTTACGGACCTATGCAGGCCTCACGATGACGGGCACCCAGAAAAATCTGGTGTTGGAGGGGGTCGCGCTGCAGCTTGCCGGATTGGGTCTGGGAAGCGAAGAGCAGGAATCTCCGGATGTTCCCGTGGTTCCGGTCCAGCAGCGTCAACGACTTGAGTTGGTGAGGCAGCATCTGGAGTTTACCCCGGACCATGACCACAGCCTGAAGGACCTTGCGCAAATGGCTGCAATGAGCCCTAGCGGCCTGCGAGCGAAGTTCCGGGCGATGTATGGCGTTCCGGTCTTCGACTATCTGAGAAAATGCCGGCTTCAGTTGGCAAAACACTATCTGGAGCAAGGCTTCAGCGTTGAGCAGTGCGCGAACAAGGTGGGGTACACTCACGCGACCAATTTTTCGACGGCATTTCGCCGGGAATTCGGATTTTCTCCCCGACAACGCACGGTTGACCAGAAAAAATAGCACTCCGCATAGATTTTTTGTCTTCTCGGATACCAAAGATGGGATCTAAACGACAATAATTCGCATTAAACATAAACTTGTAAAGCGCGTTGTTTGGAGCTGATTAATGAATTCGTCCCGTGATAACCGCCAGCCCTTCTTCCCGTCAGGCCTCGCAGTAGCCATAGCCGGGGTTCTGGCAAGCCCGATGCTATACGCGCAGGAAGCGAACGTTACCGAGCTGGATGCAATTGAGGTATCTGCAGATGCCGCCGAACCGAGTGGTACTGCACCGAGTGATGGTTATACCGCAGAGGCTACCGTCACTGGCACAAAAACAACCACCAGCGTGGTTGAGACACCCCAGTCAATTTCGACGGTCACAGCGGATCAGATCCAGGATCAGAACTCGGCCAACCTGGGCGAAGTTCTGCGCTATACAGCCGGTGCCCGTGGTGAGACTTTTGGTTTTGAGCCGCGCACCACGTTTCTGAGAATACGCGGGTTCGATGTGGCCACCAGTGGCTTGTTCCGTGACAACCTGAAACTGGCCAACCCCGGCTTCGCGGCCGGTTACAGCCTGGAGCCCTATGGTGCCGAGCGCATTGATGTACTCAAGGGACCCTCGTCCGTACTGTACGGACAGGCGGGCCCGGGCGGGTTGGTGAATTATGTGTCCAAGCGACCTACCTTCGACACTCGTCGGGAAGTGCGCGTTGAGGCAGGCACCAACGATCTGGTTCAGGGCCAGTTTGATATCAGTGGGGCGGTGAATGACAGTGATACCCTGGCCGTTCGCCTGGTGGGCCTGGTTCGCAACAGCGAAACCCAGGTGGATTTTGTCAACGACGACCGGAAGTACCTGGCCCCCAGCCTGACCTGGCAACCCACAGACGCCACCCGACTGACGGTACTGGCGCACTGGCAGTATGACGACACCCAGCCTTCCCAGCGCTACCCGTTGCAGGGGACTCTTGAGCCAAACCCGAATGGTCCGATTCCAGACAACCGGTTTACCGGCGAGCCGGGGTACGACGCTTACGAGCGTCGCGAGAGTGCCTTAGGCTACGAGTTTGAACACCACATCAATGACCAGGTGGTGCTGCGTCAGAATGTCCGGGACTACCGCAACGATGTCGACGACCAGACCATCTACACCACCGGCTTGCTGGCGGATCAGAGAACCATTACCCGGTCACGCTTTGACAGTTTCGGTCGCATTGACGGGCTGGTCATGGATAACCAGCTGCAGTTGAGCGCCCAGACGGGGGCGGCCGAACACACGGTATTGGTCGGCCTGGATCATCAGGATATTGACGTGTCATCCCGGCAGTTCTTCGGGCCCGCCAGTAACCTGGACATCTATGATCCCGTCTATGGCGCGCCTATCCCTGATGCCCCTTTGTTTAAAGACGAGAACGGACAACTCAAGCAGACCGGCGTTTACCTGCAGGATCAGATCCGGGTAGACCGTTGGACGGTTTCCCTTGGCGGCCGGTATGACGTTGCCCGTTCCGAGACACTCAATAATCTCACCGGCGCCACAGCCACCCGGGACGACGAGGCCTTCACCGGTCGTGCCGGTGTCAGTTACCAGCTCGCGAATGGCTTTGCGCCCTATGTGAGTTACATGGAGTCATTTCTCCCCACCACAGGCACCGATGCAGCAGGCAATCCGTTCGAGCCAGAAACCGCGCATCAGTACGAGGTGGGCGTGAAATACCAGCCCAACAGGGACACGCTGGTGACACTGGCCTGGTTCGACCTGACCCGGGAGGACTACCTGACCACCAACCCAACCAGTTTTGCCAGCGAGCAGAGGGGCGAAGCCAACTCTCGGGGCCTTGAGATGGAAGCCCGCACGCGTCTGTTCCAGGCGCTGGATGTGGTTGCCAGCTATACCTACACCGATGCCGAGATCACCAAAGCCAGCAACCCGGTGGAAGAGGGTGAACCTCTGGAATACACCCCGGAGCATGAAGCAGCGCTATGGGGTAAATACAACTTCCGGGGCGGCGTGCTGCATGGCCTGGGACTGGGAGCCGGCGTGCGTTACATCGGCGAGAGTTTTGGCGCGGCGTTCAACGCGGACAATTCCGCCCTGGAAGTACCGGATGTAACCCTGGTAGATGCCGCTGTTACCTACGACATTGGCGAAGTGTCGCTTGGCCTGCATGCCCAGAACCTGCTGGATGAGAAATACGTGGCAACGGCGTTCGACAGCTCGGGCACCTACGGTACCCGCCGTGAAGTCACAGGTTCGGTTACTTACCGGTTCTGAGTCCCTTACTCTCCCGGCGCACGGACGCGCCGGTTTCCAGAAAAATCCTCCAAGAACCTATCCCGAAAGCAGTTCCCCGCCAGAAACCTTCCTACACCGTTGAGATTCAGATCCAGGTCGGTTCAACCCGGTTCCTGTTCGTGAGCTTGAGGGGGTCTTTTTTTCATAAAACCACCGCATTGAGCCAGAAATCGGTTAAAATGCGGTCGCTTGCACTGTTTTAATTGCGTAATATTACGAAAAATTCCGGCGTGGCTGGGCTTACCTTCCTCTCTTGTTGTTATTAAGACCAAATAAGGTCTGAAAGTCGTACCTTTGGACCATATCCCGGTACGTAAATATCAAGGAAGATTCTGGCCTTCTGCCACACAATACCAATAACCCGTTTTCTCAGAAGATTTCTGTAATGCCCACTACCGTTATTTCCGGCTTTACCCACAATTTCCTTGGCAAGGCGCCCGTCTGGTACAAGCAGGTCATTCTGCTATTTCTTATTGCCAACCCGATTGTCATGTGGACGCTTGGTCCGGGAACGGCCGGCTGGCTTCTGATTGCCGAATTTATTTTTACCCTGGCCATGGCCCTGAAGTGTTACCCGCTTCTGCCGGGTGGCCTGCTGGCGGTGGAGGCATTGCTGATAGGGCTGACCACGCCGGATGCGGTCTATCTGGAAGTGCTTACCAATTTCCCGGTTATCCTGCTGCTGATGTTCATGGTGGCCGGTATCTACTTCATGAAGGAACTGCTGCTGGTGACCTTCACCCAGATCCTGGTGGGTGTGCGTTCCAAGTCGGCTTTGTCTCTTCTGTTCTGCTGCGCGGCAGCGATTCTCTCGGCCTTCCTGGATGCCCTGACAGTTACCGCCGTGATCATCAGCGTAGCGGTGGGTTTCTACTCGGTTTACCACAAAGTGGCTTCCGGTAAGGGCTATCAGCACAAGGATCACAACGCCGGTAGCGATGACGAGGTGATCGAGCTGCACCGGGAAGATCTGGAAAACTTCCGGGCCTTTTTGCGTAGCCTGCTGATGCACGGTGCTATCGGTACCGCGCTTGGTGGGGTGGCCACCATGGTGGGCGAGCCGCAGAACCTGCTCATTGCCAAGGTAGTGGGTTGGGATTTTGCCGGCTTCTTCCTGCACATGGCGCCGGTGAGCGTGCCGGTGCTGGCGGCCGGGTTGTTTACCTGCTGGGCTCTGGAAAAGCTGCGCTGGTTCGGCTACGGCGGGCGCCTGCCCAAACCCGTGCGCCGGGTGCTGGAAGAGTTTGCTGAGAACGAGCGGAACAAGCGTACCAAGGCGGATCAGGCGGCACTCTGGGTGCAGGCTTTTGCGGCTGCAATTCTGGTGGTGGGCCTGGCTTTTCACCTGGCCGAGGTCGGCCTGATTGGCCTGTTGGTGATCATCCTGATTACCTCATTTACCGGTGTCACCGACGAGCACCAGATTGGCAAAGCCTTCCAGGAATCCTTGCCGTTTACCTCCCTGCTGGTGGTGTTTTTCGCGGTGGTAGCCGTGATCCACGAACAGCACCTGTTCAAGCCGATCATTGATTATGTTCTGTCGCTTCCCGAAGCCCGTCAGCCGGGCATGTTCTTTATCGCCAACGGCGTGCTCTCGATGATCAGCGATAACGTGTTCGTGGCCACCGTGTATATCAGTGAGGTGAAACAGGCGCTGGATGCGGGTGCTATCAGCTATGACCATTTCCAGAAACTGGCGGTTGCCATCAACACCGGCACCAATCTTCCCAGTGTGGCGACCCCGAATGGCCAGGCGGCTTTCCTGTTCCTGCTGACGTCTGCCATTGCGCCGCTGGTTCGGCTGTCTTACGGCAAGATGGTGATTATGGCGTTTCCCTATATGCTGGTAATGGGTGGTGTAGGTCTGTACATGGTTATTAACCATATTTGACATTCTGTTCGGATTTTTGCGGGCAGTGCCAATGCAGATTTGCCCGGGTCTGTTAACCTTTGCTTAAACAGACCCTGACAATATGGATTCCATGTCCAGAAACTACTCCGACCAATTTTGCTTGATGTATACAGCCAAACGTTTTGTTGGTGCCCGGCTTTGGATATTGCTAGCAGGATTATTGCTTTCAACGGGCGCTATGGCTGATTCGGAAAAAGCCGGCAAACCTCTTCGCATTGCCTATGTCGATTTTCCACCGATGACCTACCAGAAAGCTGATGGCAGTCCGGCGGGCACCTTTATTGAGGTTACCCGAAAAGTGGCGGTCGAAGCAGGCTATCAGCCGGAATTTCTCTACCTCCCCATCAGTCGTGTCTATCTTTATCTGCGCAATGGCCGGATTGACGTTTGGCCAGGTTCAACCAACGTGCCAGCTCTTAATGGTGAAGTTCTCGAGACCTGGGTAAGTCCCTTCGCGACCCAGCTTAGCGCCTGGTACCTGGAGGGAACGAGCCCACTCGTTCATTTTGATCAGCTACAGGGCAGGACAGTAATCACGATTGCCGGATACACCTACGGCGGGCTCTTGTACTGGCTGGAGGCCGAAAGCTCGATTGACGTAACGGAGGCACCCAACTACCGGGCGGCTTTGGAAATGCTCAAGCTTGGCCGAGGGCATTACCTGTTCGGTCATCGAGATCCCGTTCTGGAGACCCTTTCAATGCCCGAAGATGCGAAGATTCGTGAATCGGAAATCCGTTTGCGGAATCTGGCCTGGCTGTTTTCGCTTGCCAATCCCCGGGCAGCAATACTTCGGGAAGAGTTCGATGATGCTTATATCCGTTTGGCCGAAAAGGGTGAAGTCCCCTCGATACGAAAGTTTGGAGAGAGCTTTGTGATACCGGGCTTGCCCGAAAAATATCGATAGCATGCCCAAGGGCTCATGGATCGGGATTCAGTCGGATATCCCCATACCAGGCGGTCGCTTTTTCCCCGGTGTTGTCTGAATCCGACATAATGGCGATTCCCACCACCGCTGGTGGCTCCTCGCCAAACGTTTCCCGGTAGTCGGCCATGATGTCCCGTTCCACCGTGACCCATTCCCCAACCTTTTCTGATCCGGAATTCACCGCGATCATCATCGTTTTCTCGGTGTAGGGATTGGGGACAATCTCACCCTCGGGCAGGGTATTGGCCCAGATGTAGTTCAGGGCATTACCCGGCAGAGACTCACCGAACAACACCTCAACCGTCTTGCGTTTTGCGCGCTCGAAAAAGCCGGCCTTTTCGGGCTGGAATTCAAAGGCAACGTAGATTCTGGCGGGATAGTCGTCCCCGGATTTTTCCCGGGCATTACCCTTTTCGAAAACGTTCGAGACCTTCCAGCGCCATTGCAGAATCAGCGAATCCGTTGGCTCCAGTTTTACTCGTGCGATCAGACCTGACGCTCCGCCCTCCGTGGAGGCCCTCACGACCTGTTGACCGTCTTCGATTGTCAGTTCATAACGGCTGAGCTGGTCGATCTTGGGGAATTCCAGGGGTTCCCAGCCGTCAGTCAGGGACTTCATCTGGGAGAAAGGCGTCAATGTTGCCTCTTGCGAACTGGCGGGCGCAGACAGCATTAGGGAGATGAGGAGCAGGCCCCAGATTGTTCTGTATCCGACCTTCTCCATAGTGCCTCTCCTCTCTCAGGGTGTTTCCGTTGCAGACAGATGTTTTACCGGAAAGTGCCTTGTCCTGTAAAAGCTACCCGTATATAGTGTTTTTATCCTTGGTCAAATACCAGATGTAGTGATCAGTGTGTAACCAACTCGGTTAACGCGTGATCACACCAAGCATTCTGGTATCGGGAATCCGGTGAGACTCCGGAACTGACGCGCAGCGGTATTGGGGAACAAGCACGGCATTACGACACTGGTTGAGACCGGGAAGTCGCCGAGCGAGGCCGAATCGAACGATTCACGCCCCTGAGTCCGAAGACCTGCCAGGGAGACAACTGCACCTTCGCGTTTCAAGGTGAGCAGACCGGACTCAGGCCAGACGTGTAGGTCGGATTAGCGAAGCGTAATCCGACACCCCTGTCTGCGCCAGGCCGCCTTTGTCGGATTACGCATGCGCTAATCCGACCTACGGTGGCACTCCGATTCTCTGCCTACGCGATGGTGAAAGGAATTCAACGCGTATTCAGGAGAACACACATGTCCGCCTCAGCCCTGGCCGAACCCCGGCCAACGTCCCGCACCGATACCGAATCCCTTCAGGTCATCAAACGCAACGGCACACTGGTAGGCTTCGATCCGTCGAAGATCAGCATTGCCGTGACCAAAGCGTTCCTCGCTGTTGAGGGTGACAAGGCCGCCGGTTCTGCCCGGATCAACGATGCCGTACGCCGGGTCACCGACCAAGTTATCCAGGCCATCGGCCGTCGCCTTAAAGCCGGTGGCAAGGTGCATATCGAAGACATTCAGGATCAGGTGGAACTGTCCCTGATGCGGGCTGAAGAGCAGAAGGTAGCCCGCGCCTATGTGCTTTACCGGGAAGAGCATGCCCGCGAGCGTGCCCGCCATGCGCCGGTGGAGGCCCATCCGCACTTGACCGTGAAAAAAGCCGGCGGCGAGATCGCTCCGTTGGATCTGGGCCTGATGAAACTGCAGGTGGAACAGGCGGCCACGGGGCTGGAAGGCATTGATGGCGATTCCCTGGTGGACGATGCACTAACCAACCTTTACGACGGCATTGCCGAGGAAGACGTGCTGTCGGCATTGATCATGACCGCCCGCAGCCGTATCGAGCGGGAGCCGGATTACAGCGCGGTGACAGCACGCCTGCTCCTGGAACAGCTGCGGCTGGAGAACGCGTTGGCACTGGACCTGCCACGGGACTTGCCGCTGGCGGAGGTCTATCCACAGGCTCTGGAGTCATTCATCCACGCCGGAATCCGTTATGAGCTTCTAGACGAGGCCCTTGCCGCTTTTGATCTGGAACGCCTTGGCGCTGCGCTGAAGCCAGAGCGTGACCTGCAATTCGGCTTCCTGGGTCTGCAAACCCTGTACGACCGGTACTTCCTGCACTGGAACAAGGCCCGCCTTGAGCTGCCCCAGGTATTTTTCATGCGCGTCGCCATGGGCCTTGCCCTGCGCGAAGACGACCCGAATGCCCGCGCTATCGAGTTCTACAACCTGCTGTCGTCGTTTGACTACATGGCCTCCACACCCACCCTGTTTAACAGCGGTACCCGCCATTCCCAGCTGTCGTCCTGTTACCTGACCACGGTGGGCGACGATCTTGAAGACATCTACGGCGCCATCCGCGACAACGCCATGCTGTCGAAATGGGCCGGCGGCCTGGGCAACGACTGGACGCCGGTACGGGCGCTCGGCTCCCACATCAAGGGCACCAACGGCCAGAGCCAGGGCGTGGTGCCGTTCCTGAAAGTGGTAAACGACACCGCCGTGGCGGTCAACCAGGGCGGCAAGCGCAAGGGCGCCGTATGCGCCTACTTGGAAAGCTGGCACCTGGACATCGAGGAGTTCCTGGAGCTGCGCAAGAACACCGGAGACGAACGCCGGCGCACCCACGACATGAACACCGCCAACTGGGTGCCCGACCTGCTGATCGAACGCATGCGCGAAGACCGGGACTGGACCCTGTTCTCCCCGAGTGATGCGCCGGATTTGCACGACCTTTACGGCAACGCCTTCCGTGAACGCTACGAGCATTACGAGACGCTGGCGGAGCAGGGCAGGATCAAGCTGTTCAAGAAAATCCCGGCCAAGCAGCTCTGGCGCAAGATGCTCACCGTACTGTTCGAAACCGGTCACCCCTGGATCACCTTCAAGGACCCGTGCAACCTGCGCTCTCCCCAGCAACACCGGGGCGTGGTGCACAGCTCCAACCTGTGCACGGAAATTACCCTGAACACCAGCGCCGATGAAATTGCAGTGTGCAACCTGGGCTCCGTGAACCTGGCGGCTCATATCGCCAATGGCGAGCTGGATGTTCAGCGCCTGGAACAAACGGTGAATACCGCCGTGCGCATGCTCGATAACGTTATCGACATCAACTACTACGCCGTGCCCCAGGCCCGCAATTCCAACGTCAAGCATCGCCCGGTCGGTCTTGGCCTCATGGGCTTCCAGGATGCGCTCTATCAACTGGGCCTGCCCTATTCCAGCCCGGAAGCGGTGGAGTTTGCTGACCTTGCCATGGAGCAGCTCAGCTATTTCGCCATTCGCGCCTCCGCCACGCTGGCAGGCGAACGGGGATCCTACGAAAGCTACGAGGGCTCCCTCTGGCACCAAGGCATCCTGCCGATCGACTCCATCAACCTGCTGAAAGAAAACCGCAGGGAAGGGGACCTGTCCGTGAACACCAACGCCCGCCTGGACTGGTCGCCTTTACGTGAACTGATCGCCAAGAACGGCATGCGCAACAGCAACGTGATGGCCATCGCGCCCACGGCAACCATCTCCAACATCGTGGGCGTGTCCCAGTCCATCGAGCCGGCGTACCAGAACCTGTTCGTGAAATCGAACCTCTCCGGCGAGTTCACAGTGGTCAATCCCTCCCTGGTCCGCGACCTCAAGGCCGAAGGCCTATGGGACAACGTGATGGTGAACGACCTCAAATACTTCGACGGTTCCGTGCAACAGATCGACCGTATTCCGGCGGTACTGAAAGCCCGCTACGCCACCGCCTTCGAGATCGATGCGCGATGGTTGGTGGAAGCCGCTGCCCGCCGCCAGAAATGGCTCGACCAGGCCCAGAGCCTGAACCTGTACATGGCCGAGCCCAGCGGCAAAAAGCTGGATGCCCTGTACCAGCTGGCCTGGGAGCGTGGTCTGAAAACCACCTACTACCTGCGCTCACTGGGCGCCACCGGCGCCGAGAAAACCGCCCCGGTTGCAGCGCCACAGCCACAGGTATGCAGCATCGACGACCCGGACTGCGAAGCCTGTCAGTAGGTTTTTGATGCCGTAGGTCGGATTAGCGGAGCGTAATCCGACAACCAAGCCAGAGTTCAGGAACAAAGTCGGATTACGCTCCGCTAATCCGACCTACGAACATCACGAGCACCGGAATTCAGAGGTAAGAGTTATGCTCAACTGGGACGACGAACCAACCACTCAAACCAAACCGACAAACACAGAGGGCCCAGCCCCGGTCAACGTCGATGACAAACGCGTCATCAACGGCGAGACCGACATCAACCAACTGGCTCCGTTCAAGTACCCCTGGGCCTGGGAGTACTTCATGAACGCCAATAAAAACCACTGGACCCCCCTGGATGTGAACATGGCTCAAGACGTCCATGACTATCATCACCGGCTGACCGCGTCAGAAAAGCACGTCTACGAGAACGTGTTGGCGTACCTCACCACGTCGGACATCCTGGCCATGCGCAACATCGGCCTGGCGGTGATGGAAAAGATGAGCGCGCCGGAGCTGCAGATCTACCAGGCCAGACAGGTGTACGAAGAAGCCATGCACACCTGGGCTTACCAGCACTGCATCGAAACCCTCAACCTGGACCAGAGCGAAATCTACAACCGTTACCGCGTGGTGCCCGCCATCAACGGCAAGATCCAGATTGCCAACCGCCGGCTGGATGCGGCCATGCGTCCGGACATGAACCTGCGTAACAAGGACGACCTGCAGGAATTCATCATGTCCTACCTGTTCTTTGCGGCGGTGTTTGAGGGCACCTGGTTCTACAACGGCTTCAGCCCCATCTTCGCCCTCCAGCGCCGGGGCCTGATGCGTGGCACCGGCGAGCAGCTACAGTACATCCTGCGGGACGAGGCCATGCACTTCTCCTTCGGCCTGAAGGTGGTGAACCAGATCGTGGAGGAGGAGAACATCACCTTCGATCCGAAGGCTGTGCGTGAGATGTGGGACGAATCCGAGGCCGCGGAGAAGGCCTATGCGAACTACATCCTGCGGGATCCGATACTTGGTTACTCCGCGGAATATCACAGCGAACAGTTCCGCTTCGTGGCCAACCGCCGTGCCCGAACGGTTGGTCTGGAAGAGCCGTTCCCGGGTGCGAAGAACGTCTCGCCATGGCTGGACGAACAGGCCACCCTGCGCAAGGAGAAAAACTTCTTCGAAACCCGGGTGATCGAGTATCAGACGGGGGCGCAGTTGGAGTGGTGAGGGCTTACTGACCGCTAGCCGAGCGGATGTCGGTTCCCCGCTTCAGGAGTTCCGTGGCAAAGGTATGTCGAAAGGTGTGGCAGCCAGCGCGCTTACCAATGCCGGCTTCCTGTGCAGCCGCGACATTACGATGTACAGCGAGCCAGGTCAGAAACTCATTGACCTCTCTGGGCCCCATATCGCGAGGGTGTTTTCCTTTCATTCGTCCCGGCTCCCTGCCAATACTGTTTATTCGTACAGCATTGTTGGTGGCGTGGATCACAGATGTTAAATGATTACATGGAAAGGCAGTGTGTAGTGGGCGAACTTGTTGTTTTATAAATTTATGGGCACTGCGTTCTGTGATCCAGAAGCTGTAAAAACGAAGCGGTCAATTTTCTGCAATCATGAAGCGCTCTGTTTAATTGCTGTTAAATCAGTAGTGATAACGGAGCTGGGCGATAAGCAAAGCGTCATCCGTGACTTTGTAAACTATTCGGTGTTCTTCGTTGATTCGCCGGGACCAGTAGCCGGCGAGGCTGTGTTTGAGGGGCTCTGGTTTGCCAACACCTTCGAACGGTTCTCGCTTGGTCTCTTTGATCAGCTTGTTGATTCGGTTAAGAATCTTTTTGTCGGTTTTCTGCCAGTACAGATAGTCTTCCCAGGCGTTCTCGGAGAAGATCAGTTTCATTCAAGCAGTTCCTTTTCCTGACCACCGCCTTGTTCCAGTTCGGCAACGGATTCCAGCAAACGCCGTGCGTTTTTCGGTGCGCGCAGAAGGTATGCCGTTTCTTGCAGCGCCTCGTAGTCCTCCAGGGAGATCATAACCACTGACTGGGACTTGCTCCGGGTAATGATCACAGGGGAATGGTCTTCACAGACCTGCTCCATGGTTTTTGCTAGGTTAGTTCTAGCGGCTGTGTAGCTGATGGCATCCATAAGGTTGCTCCTGTACAGGATGTTGAACATGGTCAGGATACCGTACGTCAGAGGATTTAACAATCGGCTGCACAACGACCGGTTTTCCGCCGCTTCGCAGCTCCAAACCGGCGCATGAGCCGGGCGTTAAATTCTTTTGCTGCACCCCAGCCGACTATGCTGTAATACACTGTAGTCACTAGCATTGAGGGTACAGTCATGGGCGTCACTACCGTTCGTCTTCAGGCAGAAGTTGAACAACATCTGGAAGCAATCGCCGGCAGACTCCATCGGAGTAAAGGCTGGGTGATCAATCAGGCGCTATCAGAATATATTGAAAAGCAGCAGCGTGAGCAGGAGCGTTGGCAGCAAACGCTGGAGGCAATGGAGTCGGCTGCCCAGGGAAAGGTGGTCGATGCTAGCGAGGTCCATAGCTGGCTCAATAGCTGGGGAACTGAAAACGAGCAGGATGCACCGAGGTCAGGTAAGTGAAACTGGTTTACACGGACGAAGCCATCGAAGATTTGAAGCGCCTCAGAGAGTTTATCGCGGTTCACAATCCTTCTGCGGCAGGCAGGGTAGCCACAGAACTGGTTAGCAAAATCGAATTACTACCAGACTTCCCCAGAATGGGAACACCGGTTGAAATGGCACCGGTACCTGATTCCATCCGCGACATGGTCTTTGGCAAGTACGTTGTTCGCTACTCCGTACATGTCAGTGCCATCATCATTCTACGGGTATGGCACGAGCTGGAAGGTGAACGATAGCAATTTAACGAGCCGCTGTTTTCGGACAGTTTTCCACCGCTGCGCGGTTCCAAAACTGCCGCAAAGCTCCGCGTTAGCACTCAGAGAGGAAATGAATGTTTGTTGCGGTTTTGCCGACCAGTCTCCCGTAGTCCCAACCAGGACTAACTGACAGCCTTCCCCTGTTCAGCAAGAAGCGCAACCTTCTTCACGTCATATCTCACATCAGGCTGCGCGTACTGCTACCCTCGTACCATTGAACGCCGCATTCCCGGTCAGTGCGTCAATGCGCCGGGAATCGGTGACGTCGTTCATGCTCACGCCGGGTTGCCCCTGGGCGATCGACATGGCGGTGTCCGGCCGGTTATGGCCCCAGCCCTGGGGCATGCTGATGACGCCTTCGAACATATCGTCGTCGATTTCCACCGGCAGCTGGATGCTACCAGTGGCGGAACTGACGGTTGCCAACTGCCCGTCCTCAAGCCCGAGTTTGCCGGCATCTGAGGCGTTCATCTGCAAGGTGCACGGGTTCTTGCCTTTTACCAGCCGGTGGGAGTTCTGGGTCCAGGTGTTGTGGCTTCGGGGCAGGCGGCGGCTGATCAGGGTGAACGGATAGTCGCTGTTCTGATTTGCCTGCAACAGGCCCGAGGCATCCAGGCGTTTCAGATCGTTCAGATACAGCTCGGGAGCAACCTGGATCTTGCCGTCTTCGGTCTGGATGCGCTGCTCCAGACAGGGTTGCAGGGGGCCCAGATCCACGCCATGGGGGCTGGCTTTCAGGGTTTCGAGGCTCATGCCCTCTTTACCGTAGGTGCCGTGTTTCAGGCCAAGATCCAGCATCGCTTCCGGGGTCACACCGTCGTCTTCCAGGCCGGTCAGCTGCAGGGCCAGATCCCGGAGGATTTCCCAGTCGTGTTTCTGGTTCGGCGCTTTCTCGAACATCGGTTCCGAGAACTTGGCGGTGTTGCGAACGGCGAAGGAGTTGAAGAAGACATCAAAGTGGGGCACTTCCAGCCCGATCGTTGCCGGCAGGATGATGTTCGCATGGCGGGCGGTCTCGTTCAGGTAGATATCCACCGACACCATGAAATCCAGGGCATCGAAGGCTTCTTCCAGGCGGGCTCCTCCGGGAGCGGACAGCACGGGGTTGCCGGCAATGGTGATCATCGCGCGGATCTGGCCGTCGCCCGGGGTCAGGATCTCATCGGCCAGGGTGGCCACAGGGAACTCGTTGTTGAAGTAGGGGAGTTTTCGCACCCGGGATTCGTAGCGGCCATAGGAACTGGGCTTGCCTTTTTTGTCCCGCACCAGATCAAAGGCCGGCTGGGGGAACATGGCGCCACCGCGGCTATCGAAGTTGCCGGTGAGAATGTTCAGCACGTTGTTCAGCCACTGGCACAGGCCGCCGAAGGACTGGGTTGAGGCGCCCATGCGGCTGTAGCAAACGGCGCTTTTGGCAGCTGCCATATCGCGTGCCAGCTCCCGAATGGCGTCGGCGCTCATACCACAGGCGTCCGCCACGGTTTCCGGGGAATAGGGTTTTACCGCATCGGCCAGTGGCTCCAGCCCGTCGATCCGGTCTTCCAGGTGGCCCAGGGTAACCAGCTGTTCCTCAAACAACGCGTGGACCAACGCCAGCATGAACAGGGCATCGGTTTCCGGGCGGATAAACAGGTGCTGGTCGGCCTTTTTCGCGGTCTCGGTGCGGCGTGGATCAACCACCACCACCTTGCCACCGCGTTGCTGGATGGCTTTCAGGCGTTTGCCCACCCCGGGCGCGGTCATCAGGCTGCCGTTGGATACAATCGGGTTGGCGCCGATGATCAGCATGAAATCTGTGTGGTCGATGTCCGGCACCGGAATCAGCATGCCGGCGCCGAGCATGTAATTGGAGGCCACGTGATGTGGCAACTGGTCGGCGGAGGCGGAGCTGTAGCGGTTATTGGTGCCCAGCGCCTTGAAGAACCGCGGCAGCATGATAGCGTTGCCAAAGTTGTGGGCGTTCGGATTGCCCAGATAAACCCCGACCGCATCCTGCCCATGTTCCTGCTGGATGGCCCGGAAACGGGAGGCGATTTCACTAAAAGCCTCATCCCAGCTGATTTCCTGCCAGCCGTCGGCGGTGCGGCGCATGGGTGTTTTCAGGCGGTCCTCGTCGTTGTAGAAATCCTGCAGTGCGACCGCTTTCGGGCAGATATGGCCGTGGCTGAACGGGTCGTTGTTGTCGCCCTTGATAGACAGGATGTCGTTTCCCCGATGCTTGATTTCGAGGCCACACATGGCTTCACAGATGTTGCAGGTGCGGTAATGGGTCTGGGTGTCGGTCATGGCAAACACTCGGTCCGGATATTGTCATTATTGGTTCTGGCAGTGTGGCACAAGCCGGCGAAAAATCAGACGGTCATAATTCACATAAAACCGGTCAATCCCGCCAAATGATGTTTCTGCCCGTGGCTGAAAGACAGTTTTGTTTTTCATCATACAATAGCGCCATGACCAGATCCTTTTACCGCCGGGGCCCGGACCATCGTGCCGGTGCGCCGGTTACCTTTCTCGACGTCCGCCGTCGTTTCCAGTTCCGTTCCATCGAGATTGGCCGCTGGGTCACAGAGCCGGAGAAACAGCGCAGTGCGTCGCTGTTCTACGATGCGCTGTGCGACCTGATGACCATTCTTGGCGGCACCGAGTCGCTGGTTTCCCTGCGTGGCACCCTGGCGTTGCAATACGGCATTGGCGGCCGGCCCGGTGTATCGGCCCATTACACGCCCGCCACCCGCAGTTTCTCCCTGGCCAAGAACGCCGGCCCTGGCAGCATTGCCCATGAGTGGTTTCACGCCTTCGATCACTACATTGGCGAGAAGCTTTTCGGTGAAACCCAGAGAGGCCAGTTCGCCTCGAAACTCTGGCTTGGCCGCGACGATGCGGTCAGGCATCCGTTGAATGATCGACTGCAGGCCTGCTTCAAGGCGATTCTGCTGGACGAGAAAGGTGCTGAGCCCAGCGAACTCTTCCGGTGTTCGGTGAAGGCTGACAAAGCGGCGGGGATTCAGTATTTCAGCCTGCCCGAAGAGCTCTGCGCCCGGGCGTTTGAAGCGTTTGTGCAGGATGCAGATTTGAAGAATGCCTTTCTGGTGAGCGGCACCCGGGAATCTGACGAGGCCAGAATGGGACTGTATCCACTTGCTGAACAGCGTGAGCGAATCAATCAGGCATTTCTGGACTATTTTACTTCTCTGGGGTGGGCGCTCCGGTCAAGCGAGGTGAGATAATCCTCATTCCGGGTTTGCCCTCCACCAACCACGCTTCCAGCTCGCGGAGTGTTCTGGGGCGACAGACCCAGTAGCCTTGAAGCAGGTCCGCGCCCAGGCTTCGCAACAGACCGGCCGCCTGTTCCGTTTCCACGCCTTCGGCCACTACCTGAAATCCCAGACCATGACCCATGCTGATGGCCGTCTCCACGATCATCCTGGCGTTCTCGCTGGTATGGATATCCTGGAGCAGGGCCCGGTCCAGTTTGATTTCGCTGGCGGGCAATTTCTTCAGGTAGGAGAGTGAGGAGTAGCCGGCGCCAAAGTCATCGATTGAAATTTTCAGACCAATCTGTGCCAGCGCTTCCAGGGCTTCGAGACCTTTATCCGGGTCGTCCATGGCTGCGGTTTCGGTAAGTTCCACGATGATCTGATCCGGATGCAGCTGGTACCGCTTCATCCGGGTTTCGAAAAGGCCTTTCAGTTCCGTGGACACCAGGTCCCGGGCGGAAACGTTCACCGATACCGTCAGTGCAGGATCAATGGTGTGCAGGCTTTTCAGGTCGTTCAGTGCCTGGTCGATAACCCAGCGGGTCAGGTGTTTGATCACGCCGGTTTTCTCGGCCAGCGGAACGAACTCTGCGGGAGCTACCCACCCTCGCTCCGGATGGTGCCAGCGAATCAGGGCCTCCACACCCTCGACCCGGCCTGTGGTCAGACTGACTTTTGGCTGATAGTGCAATTCCGGCTGATTCAGGTGCAGCGCTTCACGAAGATCAGCCATCAGCGTAAGCCGGCTTTCGTTGTAGATGTCGTTGCGGTGGGAATAAAAGCGGCTCTCGTAAAGGCCATGGGGTGCCATTTCCATGCCGACGTGGGCATTTCGGATCAGCAGAGCCGCTTTTTTCCCGTGCTCGGGGTAGCTCGCGACGCCGAAGCGAGGGCCGGGTTCGATGGCCAGGTGGTCGAGCAGGACCGGTTCCGCCAGTCGCTTGAGGGCATTATCCAGAACCTGGAAGTTATCCCCGGTCTTGCTGACGTTTACCAGTACCCCGAAGCTGTCCCCGGATAGTTGATACACCCGCTCTTCGTGCCCGCGGGCATCCATAGTCGCGTGAACCATGGGCAGTCTCTGAGCCAGGTCTGTCATTTGCTGGGCCATACGATTCAGCAAGCGCTCACTTCGTTCAAGCCCCAGCGTGCGGTTCACCTCCTTGAGTCTTGTTACCCGGGCCACGCCGACCATATAGCGTCCGTTCGGGTCCTGTTTCAGTTGCTCGTCCACCATCCACTCGAACCGGTTGCGATTGGGGAGACCGGTAACCGGGTCGTGGGTCAGGGCTTCATTCAACTTGTCCTGGGCTTCGTTGCGGGCTTTTTGTTGCTGGAGAATGTCAGCCTGGGCCTGGATTTTCTGTTCCCGCTCCCGATACAGGCGGTCGGCAAGGGCAAGTGTGAGGATGAAGGCCTCCAGGCCGGAACCAATCTGCATGGCGTATTCGGTAAAGAAATTCTCCGGCATCAGACCGAGCGCCCGGCCGGCCGTTGCCGATACCCCCACCGTGAGCGGTGTCCAGGCGATGGTGAAGAATACCCCGGCGCGAACACCGGCAGCCCAGGCAACCGGGCCAGCCACCAGGAGCAACGAGAAGAACCCGAATGCGGAGATCGCCGCCACCCGGATGCCGGTGTCGTAGCTCAAGAACGGAGCGCTCACGAAATACAGGATCTCGAATGCCAGCATGGCCTGCAGGGCCCGGTAAAGCCGGGGACTGTGTGATCGAACCTTCAGGAACTCCATGCAGAACAGGATGGAAAACATCGCGAGGAAGGGAATCGTGAGCATCAGCACATGGGCATGGAGGAACGGCGACCCCGGATAGACATGCTGAAGCGTATAACCCCGAACTGTGGCGAAGAACAGGAAATACCCCGAGATGGCGAGTGCGTAGTAGAGGTACAGCTTTTCGCGCAGGGTCAGGAACACGGCCAGGTTGATCAGGATGATGACCGCCAGGCTGCCGTAGTAGAAGAAGTGCAGTTTCTGCTCGTTGGCGGCGGCCTCGTAAAAGTCATTCTGTTGCCATATCTGCAACGGCACCACCATCGTGCCCTGGGTGGCGACCCGAATGTAGAGCGTTTTCAAGGCGTCGGGGGCCACCTGGAATCGCAACAGCATATTGGGATGGTCGACATCCCTCGGGTAGAACGGCCGGGTATCGCCGGTGCGGAATTCGCGAAGCAGGGTGCCCTTGGAGAGCTCGTGGAACACCACGTCATCGAGCTGGGAGTAGGCCAGCTCGGCGATCAGCAACTGGTTATGGTCGGTCTGGTTTCGCACCTGAACGCGCAACCAATAGGCGGAATCGGTGATCCCGAAGGTGGCCTTGCCGGAGGCTCTGGTTTGCCAGGCGGATTCGGGAAGGGCGCGAACATCTGCCAGTGTTGCGTCGGCATTTGTGTCTTCCCAGTACTGGAAATGGCTTTCAATTGGTGCGTCAGAGGCAAGTGTAATCGGGCCGGCATCCGCGTGGGCAAACTGGAACACGCATGAGGCCAGGATCAGAACAAGGATACGCAGAGCATTGCTGAGGATCACGAACAGTAGACCCCGTTATATAGCCAGCAGGCTTTTATTTTTATCGTAAAGTTCAGCTTAACAATCTTTCTGCTTCAGAAAAGCCGGCGATCGATATTTAATGTAGCGAAATGTCTCATATTTCGAGTTTTCCGGCCTTGCCCTCCAGCTCTCTGGTGCTTTGCGTAGCCTGTAAGCGCCTGTCTGGATGGCGGCGCATCTGCTACGTTGAAAGATATGGAACCTATCCCACGGAGGCCTCTATGTTTGTCGCTGAAAAAACAACCGGGCACCTGATTGAAGTACTGGACACCCAGGCATTGTTCGATCCCCATGTCCACCAGGTGCGCGGCAGCCTCCATTACGGGGAGGAAGCGCAGGACCCTGAATTGTATGAAAAATCCGAACTGGCCTTTCCCTCTGGCGAGGCCCTTCCCGTGTGCTGGACAGATCCCGACTACCGTCGTCGTAGCTGATACTTGCTTACCCTTCCTGCAGCCGCCACAGGGCCACGCTAATGTGGCCCTGAAGCTGGCCGTTTTTTAAACAAGTTTGAATTTCCCATCCGGCTTCTGTAAGCTTTTTGTTAATTGAACGTTCAATTAATGAAAAGCGGGGCTGATTCGCGCTGCTTTTCAACACCGGAATCAAGACGAGTAACCGAAGCCGCCATGCCGATCGTTGGAGTAAAAGACACACGCAAACAGCAGTTGATTGAAGCCACCATGGCGTCCATCGCCGAGCTGGGCATGCAGAACACCACCATCGTGAGCATCAGCAAGCGAGCGGGCATGTCCTCCGGGATTATCAGCCATTACTTCGGTGGCAAGCAGGGTCTGATTGAAGCGGCCCTGCGGTATCTGCTGGATCAACTGGGCAGGGAACTGCGGGAGCGCATGGCGAAGACCGATCGCTCCCCGGAACAGCGGCTCAATTGCATCATCGAATCGAATTTTTCCGAGTTCCAGCGCTCGGCGTTGGCGGCCAAGACCTGGCTGAGCTTCTGGGCCCGGTCCATGCATGAACCCGGGCTCAAGCGCCTGCAGCAGATCAACAATGCCCGGCTGTACAGCAATCTGCGCTTTTCCTTTGCCCAGGTGCTCGAACCAGGAGCGGCAACCGAGGCCGCCCGGCAAACCGCGGCAATGATCGACGGTTTCTGGCTGCGTAGCGCCCTGAGCCTGGATCCGGCGGAGAGCTTTGAGGCCGGTGAGCGGCTCTGCAAGAAATTTGTCCACGAGACACTGGCTCAGGCCAACGCCTGAGCCCCGATAGATTCAAACGGCCCACAAGGCCCGAAGACACCGAACCGAGGTTATCTGATTACTATGTCTGCATCTCTTCCCGTTGTTCAGAATTTCGTTCATGGCCGCTTCCTGGCCAACAGCACCGGCGAAACCTTCCCCGTGGTGAATCCGGCCACCGGTCAGGTTATCTACGAAGTGGAAGTGGCGGATGAGTCCGTGCAGCAGGCCGCCATTGAAAGTGCCCGGGCCGGCTTTGCCGAATGGTCCGCGATGACAGCCATTGAGCGCAGCCGGATTCTGCTGCGGGCGGTTGCGCTGTTGAGAGAGCGCAATGATGAGCTGGCCGCCGCAGAAGTGCGGGATACCGGCAAGCCCTGGCAGGAAGCGGAAGCCGTGGATGTGGTAACGGGTGCCGATGCGATTGAGTTCTTTGGTGGCCTGGCGCCGTCCATTGAGGGCAACCAGCAGGATCTGGGGGGTGATTTCTACTACACCCGCCGTGAGCCTCTGGGCATCTGTGCCGGAATTGGCGCCTGGAACTACCCGATCCAGATCGCCTGCTGGAAATCTGCGCCGGCGCTGGCCTGTGGTAACGCCATGATCTTCAAGCCCTCCGAGGAAACCCCCATGGGCGCGGTGAAGCTGGCGGAAATCTTTACCGAAGCGGGCGTACCGGCGGGCGTGTTCAACGTCGTGCAGGGCGCCGCGGAAGTGGGCCAGTGGCTGACCCATCATCCCGAGATTGCCAAGGTATCTTTCACTGGCGAAGTTGCCACCGGCAAAAAGGTGATGGCAGCGGCGTCCTCCACCCTGAAAGACGTCACCATGGAACTGGGCGGAAAATCCCCGCTGATTATCTTTGACGATGCCGACCTGGAGAACGCCATTTCCGCCGCCATGGTGGGCAACTTTTACACCCAGGGTGAGATCTGCACCAACGGCACCCGGGTGTTTGTCCATGAAGACTTGTACCCGCGCTTTATGGAACGTCTGCTGGAGCGCACCCGCAAGAACATCAAACCCGGCGACCCGATGAATCCGGACACCAATTTCGGCGCGCTCATCTCGGCAAAACACCGGGATCTAGTGCTGGACTATATCGCCAAAGGCCTGTCTGAAGGCGCCACCCTGAGCCACGGCGGTCGTGCGTTTGAACCGGAGGATTCCCGCGGCGGCTATTTTGTTGAGCCCACCATTTTCACTGACTGCACCGATGACATGACCATTGTGCAGGAAGAGATCTTCGGGCCGGTGATGGCTGTGCTGACCTTCTCTGATGAAGATGAGGTGATTGCCCGGGCCAACAACACCGATACCGGGCTGGCGGCCGGGGTGTTCACCAACGATATCCGTCGGGCGCACCGGGTCATTCACCAGATCCAGGCCGGCATCTGCTGGATAAACAGCTACGGCGCTTCCCCGGCGGAAATGCCGGTGGGCGGCTACAAACTCTCCGGCATCGGCCGGGAAAACGGGCGCGAGACCATCGCTCACTACACCCAGATCAAGTCGGTGTATGTGGGAATGGAAGATCTCGACGCCCCGTTTTAATCCCAAGGGTCTGTTGCCGCCTCGTCTTCACCTCTGTTGCGCCTAATAAAGCGCCAATTTAGGCGCGAGGAGCGAAGTTTGGTTGTTCCAAATGAGTAACGAGCAACGACGAGTGGCGCTTTATTAGGCGCAACCCGAAGGGCTGCGGCCATTTTTATGCCCAGCGTCGTTATCAGTCGCTTATTTGGAACAACCAAACTGCGCTCCTTCTGCCTAGCTGGCCATAAAAATGGCCACAGCAGAGGAGAAGACGAGGCGGCAACAGACCCTGGGCCACAAAGGAGAACGCGTATGACAGAAAATCGATACGACTACATCATTGTGGGTGCGGGTTCTGCCGGTTGCGTGCTGGCCAACCGACTGACCGAGGACGCGCGCCACCGGGTGCTGCTGCTGGAGACCGGCGGCAGCGACAAGAGCATCTTCATCCAGATGCCCACCGCCCTGTCCATTCCCATGAACACCAAAAAGTACGCCTGGCAGTTCGAGACCGAGCCGGAGCCGTATCTGGATAACCGCCGCATGCATTGCCCCCGGGGCAAGGTTCTGGGTGGCTCTTCCTCCATCAACGGGATGGTGTATGTCCGTGGCCACGCCCGGGATTTTGACGAATGGGATTCCGAAGGTGCCACCGGCTGGCATTACCGGAATGTCCTGCCGTATTTCAGGAAGGCCGAAACCTGGGCGTTTGGCGCCGATGATTACCGGGGGGATAAAGGACCGCTCGGCGTGAATAACGGCAACAACATGCAGAACCCGCTCTACAGGGCCTTTATCAGGGCGGGTTCCGATGCCGGTTATCTTGAAACCGACGATTACAACGGTACGCAACAGGAAGGCTTCGGCGCCATGCACATGACCGTCAAGAACGGTCGTCGCTGGTCCACCGCCAACGCCTACCTGCGCCCGGCCATGGAGCGGGATAACCTGACCGTGGTCACCCGTGCCCTGGTGCACAAGGTTTTGCTGGATGGCAAAACCGCCACCGGTGTCCGTTACGAGCAGGGTGGCAAGGTACATGAGGCCAGGGCAGCCGAGGAGGTCATCCTGTCGGCCGGTTCGATCGGCTCACCGCATCTGCTCCAGCTGTCCGGGATTGGCAAGCGCGAGGTACTGGAGAAAGCCGGTATCGAGGTAAAGCACGAGTTACCCGGCGTCGGTGAGAACCTGCAGGACCATCTGGAATTCTATTTCCAGTACCGCTGCAAACAGCCAGTTTCTCTTAACGGCAAACTGGACTGGTGGAACAAGCTGAAGATCGGTGTTCGCTGGATTCTCCGCAAGGACGGTCTGGGCGCCACCAATCATTTCGAGTCCTGTGGCTTTATCCGTTCCAAGGCCGGGGTCGAATGGCCTGACCTGCAATATCACTTCCTGCCGGCAGCCATGCGCTACGACGGCAAGGAGGCCTTCGATGGCGACGGTTTCCAGCTGCACATTGGCCACAACAAGCCCAGGAGCCGGGGTTTCGTGCATGTGCAATCGGCTGACCCGAAACAGGCGCCGACCATCCGCTTCAATTATCTGCAGCACGAGGCAGACCGGGAAGGCTTCCGGGACTGTGTGCGCCTGACCCGGGAAATCATCAACCAGCCGGCCATGGACGAGTACCGCGGAGCGGAGATCCAGCCCGGGGCCGAGGTCCAGACCGACGAGGAAATCGATGCCTTCGTCCGTCAGGCGGTGGAGAGCGCCTATCACCCGTCCTGCTCATGCAAGATGGGCACCGACGAGCTGGCGGTTGTGGACCCGGACACACGGGTCCGCGGCATCCGAAATCTCAGGGTGGTGGACTCGTCCATCTTCCCGACCATACCCAACGGCAACCTGAATTCGCCCACCATCATGGTGGCCGAGCGGGCAGCCGACCTGATCCGGGGCAAGGAGCCCCTGCAACCTTCTGATGCGCCTGTGGTGATGGACGACCAGTGGCAGGCACGTCAGCGACCGGGACAGGCAAAGCGCGCGCTGGCGTAGCGCGTCGTCATCCCGCCCGGGCGTGCAACGCGCCCGGGGTTTTGCAAGCCCTCAGGATTTCCCTATCAGCGCGACGGTGTTCTGCCGTTTTCGGGCGCCCGATAGGCAAGTCCTGGGTTTGTGTCCGATTCGAATTACATAGTAGAGGAGGAACACCCATGCTGTTCATTGCAAAGAAACAAAGTAACCGGAGGACGTTATGACACTCTGGTTATCCGCAGGTCTGATATTCACGTTTGCCGCCATTGTGCTGATTCTGTACAAATGGTGGGATATCCAGTGCATCGGCGTAACGCCGGTCCGCACCTTCACCTTTATTGCCATCCTGTTCACCTCTGGTCTGGATGTGGGCCTGATCATGTTCCCGCTGACCGAGTTCGGCGGCTATGGCGATCTGTCTGCCAGTCCCGAGTACGGCTTTGCCAACCCGCTGGCCATTGAGTTCGGGTTCTGGGCGTTCCTGATCTGGGGCTTCTATTTCCTGACCTGTTTTTACTTCGCGATCATCGAGCCGCGGGTGCAGTTCTTTGAAATCCCGCTGGTGAAGGTTGTGAACAACGTAGTGATCATCGGCACCTGTGCTTTCACGGCCTATCTGTTGCTGGTGAACCTGCCCTGGTATCTGCCCATGTTGGGTGATGGCGAGTCCGTGGTGCCGGCGTTCTACTTCATCGTGTTCGCTGCGATTGCGCTGGCGGTCTACTCCAGCTCCAAGATCAAGTATGTGCGCATCCTCAGCCTGGGTTCGAGCCTGCTGTTCATTGCCCTGATTGTGGGCATGTGGTTCCGAGCGTTTGTGATGGGTGCCGGCTCGCCGGCGGATTTCTTTGGCACCGCCGGACTGATTGGCGAGTACTTCGCCAACATTCATCAATTTGCCCTGCCCATCAATGACTACCACGAGTTCTACCTGTTCTGGTGGTTTGCCTGGAGCATCATGATCGGCCAGTTTACTGCCCGCTTCGTGAGTGGTATCCGTACCTGGCAGCTGCTGATTGCCATGCTGGTGGTGCCTTCCATTGCCATCGGTGTGTGGTTTACGGTCCTTTACCATTACCACGCTGAAGGTCTGCAGATTGCGGCGTTTACCAACCTTGCCATGATCTCGGTGGGGGTGTTGATGGTGGTGAACTCTCTGGATTCACTGATCCGGCTGTACACCGACAACCTGAATCTCACCGCTCAGCGGCTGGGGCGGGCGAACTATGTGGTGTTCAATTTCCTGGCGATGGTTGGCCTGACCATGCTGTTCCAGCTGGATTTCCTGAGGATTCAGTGGGTGGGCGCTCTGGTGATTGCTCTGTATTTTGGCTGTTTCGTCTATATCCTGGCGAAGAAGCGGGCAGAAGTGGCTGCCATTAAAGCGTCACCAAAAGAGAATATTCTGGACTTCGAAAAGATTGAACTGGCGGGCTAAGGCCCCATACACAAGATGGCGGAAGAAGATTCCCGGCCGGAAACCAGAGATAGGTTTTTCCTATCTCTGGTTTGGGAATTATCAATTTTATCCGCATCGTCGATATCCGTACCTTATGCGCCACCAATTCACCAACTTATGAATCCATCAACAAGGAGTTATCTTTAATGGGCATCATTAACAGCGAGATTAAACCGTTCAACGCTACTGCCTTCAAAAACGGCGAGTTCGTTGAGATCAGCGAAGCCGACGTAAAAGGCAAGTGGGCGGTATTCTTCTTCTACCCGGCCGACTTCACTTTCGTTTGCCCGACCGAGCTGGGCGACGTGGCCGACAAGTACGAAGAGCTGCAGAAGCTGGGCGTTGAAGTGTTTTCTGTGTCCACCGACACCCACTTCACCCACAAGGCATGGCACAGCAGCTCCGAGACCATCGGCAAGATCAACTACTACATGGTAGGCGACCAGACCGGCACCATCACCAACAACTTCGGTGTGATGCGTGAAGGCCAGGGCCTGGCAGACCGCGCTACCTTCCTGATCGATCCGGATGGTGTTATCCAGGCGATGGAAATCACTGCTGAAGGCATCGGCCGTGATGCTGACGACCTGATGCGCAAAGTGAAAGCCGCTCAGTATGTTCGCAAGAACCCCGGCGAAGTTTGCCCGGCCAAGTGGAAGGAAGGTGAAGAAACCCTGACTCCGTCACTGGACCTGGTGGGCAAGATCTAAGCTCTCGTTACGGGAAGCTTATGAACGAAAAACCCCGGACTTTCCGGGGTTTTTTTGTGTCTGGAGATAAGCTATCGCTCAGAGCGACTCGAGTATGGTTTCGGCGCTGGTGAGGTCCAGGCCCTGAGGGTCCACGTGCAGAAGCTCCACCTTGCCGTCGTTGACGATCATGGCATAACGCTGGCTGCGAATGCCCATGCCATTGGCGGTGCGGTCCTGGGTCAGGTCCAGAGCCCCGGCGAACTCTGCCAGGCCATCGGCGAGCATGACGATCTCTTCAGCATTGTGGGCCTTGCCCCAGGCGTCCATTACGAAGGCATCGTTGACCGATGTGCAGACGATGCTGTCCACGCCTTTGGCGCGCAGCTTGTCGGCATTCACCACAAAGCCGGGCAAATGGGCGGCTGAACAGGTAGGGGTGAACGCACCCGGTACGGCGAACAGGACGGCTTTCTTGCCGGCAAAGAATTCGCTGGTACGAATTTTCTCCGGACCTTTCTCGCCCATCACCTGAAGCTCGACGTCTGGCAGGGTATCACCCGGCTGAATTGGCATTTTTGTGGTCTCCACTGTTGTCCTTGTTGAAATAGTCGGCGCCACGGGCCTTGAGGCGATAGAACTCTTCAATCACACCCGCCATCGCCTCCGCACAATAGGGCCGCAGACCACTTAATACGAGCCGTTTGGTCACTTCGCCCACCGGTTTGTTGTCTGCGGTCAGGCGGTATTCCAGAAACACATTGCCCCGCTTGCCGGCCGCCTCGAGCGTGGCGTTGTGCAATTCCAGACCGGGGGAAGGCAGATCCAGGTTATCCAGGGCCAGGCTCATGCTCTCGTACATCACCATGGGCCGGTCGGGATTGAACATCACCCCGTTCGACTCCATTAATGGTTTCAGAGTATGGGGGAAGTTCTTGCCGGAGGCCGCAACATAGGCGCGGGTAATGTCCTCAATCAGCTGTGCATCCTGGGTCCTGGCGCCGCTGCGGGCCACTTCAATATAGACTTTGCCGGCATCATCACAGACATCAATGGCGTTTTCGGTCTCAACAAACTTGAGAGGCACGCCCTCGCCGAGAAGGCTGCGAAACCGGAAGGTCATGTTTTCCGACAGCCCGAAGCGAGCCAGCACGATGGCGAAAAGCAGATCTCCGGGAACGCAGAAACGGCGGGCATCCGGGTCGTGGATGGGGTTGAAGTCTCCCGCGATCTCCTTGGCGAACTGGCTGGCCTGCAGAGCGGAGATGACGATGTGTCCGTCCTGGACGGAGTGGAAACGATCTAGAAACATGCGTTGCCTATTCTGGGTACCAGAGAATGATGTTGCGACCTTGTTACAACATGATACTGCGGCAGGCTGGATGTGGATATGCGCTATTGGTCAACCTTCCAGCATCGACCGTGAAAACAACATAGCAAAGACCTATTAAACAGTTTGGGTCAATTAATTTGAGCATCGGATTGCCGGTCCGTATCTTTGCAGCAACTTCAATTGACCACCGTATTTGTTTCAAATACTTAGTTTTGAAATTTAAAGGAGAAGTCAGAATATGTTGGATGCCAATATCAAGGAACAGCTTAAAGCCTACATGGACAAGCTGCAGCAGCCGATCGAGCTGGTCGCAGCTTATGACGACAGCAAGAAGTCCCAGGAACTCCGGGAACTGCTGGAAGAACTGGAACCGATGTCGTCCAAGATCAGTCTGCGCACCGAAGAATCCAATGATGTGCGTCGTCCGTCTTTCGCCATCAACCGTGTAGGTACCGATATTGGCGTTCGCTTTGCGGGCATCCCAATGGGGCATGAGTTCACCTCCCTGGTGCTGGCGCTGTTGCAGGTGGGCGGTCATCCCTCCAAGGCATCCCAGGATGTGATCGAACAGATCCAGTCGCTGGAAGGCCGCTTCGAGTTCGAAACCTATTTCTCGCTCTCCTGCCAGAACTGCCCGGATGTGGTCCAGGCTCTGAACCTGATGAGTGTGCTGAACCCGAACATCAAGAACACCTCCATCGACGGTGCGCTGTTCCAGGATGAAGTGGAACAGCGTGAAGTGATGGCGGTGCCCAGCGTGTACATGAACGGCGAGCCCTGGGGCCAGGGCCGTATGACCCTGGAAGAGATTGTCGCCAAACTGGACACCAGCTCCAGCGAGAAAGATGCCGAGAAGATCAACCAGAAAGACACCTTCGAAGTTCTGGTGATTGGCGGTGGCCCGGCCGGCGCCTCTGCTGCCATCTACGCGGCGCGGAAGGGGATCTCCACCGGTATCGCGGCCGAGCGTTTTGGTGGCCAGGTGGCGGATACCATGGGCATCGAGAACCTGATATCTGTGCCCTACACGGAAGGTCCGAAACTGGTTGCGGCCATGGAGCAGCACGTCAAGGAGTACGACGTGGATATCATGAACATGCAGCGGGCCGAGAAGCTGATTCCGGCGTCACGGCCGGGCATGCCCCACGAAGTACGGCTGGAAAACGGTGCGACGCTCAAGGCACGCAGCCTGGTTCTGTCCACCGGGGCGCGCTGGCGCCAGATGGGCGTGCCGGGAGAGGAGGAATACCGCAACAAGGGTGTGGCCTACTGCCCGCACTGCGACGGTCCTCTGTTCAAGGGCAAGCGTGTTGCCGTCATCGGCGGTGGTAACTCCGGTGTGGAAGCGGCCATCGACCTGGCCGGTATCGTGGGGCACGTAACCCTGATCGAGTTCGGTGCCGAGATGCGCGCCGACGAGGTATTGCAGAAGAAGCTTCGCAGCCTGAAGAATGTGGAGATCATCACCTCCGGCCAGACGACTGAGATCACTGGTGAAAATGGCAAGGTCAACGGCCTGCACTACACCGACCGCACATCCGGAGAGCAGCATCATATCTCCCTGGAAGGTGTGTTCGTGCAGATTGGCCTGGTGCCCAACACCGAATGGCTCAAGGGTGACATCGAACTGAGCCAGCACGGCGAGATTATCGTTAACGATCGCAACGAAACGTCCATCCCGGGTGTGTTTGCCGCGGGTGATGCGACAACCGTGCCTTTCAAGCAGATCGTGATCTCCATGGGTGAGGGTTCCAAGGCAGCGTTGAGTGCCTTTGACTTCCTTATCCGCAACTCTGTAGATGAGAGCGAAGACGAAGCGGCATAAGCCAGAAAACAGCCGCCTGATGAGAGAGAAGCACCGGAGCGATCCGGTGCTTTTTTAGGTTCATCGCAGGTTAGCGTGAAAAAGTAGGAGACGGCGGTAAAACCGGTTAGTTTTGAGTTCGCCAAAACAACAAAATTAACCAATCCACCGCCGTCCCTATGAATGCTAATCCTCTTGCC
>NZ_PSSX01000030.1 GCF_002933275.1 Marinobacter maroccanus
AGTGGACCATGCCGATTCGTGATTGGAAGCCGGCCTTGAATCGCTTTATTATCGAATTCGGTGACCGCCTGGACGGCCACCTTTAATGGGGTGGGCAGTTACACAGATTTATTTACAGGCTCTTCTGACGTTGCTGCTCAGACTCCCGGCCTTGTAAGCAAATATTTCACCAGCTTTAACAACTACATCTGCTCCACGCCAGTAAACATTCTTTTTATGCTTCTGGGATACTCAATCAGTACCTCCTTCTACGATTCGAGTGGCGGATTTATTCGTACCAAAATCTTGTCGCAAGAAAAGTGCGATCTGTGATTACAACTTATGGCGCCCAGATATCCAGCTACTTCAGTGGAACACGAATTCGGATATAAGCGAAAAGATTTCAAACCTATATCTCCCCTGTGAATTTGGTCGCCGGATGAATGCTCCAATATGATGTCGGAACTGAAAACGTGTTTGGGCTCTCGCAAGTCTACGCCTGGGTAAGTTTATAGAGTGGCCCTTTGGACCACTCTAAACCCGTCATCTTTCATTTTTTGAACGGTAATGAAAGCTGCTTGAAATTTACGTTAGAGCGGGCATTTTCGTAGAAATGAAGTCGTCCCAGACGTAGTACATAGACTATGTGGAAAGCGGCTGCGACATAGTCTAGCCTTTCAATGAGCGCTGATGTGGGCAGCGTCTTTGGATTTGATCATTTGACGCGCATCTTCAAAGCATGCATTTGCAATCAGGGAGTTTGGTCTGATTTCGTCTAAATGGAGGTTTGTGTCATGGGTTTTTTCTCTAATTTTTTCAGTGGTAAATCGAAGGGCGAAGACGATAAACCGGCAATTTACGGTGGGGATGGCTTAACCAAGCATACCCCAGCAATCATAAACTGTGGGTCCATGCGGACGGCGCAGACATTGATGGATCGAGTAATAACTAGTCATTGTGGAGGGGGCTGGACCCGGGAAGTTGAGTTCACTCTCAAAGACCCAAAAGATTCTCGAAAGTCGATAAAAATGATTTCCGTATGTACCGAAGGCGGCGATAAGCAGAGTTTTTATTTCGATCTTTCTAGACCAGTAAAAACCGCAGTGAAGTTACAGGGAATGTTGGACTCACATTAATTGGGAGAATATGTATGTTTGGTTGGCTGAAAGAGAAGACAAAGTTTGCGAAGGTTGCCGGAGTTTGGGCTGACGTGACTGGTATAAATCCAGGTGATAACGGGCAAGTATCCGTTTTTGCATCGCGGATAATGGCGCAATCTGGAATGACGCCGGAAGATGCCTGGCTTTCGGCTTTGACCAACTGGACCTACAACATGCCAGATCTGGAATCTAGGGAGATGTTAGCTAACGGCCTGCTCAAGTTTCTAGTTGATGGGCGCCAGTATGCACTTTTCAGCGATAATGCCCGTAGCTCAGCACTAATGCTTGCAAGAGAGATCACGGGAAGATAATCAGTTTCGCCCCCAGTGGCGCAGCTCAAAACGGGACTACTGGCTAATCCATATGTTCGGTTTGCGACCAGCGCAGCCTCCCTTGGTAAACAAAAGCGAACAATAGCACTGCGCCCTATCAGCACCAATCTCCTCTCCGCAGAGTCGAAAAATTTATCCCCTCCGGATGGCATCCTATACCTCGAGAACGCCATTCCAGCTCTTTAAAACTAGGGCTTATGCCATTTTATGATTATGCGACTGATCAAAAATTGTCCATAGTGATTAGCATAAGCAATAGTTATTATCTGCACAATAAGTGTAGCCTCCCGGAAGCCCAACCCCGAGAGCATGGAACAGCTTCTTAAAAGCATTTGTATTAGGACGATCTCAGCGGCAGATCGCAAGCCGCAACCTTTTCAAATAAACCGCATCTCTGCCAACAGTCCCAGAACCAGGATCAGTTGAACAATGGAGGGAAAACTAATGGATTACCAAACGGATTATCTCATTATTGGTAGTGGTGCCTCGGCAATGGCTTTTGTCGACACAATGCTTACAGAAACCGACGCCACGTTTTTGATGGTCGACCGCCGCCCCAAAGTAGGTGGCCACTGGAATGACGCCTATCCTTTCGTGCGGCTACATCAGCCGTCGAGTTTTTATGGCGTTGTTTCGCGTGTACTTGGGCGTGAGAAAATTGATGAAACCGGCTCCAACAAAGGCTTTTATGAGTTGGCAACGGGAATTGAAGTCCTTCATTACTACCATGCGCTCATGGAAGAGGCGTTTATTCCTTCCGGGCGTGTGAAGCATCTGCCTTTGTGTGAATACAAGGGCGACGGACGCGTTGTCTCACTTATGTCGGGCGAGTCGCATAACGTGAAGGTCAATAAAAAGCTGGTCGACGCCACGCACATAGAAGTTCAAATCCCCATGACTCACACACCTCGCTTCGAAGTCGCTGAAGGAGTTGCCTGTGTTCCCCCCAACCTTTTGTGTCGACTTGCTCCCGAATACGGGCATATCACCGTGCTCGGAGGCGGGAAAACTGGAATCGATAGCATCAGCTGGCTTCTGGACAATGATTATCCCGCCGACAAGATCACTTGGGTGGTACCTCGTGATTCATGGTTCTATAACCGTCGCAAGTGGCAACCTGGTGAGGCCTTATTCGGGGAGGCACTGGAGCTTCTTGCCAGCTCAAACGAAATCTACGCGGCGGCCGAAAGCGTTGAAGATATCTGTTTGGGCATGGAGTCGGCAGGTAATTGGCTACGTTTAGACAAGAATGTCTGGCCCACGATGTTCCATGCAGCCCTCGTCACCGAAGCGGACATCGTGAAGCTTAATCGAATCAATAACATTATCAGGATGGGCCGCGTCGAAGCCATCGATGAGAAAGGAATGCGGCTGACGAAAGGCGAAGCAAGCAGTCTGCCAGACACACTATATATCGATTGCACCGCTTCCGCGTTGAGCAACAACTATAAAGATTTCACGCCGGTTTTCCAGCAGGATCAGATCAACCTCCAGCCGATATTTGTGTGGCAACCCTGCTTTAGCAGCGCATTAATTGCGTTCATCGAAGCAAACATTGAGGACGAGGCGTTACGTCAAGCCATGACCAGGCCAGCCCCACTCACAGACACAGTGAAAGATTATCTGACGTCTCAAGCGCACAATTTGATGAATATGCATCACTGGCAAGAGCACCCGGAGACTGCCCGATTCATGACGAATTGTCGTTTGCATGCTTTTGCTGGTCGTATCGCCAATATCCGGGCCGACGATCATGAAAAACAGAGTCAACTGCAACGATTCGGACAAAGCGCGCCTAATGCCGTGGAAAACCTGTTCCGTCTGGCTGCCAATGCTTGAACCATAGGAAGGCGTCTTTATGGATACCCAATTTCAATCGACAGGATTCGATGTTCCGGGGCCGGATATTCAAACGGTAGAAGCCAATGGCTTAACGATGAAAGTCGCCAGCATGGGCAGCGGGCCACTGGTGCTTTTGTGTCATGGTTTTCCTGAATTGGCGATTTCCTGGCGTGGTCAAATGGCCGCTCTTGCGGCGGCGGGTTATCGAGCGGTCGCACCCGATATGAGAGGTTATGGGGGAACAACGGCTCCGTCAGACCCAGTCGATTATACGGTGCTGCACCTCGCAGGAGACATGGTTGAACTTGTCCATGCACTTGGCGAAAAACATGCCGTTATCGTGGGCCACGACTGGGGTGCCATTGTGGCATGGACCAGTACCCTGTTAAGACCTGACATTTTTACTTCTGTTGTAGGCATGAGCGTGCCTTTCGTGCCAGTTGCTTCTACCGATGTTCTGTCTGACCTTCACCATGCCGGGATCGACGATTTCTATCTTCAATACTTCCAGACGCCCGGCGTGGCCGAGGCGGAACTGGAAAAAGATGTCGAGGCATCAATCAGACGAATGCACTTCAGCGCATCTGGCGATGGGCCAGATACCGTTACCTTTGGCATGCTTCAGCCCGGAAAGGGTATTTTGAACAACACGGTAGAGCCTGAAATACTGCCAGCCTGGCTAGGCGAGCAGGATATCGCGGAATACGCGTCAGAGTTTCGCAGAACGGGGTTCAGTGGAGGGCTTAACTGGTATCGCAACATTACACGGACGTGGGAATTGATGACGCCCTGGCGAGGCATGGTGATCCATCAACCTTCCTTGTTTATTGCTGGTGAGACTGACGATGTGCTGAAGTTTCCCAATGCTCAGGCGAATATTGATAATTTTTCTCACACATTACCTGGCATGCGTGGTTGTCACATTCTCCCCAATGCGGGGCACTGGATTCAGCGCGAGCGAGCGACAGCAGTGAATGAGCTATTGATTGAATTTTTGGACGGCCTCAAGAGTGCCGACTGAACACAAAGCTGTCAGCTGTTCAGGATATCGGTGGCTTGCCAGCGCTACGCCAGCTTTTGGTTTGCTGCGCAAGCTTTACTATAAATGCTTTCGCTCTGCTGGGCTGGTGAGCAAGGTCGTAGGGCTTCGAATACAAATATCACTGGGAGGAAGCACATGACTATCGATACTCTTGCCACATGGCACGAAATTGCGGCGTCTGGAAATGTGAAGGGCTTGGATGCGTTCCTCGCTGAAGACGTAGTTTTCCATTCGCCGATTCTTCATACGCCTCAGGTCGGAAAGGAACTTGCCACAAAATACCTTGCTGCCGCATTCCAGGTCTTCTTCAATGAAAACTTCGAATACGTTAGAGAGGTCATCGGCCCAAGAGACGCAGTGCTGGAGTTTCAAGTAGAACTCGACGGTGTCGCTGTCAACGGCGTGGACATGATCAAGTGGAACGAGGAGGGAAAAGTCGTAGATTTCAAGGTTATGATTCGGCCCCTAAAGGCGGTCAACTTGATCCATCAGAAAATGGCTTCAATGCTTAAAGCGCAGCAGTAGAAGTATTGGCATCCGGCACTACCACCGAGCAGATGTTTGCTGGCTGGGCTGTGGCCCGCCGCCTCTCACTCCAAACATTGGCAAGCCCATTTTGAATGTTCGCTTTGCGACCTCAGCGTGCTTTGTTTCCGGATAGGGATTGGGCAGGCCCCTATCTGAAAAGGTCCGCTTTGTGGTCACGGCAAACGGAGTGGGTAGTCCGCGACGGGTCAAGCGATGGAGCAAAATTGCGGAAAAATATGTTAATTTAATGAGCGTGGCCCTTTAACCATCTCATTTGATCAATGATCTTCTTGCAACTCGAGCAGGTCTCCCACCTCACATTCAAATAATCTGCAAAGTTTCTCAATAGCGTCCAGGTCTATCCTTTGCGCTGTTTCTTTGTAGAGCAGGGTTACAGTATTCCTGTTAAGCCCCGTCTCTCTGGCTACGTCCACGATCTTCATTTTTCGCTCGCCCATCAGCCGAGCGAGATGGCATCGAACCATTTTTGATCATCCTTAATTAAAAAATGTCATCCAGAATGGCAAAAAATGCTTGCAAATGTACTTTTGTTGCTTAAAATGTCATTTAGGATGGCATTCTGATATGGAGAATGTCTTTTGTTGATTTAGCGTAGCGCAACAGAAGGAAGATTTCGATGGAAAATTCCTACACCTACCTGACCACTGAAGAGCTTGCTGGCCGCATCAAATACGACTGCCGGACAATTCGTCAATGTCTTAAAGACACTGTGCTGTTGGAGGGCAAGCATTACATAAAGCCTTTCGGCCGGCGGAAAATTCTTTTCCTCTGGGAAGAAGTCGAAAAGGAGATGCTGGTCGGTGCTCGTGAGCACGAACAACTGTCAATTCCTATGGCAAGCGGAGCGGTATGTCATGGGTAAGGTGAGAGAGCGTAAGGAGACCGGCAAGCTTTATCTGGATTTTATGTTCGAGGGGCTGCGGTGCAGGGAACAGACCGCGCTGCCAGATACGCCGGCAAATCGTAAAAAATGCGAAGCTCTTCTTCAGAAGGTTGAGGCCAAAATCCTTTTGGGTGAATTCGATTACGCTGAATTCTTTCCGGGCAGCAAGAACTTGAAAAAGCTGGCCAAGGCAGGCGCGCTATCCTGCACGGGTCGGGCTTACAATGTAATGGCTGATGCGGATCAGGAAATCGATCAGTCGCCGCTGTTCCCGGATTTCGCCGACCTGTGGCTTGAGGAGAACAAGATTCAGTGGCGCGCCTCTCATCTACGCAATGTTGAGTCTATTCTGGAGAGCTCTCTCAAGCCGGCATTTAAAAACAAACGTCTGACAGAAATCACCAAAGCCAACATCCTGGCAGCCCGCAACAAGCTGGCGAGCCGCAAGGGTAGGGCGGGCAATATCCAGATGGCTCCCAAGACCATCAATAGCCACATGGCGATTCTGCGGATGATTCTGACCGAAGGCGCCGAGCGCTACGACTTTGCAAACCCGTATCGCAACATCAAGCCGCTGAAGCTGAGGAAAGTAAACATCGAACCTTTCTCACTGGACGAGGTAGAACGGATTACCAAATACGTGCGGACGGACTACCAGAATTACTACCTGGTTCGCTTCTACACCGGTATGCGCACGGGCGAAATCGATGGCTTGAAGTGGGAGCACGTGGATTTCGAGAAGCGCGAGATTCTCGTTCGCGAGACGCTGATCAATGGTAAGACCGAGTACACCAAAACCGATGGCTCCCAGCGGGAAATCCCGATGTTTGGTCCGGTTTACGACGCACTCAAGGCTCAGCATGCGGCAACTGGCAAGCTGAGCAAGTTCGTATTCTGTAATCGCCTTGGTGAGCCACTTGATCACAATAATGTCACCAAGCGCGTATGGTACCCCTTACTTCACGCTCTGAACTTGAAAAAGCGTCGGCCTTATCAGACACGGCATACCGCAGCCACGTTGTTGTTGGCATCCGGAGAGAACCCTGAATGGGTGGCTCGAGTGTTGGGCCATTCCTCTACTGAAATGTTGTTCAAGGTTTACTCGCGTTTTATTCCGAATGTGACCCGTATGGACGGCAGCGCCTTCGAGCGCCTGATTGGCTCGCGTTCAGAAGACTTGGAGGAATCTGAAAATGCCTAAATCATCTCTTAGCTTCGAGACTCAGAGAGATATCGCCGAAGTGGCGGAAGTTTTAATTCGTTTGAACAATATTTCGCAAGGGCGAGACCTGGTCTGGCTGCTAAAACAGCAAAGGGCGCGAGACAATTTCGATGCCGTCGCACTATGGCTTCGGAATGAGGTATGGAAGCGGCAGAGGAACCGTGAAGATGTTGATATTAGCACCTTGTCCAACGCTCTTCAGACGTATCTGACCAAAGCGTTGATGGATTTGGAATAGCTGTGAGCAGTAACTTGCTTTGGCTGGCTGAGAATCGCACGCGGCTTGTTCTGGAATCGGAGGCCTGTCTTGTATACTCAGGTCAGAAAAGGAGAATTCATGACCGAAAATACCACCCCACAAGTTCTTTTTAGGACTAAGTCTGTCGCTGTGTCGAGCGATGCTGAAGGAATCGATCCGCGCACAGACAAGTCGTTAATGCAGGCTGTTGTCATCACCTATGCGGACAATCAGAACCACGCTATCTATCTGAATGTCCCGCTGGAGGAGGCCAAAAGGCGCTTCGAGAAGACCATGGTTGAGCGCTCAGATTTTGAGATCGAGGAGGAAGGATGGGATGCGGAAGTTTCTGTGATTGCAGTCGCTGATGAGATACTTATTTCAAGCAATTTGGGGAATCAGGCGGCCCGAATCAACGATCACTTCATGGGCCAGATTGAGAACATGGGGAAGAGGAAATCCCATGGTATAGATCTTATTACCCAGGCGGATGTGGATGAGGATTCAGAAAGCATCCGCGTGAGAGTAGTCCCTAAAACCCTATTGGAGATGACCGATAGCCCGGACGGGACATCCATGAAGTTGGCTCTTGCGCCAGGTTACCCTTACGAGGATCTCGATGTGGACTTCGGTGAGAGCAAGGAGATCTGTATTACCTGCCATTCTTCTGATGCTGAGATAATAATCAACGCGAGTGAGTTCCTCAGCTCCGAGGCGTCTATTAATCAGATACGAGAGAATGATGGGGAAATAACTCTGCAAGTGATACCTGTCTTCGAGTAGTCAAAGACCGCTGCAAGTTATTGGGCCAGAGCTTCAAATTATTGGGGGGCTAACTTGAGGTGCGCCTTTGGCCCCTTAGCTATAAACTGAATCGGAGAGGCTGTTCGGAACGGCCCTTCGCTGGCGCGTCCGACGCCCTGCTAAACTGCCCTGTGTGGCATTGATGCTCACTCGGAGGATGGCCGTGATGAAAAAGAAACGCTTTACTGAACAGGAACTGTTGGAAGACCTGGATGTGGATTCGGCTCATGCTGATGAGTTGGCCGTGCCTCTCCCGCAGGAGCTTTCCCCACTTGAGCGGCTAAAAGGTTCTGTCAAACGCTATGAGCGACCTACCGATCCGGTTTGGGATGAGTACTTTGACTCCAACGAGGGGGTTTCCGAGGATTTCATGGAAGAGCGGGATCAGCCGTCGCATGAGGATTGATTCCTTCACGCGAACCCAATTGACCGGAAGTGGAGTCAGGATAAAGGTTGGCGTTGTGCGAAAAAAGAATTGGGGCCTGCCAGGCGAGAGCCTGTAAATAAATCTGTGTAACTGCCCACCCCATTAAAGGTGGCCGTCCAGGCGGTCACCGAATTCGATAATAAAGCGATTCAAGGCCGGCTTCCAATCACGAATCGGCATGGTCCACT
>NZ_PSSX01000031.1 GCF_002933275.1 Marinobacter maroccanus
TCACACATCTTTATGTTGGGAGGAGAAAGCTATCGGCTAAAGCAGAAGACCACAAGCTAGACTATGAAAGGTGGGTCAATTTTATTGGCCAAAGGTGGGTCAAAATAAATGGCCATTGACAGTCTTCATACTCGATGACCCCTTCGCTGGAAATTGAGACTGTTTGATCAAATGGCGAGACAACTCCCACGAGCAGCGGGGAGGATGGAGTGGCTGCGCCAGTAGAAATGTTTGATTCCATAAAACCTCCGAAACAACAAAAACCTGATAAGCCCCGCAGACAATTGCAGTGGCTGCCTGACTAAAAATTAACCATTAAGGCGACGATATTTTCTCAAGGGAAAAGATGGTCATCGGGTGCCAGTGTCCTGGCCATAATCAGAATGGATTCGAATGCCGGCGGGAATTCTTCACAGAGTTGGGCATAGAAACGCATATCGTGAACCGCTTTGCGATTCCAGCGCTTTCGAATTCACTTGAATTTTTTGTCAGATACGCTGGAGAAGGATTCCAGCTAAAGACAAGTGCAAAAGCCGGTTGGCTGTTTGCTTTGGAGGTCGAGGAGTGAACCCTCTGAAAGACTCTAGATCTGACTGAACTAGAGCTTGATTGACATGCTGTTTGATGGCCAGCTACCAAATACTTTTATACCCAACCGCAATAAGGAACGCAACTCTGAATTTTACAATGGCTCGGGCCAAATTGTCGGCCTTGCAGTGTGTAGTATTTAATCTTGGCCATTTTGTTGCGCCATAGCTCTGGGCATGTGGTTACATGGAGCCCAAACTTTTCAGGCATCGTTAATAATCGCCCACAAATATCCCTCTCGCCGACCAAGTGGTTGCCCTTTGAGAATAGTGGGCTAATTGCATTTTTAGCGCATTTAGACCGAACTATCCTCCCAGATTTTTCGTTAACCTGCCCTCATCTCAAATATATCTGCAGAAAATATTTTGAGAATGCATTACCAACGAGCAGACCAATTTATGGCTCTGTAAAAGTATTTTTTAAGCTGCAACGCTAACCGTCATATAGGTATATCCATGAATGCCCGTCATACTCTCGCACAAATCGCGTCATTAAATGACCTCATAGCAACAGATTCCGAAAACATTGAGAATCTCGAAGCGAAGCTGTCCAAGGCAAATAAAGAGCAGACAGTCCTGCACAATCGCAGGCAACGGCTGATTCTCAAGCTTGCGGCTTGGGCTATCCAGGAGGGAGTCGCTGGCCCGGACGACGATCTCCCTGTCGATGATCCCCATTCGTTTCTTGTCGCTATTTGCGACCTGATCGAGAACCATGAACGACTTTGGGAAACTGACGGAGCGGTACATTAAACACCTTCCACCATCGAAGCATGGAGTGACGTATCGATGAACCCAAGTGATTGGCTCGATGCGGACACTCCGTCCATTGTGGAAGCGCTCACCAATCCTGCTTCATCGGCAACCGACGACAGCCTCAGTCTATTTACTTGAAATCAGAGCAATAACCTTCCGGCGTAGTTCGTGGAGCGATCAGGTTTGAAGCGGGCCCTGAAGGGGACATCAACGGTTGATTCCTCCTCCACCATTTTCGACAGCTTCTCATGCTGCACATATAACTCATCTCGTGAGGTGTGCGCATTGCTGCGGCGCACACAACTGGGTTTAAAATCACTGGAATACTCAGCTGCGAGTTTGAAAAGTGGCTCGGTACAATTAAGCAAAAACATCGATTTAAAGCTTACTCTTGAAACGCGTGATCAGAATAAGCCGGAACGAGCGAAGGTGGTTGCCGGCCAAACTATTTCGTAGATGCGTGTAGTAGACTTTAGTAAATTATATTACTAATATAGCGCCCTCTCTACTAAATACGACTACTGATCGCCGAGGTGCTTGATGAACGCACATGTGGACTGGCACTTTCCTCGCCGCGAACTGACGGATCAGTTTCTGTCGACTTTCGCCAGTGGTGTCTCCAACACCCTGACGCTCTTTGCACCTCGGCGCATGGGCAAGACGGAATTCATCCTCTTTGACCTTATCCCGGAAGCACATGAGCAGGGCTATCGGCCCATCTATGTAAGTTTCTGGGACAACCCCCGGAACCCGGTTACCTGTCTCAAAAAAGGCCTTGAAAGGAGCATCGGGGAAATGACCTGGCTAGAACGCCGGCGCTGGGCTAACTCCCACCTCGGAGCTCTGAAGCTGGGTGGCGAGGTCGGCATAGACGGGACGGTGAAGGCCTCGGCCGAGGTCTCTGGACGAAACATCCCGCCACAGGAGGATGACCTGAGCCAGCTTCGCAGCCGATTCGAGACGTTGCTGAGCGGAAAGATGAAGACATTGCTGTGCCTAGATGAAGTCCAGCATCTGGCCACCGACCGGGCTTTCGAGCCCCTGGTGTTTTTCCTCCGGACCCTGCTCGATGAAAACAGGGACAAGCTCTATGTTGTCTATACTGGTTCGTCCAGAGACGGTCTATACCGCCTGTTCAATCGCCGAAAGGCACCGCTGTTTCGCTCATCGTCCCAAATCGACCTGCCAGAGCTAGGGTCAGGCTTCGTCAAACACATGCTTGATGCTTTTGATCAGGCCACGGCCAGGACTCTAAGCTACACCAGCGCTTTGAACGCATTCCATACCCTGAACCGGGTTCCGCGGGATTTTCGAGCCGTCATCGAAGGTATGGTGCTCTCCGGCGAGACGGACATAACCTCCGCGACCGAGCGCTACCGGCAGTTCACCAATGATGCCGATGAGTACGAGAAAATCTGGTCCCAGCTCAAGCCCATCGAGCAGGCCATCCTCGCTGTCATCGCCCAGGACATTGCCGGCCCCTACCATGAGGAGGCGCGCCGATTCATTGCCACCTGGCTGGGCATGACAGAGTCCGATGTGGCAACGCATACGATCCAGAATGCGCTGAATCGGCTTCGGGGAGAGTTCTTGGCGCCAGTTGAGAAAGGCGTCTGGGTATTTGAGGACTTAGATTTCAAAATCTGGGTTGCTGAGGCTTTTGCAAAGGACCCGACTGAGCGCTAGGCTCACGTTCGTCGATATTCGACGCCACAACGTTGCGCCGGGCCAAGAAGGCTACCAGGCAAGGCGCAACGATGATGTAAAAAGCTACAGCAACCTTTCTTGCCCAGACGAGGTAAACTGATACCCCATCGCCTTGTAGCCTTTCTCCCGTTTTCGGAACATACGCTCAAGCATGGGTAGGCCAGTATCCAGGTAGTCATAGACGGTAACTTCCTGCTTGCCATCGGCATCCCGGTGGATCCTGCCAGCGTACTGCGAGAGCGTTCCTTTCCAGGCGATCGGCAACGCGAGAAACAACGTGTCCAGTCGAGGCAAATCAAAACCTTCTCCGATGTATTTCCCGGTTGCAACGATAACCTGGGCTTCTTGTAACTGTGCTTCCGCCGCCCGGCGCTCTCTGATGCGCATCCCTCCCCGCAACACCACCGATGATATGGATACATTGTCCAGCAGCGTTGCCAGCGTCTCAGCATGCTCTCTTCGTTCCGTGAGCAGAAGGCAATTTGCCTGGTTTTGAACACAGCGTACGACATCCTGAACAATGTCCTGATTCCGGGCGTTACTCTCAGCGAGCCAGCGGTAAACCGATGCTATGTGAGGTCGTTCGTCACCCTTAGAGAGGTCAGTAGGTGGTGTTTCGTGACGCTCCCGAACGATGACGCGTTGGACAAACGTGGAACCATGATCAGCTCGAACTTTGTGACGAACAGGTCCCGCAACCATAAACATGATTCTCTGGTGACCATCCTGGCGGTCAGGCGTTGCAGTAAGGCCTACGACGTATCGGGCGCTGACTTCGTTAAGCAGCATCTCGTAACGGGGCGCTGAAATATGATGACATTCATCGATGATGACCTGGCCATATTCCCGGACCAGGCTTGAGACCGTATTGTTTTTCTTATTGATCAGACTTTGATAGGTGGCAACGTCAATCTGACTGGTCGGTTTCTTCTTACCCCCGCCAATCACCCCGACGGATGCACCCTCCATGAAGGTTTCTAGGCGCTCCTTCCATTGATCCAGTAACTGGCGACTGTGAGTGAGAATCAGCGTGTTAACCTGTCGCTTGGCCACAATGCCGATGGCGGTTACGGTTTTGCCGAAAGCGGTCGGAGCGTGAAGTATTCCAGTATCATGGTCGACAAGCTCCTTGACAGCCTTCTTCTGATCACCGCGCAACGTTGCTTTCAGGCTGGTAGCGTCCAGAGATAGGCCTCGGGTTCTGCGGTCATCGATTTCTACCGTTATTCCCTGTTCCAGCAACAATGCCTGAAGCTCATCAAAGCATCCTCTCGGTACCGATAGATAACCTTGCTCAATCCTCGCAGAGGATATGTAACGAGGGATGCCATGAGTTGAGAAGCGAAGTGCCTGGGTTTTGAAAAACACCGGGTTGGCAAAACTCGCCATGCGTTTTATTCGTGCAGCCAGTGGCCCCGGTATGTCTGACAGCTTCATATAAATATGATTGGCCAGAGTGAGCGTTATGCTCTCGGGACATCCTGCAATCATCCCAGTCTCGACCGTCAAAGATTGCTCCCACGGTAACGCAACTGCTGCTGTTGCATCAGACTCAGGCTCCTTACCGACCAATTCCCGAAGCTGGTCCGGCGAAACGGTCTCTTGCCGACTGAGCAGTGCCCACTGATCCGGATAGGGATTTAACTCATCGTCGACGAACACCGTACATCCACGACTTCGTGCCTGGTGCTGAAGCGGCAGAGCAATCAAATTGCCAAACCCGCCATCGGGCATCGTGTCCTGGTTGGGGAATAAACGGTCGTAGGATTCAAAGGACAAGCCCGGGTGTTGTTCCATAGCTTTATCCAGCAGCTTGAACCCCAAGGCCCTCGCGGACCATGCCGGAACGGCGTCCGAAAAAAAGATCCATAGATGGGCTCCAGCGCCTGATTGGGAGATCTCTACAAGAAAAGGGACGCCTTCATCCCGACAAGCCTGGGCCAGCGCTCGAACGTCTGCTCGCCAGTCCTCCTTATCAAAATCGACGGCCAGAAGATAACAGGAGTTGTCCGGCAACAAAGGATATAACCCAGCCACATGCTTGCCAGACAGGTGGTCATACACCGCATTGAAATCCAGGGGCTTAAATTTTTTGTGCGGACACTCCCCGCATTTGATTCGAGGTTTCTGACAGATCCCCGGAACCCACTCATTCTCACAGGCGACCGCATAGCCGGAACGGCCGCCAGATCCGTGCCAGCGGACCGCATAAACATCCTGTCTGCCGCGAAAGAAGTTCCGAAACAGTTCTGCCTTTTGGTCGGGAGTCAGTTGCGTTGCTGCGGATCGTTTCGCGGAGGCATGAAGCTCGTTCTTCCTAGAAAGAAGGGCAGCCTTTTCCCTCTCAAGCTCGGATAACTTTCGTGCAATGGCCGCGAGCTCGTCTTCTATTCGGATACCTGCCTCCTAGCCAGTGACATCAGTTAATTCGCTGATAGTACCCTGGCGATCTTTACTCCACCGAACCTTTCAGCGTGCGGCCCTAGCTGAACTGGCCACCCTCGATTTTTCGGAGGACCTCAATGATCCAACGCCGGCCTTCATGGGTGTCCAATAGGCTGACGGGACTCTCACCGCCAAGAGCCGGCACCCCACTCTTCAACCATTGCTTTGCTAATACCGGAGACTCCCAGGTGGCTGCGCATGAATAAAGCACTCTCGCGATTTCCAAAACTGCTTCCGAGGTTCTGGTATCCAGGACATCCATATCGCACAAAACCTCAAGCTGCTTTTGCGGCGCGCCAAGCGCCTTAGCAATACTCTCATCTAACCCGGACGACCGGATGATCGAAGATAGCCAATGTCCTGGAATACCTTCCCGAACTGCACGAATGAAGGCCGGAGGGTCAGCGAACAAGTTCTCGGGCACACACCCAACAACCATCTCAGGACATTGTTGTGAATTATTCTGCTTCATAAAGTTGCCCAGCATCGTTGATAGGGTCGAAGTTGATTCGTATTCCCCAAAATTTCACTGACTAAATTATAATCGTATAGTAAACACGCCACTCACGCATGAAGCAGCAATGGATTTTGAAACGGGTATTCTGATGGCTATGGCGATCGGAATTGCGGGGTCAGCTGTACTGACTGCCTGGTGCCTTTGGTCTAGATATCGAGAAGGCAAAGATCTCGACAATAGGTAGCTACCTTAATTCCCCCTCAAAGGCCGGCCCGGAAAATCAATGCGGATAGTGATGCGCCGGATATCAAGCATGCCAGTGCACTATGGCAGTTGGCCGAAAGACTCAAGGTGGCGAATCGCCCCATTTTTCAAACCTATCGCGCGAGGTCATCGGGCTCGCCGATTCAACTCAAAACTATGCTGACATTGAAATCATTGTCCAAAGAAACTCAGAATTTGTGCAGTTTGCAGAGTAGGGTCGAAGAACCGCAACGGAGAAAACAGTGACATGGCTCATTCAAACGCCCCCAACAATGACGTTTCCGAGGTAATGATTCGCCTAGGCATTTCTGAGACAGATCTTTCGAAATTGCTGAAAGTCGCAGACATTGATTATCCTATTCACGCTTCACCAGAACGATCTACGGACACTCATCCATTGTCCGAGAAAGAGGTTGAGGTTTTAAGGTCCGGAGGAGCCAAAGGGTTAGATGCAGGCCCAAACCTCCATATAGCCCGAGTTAATTCGTTACGACGATTGATTGAAGAGTGCCAAACGCTCATTGAACACGCACTCAATTCAGAATCAGTCGCAAAACTACTACAGATCTCAGTGGCTGAAGTCGAACGGAATGCGCAGCGCTCACCTCCCTATCTGCATGGATTCGAGCTGGAACCGGGAGTATGGCGTTTTCCAGCCTGGCAGTTCACCGATGCAGGGGAGATTCCGCACCTGGCCACTATTCTCTCTATTTTAGCGCATCGAAAACCAATATTTTTAGATCGATTCATGCGCCTTCCACATTGCGATCTAGAAATTGATCACAAACCCGTGAGCCCCAGAGACTGGCTAATCGCTAAACAAGATCCAGATCAGATCTTTCAGTTGGTTCGACCTCTGGAGTCAGATTAACTGCCTCTTCTCTTCAACCAAAATCCCTCACTCATCTTCAGGGGTAACCCAAAGCCCGTTCTTGATCTGGCGAGGTTCATGACGTCGTATTGACGGCTGCATTTTCCAACTTCCGATGAAAAAACAGTCCGAAGGCTCAGCGAGCAAGATTTGGAGGACTTCAGAAATCCGATATTCTGGTCATCAGATTTCTTTACTCGGAGGGAACGATGGATATGCTCGCAGGATTGATTGGCTTTGGCGGATTCTTTCTGACACTGGCACTGCTGGGTCTGTTTGGCTACTGGCGGGCCGATCAATTGGAAGCGTGGGCGAAAAAGCGCTGCTCGAAAGGAAATGATCGCCATGGCTAAAAGCTTTCCCGATCATAGGGGCGCTGAGGACCTGCGCGTATATCTCGATTGCGCAGCAATTGCGATGCTTATGCTGAGTGCTCTCACTCTAGTTGGAGTATACGGGCCATACGCCTGGATAAGTCCAGAGGACATTGAGGGCGTAAGCGGCAAATCGGGATTGATGTTTGTTGCCCCCTTAACGGGAGCATTAATAATCAGCGGCTTTCAGATCACGTCGAATCGCGCTGGCCGAAACCTGCCAACTGCCGCGGAGATGGTGCTGTTTTGTGCTCTCCATCTGGTAGCGTTTTTGGCCAGCTATCTGGCAATCGCATTTTTCCAGATCTTAATGACTTCCATGGTCATTTTATTGATCGGCACTGCATTTACCTTTTTTCTTCCTGCAGCTGGCTTCATTCATATCAGAAGAAAGCGTCATCGATCATCTCACTAAAGGAGATGAATGCAAAAAGGCCAATCCGAATATCGACTGGTCCAGCATTGTTTGAGAGAGCTTCTACTTCTCGAATGGCTCAAGAAAAGCCATTTAGCCGCCGGCGAAAGCTACCCCGTCTTGTCGCCTGGGAGGCTGTAAACCAAATTGTGTAACTGCCCACGACTGAGTAATCTTTTCAAAAGGATACCATCGTGGGTACGCAATTGGACCAAGAAAAACTTAAAGCTATGGCCGCCGAGCTGGCCAAGGA
>NZ_PSSX01000032.1 GCF_002933275.1 Marinobacter maroccanus
GGCAAGAGGATTAGCATTCATAGGGACGGCGGTGGATTGGTTAATTTTGTTGTTTTGGCGAACTCAAAACTAACCGGTTTTACCGCCGTCTCCTACTTTTTCACGCTAACCTGCGATGAACCATAAAAAAGCATCTTTTGGAAGGATTTTGCGGCGTCGTTTGGCCGTGCGTTTCTGGTTGTATGCCTTGCTTTGCCTGGTGTCACGATGGGGAGCAGCATTCTGACATTCGCGTTCGGCGAAAAATCACCGCCTTACAGTTACTCGCTCGACGACAGGGCCACCGGGCTGTTTCCGGATTTGGTGCAGCTGACGTTCAGTTTTATCCCCGGCTATAGCACGGAACATGTGGTGGTGCCCTGGGCCAGGGCGCAGTACAACGTGCGACTGGGCCTTACCGATGGCCTGCTTACGTATCCGTCGGAGCAGCGACAGGAATACGCCATCTTTTCAGCCGAGCCACTCTTTACGCAGAACTTTGGTCATCTGGTGTACTCGGCTGACAACCCCAACATAGACCTGATCGAATCGGCTACCAGCTTTGCTGACTTGTCCAGTCTGACGGTGATCGTTGAGAGGGGCTCCCAATGGGAAGAGGACAATATTCCCGGCTATCTGGAGCGCGAGCCGGGCCGGGACATGAAAGCGATGATGCATCTTCTTATGCTGCGGAAGGCCGGCGATTTCATGGTGCAGCCCGCTGAAGACGCCCGATTCATCGCTCGACAACTTGGCTATTCGGAGAAGCTGAAGGTTCGAGAGGTTGATTTTATTCCGAATTCCCAGATCCCTTTCCATATTGGCGTTTCGAGGCAGCTTCCGTCCGCTATGGACGTGATCAATCAGGTTGATGCGGTCATGCAGGATCCTGACTTCCAGTCACAACTGAACGCTTTGATCGAAAGTTATCGGTAACGCTGCGAGAACCGTTAAAACCGCGAAAACCGGGACAGATCTATTATTTGGGCAGCCTGGCCCGCTTTTCTGACGTCATTTCCTGTTCCCACTCAGCTTCATCTCCTGGCGCTGGCAGAAACCGGCCAAACTCAATCATTTGTGTCGCTGGTATGTCCTGCAGATAGATCCAGACGTCCTCGGCCGTTATTTTCGCAATTCGCACTATCTCGTCCAGCATCTGGCTCATCAGGGCCTGCTTGACCTCGGTACTGCGGCCTTGCCGCAACAGGCCATGAACATACACCTGTGGCTCCTGGTTCACGGTGCCACCCACAAAGTGCTCGCCCTCATTGGCAGCAAGAAACAGAACCTGGGCAAAGAAACGGGGCGCGCCGGTTTGCGTGTTATGGGCCGTTGTTATGGCCTCCGCAATCTCTGATTTCTGCTGCTGCGACAGGGAAAGATTCGCGACCGTGACGGTATACGTGGGCATGGGGGCATCCTACCGGGAGTGACATGGTTTTACCTGTTCTGGCCGACATTGAGAATCAGGTGGTCTTGTTTCACTATAGCAACGCTTACCGGCATGGCCATGGGCGCGGGCCGGGTGGGCGCCATTTGCGGAATCTGGAGGGCGTAAGCATGCAAATCGGAGTGATCGCAGACACCCACAGCAAGATGCGTCCCGGAGCCCTGGAGGTTTTGAAAGGCTCGGATCTGATCCTTCATGCCGGTGATGTGGGGCGGCTGCAGGTAAGTGAAGACGGTGTGGTGGGTGAGATTATTGAACTGCCGGTTTGATCCCTTGGGGAAGCCGGTAAGTTCTATTCTCCAGTCACACCTTTTCAGGTTCGCTGGCCCTGCAGTTGCCCAACATAAGCAGCGATAAAAGCAGTTTCCTGAAAGGCCTTCAAACCCGTCTCGGAAAACGCAATGGGCAGCGGATTGGCTGCCAGGGTGGACTTGATCAGCGCGGGTGGCAGCAGGGTCACATTCAATTCAACACCTGTGATCAGTTGAATGGCCGCTTCCATTTTGAAGCTGATAGCACCGCCGGCAAATTTGCCTTTGGGCATCCGTTCTTTGATCGCCACACTGCTGACCCCGTACTCGGCCATTAACTCCGCAAAGGCCGCCTGGAACCGCTGCAGATCTTCACGGCTATGATTTTTCGGCAGGGACAGTTTGCGCACCTTGCACTCCGGCAGGTTGAACTGGCCCCTGTCCATATTCAGCAAACACACCACCGCATCGCTGCCAGTCAGCTCAACTCCGCAAACAATCATAGCCTTTACCCTCTATGCGCCCGCTGCTGTCAGCCGCAGCACTTCTTGAATTTGAGTCCGCTACCGCAGTTGCAGAGGTCGTTTCGGGAGGGCGGTTTTACCGTGGTGACCGTTCCTCCTTTATTCAGGATAGCGGTGAGCTCGTTGATAGATTCAACGGCGCCCTCTCTGGTATCAACCGAAATACTCGCGTGCAGCTTCGCCCCGGCCACCTGAGCCTCAACTTCCTGCTTGCGTGCTTCACTGGTAACCACCAGTGTGAGCGGATACTTCCGGCTGCCGCTCTTCTGGCTGGCGTTGGTCTGAAAGCCGCCGTAAGCGGTGTGGTGCTGGCGTGCGTCCTGCCGGCCCTTGAAGAAAAATTTGTCTGACATGCTGAGATCCTGATGGGAAGAATGTCCGAGCTACTGCCGGGTGGAGTCTTTTAGCATGGTTGTGGGAGTGGGGATATAGGGAAAACCGGGACGGATCTATTTTAGATGGGTTTAGGGGCATAGAATTGGCAAGTGGTATCTACTGGGTGTTCATCTTCATCCAGATAACAAACACAGCGAAAGGCTCTGATTATGCACGTGGATAAAGCGAAGAAGCGCATTGCAAAGCAGGTTAAGAAGGGCTTTCACGGCTATCCGTTAGTTTCGCTGGAGTACTTTGGTAAAACGCCGGATTCAGCCAGTGAGGTTGTTATTTCATTTACCGAGGAAGAGGGCGCGGAACCCCAGAAGCAAACGTTTGTGAGTGGCGGTGACGCCCGGGAAGACGAAACTATTCAGTCCACTCTCCTGAAAATCATTGAGCGGGCGGATGCCAAAACGGTGACTGAGGTCAGCGGTATTTCCATTCTCAGTGAAACTTGATTACAGGCAGGCTCGGACGTCGTCCCCAAGGGCAATGTCACCCGCTTCAACCACCCGTGTTGTGATTCCTCCGTGCCCGCGCATGGCGTTGTAACCGCCGGGCCCCAGTGACGTTTCCATTTTGCTGCAGGGATGGCAAAGGCCAGTGTATTCCAGCACCACATTGCCGATTCGGAATTGCTTGCCCTTCAGCGCCAGCAGGTTAAGGCCAGACACCACAATGTTGCGCCGGAAAACCTCGGGTGCGATGGCCTCACGTTGAAGGCAGGACGCAATGGCGTGCAGGTGTTCTTGCTGGATCAGGGTTACCTGCCGTTTGCTGGTTGCGCGACCCTTGAATCGGTCGCCCTCCAGGCCCTTGCCAGGGGTTATCGCCACGCTGTCGAGCGCCTGCATTGGCTCACCGCGTGCGGGGCGGATGCCAATCCATTCCACGCGACCGCATTGGGGGAGGGTGTCTAGCAGGGTTTGAAGTGGGGTTGGTTCAGACATCGGCGCTCGCTCGTAAACAGAGGCGAAACAGCTCCGCCTTTCCATTTTCAGGAAGGTATCAAAAAATAGAAGAAAACCCATTCTTTTGATGAGGCGTAAGCGTATCGTTTTGGTCAGCGCGTTTATTTGAGGAATAGGTATGTTTCGCATTCACGTCGAGAGAGTTGTTGGAAAGGATATCGACACGGTCTTTGAGGCCATCGCAGACCATGCCAGCTATGATCGGTTCCCAGGGGTTAGCAGGTCTGTGCTGATTGAAGAGGGAAAAGACGAAAAAAATGGGACCGGTGCGCTCCGGGTTATCGGAGCCGGCCGGCTTGAGCTGACTGAACGTATTACCCGGTTTGAGAGGCCAAACCGGATGCACTATCACATTGAAAAATCGAGCCCGTTCTCCGTTCAGCACACAAAGGGGGAAATTGTTTTAACTCCCGAGGGTGAACAGACGCGTGTGACCTGGACTTCCGAGGGAGCTGTGCAGGTGCCCTTGCTTGGTCGGATGATGGATCGGATGGCTGAACGCAGCTTTTCGAAAGCCTTTAGCTCCCTCCTGAAGTCGATTGAGAAGCTTTAAATCACCCTTCATGGGGGCTGGTGGATGTTAATGCAGCCAATCTTCGGGGCCTAAACTCACGGTGAACTTATCTATGAGGTTTAATCGTAAGATCATTTGTAATCCACATTGCAAGGAGCTTGTTATGCGTAGGTTTGTTTCGGTGAGGGCTGTACTGCTTTTTCTATCACTGGTGCTTACACCGATGCTCGCCCAGGCGAAGCCGGTTTGGATTGATGTTCGTACGGAAGCCGAGCACAGGCAGAATCACATTGATGGAGACCCTCTCATTCCACACCAGAACATTGTCGCGCGGGTTAGCGAACGGTTTCCGGACAAAAATACGGAGATTAACCTTTACTGTCGTAGTGGAAACAGAGCTGGCAAAGCGAAGTCTGCTCTGGAAAGTGCGGGCTACACCAATGTGAACAACATGGGCAGCGTTGCCGAGGCACGTGAGGCGCGTCAGTGATTCTCACATCGACAGCTTCCAATTGCCCGCAATGAGTGGAAGAAAGTTGCAACTTCCAGTCAACTGGAATCAACGAAACACTGTTTTGCCCGGAGCGCCGAAATGACCAAACCCAGTTGTTACAGCTGTCGGAAAAAGTTTGAGCCATCTGAGCTGAGGATTTCTTACTCAAAAAACTACTGTGAGAATTGTGGCGTGGGGCTGTTTGGTGAGGATTACTTCCGTTTCGTCAGAAAGCCCGCCCCATCTATCCAGAAGAACCTGGCTGTTCATGTTACCGTGCTTCTTTTCTGTGTTGCTGGGTTGCTGTTATGGCTTTATTGAAAGGTGAGCAGTGGGAACCTTACAGAAGTCCGGGACAGGTCTATTTTTCGGGGCTCTTGATATAGAAAACGTTTTTATCCCGTACGCTTATCTCGAAGAGTTCACTGGCCCGGATGAGATCGCTCAGTTTCTTGTACCCGTAGTTCACGGGGGAGAAAGAGCTGTTATTGGAGATGTACTGGCCAACCTTGCCCAGATGGGCCCAACCATCGTCGTCAGCCGTTTGTTCCACCGCAGTCCGCAGAGTCCTCACCAGCACGGTGTCGCCCCTCAGTTTGTTCCGTCCCCACTTGGTTTCGACGGGTGGTTTCGGAGTGCCGCCATTGCTGGCGCTGTCGGGCTCCTCCACATCTTCGCGCAGGTTCTCTGTGTAGATGAATTGCGAGCAGGCGTTGACGAAGGGCATGGGAGTTTTGCGCTCGCCGAAGCCGAAGACTGGTAGGCCGGCCTCAAGAATTCGCATAACCAAGGGGGTAAAGTCGGAATCACTGGTCATGAGGGCGAAGGCATCGACGTTTCCGCTGTAGAGCAGATCCATGGCGTCAATGATCATTGAGGCATCGGTAGCATTCTTGCCGGTTGTATAGGCGAACTGCTGAACCGGCCTGATGGCGTTGGCGTGGAGCTTTTCAATCCACCCGCCCAGTTGGGGGCCGTTCCAGTTGCCATGGGCATGACGCACGTTGACTGCACCGTACTTGGCAAGCTCCTGAAGTACGCCCTCGATGGATTGATGGCTGACGTTGTCACAGTCGATGAGTAGAGCGATTTTGTAGTTGCTGTTCATTTTCTTCGAGCTGTCCCTGTCTCAGATGGTGGATTCCTATGTTAGCAGTAAAAGGCTGGACAGATTTGGATTCCACCTTATGACGATTCCGTGAGAACCGGAACGGATTGAACATTGGTCCGCCCCGGTTTCGGCAATGAACCGTTATTGAACGTCATAAACCTCAATAATCGTCTTGGCCAGCTCAAGGTCGTTCTCATTGGCCAGAGCAAGCTGGTTCAGTGCCCGGATCGTTGTTGCTTTCTCCGAGGCATCGACACCCAACAGTTGCACGATGGTGTCCACCTTTTCACCGCCGCCGCTCGCCAGTTGGTGGCGAAACTCTCCGCTGAACGCGATGATGATTTCCTTGATCTGTCGCGGTTTAGAGGTTGAGATTCCCGTCGGGGTATCAGGCTTCAGAGTGACGAAGTACTGGTCCGGGGAAAACTCGTGAATGGCACCGGAAACGCCATCGGTGGTGGAACCCAGCAGGCCGCCAATCACAATGTTACCGAAGAACCATGGATTGGTTGTGGTCGAAAGCTGAGCAGTGTAGGTCTCGTAGCCTTCCTTTTCGAAGGTAATAGACTGGTTAGAGCCGCGGTCCACCGGAACCGTCAGCGGCGTTTTACCCAGCACGCGGCCGGAAACTGTAACGGTGGCTTCTTCAGGTTCGCTGTTGAATGTGAGTTTCTGGTCGGTTCCGGAGACCACCGATGCGCAACCGGTAGACAGAAACGCGAGGGCGGCCAGAATAATTAGTAGCGGGTATTGCATGGTGCTTCCTTTCAGTGGAGCTGGGTTCCAGCAGGGTTATTGGGTGAGGGACACATCACCGGGCTGGATCTGCAGTTCGGAAAGTTTGTCGAGCAGACCCTGGATGTTGGCTTTTCCGGAGCCTTCGTTGGCCAGCCTTAGGCGCTTGATGGCAGCGAAGGCATCGCCAATGGTGGCGGTGTAAGGGGCGACAACCGTTTCGTTCAGGATTACAGTGCCGTTGTTTTCACGGTCGGTGAGGATGTACCTCACGTGGGTGGTTACCTCGAAGTCCAGCCCGAACATGGGTTGGTCAACTTCCAGCAGGAGTGCTTCGAGCTGATAGCGGCCGGACCCTGCGAGCAATCCCTGTTTCTGCAAAGTTTGTTTCAGGGCGCCTGCGAAGGCGTCGTTGTCGATTTCAGAGGTCCATGCGGGGTTTGTTGCTTCACCGCCTGATATGTCGGTGACATCCACATTGTCCTGCAGGGCTGTGTCATAGGCCTTCACTGGCCCCTCATACACCATGTTGCCCATTTTGGCGCCGGAAGCGCAGCCGGTGAGGTACAGTAGAGCAGCCAGCACTGCCAGGATCCTTGCGTTTCGCACAGTAGATTCCTTCTTACGTAATTGATTATTTTGGTTTATTCCTCGCCGCTAAGCTCGAGCCTATGGCGGCGCGCCATGGTAGCTGAGGGTTGGTGAGCTTGCTATGCACTGAGTGGGTAACCGGAGTAAAATCTCGTGAAATCGAATGGAGGGGATTGGCCGGATGCGAAATATGGGTGGCATGCGTTGGAGATTAAACCCGGCATGCTAATCAGGATTTAACGGAACAAGAAATCTGCTCGAAGTAGCATTCGTGGGGCGTTGATGAAAACGCCGTAGGTGAGAAGAGACCGGGAAGGTTTATTTCCCGGGAGCCTGTAAATAAATCTGTGTAACTGCCCACCCCATTAAAGGTGGCCGTCCAGGCGGTCACCGAATTCGATAATAAAGCGATTCAAGGCCGGCTTCCAATCACGAATCGGCATGGTCCACT
>NZ_PSSX01000033.1 GCF_002933275.1 Marinobacter maroccanus
GCGGAACGATGTAGAATACGCGGCCTTGATTGAGCAACAGCTCAAACGCTCTTTAAAAAGTTGACCAAGTAATTCGTGTGGGCGCTGGCCGAGGTATTTCGGATGCGAAATATCAGGACAGTGACTCGTCGAAAATTGAGTTTTGTCTTGAGCAAGAATAGAGGATCTTCGGATTCTTGTATGATTTAAACTGAAGAGTTTGATCATGGCTCAGATTGAACGCTGGCGGCAGGCTTAACACATGCAAGTCGAGCGGTAGCAGGGGGTGCTTGCACCCCGCTGACGAGCGGCGGACGGGTGAGTAATGCATAGGAAACTGCCCAGTAGTGGGGGATAGCCCGGGGAAACCCGGATTAATACCGCGTACGCCCTTCGGGGGAAAGCAGGGGATCTTCGGACCTTGCGCTATTGGATGTGCCTATGTCGGATTAGCTAGTTGGTGGGGTAAAGGCCTACCAAGGCGACGATCCGTAGCTGGTCTGAGAGGATGATCAGCCACATCGGGACTGAGACACGGCCCGAACTCCTACGGGAGGCAGCAGTGGGGAATATTGGACAATGGGGGCAACCCTGATCCAGCCATGCCGCGTGTGTGAAGAAGGCTTTCGGGTTGTAAAGCACTTTCAGTGAGGAGGAAAAGTTGGTCACTAATATTGGCCAGCCTTGACGTTACTCACAGAAGAAGCACCGGCTAACTCCGTGCCAGCAGCCGCGGTAATACGGAGGGTGCAAGCGTTAATCGGAATTACTGGGCGTAAAGCGCGCGTAGGTGGTTTGATAAGCGAGATGTGAAAGCCCCGGGCTTAACCTGGGAACGGCATTTCGAACTGTCAGGCTAGAGTGTGGTAGAGGGTAGTGGAATTTCCTGTGTAGCGGTGAAATGCGTAGATATAGGAAGGAACACCAGTGGCGAAGGCGGCTACCTGGACCAACACTGACACTGAGGTGCGAAAGCGTGGGGAGCAAACAGGATTAGATACCCTGGTAGTCCACGCCGTAAACGATGTCTACTAGCCGTTGGGACTCTTGAAGTCTTAGTGGCGCAGCTAACGCACTAAGTAGACCGCCTGGGGAGTACGGCCGCAAGGTTAAAACTCAAATGAATTGACGGGGGCCCGCACAAGCGGTGGAGCATGTGGTTTAATTCGACGCAACGCGAAGAACCTTACCTGGCCTTGACATGCAGAGAACTTTCCAGAGATGGATTGGTGCCTTCGGGAACTCTGACACAGGTGCTGCATGGCCGTCGTCAGCTCGTGTCGTGAGATGTTGGGTTAAGTCCCGTAACGAGCGCAACCCCTATCCCTAGTTGCTAGCAGTTCGGCTGAGAACTCTAGGGAGACTGCCGGTGACAAACCGGAGGAAGGTGGGGATGACGTCAGGTCATCATGGCCCTTACGGCCAGGGCTACACACGTGCTACAATGGTGCGCACAGAGGGCTGCAAACCCGCGAGGGGGAGCCAATCTCACAAAACGCATCGTAGTCCGGATCGCAGTCTGCAACTCGACTGCGTGAAGTCGGAATCGCTAGTAATCGTGAATCAGAATGTCACGGTGAATACGTTCCCGGGCCTTGTACACACCGCCCGTCACACCATGGGAGTGGATTGCACCAGAAGTGGTTAGTCTAACCTTCGGGAGGACGATCACCACGGTGTGGTTCATGACTGGGGTGAAGTCGTAACAAGGTAGCCGTAGGGGAACCTGCGGCTGGATCACCTCCTTAAACGAAGCCGAATGCTTCGGTCAGAGTCCACACGAATTACTTGGTTAGCTTAAGAAGAGAGCAAAGGGTCTTACAGGCCCGCACTTTCGGGTCTGTAGCTCAGTTGGTTAGAGCGCACCCCTGATAAGGGTGAGGTCGGTGGTTCAAATCCACCCAGACCCACCAAAATTGCGTTATCCGTCGTTATCGCCGGGCTCACGTGCTACTTGCACGCTACACCCGACGATGCCTAGGCTAACCCAATTTTCGGAGCATGCCTTGTGGTTGAAAGGTACGCCGGTTGGGTAACCCCGAGGTTAGTGACGAACGCGGATGCGCCGGACAGGTTTTGTCAATCTAGGCGCAGCGTGAGCGAGTGAAGGAGTGACCCTCGATGGGTCATGACTGATGCGAGTGAATGCTGCAACGACGAGTGACGAAAGCTGGACAAGCAGACGGGGCTGTAGCTCAGTTGGGAGAGCGCCTGCCTTGCACGCAGGAGGTCAGCGGTTCGATCCCGCTCAGCTCCACCAATAGCCTGAACGATCGATGTTTTAAACTGACTAACTCCGGTTAGCAGTGTGCAGAAACAAGTGTTTCGGTTTGATGACAGGTCAAGCGAAGCCCTTCTTTCTGATCACTGGGTCAGATTTGCTCTTTAACAAATTGGACGAGATAGAACACGATTGATGGATTCCATTATCTCCGGAATTCATTGATCAGAGTGGTAACGATTTCAAGCGTTATCCGGTGTTGTCGTTGAAGTGGTTGTTGTATTGCTTCAAGTGGCTGTCTCGAAACAGGGTTCTTTATCAGGCTTGCCTGGTGAGGAATGTTGAGTCGTGATCAGTTGTCTTGGGGTTATATAGTCAAGCAACTAAGCGCATACGGTGGATGCCTTGGCAGTCAGAGGCGATGAAAGACGTGGAAGCCTGCGATAAGGTTCGGGGAGCTGGCAAACAAGCTGTGATCCGGGCATTTCTGAATGGGGAAACCCACCGACTTTCGGGTCGGTATCTTGCACTGAATACATAGGTGTAAGAGGCGAACCGGGGGAACTGAAACATCTAAGTACCCCGAGGAAAAGAAATCAACCGAGATTCCCTAAGTAGCGGCGAGCGAACGGGGACTAGCCCTTAAGCTAGACAACTGGTAGGAGAAGGCTCTGGAAAGTGCCGCCATAGTGGGTGATAGCCCCGTATCCGAAACCTGAGTCTGGTGAAATCGAGTAGGACGGGACACGTGATATCCTGTCTGAACATGGGGGGACCATCCTCCAAGGCTAAATACTCCTGACTGACCGATAGTGAACCAGTACCGTGAGGGAAAGGCGAAAAGAACCCCTGTGAGGGGAGTGAAATAGATCCTGAAACCGTATGCGTACAAGCAGTCGGAGCGGACTTGTTCCGTGACGGCGTACCTTTTGTATAATGGGTCAGCGACTTATGTTCAGTGGCGAGGTTAACCGTTTAGGGGAGCCGTAGGGAAACCGAGTCTGAATAGGGCGATTTAGTCGCTGGGCATAGACCCGAAACCGGGCGATCTATCCATGAGCAGGTTGAAGGTGCCGTAACAGGCACTGGAGGACCGAACCCACTGTCGTTGAAAAGCCAGGGGATGACTTGTGGATCGGAGTGAAAGGCTAATCAAGCCCGGAGATAGCTGGTTCTCCCCGAAAGCTATTTAGGTAGCGCCTCGGACGAATACCACAGGGGGTAGAGCACTGTTTCGGCTAGGGGGTCATCCCGACTTACCAACCCGATGCAAACTCCGAATACCTGTGAGTACTATCCGGGAGACACACGGCGGGTGCTAACGTCCGTCGTGAAGAGGGAAACAACCCAGACCGCCAGCTAAGGTCCCCAAGTACCAGTTAAGTGGGAAACGATGTGGGAAGGCTCAGACAGCTAGGAGGTTGGCTTAGAAGCAGCCATCCTTTAAAGAAAGCGTAATAGCTCACTAGTCGAGTCGGCCTGCGCGGAAGATGTAACGGGGCTCAAACTGGTCACCGAAGCTGCGGCTGCATACATTGTATGCGGGGTAGGGGAGCGTTCTGTAAGCCTGCGAAGGTGTGTTGAGAAGCATGCTGGAGGTATCAGAAGTGCGAATGCTGACATGAGTAACGACAATGGGAGTGAAAAACTCCCACGCCGGAAGACCAAGGGTTCCTGCGCAACGCTAATCGGCGCAGGGTGAGTCGGCCCCTAAGGCGAGACCGAAAGGTGTAGTCGATGGGAAACGGGTTAATATTCCCGTACCTTGGATAGCTGCGATGGAGAGACGGAGAAGGCTAGGTGAGCCGGGCGACGGTTGTCCCGGTTTAAGCGAGTAGGGAGTGGACTTAGGCAAATCCGGGTCCACAATCTCGAGACGCGACGACGACTGCTCTTAGAGCGGGAAGTCATTGATGCCATGCTTCCAGGAAAATCTTCTAAGCTTCAGGCTATTCGGGACCGTACCCCAAACCGACACAGGTGGTCAGGTAGAGAATACCAAGGCGCTTGAGAGAACTCGGGTAAAGGAACTAGGCAAAATGGTGCCGTAACTTCGGGAGAAGGCACGCTGGTGTTAGGTGATACCCCTGCGGGTGGAGCTGAAGCCAGTCGAAGATACCAGGCCCCTGCGACTGTTTATTAAAAACACAGCACTGTGCAAACACGAAAGTGGACGTATACGGTGTGACGCCTGCCCGGTGCCGGAAGGTTAATTGATGGGGTTAGCGCTTGCGCGAAGCTCTTGATCGAAGCCCCGGTAAACGGCGGCCGTAACTATAACGGTCCTAAGGTAGCGAAATTCCTTGTCGGGTAAGTTCCGACCTGCACGAATGGCGTAACGATGGGGGCGCTGTCTCTACCCGAGACTCAGTGAAATTGAAATCGCCGTGAAGATGCGGTGTATCCGCGGCTAGACGGAAAGACCCCGTGAACCTTTACTATAGCTTCACAGTGAACTTTGAGCATGTTTGTGTAGGATAGCTGGGAGGCTTTGAAGTGGGAACGCCAGTTCTCATGGAGCCAACCTTGAAATACCAGCCTGACATGTTTGAGGTTCTAACTTGGTCCCCTTATCGGGGATGAGGACACTGTGTGGTGGGTAGTTTGACTGGGGCGGTCTCCTCCCAAAGCGTAACGGAGGAGCACAAAGGTGGGCTAAGCATGGTCGGACATCATGCGGTTAGTGTAATGGCACAAGCCCGCTTAACTGCGAGACAGACACGTCGAGCAGGTACGAAAGTAGGTCATAGTGATCCGGTGGTTCTGTATGGAAGGGCCATCGCTCAACGGATAAAAGGTACTCCGGGGATAACAGGCTGATACCGCCCAAGAGTTCACATCGACGGCGGTGTTTGGCACCTCGATGTCGGCTCATCACATCCTGGGGCTGAAGCCGGTCCCAAGGGTATGGCTGTTCGCCATTTAAAGTGGTACGCGAGCTGGGTTTAGAACGTCGTGAGACAGTTCGGTCCCTATCTGCCGTGGACGTTGGAGATTTGAGGAAAGCTGCTCCTAGTACGAGAGGACCGGAGTGGACGAACCTCTGGTGTTCGGGTTGTCACGCCAGTGGCATTGCCCGGTAGCTATGTTCGGACAGGATAACCGCTGAAAGCATCTAAGCGGGAAGCCCCTTCCAAGATGAGATCTCCCTGGACCCTCGAGGTCCCTGAAGAGCCGTTCAAGACCAGGACGTTGATAGGTCGGGTGTGTAAGCGCTGCGAGGCGTTGAGCTAACCGATACTAATTGCTCGTGCGGCTTGACTATATAACACCCAAGACAATTGCGGATAACGCAGAGCGAAAGCTCAAACGAAATCAATACCACTCGTTCCTTCTCGTCCCCCAGTGATCAACCGTTTTGCCTGACGACCATAGCGGTCTGGAACCACCTGATCCCATCCCGAACTCAGAAGTGAAACAGACCAGCGCCGATGGTAGTGTGGCGTTGCCCATGTGAGAGTAGGTCATCGTCAGGCTCTTAATACCGAAACCCCAGCATC
>NZ_PSSX01000034.1 GCF_002933275.1 Marinobacter maroccanus
CGATCCCGGCGGTCTCCGGACAATCAAGATCATCACAAGGAAAAAGACAAGCCTGGCGTTAGATGAATATGCGCAAAGGGGGCTGATTCATATGGGTTTTTAGTCTTTCAAAGATATACAAAGGGATTGACACAAGAGCAAGGAAAACCGATAATAATCACATGGTCAGCGGGGTGCTGGCCACCGGGTTCGCCGCCGGTTATCGAGGCGAGTTAGGAGATTTGCCATGAGCACTGCACAAACCCTTCCTGAGTTTTTTACTCGTGTACCAAAGCTTCAGCGCGCGCAAACCATGCACCAATACTGGGGCGACCGTTGCGTGAACCTGGAAATGTTCGTCTTCAGTTTCATGAACACCTTCAACGATGCCTATAACGGCGGCTATTGGGATTTAAACATTACCCCTAATGACGCGCTCTACATCTCTCTGAGCACAGACGAGCCGGTTCGTTTGGTGAGCCCGCTGAACTATGCAGACGAAACCATGAGCACAGATGCTGCAGGTCTGGTTCTGACCATTTACGCCAGTTCCTATGGAATGAACAAGTTCCCGGAAGACGCACAGATCCTGGAAACCTACGACAAGCTAATGGAAGTCGTTGGTGATCATCCGGAAGCCTCCAAAATCTATCGCCTTCTCGACTGAATGCAGGGGGCAATTGCTCCCTGTTTCCGCCCGGAAACTTACTAAAAGGAATTCCAAAATGTTTTACATCGTCGCAGTGGACACCGTCACGATCCGCAAAGGCTATGACGAAAAATTCCCAGCTGGAAAAATTATCAGTCGTCACAAGAGTGAGGATGTAGCTCAAGATCGCTTTCGCAAACTGGAGCGTCAGGCAGACAAAGTTGAAAATATCGCCATGGTCGAAGATTGTGCCGGCCACGCGGTCAGTGACGTTGTGCCCAAGCTGGCTCAAAAAGCGCTGGCTGACCGCCGCGAGAAACTGGGCCTACAACTGGCAAAGGATCTGGTGCGACAAGATCGAGGCGGAGAGATCGACAACCCGCATTTTTTCGCGGCTTGGCTGGAACAACTGGGCATGACCGTTGATGAGCTGCGGGCCGAGTTTGGTGGGCGCGCCGCGGCAGAACTGGACGAGACTGAAAAAGTGCGGCAAGCCTTCGCGGAGCGAATGGCGAGAATCAACGCGATTGAATCGAGCGTCACCGAGCGGTCTGAAATCACGTTCAGCTTTCCGGCCGTCAAAGGCATTCAGGCAGGTAGTGAGTATTACACCGCTCAGGTTCCATTCAAGTACCTGGTGAAGCTGTTCCGATTTGATGACGAGGCAGTACCTCCCGAGGCCAGGGCGCAGCGCAATCTCAATGAGAGGCATGCCCAGGATATTGCCGATTACATTCTGGAGAATCGGCATGAGTTCGTGTTACCGGCCATCACAGCCAGTGTCAGTGCGGAAATGGCATTTGAGGGGCTTCAAGTGTCCGGTGCCGGTTCGCGGGTGGGGGTGCTGCACATTCCCCTGGACGCAACGCTGTTGATCAACGACGGACAGCACAGAAGGCGGGGCATTGAGCTGGCACTGAAATCGTTGCCGATGCTGTGCGACGAAACGATTGCTGTCACGTTATTTTTTGATCACGGATTGAAGCGCAGTCAGCAGATGTTCGCCGATATTAACGCCAATGCCAAAAAACCCAGTTCGTCCCTTTCGGCGTTATACGACCAGCGTGATCCGTTCAACGGATTTTGCCTGCACTTGCTTGAGCAATTGCCCGACATTCGCCGGCGAATCGAGTTTGAATCCGGCTCGGTAGGCGCCAAGAGCTTCAAGTTGTGGAGCCTGGTGAGCTTCAAGAAGTTTGTCACGCTTTTGACCGGCGTGAGCAAGGGCAACATTACGGATTATGACGAGGCGTACCGAAAGGACATTACAACGGCTGTGAAAACGTTTTTTGAAAAGGCGAGGGCGCACGTTCCAATGTGGGATCTGATGCTCGCCGGCACGGTCTCAGCCCAGGAAATGCGTGAGCAGTACGTGGTCGCCCATGCCGTTTTCTTTGAGGCGCTGGGTTTTTATGGCGCGCCAATGGTTGAGTCGGAAGTGGTTCGTGGCAGGAAAGAGGGCGTTGATCGCTATGATGCTATGAAGCTCCTGGAGAGTCTGAATCCGGATCGCACCGCACAGGTTTGGGAAGGTCGATGTGTCGTTGCAGGACGGATGCAGAAAACCGCTGACGGCGTGAAAGGAACGGCTGCGATCTTAATGAGTCAGTCCAACCTGGTGCTGCCGCCTTCCGTGGCTGAAGTGGAAAGCCGCCTTGGGACTTTACTGAACTGAGAGGGATCCGGTCGGTTTCCGGCCGGAAACTTTGGGCAGGGGAGGGGAGTGCCGTGTTCATACCGTTCAAGGATCGGAGTATTAGGACTGGAATGCGCGTGCGGGTGTATCGCAACCTGTTAAAGCCGAGCTTCTTTTCCATCCAGGCGATGGAGGGGCCGGATAAGGGTAAGGTGGTTGGCTACGCACGGGCCGTAGGCCTGGAAAACGTAACATTCGTTGTGTCCAAAAAAACCTGGCAACGAGTGGTCACCGAGGGCGTCCGCACCGTGTTCGCCTTTGCCGATGGTGCCCTGGTGAACTGTTTAGAAGTGCTACCGGCGGGATTCGACGAACGAATTACCTTGCAGCCGTTTGAGCGCTGCTATTTTTTTAACCGGCAGCGACCCCAGATCCCGGTGACCGAAGCCGCACGCGGCTATCTTTTCGGTGCCGATTTCTGGGGTACTGCGGAGCCCGCGGGGTTGGGCCTCTAACAGGCCCTGCCCATCCTACGGGACAGCGCGGCGCGCCCTTCGGATCGGGGGTTTTCCGACGCGTTTCGCGCGCCAGGAAATGCCCTCGCGCCCATCCAGCCCCTCTGCGGGTGGCTTCCAAGGCTTGCGAGCGTCTTAACCTGGAAGAGCTTCGCAGCTGTCAAGATCGCTCGCCTCTTGTTTATCAAAGCAACACAAGCGCCCGTCCGTGGCCCGGCGTGTGGAAGAGTATGCAGGTCTGATCAGGTATCGATTTGCGCCGCCTGAATACCTATACTGTATATATATCCAGTTATCGGGCAAGGCTGTCTTATGTTGATCCGGAAAATCTATTCACCTGCGGTCGAGCACCGGCCGAAGCATATTCCCATGTATGGAGAAGCGGTTCAGGCCGGTTTTCCTTCCCCCGCACAGGATTATGTCGAGAACAGTTTATCCCTGGACGAGCTGTGCATTCGGACGCCGGCTGCCACGTTTTTTGTAAAGGCCTCGGGCAACTCAATGGAAAAGGCGGGGATCCACGATGGCGATGTGTTGGTCATCGATCGGAGCGTTCCGGCCAGTCATCGTAAGTTGGTTATTGCGAGCGTTGATGGTGAATTTCTGTGCAAGCGATTGGACCTCACCAATCCCGCCAAGCCGGTACTGCGTGCTGAAAGCGACGACTATCCCGACATCACTCTCAATGACGAATCCGAGCTTGAGATTTTTGGGGTGGTGACGACGGTGGTTCACCCGGTCTGACCATGCCTCAGATATTTGCCCTGGCTGACGTCAATGCCATGTACTGTGCCTGCGAGTCGGTTTTCGATCCTCGCCTCCGCGGTCGTGCCGTGGTGGTTGCGTCTAATAATGACGGCTGCGCGGTTGCACGAAACCAACAGGCAAAGGCGCTTGGGGTAAAGATGGGGCAGCCGATCTTTGAACTCAAAGACCTGATGGAGAACCACGGTTTGGTCGTGTGCTCATCGAATTACGCGCTTTATGGCGATATGTCATTCAGATTTATGCAGGTCCTGGCAGAGTGCGCGCCCCGAGTTATTCCCTACAGCATCGATGAAGCCTTTATGGATCTGACCGGGATCAATACAGTTGTCTCATTTGAGGATTTTGGCGTCCAGGTAAAGGCCAAGGTGGCTCAGTGGACTGGTCTGCCAATCTGCGTGGGCATTTCGACATCGCCGACTTTATCAAAGCTGGCCAACCATGGTGCGAAGAAGTACCCGGCAACCAAGGGCGTCGTTGATTTGACCGATCGGGATCGTCAACGGAAGTTGTTGAGCCTGGTGCCGGTCAGTGAAATCTGGGGCATCGGGTCGCGAATTAGCAAGCGTTTGGAAGAACTCGGTATCAAAAACGGGCTGCAGCTGGCTGACGCCGATCCGAAATGGATACGGAAACATTTCAGCGTGGTGGTGGAGCGAACGGTGAGGGAGCTCAACGGCATTCCCTGTCACGATGATCTCCTGGAGGTGGGCGCCGCGAAGAAACAAATTCTGACGTCAAAATCGTTCGGTACGCCGGTTACCCAACTCGCCACGATGCTTGCAGCGGTGACTACGCACGCAACCCGGGCCGCTGAAAAGTTGCGTGGCGAACGACGGGAGGCGGGCTTTCTCTCTGTTTTCATGTCGACCAGTCGCTACGCAGATGGTGAGCGGTACGCCAATCAGCAGGGGCTCACGTTGCCTTTCCCGACTGCAGATACCCGCGAAATCGTCCGTCACGCGGTTAAATTGGCACGAACACTTTGGCGGGATGGGTACCGATATAACAAGGCGGGGATCATGCTGAGCGATTTTCGGGAGCCTGGTGCATGCCAGTCCGACTTTTTTAATCCCATAGAAGATACGGATCGAGCCAAAGGTTTAATGTCTACGCTGGATCGAATCAACAGCATTTCTGGCAAAGGATCGGTTAAATTTGGACGTGAATTTCACAAAGACAGGAGCTGGCAGATGCGGCGCGGTAACCTCTCGCCAGCGTATACGACTCGCTGGGCTGATATTCCGGTTGTGAAGTGCTGATTTTGGGCCTGGCTTGACTGGAGCTTTATGAAGCCCAGTTTTCAATGATGGATCTGTGCGCGCCCTACGGGGCGGGCTTCTCCGGGTTCGCTATTCGCTCATCCCGCCGGTGGCGGGACTGACGCCCTCCATATCCCTCGCGCTTCCGACCTCCGGCCGGTAAAGGATCCCCGCTG
>NZ_PSSX01000035.1 GCF_002933275.1 Marinobacter maroccanus
CAGCGGGGATCCTTTACCGGCCGGAGGTCGGAAGCGCGAGGGATATGGAGGGCGTCAGTCCCGCCACCGGCGGGATGAGCGAATAGCGAACCCGGAGAAGCCCGCCCCGTAGGGCGCGCACAGGTGATCGCGATCCAGTCGTGAAAACAGCCTATTCAGTCTGCGACAGTAACAGCGGTTCCAGTGGCAGAGATCACCACAACCCCGTTATCCGTGGCACCACTGAACTCAACAACATTAACTGATGTGCCGATAACAGCATCAGCACCCAGATTCGCTGCATTAAACCGCAGTCGTTTCAAAGCTTCCTCACGACAACGAACCAGATGTGACTCGGTGCCATGACTTTTTCCGGAGCCGGCAACCGCTCGACCAATGCTTCCAAAGAACTCATTAATCGAGCTGAACGCATAAGTGCTATCGCCTGCGACAATTCCGAGCACCTTGTCTACCTCAGCACCTGGAAGTGTTGGCGTGGTCACGACAATCATTGTCGACAACCTTTCAGAAAGCTCACGCTTCGGGGTCAACTGGGGTTTCTTGACATCAATCCCCTTCTTGACCGCTTCCTCGATCTTGCTGTAAACCGCCTCACAATTTGGACACTGCCAGTCTGGGGCGCGGTCATCCGGCTTACGCTCGTAGTCACACTTAAGACAAACTTTCACCACCGCTAAACTCCTTAACGGGAAATGGCCACAACGGAACCCGGGATCAATAGCTCGATGTCTATGATTCTTCCAATCCTATTCCACGAAACCGTGGTAAAAGCCAACATTCATAACAGCTTCGACAAAGCGCTTAGCGGTCGCGCGATCCATAACGACCGAGTTTCCATCAACGTTCAGATAAATGCTGTCTTCCTCGAAGAAAGACGACCGTCCCATTTCCACATCCATTCTGTCCTTGCCGCCCTGACCAATGACGGTTTCTTCAAAATACACTGTGGTGGCCATAACCCCTCCTAATCTCGCTCAGAAACCAACTCTGATCTGCAGGATCAGAGCAACCTCAAGTCATAAGGTACACCATCGAGCCCGTAAGAAAACGTATACCCAACAGACTTGACGACCTTTAAGAACTCCGCACACACCTGGTAGCCGTCCCTTTCGCCCAGATCTAGAAGCTTTTCATAATGAGTAACAATCCCGCTTAAAAATTCAGGTTGATGTTCATGGAAATCAAACAGGTCGGGTGCATTCATCGTGTCTCCCTGCATCCTCAATCATCCAATTTAAAACTCAGCATTTGCACAAAACCGGGAGGGCCGGAAGCCATCTAGCTTCCGGCCATTGGGCGAAATTAGACCTCAAGCGGCTCTGATCGCATCTGTGGCGGTAGCCACCCCTTGGATTCTTCCAGCCCATCCAGCAACTCAGCCAGATCACGCTTCTTGGCATTGACCATACCCGCCGCCAACTCGTTGCCTTTGAGCTCCACCAGAATATCCAACAGCTTCTCGCGCTTAACCCGTTTGAAGTAATTGTCTTTGGTCGGCTGCCATAAGGAAGACAGGTCGAAACTGATTTGTTCCTTCACAACCTCGGCAATGACCGAACCGGATGAGCGCAGAGACTGCGCGACACAAAAAGCCTGAATCGCTAGCTTGTCCGGCATCGTTAAAGACTGGAACGCCCTGAACATGCCGGCTTCGCTTTCCTCGTTCATCCAAGCCAGGTTCAACCCGTCTCGCGCCTTCTGAATCTTTTCGGCGGCTTTTGTCTCCGTGATGTCCTTGGGGCTGAATTCTGCCCACTGGACGCTGATCTCGCACGGTCTTAGGAAGCTCTGAGACACGCGTTGCAACGCCATATTGAACACCAAAAGATCAAAGCACAGCTCCGGTGAATCCATGAGGTCCGCTTGCAGAGCCTGCAAGGAGTAAGCGCTCAGGTCGCTTAACAACGCCGCGCTTTCCTCCGGTTTCTTGGGAGCATGAACCTCCCCCTGCTCGTCCTCGCCTTGGCCGTCCCTGTCAGCATCCTCGGGCTTCAAGATGCCCTCGCGGTATTCCGGCTCCCCTTCCCGATCAATCAGGATCAGGACACCAGCCTCAGCTTTCTGCTCTACGGAAAATACTCGAGAGTTTTCCTTTTGCTCCTGCAAATCCCTTTCCTCGTCGGTGAGTCGGTCGTGCGCTTTTTCATCTTCTTCCGTCCACTCCGCCATGGGCTTCTCGTTCAATGCATTCAAAAGGGAATCGATCTCGGCCAGTCGGGCAGTCAACGCCTCTGGCAATTCAACTTCAATTTCAGGCTCCACGCGTCTCATGCTGGCAAACCGTGTTGACCAGAAACCACCAAAGGCGTGTTCAACCCACTTCCAGCCCTCGACTTTCTTCTCGGCCACCAGTGCCTCAATCTTGGTTTCTGCCAACGACTGCAAAAGTTCAGGATCGTTCAGATAGGTCACCTCCTGGAACAGATCTGAGGCCACACTGCCACCGGCCTTCTCGTAGGCTTCCAAACCCACAAACAAAGCCATAGGCTCAGTGCTTCGGACATTCTCAGGCAGCAGGCGAGAACGAATCTCCCACGCGGTGAACCCATAGCCCTCTTTCATTTCTTCAAAGACAGCCATCTGCTTTTCCTGATCATCGGACACGGTGAAAGCCATAACCTCTTTTTTGTCCAGTTCTCGATTACGAAAGGCCTCCAAAATCACCGGGGCCACCCCGCCAAGCTTCAAAAGTTTGCGAACATCCGTCACGCTGTGGCCGAATCTCTTGGCAATGTCCTCGGCACTCATGCCTTGATCTTTTAACTGCATGTAGGCCGCAAACCAGTCCGCGTCGTGCATGGCTGCTTTCAGGTTTTCCGCCATTGAGGCCTCAGTGGCATCGCTCTGATCTTTCACAACGCAGCGCACCGGATAATCCATTTCAATGTCGCCGTTCTCTGCCAAATGCTGCAACGCAGCCAGACGGCGACCGCCACCGACGACTTCATACTTGCCCCGTTTCTTCGACTTCACAACGATCAGGTTCTGTAGGAGCCCCTGAGAGACGATAGACGCGATTAACTGCTGATCCTCAATGTCAGCCGCAGATACCTTACGAACGTTCTTCTCAGAGATCGTGAGGGCGTTCAGTTTGATTTGCTGTTCCATGGTGTCAGTTCCTTATCTGTTGGGTGTTTCCGTCCGGAAACCGATGGGGCTTTCGCCCCCGCAAGGGTTAGGCGGCAATCAGCCGATTAGGGAGGTCAATCGCGTAGGAGCGCTGGCCGTAGGAAATGGACAGACCCGAATGGTCTTCATGAATCCGCCAATCGCGTCCAGCCTCAACCAGTTCGCGCAGTAGACTCAGGCGATCAGGACGCTGATCGCGGCCGAAATTGCGATCGGCATCGGATTTGTAATCGTCGGTCAGCTCCCACTGAGTTTTCACCACGGCATCGGTATCCCGGGCCAGCAGGCGAACAACGTGTGGAATCGTCCATTTCGTGGGCAGCGTTTGCAGTGGGTTCACTCGCTGGGCCGCAAACGGGCAAAATTCAAGACGGGCATCCCGCTGGTAGCCCCAAAGTTTCAACTGGGCCCGCAGACGAACATGCTTGGTAGGCTCGCAATCAAACGAGGCGCACACCTCCAAAACCTTTTTCAGTGACCATGAGCAGATTGCCAGAAAGTCCATCACATCCGACTCGCTACCACCCAGGCTAAAACGGTTCAGGGTCTTGCCTCGGCTCATGGCTTCCGCGTTGTCGGTGATCACAAGGTTGAAATCGTCTTTATGCAGGCCGTAGCGACGAACGTGGGCGGCAGGCTCTGCGACGAAAATATCCCGCAGTTCCAGCGCCATAACCCAAGCGGCCCGGTTTTCCAGATGAGGGGTAGAAATGACTTTCAACATGGTGGGAATCTCCTAACTCGCCTCGATAACCGGCGGCGAACCCGGTGGCCAGCACCCCGCTGACCATGTGGTTATTATCGGTTTTTCTTGCTCTTGTGTCAATCTCTTTGTATATCTTTGAAAGACTAAAAACCCATATGAATCAGCCCCCTTTGCGCATATTCATCTAACGCCAGGCTTGTCTTTTTCCTTGTGATGATCTTGATTGT
>NZ_PSSX01000036.1 GCF_002933275.1 Marinobacter maroccanus
GTCCTTGGCCAGCTCGGCGGCCATAGCTTTAAGTTTTTCTTGGTCCAATTGCGTACCCACGATGGTATCCTTTTGAAAAGATTACTCAGTCGTGGGCAGTTACACAATTTGGTTTACAGCCTCGAATGTACTGATCGGCCTCAAGGGCAATCTGATCTTCCATCTCGAATTCGTTAAGGCCACCATCCATCTGGATGACCTTGGTAATTACCGCAGAGCCTGAAACAGCCACTGCAACCTGTTTAACGCCTGAGCGGGACTTGGAAGCAACGCGCTTCATCACTTCGCCCACCGCTTCAACGTCTGTAATATTCTTTTCGACCACAGCATTGGCCGGCAGAGGCTCCACCGCGTAGCTTTCGACCTTGAAACGGTCGCCCTGCTTCGACAACTCCAGAAGTTTGACCGAGCTGGAGCTTATATCCACGCCCAGCACTGCACTGGATTTCTTTCCTAATCCAAACACGCGCTCACCCTATACCTGGTTAGATGCACCCGGTTACGTAACTTATGTGTTTTTTATTTAAGAGAATTTCTTCACCATTCCGTCTACAATGCCTGTTCTTCTTTAATTGAGAACTATTGCAGCGGTGAAGCGACTCTTCCATCCTAAAGCAATTTCTCAAATGATAGACCTATATCCAACAGTTGTCAGAAAAAAATGTCTCATTTGTTGCGCACATCTCGCCTTTTTGCCTGGTTGTTTCTTACCGGACTGAGTGTCGCCGTTATCGTAACCTCAGGCTTCTATCTTTACCTTCGCCCTGGCCTTCCGCCGGTACATCAGCTTCTGGACATCAAGCTTCAGACGCCATTACGGGTCTATAGCAAAGACAACAGATTAATAGCAGAATTCGGTGAAAAGAGAAGGGCACCCATCACAATCGAACAGATCCCAACAATTCAGTTACAAGCCTTTATGGCGGCTGAAGACTCGCGTTTTTATGAGCACTTCGGGGTCGACATCAAAGGCCTGGCGCGGGCTGCCATCGAACTGGTCTCCACCGGTGAGATCCAGTCCGGGGGCAGTACCATCACAATGCAGGTTGCAAAAAATTACTTTTTGTCACGGGACCGAACCTTTATACGGAAGTTCAACGAGATACTTCTGGCTCTTCAGATTGAACGTGAACTGGACAAAAACCGCATTCTCGAGCTGTACCTGAACAAGATCTATCTCGGCAATCGGGCCTATGGCATTGCCGCCGCTGCGCAGGTTTATTACAACAAACCGGTCTCGGAACTGTCTCTGGCACAGATGGCGATGCTGGCCGGCTTGCCCAAGGCGCCCTCGGCCTTTAATCCACTGGCCAATCCCGACCGGGCGATGGTCCGCCGAAACTGGATTCTCGGACGCATGCAGGACCTGGGCTACATCACCCCGGATGCACGCGAGCTTGCGGTTTCTGCCCCCATCACTGCCAGCTATAACAGCACGGAAACAGAAGTCGACGCCGACTATGTTGCAGAAATGGCCCGATCCGAAATGGTTCGGCGGTTTGGTGAAGACGCCTATACCGATGGCTACACGGTTACCCTGACGGTGGACGGGCGAAAACAGCAGGTTGCTACTGAAGCCCTCAGGGACGGCCTCGAAGCCTATGACCGCCGGCACGGCTTCCGTGGCGCCATCGGGCAGATCGACCAGGAAACACTGGCAACCAGCGAACTGTCCGACCTGATTCTGAACTACCCACGCGTAGAGTCACTGTTACCCGCGATCGTCAAGGAAGTTGACGACGAAGCCGGCCAAGTCAGCGTTCACGTACGCCGCATTGGTCCAGCCGTCATGCCTTTCGAGTCCATGACCTGGGCCAGGCGGTATAGAACCGAAAACCTCACCGGGCCGGAACCGGAGAAACCTTCGGACGTAGTTTCCCGTGGCGATGTCGTCTATGTGCGCGCTCAAACCCCGGAAAAGATCGCCCTGGAGCCCGAGACCGGCGGGACCGAACCCCTGGTCGACGAGACAACCCGGCCCCAAACAGCGACCGTCACACTCGCCCAGATCCCCAGAGCTGAGGGCGCCTTGATCTCACTCGAGGCCAAAACCGGTGCCATTGAGGCCCTGAGCGGGGGGTACAGCTTCGGCCAGAGCAAATACAACCGGGCCACTCAGGCACGAAGACAGCCGGGCTCTACGTTCAAACCCTTCCTTTACCTGAGCGCCCTGGAAAGCGGCATGACGCCAGCCACTATTTATAACGATGCGCCAATCGTCTTCGACGACTCCGAACTTGAGACCGCATGGCGGCCCCAGAACTCCTCTGGACAGTTCTATGGCCCCACCCGTCTCCGGGAAGCGCTTTATCGCTCGCGTAACCTGGTTTCAATCCGGCTCCTGCGTGATCTGGGCATAGAGAAAACTCTCGACTACCTGAAACAGCTGGAAATTCCGACCGAAAACATGCCCGACGACCTGTCGCTGTCGCTCGGCAGCGGACAGCTTACTCCCATGGAACTGGCCAGAGCCATGGCCGTGATCGCCAACGGAGGCTATGACGTCGAACCCTACCTGATCGATACCATCAGCGACTTCAGGGGCGAAACCATCTACCAGGCCCCGAAAACCATTCTGTGCGATGAAAACTGCGACGAGCTTGCAGAACAAGCAAAATCGGGCATGGAGGAAGGCGACGCAGGCACCGACGCGGAGTCGTCGGAAAGGGGCGACCAATCGCCAGACGTCCGCGTGATGCGCAGACTCGCAGACGAACGTGCGGTTTTCATCCTGCACTCAATGATGCAGGACGTGATTCGCCGCGGCACCGGTCGCCGGGCACTGGCGCTGGGCCGGGATGACATTGCCGGAAAAACCGGTACCACCAACGAGCAAAAAGACACCTGGTTCGCTGGCTTCAATCATGAAGTGGCCACAACCGCCTGGGTAGGATTCGACCAACCGGCGCCTCTCGGCAGACGTGAGTTTGGCGCCAGCACCGCCCTCCCTATCTGGCTGGACTATATGAAAGTAGCGCTCGACGGAGCGCCCTCCTCCTTGATGCCCCGGCCCAACGGAATCGTTAACATCCGTATCAACCCCGAAACCGGACAGCGCGCAAGACCGGGCGAGGATGGCATTTTCGAGGTCTTCCGGGAAGAGGATGCGCCACCGCCCCTGACATCCGAAACCGAGAACGACCGCAATGGAGGCTCCGAGGAAGACGATCTGTCAAGGCGAATCTTCTGACATCAGGAGCAGGCACAAAAAAACCGGCGGGATCACCGCCGGTCAGATTGCTGACGAACCCCGGTTTTTCCGGGGTTCGTTGCGTTTGGGCGCATTAAATTCAGTTGGCGACGGATCTAGCCCAATAGTCCCGACCGGATTGCCAATACGCGAGATAACGCAGTT
>NZ_PSSX01000037.1 GCF_002933275.1 Marinobacter maroccanus
TATCTTTCGCTGTCAGTCATTTCTCTACTGGTGTTTGCCTACCTTGCGGTCGGCATCTTCGAAAGGGAAAGAACTTTCGATGCGGTTGATCCGACGGATATTCAAAGTATCGATGCGGCTGGCGCTGATGCTCTGTCTGATGGTTCTGATGTCCGCAATCCTCAAACTGGTACTGAGAACAGCGGTCGCCTAGCCAATAACAACCAACTCAAACATCCCTTCCAGGATGCAGCCCTGAGAATCGCCGGCAACTTCAACCGCGCCTACCTGTTCCACGGCCAGGATCGCCAGGGCGATTTCTCAATAACCCAGAAAGACCTGTTCCACTTCGGCTACCGCATCCTCTATCTGCGCCCCTGTCATGCCCAGCTCTGGTGGAATGGCCAGAAGGTCCAGGACATCTACTGCCAGCGAATCCGCATCCAGGCACCGGACCTCAGACCGGACATCGAGCCGGACACCTCGCCCCTGGAGGCCATCAACCCGCTTCAGAAAGTCAAAGAAGAGGCGTAGCCCGCGGACGGCCGCGACGATGGCGAGGAGCGGCAGGGAGCGGGCGAAGCCCGGAGACGTCCCTGTAACACGTCTCATAGAAAACGACGGTAGTCGATTTTTAACCACTTAGAACCACAGTGAGCCACAGATGAAAATCAAAGACTTCGAAAGACTGGATATCAGCACCGGCGAAATTGGAAAAGGGGACCTGTTTATTGGTCCCGAAGGCCAGCAAGTGAACCTGAAAAACGTCAACGTCCTCTGGACCGGCACGGATACCGTGCGCCAACTTTTCCAGGGACGCCTGAAGCCGGAAATCCTCGCCGATATCGCCACCGAATACGAATCCGGGTATGACGCTACCGTCACCATCAAGAAAATCCCGTTCCGTCTTCAGTCCGGCAGGCGAGGGGGCTTCAAATACATCCTGCAAAACCGCGAATACGGCCTGACAATCCTGCTTCAGAACTTCTACGCCGAAGCTGACACCCTGGGCACGCACGTCAAAATCGAAACCTCCCCCAGGTGGCTCTATGAGCGCTCTAGCCAGGAGATCCACGACGAGCTTGCCGAGTGGGGTATGTACTTCCTCACTAACATCAAGCCGGTTGGCATCGCGCTACACCTGGCCGTGGACTTCCAGGGCTGGGAACCCCCGCAAGACTTTGCCCAGCACTTCGTGACCAGGGCCCGAACCATCAGTGTCCACAACGGCATGAGCGACTTTCACTTCCAGGGCCTGGAAGGTTCCACCGTCAACGGCAGAGGTGAAACCTACACCTTCGGCAAGGCCAACAGCCTGCAGGTGTGCCTTTACGACAAATCCAAAGAGGTCGACGTCTCCGACAAGCGCGCCTTCATGGAGAGCATTTGGGAATGCGCCAGCAACGAAGAGTGCTTCCCGGACACCTGCTATGACCCGGACAAGCCGGTCTGGCGCCTGGAGATCCGGTTCCATCACCGCATCGTGAATGAGATCTCCCAGGGCACGCCCAACATGAAGCCCATTTACACCTACATGGACGCGGTACCGCACCTGACTGGTCTCTGGAAGTATGCCCTGCAAAGCAATCGCTACGAGGTCAAACGAGAATGGGTACACCCCATCTGGACCAAACTAAGAGACGACATCGGTTTCGGCTACAGCGCCCCGGATCTGATGTACAAACGCGCAAAAAAGGAACCCGGTTGCGGCAACGAAAAGAACGTCTCCCTGGCCTTTGGCAATCTCTTGTCCATCTATGCACGCAACCGTTTTAACCCACGCCAGGCCTGGGACTGCCTCAAGAAATCCGGACTCTGGGAGGATCTCTGCGCCTACTACCGACGACGGGAGATCTATGAAAACGAGCTGTTCCAGCTCGTCCAGGATGGACTGATAAAACGACGCCTACTCACAAAGGTGGCCGCATGATCAAAAAGCTACCGTCGGGACGATGGCAGGTTGATATCCGCCAGGATGGACGCGGTTCTAAACGCATTAGAAAAAGCTTCGATAGCAAGGCAGAAGCCAGGCGCTATGAACAGCATCTGTTGCTCCGGAAGTCTGAGGACCAGGTGTGGAATCCTTCAAAGGATCGCCGGCGCCTGAAAGATCTCATTCAGCAGTGGTACGACGCCCACGGCCACACCCTGAAAGATGGAGAGAAACGAAAGCGGAAACTGGATGCTATAGCCGATCGCCTACGCAACCCCAGGGCAACGTCTTTCAAGGTATCCGATTTCGCCACCTATCGCCGTCTCAGGCTGGAAAACGACGGGGTAGGGGAGAACACCTTGAATCACGAGCACACGTATCTGAGTGCAGTCTTTAACGAGCTAATCCGGCAAGGCGAGTGGACACACGAGAACCCGTTAAAGAAGTTGCGGAAGTTCAAACTGGATGAGCAAGAGCTGGCGTTTCTTTCCCAGGAACAGATAAGCCGTCTCCTGGAAGAGTGCAGGGCATCATCGAATCCGAGTCTGTATCACGTCACTCGATTGGCCCTGGCCACTGGCGCCAGGTGGTCGGAAGCTGAAGGTGTAACCAGGTCGAATTTCACGCCTCACCGGGTGACCTACAACTACACCAAGTCGGGTAAGTCCAGGAGCGTCCCGATTTCAAAGCAGCTCTATAAAGATCTAATAGAGGAAGTGCCCTTTGTTAGCTGCAGCGCGGCATTCCGGAAAGCGATCGAGAGGGCCGGAATAGATCTGCCTAGGGGGCAGCTCACCCATATCTGCCGGCACACTTTCGCCAGTCACTTTCTTATGAAAGGAGGTGACATTCTTACGCTTCAAAAAATCCTAGGACATTCAGATATTAAGCTAACCATGAGATACTCGCACCTCTCTCCTGGCCATCTTCAATCAGTAATTGATTTCAATCCACTTGCTCATTAAAGGGAATTAGAATGCTTGATGGTTTTGCTCGCCTTATCAAGAGCATCAAAGTGCTGGCAGAAATTAGTGTCTTTGTCGGTATAGCTCTGCTCATTTACTACTGGTCTGCCACGATTAGTTTTTTCCCTCCATCGTTGAGTGTCGGTGACATTGCGAAGTTGCTGGTAATTTCAGCAGTGGGAGCCTTTACATTTTCAATGCTCACTCTTTACACCTTTTGTAGTGGTCAACTAATCCCGGACAGTATTTTAAGGTTTTCCTCTGCTGCAACGGGAGAAATGCCACCGTTGAACGTATGAGGTCTTTGCCGGTTGTAGTAGTCCATCAGATAGCCACCAACA
>NZ_PSSX01000038.1 GCF_002933275.1 Marinobacter maroccanus
GTGCGACTACATGGCCCGCTGCAAAGCCGGCTTCACCGACGCCCTGATCCACGAACTGGAAGCCAGCGGCCATCACAGCCCGGCCTTTGACCGCCTTATCCAACTGCGGGACGCCTGGGACTGTGGCCACCTGGATCTTCCCAACGTCACGGAGACGCAACCATGAGCCATATCCCACCCAGAAAAGATCAGGTGGAAGACAAAGAGCGCCGTTTCTACGTCTGCGCCCCGTCCTCCATCTACCTCCAGCTACAACAGGAAGCCATCCAACGTGGCACGGATCTCTGGACCCTCGGCGGTTCCGTCCTGACCGCATGGCTGGAGGCCGGCTGCCCGACCTTTGGCACTCAGGACCAACCCCCTGAAAAGTCTTCGAGTCCGCCCCCGTCATCGTCACCACTCGCGCACGAACAGGGGGCCGGACAGTGACCGTTACAAGGCTGGCGCGCAGCGCCAGGGCCGAAGGCCCCCTGGCCTTGTGGCGGGCTCTGGCTGGTCCACAGTGCGCATCCGGAGTGGTGAGGATGTCGGGGGAGGACGCCCGCCCCTTGATTCCGAACCATGAGCACAGGAGGCAAGCGGAGCGGCGAGTAGAGCCCGCCCCGAAGGGGTCGCAACACCCAACTCAAACCCTTTCCACCATCACCACCAGGAAAGGAAGTAACAGAAACCAGATACGAAATTTAAACCCCGGCAAAGCCGGATCAATCAACCAAGCAACAGCAACACCCGAAACCAAAACCAGAGGACACACCAAATGGAAAACTACCTGAACCTCATGATCATCGGCGCCACCCGCTACGACATCGACGGCAACCGGGGCGGTTCCCTTTGGGCCTATTCACCGGCAGAAGCGGACGACGACAACCGGGTCGGCAACACATCGACCAGCTGCGCAACCACGCCGGCAACCTGCCAAGCATGTTCACGGTTAAAGCCCAGATGAAAGCCGGGCAGGGCGGCAAGATCACCTTCAAGGCCCTGGAGCTCAAGCCCCAGGAACCCATCAAGAAAACCGCGTAACCAGGAACAGCAAGGCTGCCGGAAAAGGAGATCACCAGCATGGTTAAACGAGTCATCAGCACCGAACTGGGCACAGAACGCCGCTGCACCAAGTGCAACGAGTACTGGCCCGAAGACTCCGAATTCTTCTACAGCAGCAACGGGAAGATCCAGCAGCCCTGCAAAGCCTGTTACTGCGAACTGCCTTCCAGGAAAGCCCGGAAGGCCAACCAGGTGAAAGTGCAGCGGATCAAAGTGCCGCTGCACCTTCCCGCAAACATCAGCCTGAGGGCCAATGCATGACTCAGGCAAACACCGTCCAGAACTACCAATGCACCGGCACCCTGACCAGCGAGACCATCAACGGCAACGCAGTCATGGCCTGCAACGGAGGTACCTGGACGGTTCAAGAGATTCAGCAACAAGACATCGAAACGGTGTTTGCTGAATACCTTTCGCCGGATCCTGAAATGATCGGCTTGGTTATGGGTTCGGCCCTGGTCTTCTGGGCCATCGGAATCGGACTAAGCCGGGTTGTCCAGGTCATGCGAAAGGTCACTTAAACCAAACCGGAGAAAAAAGCCATGTCAGAAGTAATCGAAATGAAACAAGCAAAGAACGGCGTCTGGGCTCGTCGCAGCGCCAAAATCGGCACCGCCCTGGTAGCAGGCTTCGCAGCAGGCACCGCCGCTGCCGTTGATCACAGCACCGCGATCAACGACGCCTTCACCGACGGTTCCACCAACGTCACCACCGCCGTGACTGGCGTGATTGCCCTGGTCGCCATCGTGACCGGCCTGGGCATGATCGTCAGCATCCTGCGCCGGTAATGTTCACCGGTGTATTAATCGGGGCCCTCTGGGCCTCGATGTTTGCCCTCGGATACAACGGCAACTAACGCAAACCCAGAGGGCCGGACAACCGGCCCTTTTCAGTTCAAGGCCAGCCAAAGGAACCGTCAATGCGCACACTCGTTCAACACAGCCTCATCCTTTGGCTCTGCTTACTCGCCCTGCCCGCGTCCGCCGGCTTTCCTCCGCTGCCTGATGGCGCCGTTGTCCACTGGAGCAAAACCGGCGCAAAGTACTATTACGAGCCCCCTGGAATGACCGGCGCTACTCCTGCCGAAAATCTCTCAGACCAGGCGGCGACCTACGTGGACCAGTGTTCCCAACAGTATCCCGGTCTGACCTGCAGCATCCAGTCGTTCAATGATTCACCCGAATTCCAGTACAAAGTGGGCGACCAGGACTATATGCGCATGAACGGCGGTGCTCGCGTCATCGCCTCCCCGACTCAATGTGCCGCACTGACCCACGAACCCGACCCCATCACGGGCAACGTCGGCTCCACCAACGAAGACGACTGCTCCTGCGCCACCGGTTGGGTCTCCAGTGGTGAGGCCCCGGGCGTTGCCCCCTTTGACTGCCAGATCCCCGAACAGCAGCCCGAAGAATGCCTGGAAAACGGCCACATGTATGACCCCCGCAGCCAGCATTGCGTCACCGAATGCCCCAGCGGCCACCTGGACAACCAATGCCTCTCTGAGCCCGAAAACGAGTGCGACGAAACCTCACCCGACTTCGAAGGCACCATCGGCTGGGGCAGTAACCGCCGGAACGTCTGCAGCGGTGACAACCAATGCCAGGACAACGAAACCTACGCCTTCCGGGAAAACGCCGAAGGCTCCTGGTCCGGCCAATGCATCAGCAACGACTCCAACCCGCCCGTCTGCCCCAATGGCTTCGAAGGCGCCCTGATCATCACCGACGGCGGCTTTGCCTGCGAAGGCCTGAACCCCGAAGAAGGTGACGAAGACACCCCCGACGGGGACAGCGACGGAGACGGAGAAGCCGACACCAACGGCATGGCCAAACAGATCCAGGAAATCATCAAGAACCAGATCGAAGGCAACACCAACACCGACGCCATCAACGAAACCCTTAAGGGCATCGGCAAAAACATCAAAGACGGCACCAGCGCCATCACTGAAGCCATCGGCAACATCCCTGGCGGTGGTGGCGGCAACGGATCCGGTGGCGATGGATCAGGAGACGGAGAAGGCGACGGAGAACAGGAAGAACCCGTTACCTGGAGCGGTGATCCGATCGACACCGAACTGACCGATCCCACGGAAGACTACGACCAGGTCATGGCCGACTACCAGGCCAAGATCAACGAGATCAAAGGGGAAGTACAAGCCATGTTCAGCACCAACCTGAGCGGGGGCGGCTCCGTTGACGACAACACCAAAACCATCATGGGCGTCGACGTTAACTTCTCCCTCAACCGCTTCTTACCCGGCCTCGACATCCTCGGGGCCATCGTCCTGTTCTGCGCCGCGTTCATCAGCGCCGGCATTCTGTTCACCTCAAGGGGGTAACACCATGGAATTCATCGCCACCTTCTTCGACGCCATCTGGCAGTTCTTCAACAGCATCCCGGCCCTGATCGACGACTGGATGGTCAAGGCCGGCGCCTGGATCGTCATATCGGCCACCAAAGCCAAGATCGCCTTCATTGGTTACAGCTGGGAAGTGGCCCAGGAAGT
>NZ_PSSX01000004.1 GCF_002933275.1 Marinobacter maroccanus
TGGAGGGAATGAACAACAAGATCAAGGTGATCAAGCGGATGGCTTATGGCTACCGGGACAACGATTACTTCTTCCTAAAGATAAAAGCAGCGTTTCCCGGTAAAGCGCGATGAACCTTTTTTTGGCACTAAACCAGGCTTCAAAGCAAAGGCGGCAGAGGGATCTCCACTCCGTTCACGTCCAGCATCAGGTCTTTCATACTGGCATCAAGCACCAGCCGGTCGCCTTGCTGAACCAGCAGCCCCTGTTTGATCAGAGGCGCCAGCTGCAGCTGGAATTCGGGATACTCCTCCGCGAGCGCAAGTGGCAGGCTAAGGTCCATTTCGCCGGTCAGCCGCTGCATCACCATCAGCATCTCGCCCTTCTGATCCGCTGTCAGCTCCGGGTGGGAAATACTTGCACTGCCCTCCACCACACCTTCCGGAGTGGTGACGGTCAGTTCCGGGAAACCAACCGAGAAGCCGGCAGCGGCGAGGTCACGCAGGGCCGTGTTTACCTGCTGCATGGCGGCCATCTGCTGTTCGACCTGCTGTGGACCACCAGAGGCCTGGCTCAGGGCCAGGGCCTGCAGCGATGACAGGCTTTCGGTAAGCCCGCTCCAGGCCGCCACATCCAGCCCTGACAAAGCGAACACCAGCCGTTGAGGGCCATACCGCTCATTGGCCGTTGCAACGCCGGCAACCTCGAAAGCCATTCGCGAATCCAGGCGTTCGCCATCATTGACTGGCTCACTGCTGCTGCGTACCGAAATCTCCTGGAGCGTGAAGGGCGCGTCCGCAACCGGTGTCACCGCAACCGAGTCCACCACAATCTCGCCGGAGCCGGTCCAGACCTCACCCGTGAGATGGCTCATGGTCTGCTCGAGGCGGAAGTCACTGACCCGAATATCCACATCCGGACCAGACAGGGTTAAGGCCGGCCAGACCATCAGAGCATCCGCTTGCGAGCCTGCATCACTGATCTCGATTCTTGCCAGACCGCCACTCGAAGCCAGGCTTTCCCCGGTATCCGCGTCAGTGATGCTCACCTCAGGCGCTTCGAGCTCAAGTACTGCAGTGCCCCAGAGCCGGGTTTCCAGAGTCAGCCTTGGCTCCTCGCCGGAAGACCAGTCCAGATCCCCTGAAGACCAGCCTCCCTCGGGCTCAAAATCCATCAGGCTGCCGGTCACCCCATGGGTCACCGTGGCACGATAGGCAAACTGTCGGGACTCTCCGGTTTCCGGATTCCTCAGGTTGACCGAACCATTGAGCCGGGCACCGAGAATGCCCCTCTGGTAGTTTTCGGTTTCCATGCGAAGAAACGGTTGGGCACTGTTCACCTCGGCCGTTGCCTGCTGCCACTGCTGCTCAGTGACGTACCCTACGACCCAGGGCAGGCCACCGGCCACAGCCAGCACACCGGCGCCGGCAATCATCCATTTGGCATTCAAACGCGTTCTCCAGTTGAGGAATCAGGTCTTTCCGGTCAGCCTTTCCAGCAGTACCAGCTGGGAGGCCAGGCGCTCTTCGTCGTCACCGGGCTGGTTCTGGATATAGCTGCCGTCCGGTTGCAAGACCCAGGACTGGCAATTATCGGCCAGATAGGTATCCAGATCTTCCCTGACCCTGGCAGCGAGCTCAGGATCATCCAGGGGAAAAGCGGTTTCAACACGGCTAAGCAGGTTCCGCTCCATACCATCGGCGCTGGAACAATAAACATCCGGGCGGCCATTGTTGCCGAAGTAGTAGACCCGGGTATGCTCAAGGAAACGTCCGATGATGGACCTTACCCGAATATTCTCGGAGAGGCCCGGCACTTCGGGACGCAAACAGCAGATACCGCGGATAATCAGATCGATTTTCACGCCCGCCTGGGAGGCCCGGTAAAGCGCCTTGATCAGCTGGATCTCGGTGAGCGCATTGAACTTGAAGATAATCCGGCCTTTTTCGCCATAGCTGGCTTCACGCTCAATCAGGCTGAGCAGGCGCGAGTGCAGGGTGAATGGCGAATGGAAAAGCTTTTTGATCTTCAGAGCCTTGCCCATGCCCGTCAACTGCTGGAACAGCTTGTTGACGTCGTCGCCGATGGACTCGTCACAGGTCATGAAGCTGTAATCGGTGTACAGGCGGGCATTACCCGCGTGATAGTTACCGGTGCCCAGGTGGACATAACGACGCAGCCGCCCCTCTTCGCGACGGACGATCAGGATCATCTTGGCGTGGGTCTTGTAGCCGACCACGCCGTACACCACGATCACCCCGGCCTCCTGCAGCCGGCTGGCCAGCTCCAGGTTTTCAGCCTCGCTGAAACGGGCCCGAAGCTCGATAACGGCAGTAACCTCTTTGCCACGGCGTGCGGCATCTGCCAGGGCTTCCACGATTTCCGAATCGGCCCCGGTGCGGTAGAGGGTCTGCCGTATTGCCAGAACCTGGGGATCCTTGGCGGCCTGGCGCAGCAGATCCACCACCGGGCTGAAATTCTCATAGGGATGCAGCAACAGAATCGGGCGCTTGCGGATTGCGTCGAACATCGATTCCTTGCTGCGAATCTGCTTGGGAATCGACGGCGAAAAGCCAGAATAGGTCAGATCCGGCCGGTCCACCAGCCCACCGACCGCCATCAGCCGGGTCAGGTTGACCGGGCCATGCACCTGGTAAAGATCCCGCTCGGTCAGACCGAACTCCTTGAGCAGGAACTGCACCAGCTCCTCCGGGCAGTTGTCAGCAACCTCCAGGCGCACCCCATCACCAAACCGGCGGCTGAGCAGCTCACCACGAAGGGCCGAGGCAAGATCTTCCAGGTCATCCTCGAGTTCAAGGTCGGCGTTACGTGTCAGCCGGAATTGATAGCAGCCTTTCACTTCCATGCCTGGGAAAAGTTCATCGGCGTGGGCGTGGATCATGGACGACAGGAAAACGAGGTTCTCGCCACCGTTGCAGACATCATCAGGCAGCCGCACCAGACGCGGAAGGGAGCGGGGCGCCGGCACAATCGCCATGCCGGTTTCCCGGCCGAAGGCATCCTTGCCATCCAGTTCAACAATAAAGTTCAGGCTCTTGTTGACCAGGCGTGGAAACGGATGTGACGGATCCAGTCCGATGGGGCTGACCACCGGCAGGATTTCCTCTTCAAAATAGGTGCGCACCCACTCCGCCTGCTCCGGCGTCCACTCCCGACGACGGACGAAATGAATGTTCTCCTGCTCCATCTCGGGAATCAGGACATTGTTGATTATGTCGTACTGCTCCCGGATATACTCGTGGGCAACACGGCTGATCTCCGCCAGGGCCTGGTCCGGCATCATGCCATCGGCACCAACGGTTTCCCGGCCGTATTTCATCTGCTGCCGAAGACCCGCAACACGAATCTCGAAGAACTCGTCCATGTTGCTGCTGAAGATGCAGCAGAAAATCAGACGGTTGATCAACGGGTGAGTCGTGTCCAGCGCCTGCTTGAGTACCCGGTAATTAAACTGGAGCTGGCTCAGTTCCCGGTTAAAGTAGTTTTCATTGGCATCCAGGTTGATCTCTTCACCAACCGGGGGCACATCTACCGGCGCAGGCACACTCCGGTCATCCCCTGCCGTCTGATTCTTCGCCGTTTCCGTTGTCATGATTCCTCGATTCCAGTGTGTTCGCCACTGCTGGCAAATGGCGTGTTTGGCTTATCCGTGCCGACGATCCCGCATCAATCGGGCCGCGCGCACGGCAAAGTAGGTCAGGATTCCGTCGGCTCCGGCCCTGCGCATGGCCATCAGGCTTTCCATCATCACCGCATCGCCGTCCAGCCAGCCATTCTGGGCCGCTGCCATGTGCATCGCGTACTCGCCGCTGACCTGGTAAACAAATGTCGGCACTCGCAATTCCGTTTTAACCCGGTGCACTATATCGAGATACGGCATACCGGGCTTGATCATCACCATATCCGCGCCTTCGGCCAGGTCCATGGCGACCTCATGCAAGGCCTCGTCTCCGTTGGCCGGATCCATCTGGTAGGTGGCCTTGTTACCCTTGCCGAGATTGGCCGCCGAGCCCACCGCATCCCGGAAAGGCCCGTAATAGCTTGATGCGTACTTGGCAGAATAGGCCAGGATCCGCGTGTTCACATGGCCACCGTTCTCCAGGGCTTCGCGAATGGCACCAATCCGCCCATCCATCATGTCTGACGGTGCCACCACATCGGCGCCGGCGTCGGCATGGGAAAGCGCCTGGTTGACCAGCGCCTCGACGGTGACGTCATTGAGAACATACCCGTCGTTGTGGATGATGCCGTCCTGGCCATGGGTGGTGAATGGGTCCAGCGCCACGTCTGTAATCACACCCAGTTCCGGCTGGGCTTTTTTCAGAGCGCGAATCGCTCTCTGGGCCAGACCGTCCGAATCCCAGGCCCCGGAGCCGGACAGGTTCTTCTTCTCAGCCGGAACTACCGGAAACAGGGCAATGGCCGGGATACCCAATTCCACCAGCTCCGCGGCCTGTTCCACCAGAAGATCAATACTCAGACGCTCCACCCCCGGCATCGAAGGCACCTTTTCCCGCTGGCCCTCACCCTCCAGCACGAACACCGGATAGATCAGGTTGTCCGGCGTGAGCTGGTTTTCCCGAACCATGCGACGGGAGAACTCACTGGCCCGGTTACGGCGCAGGCGGGTGGCGGGAAAAGCACGGGGAGTCGGAATCGGCACTGACAACCTCCTGAATGGCTAAACAAAAAGTCTGATGGATCGTCGCGGCACTCGCCGGGCGCCCTTTGCGCCATCATACACGGCCAACGCCGCTGGTTGCAGACTCCCTCAGCAGGATAAAGCGATTAAATGACAGGCTGATTACCGGATCGAATCCAACGCTTGGGCACGAATCCGTTCGGTTTCATTGAAGTGGCGGGCTCTGAGCCGCTGCAGCGCTTTCTGGCGTTCCGGCTCGGCCAGCCCCGAGGACAACAACCGGTCCCGCTCCTGGGCGTAGGCCTGCCAGCGGCGATTCCATTCCTCTTGCTCCTCCTCAAGCCGGGCCAGCCTGTCCGCCGCAGCATCACCAAAAGCCTCCTGACGCCAGGCCGCAAGCGCCCGGGGATCATCCGCCAGCTCCTGGCGTACCTGTTCATAGTCCGCAAACCGGCGAGTTTCCTCCCTGGCCTTCCGGAGAGGTTCCGGCAGAGAAGACTCGGCCTGGCGCAGTGCCTCGGCCTTCTGCTCTTCAGTCAGACTGTCATCGCTTGTGATTCTGAGCTTTTCAATCTGGAAACGGTCCACTGCCTCATCGTCGGCAAAGAAAGCGTCGGCAGTATCGGCATCCAGCCAGGTCCGGCGCAGGGCCTGGATCTCTGCCATCCTCCGTTGCATTTCCCTGGCGCCAAGTCCGGACACCTCTCCGTAGCTCTGTTCCAGATCAGAAACAGCCAGCTTGTATTCCAGGTAGTTTCCAAGGGTTGCCAGGGCCTGGGATCTCGCCGGCTCTTCCAGGGCCGACAGAGCCGTCTCAATGCGCGCCACCAACTGTTGCAGCGATTCCTCTCCCAGAGCTGACAGGAAATACTCGAACAGCTGCCGCAGATGGGGGGTCGGGATGAGATTGCCGAGCCGGTCCGTCCGGGCCCAACCGTCCGGGACTGACGTGCCTGCCAGCGAGGCTGGCAACTGTTCGGGAACACGGACTGAAGAGGCCTTGTTGACGAGCTCGGACGGCGCAGCAGCGCCCTCCTCCTGGCTTACGGATATCGGGGGCTCGTCAACCGGCGCCGAAGCAACCGGGTCGTCAACGGCGACCCGGTCTGCAGTCATCATCCAGAAGCTGCCGACAGCTGCTATGATCAGTAGCAAAACAAGGAAAAGACGGATGCGGGGCTTCATTACCACAGAGGGGTCCGGATTATCGGGTGACTGGCGATTTGCCCAGGCTAACGGCGCAAAATGATAATGAAAGAGGATAAACGACGCTGACAGGTCATACCGAGACAGGGATCAAAAACGGAGCCGGGGCGGAGCGCCCCGGACTGCCGTCTGTACGTTCAGAGGGAGCGGTTGTTAAAACCCACTTCCACCTTGCGCGGTGTATCAGAACGGAAGGAAGTATCCACTTCCTGGATCTTTCCGCCCTGGCTCAGGAACGCTTCGATGTCTGCCTGCAACTGTGCACGAACGCGGGCACGGCCGGCTATGGAATGGTTGTCGTCATTGTCGCTGGTCCAGCTTCCGGACTGCTCCAGGTTGCTTTCGTCGAATTCACTCATAATCTTTTCTCCATCAACGAAAACAGATGGTCGAGTGCTGCGACCCCACAGGGAACCTCACTCCGTATCGACGAACGACCGCCTGCGGCTTCGTCTTGGCGTCTTTATAATCTGCTTTTTGTGACCACGCTATTTACTGGCAACGCCTTTTTTGTAATTTTTTGTAACTATCAACAAGTAATTGAATTGTATGCGGAAATTTTATAATCGCCTGTAGCTCAAAAAATTGACACAAGAAATGAATAATGATTCACTACTTATAGGGAGCCGGAATGGCCTATCGAGAAACGGAGAAAATGCGCCAGCGTAAGGCCGAGGCGCGAAAACGGATCGTGGACTGCACCTATCAGTGCGTGGCCGAAGGCGGTTTCAGAAGCGCCCGGGTGACCCGTATCGCCGGCTTGGCCGGCGTTGCCACAGGAACTATTTACCGGCATTTCGAATCCAGAGAAGACCTGTTCGCCGAAATTTTCCGACTGGCGACCCAACGGGAGGTCGACAAGGTCGCCGAAGCCCTGGCATCCGGCGGAAACGGCGCCGAACGGCTGGAGCGGGCGCTCAGACAATTCGCCGAGCGGGCACTGAAAGGTCCGCAAATGGCGTGGTCACTGATCGCCGAGCCGGTGGACCCGAAAGTTGAGGAGGAACGGCTGGCGTACCGCAAGGCCTACGCCAACCTGTTCGAGAAAGCGATCCGCGAAGGCATTGAAGAAGAATGCATCCCGGATCAGGACGCTCGCCAGAGCAGTACATGCCTGGTCGGCGCCATCGCGGAAAGCCTGGTTGGCCCACTGTCACCAACACAGACCAGCCAGGAAAACAGCGCAACAGAAGACAACAATGACCCGCTGGTCAATTCCATCATCCGCTTTTGTATGCAGGGGTTGACCGGCACCAGGAGGTAGCCATGAACGCGCCGCAGCCCCGGCCAGAGATGCCATCAAACGACCAGGAAGACCGCTACCTGGCCACCACCCACGAGGTCTTCAATCAGCCGCCGGCCCTGGAGAGCTACAACCTGTTCGAACAGGATATTGCCCTGCAGGAAGCCGCCCTGCGGGAAGGTGCCGGTAAAGCCGCCGAGGACCTCAAGGCCTTCGGAGCCCTGGCCGGGGCCGCGGAAACCATTGACCTGGGGTTTCGCGCCAACGCCAACAAACCGGTGTTCAATACCCACGACCGGTATGGCCACCGCATTGATGAAGTGGACTTCCATCCGGCCTATCACGAGCTGATGCGCATCGCTTTCGACAACGGCCTGCACAGCAGTCCCTGGAGCCATCCCGGCCAGGGCGCCCACGTTGCCCGTGCTGCCAAGTACTACATGCACTCCCAGGTGGAGGCCGCCCACTGCTGCCCCGTGACCATGACTTTTGCCGCCATCCCGTCGATCCGGAAACAGCCGGAGCTGGCGGCGGACTGGGAGGCCCGGATACTGGCCGACAGCTACGATCCCCGTAATCTGCCGGACAGCCAGAAAACCTCGGTCACCATTGGCATGGCCATGACCGAGAAACAGGGCGGCAGCGACGTTCGCGCCAACAGCACCAGAGCCTATCCGGTCGGCTCGGGAGGCCCCGGCCAGGCCTATGAGCTGGTGGGCCACAAATGGTTCGTCTCTGCCCCCATGTGCGACGCCTTCCTGGTACTGGCTCAGACACAGTCAGGACTGTCGTGCTTCCTGATGCCCCGCTGGCGCCCGGACGGCACCAAGAACCCCTGGCAGGTCCAGCGCCTGAAGAACAAGATGGGCAACGTTGCCAACGCCTCCAGCGAAGCCGAACTGCGCGGTGCCCTGGCCTGGATGGTGGGCGAGGAAGGCCGTGGTGTACCCACCATCATTGAAATGGTGGCCATGACCCGCTTCGACTGCATGATCGGCAGCTCCGCCGGCATGCGCCAGGCCATCGCCCAGGCCAGCCACCACTGCCGTCACCGCAGCGCCTTCGGCGCCCGCCTGATTGACCAGCCCCTGATGCAGAATGTCCTGGCTGATCTGGCCCTGGAAAGCGAGGCGGCACTGGCCTACACCATGCGCATCGCCCGCGCCCTGGACATCCAGGACAAGGAGCACGAACGCCTGCTGGCGCGCCTGGCCACCCCCGTCGGTAAGTACTGGATCTGCAAACGCACCCCGAACCACGCCTACGAAGCCATGGAATGCATCGGCGGCAGCGGCGTGATGGAAGACTGCATCATGCCGCGGCTGTTCCGGGAATCACCGGTCAACGCCATCTGGGAAGGCAGCGGCAACGTCCAGTGCCTGGACACCTTGCGCGCCCTGCAAAAAGAGCCGGAAACCCTCGACGCCTTCTTCAAGGAGGCCGCCGAAGCAAAAGGTGCAGATCGCCGCTTCGACCAGTTCCTGGCTCAGCTGCAACACGACTTCGCCGACATCAGCGATTTCCAGTACCGTGCCCGCAACCTGGTCGACCGCATGGCCCTGGCCTTGCAGGGCTCCCTGCTGCTGCGCCACTCGGATACCGCTGTCGCCGACGCCTTCTGCGCCTCGAGACTGCAATCCAATGGCGGCATGAACTACGGCAACCTGCCCTCGGGCACCGATCCGGCAGCCATTATCAAACGGGCAACGCCTGTAGTAGGGTAAGTGGTCGCTGTTAGACAGATCTGTCGGATTACGCCTTCGGCTAATCCGACCTACGGTTAACTTTTACCCGGACAGTAGGTCGGATTAGGCGAAGCCGTAATCCGACATCTTTTCCGCCCATTTCAAGCCTGGCGAACCAAACATGTCAGAAGCCCTGAGAAAACTCCTGAGGGAAGGCCAAAAGCCCCAGCAGCCGGTTATCACACCCCACGTGGGCGTACTGACCCTGCACTTCCAGCTCTACGGCTGCGACGACCTCAAAGCCAAGCGCAAGGTCTTCACAGCCCTGAAAGCCGTCTGGGGCAAAGAACCCGACCTGGCCGTTGCCGAAACCGCCGACCAGGAGGCCCTAGACTGCGCCACCTGGACCATAGCCGCCCTGGGCACCTCCTCCCAGCAGATCACCCAACGGCTGGACCAGATTGAAAAAGCCATCGAAGAACGCGTGGATGCTGCCATACTGGACATACACCGGGAAATACTCTGACCGGAAACCCCGGGCAGGGGCCGTGTGGCGTAAGCTGTCGCCAGGCCGTATACTACGCCCCCTCAGGGATGCCAGTGCGCCTGCCAGCGGCAGGTGACCAGAAATTAATGCCGGACTTATGTGCCGGCCGTATCCGCAGGGCATCCGGAACCGGCCCTTCGGATGACCACTGATTGTGAGTGGCGCCTATGACCGGAAAGAAAAAATCCGCCCAGGCCTCGGTAGAGGCCATGTATCGCGTATTCACGGTGCCTGAGGCGCCGGAATCGACGCTGAGCCGGATTGACCAGAACATCTCCCGCAATCTTGCAGGCTTTCTGCAGGAGCACATCGTTGCGGTTGAACGGGACCTCTCGGATGTGGAGAAAGACTTCTCCGACTACAGCATTCCCGAGAAGCCCGTCTTCGTATCTGAACAGGCCCAGTTTCTGCTCGACAAACTGGTGGCCAATTCCGTTCACACCGCCTCACCGGCCTTTATCGGGCACATGACCTCAGCGCTGCCTTACTTCATGCTGCCGCTGTCCAAGATCATGATTGCCCTGAACCAGAACCTGGTCAAAACCGAAACCTCCAAGGCGTTCACGCCCATGGAGCGCCAGGTCCTGGGCATGATCCACCGCCTGGTGTACCAGGAAGACGGCGCCTTCTACCGCAAGTGGATGCACGACCCCCGTTACGCCCTCGGTGCCATGTGCTCCGGCGGCACGGTCGCCAACCTCACCGCCCTGTGGGTCGCCCGCAACCGGGCGTTCCCGGCTGAAGGCAGCTTCCGGGGCCTGCACCAGGAAGGCCTGTTCCGGGCCCTGAAATACTACGGCTACGAAGGCGCCGCCATCGTCGTCTCCCGCCGCGGCCACTATTCCCTGCGCAAAGCCGCCGACGTGCTCGGCCTGGGCCGCGAATCCCTGATACCGGTGGATACCGACGACGAAAACCGCATCAACACTGACGCCCTGCGGGACAAGTGCCTGGAATTGCAGCGCCAGAAAATCAAGGTCATGGCCATCTGCGGCGTGGCCGGCACCACCGAAACCGGCAACGTCGACCCCCTGGATGCCATGGCCGACATCGCCCGGGAATTCGGCGCCCACTTCCACGTGGACGCCGCCTGGGGCGGGCCCACGCTGTTCTCCCGCACCTACAAACATCTGCTGCGCGGCATCGAAAAGGCCGACTCGGTCACCTTCGACGCCCACAAACAGCTCTACGTACCCATGGGCGTAGGCCTGGTCGTTTTCCGCGACCCGAGCCTGGCCAGCGCCGTGGAACACCACGCCCAGTACATCATCCGCAAGGGCTCACGGGACCTCGGCAGCACTACCCTGGAAGGCTCCCGGCCTGGCATGTCCATGCTGATCCACTCCGGCCTGAAAATCCTGGCCCGGGAAGGCTACGAGATCCTGATAGACCAGGGCATCGACAAGGCCAAGACCTTCGCGGAAATGATCGAAGCAGAACCGGATTTCGAGCTGGTTACCAAACCCGAACTGAACATCCTGACCTACCGCTACTGCCCGGAAAACGTCCAGGAAGCCCTGGCCATTGCCGATCCCCTGCAGGCGGAAAAGCTCAACACCTGCCTGAACCGGATCACCAAGTTCATCCAGAAAACCCAACGGGAACGGGGCAAGGCATTCGTGTCACGGACCCGGCTGGAGCCGGCCCGCTACTTCAATTTCCCGTGCATCGTATTCCGGGTGGTACTGGCCAACCCGTTGACCACCAGGGAAATCCTGGCAGACATTCTTGCCGAGCAGAGAGAGTTGTCGCGGGATGAAGGTATCGAGGATGAGATCAGCATCCTGCACCAGATGGCGGATGCTGTGTTGAAACAGACCACGCCGAGCGTGAGACAGGCCTGAAGGCGATTCAACAAGTTTGGCGAGTCAGCAGGGTGGGTGTTTCGAAAACTGTGCGGAGCCATGGATGGCGGAGCCCAAGCGTCACAGGGACGTGCCGCAAGGAGCGTGTTTTCGAAACACCCACCCTGCTGGCTCTTCCCCGAGGCTTTAGGCCCCGTAACCTAGGGGAATCTCAGTAAAGCGCCTCTTCATCATCCAGAACATCATGGATGATATCCAGGAACATCTTATCCGCCTCACTCCAGTTCTCCGGAATCCGGATATTGGTGCTGGCACTGATCTCCTGTGCAATCAGCTCCTCGGCATTCGGCTGACCACGATGCTTGCGGGCGATCTCCATGGATTTAACGGCAATGGTCGGATCGCTGAGAACCTTCTTGATAAAGGTCCTCAGCTCATCAATCATCTTCGCCTGACGGCTTTCAACGGATGAACTCATACTTCACTCCATGGACAAATAGGCTTGAGGGGTGAGCCACCCCTTTTGAAAGATAGTATGACCAAACTCGGTTTATACAACCAGCCCGGTCAGATCAACAAGCCCCGGAGCGTAAAGAACAGGATCGCCGCCATGATGGCAGACGCCGGCACAGTGATGATCCAGGCCGCCGCAATGCGCACCAGGTGCGAACGCTTCACCATTTCTTCCCGGTAGATCTTCTTCAGGCGCTTGCGCTCGGACTTGGACAGAGGCACCTGTTTTTTCTTCTTGGCCTGCTTGAGCAGATTCTCCATCTCCTCCACCGAGGCATTACGGAAATCATCCAGGAAGGGCTTGAGACGCTCCTGCTCGGCAGGATCGTGGTGCTCCATGATTTTGTGCAGCTGGGTTGCATAGTTGGACTTCAGGTACTCCCTGAGGAAGCCCACGCCGAACACGCCGCCAATGGCGATGTGGGTGGAACTGACCGGCAGGCCCAGCTGGGACGCGAGGATCACCGTAAGCGCCGCCGAAAGAGCAATACAGAAGGCACGGGTCTTGTCTAGTTCGGTGATTTCACTGCCAACGGTCTTGATCAGGCGCGGCCCGAACAGCATCAGGCCAACGGCCAGACCCAGGGCACCCACCATCATCACCCACAGCGGAATGCTCGCAGAGGTCACAACCGCCCCGGCAGACAGGGCATCATTGATGGCCGCCAGCGGACCAATGGCGTTGGCCACATCATTGGCACCGTGAGCAAAACTCAGCAGGGCGGCAGCAAAGATCAACGGCCAGGTAAACAGGGTATTCACACCCGCCGAACTGTTCTCCATGGTCGATGCCATGCGGCCCACGAGGGTGCGCATGATGAAAAAGACGACGGCAGCCGCAGCAAGACCGATCAGCGTCGCCTCAAGAAAATCGACTTTGACGATTTTCTTTACGCCCTTGATCATCAGATAGGTTCCGAAAGCCCAGGCCATGATTGCCACTAGCCAGGGAACAAAGGTCCTGGCTGCCGGAATGACCTCTTTCCGATATAGCACGGTCTTCTTGATCGCGAACAGGAACAGGGCTGCCAGCGCACCACCGAGAACCGGCGAAATTACCCAGCTGGCGGCAATCTTGCCCATCACCGCCCAGTCTGCGATTCCCCAGCCACCGGCGGCGATACCGGCGCCCAGAACGCCACCAACAATGGAGTGGGTTGTAGACACAGGCGCACCCATCCAGGTGGCCAGATTCAGCCAGAGCGCGCCCGCCAGCAAGGCGGCGGTCATCAGCCAGACGAACGCCCGACCGTCTTCCAGGCTGGAGGGGTCGATGATGCCCCCCTTGATGGTGGAAACCACGTCACCGCCCGCGATAATCGCACCGCCCGCCTCAAAAATGGCGGCAATAACGACAGCCGCACCCAGGGACAAAGCCCCGGAACCCACGGCGGGGCCAACATTGTTGGCAACGTCATTGGCGCCGATATTGATCGCCATGTAACCGCCAATGACCGCGGCGGCCATTAGCAACATGCTGCTGGGCATTCCCTGACTGAATGCTCCGACAGTCAGCCACACGCCCAGTAAAAAAAGCAGGCTGATGCCGACCCTGTATCGTTCCGTGGTAGGGCTGGTAAGAAGGGTATCCAGGAATCCGCTCGAACGGGCCATAACAGATCAGGTCTCGTTTAGTCTGTGAGGATTGGGGGCGAGCTCTGTCGCGCGGCAACTATAAAATTTTTGACATGAAAATGAAATAAAACGGTCACAATTCACACAGACTAACCAAATCACAGACGGGAGTGCAAAAACGCACTAAATTGACTCATAATTCCGAAAATAAGTGTAAAAATTACAAAAACAGCAAAATAAGGTTCCCATGCCTCACTCTCCTTCCTCCGGGCAGCTTGCTGCCGGCGAACGGGAAGACGCCCAGGTCTCGCGTCTGCTTACCTGGCTCTCGGCAACCGCTATCGCTTTTCTGGTTGGCATCGGTACCAAGGCCTGGTTCGCCGGACACACAACCCATGCCTGGGTGCTCTGGTCCTTCATCGGTCTGATTGCCGTGAATATGCTGCACTTTGCCAGCACCGGTAACCGCGCACGCCAGAAAGCCGGGATGATCGTTATTGTCGGCCTGCTTTTCACCTACCTGATTGCGTCCGGCGGCGAGAGCAACACCGGGCCACTCTGGTTCTACGTCTTTCCGCCGCTGCTGTTCTACCTGACCGACCTGAAAACCGGTACGGCCGTTCTGCTATTCTGCTATCTGATTGCGGTCGTGGTATTCCAGTTTCCCGGGCTGCCCTTGGTGTCCGCGGAATACAGCATGGATTTCAAGATTCGTTTTTTCGCTGCCCTGACCTTTGAATCCATTTTCTGCTTTGTCCTTGAAGCCAGCCGTCTGAAGGCACGCAATGAACTTCTGGCCCTTGCGGAAACCCACGAGCATGCAGCACGGACGGACGAGCTCACCGGGCTGGCCAACCGCCGTGACATGCAGAACCGCCTGACCATGGAGTTTTCCCGCTACCAGCGCTCCGGCCATCACTTCTCCATTGCCCTGATCGATCTCGATCTTTTCAAACAGATCAACGACCAGTTCGGGCACGACGCTGGCGACGATGTCCTGCGGGAGTTCGCTGCATTGATGCGAACCGTGATTCGGCAGGCGGATGTCGCGGCGCGATGGGGCGGCGAAGAATTTCTGGTGCTATTGCCTGACACTTCCCTGCTCCAGGCCCTGACACTGGCTGAAAGATTGCGGTCTCAAGTTGCCGGGCACCCGTTCCGGTTCAGGGATCAGTCGTTACCGGTGACCATCAGCGCCGGTGTCTGCTCCATTGCCAAGGCCCGCTCACTTGATGATCTGCTCAAACAGGCGGACCTGAACCTCTACAATGCCAAGGAATCCGGGCGCAACCGGATAGCACCGCGGGTTCGTAGCCAGGAAAAGGAGTCCTCACCCATCCGCTCACCTTGAGGCAGCAAAGCACTCCCGCTATGATCGTGCGCCACCGAATAACCGTATGGTCATTTCCACGGCAGCGAACAGGTAACCTATGACATCAATCAGAATCCTGGTGGGCAGCGTCTACGGTGGCGCACTCCTGACGGCCAGAGCCATCAAGAAGCAGCTGGAAGGCGAGGGGCACCACGTGACCGTGCTGGAAAATCCGGCCCTGGACGACATCACCTCGAACAATGATCCGCTTCTGGTGTGCACATCCACAACCGGGCAGGGTGAACTGCCAGCGAATCTACTGCCTTTCTATCTGGACCTTCGGGACCAGCTGCCCCAACAGCCCGGCCGGCCATTTGGCATAATCGTGCTGGGTGACAGCTCCTACGGTGACACCTTCTGTGGCGCCGGCGACCTGGTCGAGGAAGCGCTTTACGAAACCGCTGCCCGCAAGGTGGGAGACACGCTTCGAATTGATGCCCTGGAAACCATGGAGCCGGAAGCCGAAGCCCTGCCCTGGGTCCGGTCATGGCTTGAGCAGATCTGAGTCCTGGCTACAAAATTTTGCCAAACAGGCCCTGCCGGTGACTTGAGCCGCCAAAGGCGACACGCCATACTCCTTTGGACAACGACAATCAAACGGTACGACGTGGCATCCACTTTCTGGCTTCGTTTACTGATAACACTGCTGCTGTTATCGGGTCTGGCTGCCCCATCACTGGGGGCTGAGGATTCCTATGTACCGCAGATCGAGTATCTGCGCGCCGCCCCGGATGAAAACCTGACAGCCAGTGAAGCCCTTGCCTCCAGTGACTGGCAAACCCTCGAGGAAGAAAGCCCGAATTTCGGTTACATCCGGGATACCGTCTGGCTTCGGTTTCCGGTGGCCCACCCTGCCGCTATCAATCTGCTGGAAGTCCGCTACTCACAACTGGACAAACTCACCTTCCATCTGCTGGAAAACGGGCGCATTGCCCGACGCATAGTGACCGGGGACCATGTACCCTTCGATCAGCGGCCTATTCTGCACCGGCATTTCCTGTTCCCCTTCGAACAGAGCATCGCCAGCGAGTACCAGATTCTGCTGGAGGTGCACACCGAGGGAGCCATGCAGATTCCGGTTCGACTCTGGAACGCCCAGACTTTTTTCGAGCATTCATCCACTGAAGACCAGATGCACGCGGTCTACTACGGCATCCTGATCACGGTCATTTTCTTCAACCTGTTTATCTTCGCCGCTCTCCGAGAGCCGGTGTACCTGCTCTATGTGCTCTCGACACTGGGCTATCTATTGCTGATAGGCAGCCTGAACGGTGCCACATTTCAGTTTCTTTGGCCGAACAGTCCTGCTCTGCAAAACCAGATCATGTTGCTAGCTGTACCTTTTTCCCTGCTGTTCACACTGATGTTCTCCCGCTCATTCCTGAAACTGACGCACACAGGCCCTGTCCTGAATCGGCTCGTGCTATTCATGATTTCACTGAATGCCGTGGTTGCCTTGATGACGTTCTTTCTCGATTACAGCACCGGCAGTCGACTGACCGTAGCCCTGGCAATACCCAGCTGCCTGCTGCTCACTGTCCTGGGTCCAGTCCAATGGTGGAAGGGAAACCCACAGGCCGGCTATTACACGGTGGCCTGGGCGGCACTGACGTTGGGCAGTGCCATTACCGCGGCCAATAAATACGGCCTGCTGCCCAACAATTTTGTCACCACCTACGGCATGCAGATCGGATCGGCACTGGAAGCCATTCTGCTCACGCTGGCGTTAGCGGCACGGCTCTACCAGGAACGGCAGGACAAAGTGGACGCCCGGGAAGCAGAACTGAAGGCCCTGGCGGCAAGGAGGTCGGCAGAGTTAAAACTGATGGATCATGCGCTGCACAATCCCCTCACCGGACTTCCCAATCGCGGCAGCCTTGAGATGATGCTGAACGACCTGATGCTGCGCAGCCCCGAGCGACGCTATGGCGTTGCCATTATCCACCTGAACAACCTGCAGTCGGTCACCAAAACCCTCGGGCACCGCAACAGTGACCGGATTCTGGAACTGGCGTCCAAGCACTACAATGCCGTGGCGCGGGAACTGCCGGGCGCCATGCCCGTGGAGCAGAGTGACCAGCGGGATTTCTACCTGGCATCACTGGATCCTCAGACCTTCGCGTTTATCGTCGACGCCGATGCCACAGGCTCCGTGCCCAGGGCCATTCTCAAGGCCCTGGAAGGCATACGGTACCCGATCGACTATCTGGGCATGCAGATTCCCCTGGACCCAAGGCTTGGGGTGGCAATTTTTCCGGACCATGGCACCGATGCCAATACCCTGATACGCCGAGCAGTGATCGCCGAGGGCTCGGATTCGGCGCGTGAGCGGGGCATTGCCTATTACAAGTCCATGAAAGACTCCTACAGTGCGGACCGGCTGACCCTGGTTTCGGAGCTGCGACACGCCCTGGACACCAACGAGCTTGTGCTGTTCATGCAGCCCAAGCAGAGCCTGAAAACAGACCGGATAGTCGGCGTTGAAGTCTTGATTCGGTGGCCCGGCCGGGCGAAACCGGTCCGCGCCGATGAGATTGTCAGTCTTGCGGAACAAACCGGGCTGATCAAACCGCTGACCCGATGGGTACTTGAGCAATCAATGGAGCTGCGCTCACGGCTGCTGGAACGCGGCTGGCCCCTGAACGTATCCATCAATATTTCGCCCAACAATCTGCGGGAACCGGACTTTCCCATCTTTGTCCAGCGTCTGATGAACAGCTACCACAGCCATCAGGGTTCGATTATTTTTGAGGTAACGGAAACCTCCATGATGCAGGACCCGGCCAACTCCCTGCGGGCGCTGAAATCACTCAGCGCCACCGGCATTCCCGTATCGATTGATGACTTTGGCTCCGGCTATTCCTCACTGTCCTACATCAAGCAGCTACCTGCGAGCGAGGTCAAGATTGATCGCTCACTGGTTACCGAGCTGATCACCGAGGCAGAAGACCGGGTGATTGTGCAGACTACCATTGATATGTGCCACAGCCTGGGCTATCAGGTGGTGGCCGAGGGTGTGGAAGATGAAGTCACCGCCAATCTGCTCAGGGACATGGGCTGCGACATGATCCAGGGTTTCCTGCTGACACCGCCGCTGCCGTTCGATGAACTGATGGACTGGCTGGACCGGAACCATCAGCAACCGGACCAGCGCAAGCTGGGGTAGCCGCCTAGGACCTCTGACGAATCAGGGCTTCCTGGGTGGTGGATGCCACCAGCACACCGTCCTGGTTGAAGAAATTGCCGCGATTGAAACCCCGCCCGGCCGAAGCGCTGGGGCTGTCCTTGTCGTAAAGCAGCCATTCGTCCATGCGGAAATCCCGGTGGAACCAGATGGCATGGTCCAGGCTGGCCACCTGCAACCCCTTGCTCATGAACGTCAGGCCGTGCGGGTTCAGGGAAGTACCGAGAAACTGGAAGTCCGATGCGTAAGTCAGTAGGCAGCGGTGAAGCACAGGATCGTCCGGCAGGTGCCCCTGGGCACGAAACCAGCTCTGCTTGTGGGGCGGGCGCTTCTCCGGCTTCAGGGGATTGACCGGGTTTACCGGCCGGATCTCGATAGGGCGGTCCCGGGTCAGGATCGGCCGCATTTTTTCCGGCACCTGGGGCGCCAGAAGTTGGCCCCATTCCTGTTCCGAGCGAAGCGTTTCCGGGTCCGGCGCATCCGGCATGGTCAGCTGATGCTCGAAACCTTCCTCGGCCACCTGGAACGACATGGAGCCGGTCAGGATTTCCTTGCCATCCTGGCGGGCAATCACCCGACGCACCGAGAAACTGCCACCGTCGCGAACGCGCTGGACCTCGTAGTCGATGGGCATATCCTGATTGCCCGGGCGCAGAAAGTAGGCATGGAGGGAATGACAGAGGCGCCCTTCAACGGTTCGACTGGCGGCCATCAACGCCTGGCCAAGAACCTGCCCGCCAAACACGTTGGGAAAGCCCAGATCCTCGCTGTCACCCTGAAAATGGTCGTCACCGATGGGCGAGAGATCCAGCAACTCCACCAGTTTCTTGGTTACCTCAAGCATGCCTGCTCCTGTGATTTCGTTAGCACACGAAGGAGTTTTCTACCGCAAGCGGCGAAATTTCGCAATGAAAAGCCGTCGCCGGCAGTGACAAAACAGCCCCGTGGAACCGGGGCTGTGGAATGGTAAGGAGCGTCAGCCGTGTATCGGCGGCACTTCCCTGGACAGGGCCTGCTTTTCCATGGCAAAGCTGCCGGTTACCGCAAACCCCAGGACATCGCCCCCGGGGCTCTTGAACAGCGCCTTGACGTTGGTGCCATCCTGCTCAACCTCCCAGCTGCCCTCGGCTTCGGACGGTGGTGGGCAAACCGCCGTGGGACAACAGGGCGTCTTGATCATCACCGGCATAGTGCCATAGCTCACTTCGGTGCGCTCACCGAGCAACGTTTTGGCAAGCGCCCGGGAACAGGCCATCAGCGGCAACACATAAAGCAGGACGTGACCGTCTACTTCGGCGCAGTCACCGAGTGCGTAGACATCCGGCGCCGAGGTCTCCAGAGCCCGATTGACCACGATGCCCCTGGCCGTCTCAAGCCCGCCAGCCCGGGCCAGATCGGTCCTCGGACGCAAGCCAACGGCAGACAATACCAGATCCGCATCCAGTATTTCGCCATTGGCAAGGGTCAGGCTGACGCCATTTCCCTTGTGGTCGACACGGTCAACCACGGTTCCAAGATGAAAACCTACCCCCAGACTCTCCAGCTCCTGCTGGACGGCATTGGCCGCAGCCTCGGGCAGCAATCCGGGCATCACACCCTCGGAGGGTGCAATCACGTCAACCTCGTAACCGCCGTTGCGAAGGTCGTTGGCAAACTCACAACCAATCAGACCGGCCCCCATGATCGCCACCCGCTTGCCCTCGCCCAGGGCCTCCCGGAAGGCGCGGTAATCCATCAGGTCATTGATCGAGAACACATGCTCCTGACCATCACCGTCGAGGCCGAGCCGGATCACATCGGCGCCCCAGGCCAGGACCAGCTTGCTGTAGGCAAGTCGCTCATCACCGAGAATCAGTTCGTGGGCGTCGGCATCAATGCCGGTAACTGTGGCAAAGGTCCGGATCCGGACATTCAACTGCTCCGCCATGGCGTCGGTCCCGCCCTGGGCCAGCCCGTCGGCATCCTTTCCCTTGGTGAAGCCGGTGGACAACATGGGCTTGGAGTAACTCACGCCGTCGTCGGCGGTCACCATCAGAACCGGGGTGTCCGTGTCCTGTTTACGGATTTCCCGTGCCAGCGAATAGCCGGACAAACCGGTGCCAACGATAATGATGGGGGCCTGTTCAGTCATAACCGCGTTCCTGTATTTAACAAACCTTGGCGGGATTCACCTGCCGTGCCAGGTAATATCAGCCGATCTCGATCATCTCGAAGTCTTCCTTGCCGACACCACAATCCGGGCAGACCCAGTCTTCCGGAACGTCTTCCCACTTGGTTCCCGGCTCAATGCCGTCCTCGGGCCAGCCTTCGGCTTCATCGTAAATCAGACCGCAAACCACGCACTGCCACTTCTTCATAGGTTTTCTCCCAATATCATCCGGGCGCAATATTAATTGTCAGACAATAATGCACGCAAGTGTTTTGTTCGCATTACAGATACGAACAACTGTCGAATCAGGCCATCATACCCATCGCTCCCGAATTGACCAATGCCAATGCCGACGGACCCATTCGGGGTTTTCTGCCAATAGCCACAATTACAGATCTGACAACAGGAGCCGCCCCTCCCTTCTGCCGCCCCTCTCCGGTATAATCGCCCGTTTTACGACAGGACCGACCGATATGACCGATACCGTCGCCGAAATGAACCAGGTAATGGCCGAAGCCGACTGCCTGGTCGATGAACAGCAGGTACAGACTGCAATCGGCAACCTGGCCGACGATATTACCGCCCGACTGAAAGACAGTAATCCCCTGTTATTCTGCGTAATGAACGGCGGGCTGATCCTTACCGGACAGTTGCTACCCCGGCTCCGGTTTCCGGTCCAGGCCGAATACCTGCACGCCACCCGATACCGTCAGGAGACCACCGGTGGCATCCTTGAGTGGAAGCTCCAGCCCGAGGCCGATATGAACGGCCGCACCATCCTGATTGTCGATGACATTCTCGATGAGGGCACTACCCTGTGCGCCATCGCCGACTACTGCCGTGCCCACGGTGCCAGTGAGGTACTGACGGCAGTTCTGGTCGACAAGCAACATGACCGTAAAGCCCGCCGGGATCTGAAGGCCGACTTCACTGGCCTGGAAGTGGAGGACCGCTTCCTGTTCGGCTACGGCATGGACTACAAGGGCTACTGGCGCAATGCGCCTGGCATCTATGCGGTCAAGGGTCTCTGACATCGAAAGTCGTCTGAGCATACCCCCGACGGGCTGGTACCAATCACTGACGGCTGCCGGCCTTCGGAACCCCGAGGTTCACGGGCCGGCCCGTTACTGGCTGCAGGTGGAGGGCTCGTTTACCCGCGCGCTGCAAAAACAGTGCAGCCACTCCTTTCACGTCGAGGTCCGCCGTGAGGGTTTTGCAACGCCGACACAGGAAGAGGCCCGGCGCCTGCACATTCCTCACCGCCAGAACGCCTGGATACGGGAAGTCTGCCTCTGTGGTGACAACCAGCCCTGGGTGTTGGCCAGAACGGTCATTCCCCTGAGGTGCCTGGAAGGCGAGGGACGACGGCTGTTGCACCTGGGCAACCGGCCTTTGGGCGCCTATCTCTTCACCAGCCCCCACTGGCAACGGGGCCCGTTGGAAACCGGCCTCTGCAAACCGGGCATACCCGGCCAGCCAGAACTGGCAAGACGCTCCCTGTTCAGTGGCCACAACAGCTCCCTGCTGGTTGGCGAATACCTGCTGCCAGCACTGTTTCAGCGGAACACGCTTTAACCAGCCTCCTGCGACTGGCTATAATCCCTGCACTTATTCAATTCGAAAAACACCAGACGGACGCACGCCATGCTGCCTGACGCTGTGCCAGAACCTATCCAGCGCCGGCTGGCCGATTATGCCAGCCTGCTCAGAATCGACCGGCCAATCGGAACCCTGCTCCTGCTGTGGCCGACCTACTGGGCCCTCTGGCTGGCGGGCGACGGCAGCCCCGGGCTTGGCAATGTGATTATATTCACCCTGGGTGTCTTCTTCATGCGCGCTGCCGGCTGTGCCATCAACGATTTTGCCGACCGCGACTGGGACAAGCATGTCAAACGCACCAAGGATCGCCCGCTCACCGCCGGCCGGGTAAAACCCTGGGAAGCGGTAGCGCTGTTCGCCGGCCTGTGTCTGGTTTCCTTCCTGATGGTCGTTCTTTTCACCAACCCCCTGACCCTGTACCTGTCCTTCGGCGGTGCGTTGCTGGCGTTTATTTACCCGTTCATGAAGCGTTACACCCATCTGCCGCAGCTGTTCCTGGGCGCGGCCTTTTCCTGGGCCATCCCCATGGCCTGGGCGGCGGAAGCGGGCGAACTGAGCCAGCTCACCTGGCTCCTGTTCACGGCCAACGTCCTCTGGACCGTTGCCTACGACACCCTGTATGCCATGGTGGATAGGGACGACGACCTGAAAGTAGGCATCAAGTCCACGGCCATCCTGTTCGGCGACGCCGATAAGGCGATCATTGGCATGCTCCAGGGCATGGTGGTTCTGATCCTGATCATGGTGGGCCATCGTGCCGAACTGGGCACATTCTATTACCTGGGCGTCGTGGCCATGGCCTGCCTGTTCGTTTACCACCAGTATCTGGCACGGGAACGGGAACGTGAGGGCTGCTTCAAGGCGTTTCTCAATAACAACTGGGCCGGCTTTGCCGTTTTTGCCGGCCTTGTAATTGATCTTATGGTCAGCTGAACCTGTCATATACTTGTAACACTTGGGCGTTGTAATGAGCGGTGTCCCGCCTGGCTACTTTCTTAAGCTACTGAGCTTCTGAAAAGCCGAAGAGCTAGGCGTGCTGATGAAGGTTTGGTGGTTCCAAATCGAGACAGCACAACAACGCTATTCGGCTTTTCAAAAGCTCCCGAAGGGCTCACCTCTGAGGGCTCTGAGCCCGCGTTACCAGTCTTTGATGTGGAACCACCACACCTGCAGACTGGCGCCTAGTTCAGAACCCTCAGAGGTGAGCAGTAGCTTAAGAAAGTAGCCAGGCGGGACACTGGCAACAAACCAAGGTCTGACACAGGTTAATAGCTCATGACTGGAAAAACTGTCCTGATCGTCGATGACGAGGCCCCGATCCGCGAGATGATCGCCGTGGCTCTCGAAATGGCGGATTATGACTATCTGGAGGCAGCGGACGCCCGGGAAGCCCATGCCCTGATTGTCGACAAACACCCGGATCTCGTGCTCCTCGACTGGATGCTGCCCGGCACCAGTGGCGTGGAGCTGGCTCGTCGCCTGAAAAAAGAGGAAGCGACCGCCGACATTCCCATTATCATGCTCACCGCCAAGGTTGAGGAAGACAACAAGATCCAGGGTCTGGAGGTTGGTGCCGACGATTACATCACCAAACCCTTCAGCCCACGGGAGCTGGTTGCCCGCCTGAAAGCGGTCCTGCGGCGCGCGACGCCGCCGGGCGTGGACAGCCCGATTGAAGTGGAAGGTCTGACTCTGGACCCGGTGGGTCATCGAGTCACCACCCAGGAGGGAGCCCTCACCATGGGTCCCACCGAGTACCGACTGCTTCAGTTCTTCATGACGCACCAGGAACGGGTATATACTCGCTCCCAGCTTCTGGACCAGGTCTGGGGCGGCAACGTCTATGTTGAGGAAAGAACAGTCGATGTTCATATCCGCCGACTCCGCAAGGCTCTCGGCGACAACTACGACCACCTGATCCAGACGGTACGGGGAACCGGCTACCGCTTCTCGACCAGAGCCGCGTAAGTAACTCCGGCCAGCTGAGCATCAGCCCCGGAACGGACACAAGGCAGTTTTTGATGCAGCACAACTGGTCACGATACCTGCGCTACATTATCGGTGGCCTGATTGGCTCCACCCTGGTTGGCCTTTATTTCGGTGAACCTGTCTACGGCCTGACCTTCGGGCTGATTGTCTACCTCTGGTGGACTCTGGTTCAGGCCCGGCGCCTTTACCAGTGGCTGGCCAATCCGAGCGCCACCGACGAAGCACCCCAGAGCATCGGGCTCTGGGGGGATATCTTCGACAACCTGCACAAACTGCACCAGACGCACCTGAGAACCCAGGACCGGTTAAGAGCCCAGATCAACCGGGTGCAAGAGTCCACCAATGCCATGCGTGATGGTGTGATCATGACCGACTCCCGTGGGGCCATGGAATGGTGGAACGGCTCCGCCGAGTACCTGCTCGGTTTCCGGCGCAACACGGACCAGGGCCAGTACATTCACAACCTGATCCGCACCCCGGCCTTCAAGACCTACTTCGACTCCCGGAATTACCGTGAACCCCTTGAGATCCATTCGCCGGCCAAGCCCCACATTCACCTGCAGATCCAGATCAGCCTGTTCGGTGATGACGACCGCCTGATCGTTGCCAAGGATGTGACCAGGCTGTACCAGCTAGAACAGATGCGCCGGGACTTTGTCGGTAATGTTTCCCACGAGATGCGAACACCCCTTACGGTCATCAGCGGCTACCTCGAAACCCTGGTGGACAACGCCGCCGACCTGCCACCGAAGTGGCGCCGTGCGATCAACACCATGGCCGCCCAGTCATCCCGGATGGAAGCCCTGATCACCGACCTGATCCTTCTGTCACGAATCGAAACCGGGGAACAGACGGTCAACGACACGCTCACGGACGTAGACCAGTTGCTGGCTCAGATCTGCCATGACGCCCGGGCACTCAGTGGCGAAAAACAGCACGAGATTACGGTACATATCGGCGATTATCGACTGCTGAAAGGCGACGAAAGCCAGCTGCGCAGCGCATTCTCGAACCTGATCTTCAATGCGGTGAAATACACGCCGGCAAACGGTCAGATCAGCGTATCCTGGTCCACCAACCGGGAAGGCGCCCACCTGTCGGTGAAGGACACCGGTATCGGCATCGACCCGGTCCATATACCGCGCCTGACGGAACGCTTCTACCGGGCCGATCCCAGCCGCCACAAGGACACCGGCGGCACCGGTCTGGGCCTGGCAATCGTCAAACACGTGCTGCTCAACCACGATGGCAACCTGGAGATTCGCAGCCGAATTGGCGAGGGCAGTGAATTTATCTGCCATTTCCCCCGGGAACGACTGGTCGAACGCATCCCGGAGAAAGCGGAAAGCTAGCGCATCCCCGCCCGGAAACGGGCGACGAACCGCGACAAATCCTCAAGCTTTTTCGGGTCTTCATCGACAAACCGGATGGTGACGCTGACAAAATCGGTGTCCTGGCGTTTGTCCACCGCCTGCAACTGGTGCACGTAGCCATTGAGGCGGGCCATCTGGCCTTCGCCTGTCTCAATGTCGACCACCGCCTGGTCCAGAATCCCCGGAAACACCTGATCGCGCTTGGCAATCACCCGCACTTCAGTGAGATTGATATCCTTGACCACCGATTTCAGGGTGCTTTCCGCAAAGCGCACTGATGCAAGACTCATCGAACCGCGGGACGGGGCCTGTTTGGGCGTTGCCGCAGGGGCTGCCGGTGAAGGTGACGACGAGGTTGAAGCGACAGGGTTATCCGCCATGGGTTCCGGCTTACGGGTCAGCAGGTTGGCCGACTCCTTGAAGACATCGGCAGGGCTGGCCATGGACTTGCCGCTCCGATCCATGGCGTCTTTCAGTTTGCGGCCCATCACCTTGATGATTTTCTTGCTCAGCCCCTCGGGGCTGAATGGTTTGCCAAGGTATTCGGAAACGCCCCCCTTGACCGCTTCAATCACGTGATCCTTGTCACCCCGGCTGGTGATCATGATAAAGGGTACGTTTTCGTACTGGGGCTGCTGGCGCATCCACTGCAACAACTCCAGCCCCGACATCTCGGGCATTTCCCAATCGCACAGGATCAAGTCAAACGCGGTTCGCGACATCAGCGACTGGGCTCGCCGACCGTTCTGGGCATCGGTTGTCTCGATCACCGGAAAACGCTGGCGCACGGTTCGTTTGACCAGATCACGTACAAAGCTGGCGTCATCCACCACCAGCGCTTTCAGCATTGCCATAGTTCAGACCTTCCCCTATCCACAACCCGTTTCTATGGTCCAACTATAGAACAAACACCCACGCCAGGAACCTGCCGGCAACAAAAAGACCACAATCACCATTTCCCGGGAACCGTGAGGTTAAAGAATTGTCACTCCACCGGGCCCCGAGCAGTGTTTCTCCGGCTGGAAAACGCGCTAACATGGGCCCAGGACTATTCCACCACCATCAGCCTGATAGAGGTTTTGTGTGCTGACCCGACCTGCAAGGATTCTTCGCCACGGCGGCCTTACCCGCGGCTTGTTTTTCTCCGGTTTTCTGTCATTTCTATCCCTGCCGGCCCTCGCCCAGGACAACTCTGAGGTTGAGCCGGCCGGGTTTGCTGAGTGCAAGGCCCGGCTTCAGGACCAGGCCATTGCCGCCGGGGTCAGCAGCAAGACCGCCAGCGAGGTGATGTCCGGAGTTCAGCATCTGGCAAGGGTGATCGAACTGGACCGTCGGCAACCGGAGTTCACCACTACGTTCGCCGACTACCTGAACCGGCGGGTCAACGATGCCCGGGTCAGCAAGGGCCGCGAACTACTGCAGGAACACCAGGGCCTACTTGCCAGAGTCACCCGGGAAACCGGCGTACCTGCACCCTATCTGGTGGCCTTCTGGGGCCTGGAAACCAATTTTGGCAGCTATTTCGGCAAGATGCCGGTACCCAGCTCCCTGACAACCCTGGCCTGCGATCCCCGCCGCAGCACCTTCTTTACCGAGCAGCTGATCGCCGCCCTGCGCATCATTGATGAAGGCGCCATAGCGGCTGACCAGATGGAAGGCTCCTGGGCCGGCGCCATGGGCCACGTCCAGTTCATGCCCACCGTCTTCCTGAAACACGCTGTCGATGCCGATGGAGATGGTCGCAGGGATCTGTGGAACAGCCTGCCGGATGCCATGATGTCTGCCGGCAGATTCCTGGAATCCATGAACTGGAACGGCGACTATCGCTGGGGGCGCGAGGTGCTTCTGCCCGAGAATTTCGACTATTCCCTGGCGGACGGGCGGCGCCTGCCACTGGATGAATGGCGGAAAATGGGGATTACGGATGCCTTTGGCAATGCGCTGGCCCGTGAACCGATTGATGCCGCCCTGGTGGTACCTGCAGGACACCGAGGCCCGGCGTTTCTCGCCTACGACAATTTCCGCGTGATCATGGGCTGGAACCGCTCCGAATTCTACGCCATTGCGGTTGGGCACCTGGCAGACCGGATTGCCGGCGCCGGAACGTTGCAGAACCCGCCACCCGAGGATGCCCCGGCACTGTCCCGTGACAACATCATCAGTCTGCAGCAAGCCCTTCAGCAACGGGGGTATGAGCCAGGCAAGCCCGATGGCATCATGGGCCCGGCAACCCGGTCGGCAATACGGCAGTTTCAGACCGCCAACAACCTGGTGGCCGATGGCTATCCTGGTGAATCGGTTCTGGCGCAGCTGGGGATACCTGCAGGCCAGTGATCCACCAGAGAGCCGGCGGCCTACTATTGCAGGTAACTATTCTGACGCGAGACTGATCTGACATGGATTCCATAACCCAGGCCGCCCTGGGCGCCTCCCTGGCCGGCGCCGTCGCCGGCAAGGCCCTTGGCCGCTCGGTTTTGCTGACGGGCGCTGTGCTGGGCACATTGCCGGACCTGGATGTGGTCATCGATTACGGAACAGCGGTGGCCAATTTCACCCAGCACCGGGGGTTCAGCCACTCACTGTTCATTCTTGCACCCCTTGCGGTGGCCCTCGCCTGGTTACTCTGGCGCTGGAAACCGCAACTGGGTTTCCAGCGATGGCTCGCCCTGACCGGCCTGATCCTGATCACCCACCCGCTGCTGGACGCCTTTACCACCTATGGCACCCAGCTGTTCTGGCCCATCGGGCCACCCGTGGCCATCAGCAGCATCTTTATAATCGATCCGCTCTATACCCTGCCCCTGCTTGCCGGTTGCCTGTTTTTCTTGGCCCGGCCGCCGGCTAAATCAGCGATATTTGCGGGACTGGCCCTGTCCACCCTGTACCTGGGCTGGAGTGTCCTGGCCCAACAGGTCATTACCCAACGTGTGCAACCGGCACTCGCAGAAGCCGGGCTTGAAAACCCCGATCTGCTGGTTCAACCCATGCCATTCAACACCCTGCTGTGGCGCGCCACGGCTCTGCAGGGTGATCAGCGGGTAGAGATTGTTACCGGCTTCCTGGACGGTGATACACCCTTGAATCTTGAATATTTTCCACGCCGCCCGGATCTGGCGAAGGCTGTGTCGGACCTGCCCGAGGCCCAGCGCCTGGAATGGTTTACCCGGGGCTTCCTGGATTACGACCAGGTCGGCGACCGCATCACGGCCACCGACATCCGGCTGGGCATCCCTGGCGCTCATCCTTTTACCTTTGTTCTGGCAACCCGGAATGGCAGCGGCATTGATCCCACAGCCAGCTTCCGGACCCCGCGCCCCGATGTGAACACCGAAGCACTGGCTTTGCTCTGGTCCCGGATGACTGGAGAGACCCCGGTGCTCTGCCTGGCCAGCCTGAGTTCGCCGGCACCGGGACAGCGCTGCTGAATACCATGCGACTGGACCAGTTTATTGCCAACAGTACCGAGCTCTCCCGAAAGGAGGCCAAACGGGCCATCAGCCGCGGGGAGGTAACGGTTAATGAGCAAACTTGTAAAAGCGCCAACACCCAGTTGGCCGGCTCGGAACGGGTGACCTTGTCGGGCACCCTGCTGAACCTGCCGGGCGAGCGCTACCTGATGATGAACAAGCCGGCTGGCGTGGTGAGTGCGACAACCGACAGTAATCACCCAACGGCGCTGGATCTGTTGCCTGCAGATATCACCCGAAACCTCCACATTGCCGGTCGCCTGGACGCAGACACCACCGGTTTGCTGTTGCTCACCACCGATGGCCATTGGTCCCACCGGGTCACCTCACCGCGAACTGATTGCCCCAAAACCTACCGGGTAACGCTGAGCGAACCACTGACCGACGCAGCGGCACAACAACTGGAACGTGGGGTGGATTTACACAACGACCCGAAGCCAACTCGGCCGGCCCGGGTGAGGGCTGTGGAAGAGCGGATCATTGAGCTTACGATTTCGGAGGGGCGATACCATCAGGTCAAGCGGATGCTGGCAGCGGTTGGCAATCACGTCGAGGCGCTGCATCGACTGCGTATCGGTCAGGTTGAATTGGATACAGCGTTAAGACCCGGTGAATACCGGGAACTGACCTGCCAGGAAAAAGACAGCCTGGCCTGAGCTCAGGTCCGTTCGAAACGTTGCGCCTGCAGGTTCTTGCGCACTGCCCCGGCTTCGAATACTTCGCCATTCATGGCGATATAGACCCCCGGCGGCAGCAACTGCACCGCGGCCCAGGCAAACCCGACGTTGAACACCGCATCGGTACGGCGCATGCGGGCCGGCTGCATGGCGCCGGTCAGTACAATGGTCTTGTCCTTGAGGCTGGCCAACACCGCGGCCGTATCCGCCATGGTATCGGTACCGTGGGTAATAACGATGCGGTCACAATCGCATTCCCTGGCTGCCGCCAGTACCCGTTGGCGATCCTCATCGTTCATCTCGAGACTGTCCTTGCGCATCAGTTCCCGCAGGCGATAGCCCTCATGGATATTGGATTCCGAAAGCAGCTCCGGCACCAGGCTGTGCCCCACCTCGAATTCGCTGTTGGCATCGAAGTACACCTTGTCGATGGTGCCACCGGTGGTGAAAATCTGGATCATGGCGGGATTCCTTTCAGGGTCAGTTCACACTGACCGTGTTGTTGCCTGCGGTCGCGTAGGCCGCGTTCTTTTCCTGTTCGTAGCGCCGCGCCGCAGCAGCCACGGAACCCCGGGCTCCGGTATCAAGCCAGCGTTTGATCCGTCCGGCATCGCCCATGGGCGAGCGGGTACCGAGGGAATCCAGCAGAACGGTAACCACTTCCTTGCCGTTCATCTTCGAGACCATCACCAGGCAACGACCAGCCTCGGAGAGATAGCCGGTTTTGCTCAGGGCCACACCCCAACTATCGCGGTGAACCAGGGCGTTGGTGTTTCCAAACGACAGGCTGTAACGGGGTTGACGGAACTGCCCACGGAAATAACCGGTGGTGGAGTATTCCCGGATTTCCGGATAGTCAGCCGCAGCGTTTACCAGCTTCACAAGATCTGCTGCGGTTGAAAGATTCTCCGACGACAGCCCGGTGGGATCAACAAACCGGGTGCCGGTCATTCCCAGAGCCACGGCCTTGGCGTTCATCGCCTCAATAAAGGCGCCGAATCCGCCCGGGTGGCTGCGGGCCAGGGTGTAGGCGGCAAAATTCTCGGAGGACATCAGCGCAATGCGTAGTACGTCTTTGCGACGCATCTCTGAATCAATGCGGATGCGGCTATAGGCATTGGCGGCGGCGGGCGTATGCCGCTCATGAAAGGTCAGCCATTCATCCAGCGGCTCGCCGGATTCCAGCACAACCAACGCGGTCATGACCTTGGTGACAGAGGCAATGGGTACGGATCGATCGGCATTCTTGCCGAAAATCAGCTCATTATCACCGGCCACGGCAACCGCAGCATTCACCGACGCCAGGTTTGGGCCAGCTTCCCTCGAAGACCCCGATGCGCTGACTGATGCCTCCTGCTGGTGGGCCAGGGAAACCCCGGGCAGCAGCGCCAGCAAAAACACCCAACCAATGGCCATACTCCGGATACCCATACCTCAAAGCCTCTTTTCTTATTTCCTGTCCGGGCAATGACTGCCTCGCCAGCGGCGGATTATAGCAGCGATTGCCCGGTATCATCAGATCATGGCAGATCGGTAATGGCCCCGTTGGATGCGGAACTTACGGTACGGGCATATTTGGCCAGGACGCCCCGGGTAAATCGTGGAGGCGGAGTCTGCCAGGCCTGGCGCCGGCGCGCCAGCTCTTCATCGGAGACATCCAGCTCAATCCGGTTGCTGACGGCATCAATGGTGATGGTGTCGCCATCCTCAACCAGCGCAATGGGACCACCTTCGGCCGCCTCCGGTGTGATATGGCCTACCACAAACCCGTGGCTGCCACCGGAAAACCGACCATCGGTGATTAATGCCACGTCGCTACCCAGGCCCTTACCCATAATGGCGGAGGTGGGGCTGAGCATCTCCCGCATACCCGGGCCGCCTTTGGGACCTTCATAGCGGATAACCAGCACATCGCCGGCCACAACCGTGCCGTCCAGAATTCGCTCCTGGGCCTCTTCTTCCGAATGGAATACCCGGGCTCGACCGGTGAAGTGTGTGCCTTCCTTGCCGGTGATCTTGGCCACCGCGCCGGTGGGCGACAGGTTTCCAAACAGAATGCGCAGATGGCTGTCCGCCTTGATCGGATTATCAAAGGCATGAATGATGTCCTGCCCCTCCGGATAGGGCGCCACATCGGCCAGGTTCTCCGCCAGGGTCTGGCCGGTTACGGTCAGGCAATCACCGTGCAGTAGCCCCCTGTCCAACAGCATCTTCATCAGCGGCTGAATACCGCCAATGGCGACCAGCTCCGACATCATGTAATGGCCACTCGGGCGCAAATCCGCCAGCACCGGCACCCGCTTGCCAATCTCGACAAAATCTTCCAGTTTCAGGTTCACACCGACCGTGCTGGCCATGGCCAACAGGTGCAGCACCGCATTGGTGGAGCCACCCAGGGCGATCACTACCGTGATGGCATTCTCAAAGGCTTTACGGGTCATGATGTCGCTGGGCTTGATGTCTTTCTCCAGCAGATTCAGCACTGCGGCCCCGGCACCACGACAATCTGCCGCCTTGGTGTCTGACACCGCATTCTGGGCCGAGCTGCCCGGCAGGCTCATGCCCATGGCCTCAATGGCCGACGCCATGGTGTTGGCGGTATACATGCCGCCACAGGAGCCCGGCCCGGGGATCGCGGTTTCCTCAATCTGCTTGACCTCAATCAGGTCCAGGTCACCTAGGGCATGGGCACCCACGGCCTCGAAAACGGAGATGATATCGGTATGGTTCTCACCGGGCATAATGGTGCCACCGTAGACAAATACCGAAGGCCGGTTCAGGCGAGCCAGCCCCATCATGCAGCCGGGCATATTCTTGTCGCAGCCACCAATGGCCACCAGGCCATCGAATCCTTCACAGCCGGCAACGGTTTCAATGGAATCGGCGATCACCTCCCGGGACACCAGGGAGTACTTCATACCCTCGGTACCATTGGCAATACCGTCCGATACCGTGATGGTATTGAAGATCAGCGATTTGCCGCCGGCCTCATCAGCGCCGGCGGCCGACTCTTCGGCCAACTGATTGATGTGCATATTGCAGGGCGTAAGGTTACTCCACGTAGACGCAATACCGATCTGGGGCTTTTTGAAATCCTCATCGGTAAACCCGACCGCACGAAGCATGGCGCGACTGGCGGATTTGCCAATGCCATCGACCACCGGTGCCGAATATTTCCGGCGCTTGTCCTGATTCTTGTCTTGCGTCATGGGAGTCTCCTTTACAGATGGCTTATCGGAACAGACTCTCAGAAACCATGGCATTCGGCAATGGGAGGTCTAATCCAAGCTCTGGTGCAGGCCGGAGGGTAGCCCTCGCCAAAATCGTGCGGAGCCATGGATGGCGGAGCCGAGCGTACAGGGATGTATTCACAGCGTATTTTGGCGAGGGCTACCCTCCGGCCTGCGATCGCGGGGCAAATCGCTTCAAAGAAAAGATGTATTTCCGACTGACCTGCATCAATGGCATTAGCCAAAGGTGGTTTTAAAATCCACTGACACACTGACACCATGGAAGCACCTCATGCCATCGCCCATTCAAACAGCACCGGTGGATCACACCGCGTCAGACTGCCCGGATTACCGGCGCTGGTGCGACGGCTATGGCGTCATCCAGCACAACGAAACCACAAAACATCAGGCCAGGATGCTGGCAGAGCACCTGGTTGCCGCCGGGCACCAGCCGGACGCTGCCACCGTTTATCGCAGGCTTGCCGATCTGGACCGGCTGACCAGCGCCGGGCTGTGGCTGGTGGTTCATATGACTTATGCCCGAAAGGTCGATGTCTCCGGTCAGCCCCTGGCGCCTCAGGATTTCAAAACCAATCCGGAAGGCCACACCGGCGGCGCACTGAACATGGTGCCGGCTTATGCCGGCTATCTGGCCCTGAACAATCTGACCGGGCGCACACGCAGCTGGCTGATGGGCCAGGGGCACTGCGTGGCAGCTGTGGATGCCCTGAATGTTCTCACCGGAAACCTGCATCCGGAACAGGCGGAGCGTTACCGCGGGCCTGACGGGCTCTCCACTCTGGTGGCCGATTTCTACAGTTACCGGCAGAAGCCGGACGGCACCATGGCCGCCCCCCTAGGCAGCCATGTCAATCCACACACCGCCGGCGGCATTCTGGAAGGGGGTTACCTGGGCTTTGCCGAACTCCAATATGCCCACATGCCCCTGCCCGGCGAATCTCTGGTCGCCTTTCTTTCAGACGGCGCCGCCGAAGAGCAGCGCGGCAGCGACTGGATCCCACGCTGGTGGCGCGCCGAGGATTGCGGAGCCGTCATGCCGGTCATGATTGCCAACGGTCGTCGAATCGAACAGCGCACGGAGCTGGGTACTCGCGAGGGCCTTGAACGTTTTGAAGCACACCTTGAGCACAGGGGGTTCGTACCCTTCCGTTTTGACGGCCGGGATCCTGCAGCCTTTGTCTGTGCCCTGTATGAAATGGAGCAGGCCCTTGCCACCAATGGCGAGGCCGCACTCCGGGGCGAAAGCAGCTATCCCGTTCGGGTGCCCTATGGCATTGCGGAGACCACCAAGGGGTATGGTTTCTTTGGCGCCAGCAGCAATGCGGCCCACAACCTGCCACTGCCCGGAAACCCGCGCATGGACGCCCGGGCCAGGGAGCTGTTTAACGAACATGCAGCCAGATTGTGGGTAGCTCCCAATCAACTTCAGAGCTGTGTCGCTCAACTGAACCAGCACGCCGCGCAATCACGCCCCCTGGAGCGGGATCATGCCCTCGCGACCCGTAATCCGCCGGATCCCGTGATCCCCCGGCTACCGGCTAATTCTGACCGCACGTCGCCTATGAAAGCCGTGGATGATTTTTTCCGGGCTTTGGTGGCAAAAAACCCCGGACTCAGGGCGCGAGTGGGCAATCCGGACGAGCTGGCAAGCAACCGGCTCGGCGGCGTCCTGGACGATCTGAAGCACCGGGTAAACGATCCCGAGAGCGACCAGGAATCGGTCCATGGCAGGATCATCACCGCGCTCAATGAAGAAGCCGTGGTATCGGCCTGCCTGGCCAACAAGGCGGGGCTGAATCTGGTAGCCAGCTATGAGGCTTTCTGCGTAAAGATGCTCGGTGCCATCCGCCAGGAGCTGATTTTTGCCCGGCACCAGAAAGAAGTGGGCCGACCGGCGCGCTGGCTTGGCCTGCCGGTTATTGCCACCTCACATACCTGGGAGAACGGCAAGAACGAGCAATCCCACCAGGACACCACCTTCTGCGAGAGCATGCTCGCGGAAATGAACGACGTATCCAGGGTCCTGTTTCCGGCAGACTACAACAGCACCCTGGCGACGCTGCCATCGGTATTCAGTGAAAGGGGCAAGATCACCTGTATGGTGATCCCGAAACGGGAGCGCCCCTGTGTCTTTGACACACGGGAAGCAGAACAGTTGGCCAGGCATGGTGCCCTGGTGGTGGACGAAGACACCTCCCCTGGCGAGCCCTTGCTGCTCATGGCCAATGGCGCCTATCAGTTATCCGAAGCCATACGGGCATGTGAACGCCTGCGGGAGACCGGCACACCCTTCCGGCTGGTCTACATCCAGGAGCCCGGCCGATTCCGCCAGCCAAGAGACACGATGGAAGCCCAGGTCTGCCTGTCGGAATTCGAGAGGGAACGCCTGTGCCCCCATCGCATTCACCGACGGGTTGCTCTCACGCACATGCGCCCTGAGGTATTCCGGGGCCATCTCTCTCCCCTGTTCCCGGAACCCTCACAGGCCCGGGTTCTGGGTTACATCAACCGCGGTGGCACCCTGAATGAAGCCGGCATGCTGTTCGCCAACGGATGTTCCTGGGGCCATGCCCTGGCCGCCTGTGCCAGCGTCATGGACAAGCCACCAGGAGAGTGGCTTTCCAGTGCCGAGCTGGCGGCGGTGGAGGGTCGGGGCGATCCGGCGGTAATTACCCGGGGCCTGCCCTGAGCAGGCGCTTTCTCAACGCTGTTTCTATTTCCAGAATCACCAGAACAGCCACCCCGGCTGCAATTGCGAACCCCAGCATTTCAAGACTCAGTGCCTGTGTGCCGAAGGTGTGGTTAAACCAGGGCATATAGGTAAACAGCATCTGCAACGCAATCACGGTTGCAACGGCCAGAAGCACAATCGGTGTGCCCAGCACACCCCGCAGGGTAATTGATGCCGAATCCAGGTAACGCACCGCAAACAGATAGAACATCTCCATGGCGACCAGTGTATTGACCGCCAGCGTTCGGGCCGTATTCTCATCGCCGTAGTGGTGAATGGCCCAATACCAGGCCGCAAAAATCCCCACCAGGAACAGCAAGGAAACAAACACCACACGCCAGACCACAAACCCCTTCAACAACGACTCATCCCGGGCTCTGGGCATGCGTTTCATAACATCCGGCTCCGCGGGTTCAAACGCCAGCGTCATCGCCAGAACCACCGAACTGACCATATTGACCCAGAGAATCTGCAAGGCAGAAATTGGCAACGTCAGCCCCAACAGCAAGGCTGTGATCAGACTGATGGATTCGCCCCCATTTATCGGCAACATAAAGGCGATGCCTTTTTTGAGATTGGTATAAACAGTTCGGCCCTCACGCACGGCAGCGGCAATACTGGCAAAGTTATCATCCAGCAACACCACTGAAGACGCTTCCCGGGCCGCCTCCGAGCCTTTCACCCCCATGGCGATCCCGACATCCGCCCGCTTGAGTGCCGGGGCATCGTTCACCCCGTCCCCGGTCATGGCCACAACGCCGTGCAGGGCCTGAAGTGCGGTTACCAGTCTCAACTTGTGTTCCGGGCTGGTCCGGGCAAAGACATCCACCTCACCAACGAGATCGCGAAGCTGGTCATCATCCAGCTGGTCCAGCTCCTTACCGGTCAGTACCCGCTCGGTATTTTTCAGCCCCAGCTTGCGGGCAATAGCGCCCGCTGTTATCCCGTGATCACCGGTAATCATCTTGACCCGGATTCCGGCATCGTGGCACTCGGCAATCGCCCGAATGGCCTCCTGCCGGGGCGGGTCCAGAAGCCCGACCAGGCCGAGCAGCTCGGCACCCTGTTCAAGGTCCTCAATGGCCAGTTCACCAATGCCCCGCTCTGCCGGTTTCCGGGCCAGGGCCAGCACTCTGAGACCATCCGAGGCCATTTCTGTAATGACCTGTTCCCAGAAATCCCGGCGCAGTTCCCCGGCATCCCCGGATTCGCCAACCTCGCTGGCGCACATATCCAGGATCCGCTCCGGCGCGCCTTTCAGGTAAATCACTCTATGCCCGTGATGATCATGATTCAGCGTGGCCATGAAGCGATTCTGGGTATCAAAAGGTATTTCATCTTTCCGGGGCCAGTCGGCGGCACTGCTGTCGACATCGAACCGGGCTTTGCGGGCGAACACTGAAAGCGCGGCCTCCATGGGATCGCCAGTGATCCTGACCCGGCCGGAATCATGGTGGACATGGGCGTCGTTACAAAGGGCCGCTGCCCGGGCAAGTTCGTCCAGCAGGACGGAGTCCGACGAATGTCCCTGTTCGCCGCTCACCGAACCATCAAAATCATAGCCTTCGCCGGACACCTCCAGCCGGACACCGGACAACACCGCGCGGGTTACCATCATTTCGTTGCGGGTGAGGGTTCCGGTTTTATCCGAACAGATCACCGACACCGCACCCAGGGTTTCGATAACCGGCATTCGACGGACCACGGCCTGACGACGGGCCATCTGGCGCACACCGATGGCCAGGGTAATGGTGAGAATCGCCGGCAAACCCTCGGGAATGGCAGCCACCGTAAGGACAACCACCGCCATGAAAAGCTCCCGGAACGGCAGGGCGCTGAACATAGAACCGCCGACGAAAATCGCTATGCCGGCAATAATAACGACGATGGACAGGATTCGAGCAAACCTGTCCATCTGTTCCAGCAAGGGGGTTTTCAGGGTTGTGGTCCGGGCAAGCAGGCCGGAAATACGGCCGATTTCTGTCCTGGCGCCTGTTCGAACCGCCACACCGCGACCAGTCCCGGTCGCCACCATGGTGCCGGAGAATGCCATCCCGGACTGGTCACCCAACGGGGCGTCTGCCGTTACCGCCTCCGTCGATTTTTCAACGGCCTCGGACTCACCCGTGAGAATGGCCTCATCGATTTTCAGGTTGTGGGATTTTTCCAGACGAAGATCAGCAGGAACGCGGTCGCCGGGCTCCAACAGCACCGTATCGCCCGGAACCAGATTCGCAGCGTTTATCTGGTGCTGGCCATCAGACCGCACCACCCTGGCTTTGGGCGCCAGCATGTGCCGAATGGCCGACAGGGCCTGCTCCGCCTTGCCTTCCTGAATAAAACCCACCAGGGTCTGGACAACCACGACGGCGAGAATAACGCCTGCATCCACCCAGTGGCCCAGGCTCGCGGTAATGACTGCCGCCGCGGCCAACACGTAAATCAGGAAATTTTTGAGCTGCCGGCCCAACCGCGCCCACGGCCCCCTTGCACGAGCTTCCGGCAGCGCGTTGGGGCCGTGGCTGGCCAGGCGATGGCGAACCTCCTCATCAGACAGAGGCGCCTCTGCCTTCAGCTTCTCCCGGACATCAGCCGGCTGAAGTACATGCCACTCAAGCTCCAGCTGCTGACTTTCGCTGCCTTTCTGTTCCACCGATTCGGACATACCCTGAAAGCTCCCTGCCATTGCAACATCACCATTTAACCCCGGAAAGCATCCGGGGTGGTTTGCGTTGCATCAAGGACAGAGTAGCTAACGGACGAGCCGGAACCTTATCCGATGGTTACGTTCTGCACTGCACGATTTCCCGCACCGGGCAACACCCTGCGAGAAGCGGTTCGTGCCGCATCGATCTGGTAATCCTGTGACTTGATGGTGTCCACGAAATACCAATCCGACCGAGCTTCTTCCGGAGTGAAGGTAACCAACATGTAGCCACGCTGATTCACATTCAGGTAGTCCAGATCATCCACCAGCAGACTGATGGCTTGTTCCGCACCCTGAATCATGTCATCCGGGATGCCGAGATATTCCTCCAGGCCGGGTGATGTCACCGAGGCTGTGGCGAACTCCACGCCAATCTGGTCCCCGAATCTGTCTTTCAAATTGTTGGCCCAGGCGTTATGGGTATCCCCCGCCAGCACCACCAGGTTCTTGTTCAGCGCCTTGGCGGTACCCAGAACCACTTCCCGTTCATACTGGTAGCCATCCCAGGCGTCCAGGTTGTAAGGCGCGACGGTATTGATCCGTGCCAACTCCTCTTGAGTCAGAGAGGGGTCACCTGCGAGGGCGCGGCCTTTGAGCTGGGCCAGTTCCGCAAGTGTTTCCGGAAGGCCTTCAAACTGCTCCGTGGCGATACCCACAAGAAGCTCTGCCGGCAGATTCATCCGCCCCATCAGTACCTGCTGCCCCAGCACCTGCCATGTGGCGGTGGAATAGTTCAGGGAAGACTGCAACCAGAGCAACTGCTCCGCGCCCAGCAAGGTGCGGTTCTGACTGCCGACATCCGCTGTAAAGCGGGCGGCATCCAGCCCTTCTCCCGTGAAGTAGTCCATGTAGTCCAGTTGCTGGTCGCGACCGATAATGCGGGTATCCAGCATGTGCAGGTCCACCAGATTGCCGAACCGGAAGGTCCGGAAAATGGCTTCTTCGCTGCCCTCGAACACAGGACGGATCGGCATCCACTCGAAATAGGCCTTGAGCGCATTGAGCTTGCGCTCGGTGAAATCGCCTTCCCCATCATTATGGTTTTCAGCGCCCTCCTCCCAGGTGTCGTTGGCCACCTCGTGGTCGTCCCACACAACGATGAACGGCACCCGGGCGTGCAGGGACTGGAGATCCGGGTCTGCCCGGTATGCGGCGTAACGCCTGCGATAATCCACCAGTTCAATCAGCTCAAGATTGTTGTCCTCCGGGAAGGTACGGCCCAGCGCCTGTGCATCCTGGGCCGCATAGCTGCTGCTGTCGGAGCTGTACTCGTAAATGTAGTCACCCAGATGCACCACGGCATCCAGCTCAGTCTGTTTACTGATTTCCCGGTAGACGTTGAAGTAACCGGCCGGGTAGTTCGAGCACGACACCACAGCCAGGCGCACCGAGTCGATACTGCCCTCAGGCAGTGTCCTGGTTACACCCACCGGTGACTGACGGTCCGTTGTCTGGAAGCGGTAATAGTAGGTTTGCCCGGGCGCCAGTCCGCGCACATCCACCTTGACGGTAAAATCATGGGCTTCAGCGGCCTCTGCCGTGCCGGAATGCACCAGGTTCTCGAAAGCCTCATCCGTCGACACCTCCCAGGCTACGCCGACAGGGGCCCCATCATTCACCGGCGCTGCCCTGGTCCAGAGCATGACGCCGTCGGCAAGCGGATCACCACTGGCCACACCATGAGTGAAGCTGATTGTTCGCTTATCGGAGCTGTCCAGCACACAGCCTGCCAGGCCGGTAGAGACCACCACTGCCCCCATGCCCATGGCTGATGCCTTTAGAAAATCCCGTCGTGTCAGTCGTTTCATTGTTATGTCATCCCCTGCGTTAGTCCTTTGTAGCATCGGCTTCCTGCCGTCGGCGCCGTTACTACTCCAACAGAAGAACCTAGTCGGGCTTCGTTAAGAACGCATTGCCAAATTACGACAGGGGGATGGCAAATCACGACAAGCACGCGGTAAATGCCAGAATCCATAAAAAAGGGGAGCTCGTGGCTCCCCTTGGCGTTCCGTTTGGATTCGGCCTATCCGCTTATGAAGACAGGACCCACTCCAAAGTTCCAGAGAATGACCGAACCAACCCGCGTGGATACAAGGATCACCAGGGCAACAGTCAGCAACGCCCCCGCGTACATGACGGCCTGTTCCTTTTCAATACCCATGACAATCGGCAGCCCGTCATACATCAGGTAAGCCCCGTAACAGGCAGCGACCAGGAAGACGATAGCGTTGAACCAGGGCACCGGATACAGCAGGGCAAAGCCCGCCAGGAACAGGGGCGTGCAGGAGTATGCGGCCAAGGCAATGCCGTTGGAGGGCACATGCTCTTCCTTGGCGCCATAGGTTTTCGCCATCCAGTTGATGGCATAGCCCAGTGCAAAGACGCCCACCAGCATCGCCAGATAGGTAAGCACACTGAGCTGCATTGCACTGATCTCGGTCAGCTTGATCAGCCGCTCATTGCCGACTGTCCAGCCGAAATAGGCCGTCGATATGTAAGCGCAGATAGGTGCAATGGCCGCCAGAATCAGCACATAGGCGACATAGACCCGGCGTGGTGTTTCATGTTCTTTTCGTATGGAAGCCCACTCTTCATCAGGATGGGTGAAGAGACCGAACGCATGTGACAGGAGCATGGATGACCCCCTCTCTTTTCTATTGTTGGTATATGTTCGTACGGAAAGCGGAAACTGTCAGATCAGAAGCCGTTCCTTACCCTTAACTATAGTCAAGAACAGCAATCGGGAAAGGGAAATTGATCAAAATCCAGTCTGAGATGTGGGCTCTGATTCACAGGTCCTGCAAATCGGCTTTTGACGGCAAGGCATCGAAGGCTCCGAACCGGGTTGCAGCAATCGCACCACAACGGGTTGCGAACTCCAGAGCCCGGTCGAGACTGGCTGGCTGGGCAAGCCATGGGCCGAGCCTTTCCGCTGTCACCCCTTGACTGGCCAACTGGTACAGGAGCCCGGCTACAAAGGCATCGCCGGCAGCGGTGGTATCCACCGCCCGTACCTGGGGCGGCACAATTGTGAGCTGGCCGTCACCCGTCCAGGCCTGAAGAGCATCAGGGCCGTCAGAAACCAGCACCAACTGAACACCCTGACCACGAAGCTCTTCAACCAGGGCATCGCCCTGGTCACCGTAAAGCGCCGTCAGCTCTTCCCGACTGAATTTGACCAGGTCTGCTTCCAGGGCAAAGGCACGAATCTGCTCAGGTGCCCGCTCCGGATCTGGCCAGAGTGGCTTGCGGTAATTGACATCGAAACTCACCAGGCAACCCGCCTTTTGCGCCCGGGCCACCAGGGCCAGGGTCGTTTCCACAATGACCGGCTCCGTCAGGGTGTTTGAACAGATGTGAAAGATCGGCTGACCGGCGAGAGCGCTGTCCGGCATTTGTTCCGGCTCATACAACAGATCCGCCGTGGCATTCCGGTAGAAGGTAAAGCTGCGTTCACCGGCGTCATCCAGGGCGACCATGGCCAGCGCGGTGTTGGCATTATTGGCCTGCACCAGCAGCGACGTATCCACACCGAACCCGGCCAGCGAGGCAAGGATCTGGTTGCCAAAAAGATCGGCACCGACCTGGCCGGCAAACCCGGACCTGCCGCCGAGCCGGGACACACCGACAGCAACATTGGCGGGGGCGCCACCGGGCTGGGGTACAAAACGCAGTTGCCCGTCGACATTTTCACCGCGCATGTCGATCAGGGCTTCACCGAAGCAGAGTACGTCAAATGGCATCATGGCGGGCTCTTTTGCTGTATGAAGTGATCAGATGTCAGGGGCAGCTTTCGCGCACCAGCAGACAGGTGGGCAACAGCACGTTGGCGTCTTCCTGCTCTCCCAGGAAAATCCGGGCGGCGATACGTCCCTTTTCGGCACTCTGCTGATAGACCGTGGTCAGCGACGGATGAATGTTGGCGCCCTCGGGAATACCGTCAAAACCGACGATCCGGACATCCTCCGGCACTCTCAGCCCCATCTGAAGTGCGGCCTGAATGGCAGCCAGGGCAATCCGGTCACTCATGCACAGCAACAGATCCGGCCTGGGGCTGCTGGTCAACGCTTCCCGCGCCGCCTGGTAGGCGTCCTGATGGGTATTGGTGGGAGTGGACCAGATTCGTTCGGCAGGCACCTGGTAGCCAGCGGCTTCCAGGGCATCGGTATAACCGTGAAGCCGGCGAACGGAAATCGCCCTTGCTTCGTTGAACAGTTCCCGGTCGCGGATCCGGCAGACACGGTCGGTATCCACCAGACGAAGACCCAGAATCGCGACGTTTTCAGGGGACTGTCGGAGCGCATGTTCAGCGCTTCGGCGGGCACCCTCATAGTTGTCGATGTTGACCCAGGTACAGCCTTCCAGATCAAAATCCACCGCCACCATGGTTTTGCCGTGCTGGAGCAGCCGGTCATAGGTTCTGCCTTTCTTCAACCAGCCGTAGACAATAAATCCGTCCACCATGGATTCCTGGAGCCGGCTCCGATGCTCGTCATCGTCCTGACTCGAAAGCAGCAGCATGTTCATGTGGCGTCGATCAAGAACCTCCGCGAGGCCATGCAGAAATTCACTGGCCACCGGGTCGGTCAGGCTGTAGGCCAGGTTGTCCGCCAGCATCACGCCAACGTTGCCGGTTCGCCCGGTTCGCAGGCTTCGGGCTGCAGCGTTGGGCCCCATGTAGCCCAGACGCTTGCACTCTTCCAGAATCCAGCGGCGACGGCCTTCAGACAGCTGATCCGGCCGATTGAAGGCATTGGAGATGGTGGCGGTGGAAACATTCAGTTTCTCCGCCATCAGCTTCACTGTCAGACGCCTGGGCTTCTCTGTCACACTCGTCTCTCCCGCCCTCGGTTTTCGGATTTCACTGGGTTGCCGCCAGCTGTTCAGTCGCCTCAGATTCCGCCTGGAAAGGACCGAGGGCCCGGCCACTGGCATCGAACACATGCACCAGTTCAGGCTCGGTGGTCAACGCGACGCGCTGTCCGGTCTGAACCTCGCAGGGCACCGGCTGGCGTACAACCATGAGTTCCTGCATTCCGGGCAGCTCGACATAGACATAGGCCTCGTTCCCGAGATACTCAACGTTAACCACTTCCAGCCCGTGATCAGGCCCCGACAACGCCAGGCTGAAGTGTTCCGGGCGAACGCCCACGGTCACAGAATCGCCATCCTTCAGGCCGGAGGTCTCCCGGTTGACGGTCACTTGTCCCAGACCCCGGATATCAATAGTCGTTGCCGATGCACCGGTTTCCCCTGCGACCCTGCCGGGCATCAGGTTCATTTTCGGCGAACCGATAAATCCGGCCACAAACAGACTGGCCGGAGTTTCGTAAAGTTCGTAGGGCGTACCAACCTGTTCGATATTGCCGCCGTTGAGCACCACAATTTTGTCAGCCAGGGTCATGGCCTCAACCTGATCGTGGGTGACGTAAATCATGGTGGACTGCAGGCGGTCATGGAGCTTGGCAATTTCCGTACGCATCTGCACCCGCAGACTGGCGTCCAGATTGGACAGCGGCTCGTCGAACAGCATGATCTTGGGTTCCCGGGCCATGGCCCGGCCAATCGCCACCCGCTGGCGCTGGCCACCGGACAACTCCCGGGGTTTGCGGTCCAGCAACTTCTCCAGTTGCAGGACTTCGGCGGTTTTTTCCACCCACTCGCGGATCTTGTTCTTTTTGGCCTTGCCCAGCTTGAGGCCAAAAGCGATGTTCTCATACACCGACATGTGGGGATACAGGGCATAGGACTGGAACACCATGCCCACACCCCGCTCTTTCGGTGACTGGTCAGTGACCACCTCGCCGTCGATCTCGATATCCCCACTGGAGGGGTCCTCCAGCCCTGCAATCAACCGGAGCATGGTCGACTTGCCGCAACCCGACGGGCCGACAAATACCACGAATTCGCCGTCTTCAATGCGCAGGTTCACGCACGGCAGAATCTCAATCTGTCCAAAGGTCTTGTTAATATTTTTCAGTTCCACACATGCCATGGTGGAGACTCCTCTGTTAGTCGCCCGGTCAGGGCCGGGCGACGCGAAGTTTTACAACTCTGCAAATAAAGCCTGATAAGGCGGCAGAACCAGGTCGCCGCCGTCGATATAGCCAGTAAAGCCATGGCCGGTTGCAATCCGGTCGATGTCACAGGGCACCGGGATGCGAAGTTCCTGGCCAGTGACATTGAGCGCAACGAGCATGGACTGTTCCTCTGCCCTGCGAACCCAGCAAAGCGCATCGCCGGTGTTCTCGATCAGCTCCAGCTCACCCTGCACCAGCGCCGGCTGATTCTGCCGCCAGCGTATCAGCCGGCGAATGCTGTTCAGGGTGGAGTCCGGGTTGTCTTCCTGACTCTGCACCGACAGCTCAAGGTGGTGGCGGTCAACCGGAAGCCAGGGCGTGCCGGTGGTGAATCCACCGTTGGCTTCCGGGGTCCAGGGCATGGGTGTACGACAACCATCCCGGCCTTTGAACTCCGGCCAGAACTCAATGCCGTAAGGATCCTGCAAAGCCTCGAACGGCACCCAGGCTTCCTGCAGCCCCAGTTCCTCGCCCTGGTAAATACACACGCTGCCGCGCAGCGAGAGCAGCACGGCCATTAGCACCCGGGCGTAGGCGTGGGGATCCTCGGCGCGCTCTCCCCAGCGCGACACCACCCGCACCACATCATGATTGCTCAGGGCCCAACAGGCCCAGCCATCGCCGAGGCCGTCCTGAAACCGACGCACCACATCCCGAACCCACTCAGGGCCTTGCTGGTCGGAGAGCAGGTCAAAGGAATAGGCCATATGCAGGCGGTTGCTGCCCCGGGTGTACTCGGCCATGCGCTCCAGTGGCCGGTCGTCGCCGATCTCACCCACCAGGGTGGTATCCGGATACTCGTCCATCAGGGCACGAAGATCCTCCAGGAACGCCAGGTTCTCCGGCTGACTGAGGTCGTACACGTGGCGCTGATAGGTGTATGGATTCACACCCTTGGCAACAAAGGTCTTGTTCTCACCAGCGGGAACGGCCGGATTATTCTCCAGTCCCTGGCTGTGGTAGTAGAAGTTCACAGTGTCCAGGCGGAACCCATCCGCCCCCAGCTCCAGCCAGAACCGCATATTATCCAGCTGGGCCTGGCGCACCGCCGGATTGTGGAAGTTCAGGTCCGGCTGGCTGGCCAGGAAGTTGTGGAGGTAATACTGGCCCCGGCGACTGTCCCAGGCCCAGGCGCTGCCACCAAAAATGGACAGCCAGTTGTTGGGCGGAGTGCCGTCGGGTTTGGGGTCGGCCCAGACAAACCAGTCAGCCCTAGGATTGTCCCGGCTGGAACGGCTTTCCTCGAACCAGGGATGGTTTTCAGCGGTGTGGCTGAGCACCTGGTCAATGATCACCTTCAGGCCCAGGCGATGGGCTTCAGCCACCAGCGCCCGGTAGTCATCCATGTCTCCGAAGATCGGATCGACCCCGCGGTAATCAGAGACGTCGTAGCCGAAGTCTTTCATGGGTGAGGTAAAGAACGGAGACAGCCAGATAGCATCCACGCCCAGGGAGGCGACATAGGGCAGTTTCCGGGTAACGCCCTTCAGATCGCCAATACCATCCCCGTTGCTGTCGAGAAAACTGCGGGGATAGATCTGGTAGATAATGCCACCTTTCCACCAGGGCTGTGACTGGGTCATACAATAACTCCTCAATTAACCTTTCACCGCACCCGCCGTGAGGCCGGATACGATACGACGTTGGAAAATTAGCACCAGCAACACCAACGGCACCGTGACGATCACAGACGCCGCCATCAGATTGCCCCAGGGCAGCTCGTACTGGGAGCCGCCGGTCAGCAGGGCAATGGCGACAGGCACCGTGCGCTGGTCGTCAGTGAGGGTGAAGGTGAGTGCAAACAGGAACTCGTTCCAGGCGGCGATAAACGCCAGCAGACCGGTTGTGGCCATGGCCGGCCACATCAAGGGGATAAACACCTTGAACAGCGTGGTCATGGGCGAAGCACCGTCAACAATGGCGGCCTCTTCCAGTTCCTTCGGCAGCTGCCGCATGAAGGTGGTCAGAATCCAGACCGTGAACGGCAACGTGAAGATGGTGTAGGAGAAGATCAGCGCCAGCGGGTTGTTGTAAAGGTCCAGGGCCCGGATCACCTCAAACAGCCCGGAGAGCACCGCCACCTGTGGAAACATCGATACCCCGAGCACAATCATCAACACCGCACTCCGGCCCCGGAACTGCACCCGCCCCAGGGCATAGGCCGCCGTCAGGCCAAAGGCCATGGCAATGATCACCGTGGCGAAGGACACCAGTACCGAGTTCCAGATGCTACCCACGAACGAGCCGTCGCCAATTACCGACAGGTAATTGGAGAAATTGAACGAGCTCACCCACCAGGTCACATCGAACAGCTCGGAACCGCTCTTGAACGAGGTCACAATCGCGTAATAGAACGGAAACACCGTAAACAACAGGATCCCTGCAAGCAGGACAGTAAAACCGGTTTTCGCCGCGATTTTCTTCAGCAATTTGCGGTTCATGCCTCACCCCCGATCTGTTTGCGGCCGAGATAGAGATAGCTGATGGTCAGCAGGGCGATGACCAGGAACAGCACCGTGGAAGCAGCTGAACCGTATCCGACATCCTGGAATTCCACCAGCTGCTGCCGGGCATAGACCGACATGGACATGGTGTCCGCACTGTTGGATGTCAGCACGTAGATCACATCGAATACCCGCAGGGCATCAAGCACCCGGAAAATGATCGCGACCATCAACGCCGGCAGGATCAACGGCAGGGTGACCTTGAAAAACACCCGTACCGGATGAATGCCGTCCACTTTTGCCGCCTCATAGCAGTCCGAGGGCAGCATCTGCAGGGCCGCCAGCGTGAGCAGGGCCATAAACGGCGTGGTTTTCCAGACATCGACCATAATGACCGCCCACATGGACAGATCGGCGTTGGCCGTCCAGTTCAGTGGCTCTGAAATCAGGCCGATGCCCAGCAGCATCTCATTGATAATCCCGAACTGGTCGTGGAGCATCCAGCCCCACATCTTGGCCGAAACAATGGTTGGCACCGCCCAGGGAATCAGGGTCGCAGCCCGGACCCAGCCCCGACCGCGGAACTGGGCGTTCAGGGTCAACGCGATGATCAGACCCAGCACGGTTTCCATACCCACCGACACCACCGTGAAGAACAGCGTGTTCCACACCGCATTCCACCAGGTCGGGTCCGCCAACACGCCGTACCAGGCGCCGTTGTCGTAGACCAGGTAGTTTTCGAAGCCCACCAGGCCGTACTCGCTGATATTGGAGAAACTGGCATCGGTGAAGCTGAACCAGATGGTTCGCATCAGTGGCCAGCCCGCCACGGCAGCCAGCACCACCAGCATGGGTATCAGGAACAGCCATGCCGCTCGCAGGCGCTGGCGGCGCACCCGGCTGGCTTGCCTTTTGGCGGGCAGTGCCCGGGCCGGCGACTTGCCGCCCGCGGCCGTTTCTACAGGTGCCGGTGTGGTATGAGCCATGGCCGGTTACCAGCCCCGGCGGCCAAGACGCTGAAGCTGACGCTCCAGACCATTCAACGCCTGCTCTGGCTCCGCCTCGCCAGAAAGCACCTGATGGGTGGCATTGAAGAACGCATTGCTGACCCTGCCATAGCTTTCACCGGTGACAGAAGAAGGCCTGGGCACACCGTTCTTGAAGGTTTCGAACAGTTCGCCAAAGAAGGGCACTGCGGTGAGAACTTCCTCATCCTCATACAGGCCGGGAATGGTGGGGTTGTAGCTGCCCTGAATCGCCCGCCGTTTCTGCTCCTCGTAGCTGGTCAGGAACCGCACCAGATCCGCCGCTTCGTCCTTGTTGGCGGAGTAACGGGAAACAGCCAACTGCCAGCCTCCCAGGGTGCCGGCATGAGTGCCCTGCTCGCCACCTCTGGGCAGTGCCACGACGCCGACCTTGTCCTTGACCGGACTGTCATCGCTCTGCGCCAGGCTCCAGGCGTAGGGCCAGTTACGCATGTACAGCGCATTGCCGGACTGGAACACGCCCCGCGCCTCTTCTTCGGTGTAGTTCAGCACGCTGCGCGGGGAAATGTCGTCAATCCAGGTGCTGGCCAGCGCCAGCGCTTCCCGGGCCTGGGGATTGTTGATGGTGACATTGCCTTCGGCGTCCACCACCGTGCCACCGTTATGGGAGGCAACCCATTCAAGCGCGTTGCAGGTGAGACCTTCATAGGCCCTGCCCTGCCAGACAAATCCCCAGAAGCGGTCGTTACCGGCTTCACGCTCACCGGCCATTACCACGCGAGCAGAATCGGTCAGTTGCTGCCAGGTTTCCGGAACCTGCTGGTCATACTTTTCCAGGAGATCCTTGCGGTAATACAGCACGCCCGCATCGGTAAACCAGGGCATGGCCACCAGCCGACCGTCCACGGTGTTGTTCTGGACCAGGGACTCGAAGTGGGCATCCTCGGCACCGCTGGTGTATTCCGAGAGGTCCACCAGGTGCTGGGCCAGCATGCCCGGCCAGACCACGTCGATCTGGAAGATATCGACATCCTCGGATTGGGCCGCCAGCAGCTGCTGATACAGCGAAAGTCGTTCAGTCGCCGAATTGGGCGTGGAAACCACCTTGACCTCGTGGCCAGTCTGATCTGCCCAGGCCTGGGTGCCTTCCTCACAAAGCTGCTTCTCGGCACCCACGGCGCCACAGGAGATGGTGATGGTCTTGGCCTGCACGCCGCCAGCAAAGGCAAAAGCCGCCAGGCTGCCGGCCATCCACAGGTTTCGATTGAATCTGGACATGTTAATCACCTCGGTTTGTTATTGTCGGTTTCAGAACCAGATTTCCATTTGCGTACCAAAGGTCCACTGGCCGCTGGTGAAGTCGGTGTCGGCCTCGCCCAGGGCGTCGCCGGTGGCATAGCCGTCCAGCTCGTCATCCCAGGTGGAGTAGCTGGCAAACACCCGGATCTCCGGCCGATTCCAGAAGCCACCGACCTGGGGTTTGAATGTGGGGGCTACGGTAAACCGGGAGTAGTCACCATCTACTGAATTGCGACCGGCATAGCCCAGCGGTGTGATATCCATGGTCTGCCAGGAGGCCTCATACTGCATCTCGAAGTTACTGCCGATCTCGTGGGCCAGCCGGGTGTTGAACGTCAGCCACTGGTACTCATCCCCCTTGATGTAGCGGTCTTCGCTGGTTTCCGCCAGGATGGCCGGGGCAATACGCCAGTTCTCGCCCAGGTAAGTGGTACCGTAAATCCCCAGACGAGTGCTGACCGCATCCTCATGCAGGTCGCCGTCGGCACCGATGTTCTTGGCCTCGGCACCCAGGCCCTGGCCATGCATCACTGCCACCTTGAAGTTGCCATCGGACAGGCCGAAGAAGTCACCGGCGTGGTAGGCCAGCATGGTATGAAAACCTGTATCTGCCGCTTCCTGTACGCCGCCCACAACCCGGGTCTCGTTATCCTGGGCGTTGATGCCGTTGAGCATCCACTGAACGTTGCCGAAATAGTTGTTGGCGGTAAGGATCAGACTGTCGGTGCTTGAGGTTTCGGATGCTGTCTGCGGGTCGGAAGGGAAGTCAATGAAGCTTCTGCCGTAGAGCGAGAAATTGGATTTCACCGATTCGGCAAACTTCACATCGTAAACGCCCGCGCCAAGGCCGGCGAGGAAGATGAAATCACTGTCGAGCCAGTGAATGTCGAAATTGTCGCGGTCAAACCGTTTACCGGCCCAGATCGCAGAATCCCGGAAGATTCCGGAAAAACCGGCAAGATCACTGAATTCCACATAGGCCTGACGAACGTTCAGGGCGCCGTCACCGGCCGTCCAGTCGTTACTGGAGGTGGTGGAATCGGCGATCATCAGGCGGTAGTGGGATTTGGTGCCGTTTTCAGCTTCCTGCTTGTAGTTGAGTATTGCCTCAAGGTAAGTGTCGGGCTCGTTACCCAGTCTGCCTACCGCGCCGCCCACAGAACCGGCAGGGGTCAGGTACGGGCTGCCCGGGGCACTTTGCAGGTCGCCATTCAGCAACAGGCCAGAACGTGCGTAGGTGTTGAAAGAAAATCCCTCAGCGCCGGTGGCCTGGGGCTCCACTTCAGCGAGTTTTTCTTCCAGCGCGGCAAGTCGCTCTTCCACACTGTCCTGGGCCTGGGCGGCCAGGGGCAGCGAGACCAGCAGGCCCAGAGAGACTGCGACGGCAAGGGGATTACGGATTGGAGTCTTACCAGAATTCATTTGTTGGAACCTCGTATTGTTTTTGTAAGGTCTGTTGTAGCTGCAGTTTATTTGAAACTTAATGCATTAAGATAGTAACTCAAAAAAATCGGACCAGAGTCCGGAATGAGCACTTAAATGATTAAGTAATGACCAAAGATAAAAGCACAGAATAGCTTCTGCAACCTTTCAGAAGGCTTAATTTAAACTTAAATTATGAGATCGGCGGCCAGCCGTTGCCGGCCGCCCGGAATCAGGAGTTGCGGGGATCAGTCTCGGTAACCCACGGATAATCCCTGCGGCTGTCACGATAGGACAACAGGCTTTCCACACCCGAGAAGTCCACCAGATCCCGGAAGTCCAGCCAGTCCACCAGGCAGTACAGACAGATAGCGGGGTAATTCCAGGTTTCGAACTGACCGTCCTCCACCATCGCAGCCAGCGTGCGTAAGGTAGTCATGATCCGCTCACGCTGGAGGTTATAGAACATCAGGTCTTCGCCGGTATCAATGCCGGACTTCTCCGAGAGCAACATGGTGACCGCGGAGTCGTTGGCACCGTCGACCATGGTCAGCTGGTTCTCCTGGTCCCAGGTCAGCGGGTCACGGCCCTGCTTGGCACTGATATAACGGGCAATGATACGGGAGTCATAGATTTCCTGACCGGCGTCTTCGAGCACCGGAATTTTCAGTGTCGGATTATTACGCCGCAGTTCGTCCCGACCTTCACCATAAATATTGAGATTGACGAATTCATAGGGCTCCTCATCCAGCAGGATTCGAATGCGCCTAACGTAAGGCGAAGTGGTAGATCCGATCAGTTTCATGGTTTCTCCGAGGGTTTCACACTCAGGATCCCAACAGGGATTCAGGGTTTGTGTATGGGTGCCCGGTCGCTTCTGCCACTTCCCTGTAGGTCACCTTGCCGGCAGCCACGTTCAGCCCGGCCCTGAGGTGTGGATCTTCCTTCATCGCCCGGTCCGGACCCTTATTGGCCAGGGCCGCCACAAAAGGCAAGGTAACGTTATTCAGCGCCAGCGTGGAGGTACGCGCTACGGCACCCGGCATATTCGCCACGCAGTAATGTACCACACCGTCAACAATATACGTGGGATCGTCGTGGGTGGTTGCCCGGGAGGTTTCAGCACAGCCGCCCTGGTCGATGGCAACGTCTACGATGACGCTCCCCTCCGGCATGCGACGGATCATGTCACGGGTAATCAGCTTGGGCGCCGAAGCTCCGGGAATGAGAACGCTGCCAACGACAAGATCCGATTCGGTTACCGCCTGGTCGAGGGTCTGGGCCGTGGAAAACAGCGTGGTTATGCGGTTGCCGTAGAGATGGTCCAGATGTCGTAATACCTCCATATTTCGATCCAGCACCGTCACCTGGGCGCCAAGACCTACTGCCATGGCAACGGCGTTCTGGCCAACGACACCACCACCGACCACCGCGACCCGGGCCGGGCTGACACCAGGCACGCCGCCCAGCAGGACGCCGCGCCCACCCATGGCCTTCTCCAGACAGTGGGCGCCGGCCTGGATCGACATACGCCCTGCCACTTCCGACATCGGTGCCAACAGGGGTAAATGGCCCGCACGATCAGTGACCGTTTCATAGGCTATACAGGTAGCTCCAGACTTCACCAGATCGTCGGTCTGGGCCTTGTCCGGAGCCAGGTGGAGATAGGTGAAGATAGTGTGTTCCGGCTTCAGCATGGCCCGCTCTTCGGCCTGGGGCTCCTTGACCTTGACGATCAACTCGGCCGTGTCGAAAACCTCCCTCCCGGTACCAAGGATACTGGCTCCCGCCTGGCGGTAATCCTCGTCGGAAAACCCGATGGCAGCGCCAGCCCCGGTTTCAACAAAAACCTCATGATTGTGGCCACACAGCTCGTGAACAGCAGCCGGCGTCATCCCTACACGGTATTCGCGGTTCTTGATTTCCCTGGGCACGCCGATTTTCATAGACAACCTCCAAAACAGTCCGGATTAGCAAGTCTCTGACTGTAGTGTAGTCAAAAGGTCCTATACTGGATTGGCAACTGATTGCATCGGTTTACCAGTTCCGGGCGTAGAATTCCGGACAAAAAGACAATCCGACCCAAAAGGAGCAGGACAGATTATGACAACCCTGAAAGCAACAACGGCAGCCGCAACCCTCTCACTCACTCTGGCAAGCACGCAGGCACTGGCAGAAATGCAAACCAAGACCGTCGAATACAAGGTCGGTGAAACCACCTTCACCGGTTACATGGCCTGGGATGATGAGTTCGAAGAGAAGCGTCCGGGCGTTCTGGTGGTCCATGAATGGTGGGGCCACAATGAATTCGCGCGGGGTCAGGCGGAGCGGCTTGCGGCATCCGGCTACACGGCGTTTGCCCTGGACATGTATGGCTCCGGCAAACAGGCAGACCATCCCGATACCGCCCAGAAGTTCATGCAGGAAGCGACCAAGGACATGGACCAGGTCAAGGCGCGCTTTATGAAGGCAATGGAAATTCTGCAGAATCATGAAAGTGTTGATGCTTCCCGCATTGCCGCACAAGGCTACTGCTTTGGCGGCGCAGTCGTCCTGAATATGGCACGTATGGGCGTGGATCTGGACGGCGTCGTCAGCTACCACGGCGCGCTTGGCAGCCCTATCACCGCGGAAGCCGGAACCGTGAAGGCCAGGGTTCAGGTGTACACCGGTGGTGCCGACAAGATGGTTCCCTCAGAGCAGGTCGCCGGCCTGGTGAAAGAGATGCAGGATGCGGAAGTCGACCTCACGCTGGTGAGCTTCCCCGGAGTATTGCACTCCTTCACCAACCCCGGAGCCGACAAGGTCGCTGAGGAATTCGGCATGCCGATTGGCTATGACGAAGAAGCCGCGAACCGCTCCTGGGAAGGCACCATGCGTTTCTATGAGGCCATTTTCGCTCAGTAACACATGTACCCCTCCGAAAACCGGAACCCGGCCTGGAGGCCGGGTTTTTGTTTTTCAGAGGGAAGACGCGATGCTGTTTCGAACATCCGTCATCAAATCGTCCAGCGGCAAAGCCCCGGAAGCCATCGGCGGATGGATGACTATTTCAATCTCACCGCTGCTGAACGCCGCACTACCCTTGGGCAAACGTTGGTGGGAGCCGCAGATGGTTACCGGAAGAATCGGTAGCTGACCATCCTGGGCAATGACAAAACCACCCTTCTTGAAAGGCAGCAACTTGCCATCCCACGAACGGGTACCCTCCGGAAAAATCAGTATGCTGGTGCCGTCCGGAAGCTGGTCGACACCGCGCTTGATACTTTCCAGCGCGTCGCTGCCTTTGGAGCGGTCGATAAACAGGTTCCGGGACGTCTCCAGAGCCAATCCGAACAGGGGCACCTTGCGCAGCTCCTTCTTGATCACCCACCGGTACTGCAGACCGAGGGCCAGCACCAGTGCGGGCGGATCAAGATAGGAAGCATGATTGCTCAGAATTACGTAGCGCTGGCCCGGTTCGATGTTTTCCTTGCCACGCACTTTCAGGCGGATACCGCAAACCTTCAGGATGATCCAGGCGTAGATCTGGGTGCCATGAAACGCGGCGTCCCCACGCTTTCCAAGCAGGGCAGCAATCACGATCGGGAAAAACAGAATCAGGGTGAGCAGTATGGCCCAGAACAGGATCCAGGCAGCTTTTAGCAGTCGGAGCATGTAATGATTCCTGGAGATCTCGACTTCCGGTTAAACGAGCAGCAGGCCGGTAAAGATTACACAAAGAGGGGATAATGACAAAAGCGGGGCATCATGTAATGCCTATTTTCAGACATTAAAAAAGGCAGCCGAAGCTGCCTTTTTGGCGGTTATTGCCGAATCCATCAGGGATTACAGGGCAACAACGTTCTCCGCCTGAGGACCTTTCTGGCCCTGGGTAACGGTGAACTCAACCTGCTGGCCTTCTGCCAGAGTTTTGAAACCGCTGCCCTGAATAGCGCTGTAGTGAACAAAAACGTCCGGGCCGCCTTCACGAGTGATAAAGCCAAAGCCTTTTGCTTCGTTGAAGAACTTAACAGTACCGGTAGTAGTAGACATACTTAAACTTCCTGAAATCAATCATATTATCTGCCGCCTCTCACCTTCATGGTGTCAGGTCGGCGTTTTGCGGAAATACAGAACTCGCGGAATCAAAAACAGGACGGTCACTACTAACTGCGGAGGTACGTCTTATTCATGAAATGCTTTGCTGAATCTTTCCTACGCCCTTCACTCTACTCCTGAATCCGAAGCTTGCCAAGGGCATTTTCAAGAAAAAATGTAGGTAGTGGTACCCATCACCCCTTCACCAGGCCGAAGGTGTAAATTCCCAGCGCAGTCATGAGGATGGAGCCAACCACGTGAGCCAGAATACCGGTAATGGCCATGGCCCATTTACCCTCCTGGATTGCCGCAAACATCTCCAGCGAGAACGTGGAAAAAGTGGTCAGGGCACCGCACAGGCCGGTGATTGCGAACAGTCGCCATTCCGGCGCCAGCGTGGTGCCATGGCTGAAGTAGCCAATCAGCAAGCCGATCAACCAGCCACCGCTGAGATTTGCAACCAGGGTTCCGTAAGGAACGGCATGGTAGGTCGTATTCAGCCACAAACCCAGCGCCCAACGCAGGTTGGCGCCGATCACGGCGCCAACACTGACTGCAAGAAACGACAACCACATGTCAGGGCATTTCCTTGTCAGGCGGGGTTGTGGTCAATCACTGTCTCCTTGTTGCGCGCAAACTCATCAAACGGGAAGTCATCGACCGTCAGCATCTCGAGTACCACGGTCTCATACTGGCGCATGAAATCGGCTTCTTCCTTGGTATAGATACCAGCCTTCAGGGCCGCTTCGAATCGCTCTTCCGGATGCAAGGCGGTCATCGGCAATTCACCCTTGGCGTAGGCCTTGGTCGCTTTCCGGTAAAGCTGCTCGGCCTTGTCGTAGTCCTTGAGCAGACCATTGTAGCGAGCCACCGGATTCTCCACGGTGCCCTCGCCATCGGTGTGCCAGACGCTGGCTATCAGCTTGTTACGGATAGGCGTGTCGGTGGATATTGCACGAGCCAGTTTGCGCGCAAGGCCGTCCTGAGGGCTACCCCAACGGCGGCCGAGCGGCATGGTAATACCGCGCAGAACCAGCGCCACGGCGCGATTCGGCAGGTTCTGGAGAAATTCATCCAGGGCTTCCTCAGTGCGATGCAGCAGCATGCCCAGACTGTACTCCATTACCTCCTTCTCACCCTCTACCGGCTGAGTCTCGTGCCAGTTCTTGAGCACCATAGAAGCGAGATACAGGTTGGACAGCATATCCCCCAATCGTGCTGAGATCAGCTCCCGCATCTTCAGTTCGCTGCCGAGGGTGGTCATCGCCGCATCCGAGCACAGGCCAAAGGCCGCGCTGAAACGGGCGACAGCCTGGGCGTACTTGCGACTGGCGCTGTCAAACGGCACATCTGCCCGACCAAGACCCAGGGCCTGGGTAAACGCGCGGGCTGCATTGCCGAAAATCAGGCCGGCATGACCGAAGAAGGCATCATCAAACGCGTTGATATCATCGTTGTCCTTGGCCGCCAGCTCCTTGAGCACATAGGGATGACAGCGAATGGCGCCCTGACCGAAGATCATAAGGCTGCGGGTCATGATGTTGGCACCCTCAACGGTGATAGAGACAGCAGCACCGCTGTAGCCAATGCCCAGATAGTTTCGCGGGCCAAGTGTCACGGTCTTGCCGCCATGGACATCCATTGCATCGGTCAATACACCGCGCTGGAACTCGGTAAGGTGGTATTTAAGGATCGCAGATGGCACTGCCGGCTTTTCGCCTTTATCAATCATGTTGGCGGTGTGGTTCACAGCCGCCTGAGAGATATAGGTCTTGGCGGCGATACGTGCCAGCGGCTCCTGCACACCTTCCATATCCGCAACCGGCGTATTGAACTGACGGCGGATACGGGTGAAACCGCCAGCGGTGCCGACAGCCGACGCAGCCGCCCCCGCTGCACCGGACGGCAAGGTGATGCAGCGACCTACCGACAGGCACTCAACCAGCATACGCCAGCCCTGACCGGCCATATCCACACCACCGATGATGTAATCCAGCGGAATGAAGACATCTTTACCCTTGATCGGGCCATTCAGGAACGGGCTGCCAATCGGGCAATGACGACGACCGATTTCCATACCCTTGGTGTCCCTGGGGATCAGTGCGCAGGTAATACCGTAGTCTTCGGTTTCGCCAAGGATCCCGTCCGGATCAAACATACGGAAGGCGAGCCCGACAACCGTGGCGATGGGCGCCAGAGTGATCCAGCGCTTCTCGAAGTTGAGCCGGATACCGACAACTTCCTTGCCATCGACTTTCTGTTTGCAAACGATACCTGTGTCCGGAAGTGACGTCGCATCCGAACCAGCCCTTGGGCCTGTCAGACCAAAACACGGAATTTCGCGACCGTCAGCAAGCCTCGGCAGGTAGTGGTTTTTCTGTTCCTCGGTGCCATATTTTACAAGCAGCTCACCCGGACCGAGAGAATTTGGAACGCCCACAGACACCATCAGTGATTCGTTGGACGCCAGTTTTTGCAGAACTGCAGACTGCGCCTTGGCAGAGAATTCGAGACCGCCGTATTCCTTGGGAATGATCATTCCGAAGAAACCTTCCTTCTTGAGGAAGTCCCAGAGTTCTTTGGGCAAATCAGCCCGTTCAACCGCCACATCCCAGGTGTTGCACATGGAAATCGCCTGGACGCACTGGTTGTCGACGAAAGCCTGCTCTTCCTCAGTCAGGCCCGTGTTACGGTTAATCAGCAGATTGTGCCAGTCGGGCCGACCTGTAAACAGTTCACCGTCCCAGCCCACGGTCCCTGCCTCAAGGGCCACTTTTTCAGTATCCGAAACCTTGGGGGCGACTTTCTTGAACATCGCAAAGATGCGGGGAGTCAGCCAGCTCTGGCGGAAACCCGGAAGGCCGGCGGCTGCTGTGATTGCAGCACCAATAAAGAGCAACAGAGCCAGCCAGCCAGAGGCAAAGATGAGGGACAGCAGACCAGTTACCGCCATCACACCGATCGCGGAAGTTGCACCTGACTCGCGCCGCATCACAATCAGCAAACCGGCCAGTGCTACTACAAACAGAATGAAAGTCATCATAGGTTCTCTCTGTCATCCATGGTTCGGAAAATTCGAAGACTACAATTCGTTACGTTTACGGTACCGCATCAGATGAGGGCTGACCAGCAAATGCCGCACAGTCAGCCAGTTACGGCCGTCAGACCCCAATTTATGAGGTCACAATCACACGAATACCTTCCAGAGCCAGGCTGGCATGGCCTATGGCCTCTCTCGCCGCCGCGAACTGGTTCCGGAAAAAGTCGATTTCCTCATTGCGGATCGCCGGATTCACCTTTTGCAACGCTTCCAGTCTTCTGATCTCCGGCTCAAAACTGGCAGTGAGCTGCTCAAGTGCACCGGCTTTCAGGGGCTCCAGGTGAGGCTCGGACAACCGCTCAACGTGATCCACCATGGTTTCAACCTGGGGCCGGATCTGGGGCACGATGGCCTGGGCCGTGCGCCGGCGAATATTCGAGCACATCTCGTTCAGGCGGTCGTGGGGCAACGCCCCCGAGAGTTCCTTGCCATTCACGTCCACCAACAGGCGCAACGGCGATACCGGCAGGTAGCGGGTCAGTTGCAGGGCTTCTGGCGCCGGGCAGTGCACGGTGAACAGGGCTTCCATCAGCAGCGTACCGGGAGGCAGGGCCTTTACGGAAAGGCTGGCAAGGGCGGCCTTGCCAAGACCGGAACTGGTGACCGAGTCCATCACCCCGGTGACCATCGGATGCTCCCAGCTCATGAAGGCCAGGTCTTCCCGCTCAAGAGCGTTTTGTCGGTCCCAGGTCACGGTGATCCCGTCTTCCGGCAACTCGGCCACATGACCGGCCTGGTATTGTTCGCCGGGCCGCAGAATGTCGGAGTGATCGGCATGGTCCTCGACATCCACACCGAGGATGTCAAAAGCTTCCATCATGTAATCGCGAACCCGGGCCTCGGCTTCTTCGTCCTCTATAGCTGCGATCAGATCCCCGGCTACCTCAGGGCGACAGGAATTCAGCTCGATCAGGGCATCGCGGCCATTTTGCAGCAGCGTTTTCAGGCGTTTTGCCTCGTTTTCAGAGGCTTTCACCAGCTCGTCGGAGACACTGGCATCACCATCAATAGCCTGCTGCCACTGGGCCTGCACCGTTTCCTGAACCGCAACACCCACGGCGCAGCTTTCGGCGAAAGCGTTCAAACCTTCATGAAACCAGCGGAACTGCACCTCCTGGCTGGTATCACGCAGGTAGGGAACATGAATATCGATGGCTTCGGTCTGACCGATCCGGTCCAGCCGGCCGATGCGCTGCTCGAGCAGATCGGCATTGGCGGGTAGATCGAAGAGCACCAGGTGGTGGGCAAACTGGAAGTTACGGCCCTCGCTGCCAATTTCAGAACAGATCAGTGCCTGGGCACCCTGCTCCGTGTCGGCAAAATAGGCGGCAGCCCGGTCTCGCTCGATCAGACTCAGGTGCTCATGGAAGGCGGCACTGCGGATGCCGGCCCGCAGTTGAAGATAATGCTCCAGGGCCATGGCGGTCTCAGCGCTGGCACAAATGACAACGACCTTTGCGGGACGCAGGCTGACCAGCTTTTTCTCAAGCCACGCCACCCGCGGATCGTCGGCCAGCCACTGCTCCTCGGGGACCAGTTGCTCGGGGGTCAGCCCCTGAATACCTGAAGCCTGGCCTTCGTACATGGCCGGGCACGGCAAAGGTTCCGGGTTGGGACGGCGCTCGGGGAATCCCTGGATCGCCGCCCGGGTGTTCCGGAACAGCACCCGCCCGGTGCCATGTCGATCCAGCAAGGCATCGATAACCGATTGCCGCGGGTTATCTCCGGCCAGTAGCTGATCCAGCTCTTCGCCAAGCCAGTCCTGTAGCAATTTCTGGTCTTCGGTGCTGATTTCAGATTCTTCGTCCAGAAGGCGACGGACAACAGCGTTAATCGTCTCGTACTGCTCTTCCTCTTTCCGGAAGGCTTCCAGATCATGGAAACGGGCCGGATCGAGCAGCCGCAACCGCGCGAAGTGGCTGGCAACACCCACCTGCTCCGGCGTCGCCGTCAACAACAGCAGACCCCGGCTGATCGCCGACAATTCCTCAACGATCTGGTATTCCGGACTGACTTCTTCCGGGCTCCAGGCCAGATGGTGGGCCTCGTCTACAATCATCAGGTCCCATTCGGCCTTCAGGGCATCGTCCCGCGCCTTCTGGCTTTTCTTCAGGAAATCGAGACTGCAGAGCACCAGCTGCTCGCTCTCAAAGGGATTGACCGCATCCTCGTCGCCAAAAATGTGGTTAACCAGGGCATCAACGTCGCTTTCCTGCTCTTTCAGGGCATCGTAGCGACCCTGATCCACGATCGAGAAACGCAGATTGAAACGCCGAAGCATTTCCACCAGCCATTGATGGGTGAGGGAATCCGGCACCACTATAAGAGCGCGCTTTGCACGCCCTGTGTGCAGCTGATAGTGCAGGATCAACCCTGCTTCAATGGTTTTGCCGAGGCCGACCTCATCGGCCAAGAGCACCCGTGGCGCATGACGCCGGGCAACCTCATGGGCAATGTAGATCTGGTGCGGCAGGTGTTGGGTGCGGGCGCCGATCAGGCCCTGGGCGGGGGACGCCCGCAGGCGATTCATGTGCTGAAGCGTGGCATACCTCAGCCGAAAGGCGCCGTTGCGATCGAACTGGCCCGCGAACAGCCGCTGGTGCGGCGCTGAAAAATTCACAGAGCCTGCGAGCTTTACCTCGGAGATTTCATGCAGGTCGGTACCATCGTCTCCGTGGTACATGAGTACACCACCGATGTCCTCGACCGCGCGAACGATGTACCGCTCGCCGTCAAAGGCCTCAATCTCCTCGCCCAGCTGGTAGATGATGCGGGACAGAGGTGCGTTATCAATCGCGTAAGTGCGTTCCTCATCGGCGGCAGGAAAACCGAGGGTTACCCGGCGACCGGAGATATCCGTGACAATTCCGAGCCCCAGGCCGGTATCACTGTGGCTGACCCAACGCTGACCAATAACAAATTCCGATGTATCCAAGAAACCTCCAGACCAATTAAGTTCTTGTGGCGCCGTTCTCACGCACCCAGTAAGCCGTTGCCCCGCACACCGCCGCCGGCACCACAAACAGGTTCAGTACCGGCACCATGGCGGCCAATGCCACCGGTAAGCCGAACCCGAAGGCAGACAACCGCGTGTCGCCCAGCAAACGCCGCAAGGCAGGGAAGCTGACCTTATGGTTGTCTGCGGGATAATCCACGTATTGCAGGGCCATCATCCAGCTGTTGAAAAGAAACCACAGAACGGCTGCAGCCAGGTTAACAACCGGGATCAGGCCGATGATAAGCAGACCGATGGCGCGGGGCAGGTAATACAGAATCTTCTGAACCTCACGCCAGAGTGCGCGGGGAATGTCCTTGATAATGGAGGCCCAGCTGTCGTCGGTGTTCACCTCCTGACCGGTCAGATGTTTTTCCGTCAGCTCGGCAAGGTAGCCGTAAAACGGGGAGCCAATCAGGTTGGCGACGATCACGAAGCCATAGGCCAACATCAGCACGATGACCGCGCCGTAGAGAATCCAGAACAGCCAGTCCAGTGCCTGGAGCCAGGCCCAGTCCGGCAGCCACGCCATGGCGGCGGCAATCAGGCCGGCAAAAAGCTCTCCCATGAAAAAGAACAGCAAGCCGAAGAGCAGAATATTGATAATCAGGGGAATAATGACAAACAGCCGCAGGCCGGGCTGACGAATCAGGCGGAAACCTTCACCCAGATAGCCCAGTCCACGAAAAAAATTACCCTTGAGCATCGCTGGCAGGACCTCCGCTTCAATGACAATGACGGGGCGCAAAGCATATCATGTTGACAACATTCCCACAGCCCGAGAACGCTCAGTGACTTCCCCGATGGATACTTTGAAACAACAAATGACCAGCCTGTTGCAATACCGCCCCCTCTGGCGGGCAGCTTTTGTGGTTTCCGTGTTGGCCATCGGGTTTCTTGCGACAACGGACAATCCTTACCCCGTTCCCTCATCCTCAAGTGACAAGGTTAACCATCTGATCGCGTTCCTTGAGCTCACCATACTGACTCGCCTGGCCTGGCCGGAACTTCGAGCGATCTGGTTTGCACCGGCACTGCTGGGCTTTGGCCTCGGGATCGAACTCATCCAGGCAAACCTGCCCTACCGGGAATTTTCCCTGGCAGATCTGGCTGCAGACGGCGCGGGCATCGCTATCGGCCTCCTTCCCTGGCCCGGCATTCACAAAGCCAGAAAACCGGATTTGCGAAATTCGCCAGGATCTCTGTGAGATATATCTTACAAAGACGTGAGATCTTGCGGTGAAATCGCGTGCGCAGTGGTGCGAAGGCGTCCTTAGACGAAACCTAACTGACTGATAAACATACTTTATTGGATAAGCCCGCACTGACCTCAACTGGGACGCGTGCATAGTTCACACGTTTGTCAAAATCCAATTGGTATAGTGTTTACATCAAGGATGACAGGGAAATGGACGACGCACTGGATGCACCCCGGCACGGATTGCAGGGAGAGGCAAGGACACATGGACGCCTCGCTTAAGGGATAACTATTCGGATAGCCGGCTCGGATGCCGGCACCACGGAGTGGCTCAAGGATCTCGCAACATGGCTGTTGCCCAATGCGCAAGGATGCGCCGACCTGTTCCGAGAAAGGGTAACCGCATGGTTGCCCTTTATTTTTTTACGTCCACCATTTCTGCCTCAGCCTCCCCGCTGGTCACTCCGGCCAGATAGATGCGCACCTTATTGAACTCCTCGAATTCATTCAGATCCGGCCAGGTCCGGGCCTCAATCGTTGTCTGCCTCTGATAGGCGCTGTCGCCCAACACCTTCATCCTGGAATCGGCAAGCAAAACCCTGGGGGCCGCCTGCCGAAACACCTTGAGCAACGGCCGGTTCTCGGGGTCATAGAGCACATCTGCCGCTGTCACCACATCCAGATCCTTCGGGCGATCTGCCCAGTCACGGCAAAGGCCAACGGAAACGCCATTGAGAGCCGCGTTGGCACTGGCTGCATCCAGCGCTGCCGGATCAATATCGCAGGCGATGGCTTCCCTTGCTCCGGCCATCGCCGCAGCCACGGCCACTATTCCGGATCCGGAACCGAAATCCAGGACCCGCTTGCCCTCAACCCACCAGGGGTTGTCCAGAATCCAGCTGGCGAGCACCTGGCCGCTGGCCCAGCAGAACGACCAGTAGGCAGGTTCGGCAACCACCGCCTGGGCTTCTTCATGGGACAATGGCCCTTCAAGAACCGTCGGATCAAAGAGATACAGGGCGATTCGCTCACAGCCGGCGGGGCGGGACACAGCCACCCGGCCCCGGGCTAGGGTTTTGCGCAGGTGCTGATTCAGACAGTCTGCTGACATGGGGTATCCAACCTCGGATTTAACGAAGGCGTTATTGTACCCATGACCCTGGCGGGAAACAGGCCGCCACAAGCAGAAAACAGCCATTTCCGCTATACTGCCGCCTCCATCTGACAACTGGTTTACCGCTGAAATGGCAAGCAGACCCGACACCGACGACTACCTTTCCCTGTTCCTGAACGACGTGCCACTGATGGACGTGCGGGCACCGGTGGAGTTCAGTCGTGGCAGTTTTCCGAACACCGAAAACGCACCGCTGATGAACGATGATGAGCGCCACCGGGTCGGCATCTGTTACAAGGAAAAAGGCCAGGACAAGGCCATTGAGCTGGGCCATCAGCTGGTATCCGGCGACATCAAGGCCCAGCGGATTGAAGAGTGGAAGCGCTTTGTTGCCCGCCATCCCGAGGGTTATCTGTTCTGCTTTCGGGGCGGCTTGCGTTCCCGGCTCACCCAACAGTGGATCCAGGAGGCCGGCATAGACTATCCGCTGGTCAAAGGCGGCTACAAGGCGCTGCGCCGGTTTCTGATCGACAGTTTGGAAGCGCAGATTGAATCCGGCGAATTTCGTATTCTCAGCGGTCGCACCGGTACCGGCAAAACGCGGGTTCTGAAAGAGCTACCGAATCCGGTGGATCTTGAAGGCCTTGCCAACCACCGGGGCTCGAGTTTCGGGCGTCAGGTGACACCTCAACCTTCGCAGATCGATTTTGAGAACCGGCTGGCCGTGGCCATGCTCAAGGCTCATCATCACACCGGCGGCCCCATCTACCTGGAAGATGAAAGTCGCCTGGTGGGGCGCTGCGCCCTGCCCGAATCGCTCAAGGATCGCATGGCCGGGTCGCCGTTGCTGATTCTTGAGCAACCCATGGAAGAACGCGTTGCCATCATCCGGGAAGACTATGTTGAAGGCATGTTCGCGGATTACGTGAACCGCGACGGGGCCGAAGCGGGCTGGCTGAATTTCCGGGACTACCTGTTGAGTGCCATTGATCGCATTCGCAAGCGCCTGGGCGGTGAGCGTCACAAGCAGCTGCGCGGTCTGATGGAAGAGGCGCTTGTGCAGCAGGAAACCACCGGACAGACTGGCGCACATCACGCCTGGATTCAGGCGCTGCTCCAGGACTATTACGACCCCATGTATGACTACCAACTGAGCCAGAAAGAGGGCCGGATTCTTGTCCGCGGAGGCCCACAGACCATTCTCGATTGGGCCAGTGAACGCTCAATTGCGTAGCAACTGACTGAATATTTGGCCTGCGATACACATCCCTGACATTTGTCTGCTATATACAGATGTAGACGAATCAGGTTGTTGCAGGATTTTGTCCGTTAATCCGACACTTATGAAAAATACCAACGAACAAGGAGTCCTTTATGGAAGATCTATTCGGCGCTGAGGGCGGTGCCTCGGAACTCATGAATCAGGCCATGTCCCTGGTTATGACCTACGCCCCGAAAGTCGTGCTGGCCATTGTCACATTGATTGTGGGCATGTGGCTGATCAACCGGTTTGTCAACGTACTCGATAACAAGTTGGGTAAGAAAGACCCCACCCTGAACAAATTTCTCTGCGGCCTTCTCAGCGTCATCCTCAAGATTCTGCTGCTGATTTCCGTTGCTTCCATGGTTGGCATTGCCACCACATCCTTCATCGCCATTGTCGGTGCCGCCGGCCTGGCGGTCGGCCTTGCGCTGCAGGGCAGTCTTGCCAACTTCGCAGGCGGCGTGCTGATCCTGATTTTCAAGCCGTTCAAGGTCGGCGATGTCATCGACGCCCAGGGCTACCTGGGCTCCGTCCGTGAAATATCCATCCTCTACACCATTGTCGACACCTTCGATAACCGCCGGATCGTGATCCCGAATGGTCAACTGGCCAACGCCAGCCTGACCAATCTGAGCGCCTATGAGACCCGTCGTTGCGACATGACTTTCGGCATCGGCTACGGCGACGACATCGACAAGGCCAAGGCCGTCTGCAAGCGACTCATTGAAGAGGACGAGCGCGCGCTGAAAGACCCCGAGCCTCTCATCGTGGTTGGCGCTCTGGGCGAAAGTTCTGTCGATCTGACCGTGCGGGCCTGGACCAAGTCCGCCGACCTTTGGCCGTTCTACTGGGACATGCACGAGAAGGTGAAAAAAGCGTTCGACGCCGAGGGTATCAGTATCCCGTTCCCCCAGCGCGATGTGCATATGATTAAAACCGACTGAGATTCGCGATCGGTTTCTCATTGATACATCCGGTTACTCGCAAACTGCGTAACCTCAACTAAGCTGACCATTAATGGCGGGGTTTACCGACCCCGCCAGGCCATCGGGGCCAGGCAATCTGATCAACACAGGCTCCGGAACGCTGTCATTGCTGGTAGGAGGTTGTCACTATGCCGGTACAGCAGTTGAAGGAATTCCTCGATGAGGCAGGTGTGGAATACATGTGCCTCTCCCACCCTCCTGCGTATACCGCCCAGGAACTTGCCCACCACGTAAAGATTGCCGGCGACCGAGTCGTTAAAACGGTGATTATCGAGTTGGATGGCAAAATGGCAATGCTGGTGATGCCAGCGACCTGGCGAATCCGCTGGGACCGGCTATCGCGCATCCTGGACACCGACTTCATTGATCTCGCCGATGAGCAGGAATTCCAGGATCGCTTCCCGGATTGCGAGGTAGGCGCCATGCCCCCCTTTGGCAACCTGTTCGGAATGACCGTGTACTGTGCCGAAGCTCTGACCGAACAGCCAGAGCTGGCGTTTGCCGCAGGCAGTCACAGCGAATCGGTGCACATGAAAACCTCGGATTTCCTGACTCTGGTGCAACCCATGGTCCTGAACCAGGGCTTCAACAAACCCGGAGCCCAGAAACCCGCCTGGCTGGTCAAGGGCCGTCGCCGGCCTGACGACGCTGCCGAGCCACGGGTATCCGGGATGGCTGGCTATTGAGGGTTTCCCTGCCGGCTTGATCCCGGTCTCTTGTCTGGCTGCCACCATCGCGTAAACTGGGGGCATCAGACAGGAAACCGATATGACACAAGCCTTTGATATTGTGGTAGTTGGTGCCGGCATGGTCGGTGCTGCCCTCGCCACTGGCCTCGGCCAGAATGGCTTCCGCGTTGCCCTGGTTGACCGGGCTCCGCCGCCCGCCTTTGATCCAGACAACACCCCGGACATCCGGGTTTCTGCCCTGAGCGCAGGCAGTGAGCGCTATCTTCGGAGCCTGGGCGCCTGGGATCATATCCTTCGCATGCGGGCAACGCCCTACAAACGCCTGGCCGTATGGGATGAGACCCGCTACCCACTGCAGAACCTGGTGCCCAGAAAACTGGCTGAAGTTCAATTCGACGCCATCGAGCTGGGTGCACACCACCTGGGACACATCGTCGAGAACTCGGTGACTCAACAAGCGCTCTGGCAAACCGCCGAGGCCTGCCCCCAGGTGACCCTGCTCCAGGGCCAGGGTGTAGCCTCACTGGCGCAGTCCGGCGATGCAGCTACTGTTACCCTGGATGATGGCCGCGAGCTGGTTGCAGCTCTGGTAGTCGGAGCCGATGGCGCCCAATCCAGAATCCGCGATCTGGCCGGCATCGGCACCACCCGGAACCAGTATGACCAGCAGGCAATGGTCATCTCGGTACGCTATCAGGGGCCAGTTGAGGACATTACCTGGCAGGGTTTCCACCCCTCCGGCCCCCGGGCCTTCCTGCCCCTGCACAGCGCCGGCCCCGACCATCCCGGCGAAAGCTGGGGCTCCCTGGTCTGGTACGATTCGCCGGAGGAGCTGGCGCGCCTGCAATCGCTGGACGACAGTACCCTGATGAGCGAGATCCAGTCATCGTTTCCCACGAGTCTGCCACTGCTGACCCACATCGACAGCAAGGCCTCGTTTCCCATTGCCCGCCAGCACGCCAAACAGTACCACACCGGGCGAGTGGTCCTGGCCGGTGACGCTGCCCACACCATCAATCCCCTGGCCGGCCAGGGGGTGAACCTGGGCTTCCAGGATGCCCAAGCCCTTCAGTCAGCCCTCAAAGAGGCCAAGCGCGCCGGTGACGACCTGGCCGACCCGAAGTGGCTGAACCTGTACGAACAACAGCGCCGGCCGGCGAACCGCAGAATGATGCTGACCATGGATCTGTTCTACCAACTGTTCAGCAACGAGATTCCACCGGTCCACCTTCTGCGCAACCTCGGCCTCGGCGCCGTCCGCGCCCTGCCCTTCGCCCGCAACCGGGTGGCCCGCTACGCCATGGGCATCGACGAGGAACTGCCGGCCGTGGTGAGACAGATAACCTCCCGGATCCCGGGCCTGAACCAGCTCTAACGCCCAACAACTATCGCAAGGACAATCCAAAAGGAGCCATCATGTCAGAGACGATTTTCACCAAGATCATCAACCGGGAAATCCCCGCAGACATCCTGTACGAAGACGACATCGCCCTGGCGTTCAGTGACATCAACCCGCAGGCGCCTGTGCATTTCCTGGTCATCCCGAAGAAGGCCATCGCCACCATCAACGACATCACCGAAGATGATCGGGAGCTGGTGGGGCATCTGTATCTGGTGGCAGCGAAGATTGCCAAGGAGAAGGGGTTTGCCGACGATGGCTATCGTGTGGTCATGAACTGCGGGGAAAATTCGGGGCAGACGGTGTTCCACATCCACTTGCACGTTCTTGCCGGCAAGCCGCTGGGCTGGCCTCCGTATACCGACAAAATGAAGCAGGCCTGATTGTTTTAAACTTGGGTGCCGGCAAGCGGTCCGGTAATGCTGTTTGGGACACGCTCAAGGCATCCATGCGCGCTTAGCTTTCGCCATCCCTGGCGAAAGATAGTCCCAAACAGCATTACCGGCCCTCCACCGAAGTTGGAAAAATCAGCGACCGACGACTTTCTCAGCTTCTTCCACAGGCGTATGACGAACGTCCTCGCCTTTGACCATGAAGATCACGTTCTCGGCGATGTTGCAGGCGTGGTCACCTACCCGCTCCAGGGCGCGAAGCACCCACATCACGGACATGCACCGTGAGATATTGCGGGTATCTTCCATCATGAACGTCAGCAGGGTTCGAGCCGCCGCCTGATATTCCTCGTCGACGCGCTTGTCTTCCTTCATGATCCGCAGTGCCTGCTCGGAATCCAGGCGGGCAAAGGCATCCAGGGCATCGTGAAGCATGCTTAGCACGTGGGTGCCGATGTGGCGCACTTCCACGTAGCCGCGCGGGGCCTGGCCCTCTTCCTGCAGTTTGATGGCCAGCTTGGCGATTTTCTTGGCCTCATCACCCACACGTTCCAGATCGGCGACCATCTTGATCACCGAGATCACCAGACGCAGATCCCGTGCCGTCGGCTGCCGACGGGCGATGATCAGGGTGGCTTCCTCGTCGATCTCCACTTCCATCTTGTCGACTTTCTTGTCGTTGGCGCGAATCTCGTCAGCCAGATGGCCATCGCCATCCACCAACGCCTGAATGGCATTCTCGACCTGGGCTTCTACCATGCCGCCCATTTTCAGGAACTCGGTTTTGAGCTCCATCAGTTCGTCATTGAACTTGTGGGAGATGTGATCCCCGTAAACGTCGTCCTTCTTAGTAGGCATACTGTTCTTCTCCAAAATTCCTCAGGTCCGGAATCAGCCGAAACGGCCGGTGATGTAGGACTCGGTCAGTTCATGTTCCGGCGAGGTGAATACCTTGTTGGTCTCGTTTACTTCCACCAGGTGTCCCAGGTGGAAGTAGGCCGTGCGGTGGGATACCCGGGCCGCCTGCTGCATTGAGTGGGTCACGATAACGATCGTGTAGCTCTCGGACAGTTCGGCAATCAGTTCTTCCACTTTAGCCGTGGCAATAGGATCCAGCGCCGAGCAGGGCTCATCCATCAGTACAACTTCCGGGCTCACTGCAATCGCACGGGCAATACACAGACGCTGCTGCTGGCCGCCAGACATACCGGTTGCATTGGCGTCCAGGCGATCCTTGACCTCTTCCCAGAGACCGGCCTTACGGAGGCTGTTCTCCACGATTTCATCGAGATCCGATTTGCGATTGGCCAGCCCGTGGATGCGGGGGCCGTAGGCCACGTTGTCGTAAATGGACTTGGGGAACGGGTTGGGCTTCTGGAACACCATTCCAACCCGGGCTCTGAGTTCAACCACGTCACGCTTGGGATCGTAGATATCATGGTCGTCCAAATGCAGGGACCCCTTCACACGACAGATATCAATGCTGTCGTTCATGCGGTTCAGACAGCGCAGAAAGGTGGATTTACCGCAACCAGACGGTCCAATAAAGGCGATGACTTCGTTACGGCCAATATCCAGGCTGATTTGCTTGATCGCACGGGTGTCGCCGTAGAACACGTCGACGTCACGCAGTTTGAATTTCGGATCGTCGGAGAACGGCTTACCAACGGTCTTACCTTCCTCGATCACGGTTTCAGCGGGTTTTGATTCCTGAACTGGCACGGCGACCTCGTCCGGTTGGCTAACTTCACTGGCAATGGTTGTATTCACACTATTCATCTTGATTCTCCTTACCACCGGCGCTCGAGACGTTTGCGCATCCAGATGGCCAATGCGTTCATGCTGATCAGGAAGGTCAACAGCACCATGATGGCTGCCGACGCACGTTCAATAAAGGCCAGCTCAGGACTGCCGGCCCACAGGAATACCTGCACCGGAAGAACCGTAGCCGAATCGAAGAAGCCGTCGGGCACATCCACGATGAACGCCACCATACCGATCAGCAGCAGCGGTGCGGTTTCACCCAGTGCCTGGGCCATACCGATGATGGAGCCGGTCAGCATGCCCGGCATAGCCAACGGCAGTACGTGGTGCAGAACCACCTGCATCTTGGAGGCGCCGATACCTTCCGCTGCCTCGCGGATCGAGGGCGGTACGCTTTTGATTGCGGCCCGGCTGGAAATGATGATGGTCGGCAGGGTCATCAACGTCAGCACCAGACCACCAACCACCGGAACCGAGCGCGGCATGCCGAACAGGTTGATAAACACCGCAAGGCCGAGCAGACCAAAGATGATGGATGGAACCGCAGCCAGGTTGTTGATATTGACTTCGATGAAGTCGGTGAATTTGTTCTGGGGAGCAAACTCCTCCAGATAGATTGCCGCGGCAACACCGATCGGGAACGACAGGATCAGGGTAACGAACATGGTCAGCAGCGAACCGACAATGGCACCAAGAATACCAGCCTTGGAAGGATCACGGGAATCGCCACCACTGAAGAACACGTCGTTAAAGGAAGTCTCGATAACGCCCCGCTCCTGCAGCTCGTCCACCCAGGCTTTCTGCTGGTCATTCAGTTTGATCGAATAGGCGGCATCGCCCGCATGCTTCACATACACATCCACGTCGGTGTGACTGAGGAATGTCATGGTCTGGGTAGTGCCCAACCATTCAGGGTTCGCCTTCAGCGCATCTCGCAGAGCCACCGAAGCATAGGGATTGATGAGTTCGCGTACCTGGTTCCGCTGCTCTTCAGTTGCCCCGGGTATCTCCTTGATCAGCGCCTGAATCAAGGGCTCCACAAAATCGGCCATCTTTATCTGGCGCTCGTCCGTGGGATCGTCCAGATACATCATTTCACCATCCAGCTGAACATCCATGGTGATGGTGGTCTTCATGAAGCCGGTATAACCCTTGCCGATGATATCGGTGAACAGGGTTAGCAGGGCCCCGAGGGCAATGGCGATAGCCAGAACACCATAGGCACGGAACCGGCGTTCCTTGCGGTAGCGGCGCTTGAGCGACTGGCGAACAATCTCCGCCTGTGAACGTTGATCAGTCATACTGTTCCCGATATTTGCGTACGATTTTCAGTGCAATGACGTTGAGCAGCAGGGTTGCCAGGAAGAGCATGGCGCCCAATGCGAAGGCGGCCAGCGTCTTGGCGCTGTCGAACTCCTGGTCACCGGTAAGCAGGGTCACGATCTGGACAGTCACTGTGGTAACGGTTTCCAGCGGGTTGGCGGTCAGGTTGGCCGCCAGCCCTGCCGCCATGACCACGATCATGGTCTCGCCAATAGCCCGGGAGACCGCCAGAAGAATACCACCCATGATGCCGGGCAGTGCGGCGGGGAAAATCACCTTCTTCATGGTCTCGGACTGGGTGGCGCCCAACGCCAGAGAACCATCCCGCATGGCCTGGGGCACGGCATTGATCACGTCATCCGAGAGGGACGACACGAACGGAATGATCATGATACCCATGACGGCACCTGCGGCCAGGGCACTCTGGGAAGACGCCTCGATACCCATGGAAGCAGCCAGATCACTGATGAACGGCGCAACGGTCAGCGCGGCGAAAAAGCCATAAACCACAGTAGGAATACCGGCCAGCATTTCCAGCAACGGCTTGACCACTCCGCGAACCTTCTTGCCGGCATACTCGGACAGATAAATCGCCGACAGCAGCCCTACCGGCACGGCCACAGTCATGGCGATCGCGGAGATAAGGAGGGTGCCGGTAAACAGGGGGATCATGCCGAATGCACCCTGAGAAGCAACCTGATCGGCCCGAAGGGCGGTCTGCGGGCTCCAGTGACTGCCAAAGAAGAACTCGGTAAACGGCACCTTCTCGAAGAATCGGAACGTCTCAAAGGCTACCGAGAAAATAATTCCGACGGTGGTCAGGATAGCCAGGGCTGCGCAGGCGAAAAATACCCACTTGAGAATGGACTCGACCTGGGCTCGGGCATTCAGGCGTGGTCGGATTCGCAACCAGCCGAGGAATCCGGCGAGCACGGCCACCGAGATTACAAGTGCGGACATCAGCAAGCGGCTTTGGGCCTGCAGCGCCTTAAGCCTCTCCGCGGCATCAACAATAGGTGCCTCAGCGAAACCCGGAGGCAGTGCACCGCTGGCAACGTTACTGATTTTGCTCAGCAGAAGACTCGCTTCACCCTGGCTCGCGGGCATCATGCCGTCCGGCAGGCCGCCAATTACAATCAGCTGTATGACTTTGCCCTGGAATGCCGCCCACAAACCGAGAACGATCAAGGCTGGAATGCCACTCCACAAAGCCGCCCTGGCTCCGTAATAAAATGGAAGGGATTTGAGGTGACGAATCCCACCCAGCGGCATCGCCAACGACCGGGAGCGGGCATAACCAAGCCAATAGGCCACGATCGCCAGCACCAGAGTCAGTAAGAGAAGATTAGCCGGTTGCATGAAAATTCCTGTTATCGACTTCAAATAGATGCACAGTGTACAGATTCACATGAACACTGGCATCGGATCGTCCAAACGTGCAAAAGGTGCGGACCCCATTCGGGACCCGCACCTCTGTATTCTCCGAACCGCTGGCTTACTTGAGCTCGTCCAGGGTCAGGTTACGCATACCCTCGGCCTTATCCATCAGGTCCATCAGGGCGTCACGGGGGGGCACGATCAGGCCTACGTCTTTCAGGTAGCCGTTCGGACCCATGGCCGCGTTGCTGATAAACTCATCAACGTATTCTTTGATACCTGGAACCACGCCGATGTGCGCCTTCTTCACGTAGAAGAACAGTGAGCGCGCGACCGGGTATTCATCAGCAGCGATTGCTTCGGCAGTCGGAACCATACCGTTCAGGGTAGCCGCCTGCAGACGGTCTGCGTTCTCTTCCAGGAAGCTGTAGCCGAACACACCGTACATGTTGGTGTCGCCGATCAGCTTCTGAACGATCAGGTTGTCGTTCTCGCCCGCTTCGATAAAGGCGCCGTCTTCACGAACGCTTTCACAGATAGAGGCGTGCTCGTCCTTGCTCAGGTCGGCGGCTTCCGGCAGCTCATCGCAACCAGCGGCCAGGGCCAGCTCGTTGAACGAATCACGGGTACCAGAAGTGGGAGGAGGACCCATCACACGAATCGGCTTGTTCGGCAGGCTGGAGTCAACATCGCTCCAGTTTTTGTTCGGGTTAGCTACCCACTCACCATTGACCGGAACTTTGGAACCCAGGGCCAGGAACAGCTGCTCAAGCGTAAGCTCAAGGTTTTCAGCATTCTTGGAGCTGGCAATCACGATGCCGTCAGAACCGATACGGAACTCGGTGATGTCTGTAACACCGTTGCTCTGGCACAGCTCAAACTCGGAAGTCTTCATGCGACGTGAAGCGTTGGTGATGTCCGGGTGCTGGGTACCGATGCCCTGACAAAACAGCTTCATACCACCGCCAGAACCGGTGGATTCCAGCTTGGGTGTGCTGAAGTCGGTCTTGGTGCCGAAACGCTCGGCAACAACAGTGGCGAACGGATAAACAGTTGAGGAACCCACGATGCTGATGGTGTCACGGGCCATGGCCGGTGCAGACATGGCGGCTACGGAGCCGGCCAGTGCTGCAGTCGCGAGTGCTTTGTTCAGTTTCATCACGTCAAGTCTCCATTATTCGGTTTGGACGTTGTGTCGGATGTGTTTTACCGATGGGTGCAGACTAATAGCACTCTGTGACAACTTTGTTACAGCTTCTGAAATATAGTCCGGAATGTTCAAATTTGCTTGCAGCGGCGCTTCAGCCCGTTACCATGCGTGTTAAAACAATTCCAGGCTCGCAAGAAGGCAGTATTATGACAGCGTTAGACGACGATAAACCCACGCCCCGCGGTGATCTCACCCTTCAGATCATTCCTCTTCCCGCCGATACCAATGCCAATGGCGATGTCTTTGCCGGCTGGCTGGTGAAACAGATGGATCTCGCTGCTGCCACCATGGCCGGACGTATTTCCCAGGGCCGTAATGCCACCGTGGCCATGGACAGGATGGAGTTCCTGTCACCTTTACGGGTAGGGTCGCAGGTGGGTTGCTACTGCGAGCTCGTGGATATCGGCCGCAGTTCCATGAAAATCAGCGTGGAAGTGTGGACGCTCGACCGTACCGCGAAGCATCCACGCAAGGTGACCGAGGGCCTGTTTGTCTATGTCGCCATTGATGAGCACGGTCGAATCCGGGAAGTCCCCGAACAGAACCTTTAGGCTCTCATTTCCAGCCATGCAGCAGGCGGGCATAGTTAAGGCGCTCCCAGGTCCGACTATTGGGCGCCTTTGCCATTGAAAGTGCTCCTCGCGCCTCTGTCAGATCACGATAGCCCATATCAGACAGTCGCCGGTTCAGTCCGTCGTGTATTTGCTCCAGCGCCCCGGGGCCGTTCGCCAGGATGGCAGACACCACCTGAACAGCGGTCGCCCCGGACAGAATCGCCTTGGCCGCGTCATCACCGCTGTGCACGCCACCCGATACCGCCATCTCCAGGGATGTCTGGCCATACAGCATGGCCGCCGCGTGTAACCTCAACGGCAGCTCGGCGCTGGAAGACAGCACCACTTCCCGGCTCAATTCCAGCTCATCAAGATCCATCTCGAGCTGATAAAACCGGTTGAACAGCACCAACCCCCGAGCGCCTGCCGCTTCAACACCGGCCACAAATGCCGGTAATGCCGAATAGAACGGCGACAGTTTGACGCTGACAGGGATGCTCACCTGCTCAACCACTGAGCGGACCACCGCTTGCTGGCGCTGTTCAAGACTGGTGGCGGTCTCAGAAGGATCTGTGGCCAGATCATAGAGGTTGAGCTCGATGGCATGGGCGCCGGCGGCCTCCAGCTCAAGGGCATGAGCGGTCCAGCCTCCCGTCGAGATACCGTTGAGCGAAGCAACTATCGGGACATCCAGCGACCGGCGCAACAATTCCAGCCGCTGGAGGTAGCTGCCCGATCCCATCTCGAATACTTCCGATTCCGGAAAAAACGAACGGGCCTCGGCGTCCATATTGATGCGGGAGTCGATAAATCGGTGGGCAGCCATCTGCTCCTCCACCAGCTGCTCCTCGAACAGCGAGTGCATGACCACGGCACCCGCCCCTGCCTTAACACAGGCTCTCAGCGCATCCAGATCATCGGTCAGCGGACTGGCGCCGACCACCAGGGGCGAACGGAGTTCCAGCCCCAGCCAACGGGTTGCCAGCTCAGTCATGACGTTCACCCTTGTCGTTGTCAGCGTCGGAAGATTCGTGGGGCTCGAAGTGGATCCCCGCCAGCTGCTTGTAGAGTTCCCGCTGTTCAGTGGCCGCCTCCGAAGCTGCCGCCACCAGCTGTTCGTAGCGCTGGGGATCCCTCAGCTCCAGCATCCGAAACCGGGCTTCTTCCTGCATGTAGGCTTTCATGGTGACTTTCTGGCGCAGGGAGTCCAGTTGCAGGGGCGGCAGCCCTTCGTGGATACGCCGGGGATCAAACCGGTACAGCGGCCAGGCCCAGCTGTCCACCGCCCGCTTCTGCTGTGCCGGGGAATGCACCAGGTCGTAACCGTGGGCAATGCAGGGGCTGTGGGCAATGATCAGCGCCGGGCCATCGAAGCTCTCCGCTTCCTGCAGGGCCTTGGTGGTGTGGTTGCTGTGGGACTGCATGGCGATCTGGGCCACGTAGACATGGCCATAGCTCATGGCAAGCAGGCCCAGATCCTTCTTGCGGGTAGCCTTGCCGGCGGCGGCAAACTTGGCAATCGCCCCCATGGGCGTGGCCTTGGATTGCTGGCCGCCGGTGTTGGAATAGACTTCGGTGTCGAGTACCAGCAGCTTCAGGTTCTGGCCCGAGGCCAGGGCGTGGTCCAGCCCCCCGTAGCCGATATCGTAGGCCCAGCCATCGCCACCAATCACCCAGACACTTTTCGGGCAGAGCTCGTCGGCCAGGCTGTCGAGCTCCCGGGCCTCTGCCCCCTGCTGGTCCGCCAGCCAGCTGCGAAGCTGCTCAATCGCTGTGCGCCGCGATGCCATTGCCGATTCATCAACGGTGGTGCAGGCGCTGGTCAGCTCAGAGTGCAGCGCTTCAGGCAGTTGTCCCCGGAATCCGTCCAGTAACTGCCGGGCCCGACCCACAAGCTTGTCCAGACCCAGACGCATGCCCATTCCCAGTTCCGCCGCGTCTTCGAACAGCGAATTGTTCCAGGTGGGCCCCCGGCCGTCGGCATTGACCGTGTAGGGCGTGGTGGGCAGATTGCCACCGTAGATCGAGGAGCAGCCGGTGGCATTGGCGATCATCAGCCGATCCCCCACCAGCTGGGTCAGCAGCCGGATGTAGGGCGTTTCACCGCAGCCGGAACAGGCGCCGGAATATTCGAACAGGGGAATCAGCAGCGGCAGGGATTTGAAATCACGGGGGATGCGATCCCTGGGCACATCCGGCAACTGCCGGAAGAACGCCAGGTTGTCCGCCTCCACCTCACGGTGCTGCTCGATGGGCTGCATATTGATGGCTTTGCGTTTGGGCTGGGTCCGGTCCTTTGCCGGGCAGACCTCGACACACAGGCCGCAACCGGTGCAGTCATCAGGGGCCACCTGAATGCGGTAGTCCAGCCCCTCCAGCTCCGAGGTCTGGGTTTCCGGCACCACCTCGAACGCTTCCGGCGCCCCTTTGACCGCCTCTGGCTCAAACACCTTGCTGGTGATCGCGGTGTGCGGGCAGATCATTGCGCAGAAGTTGCACTGCACGCAGAGGTCGGATTCCCAGATGGGGATTTCCAGGGCGATGGTTCGCTTTTCATACTGGCTGGTCCCCGTTGGCCAGGTACCGTCCGGCGGAAAAGCACTGACCGGCAGTTTGTCCCCCTGCCCTTCCAGTAACAGGCGAGTGACTTTCTGGACAAAGTCCGGCGCATCCTCCGGCACTCTCGGTGGTCGGCTGCGGGTTGCCGTTACCTTGTCCGGTACCGGCACCTCATGCAGATTGTCGAGCGCCGAGTCCACCGCTTCCACGTTGCGGCGCACCACTTCCGGCCCGCGGCGGCCCCAGGTTTTGCGGATGGATTCCTTGATGTGGGCAATGGCCTCATCCCGGGGCAGGATATCCGCCAGGGCGAAGAAGCAGACCTGCATCACCGTGTTGATCCGCCGTTCCAGCCCGGCTTTTTCCGCCACTTCGGCAGCATCAATCACAAACAGGTGCGCCTTGCGCTCGACCAGTACCCGCTGAACCTCAAGGGGTAACCGGTCCCAGACCTCGTCGACTGCCCAGGGCACATTGAGCAGCACTGTGGCGCCCTCGGCAGCATGTTCCAGCACATCGAACCGTTCCAGGAACTGGGGCGCATGAATCGCCACGAACTGGGCCCTGTTGATCTGGTAGCTGGAGCGAATGGGAAGCGGGCCAAACCGCAGGTGAGATACCGTGGTGGCGCCGGATTTCTTGGAGTCGTAGACAAAATGGCCCTGGGCAAACAGGTCCGTGCCTTCGCCCAAAATCTTGATGCTGGCCTTGTTGCTGCTGACGGTGCCATCAGCGCCCAGACCGAAGAAAAGCGCCCGACGGGTTTTCGGGGATTCAATATCCAGCTCGCTGTCCACGTCCAGGGAGAGATGGCTGACATCGTCCCGCACGCCAACGGTAAACCGGGTTTTCGGCGCTTCGGCTTTCAGTTCGTCGAAAATGGCGCACACCATGGCCGGGGTAAATTCCCGGGAAGACAGACCATAGCGGCCCCCGATCACCCGGGGCAGCACCTTGCGATCGCCCCGGCTGTAGGCTTCCATCAAAGCGCCGCTGACTTCCAGCAACAGAGGCTCACCCTGGGCTCCGGGTTCCTTGGTGCGATCCAGAACTGCCAGGTGCTCGACCGAATCCGGCAAAGCGCTCAGAAAACGATCAGTAGCAAAGGGCCGGAACAGGCGCACCTTGAGGACCCCGACCTTTTCGCCCTGCTCCAGCAGCCACTCCACCGTCTCATGGGCGCATTCGGCCCCGGAACCCATCAGGATGACCACCCGGTCGGCCTCGGGATGGCCGACATAGTCAAACAGCCGGTATTGGCGGCCGGTAATGCCGGCAAACCGGTCCATTACGGCTTCAAGCTTTTCCGGAAACGCCTCATAGAACGGGTTGATGGCCTCCCGGGCCTGGAAGAAGGCGTCCGGGTTCTGGGAGGTGCCCCGAACCACGGGCCGGTCCGGCGTCATCCGGCGGCTTCGATGGGCCTCCAACCCTTCGTGGGGCACAAGGGCGTTAAGATCCTCATCACTAAGGGCAGCAATTTTGGAGATCTCGTGAGAGGTGCGAAAGCCATCAAAGAAGTGCATCACCGGCACCCGGCTTTCCAGGGTTACCGCGTGGCCGATCGCGGCCATATCCTGAGCTTCCTGAACCGATCCCGAGGCCAGCAGGGCAAAACCGGTACCACGGGCACTCATCACATCGGAATGGTCGCAGAAGATGGACAGGGCATGGGTGGCAATGCTGCGGGCGGCAATGTGCATGCAGAACGGCGACAGCTCACCGGCAATCTTGTACAGATTGGGCAGCATCAACAGCAGCCCCTGGGAGGCGGTAAAGGTGGTTACCAGGGAACTGGCCTGCAGCGCTCCGTGCATGGCACCGGCGGCACCGGCCTCGGACTGCATTTCGACGACACTGGGCACTTGCCCCCAGAGATTGGGTTTTCCCAGAGCCGCCCAGTCATCGGCGTGCTCGCCCATCACCGAGGCGGGCGTAATCGGATAGATGGCAATGGTTTCGCTCAGGCGGTAAGCCACCGAGGACACCGCTTCATTGCCGTCGAGGGTATGGAACTCCATGGCCACGACTCCCTGTGGTGAGGCCGGCAGACAGCTTTGAGTCTAGTATCGACGGTGACAACCGCAAGGGGGCGGGTTTGATCTGAGACAGGTTTGGGGGGAAAACAGGATCAGGACCTGCCTGTCCCGGTTTTGATCAGCTCGTCAAACAACGACTGATAGTCTCCGGCCAGCGTGGATGCCCGCCAACCTTCCGGCGGACAGGCTGAAGCGCCTTTTCCCAGCAGGGCTTCGAGCCTGTCGGCAGCAGCTTCCGCCTCTCGCTCTGCATCCTGTTCATAGCTGTCATAGCGACACGGTTCCGGCACGTATTCCCGATAGGCAAGCCGATCCGGCGCCAGAGGTACGCAACCGGACGCCATGGCTTCGAGCATTGCCAGCCCCTGGAAATCGTGCATTGCCGTGGAGACAACCATATCCGCCTGGCACAGCAACTGATCATAGCCTTCACGGCTCTCCAGGAATCCCCAGTGTTCGATGCAGGGACCAAACTGTTCCCGAATCCGGTCAAATGCCTTCGGATAACTGCGAAATCGCTCGCCCACCACGCTCAGCCGGAACGGCACCGAGCGCTGTTCCAGCACCTGCAGGAAATTCAGCAGGCGATCGGGTCCTTTATCGTATTCCCACCGATGGTTCCAGAGCAGGTGGGGACAGCTCCGATCCACCATTGACGGGCGATCGGAAAACAACCGGTCTTCAATCGGCACCGGTATCACCCGGGACTTGTCACGCAGAGTTTCTATCAGCCCTTCTGGCACTCTGTCAGGCAGCTTCTGGCAGAACGAATCAACACCGCCCAGAAAACTGTCCCGGTTCCAGCCACTGTTGAACACCACACAGTCGGCAGAAAGGGCACTGTAGAGGTTCACCATCTGCGGATCGGCGCTGGCGTTCTGGCCGCTGGATACCGGAAAGGCGAACTGGTTTTCATGCATGTAAAGCAGGCAGGGTGTACTGGCCAGACGCGGGTTCAAACCCCGCAGGGTGGCCAGATCCACCATGGATGTCGCGATAATCAGATCCCATCGTTCCTGTAGGAGCGGCTCATTCAGCCAGCTCAGTGGATTGCCCCGGATACGCCAGCGGAAGAACCTCGGAGGCAATGCCAGGGCCTGCCAGTGAAATTGCGGCAACAGCGCCGCCAGGTGCTCACGCCAACGCTTGTGACTAGCGGCGTCATATCCGGAGAGCACCAGTACTCTCGGCCTGGAACCATCGGGCTTAATCATGCTCACCCTATTAACCAGATTGGGCGTCAGGTCGTGCCCTGGACAGCGACCACAAGCCAAGCACAGGCCCCGGGAACAGAAGCAGAACCACCCAGACATTGAGTTGCCCCCATAACCCGCTGGTCAGCCAAATGGCCGGCAGGGTCAGCCCGAACCCGACCGCGTTCATCACCGCCAGGGAAGAGCCCACCGATTCCTTCGGCGCCGTTGCCGCGGCCAAAGCCGAAAACTGTGGCGAATCTGCCACCACCGCAATCCCCCAGACAACCAGCAACACAATCAGCAAGACCGGAGCCAGTCCGTTCATCCAGGGATACAGAAGACAGAAGGCGCCAGATATCATCAGAGCCCGCCGGGCCACCCATTCGCTCCCCAGAGTGCGACTGAGCCGGCCGCCACCAACGCAGCCGGCAGCGCCAATGCCGATCACCGCGAACGACAGCCAGGGAACCCATGCATCACCCTGCCCGAGGCGCTGCAGTTCCCGGCCGATCAGGAGGGGTGTCAGTGTCCAGAAGGCGTAGAGTTCCCACATATGACCGAAGTAGCCACCGGCCACCGCCCGGAACCTTGGTATCCGCAACGCCGCCAGACCCTGGCTGAGGGGCAGGCGGCCACTGCTTTTCGGCAGATGCGGCCCGTCGCCTAGCAAGAACACCAGCAACCCTCCGGCCAGGGCGAGACAAGATGCGGCCATCAGAGGCCATTCCCATGGCATACCCAGGGTCGCGCCGCGCATGAGATGAGGCAATGCCGTGCCAAGGGTAAGCATGCCCACCAGCCAGGCCAGTGCCGCACCGGCGTATTTCGGGGTCCAGGCGATCACCATTTTCATACCCAGGGGATAAATGCCAGCAAGACACAGACCGGTGGCGAATCGCAGGAGGAAATCCAGTGGAGGAGCACCTGCGGCAAAAATAAACCCGCCATTAACCAGGGCACCCAGCAGGCTTGAGAGAGCAAAGATCCGGCTGGCGCCAAAGCGGTCCGCCAGGCCGGTCACGGCGATGGTCAGTGTGCCGGCGATAAACCCCGCCTGCACCGCCAGTGTCAGCCGGCCCAGATCGGTTTCCGTCAGGCCCAGCTCACTGGCCAGCGACAGCCAGACACCGTTGATACTGAACCAGAGCGAGGTTCCGAACAGCTGGGCCAGTACAATTACGGGCAAGGGGTAGCGTCTTAGCAGGTCGATCATTGTTGTTTTCTTTGTATGCGAGCGATGAACCAAGCCTAGCCTCGGGAGGCGCGTTCCGCCCATGCTACTTTGGTGTCTGATGCCCTGGAGATGCCTTCCTCAGGTCTTCACCAACCGGTCCAGACGCAAACGTTCACGATCATCGAACAGCCGGCGGCCTCCCCAGGAAACCGCCATCAAAGCGCCAAAGCCGGTGCCCACGGTGATGATCAGCATCACCAGTATCTGGTATTTGACGGCCACTGCCGGCGGGCTGCCCGCAAGGATCTGGCCGGTCATCATGCCGGGCAGGCTGACGATACCGGCAGCGGCCATGGCGTTGATTGAGGGCATCATGCCACTGCGCATGGCGTCCCTCCGGATATCCTCCAGCGCCTGTTGCCAGGTCTGACCCAGCATCAAGCGGTTTTCGATGACGGCACGCTGGCGCCAGACCGAGTCGTTCAACCGATCAAGCGACAGACTCACGCCCGTCATGGTGTTGCCAAGCATCATACCGAGCAGCGGGATGGCGTATTGCGGGGCGTACCAGGGTTCGGGGCCGATCACGACAGTCAGGGCCAGGATGGTCACGGTAAAGGACGACACAAACATCGCCCCCGTACCGATACTGAACGCCCACCAGCCCCGTAATCGTCGCCCCTGGCGCGCGACCACTTCCCGGCCGGCAACCAACAGCATGACCAATGCCAGCAGCGCAATCCAGTAGAACGCAGAGGATGCGAACAGTGCCTCCAGAACCAGCCCGATCAACGCCAGTTGAATGACCGTGCGGAGTGCTGCAATCAGCAGGCTCCGGGTAATACCGAGCCGGGCCAGATAGCCGGTAGCGGCCAGTGCCAAAATCAGCAGGGCCGCCAGGCCCAGCTTCCACCAGGCCAGATCAATCACTTCCATTAGCGCGCTCCAGCCTGGTGCCGTGAATCCGGTAGTGGCTATCTGCAACACGGTGAATCTGGCCAGGATCGTGGGCGACCCAAAGTACCGCGATCTGCCGCCTCCGGATCTCATCGAGCAGCCAGGTCTCAATGGCTTCCGTGCTGTCGTTATCCAGATTGGCGGTGGGTTCGTCCAATAACAGAACCTCTGGCTCAAGCACCAGGGCCCGCCAAAGCGCGAGCCGCTGTCGTTCACCAGAGGATAGCCGACTCACCGACCAGCCCATCACCTCTGGCGGGAAGCCCAGCGCTGACGGCAATCTTGCCTTCGCATCAACCGGGAAATGACAACCCACCTCATCAAACCACCATTGACTGTCTGCCGGTACCATAACCACGCGGCGTCGCCATTGGTGTGCGGGAACATCCAACTGGGCGGTATCACCCAGAGAAACCCTGCCGCCATGTGGTTCCAGGTCGGCGACGGCCCGCAGCAGACGGCTCTTGCCACTGCCCGAGGGGCCGGACAGACAAACAACCTGTCCACCGGGTATCCTCAAAGATACGTTACTCAGAGTGCCAACGCTGAGATTTTCCAGCACCAAATCTGTCAAGATAGCATCACCAGGGCTCGCCAACGTTCATAACGGTTATACCATTGCACACTGCCCTGCCAACGACCAGCCACACAGGCCGCGGATGTATGAAGCTTCGCTCCCTCTTCACGTTCACACTGGCATTTGCACTGATCGCCCCCCCGGTGGCAGCGGACGTCAGCCTGGCGCCGTTTGCAGGTTTTCGCATGAGCAGTTCGGTGGATATCGAGACCGCCGGCGCCAGCACTTCAGACCAGATCGACTTCCGGGATTCCGCCAGCCAGGGGCTGGTGTTCAATTTTGATCTGGCGGAACCGGGCAAACAGGGAGAACTCTATTTCGGGCGGCAGAGCACCTCGGCCAGACTGGACATTGGTCTGTTCGCACCGGGCGTGGATTCCATCGACCTGACCATCTACCAGCTCCAGTTCGGCGGGTTATATTTCCCGGGCGGCACGAATCACGGCGGGTTTGTCTCTGGTGTGTTCGGCATTACCCGGCTCGAACCGGACGATTCGGGGTACGAAACCCATCATCGGGCCGCCCTGTCTCTGGGTGGCGGTTATCAGTTCTTTCTGACAGACCAGCTGCGTCTGCGGCTGGATCTGCGCGGTGTGTACACCGCCCTGAATTCCGGAGGTTCCTCGTTCTGCTCCGGCGGCTGCGAACTCAGATTCGACAGCAGCGGCTACCTGCAGGTGGAAGCCGCCGCAGGGCTGGCCATTCGGTTTTGAAGCGTGCTCAGGCTGCCACTGGCCGCCGCTCCGGCAACATCAGGGACAGCAGCGCGGCCATGGCCACCAGTCCGGACGATATCCACAAGCAGGCCTCCAGGCCATAAGCCTGATAGACCCAGCCCGACAAAATGGTGCCCAGCAAACGCCCGGCAGCGTTCGACATGTAATAGAAACCCACATCCAGCGACACACCATCGCCACGGGCATAGCTGACGATGAGATAGCTGTGCAGGGACGAGTTGACGGCAAACAGCACGCCAAACAACAGCAGACCACCAACAATCACGAACTGGGGTGACCAGCCCGCCGTCAGGCCAATGGCAATCGCTGCCGGAATCAGCGCCAGCGCTGCTGCCCAGAGCACAGCAGGCTGTTTGCCTTCCATGTTGCCGGTGATGCGCGGGGCAGTGGTCTGGATAAAACCATAGCCGATAATCCAGGTGGCCATAAAGCCGCCCACTTTCCAGAAGTCCCAGCCAAAAACCGTGTGCAGGTAGACCGGTAAGGCCACCACAAACCACACATCCCGGGCACCGAACAGGAACATCCGCGCCGCCGAGAGCACATTGATGGCCCGGCTTTTGGAGAGGATCTCGCTGAACTTCGGCTTGGCCTTGCTCTTGCCCAGGTCCTGCCCCAGCAGAAACAGGCTGGCCAGCCAGACCAGTCCCAGCGCAACCGCCATGATAATGACCGCACCCGTAAAGCCGGCTGCCATCAGCAACACACCACCGAGGAAGAAGCCGACACCCTTGAGGGTGTTCTTGGAGCCGGTGAGAATCGCCACCCACTTGTAGAGGGTTCCCTGCTGCTCATCTGGCACCAGCAACTTGATGCCACTCTTGGCGGACATCTTGTTCAGATCCTTGGCAATGCCGGACAATGCCTGCGCTGCCATCACCCAGGGCACCGTGAGCATGGCCGCCGGTACCGCCAGCATGCCCAACGCCACGATCTGCAGGAACAACCCGATGTTCATGGTGCGGTTCAGCCCCATGCGGGCGCCCAGGTAACCTCCGACCAGATTGGTCACCACCCCGAAGAATTCGTAGAAGATGAACAACAGGGCGATTTCCAGAGGCGAGTAGCCCAACTGGTGGAAGTGCAGCACCACCAGCATCCGCAGGGCTCCATCCGTAAGAGTAAAGGCCCAGTAGTTGCCGGTGATCACCAGGTACTGTCGGATGGCGGCGGTCATATCAGGCAGAGCCCACCCTGCGCGCCAGTTCCGCGGTGCGGTTGGCGTAGCCCCATTCGTTGTCGTACCAGGCGTAGATTTTCACCTGGGTGCCGTTGACCACCATGGTAGACAGGGCATCGACGATGGACGAACGCGGGTCGGTTTTGTAGTCAATGGACACCAGCGGGCGCTCTTCGTAGCCCAGAATACCGTCCAGTTCTCCCTCGGCGGCCTCTTTCAACAGCTTGTTTACCATGTTCCTGTCGGTAGCCGATTCCACCTCAAACACGCAGTCGGTCAGCGACGCATTGGTGAGCGGCACGCGCACGGCGTGGCCATCCAGGCGCCCTTCCAATTCCGGAAATATTTCGATAATCGCCGTTGCTGAACCGGTGCTGGTGGGAATCAGTGAACTGCCGCAGGCCCTCGCTCGGCGCAGATCCTTGTGAGGCGCATCGATGATGGTCTGGGTGTTGGTCAGGCTGTGAATCGTGGTGATGGAGCCGTGCTTGATGCCCAGCTTCTCATGAATTACCTTCACCACCGGCGCCAGGCAGTTGGTGGTGCAGGAGGCAGCGGTCACAATGCGGTCATTGGCCGGGTCGAAAATATCATCGTTCACACCGAGGACGATGTTCTTTGCGCCTGCCTCTTTTACCGGAGCCGTCACCACGACCCGTTTCACGCCCTGGTCCAGGTACGCCTGCAAGGCACTCACCTTCTTGTTCACGCCACTGGCCTCGATCACCAGATCGCAGCCGGACCAGTCGGTTTCACCGATGCCCCGGTTGTGAGTCACGCGAATGCGCTGGCCCTCGATAACGATATCCGTTCCGTCCGCAGTGGCTTCCTGGCTCCAGCGACCATGAATGCTGTCAAAGTTGAGCAGGTGGGCCAGTGTGGCGGTATCGGCACCCGGGTCGTTGATGGCCACAAACTCCATATCTGGCCAGCCCCAGGCGGCCCGCAAGGCCAGACGACCGATTCGGCCAAATCCATTTATGCCTACTTTGATCTTGCTCATGGTGTGCTCCTGATGAAACTGTGCATACATTAGACAGCGTGAGGATTACAGGCATTGGACAGACGGGCGGTCTGCCATGGCCTGCAATCGCGCAAGCGGGTTCTCTATCAATCGGCCGTTATGGCTGGCGGTTTCATCCAGCACACGGGCCAGCCACTGTGGAATTCCCGGGTTCAGGGAATAGTAGATCCACTGGCCCCGACGTTCCGTGGCCAGCAGGCCGGCATCCCGCAAGGTCGCCAGATGCCGGCTGACCTTTGGCTGGGGCGCCTCAAACGCTTCAGTAAGCTCGCAGACACAGAGCTGGTCCTGGCTGCGAATAAGTAACAGAGCCGCAAGACGGAACTCGTCGGCCAGTGCCTTGAACACCGTGACCGGGTCATAGCTGGCAGGTTTCGCTCCGGTTTCTTTCTGGTGTACCAGCGCAAACAACGCAATGCGCTCTCTTATTTCCTTAAGAGTGAGGGCAAACGTGGCGTGGCGGTTTGCCGGTACCGGATCGGCAAAATCCCAGGCAATCTGCTGGGCCGGCTGGCAAACCGTACCGCACTCGTTCGCGGCTTTCTCGCACAGGGTGATCACGTAATCCCAGTATTGCCCCTGCACATCGGCCAGTTGCTTGCTATGCAATCCTTCAGTGGAGATGCCGGCTTCCTCAAGCACCTGCAGTGCCATCGGGTGGGGCCTGGTTGGCTCGGTGCCGGCGCTGGCCACTTCAAACCGGTCTCCGGCCATGTCCCGGAGCGAGGCTTCTGCCATCAGGGAACGGGCACTGTTGGCGGTACAGACAAACAAAACGCGGCGTTTCATATCTGAATTTCCGTATATTCGGTTTTGTACATATCTATTTTTGTGCATAATAGATCCGGCATCTTCATGAGTAAAGGAATCCGGCAAAAAATGACCACCAACCCAGACATAGCGCAGGCGGAAGGCTCCGGCAAAGGCATGGACCTGTTCGGCAGGTACCTGTCGGTGTGGGTGGCTCTGGCCATCATTGTCGGCGTTGCGCTGGGCCAGTTCGCGCCCGTAGTGCCCGAGACTCTGTCCCGCTTCGAATACGCGCAGGTCTCCATCCCCATCGCCATTCTGATCTGGGCGATGATTTTCCCGATGATGGCGCAGATTGATTTCAGTGCGGTGGTGGGCGTGCGAAAAGAGCCGAAGGGACTGGCGATCACGACCATCGTCAACTGGCTGATCAAGCCCTTCACCATGTTTGCCATTGCCTGGTTTTTTCTGATGGTGGTGTTCGAACCATGGATCGCGCCGGGACTGGCCAGCGAATACCTGGCCGGGGCGATCCTGTTGGGTGCGGCGCCCTGCACCGCCATGGTGTTCGTGTGGAGTTACCTGACCAAAGGCGATGCCGCCTACACTCTGGTGCAGGTATCGCTTAACGACATCATCATGCTGTTTGCCTTCGCGCCCATTGTGGTTTTCCTGCTGGGCATTTCGGACATCCAGGTGCCCTGGGATACCGTGTTGCTGTCCGTCGTCCTGTACATCGTGATTCCGCTAACAGCCGGCTACCTGACCCGTCGCGCCCTGATTTCGCGCCACGGTCAGCAGTGGTACGACGATGTCTTCATGAAGCGGCTCAGCCCGGTCACCCCGGCAGCGCTGATCGTCACGCTGGTGCTGCTGTTCGCCTTCCAGGGCGAGGTTATCCTGAACAATCCCCTGCACATCGTGCTGATCGCCGTGCCGCTGATTGTTCAGACCTTTCTGATTTTCTTCCTGGCCTACGGTTGGGCGAGGCTGTGGAAAGTACGCCATTGTATCGCGGCGCCTGGCGCCATGATTGGTGCCAGCAACTTCTTCGAACTGGCCGTGGCCGCGGCGATTGCCCTCTTCGGCCTGCAATCCGGCGCCGCCCTGGCAACCGTCGTCGGGGTTCTGGTGGAGGTACCGCTGATGCTTGTTCTGGTGCGCATTGCCAACAGCACCCGGGACCGATTCCCGGCCTAGGACTAACCTGCCAGGGCCTGGAAGCTGAATCCAGTTACTGGCATCAACCGCGTCATCTGTTCACCCCACCCACACCCTGCTAATATCGCGCTCAGATTTCTGACGCACTGAACCGAATGGAACCCAAGCAATGGACGTTTTCCAGGCCCTTTTCCTTGGCCTCCTCCAGGGACTGACCGAATTCCTGCCCATCTCCAGCTCCGCCCACCTGATCCTCACACCGGCACTGTTCGGCTGGACCGACCAGGGCGTGGGTTTCGATCTGTCCGTGCACGTGGGAACCTTACTGGCGGTTGTGCTCTATTTTCGGCGGGATGTCTTTGGCATCGCCCGGGACGGACTGATCTCCATTGGCCAGCGCAAAATCGTCGGCCAGGGCGCCCTGGCCTGGTACCTGGTGATCGGCACCATCCCCGCCGGCCTGGCCGGCCTGGCACTGCTGGATATGATCGACAACGAACTACGGGCGGTGGAAGTCATTTTCTTCACCACCCTGTTCTTCGGCCTGCTGCTGGGCCTCGCGGACTGGCTACCCAAACGCCAGCGCACCCTCGACAAACTGAACTGGAAAGACGCCGTCCTGGTCGGCATTGCCCAGGCCATGGCCCTGGTCCCCGGCACCTCCCGTTCCGGCGTTACCATCACCGCCGGCCTGTTCCTGGGCATGACCCGGGAAACCGCCTCCCGATTCTCTTTTCTGCTGGCAATTCCCATTATCGTGCTGGCATCGGCGGTAAAACTTCTGGAAGTTGCGACTTCGAATGTAATCGTCGACTGGAGCGGCTTTCTGATCGGCGGGGTAACTTCGTTCCTGATGGCCATTACCGCGATCCACTTCTTCCTGAAGTGGCTCAACAAGGTAGGCATGTGGCCCTATGTCATTTACCGGGTAATTCTGGCCATCGTCATCTATGCGGTCTTGATGCGCTAGACTCCTTCCTGAAGCAATCAAACTGTTGGGAGCACGTGCATGCTGAGGTTTTTCAGGATTGTTGACGGGTTTATCAAGGAGCTGACCATCCCAGAGGGGGACCCGACAGCATTGTTGAGGCAAGCTGACTGGATTGATGCCTGCGAGCCGGACGACGACGAGCGGAAGATCCTCCAGAGGCTTCTGGAAACCGATATTCCCGAGTTCGACGATGTTGAGGAAATTGAAGCGTCAGCACGCTGTTTCGTAGACCAGGCCGGTGTGCATGTTCATTCGCTTTTTCTGAACCTGGCAGATGGTCGTCACAATACCGTCTCTGTCGCCTGCATACTGCAGAACGACTGCCTTATCACGATCCGGGAAAGCGAGCTGGCGGATTTCCGATTGTTGCGGATGCGGGCCCGCAGAGGGCAGGTAGAAGCCCGGGATCCGGCCGAAATGCTGGTCACTCTGCTGGAGCAGAAAGTGGAGAACCACGCCGACGGGCTGGAGGACCTGCACCGACAGCTTGAGGATGTCAGCTACCTGGTGTTGGAAGATGAGGAAGCCGAACTGGACGAGGCGATCAATCGCCTCGCGCGGCTGGAAGACAGTAACGGAAAAACCCGGTTGTGTTTGATGGATACCCAACGAAATATTTCCTTTCTGCTTCGCCACCTGCGCAACGAAGGCGAGCATCGGGAAACGCTGCGGGAGATCAATCGGGATATCGAAACCCTGATGTCCCACACCACCTTTCTGTTCGACAAGATCAACTTCCTGATGGATTCCACCCAGGGTTTCATCAACATCGAGCAGAACCAGATCATCAAGATCTTCTCGATTGCCGCAGTGGTGTTTCTGCCACCCACGCTGATTGCCAGCATTTACGGCATGAACTTCGAACACATGCCCGAACTGGAGTGGATCGCCGGTTACCCGGCAGCGCTGGGACTGATGGTTCTGGCGGCGTTTGCGCCCTACTGGTATTTCAAGCGCAAAGGCTGGCTGTAACGACCAGGGGGTCAGATGAAAAGTTCATCTGACCCCCACCTTTAGCATGCTTCCAATGGCGCATAGGCCAGAACCAGCCACTTGGCGCCCTCATCAAAGTTCACCTGCACCCGGGTATGGTGCCCGGTGCCCTCGGAATTCATCACGATACCCTCGCCAAACTTGGGATGACGCACCCGCTGCCCCAGGCTGAAACCGGATTGCTGGACCGAATCCTGGCTGAACATGCTCTCATTCGGGCGCTCGACCATGGCCGGGCGGGTCACCGTATTGCGGAGCCGCACTTCCTGCAAAAAGTCGCCCGGAATCTCCCGAACGAAACGAGACAGCGCGTTGAATTTCTCCTGCCCGTAAAGGCGCCGGGATTCGGCGTAAGTGAGCACCAGCTTTTTCATGGCCCGGGTGATACCCACATAGGCCAGACGGCGCTCTTCTTCCATGCGACCGGGCTCTTCCAGGGACATGCCATGGGGGAACAGCCCCTCCTCCACACCGGCCAGGAACACCAGCGGGAATTCCAGGCCCTTGGCGGAGTGCAGGGTCATCAGCTGGACACTGTCTTCATGATCTTCCGCCTGGGATTCACCGGCATCCAGAGCGGCCTGGGCGATGAATTCCGCCAGCGGGTCGACACCGTCTTCCACTTCATAGTCTGACAGCGCATTGACCAGTTCCTCGAGGTTTTCCACGCGGGCCTGGCCTTTCTCGCCTTTTTCGCTGGCGTGATAGTCCTTCAGGCCGCTGTCCTCGATCGTCTGCTTCATCAAGCCATGCAGGGAGGCATCTCCCACCATGCCGGACAGATTTTCAATAATGGCAATAAATGACTGCAGCCCGGTTTTGGCCCGGCCTTTCACCTGCCCGGCTTCCAGCAGCCGCTCGGCGGATTCCCACAATGAGATACTCTGCTCGGTCGCGAATTCCCGAAGCTCCGCCAGGCTCTTGGCGCCAATGCCACGGGGCGGTACGTTCACCACCCGCTCAAACGCTGCATCGTCTCGGCGATACTGCACCAGCCGCAGATACGCCAGGGCGTTACGAATTTCCTGACGATCATAGAATCGCAGGCCCCCGTACACCCGGTAGGGAATGCCCTGGCGCATCAGCGCCTCTTCCAGCACCCTGGACTGGGCATTGGAGCGATAGAGAATGGCGGATTCGCTGCGCAGGTTGCCGTCCTGAACCCAGGCAGAAATGCTGTCGGCGATGTAGTTGGCTTCGTCCTGTTCGTTGAACGCTGCGTAGAGGCTTATTGGTTCGCCTTCCGGGCCGTCCGTCCAGAGCTCCTTGCCCAGTCTACCCTGGTTGTTGGCGATCACCGCGTTGGCCGCCTTCAGGATCATCTGGGTGGAGCGGTAGTTCTGCTCCAGTCGCACCAGCCGGGCATTGGGAAAATCCCGCTGGTACTGCTGGATATTCTCAACCTTGGCACCCCGCCAGCCGTAGATGGACTGGTCGTCGTCCCCGACCACGGTCATTGGCACTCGATTGCTGGCCAGCACCTGCAGCCAGGCATATTGAATGGTGTTGGTGTCCTGGAACTCGTCCACCAAAATGTGCTGGAACCGGCTCTGGTAATGGGCCAGCAGCTCAGGCCGATGCAGCCAGAGTTCGTGGGAACGCAGCAGCAGCTCGCCAAAATCCACCAGGCCACCCTGCTGGCAGAGCTTCTCGTACTGGCGATAGATCTTCAGCATGATCGACAGGAAATGATCGCCCGGATTCTCCTGGATATGATCCGCCCGCAGCCCTTCGTCCTTCTGGCTGTTGATAAACCACTGGGCCTGCTTCGGCGGCCACTTGCTCTCATCGATCTGGTTTTCCCGCATCACCCGCTTGATCAGCCGCAGCTGGTCGTCGCTGTCCAGCACCTGGAAGTTCTCCGGCAGGCCGGCGTCTTTCCAGTGCGAACGCAGCAGCCGGTGGGCGATGCCATGAAAAGTGCCGAACCAGAGGCCACGGGCAGGAATCTGCATCATCTGCTCGATGCGATAACGCATTTCCTTGGCGGCCTTGTTGGTGAAGGTTACCGCCAGGATTCCAGTGGGCGGCACCCGATCCACGGTCATCAACCAGGCAATCCGATGAACCAAAACGCGGGTTTTGCCACTTCCGGCGCCGGCCAGAACCAAAAGGTGATCGTTCTGAGCGGTAACAGCTTCACGCTGGGCATCGTTCAACGGATCGATGATGTGGGAGACGTCCATAGAAAATCGGTTCGCTACTGGTCAAATAAACAGGTTAACGAGTATAACAGGAGAAAAGCGGGATTTCCGGGTGGGGATGTTTTGTCGTTGTTTGTCGGATTACGCTTTGCTAATCCGACCTACGTTGTGGCAGGCGTGAAAACTTTAAAAACCTTCACCCCCGTCAGAAAGAGCGCGGGGGAGGTTCCCCTTCAGGACTGTCTGTGGCCATGGATGGCCACAGTCAAGCGCACATGGGTGAGGCGGAGCGCTTATGAAGCAAAGCTTCATGCGACAGCCGAACGCCTGCAATCTGCGATTGCAGGCTGGACCCGCGTGCGGGTGCTCGTAGCGTGTCCTGAAGGGGAACCTCCCCCGGGCGACACCCCCAAGGCTGAGGGCTTATAACTTAGAAGCCTCGCGGCACTGTCTGAGCTTCCACAAACTCGAACAGACCTTCCAGGCCGCCTTCACGGCCGATGCCGGAGGCTTTCATGCCACCAAACGGCGCTTCCGGTGTCGGACCAGTGCCGGTGTTCCAGCCACAGTGGCCAAAGCGAAGGCCGGCAGCCACGCGCTGGGCGCGTTCGGCATCGTTGGTGAACACGTAGGAGGCCAGGCCGAACTCGGTGTCGTTACCGGCTTCGATGACTTCCTCTTCCGTGCGGAACAGGGCCATGGGTACCAGCGGGCCGAAGGTTTCTTCCTGGTAGCAGCACATATCCCGGTTTACACCGTGTACCACTGTGGGCGGGAAGAACAGATCGTTGCCAAGATCTTCCGGCTTCTTGCCGGCGACCAGGGTGGCACCTTTTTCAAGGGCGTCCTGTACGTGGCGTTTAACCTTGTCGTAGCCGGCCTGGTTGATCAGCGGGCCAAGATCCACGTCGCCGTTGATGCCGTCACCGACGGTCATTTTGTTGACCCGCTCGGCAAGCTTCTCACCGAAGGCATCGGCCACTTTCTCATGCACGAAGATCCGGTTGGCACAGACACAGGTCTGGCCGCCACCGCGGAATTTGTTGGCGATAAGATTGTCTGCCGCAGCGTCCAGATCGGCATCGTCGAAGACGATGAACGGTGCGTTGCCGCCCAACTCAAGGGCCAGTTTCTTCACCTGATCTGCCGTATCGACGATCAGCTTACGGCCCACTTCGGTGGAACCGGTGAAGCTGAGCATGGGTACGTCCGGGCTCTCGCAGAGAACCTTGCCAATCACGCTGGCCTTGCCCATCACCAGGTTAACCATGCCATCCGGGATATCGGTGTGTTTGTCCATCAGGCTGAACAGGGCAATCATGGTCAGTGGGGTTTCGCTGGCCGGCTTGATGACCGACGGGCAGCCTGCCGCCAACGCAGCCGAAAGCTTCTTGGCAATCATGCCAATGGGAAAGTTCCAGGGCGTGATCAGGCCGGTGACACCAATGGGCCTATAGTGGACGGTCCAGGTGCAGTCCTTCGGCTTCTCCGGAATGGTATGGGCATCCAGGGCCTGGATGTGCTTGGAGCAGTAATCGAAGAACCCGGCGGCGTAATCCACTTCACCCTGGGCCTCCTGCAACGGCTTGCCGTGTTCCATACAGAGGATACGACCGACCTCTTCCTTGTTGGCCTTGAGCGCATCCCGGATGTCTTCCAGCCACTTACGGCGGGTCTCGATACTGTAGGGACTGGTCAGTCGTAGTGCCGACTTGCCGGAAGCTACGGCGGCGTTCACTTCGTCTTCCGACATGGATGCGACCTGGGCGATCACCTTGCCCGTTGCCGGGTTGTAAACATCGAAGGTGTTGCCATGCTCATTGTCAGTCCAGCGACCACCGATATAGCCGGTCAGCTTTTCCAGCAGGGGTGACTCGATCATCTCGGCTCCTCTTCTGTGATTGGCTCCGCCCCCGTGTGGGGCGCAGTCCAGGTAATCTGGTTGCGTCAGTGTTTTATGTCTTTCATAGTGGATGTTGTATCCCGACCTGTAAAGTCAAGGGCAGGCTTTTGATCATCGCCTGAGTGTGCCTATACTCGGGGGATCAGACACCCAGGAGACCGGACAATGAAGGCATTTTTCCATCACGCGCAGGATGAGCACATTCCACAGACGTACTTTACCCGGGGACAGATGCGCCAGCCCCAGGAGATTCCCGCTCGAACCGGTGAAATGCTGGGCGGACTCAAGGAAATGGGTATCTCTGTGCTGCAGCCTGCGGACCAGGGTGCGGGCCCGATCTCGAAAGTTCACGATCTGGGTTACCTGCGTTTTCTGGAATCCGCCCATCGGCGCTGGAAACAGATGGACGACTGGGGCGATGAGGTCATCTCGAATATCTTTGTCCGTTCCCCCAATCACCTGACTGGCATTCTGGCCGAGGCAGCCCGATACCAGGCCGATGGTAGCTGTCCGATTGGCGAGCACACCTGGCATGCCGCCTACTGGTCGGCCCAGAGCGCGCTGGGTGCCGCCGACGCGCTGATTGCCGGTGACCGTACTTCGTACGCGGTCTGTCGCCCGCCGGGGCACCATGCCCGCCGTGATGCCGCCGGAGGTTTCTGTTACCTCAACAATGCCGCCATTGCCGCTGAGCACATGAAAGCCCGGTTCCCCAGGATCGTGATTCTGGATACCGACATGCACCATGGTCAGGGCATCCAGGAGATCTTTTACGACCGTAGCGATGTGCTCTACATTTCAATCCACGGCGACCCCACCAACTTCTACCCGGTAGTCACCGGCTTTGAAAACGAGCGGGGCGAGGGAGAAGGCTTCGGCTACAACATCAATATGCCTATGCCCCACGGCTCAACGGAAGAGGATTTCTTCGCGAAACTGGACGAAGCCCTGGCAGCCATCAAACTTTACCAGCCGGATGCCCTGATCCTTGCTCTCGGTTTCGATATCTACAAGAACGATCCCCAGGCCAAGGTGTCGGTATCCTCCGAAGGCTTCTGCAAACTCAGCACCCACGTGCGTCAGCTGGGGCTGCCAACGCTGGTGGTGCAGGAAGGCGGGTACGATCTGGACGCCCTGAGCGAGAACGTCCAACAGTTTTTCAAGGGTCTGGCAGGCTGAGGTTTCAGGCGGCGGGCACGTAGACCTTCACGTTTTCGTGCCCCTCGGCCTTCAGATGCCCGGCATGCATCCGGCTCATGGTGCCTCGGTCGCAATAAAGCAGGTATTGCCGGTTCGCCGGCAGCTCCGGTAGCTGCTGATTCAGCTCGTAGAACGGGATCTGCAGGATTTCGTTATTGGTCAGCTTCAGCGGTGATTGCTCGCCCTCCGAGGGGTGGCGCACGTCGATGATCACATCATTCACCGATGGCGTTTGCACCAGCTCCACTTCCTCAGGCGTCACGGTCGTCTCCAGCAACCGGTTCACCGGCGTCTCCTCCCGGGCCTGAATCGCGCTGGCAAGCACCGAAGCGTCCATCAGTGCCTCATCTTCCTCCACGCGGTGCAGTTTGGCTCTGGTGGCAGGCTTCTGGGAGATTACGCCACAGTACTCGGGCATGTTGCGGGCATAGACTTCGGTGCCAATTTCCCGGGCGATGCGGATGATGGATTCCTTGTCCATGGACACCAGAGGTCGCAAGACCACTTCATCACTGGCCCTGTCTACCACGTTGAGGTTGCTCAGGGTCTGACTCGATACCTGGGCCACTGCATCGCCGGTTACTACGCCGACTGCGTTGTTCTTGCGGGCAATCTCGGCAGCCGCCATAAGCATCTGGCGTTTGAGCACCACCCCCCAGTGACGGTGATTCACCGATCGCATGATTTCGGCAACCACGCCCTCGAAGGGTACCGAGATAAACTTGGCGCTGTGGGAAGCGCCATAACGGTCCCAAAGGTAGTGCACCACCTGGCGCACACCCACCTCATGGGCAGTGCCTCCCAGGTTGAAAAACAGAAAATGACTGCGAAGGCCGCGACGCATCATCAGGTAGGCGGCCACGGAGGAATCGTACCCCCCGGAAATCAGAGTCAGCACGTTTTCGACACTGCCCAGCGGATAGCCGCCCAATCCCCGGTGCTTGCGGTGGGCGATGTGGTACTGATCGCCATGGACCTCAATCCGCACTTCAACCTGGGGCGATTTCAGATCAACCCCCCTGGCCTCCGATGCCTGCATCAGGGCGGCGCCCACCGTCCGTTCCAGATCAATGGAGCGGAAGTTGTGCTCACCATGACGACGGGCCCTTACCGCGAATGTTTTGCCGTTCAACCGGTCAGCGAAAGCTTCAACGGCTTTGTCGGCAACATCTTCGAGGCTGATAAACGGAAACGCCCCGATTTCCTGAATCGTGGAAATGCCCGGTATGCGCAAAAGCGCCTCCAGGGCAGGGCCTGACAGGCCCCGGTTGTCAGGCACCTCTACATCCACCCGATCCCAGCTGCCTTCCACGCGAATTTCAGGATCCAGCCGTGCCAGCAATTTTCGGATGTTCTGCCGCAGGTGACGCATCTGCTGACGACGGACAGGTTTACTCTTGATGGCAACTTCTGGAGCGGGACGGATAAGCAGTTTCATAAATCGGAATTTTGTCGGGTGGCGTATTGTACAGAAAGGCCTTAGTCTACCCTTTTGACTGCGTGCCTCAAAATCGGGCATTTCCGCAACACTCAGGAGTTTCACCGTTAATGCAGGAAACCACCATCAATGCCCTGGTCTCCCCCGAGGGCAGCCTTGAAATTCTCTCCAATCACGAGGTCAACCGCCTCAAGGACCGCAGCGAAGGCGGTCTCTACCGGCTGTTTCGCCAGTGCGCCCTGGCGGTTCTGAATACCGGGGTAGAAACTGATGACTGTCAGGCATTGATGGAATCCCATGCTGACTTTGATGTCCGCCTGGTACCGCAGCCCCGGGGCCTGAAACTGGAACTGATCAACGCGCCCGCACATGCGTTCGTTGACGGACAGATGCTTCGGGCCATCCGTGAACACCTGTTCTCGGTCCTGAGGGATATTATCTACTCCCATTCAATCCCCCAGTCAGCCGCAGGTTTCCGGAGGGACGACCCGGAAGACCTGACCAACTATGTTTTCCACATTCTTCGCAATGCCCGGGTGCTTGAGGCCGGGCGGCAACCGGATCTGGTGGTGTGCTGGGGTGGCCACTCCATCGGACACGATGAGTACCAGTACAGCAAGGAAGTGGGTCATCAACTGGGTCTCAGGGCTCTGAGCATCTGTACCGGGTGTGGTCCGGGGGCAATGAAGGGGCCCATGAAAGGCGCCACCATTGGCCACGCCAAGCAGCGGGTAAAAGACGGCCGCTACATTGGCATCACCGAGCCGGGCATTATTGGTGCGGAGGCCCCCAACCCCATCGTCAATGAACTGGTGATCATGCCCGACATTGAGAAACGCCTGGAAGCCTTCGTCCGCTGTGGTCACGGCGTCATTGTGTTCCCCGGCGGTGTCGGCACCGCTGAGGAAATTCTGTACCTTCTGGGCATCCTGCTGCATCCGGACAATGCCGATCTGCCCTTCCCGGTGGTGTTTACCGGCCGGCAGGAGAACGCGGAATATTTCGAGATGATCGACAAGTTCATCCGGAACGCCCTTGGGGACGAAGCCGCGAGCAAATACGAAATCATCATCGACGATCCGGTGCGCGTGGCCCAGACCATGAAGAAGGGCATGAAAGAGGTAGAGACGTTCCGGCGCGCCATGCAGGACGCCTATTACTTCAACTGGATGCTGAAGATTGACCCGGTGTTCCAGTTACCTTTCGAGCCAAATCACAACAACATGCGGGCGCTGGAGCTGCACCGGGACCAGCCCGTACACCTGATCGCCGCGAATCTGCGCAAAGCCTTCAGTGGCATCGTGGCAGGGAACGTCAAGGAGGGTGGTATACGGCAGGTTCAGGAGAAGGGGCCGTTCGAAATTGCCGGTGACCCCAGCCTGATAAAACCGCTTGAGGCCATGCTTGAGCAGTTTGTAGCCCAGAATCGCATGAAGCTGCCGGGCTCCTCGGCCTACAGACCGAGCTATCGCATCGTCAGCGGAGCGGCCTGAGCCGCCTCGCTGACACTGTAGAGCTTACTTGCCGCCGTCTGCGGGAAGACTGGCGTAATAGGCCGCCAGATTGGCGATATCCGTGTCACTCAAGGCAGCAGCCTGACCCTGCATGATCGCGGCTTGGCCACCAGAACGCTGCTTGTTCTTGTACGCCTTCAGGGCCGATACCAGGTACTGCTCATTCTGGCCCGCCAGATTCGGATAGGTCGGGATCTGCGCAAGACCATTCTGGCCGTGGCACGCAGCACAGACCGCAGCCTTGGCCTTGCCAGCTTCGGCATCCGCGGCAGAGACTACTGCAGGTACAGCAGCGCCAAGCGCAAAAATTCCCGCAACAGCGTAGTGTTTCAGATTCATTGTCATTACCCTCTCATCATCGTTTTCAAGATTTTCAGACCGGTTCGGAAGCCGGACAGTAAACTGACTAGCACTTATAGCACAGAGCCGGGGAACCTCAAATGCGATAGGTCAAGGACGTCTTTTCGACGTTCGTCCTCTTTTCTGTTCTGGCTAATAAGGTGAAAGTACGTTCGATTCCGAATCCAAGATTGTTTTAATTCTCCGGAGATATCGTCAATGTCTGTAGAGGCCCAGGAACTTGCCTGTCGCGAAGGCCATATTGGTGTTCTGACGCTGAACTCCCCAGGCACGCTCAACGCACTTTCCGAGCACATGATCGAGCAGATCCAGGAAATCCTTGACCGCTGGGCCGACGATGACCGGATCTGCATCGTGGTGATTCAGGGGGCGGGCGAGAAAGCCTTCTGCGCCGGCGGTGATATCCGGGAACTTTACGATACCATGCTCACCTCCCGGGACCGGGAAGAACCAGCGCGCGTTTTCAACCGCGAATACCGGATGGACTACAGCATTCACCGGTTCCCGAAACCTGTGCTTGGCATTGCCCACGGCGTGGTGATGGGCGGTGGACTTGGCGTATTTGCCGGCTGCCGGTATCGGCTGGTGACACCAGATGTCACCCTGGCAATGCCCGAGATCACCATCGGCCTGTTTCCGGATGTGGGCGCCAGTTGGTTTCTGAAAAGGTTGCCCGGCCGACTCGGCCTGTTCATAGGGTTGACCGGTGCTCGCCTGAACGTAAGCGATGCACTTCGGGTCGGCCTTGCGGACATGGCCATTCTGCCGGAAGACCGGGGCCGTCTGCTGGACCGACTGGCGTCGGAACGCTGGACCGGGCAAACCGCTGCCGACGACAACCGCCTTTTCCGCTTGCTCAATCAGGTTCAGACACCGGATTACCGGGCACTGCCACCCAGCCATCTTGCAAAACACGAACAGCGGATTGCCCGGCTGAGCGCCGGCGATGAACTGCCGGAGATCGTCGATCAGCTGCTCACGGCGGAGGTGGACTGCGACTGGTGGCATGCCTGCATGAACACTTTGAGAACCGGATGCCCCGTGTCGGCCTGGCTGGTCTGGACACAACTACAAAAAGCACAGCAGATGTCCCTGAAGGACGCATTCCGAATGGAGCTGGCGTTGGTCTCGGAATGCATCCGCCGGCCGGACCTGGCCGAGGGCATACGAGCCTTGGCCATCGACAAGGATCGCCAGCCAAAATGGAGTTACCCGACGATTGCCGATGTACCAGAGGATGTCGTTGCGGCCCATTTCACCCCGGAGTGGGATGACGAAACCGATCCGATGGGGCTGGAATAGCGTTCGGGAACTAGAGTTGCGCGCCCGCCTGCACCAGCAGCATTTCCAGATCCCGGTTATTGGTGGCCCGGGCGATGTCCAGCGCGGTCTGGCCGTCCCTGGCCCGGTAATTCACATCGGCCCCGGCCGCCACCAGCCTTTCTGCGGTCAGCAAATCTCCATTGGCCACGATTTTCATCAACAGGGACTCACCCCCCTGGCTGACATTGACGTTGGCACCGGCTGCCACCAAAACCTTCACCACCGACAGATGGCCGTTCTCTGCAGCCCGCATGACGGGGGTATAGCCGTTCCGGTCACTGGTGTTTACATCGGCACCAGCAGACAACAACAACTGCACGCGCCGCTTTTCACCATCCCCTGCGGCTGAAATCAGAAGTGCATCCGCCTCGGCGAGAGCCTCGGGGCTCAGAGCAACCGGTTGGTTCGGGGAAGCGCAGGCAGACAGGAAAGCAAGAAGCGGAAGCAAAATTAGCAAAAAACGGAGGGCGCCGGTTCCCTTGGCCATAACAAACAGTCTCTGAGAAAGAATACGGGGGCCTATTCTGGGCAGACACCGACGGAAATTAAATCGAGCGAGTCACAAACCCGGGCCATCCTTCAGAAGATCACGAACCACTTGCCGCAGACGATCTTCGCCTTCTCTCTGGCCCAGACAGAGTCGGTCGTCCTGCAGCGAGGACCAGGGCCGCCCCTGAAGAACACCCTGGCACCACAGCGGAAGCTCTTCACGGCTCTTCAACCACGCCATGATCCCCGGCCCCTGACTCAGCTTCCGCAACACTGGCACCATTACCCGAAAGCCCCGGTGGCCATTGGCAAAATGGCGAAGATCCCGCAGATCATCAGCATCCAGCGCCGGCCCCGGAGGCAGGTCAGCCGTGATCGCCGCGAGCATTTCCGGCTCCAGCCCCGGCCAGTTGTCCGGCACCAGGGTAAGCCAGTGGCCAGACAGTCGGGTGCGGATACGTCCTTCCATTTCCTGGCCGGGCTGCGAGATGCCTTTGATCATCTGCAACGGATACTCACCACTGGAAGCCTCCTGTTGCAAACCCACCCTGACGACATGGAGACTGCAACTCTGCCAGAAGGCCAGCAGGTCGGCGCTGCCACCAAAACTGGTGCCGAGGTAATCTACACCCTGCTTGGCGGCATACGCCTGTGCAGCCTCCACCAGGCACCTGCCAATACCTGACCGCCGGGCGTCGTCTGATATCGCAATGCGGACAACCCGGAGAGCCTTCAGGGCGGCGGCTTCCGGGTAGCCGCTGTGACTGGCCAGCGATTGCGGCAGCAGATGCCCGCGAATGCGACGGGTACCCAAGCTGACCTGTTCAGCCAGCTCAGGCGAAAGCCCACCTTCAAGCGCACACCAGAGTATTCCAACCGTCCGGTCGCCAATCCGCGCCCGCCAGGTCCGGGCAGCAGTGTCGTCCAGCCATTGCCGAAGATCTGCAGGGCTGGTGCGATAATGGGCATCCACCAGCAAACCAAAGGCGTTGGACAGCGGCTCATCACCGGCGGTTGCCGGCTGCCAGGGTTCGATGACCAGTTCCCCGGTACTGCTTTCGGTTTTGGCGGCTGAACCACTGCCATCCGCGGCCAGCAGAAAGAGCCGGGAGATAAGGGCTTCCAGTGGATCACCCCCGGCCCAGCGCACCGGCTCGGTCAGCGTTACCGACTGCCAGTGAGGCGTTGATTGCTCCAGAACCTGTCGAAAGCGAATGGCGAAACCGCGGCCGGCGCCTTCGTAACCATGCACCGTGGTGGCAAACGCTACCCGGGGCCAGCCCAGCAGAACCGATTTCAGGAGCGGTGCCGGAATCGCTGCTGCCTCATCCACCAGGACCACCTCGGCTTCCGGTCGCAAAGCCAGTAATTCGCGCACCGGAACAAATCTCAAGCGGCCACCTGATCGAGTGGTCAATATCCGGGGACTGGCTTCGTCCAGCTTTTCTGCGAGAGCCTCGCGGGCGTGGCGGAACAGGGTATCTACGTTCTGTTCCGACGGCGCGGTGACGACGATTTCCTGCCTGCCTTTCTCGAGCAATTCCGCTGCCGCCATACCCAGAGCCGCGGACTTGCCCCGGCCCCGGTCTGCCGTGACAACCAATGGTCGGCGTCTTCGGCCCAGACCAAACCGGACCAGGCGCTGAACCAGTTGTTCCTGGCCACGGGTTGTTCCGATTCGGAAGCTTTGCTCCGGTACGGGGGGCATGGCCGGCAAGGGCGATGTCGCACTGCCGGTGGAGATGCGAATCACGGCGTCATGGTCGGCAAGAATGTCGGCCATCCGGGCAGCGAAGGGATGTGCCCCGCCATTGTCCAGACCGGTTCTGCGGTAATCCGGGTCGGCAAACCGGTGCCACTCAGCCAGCGGCGGCATCAACCAGAACAGCAGGCCGCCGGCGGTCAATGCCCCTGAGAGGGCCGCGAAGGCATCCGGTGGGTTTCCTTGCCAGCCATCCCAGATAATCATGGAAACTTCACGGCCGAGCCATTGCCGGGCCTCTGAGACCGCAATGGGGGTCAGTCGAGGATCAGGGCTCTGATCTGCCGGTCCGGTCCAGACGCCGGTTTGAAGTTCGAGCTCAGGTAGCAGGCCCGAGAGCCATCTGAGGTTGTTTTCCCGATTGCCCTCCAGCAGAACCAGACGGCGTTCGCCTCTGGCGGCAAGGCTGGCTTGCAGCTCGCGCCACGCCGCCGTATCCGGCTCAGCTTCGGTTCCTGGGTGGCTCATCAGCTAAGGTCGGCACCGTGGGCTTTGAGGTCGTCGAGGGCGCACTTTTCCAGGGCCGCCTGATGAGTGGCACGCAGGCGCACCCGTGGCGCGCTGCCGGCTTCAAAGGCTTCCTGCCAGCGGGCGGCGCACAGACACCAGCTGTCGCCCGGCTTCAGTCCCTCAAAGCCAAATTCTGGCCTGGGGGTGCTGAGGTCGTTGCCCTGGGCTTTGGAGAATTCGAGGAATTCGGCAGTGACTACGGCGCAGACGGCGTGCAGGCCAAAGTCATCGGGGCCGACATTGCAGCAGCCATCGCGGTAGAAGCCGGTAATCGGGTCTTTGCCGCAGGTTTCCAGTTTTTCGCCCAGTACGTTTACGGATTCTGCTATTTCCATTTTTCCAGACCTTCAAGTTTCGGAGGCAGTAAGTTGGGATAAGCCTTTCCAAAACACGCTCCTTGCGGCACATCCATGTGGCGCTTGGGCTCCGCCATCCATGGCTCCGCACAGTTTTGGAAAGGCTTATCCCAACTCACTGTCGTACCTGTGAGTTATAGTCCAACAGCCATAATGAGGACTTTCAATTATGCGGCAGCGGTATCCGCTCTACCAGCGGGCCGTTACAATACCGGCCATGCCGACCGAACCCCAAATTTCTGATACCAGCAACCTTCCGGATTACCTCACCGATGAACAGCGGGCGATTATTACCGCCGGCTATGAGCATTCGGTGATTACCGCCGTGGCCGGCAGTGGCAAGACGTCGACGTTGGCGTGGCGGATTCGGTATCTGCTGGAACAGGGGCATGATCCGGACCGGATGCTGGTGCTGATGTTCAACCGCAGCGCCCGGGTGGATTTCGAGCGCAAGCTGCAGGAGGTGTGTGCTCAGAGTGGGCTGGCGTTGCCGGAGATCCGGACCTATCACGCCATGGGCTTGCGGCTGTACAAACGATTTGTGCGGGAGGGCTATCTGCCGGGGTTTTCCGACAAGATTCTGACCGAGCAGGAGATCAGTTTTCAGGCCTGGCAGTTAACCCGTCGGCTGGCGCCGGAGGATCTGGCGGATGAGATACGGCGCAACAAGAAGGATTTTGTCGAGACGGCGACGGGGTTTATTGATCTGGTGAAAACAACGCTGTCGCCGGCTGAGATCGTGTTTGAGGAGCTGGGGTATTCGGACAAGCACAAATACCTCATCGATCTGTTCCACAGTTTTGAGCAGTGGCGTAAGAACCAGGGGCGGATCGGTTATGCCGACATGCTGTACGAGCCGGTGATGGCGATTCACCAGAATCCGCCGTTACAGCGGCTGGTGGGCAACAAGATGGATCTGATTCTGGTGGATGAGTACCAGGACACCAATGAGATCCAGCATCTGCTGTTGCGCTACGTGGCCGGGGACCGGGCCCGGGTGACGGTGGTCGGGGACCCGGACCAGACGATCTACGAGTTCCGGGGTGCGAAGCCCGAGTTTATCCTCAAGCGGTTCAGCGATGAGTTCGAAAGCCCGCTGGAGCAGACCCTCAGCTATACCTTCCGTTATGGCCACCGGGTGGCGCTGCTGGCGAACCACCTGATCTGCCACAACACCGGGCGCAAGGATGTGCTTTGTCACTCCCATCCCACAACCCCCGGGACTGAGATCACCCTGCATAGGGCGGAGAGCGATGCCGATACGGTGCTGCAGATTCTTCAGGGCCAGTCGGAACCGGCTCTTGCAGGGACGGCCATTCTGTTCAGAGTCTGGAGTCAGAGTGTTCCTATTGAGCTGAAGCTGCTGGCGCGGCAGATTCCCTACCGCATTGATGCCGGCAAGGGCGCCCTGTTCAGCCGGGAGGTGCAGGCGATTACCGCGTTGCTGATGGTGGTGACCGGCAAGCTTGAAAACCTGCCGGACGAGGATCGGCTGGAACTGGCTCGGCAGTTATTGCGTTTTCCCCACGTTGGCTTGAAAGAGCCCGAGCTTGAGCAACTGGCACGGTTCCTGGCGGGGTTTTCCGGCGGCTGGCACGAGCGGTTGCTGGCGATGGATTTCGACGCTCTGGCCCCAATGGCGGCCCGTAAGTTGCGGAAACTGGGCGAGGTGCTTGCTCAACTTCGCAGCTATGGGGGTCCGGTTGCAGGGCTGATCAGTGTCTATGCCGAGCATACAGATCTCTATGAAGGCATCCGGAGCCTGGCCCTGACCCATGAAAGCGCTGAAGAACGCATTGATACCGTGCAGGGGTTCCGGCAGTACCTGAAAAGCCTGGATGTTACCGCCGAAGGCGCGCTGGAGCATCTGAAAGCGCTGAAGCAACAAGCGGGCGAAAAGCAGCAGGGGGGCGTTTTGCTCTCGACCATTCATCGCACCAAAGGTCTGGAATGGCCGACGGTGATTATTCCCGGCCTGCAGGAGAAATACCTGCCCTACAGCCCGCGGCCCCAAGACGATGCCAGAGGATTCCTGGAGAGCGAACGGCGGCTGCTCTATGTGGCCATGACAAGAACCCGCCAGCAGCTGCATCTGATTACCCGCCCTGCCAGCAAGCAACCGCATCTGGACGGCGACCTGGGCCCAAGCCGGTTTGTGGAGGAATTCTGCTTCGGGCTGGCCGAGGAGTTCGGGCGCTGGCTGGACGAGCGAATCCCGGCCGAGACTTCAATCATCCGCCTGACCGCGCCCCTCACGCCGGTCAGCCAGCGCTATGCCGACCGGGAGAACGTCACTCTGGAAGGCCAGGCGGCAACATCTGCAAATTCGATGGAACCACTCTGGCATCAGAAGCGTCTAAGCCACGCCATTTTTGGCCCCGGCTTGGTGGTTTCCGAGGATGGAAGCTCGTTCGAAGTACATTTCGACAACGGCGAAATCCTCAATTTCAGCAAGAAGAGCGCTCACCTGTATTTTACGGCTCTGGCCTGAAACGACTTCCGGCACGTAAAGGTCAACTGGGTACAATTGCGGACGTAACAATCCGTATCATTTTTTTGTCTTTTTTGGCCTACTAGCCTAAATTCCGAGTATACAAGCACTTTTCATGAGGAAGTGCGGTACCACAACGACAATGAACAGGAGGTTCTGCATGAACGTCATGCGTCCAATTTCCGCGGCCGTCCTGGCCGCCACTCTGGCAACCCCGGCCATCGCCGACCGTCAGGAAACCGTCTACATCAACCCGTTTGCCGCTTTCCAGCTGTTTGACGACAAGCGCGATCTGAGCGAGACCGGCACCTTCGGGGTTGGTGTTGAATACCGCTTCCGCCCCCACTGGTCAGTTGAGGCGCTGTACTCACGCGCCGATGCCGATCGCAAGTACGTGGCCGGCGAATCCGAGTTTGAAGAGATCAGGGTCGATGGTACTTACTACTTTGCCGGCCCGGACGAAGCCTGGAACCCATACGTATCTCTGGGCGCCGGCCATGCAGACTTCGGCACAGATCCCCTGGGCCCCAGAACAGCCGGAAGCAATCATGACGAAACCCGCGTGAACGTGGGTACCGGCTTCCGCTACAACGTAAGCGACGCCGTATCACTGCGCGGCGACCTCCGTGAGTTCCACGGCATTGACGAAAGCACCTTCGACACCCAGGTTTCTCTCGGTATCAGTTTCGCCTTTACCCGGACCATCGCGCAGGCCGCACCTCAGCCCATGGATTCCGACAGTGACGGTGTTCCTGATTCCCGGGATCAGTGTCCCGGCACGCCTGCAGGAGTTGCCGTTGACAGCACCGGTTGCGAACCAGATGGCGATCGCGACGGCGTAGTAGATCGCCGCGACGACTGCCCGAACACGCCTCGTGGTGCCGAGGTTGATAACCGTGGCTGCGAACTGGACAGCGATAACGACGGCGTTGTGAACAGCCAGGACCTGTGCCCCAACACTTCGGCGGGCGCCCAGGTGGATGCCTCCGGCTGTGAGGGTGTGGTTGAAACCATCGAGACCTTCACCATCGAAGTGCAGTTCCCGACCAACAGCTCTGTCATCGGGAATACCTTCGATTCAGAGATTCGTCGGGTGGCTGATTTCCTGAATGAGAATCCTGAAACCATCGTGGAAATCGCCGGCCATTCCGACAGCCGCGGCGCTGCCGACTACAACCGTGCACTTTCCCAGCGCCGGGCCGAAGCCGTTGCCGGTCGCCTGACCGGGCCACTGGGTGTTGATCCGTCACGGGTGAACGCCGTGGGTTACGGTGAGGAAGCTCCAATCGCTTCAAACAACACTGCGGAAGGCCGCGCTGCCAACCGCCGGGTTGAAGCGCGCATTCAGGTTCGCCGTTAAATAACGGTCGCTACCTGAATGAATTGAAAAGGCGCCTGCGGGCGCCTTTTCTGTTTCTGACAATACGCGAGGAACCGATGCTCAGAGCCTCCGCCCTGATCTTTACCCTCTCTGTTCTGGCCGTACCGGCACAGGCCCAGGTTTTTCGCTGCGAAAAGGACGGCAATACCGTCTTCGCCGACCAGCCTTGCGGAGAGGACGCCGAATCGGTTGAGTTACGGGATAACCGCATTGGCGGCAGTTTCAATCAGAACCTGCCAGCGCAGGAGGCACCTGATCCCCAGAAACAGGCAGAAGAGCCGGAACCGGAAGAAGAGGCCGGCAGCTGCCGGTTTATCAACTCCACCGATTTACGCCGTTATCTGGTTCGGGAGCAGGTGGTCCGGGGCATGACCCGGGAGCATGTTCGCAGGGCCTTCGGCAATCCGCCTGAAACCTACACCAGCCCGCAGGAAGTCTGGATCTACCAGACCCGCTATTACGGTGCGCTTTATGAGCTGACCTATGTGTATTTCAGGGACGGCTGTGTTGAACGGGTGGAGTACCGGAAACCCTGACTGCATCCAGCAGCAGATTACGGGGCGTCAGCGCCCGGTCGCAGAACTGACCGAGTTTTACGCGATAGCCTTGTTCTTCCAGGAAGATCGCGTAATCCAGCACCATCCAGAGTTCCAGCGGCCGCCGGAACAGGTGCCGGACCAGCTCATGGCGGCGGACCTGCGCCAGCCGACGCTCGCCAAACGCCAACCAGAAATCAAAGTCGACCGTTTCGGGTAGCTCCAGCTGCTTTTTCGCCGCCGCCCAATGACAGAAAGCCGGAAAGCCTTCGCTCAGCAGCCGCGCGGGATGAGAAGGCACCGGAAGATAGTCGTCACGCCCTCGCAGGGAACGCTGCAGACCATCAAACCCGAGCCGCCACTGGCTGATTCGTTGAGTCTGCTCGCGCACTCGCGCCGGCGCCGTTACCGTTTCCTGAACCGCCAGCCGCAAGTCATTTCGGCCCGGTTTCAGCACCTTCTGATAGGCCGATGCCCGCCTGGAAATAGGCCGGTAAATGTCCTGATCGGTCAGGTGGTAGCAGCAAGGAGAAAAACTCAGCCTTGGCAATCCGGCCTCGCTGCCCCGTTTCAGCAGCTGCCGATGCAGATCGCCGCAGGCGTGGAGGGCAACGCCGTGGTAACTGTCAGGAAGCGCCAGATCGGAGGCCATGACATCCTGGCAGGCGATCGATACCCGATCCCCGAAGTGTCGGGCCAGTCGGTTTCCGTCATGCACCAGCTCCGGGTTCCACTCGAAACCCTGTATCTCACCGGAGCAGAGCGGCGCCAATGTCCGGGACAGATGGCCCTTGCCGCAACACCAGTCCAGGGCGGAATGCTCCAGTGGCGCCAGTGCGGCGGCAAAGGCACCCGACTGCAGTCGCTTCCGGCCGGGCATATCTGTGGCCCGGATTTCCGGCAGGGTGACCTTTGATACCTCCTCGGCTGACGGCAAAAGCTCCGGCAGTTGCACCATATCGGCATAGCCTTCCAGGGACGGCAACCACCGGGATGCCCGGGCCGCCAGCTCCACCGGGGCGTCATCCAGATGCCGGCATTCGGCATCGGTAAGCTCCGCCAGCATCGCGGTCAGTTCCGGATAACGTTTTGCCCAGGCCGGCTCCGGTGTCATGAACGGCGCGGGCTGCCAGAACTCCCGGTGCTGTACCAGCCAGTCGTTCAACTGCTGCCATCGCTGGTAAAAAGATTCCGCGCCGTGGTGTAAACTCGCCGCCGGAGGTAACGTCATGCAACTGGCCTTTGTACTTGTTGAACCCAAGGTTCCGGAAAATGTCGGAGCGGCCGCCCGCGCCCTGTGCACCATGGGCTTCGGTGAGCTCTGGCTGGTCAATTCCGACCTGCACACCCGCCCGGAAGCCCACTGGCTGGCCCACGGCAGCGACCACATCCTGGACAATGCGCGCATTTTCCCCGATCTGGCAGCGGTAAGAAACTCCGTAGACCTGCTGATGGGCACCTCCGCCAAGACGCGGCATCAGCGCCAGGATTGGCACACACCCTCAGGCTTGCGGGAAGTATTGGCTACTAAGGGCTCATCCGTGGCCACGGCCGCCCTGGTATTCGGGCGTGAAGACCGGGGCTTATCGAACGATGAACTTGCGTTGTGCGATCTGCTGACGGGCATTCCCATGAAGGTCGCTTACCCCTCTCTGAATCTCGCCCAGTCCGTAATGCTCTACGCCTGGGAAATGTCGGGGCTTGCAGAAGCGATGGATAACCAGCCTGAGCCTACCGACGAAAATCGTCTTGGCGCCCTCCGCGGTCGGCTCGAAACCTTGCTGCCGGGACTGGATACACCGCCTGAGGGAAAGCTGTCCCAGTGGGTTTTTGAGCGACTGCCGTTGTTGTCTGATCGGGATATCGGGTTTGTTCATACGCTTTGCTCGAACATTGAGCGCACGGTTTACTCTCAGGCGCGCTCAGCTTCTGAGAAAGAGCCGGACGGATAAGCCCTCCCGGGATACGCTGTGAATACCTCCCTGTACGCTCGACGAAAACATCCATGTTTTCGACGATCCCGGGAAGGCTTATCCGTCCGGCTCCCGGGCCTTTTACGCGCTCCTAGCTATAGAAACTATTCCTGAAATCTTCCCGGGCGGAAGGCGTCCAGGCAAAGGATGGGATCCTCGCCATCGATCACCTGGGCAATGAGGTCTGCACTGCCGGCGGACAGGGTCCAGCCGAAGGTGCCGTGGCCGGTGTTGAGGTAAAGATTCTCACGGGGGCCTCGCCCGATAATAGCCGGGCCATCGGGGGTCATGGGGCGAAAGCCGGTCCAGGTTTCTGCGGCGTCGAGGTCGGCACAGCCGGGGAAACGGGACTCGACGGATTTCCGGATCGTCGCCAGCCTCGCCTCCGGAATATCCCGATTGAAATCCGCCAGCTCGACGAAACCCGTAGCCCGTAGTCTGTTCCCCAGACGGGTGGAAACCACTTTGTAGTTGTCGTCGTGAATGGTCGATGCCGGACCGCGTTCAGGGTCTTTCATCGGGACCGTCAGGCTGTAGCCTTTCACCGGATAAATAGGCAGCTCCAGACCCATAGGCTGCACCAGATGGTTGGACCAGCATCCGGCGCTGATTACGAAGGCATCAGCTTCGAGCGTTTCCATCGTGCCTTCGCCGGTTCTGAGCGAAATGGCACTGACCTTGTGGTCATCAGCAATCAGCTTTTCCGCTTCCACGTTGTAGCGGACCACCACACCTTTTGCCTCGCAGGCTTTCGCCAGCTCCCGGGAGAACTGATGACAATCCCCGGTGCCGTCGGTGTCGTAGCTCAGGGCACCGTAGAGCGGGCCGTTGCCGACCATACCGGGTTCGGCCTCGCGCACCTGTTCCGGAGTGAGCAAACGGGAAGGGATGCCCAGCTCGTTCAGCAACTCATGGGTAACCCGGTAGCCTTCCAGTGCCTCCGGGGTGCTGGCCAGGTGCAGCAGGCCCTGATGGTCTCCGTCGAAGGCAAGATCAAGCTCCTTTTCCAGAGCCAGAAACCGTTCCCGACTGTGGATGCCCAGGCGCAACATGGCCCGGCGATTCAGTCCGAACAGGCCCGGCGACCAGGCGTAACGGAGGGTGGCGAACATGAATTTCAGCGTTTCCACGGACGGCGGAAACCGCAGTTTCAAAGGGCCGTCCTGCTTGAGGATCCAGGGTATCGCCTTGAACACCATCGAGGGATCGGCCCAGGGGTAGACCACGCCATAGGATCGCTGGGCCGCGTTGGCCTTGCTGGTCTCGTTGCCGGCCAGTGAATGGCGCTCCAGCACAGTCACCTGGTGGCCCCTGCGATTCAGCTCGTAGGCCGTGGTCATTCCCACTACGCCGCCACCGACTACAACAATGTGCATGCATTCCTCCACTGCGTTTATTTCACACCATTCTTTGCCAACAGGCGTCGGTATTCTTTCAACACGTTTTCATCTTCTTTCGGGTAGTCCGGCGCCAGTTGCTTCAGCTGTTCCGCCAGTATCGCCGCAACAATGGCACGGGCCTGAGGTTTCCGGTCACCCGGCACGATGAACCAGGGCGCATCTTCTGTATGAGTCGCGGCCAGGGCCTCCTCTGCGAAAGACTCGTACTGGCGGCGTTTCTCCCAGCCATCGATGTCAGATTTGTCGAACTTCCAGCGTTTCCGGGGTTTGTCCAGGCGTTTCAGGAGGCGCTGACGGTGTTCATCTTCCGAAAGGTTGAGCCAGATCTTGATGACCGTGGTGCCCTCTTCCACGAGATGATGCTCGAAGTTCCGGATGGAGCGGTAACGGTTCTCCCAGTTATAGCTGTCGGGCTCATGGACCGGCCATACCCGCTCGGCAATCACCGCCTCATGATGGCTGCGATTGAATGCAACCATCTCGCCAAAGCCAGGCAGAAAGGACGTGACCCGCCAGAGAAAATCATGGCGGGTTTCGGCACCCTTCGGCCGGCTGAACGACCAGGCATGGAAACCGGCGGGGTCCGCAAAGGTCGCCAGGGTTCGGATCAGGCTGTCCTTGCCGCTGGTATCCGGGCCGTGGGTGACCAGCAAAACCGCCCTGGCCTGATTGGCCCAGAGCCGGCGCTGGTATTCACCGATCTGTTCCAGGCTGGCCTCAAGACCGGGCAGCTTCGCTTCATCGCTGTCCAGTAATGTCGGGTAATCCCGGAACCGAGGCTTTCCGGGGTCGAAAAGGAACGAACTGGCAAACGCCGACAGCTTCATCAAGGTGCTCCGTGCAACTCCCTATGGAGGTAATACAGGTCAACAATCGCACAAGCTGGTAAACTTGCGAGAACGAATTCACAGAATAGCAGCCTGGACGCAGGTTGCGATGGAGTGTAGTACCCGGCAATGAGTAAAAAACGTCGCGAGATTCCCGTATTCGATCACCCGATCATTGAAACCCACTGTCACCTGGATTACCTCAAGGACCGCCCGTTGGAGGAAACCCTTGAGCAGACACAAGGGGTCAATATCGAGAAGGTGATCACCATTGCGGTGTCCCCGGACAACCTTGCCAGGGTACGCGAACTCAGCCAGGTAGCACCCTGGGTGTATGGTACCCAGGGCATCCATCCCCACGATGCCGAAAGCTATTCCGACGACGTGGAAGCAGAAATCCGAGCCCACGCACGGGATGAGAAGATCGTTGCCGTGGGCGAAATTGGTCTGGACTACTTTTACGACAACGCCGACCGGGACGTGCAGCGCGAGGTATTCCGGCGTCAATTGCAGATTGCCTGTGACACGGATCGGCCCGTGGTTATCCATAGCCGTGAAGCGGACGAGGACACCATTGCCATCCTGGGTGAGTTTGAGGATACCCTCAAACGCCGGGGCGTGATCCACAGCTTCACGTCCGGCCCGGGGCTTGCCCGATATGCTCTGGATCAGGGCTGGTGCCTGGGTTTCAACGGCATCACCACGTTCAACAAGGCCGAGAATGTACGGGATATCGTGCGTATGGCGCCGATTGAGCAGATTCTGCTGGAAACCGACTCACCCTTCCTGACCCCGGTACCCTACCGCGGGAAGGAAAACGCACCGTTTTACCTGCCCTTTGTCGCCGAGAAAATTGCGGAGGTGAAAGAGCTGCCTCTGGAAGAGGTGATTGGTAAGACGTATCAGAACAGCCTGAGGACGTTTTTCCCCGGCGAATGATCAAACGCGTCCCCATCTCCGCACTCAAGGTCGGCATGTACATAACCGACCTGAACAACGACTGGATTCCCCACAACACCCAGCGCAAGCGGGGTGTGATCAAAAAAGAGGAAACCATAGAGAAAATCCGCCGTATGGGGGTGGAATTCGTTTACATCGATGCCTCGAAAGGCCTTGATACCCAGGATGCCGAAACCGCCGCGGAAGTGGATCGCCGGAACGAGTCGGCCCTGCAACAGGCGGGGGAACTGACGCCGGGCCTGCGGCCCCATGTTCCGCTCGATGAAGAAATGGTGATTGCCCAGCAGGTTCACAGTCAGGCTCAGGGGCTGGTGGGCGAATTCATGAATCACGCCAAGGTTGGCGGTGCCATTGATGTGGCCCCCATCCATCAGCTGGCGGACGAACTGCAGCATTCCGTGCTCCGGAATGCCAACGCCCTGAGCTGTCTGGGACGAATCCGGGAGAAAGACAATTATCTGCTGGAACACTCGGTCAACCTGAGTGTGCTTATGTCCCTGTTCGGCAATTACCGGGGTCTGTCTTCCGATGTCCTGCACCAGACCATCGTGGGCGCCCTGCTCCACGACCTGGGCAAGATCCTCACACCCGATGAGATCCTGCACAAACCCGGTCGCCTGACCGCCGAAGAGTTCGAAGTGATGAAGCTCCACGCCCGTCACTCACGGGACATTCTTGCCACCACCGAGGGCATTGGTGAGCTCACTGTCATTACGGCGGCGCAACATCATGAGCGCCTGGACGGCACGGGCTACCCGGAAGGCCTGAAGGGCGACGAGATCTCGGAATACGGTCGCATGGTCGCGATCAGCGATGTCTACGACGCCATCACGGCAGACCGGGTCTACCATAAGGGCATGACGCCGACACAGGGCCTGAAAAAGCTTCTGGAATGGAGCGGCAGCCATCTTGATCCGGTTCTGGTCAAACAGTTTATCCGCTGCCTGGGCCTTTATCCGGTGGGCTCTCTGGTTCTGCTGGAAAGCGGTCGTCTTGGCGTGGTGGTCGAGGCCAACGAAAGTGATCAAAGACTGCCAACCGTGCGGGTGATGTACCATACCAAATTCCGCATGCCTATCACGGTGGATACCATTGATCTCGCCAAGCCGGGCACTCAGGACCGGATTCTTCGTGCCGTGGATCCTGAAACCTACAAGATCGATGTCCGGAAATTCCTGCTCTGACCACAAATAGCATCCCTCGGGTACTCTGCTAAGCTCAAAGGGACTTATTCCAGATCGATAGCTCGCACATGATCGCAACGCTTTTTCAGGTTCTCGGCGGCCTTGCCCTGTTTCTTCTGGCCATGGAAATGATGACCGACGGATTGAAGAGTGCGGCAGGGCATCATTTGCGCCATATGCTGGGCCACTGGACCAAGACCCCCTTGCGCGGCCTGGCGGCCGGGTTTCTCATCACCGGAATTGTTCAGCACTCGGGCGCGGTGACCGTCGCCACCATCGGTTTTGTAAACGCCGGTCTGTTAACCCTGGCACAGTCCCTGGGTGTTATTTTCGGCTCCAATATCGGCACCACCATGACCGGCTGGCTGGTGAGCCTGGTCGGTTTTGGCTTCAAGATCGAAGCCTTGGCTTTACCGCTTCTGGCTACGGGTGTCGGCGTAAAGATGATCAGCCGAAATCCGAGAAACCGGTCTCTGGGCCAGGCACTGGCAGGATTTGCCCTGTTTTTTCTGGGTCTTTCAATCCTGAAATCGTCTCTGGAAACGCTGGCGGGTGGCCTCGACAGCAACGTTTTGATGGATTCCGGCTACGGGCTGCCCACGTTCGTTCTGATCGGCTTTCTGGCGACCGTTCTGACTCAGTCCTCCAGCGCTTCACTGGCAATCGTACTGACCGCAGCCGCAGGCGGACTGATACCACTAAACAGTGCGGCAGCAGCGGTCATCGGCGCGAACCTCGGCTCGACATCAACAGCCGCTCTGTCTGCCCTCAAAGCAACCGCCAACGCCCGCCGGCTGGCCATCGGCCACATCCTGTTCAACGCGGTCACGGGTCTTATTGCCCTGCTCGTTCTGCCCATTATGCTCTGGGTGGTGGCATTGCTTGCAGACTGGCTGACACTTGATGCCAACGTCGCGGTATCCCTGGCCCTTTTCCATACCCTGTTCAATGTCCTCGGGGCATTCATCATGCTGCCCTTCATACCACAATTCGCACGGTTTCTCGGGCGGCTGTTTCGCAGTAAGGAAGAAGACAACGCCGAACCCAGGTTCCTGGATAACACTCTGGTAACCACCCCGGAACTGGCCATCGGCGCTGTGGATCAGGAAATGAAACGGCTGATCGGACTCACTCGGGGACTTTTAAGGGTGTGCCTCGACCGCGAAGATCTTCAGCCAACCCAGATTCGCCCCAAATCCGAGGCCTGTCGCAACCTCAATGATGCAATCACCGATTACATTTCGAAGCTGCGCGCCGAAAAGATGCACCCGACCACAGTAGATGCCCTCACCGAGACCATACGAACCTGTCGTTACCTGACCGAGGCGCAAGGGTTGGCGCCTGCCCTACTGCAGTTGCATGAAGCAAGAAGGCTTGGCCAACTGGCTCCGCTTGCCCAACAAATGGATGAATACACGGAGCAGTTACGGACTCTTCTGGAGGCTGGCGAACCCGCGCCTACCACCTTTGCCGATACTGAAAAAACGTACCATATGCTCAAGTCGCGTATGCTCGCGATGATCGTGAGAGGTGAGTTTTCGGCCATCGCCGGGGAGCGCACCCTTGATACGCTGAGCTCTGTGCGCAGATTATTGGACCAGTGGCAAAAATCGCTAGCCTGGCAGCCAGCAACCGAGCTGCTCAATGGGGATGTTCACGCAAAAGGCTCAGCGAACCGGACATAGCGGTTACGGCCCTCGTGCTTGGCCTGATACATGGCCTGGTCCGCCTGCCGCAACAGCTGGTCTCCATCCAGATCCCCGACTTGCGGGAACAGCGTGTAGCCGATACTGGCCGAGACCTCGACGCTGTGATCGGCGACCCAGACCGGTTCTGCCACCCGGGCCAGCAGACGAACCAACAAGCTCTCCAGGGATGCGTCATCCTGAACGTTCATGACAATGGCCGCGAACTCGTCACCGCCCAGCCGCGCCAGAGTGTCTTCTTCCCGGAGTTCCGCACGCATTCGGGTTGCGATCTCGACCAGCAGTTGGTCGCCCGCCTCATGGCCAAAGGCATCATTTACCGGCTTGAACTCATCCAGGTCAATGTAAACCACCGCCAGTTTGCCACTCTGTCGCCGGGTCAGCGCCATGGCCTGCTGCAATCGGTCGGCAAACAGGACCCGGTTTGGCAGTCCCGTCAGGGCATCGTAGTGAGCCATGACCCGCAGCTTTCGTTCCTGCTCTTTGAGCCGGCTGATGTCACTGAAAATACCGACAAAATGCGAGATCTCGCCATGATCGCTACGAACACTGCTGAGGGTCACCGCCAAAGTGATCGGCTCACCATCGTTCCTTATACTTGCGAATTCACCAGACCAGAAACCCTGGGAACGGGCACTGGCGAAAATGCCGGTGCCCTCATCCACCGGCAAGGGGGGCAGACGCCCAATGGCCCGATTGCGTGGCCGACCGGTAATCGCCAGGTAGGCATCGTTGGCATCAATCACGATGCCGTGATTATCGGTAATGAAAATGGCCTCGCGGGCATATTCGAATACGCTCGCTGCCAGGCGCTGGCGCTGTTCTGCCCGTTTCCGCCGGGTGATGTCGTACAGTGAACAGAGAATTAACGCTTCCGGCTCATCCTCGGTGTGCACAGGGGCCATAGTCAGCTCAACCCAGACTTCGGTGCCGTCAGAGCGGTTCAGTACCCATTCGCATTGCTCGACCTGACCCTCCGATACCCGGGCCAGCATGGGCGCCAGTTTCTGGCGGGAGATCTGACCATCGGGCTGGTATTCGGGCGAAAAGACCGCCAGATCCTTGCCAATCAACGATTCACTGGAGGTGTACCTGAGCAGATCGACAGAAGCCCGGTTCGTATCGCTGAAAAGGCCGCCCTGGATCAGTAATGCCGCTTGCGGCCAACTCCGAATCAGCTGGCGCAGACGCCTCTGTTCCGAGGCCAGCTGTCTCTTGCTCCTGCCCAGCCATAGAGAGGTGGCAACCAGCAGCATCACCAGGATCAGTATGGTAAAAACCCAGAGCCGATACTGGTGCAAAGCATCGACCCAGGTCAGTTGCGGCACCTGATCGTAAGGCGGAACGCGCAGCGTCCGTGCCAGGTATTCGACGGACTGGTAATCCGCGGGCGGCGAAAAGCCGGCAATGCCAACCGCCAGCGCAACATCATCTTCCGGTTCGATGGCAAAAAGCGCCGACGCAATCCTTCGCACAGCCCGCTCATTCACATGGGGCAACGCCACCAGGGGCCATTCCGGGTAAAGACGGGTTGAAACAACATAGGGGAAACCAGCCAGCCGCTGACGGTTCAGAACCTTCACCCTGGTAAACAGATCAGGGTCCGTCTGCGCCAGCTGTTCCAGAATGCTGGTGCGGATGAAACCCACGTCGGCATCACCTGACAGTACTGAGCGAACAACCCGGTCATGAGTGCCCAGAAAGCGAATCAGGTTCACTCGCCGGATATCAATACCGGCGTCCAGAAGTTCCAGAACCTGGGTCTGGTAGCCACCCAGGAAATGAACACCGGGCGAGGCAATCGTCTTGTCACGGACATCAGCAAGATGCTCAATGTCGTTACGCCCTGCCCTGGTAAAAATCACGCCACCAAGGCTCGCGGTCGAGGATTCGCCGGATCGTCTGACCAGGGTAGCCAGCACACCGGTCAGACTTCGCTCGCTGCGGATCAACAGAAAATGACTGGGGTTGGTGAGAAAAAGGTCCAGCCGGTTGGCGGCGATCGCCCGGCTCATATTCTCCTGGTTGAGGACCTCCAGCCTTATACGGATCCCGGTTTCCCGGGACAGATGGTCGGCCAGGGGCTGGTAGCGTTCCTGAAGTACATGGTCTGGCCGGTAGGCAAATACGCCCAGAGTCAGTGTCTCATCAGCATTGACTTCTGCAATCGCCAGCAACTCCGTGGCAATCAGCAGCAACAGGCTGAAAACACAGCGCCGAACGTTCAAGGGACCCTCGTTGGCAGAAACGAAGGATCTGACAAACGCTCGATGCCCGGGTTCCGGTCAATCATGCCCTCGGCAAGCATCAGTCGGGAAAGAGAGTCGGCCATCGTTTCAATGGGGCCGGCTGCTCTGAGGTAACGCTGGTTTGCGGCCAGGTCCGGCAGCATGACGCTGGCGAGCGCCGCCCGGACCTCATCCGGGCTGATCCCCTGACGGGTGGCAATCCGGTAAACCGAGTCGTGCATGCTTCGCACCAGATGCCGGAGACCGGTAAGATGTCCGATTATCAGGTCGCGAACCGCACGGGAATTTCTGTCTGCTGCTTTCCGGGTCACCACCAGCAAATCGAAGATGGTTTCCGGAATGTCGCTACTATCGAAGAGCCTGACGCCACCGGCGTTCTCTATGAGTGAGGCGGTTGGCTCGTAGCACACGGACGCGTCCACGTCACCGCGGGACCAGGCTTGTGCATGCTGGCTCACCGGCAAGTCGACTTTTATCACGTCGCTGGGACCGAGCCCCGCTACCTCAAGGATCTTGAACAGCATAACGCCCGAGACACCATCCAGCTCCACCGCGATCCGCTGCCCCTTCAGGTCAGCCAGTTCAGTAATCGATGGCTTGACCATCAGTGCATCGGCACCCGCAGACACGTCAGCAACGGCGACCACGACCAGTTCCAGCCCTCTCGACCAGACTCGTATGGTTTCATCCAGAGTCAGCGCCGCCCCTTCAAGGGTCCCTGACAGCAGCCCTTCCATGGAATCTTTGGCGGACGTTCCCGGTACCAGCGCAACCGTCTCCGGCAGCCAGTTGAAATCGTCAGCGAGGTAGAGCGGTTCGTAACCAATCCAGGGATGAATGCCGAATTTCAGAGGGCCGGAATCGCTGCAACCCGGCAATCCCGCCGCGGACAGTCCGGCTGCTATCGAAAAACCAAAAAATTCACGGCGTTGCATCAGGATCCGGACCGGGCCAAGACATTAACATTTGTCAATAAACGTTAGTTTACTGTTTCACATATTACCCGTAAAACCGCAGTTTGCATTGCACCGCGTCAATTTAACCCAAAGACAGGAACACCCCCATCAACACCGGTGACAGGAAAGACAACAGGAAACCGGAGGCGATGGCCACCGGCACACAGGGCAGCCCGCCACTGCTGCGGATCACCGGCAGAGTGAAGTCCATGGCGGTAGCGCCACCGTAACCAATGGCCATTGCCGGTCGACTGGCGATGAGCAGGGGAATAATGGCCAATGCAACGATCTCCCTGAGCACATCGTTGAGGAAGGCAACCCCGCCCCAGGCAGGCCCGAGGGCTTCGCCAATCACAATACCGGACAGCGAATACCAGCCAAACCCGGAGGCCACCGCCAGGGCATCGTGCCAGGGCAGCCCAAGCCAAGGTATCAGCAGCGCCCCGGCCACCAGGGAACTGAGCGTCAGAGCCAGTGCGATCCCCAGACCCTGACGATTCATCAGCAGCTTGCGCAACGACAGGCCGGCATTACGCAACTGGAGACCTATGAGGAACAACAGAAACATCAGCGCCCAGGTGGCCAGCTGTTCCGCCATGGGCATGTCCGGCAACAGGTAGTATCCGGCCAGCAGTCCGGCGATCACTGCCACCAACGGCTTCAGGCCGGCCAGGAAAAGCCTGCGGTAGCCAGGGCTGACACTGCCTTCAACCCGCTCAACCGACATTGGCTGCCAGCGGTGAAACAGCCATAGCCCGAACATGTTGGCGACAAAAAGCACCAACACCAGGGCCATTACCTGGGCCGCCATGCCGCCCAGTTGCGCCGCCAGCCCCTCCATCTGGCCAAGCCCCAGGCCGAGCAGCAAAAGGATAAAATAAACCAGGCCCTCTACCGTGTAATGGATGATGGTCATGGCCCTGCGATTCTCCAGAGCGATGGCAAATCCAAGGAACAGGGGAGCAAGAATGAGCAGGGCTCCGGTCAGCATAGTGTCCTCTAAAAACGGATAAGGGAGGTTATCAGATCAGGGGTTTGAACTGGTCAGGATCGGTTTCGGGGCTGGCGGGGGCATCGTCAGGCATCCCAATGGTTCGCGCAAGGCGCTGGGCCGTCACGGACCAGACCACATAATCGGCTGGACAGGGCTCAAAACCTTTTCCCATCATGGTGCCGGCAACGCTTCTGAGAACGGATTCGGCACGAGCCTGGGTTGACCAGGGACCTCGGCAGAACTGGCCATCCGGTCGGCCCTTGTCTGGGCCCGACAGAGCCACCAGCCCCCAGCGAGCATCGCCGACAGGCCTGATATGCAGTTCAATCCGCTGGTTCTCCTTCACCATCACGAGGTCCCGAAGCGGGCTGCGGCCATGAAAATAGTGAAGCTTCATGACGTCAGGGTGTCAGTGCAGGACATGACCAGACCTGTCCTGAACCAGTACCCAGGGCGCGATGACCACCGCCCAGAGCTCGGCATTGCGGTCGTACCAGGCTTGCGCGATGTCTGGTGCAACCTCGCCTACCTGGCCCTCGTTCATCCACTGTTCGAAACGGGGCCTGTTGTCGGCGGTCAGCTCGCTGGCGACTTCCAGAAGGTCCAGATCGGGCGCCACCCGCACCACCTGCCCCCGGGCAAAGTAAGTCTGCAGTTCATGCCAGCGGATGCGGGAAGTCTCGAGATTCAGTTTGGCTTTCAGTTCGTCCCGGGACGGGGAGGATGACATGGGTACCTCATCAATCAAAACAGGGCTCAGGTTGGCCAGACTACCGGAAATCGCGCCCGTCCGCATCTGCCAGAATCTGAGCAATCTGTTCTGAAAGATTCATGGGGTCAAAGGGCTTCGGGATGACACCAAGCGCGCCCAACGCCTGATATTCCTCGATTTCGGATTTCTGCAGCCTGGCCGTCATAAAGATCACAGGCACTGCTTCCAGTCCATCCAGCTTACGGAGAGCCTGCATCGTCGTGGGGCCATCCATTCCCGGCATCATAACGTCCAGCAGAATCAGCTCAGGCTCGAACCCGGGGGCTCTCTCCACAGCCTCAGCCCCGGACTCACAGATCGCGGTTGTAAAGCCGCCGACATCCTCCAGGGCAATTTCCGCGACTGCACGAATATCCGGATCATCCTCAACATACAGGATCTTCCGGGGCAAGACAGGTTGGTTACTCTCCATGACCTTTCTCCCGCTCTTTTTCTTCGGCTTCCATACCAATACGCCGCATCAGCCTGCGGCATTCCTCGGAATCTTGCTCGCCTGCCGCCAACATGGACGCTGCGCGCATGATCAGCCGTTCTTCACGGGTGCAATCGTTGGGCAGAAAATGAACGGCACCGATCAGCTCCCTGACTCCCAGAGGCAATCGCCACTGGATCTTGAGCCGGTTTCCATAAGCCTGCGCCCAGCTCTCGAGGACCTTTTCCGCCTCTGCCGTTCCGACCTCACCCCCAGCTGCAGCATACTGGTTGAGTACCTTGAGAACAGCGAGTTCGCCCAGGCGGCTTAGCAATCCGGCTTTCTGGAGCAGAACGGGTTGTTTCTTCAGCCTGATCGCCAGTCGCTGGGCCTCTTTAGCCACCTGCAAAGCGGCTTCGTGGTGGGCTCTGGCAAGCTCGCGCAGCGGCTCATGTTGCAGCTTGTTGGATACGTCCAGCGACAACGCCAAAGCCTGGTTCAATGCAAGAGGTACGCCCAGCGACCCGATCGCATCTTTCAGAGTTTCAACGGGCTTGCCGGAGCGCCTGAAAGAGCTGCTGTTGGCCACATCCAGCAAGCGGGCGGTCAGGCTGGCCTCCTCTCGCCAGCGTTCAGCCAACTGGGCGGCAGACAGATCACCCTGGCGACTGATCAAGTCGAGAATATCCGAAGGATCCAGATCGGAGGGCAACTGAATCACCTCCTCCAGGGAATCACGGAGCAATGTTTCAAGGTCCGGCGCTTCGGCGGTCTGCTCGATTTTCAGTAGCTTTCCAAGCCGTTCGTGGAGGCTCGCTACATCGAAGGGTTTGGTCATGTAACCGTCGATCCCGTAATGAGCGGCCTGCAACACAGACTCCCGATCAGAGCGGCCGGAGACCATCACAATGGGAACATCACGATCCAGTTGACGTACTTGCCTGACCAGCTCCAGACCCGATCCATCCGGAAGATTTCTATCGGCTATGTACAGGTCGAACCGGTTATTCTTTACCTGACTGAGCGCCTCACCCAGAGTCTCGGCCAGCACAACAGACACGCCCGAGTACAGGCCCGCAACGACAGTTTCCAGCAACTCGGCGATGAGATCATCGTCCTCAAGAATCAGCGCTTTCAAATGACTACCCTAGACGTACAACGGACATTATTTGGAAGAGTAAACGGTCACTCCGTTACGACCAGACCGTTTACGTTCATAAAGAGCCTGATCGGCGGCATTCAGGGCATCCTCACCGTTGGTGAAGTCATTTATCGCCGCAATGCCTGCGCTGAGAGTAACCTGATAGCTGGACTCTCCCGCCACGAAAGAAAGTTCGGAAAAGCTCTCACCAATTCCACGAATCAGCTCTGTGGCCGAAGAAACCTCGCATTGAGGCAAAACCACCAGAAATTCCTCGCCGCCATAGCGTCCGATCATATCTGTCTCCCGCAACCGATTCCTCAGCAGATTGGCGAGGGTACGGATCACGATATCACCCTGCGAGTGGCCCCAGGTATCGTTGACCGTTTTGAAATGATCGAGATCAAGCATAACAACACAGGACCGGTAACCACTCCTGCGACATCTTGCCAGCTCTTTTTCAACCTCTTCCTTGATCAATGAGTGCTTCAGAAGGCCGGTCAAACTATCCCGATTCATCAGCTCGGAAAGCTGACGGGCCCGGAAGCAACGAATACGCACCGACCGAACCAGATAACTGTCCGAGACCGGCTTCATCAGGAATTCATCCGCGCCCTTCGACAACGCCTCCAGCTGATTCTCCGGATCGTCCTCGGAAGACAAATAGATGATTGGCAGGCTCAACCACCGTGGCTCGAACCGAATCAGCCGGGCAAGCGTAACACCGGAGTAATCGCCAATCTGAACATCCATCAGAACAATGTCCGGCTCAAAGTCTGCAAGACTGGCCATCAGGTGAAGAGGCTCTGACACCGCTTGCGCCTCAATACCGGCCGCCTGCAACACCAGACAATAGTGCTCGGCCAGTTCAGCATCATCTTCAACGATCAGCACGCGCCCCTGTACATTGGCGCTGCGTTCAATGGCCAGCGACTCAATCCTTTCGGCAAGCTCAGGTATGTCCACCGGATCCGGGAAGAATGCAAAAGCTCCAGCCTCGGCCACTCTGTAACGGTTCTGGAAAGAATTATCGCTGCCAAGGCAAATGACAGGCAGGCGACGACGGGAGCTTTCCTCAAAAGACTTGTTTCGTACGGACATGACATCTGAAAGAGCGGATTCCCGACACAAAATGGCCGCTGCTCCACGGACTTGCGCCAATGCGTTGCCCAGCGCGCCGGCATCATCACTGCTTACGCTGGTGAAGGAAAAGCCATATGGCGCCATCTCCTTCTCCAGCTTCGCGAGGCGTTCATCTCCCTTTTCCACGAGCAGAACGCTCACCTGCATGCCCTGACTACCCTTGTAGGTCGTGGGCTCCTCAGTGTAGTTGCCAGCCTGGGCAACGGCCTGACTTTTAACTTCAACAAGTTCTGCCAGCGCGTCTATTCCATCGGCAAACCCTTCCGGAATATCGACGGGATGAGTAAAGGCATCATCAAGAGCGCCAAGCTCCTCAGCCTGAACTTTTAACTGCTTCTCCAGAGCTTTGGCAGCTTCACCGAGCTCCGGCAGGCCGAAGGTACCAGCAGAACCGGACAACCTGTGCAGGCTTTGGTAGCAGAACAACAGTCCATCGGCCGAGAACTCACCACAACGGGTTTTTTCCGCCAGTGCTCGCAGGTGCTTAATGTCTTCTTTGGCCCGCTCGAGAAATCGTTGCCTGAGCACTTCCAGCCGCGAAGAAATCTTGCCTGTCGAGTCCAAGGCCACACGTATACTCCTGAAAGGTTATTTGCCACACCCAAAAACTCCATTACTCTCTCGGTAATGAAACCACGTTTGAACTGTTCCGGCTACGAGTTGAAGGACTAAATTTGAGGAATCTTTCCATTGGCAGCCGCGTTGCACTGATCGCTGTCCTTAGCAGTTTTCTGACCGTCGTCGTTCTTTCAGCGACCGCCTACAACGAGCTGATCCGGGATTTTGAAAACGTTCTCACCCAGCGCCAGCTTCTAGACGCCGCATCCGTAGCCAATCGAGTCGATCAGGATCTCCAGGTACGCATACAGTCTCTGGGTGCGTTCGCTTCGACTATGACGGATGGTACGAACCGACTGCCACAAGATCGCATCGAAGGCCTGCTCGGTCGGCAGCTGCGTCTTTCCGAGTACTTCCAGGCCGGCCTTCTGGTCTTCGATGAGAACAGTGTTGCAATCGCTGAAAATATCTATGTGCCTGGCCGTATCGGCACCTCTTACGCTGACCGGTCACACTTTCGCGAAGCCTACAAAACTCGGGAACCCGTCATCAGCCGACCGATTATCGGCAGGACAACAGGACTTCCACTACTTTCTTTCCTTTATCCCATCAAAAGCGACGAGGGGAATTTACTGGGGTTCGTCGGCGGCATCATCAATCTTGCCGAGTCCGGAATCATACCGAAACAGGAAGATGTTTCTTCCGAAGCCCTGTTTAAAGTCATCGATACCGGCCATTTTGTGCAGGTGGACACTCTCTCCGGTACCAATCCAATGCCCGATCTGCCACCACCCGGGGAAAATCTGATTATTGATGCGGCACTGTCCGGCCAGACCTCGGGCGTTGTTTCCGACCATTCCGGTAAAAAGTGGATCTACGCCACGCGACATCTGGAACGCGTGGGCTGGATGTTTCTCAAAGCAGTGCCCTATAAACAGGCAACACAACCGGCACGGGCCTCTTTCGACAAGTTCCTTGCCGCCAGTGCCGTAGCTCTTTTGGTACTTTCAGCCATCGCCTGGTTACTCGCCCGGGCAACAACCCGTCCATTGGAAAAAATGTCGCTCAGGATACGGGAAATGGCCAGGGAAGGATTTGCGGCAAACCGGCTGTCTCTTCGAGGCCCGCCAGAGGTCCGAAACGTCGCCCGCGCCTTCAACACGCTTATGAAGGAACGGGAGGCGCTGGACGTCATGAAAGACGACTTTGTGTCTACCGTTAGCCATGAGCTGCGCACTCCTTTGACCTCAATAAATGGCTCACTGAAACTTCTGCGCTCAGGCGCCGCGGGCAAACTGCCAGATAAAGCTGACTCGATGGTCGACGTTGCCTTTCGAAACAGCGAACAGTTGCAACGGCTGATTTCAGACCTGCTGGACTTCAATAAGGCGATGGCGGGGCAAATGCCCATAGATCTGGAGACAGTTGATCCTGCAAGTGCTATCAGGGATGCCTGCGATGGCAACGAGGCCATGGCGAAGCACTACCGCATAGCCCTGAAGCTGGGGATTTGCGCAAAAGAATTCGTCCTCGCAGACCCGTCCAGGCTCCGGCAAATCCTGGATAATTTCATCAGCAATGCCATCAAGTTCTCTCCCCTGGAAGGCACTGTCAGGATCCGATCCGACGCCGTCGCACCTGGCCGGGTGAGGATTATCGTATCGGATCAGGGCAAGGGCGTTCCGGAAAACTTTCTGCCCCGGCTTTTCCAGCGTTTTGCCCAGGCGGAGTCCGGCTCAGCCCGGGCCAGGGCAGGCACCGGCCTGGGCCTGGCCATTACCCGGGAGCTTGCAACACTGATGGGCGGAGAGGTCGGCTATTATTATGACAACGGTGCCCATTTCTGGGTGGAATTGCCGGCTGCGGATACCGAAGTGCCGGAAACTGGAGAGCGCCATGAAAACCCCTGACCTGCCACCGGATGAAGCGCATCGGCTGTGTGCCCTGGACGAGCTGAAGCTACTGGATACGCCGCCGGAAGAGCGATTTGACCGGCTCACCCGTCTTGCCGCACGCACCTTCGATATTCCGATTGCGCTGGTTTCGCTGATTGACAGCAACCGACAGTGGTTCAAATCAAGGCACGGACTGGAAGCTCCGGAAACAGCCAGGGATATTTCCTTCTGTGGCCATGCCATTCTGCGGGAAGAGTCCCTCGTCATCGAGAATGCCCTGAACGATGAGCGATTTGTGGACAATCCTTTGGTAACCGGCGAGCCCAACATCCGGTTCTACGCTGGTGCGCCGCTTCACGACCGCCACGGCCATCGCGTTGGCACTCTCTGTGTGATTGATCGCAAACCCCGATCGTTCTCCGATGACGACGAAGCCACCCTGCGGGATCTCGCCGATCTGGTTGAGCGGGAGTTCGGGCTGGGTGAGCTGGGCAACTTTTACGATGAGCGTAACCGGGCGCTGAATCTACTTACTGAAATTGCTCTGGACACCCAGGGAGATGCTAGCCAGAGAGTGACACGGGCCCTGGAAATCGCCTGCAACTACCTGGGACTGGAGACCGGTATCGTCAGCCGGATAACAGGCGGCGCCTACACGGTGCACTGGCATTTCACGCACCTGCAGGACACCCTCACCAACGGAACCACCATTCCCCTGGAGCGCACCTACTGCTCACTGATGGTGGCGACCGGACAGGTGCTGGCCATTGATCATATGGGGCAGTCGGCCTATCGCAACCACATCTGCTACCGGGTTTTCGGGCTGGAAAGCTACCTGGCTGCCCCTGTCTGGATTGACGGAGAGATATTCGGCACCATCAATTTTTCCTCCAGACAGCCAAGACAAACCCAGTTCAGCGCCACCGAGCGCATGTTCGTCACGTTACTGGCACGCTGGGTCGCGGATACCATATACCAGCAGCAGCATACGGAAACCCTCAATAAGCTGGTGACCCAGACTCCCGGCATGCTCTACCAGTATCGCCTCTGGCCCGACGGACACAGCAGCTTTCCCTACACCAGCCCTGGCATTCAGGACATCTATGGGGTTTTGGGGGAGGAAGTAGCCTCGGACGCCTCCCCTGTGTTCGACCGGATTCATCCGGACGATCTGGCGGGAGTAGCGGAATCCATCCAGCGTTCTGCAGAGTCACTTGAGCAATGGCAGCATCAGTATCGTATCCGCTGGAAGACCGGTGGCTGGCACTGGGTGGAAGGACTCGCGCGGCCTGAACCACTGCCTGATGGCAGTATCCTGTGGCATGGCTATATATCCGACGTGCACGAACGCCACAAGATTGATGAAATGAAAAACCAGTTCATTTCCACGGTGAGCCATGAACTGCGAACACCGCTGACCTCCATCTCGGGCTCTCTGGGGCTGATTCTGGGTGGCGCCACCGGGCCAGTTACCCAGAAAACCACGCAAATGCTGGACATTGCCAGACGCAACACCGATCAGCTCAGGCGACTGATTGATGACCTGCTGGATATTGAGAAACTGGTTACCGGCAATATGACGATTGATGCCTCAGTGCAGGACCTTGAACACGCGGTGCGGGCGGCACTGGAGGAAATCCAGCCACTTGCAAACCAGCACAACATTGAGATCCAGCTGAGCAACGCCAATCCCGGGGTCCGCGCCAGTTTCGATGGCACTCGGCTGACACAAGCCCTGTCCAACCTGTTGTCCAATGCCATCAAGTTCTCGCCGGAGGGCGACATCGTGGATGTCGGCATTCGGCAATCCGGAACTCGGATAAGACTGGAAGTGAGGGATCGTGGGCCCGGCGTGCCAGAGAGTTTTCGGGACAGGATATTCCAGAAGTTTGCCCAGGCAAACGCGTCATCATCACGCAGCAAGGAAGGCACCGGGCTGGGCCTGGCCATCACCCGGGAGCTGATGCATGCCATGGGAGGGGAAGTCGGCTTCGACTCCGAAGAGGGCAAAGGCACCTGCTTCTGGCTGAGCCTGCCCCTGGCCGACGCAGACAATAAAGGCGCCACCTGACCGGCAGCGCCCTTGCTGGTTACTGGCGTTAATGGCCCACGAGGTTCAGCTATCCAGCCCTTCCAGCAGACCGGCCATATCGTCGGCGTGCTCTTCTTCCTGGGCCAGGATTTCCTCGATAATCCGCCGGGACGTCGGGTCTTGGTCACCCAGGTAACGGGCAATTTCGCGATAGCTGTCGATGGCAATCCGCTCGGCAACCAGATCCTCGACCACCATTTCCCGGAGCGTTTCGCCTTCGACAAACTCCGCATGTGATCTGGTCAACAGCCCTTCCGGCGAGAAATTCGGCTTGCCACCCAGCTGCACGATCCGCTCTGCCAGCCAGTCAGCGTGTTGCTGTTCCTGGTCCGCATGCTCCAGGAACTCCTGGGCAGCGACATTGGCGTTGATGCCATCGGCACGGAAATAATGGCTTTTGTAACGCAGCGTGCAGACAATCTCGGTCGCCAGCGCCTCATTGAGGATCTTCACGACATTGTCGCGGTTGGCGCCATAGCCCTCCGTCAGAGCTCCCTCTTCAATATGCTTTCGAGCTCTTTCGCGGAGGGTTTTGACGTCCGTCAGAAACGGTTGATCGGTCATATAGTCTCTCTCGTTTCTCTCTATGATTTGACTGAAATTTGGCTGAATTGGCCGTTGCGGGTGGGTTCGGCATAGCGGCGGACCGCCATGCCTTACCAACGCACTCACTAAATCAGGCAGTGCGCAGCATCTCCCGGACAACGTAATGGAGGATGCCGCCATGCTTGAAGTAAACGGCCTCGTTCGCGGTATCGATCCGCGATTTCAACTCACAGGTTTCTGTAGAGCCATCCTTGTACTTCACCGTCATCGTCAGGGTCTGGCCCGGTTTGATCTCGCCAGACAGGCCCTCAATGCTGATGGTTTCCTCACCGGTAAGTTTAAGGCTCTTGCGATCGGTACCCTCCGGGAACTGCAGAGGCATCACGCCCATACCAATCAGGTTGGAGCGGTGAATGCGCTCATAAGATTCGGCCACCACGGCTTTCACACCAAGCAACCGGGTACCCTTGGCCGCCCAATCCCGGCTTGAGCCGGTACCGTATTCCTTGCCGGCAATGACCACCAGGGGCGTGCCCTGCTCCTGATACTTCATGGCAGCATCGTAGATGGCCATCTGCTCGCCTGTGGGTACGAATTTGGTGAAACCACCTTCCACGCCGTCGAGCATCTCGTTCCTGATGCGCACGTTGGCGAAGGTGCCGCGCATCATCACTTCGTGGTTACCCCGGCGGGAGCCATAGGAGTTGAAATCTTTCGGCTCAACGCCGTGTTCCTGCAGGTATTTACCGGCAGGGGTGTCCGGCTTGAAGGAACCGGCCGGTGAGATATGGTCGGTGGTCACCGAGTCGCCCAGCAGTGCCAGGATGTTGGCGTCCTTGATATCGTCAATCGCATCCGGCTCTTCCTTCAGGCCTTCAAAGAACGGGGGATGCTGGATGTAGGTGGACTTGTCGGACCATTCATACACCTTGCTTTCCGGCACCTTGATGGACTTCCAGGTGGCGTCGCCATCGAAGACTTCCGCGTACTCCTTGCGGAACATGTCGGTCTTCACCTTTTCGACCGCCTCGGCAATCTCCTGTTGGCTTGGCCAGAGATCCTTCAGATAAACCGGATTGCCCTCCTTGTCCGTTCCCAGTGGATCTTTGGAGAGGTCCAGACGAACGTTGCCTGCGAGCGCATAGGCAACCACGAGGGGCGGTGACGCCAGCCAGTTGGTTTTCACCAGGGGATGTACCCGACCTTCGAAGTTACGGTTACCGGAGAGCACCGACGCTACGGTCAGATCGCCATCACTGATGGCTTTCTCAACGGCGTCAGGCAGAGGTCCGGAGTTACCGATGCAGGTGGTGCAGCCATAGCCCACGAGGTTGAACCCCAGCTTATCCAGATCGTCCTGAAAACCGCCCACCTTCAGATAATCCGTCACGACTTTCGAGCCAGGCGCCAGGGATGTCTTGACCCAGGGCTTGGTATCCAGACCTTTTTCAACCGCCTTCTGGGCGATCAGGCCCGCCGCCATCATCACGCTCGGATTCGAGGTGTTGGTGCAGGAAGTAATGGCCGCAATCACCACCGCACCCGGGTCCAACCGGCTCTTCTCACCATTCATTTCAAGCGGTTGGCTGGCATGATGCTCGTAGCTGTCATCGACGCCAACAGCCGTCTGGCCGCCTTCGGATTCCAGGTTGGCCTCACGATTCTCTGCCGGGCCTTCGGCGGTCTCCATCAACAGCTCAAAGGAAGATTTCATGTTCTTCAGGGCAACCCGGTCCTGCGGACGTTTGGGGCCGGCCAGGCTGGCCTCCACTTCGCCCATGTCGAGTTCCAGGTTGTCGGTGTAAACCGGCTCATGGCCGGGCTCGCGCCAGAGCCCCTGGGCCTTGGCGTAGGCTTCCACCAGCTCCAGCTGCTGTTCCTCGCGGCCAGTCAGGCGCATGTATTTGATGGTTTGCTCGTCCACCGGGAAAAAGCCGCAGGTGGCGCCGTATTCCGGAGCCATGTTGGCGATGGTGGCCCGGTCTGCCACCGGCATGTCTTTCAGGCCGTCGCCGTAGAATTCCACAAATTTACCGACCACGCCTTTTTTGCGCAGCATTTCGGTGACGGTCAGCACCAGGTCGGTGGCGGTGATGCCTTCACGGAGCTTGCCGGAAACCTTGAAACCCACCACTTCCGGAATCAGCATGGACACCGGCTGCCCCAACATGGCGGCTTCGGCTTCGATACCACCCACGCCCCAGCCGAGGATGCCCAGGCCGTTGATCATGGTGGTGTGGGAATCCGTGCCCACCAGGGTGTCGGGGTAGGCGATGGTCTTGCCGTCCTGGTCTTTCTGCCAGACGGTCTTGCCCAGATATTCCAGGTTCACCTGGTGGCAAATGCCGGTACCCGGTGGCACCACACGGAAGTTGTCGAAGGCCTGCTGGCCCCAACGCAGGAATTCGTAGCGCTCCTGGTTGCGCTCCATTTCGATGGCTACGTTGTCCTTGAACGAGGACGCATCGCCAAACTTGTCCACCATCACCGAGTGGTCGATTACCAGATCCACCGGCGACAGCGGGTTGATCATGGCCGGATCCTTACCGGCGGCCTTCACCGCCTCGCGCATGGCGGCCAGGTCGACAACGCCAGGCACGCCGGTGAAGTCCTGCATCAGGACACGGGCCGGCCGGAACTGGATTTCAGTGTCGGAATGGCGATCCTTCATCCACTGCACCATGGCATCAATGTGGCTTCTGTCCACGGTGGTGCCATCTTCGCTGCGCAGCAGGTTCTCCATCAGCACCTTGAGTGAGAACGGCAAGCGGTTAAGGTCGCCGAGCGTGTCTGCAGCCTTGGGCAGGCTGTAGTAATGGAAGGTTTTACCGCCAGCCTCCAGGCTGGAAAGGGTATTCAGGCTGTCTTTGCTGAGACTTTCGTTCGACATGTGGTGCCTCCTTTTCGTCGTTATCCGCGTATTCCGGAAGGCTCTCTCGAAGCCCTTTCAGCAACGCATCAACCCGGAAAAAATTCCGTAACGGGCCATAGCCTGATGAAAGGACTCCACAGCGTGAAGTCACCTTTAACTATTGCAGCAATTAACGAGAGTTCAACCGCGGGCCGATGAATGTTCGGCATCAGTGCGGTGAATATCAGACCAACGTCGGAGATTCCTTTGGCTCTCCGACGTCAGGTTCTGGAGGGGTTAGATGCGATAGAGTTTCACGAGTTCATTCAGTTTTTCCGTGACCGACTCAAGCCCTGTTGCCATCGTTCTGACCCGCTCTGCCTCGGACACCACATCGTTGTTGCGGTTGGCGATGGAATGAATATTCTCGTTGATCTGAAGCGACGTGGCTGCCTGTTCCTCTGAAGCCGAGGCGATCTGATAGTTCATTCGGGACACCTCGCTGATGGCGGCTTCCACCTCGCGGATTGCCTCGCCGGTTTCCCGCATGGCCCGTGTGGATTCGGTAGAGCGGGTCCGTCCCATCTCCATGGACGCCTTGGTGGCTTCGGAGATGTCACTCAATTCGCCTACTGTCGTCCGAATCTGGTCGGTAAACTCCTGGGTGCGAAGAGAAAGCGCCCTCACTTCATCCGCTACCACTGAAAATCCACGACCATGTTCTCCAGCCCTCGCGGCTTCGATGGCGGCGTTCAGGGCCAGCAGGTTGGTCTGCTCGGAGATTGCATTGATGGAGCCGACGACAGAGGAAATGGATTCTATTTTTTCGCCCAGCTCATCGACCCTTTTGGCGCTGCTCGCAAGTGCCTCATCGGTTGCCTCGGTCAGTTTCGAGGCGTTGGCCATGGCTTCACCGCCCCGGTTGGCGGCGGCAGAAGCATTATTGGCCGCATCAGACGCCAGCTGGGCGTTACTGGCTACCTCCTGGATACTGGCAGACATTTCGTTGGTTGCCGTCGCCGCCTGATCGGTCTGCACCTGCTGTTCATTGGCGATCTGCGTGGTCGTGTCACTGACACTGGTCATTTCATCGGCGTTTGAGCGTAGTTGTTCTGACAACTCTTTGAGCCGGGCAATCAATTCGACAAACCGTTCCAGCATGTTATTGAACGAACCGGCAGTCACGCTCTTGTCGGCGTCATCCAGACGGGCCGTCAGGTCGTTGTTGGAATCGAACCCGCGAATGATCTCTATTATCTGGATAGACTGCTTTTGCTCCGCGCCCATTCGAATCGCGAAGAACACCAGGATCGCCGCCTCGAAAACCACGAACGCGGCGTGCAGAAACGCAATTGACCAGCTGCAGTCATAGTTGAAGATCATCAACGCCATATTGCCAAAGGATGCACCGCTAAGCTGCAGGCCTGTCAGAGCCAGGTGGTGAACGGCTATGGTGCCAGCGGCTACCACCACCGGTAGCCAATCCCGGTAAATGATCACCAGAGCCAGGGCGGCAAAGATGTGGAAATGCATTTCAATCCGCCCCATCTGGGCCTGGATCATGATGGCCGAGAACAGCATCAGGCAGACAGCAAACAACGAGGACAGAGCCCGTGTTCCGCGCATGGTGACATAACCGGCCGCCGCAATGCCGCCTACCAGTAAAGAGGCGACCAGCGCAAAGGTTGTCGTCCCGTAGCCCATCGGGACCAACAGGCCGACCACCGGGATATGAGCAAGCAGGATCAACAACACCTGGCGATCCGTGCGCTCCCGGATTTCAACTTCATAAGACTGACTGTTTACCGCTGTGGTCATGTAGCACTCTCGCTAGTGTTTGCTTTCAGTAAGCGGCGAAGATCCTGTTCAACCAATTCAAGATTCAGGTCCGGCGTGGTGTATATCAGCTTCCTCCGGAAGTCTGGTGTCACCACATGCAGCCTTGCGCTGTGGGCAATCGAATCGTTCGATGCACCACCTTGTTTAACGGCGAAATCGTTGTAAGCTGAAGCCAGTTTTTGAGCAGACTGGTGAGTATCAGGCCGGTAGGATCTGAATGCCTCTCCAAGGCTTGCCGTGGTCTGTTGCAGCGCTTCGGGAGTATCGTTATCCGGATCAAGGGTGACAAACAGGAACTCCACTGGCGCATCCTTCAACCGCTGGCTCAGATCCAACAGGTTGACCAGTTGGACCGGGCAAACGGTTCCGCACTGGCGATAACCAAAGAAAATAACGGCAAGGCCATTCTTGGGAGGCTGGTAGCCATTCAGGTCCTCTCCCGGCTCATTGATCGACATGCCGTAAAAGCCGGTGTTGTTGAGCAGCGACGGCATCACCGGGAGCGCCAGTGCCATCAGGAAGGCTGTGGCAAAAAGCAGAATACTGGTAGTTTTCCTGTTCACTTTTCCTGTCCGTCTGAGAGCGCCGCAAGTTTGCAGAGAAAATGTAGACCGGACTATAGGTGCATTACGCAGCACCCCGACCGAATACTTGCATTTGCAACCTTTTACGGACGTGAAAAGCGACAGATCAGTTTTTGTTGTAATAAAAAGTAAGGTTCAGGGGCGGGCTACATCTGACGCTCGCCATAGAGCTGAGCATACAACCCCTCCCGGGCGATCAGTTCATCGTGATGACCCTCCTCGATAATTCGCCCGTCTTCGAAAACACAGGCGCGATCTGCCTGTTTAACGGCGCTGAGGCGATGGGCAATGATCAGGGTGGTGCGCTGCTTGAGGAATGCTTCAAGGTCCCGATGGAGCTGGAACTCGGTTTCCGCATCCAGCGCGGAGGTGGCTTCATCCAGGATTACCACCGAGGGTTCGGACAGGATCATCCGGGCAATGGCCAGCCGTTGACGCTGGCCGCCAGACAACCGCACGCCCTGGCGGCCGATCACCGTATCGAGCTGGTCCTGCATGGCCGCCACCGTGGTGTCCAGCTGGGCAATTCGCAGGGCATCCCAGAGTGCGGCGTCGGGTTTGTCCCTACCAAGAGTCAGGTTCTGGCGAACGGTATCGTTGAACAGCGCCGGGTGCTGGAGCACCGTCGCCACGTGTTCGCGAAGGCACGGCAAGCCGATACGCTGAACCGGCACGCCATCAATCAGCACCTCACCCTGCTGGGGCGTGTACATGCCCAGGATGACCTGAATCAGGGTGGACTTGCCGCCGCCACTGGCGCCCACCAGCGCCACTTTTTCGCCGGGCGCCAACTCCAGGTTGATGCCCCGAAGGACCTCCTCTTCGCCGTAGCCAAAGTGGATGTTCCGGAGGGTGAGCCCCACGGTATGACGGTCGCGGAACGGGTTCTCCAGCGCCGGATAGCGGGGTTCTTCTTTCAGATCCAGCAACCGGTTAATCCGTGCCAGGGCGGCATTGGCGGCGAACCACGCATACTGCATGTTCAGCATTTCCTGAACCGGCGTCAGCATGAACCAGAGATAGCCGAAAATGGCGAACATCATGCCGATACTCAGGTCGCTGAACAGCACGGTCACCATGGCTGCCGCCCGGAAAGCATCAACACCAAACTGGAACAGGGCGAAGCTGGCCCGGCTGGCGGCATCGCTGCGCCACTCGAACTGTATGGCGTGGTCACGTACGTTACGGGCGCGGTCGATCAGCTGGCGCAGGTAATGTTTTTCCCGGTTGGCCGCCCGCAATTGGTGAATGGCATCCAGGGTTTCGGTGAGGTCTCCCTGGAACTCCTCGTAAGCGCTGTTCTCCCGGCGCTTCAGTTCCTTGACCCGCTTGCCGATCAGAATCGTGGCGAAGATCACCAGGGGATTGAACAGCAGAATCAGAAGGGCCAATTGCCAATGCACCCAGAGCAGCACCAGGGCGGTACCGAATACCGTGAGACTGGCCACCAGAAACCGGCTGATGGTGGTGCCCAGAAACTGGTCAACGGTATCCAGATCGGTAATAAAGTGGCTGCTGATCCCACCGGAACCGCGGGTTTCGTACTCCGACATGGCCACCCGCTGCAGACGTCCCAGCAACCGGGAACGGATACGGAACACCACATCCTTGGAGACCTTGGAAAACTCTCGGGACTGCAGAACGTTGAACGACAGCGCTGCGACCCGAAGCAGAAATGCGGCCACAACCATCAGGCCGATATAAACCACCGGTGTTTCCCAGCTCCCCGGCAGTAACGAATCCATAACCGGCAACACCGGGCCAGGCTCGTCCAGCAGCACTTCATCCACCAGAACCGGGAGCAGCAGGGGCACCGGCACACTCATAACGGTGGCCATGATCGCCAGAAGATTGGCGCGCACCAGTCGGGGCTTGTGCTTGAGCGCAAGACCGAAGATATCCCGCCAGGTGTACTGCTGCCGGGTTTCACGGGTGTCGATACCGGTTACGCTGTTCTGGGGGTGTTCCAAGCAACCTCCGGATAATGAAATGTGCCCGGTTGGATACGCCCGGGAACTGACAATAGTCTACCTGTTAACTGGTTTGCTGCGCTCAAAACCGACATCTGTCATCATGAGCCATCGATTTTCTGATGGACCAGGACACAAGCACCTGTGAAACACGATTGCCACTATCACCCTGGCGACCCTGCCAAATGGCACTGCGGAGAATGCCAGATTCACTACTGCAGCCGCTGCATGCCCGATGCCGACACCCGCCAGCGCAGGGCTCTGTGCCCCCACTGCAGCAAGGCCATGCGATACCTGGGCGCCGCCACCGAGGTGGTCCCCTTCTGGCAGCGACTCGGCGCGTTCTTCCGCTACCCGTTCCATACCGACCCGCTGATCGTTATTGCCATCTGTACCCTGGTGCCGGTGGTAGCCCCCGCCAACCTGATTGGCATTCTGATCTGGCTGGTGCTGGCGCTTGCCCTCTTCAAGTACACCTATGCGGTCATCAACCACACCGCTGAAGGTCACCTGAAACCGCCGGCCGTATCCGTTGCCTTTACCGGTAGCGGCTTTGATATTGTCATCCTGCAGTTCCTGGTATTCGTGCTGATGGGCGGGCTGGTAGGCGCGGCCGCCATGCTCGGCGGCCCCATCCTGATGCTGCTGGCGCTGGCGTTTGTCATTCTGGCGCTGCCGGCCAGCATTATGGTGCTGGCCATGGAGCGCTCGGTGGGCGCGGCGGTGAATCCGATGAATCTGGCGGTGCTGATCTCGCGAATCGGCACCCCCTATTTCCTGCTCTACGGCTACCTGATCCTGCTTACCCTCGCCTCCGGCGCGGCCCAGGACTTCGCCGTAAATCACTTTCCGTTCTGGGTTGCCCAGCCCCTGGCCGGTTTCCTGAACAGTACCTTCACACTGATCCTGTTCCACATGCTGGGCTACCTGCTGTTCCAGTATCAGGAAGAGCTGGGATTCGCCTCGGATATCCAGGATGACACCGCCGGCCAGGACACCCACCAGCGCGACCGTAGCGCCCGTTTCGATGCCGATATCGACATGAACCTGAAAGACGGCAACTACGATCGGGTGCAGAGCATGTTGAAGGAAGCGCTGAAGCGGGACCGGGACAACGCCCTGAGAATCGGCCAGTTGTACCAGCTACTGACGGCTCGCCAGGACACCGACGAGCTCTACCGCTACCACCCACGCATTCTGGGCTGGCTGGCCGACCGCAACGACGGCGAAGGCATCGCCGGTGTACTGAACACGCTCCAACAGGCGGAACCTGGCTTCAAACTGGAGGATCCGGACCTGTCGGTGCGCTGCGCCCGAGCCCTGTACCACCGGGGCCAGTTCAAGCCGGCGTTACGGGTACTGCAGGATTTCCACAAGCGCTTCCCGGACAGCGAACAGCTGGCCCCGGCCTACCTGCTGGTGGCCCAGACCCTGGCCAACGGTTTGTCCCAGTGGGAAAAGGCGACAGCCTTCCTGACGTTTATCCAGAAAAAGTGCGTGAATCATCCGCTGCATGAACAGATTAAGGTTTATCTGGAGCAGGCGCAGAATAAAGAGCCTTTGAAGGGACCGAAAGCAACGTTTTCTGCCCAGGACTGACGCAGGGTATGGGAGGGGCTTCCCAAAACCGTGCGGAGCCATGGATGGCGGAGCCGAGCGTACAGGGATGTATTCACAGCGTGTTTTGGGAAGCCCCTCCCATACCCTGCTGCCCCGAGGCTAGCCGGCCTGAAGAAGTTGACGATAATGACGAGCTTTGGGCGCCATCTGGCGCTTTTCAAACTCTTCAACCAGCAAACGGCAGGCCTCGGTTGTCAGCATTTCATCGCCGGTGCTTTTCAGCCGCTCAAAGGCTTTCTCGGCAGCTTTCAGGTCATGCTGTTTCAGGCTGGTAAACAACACCCGGTTGTGGTCCTGCGCCGATAACGGCTGATAGCTTTCCCCCTTACCCAGGTATTCCTGCCAGATAGCAATCATCTGCTCTGGCTGTCGACGGCTGAGGGCATCGTTCATCAACTCTTTGGCGCGGTCACGGTATTCGGGCAAATCCGGGCGGAGTTTGGCCAGCTGGTAGAGATGTTCGAGGAGGATATGGCGTTCCGGGTAGTGCTCACGCAGGGCCTCGAATTGCCGGCGGGCCAGATCAAACTCCATCCGGCCGAGGCTGGCCATGGCCTGAGCATAACCGGTGGTGAAGCGGGCATCCTGCTCTTCTTCTTCCGGCTCGAAGAATTCTTCCCGCACCTGTAGCCAGCTTTTGCCCAGCAGCCATACCAGACCGGCACCTGCGATCAGGCCACCCGCGTGGGCCATGTAGGCGATGCCGGTGGCACCGGCGTACCAGTAATCGTAGATTTCCTTGCCCACCCATACGGGCAGCAGGGCGATAGCGGGCGCCCGGAAGTAGTTGAAATAGACGCCCAGGAAATAGAAGAAACGGATTTTCTGCAGTCCGTATATGGCTACGTACATGCCCATCAGGCCGGAGATCGAGCCCGAGGCACCTACGAGAGGCACATAGCTACCTGCAGAAACCGCGGTAAACATCAGGCCAGAAAGGGCCCCGCACACCAGGTAGGCAATCAGGTACCGGCCCGGCCCCAACGCTTTCTCAACGGTAAATCCGAGCAGGAACAGGAAGATCAGGTTACCGATGATGTGGCCCCAGCCGCCATGTAGAAACTGGTAGGTAATCAGGGTATACAGCGACAGATCCGCCGGCACCAGACCAAGCTGGTTGGCACTGAGTTTCTGGAGGTATTCCTGTTCGATGGCGCTGCGCTGTTCCTGCCAGTGCGCGCGTTCCGCCGGCGCCCAGATGACATCGCGATTTTGCAGCAGGTATTGGTAGAACTCCCGGTCCATCATCAGGTTAATGGCCAGCCAGAAGTTCTCGTTCTCTTCCCGAAGTTGCTGAAACTGCTGGAGCTCGTAGACCCGGCTCTCTTCGCCCTGGAACTGGATTTGCCGCTGCAGGTAATCCTCGTAGGCTGGCGCCTCCAGCTCATGAAGGTCGGCGGCCAGGTATTGTTCGACCGCTTGCTCGAGTTTGCGGCTGTCGCCCCCCTGATAGAAAAGAAAAACCAGCAGGCAGGCCATGATCAGGCCAAGGGTCACCCAGGGCGGGCGTTTCCAGTTAATGGCGTTTTCGGCGGGGATAATCAGCATGGGCGGTCACAATTCATCATAATCTGTCCCTGAAAGAGTGTTTTTTACCACACCCACGCCTTCTTTTCGCGCTCAAATGGAATCCAGCGCAAAGGTCGTTGCGGGTCAATCCCGGAAATGTGGCACACCCCACAGAGTCGGGAAAGCCCAAACGACTGGTCCGGCTGTCATTGGGATGTCACAGAAATGACATTCAATCGGTTCCATCGACGGACTGTACCGGGCCATATATCGACCTTTCGCCAATTGCCGTTGTTCCTGCTCCAGCCAATAGTGAACAGGAATAACAAGAAAAACCGGATACCGAACCAAGGATTTTTCAGATGACCGTACTCGTATTGGATAACCCGGAGCTGATTGCCAATGCCGCGATAGCCGCCGGCTTCACCACAGCCAACTTTGAAGCCGGAACCAGGCGCCCGCACCGTATGAAGTTCCATTACGGCTTCAACAAGCACTCGCTGAACAGTGATGACATTGCGTTCCTGCAACAGCATGCCGCGTATCTGAAGGAACATCCTTCGGTCAGCGTCAGAATTCATGGCCACTCCGACAACTTCGGCTCCGAAGACTACAACCGGTTTCTCTCTCGATTGCGGGCCAACGCGGTCGCGCGGATGCTCATGCAGGAAGGCGTTGCGGAATCCCGGATTCTTGTGAGTCACTGGGGCTCAGCCCGTCCTCTGGCAACCCCGGAAGATCGGGCAGCCAACCGGCGTGTTGAACTGGAATATCGGACTCTGGATGTGGCCCAGGCGCTCTAGGCCGAGGCAACCACGACAAAAACCGCCCCCGGACTTCCGTCATCGCGGGGGCCGGATGCCGCCCGCTCACCAGCGACGAGACACACAACTGAACCAATCTTCGGCTTTTCTGGAATCTTAATTATTCTGATTTATATGGTATTAAGCGGATTAGCCATATTAAGAGTGAAAATTATTATATAGCAAAAACAGTGACTTAATTACAAAAAAGAAAGCAAACTTACCTTTATTTAACGAACCTTTTGCCCAATTTCCTCGTCTTAGTCATGTATCCAGGGTTTAACTGTTACCTGACTAGAGAGGTCACTATGAACGCAAAAACCTTCACCACTGCCGCACTCATTGGTTCGATGTTCCTTGCCAGCGCCACATTCGCTGCAGGCGGTCCGCGCAACAGCGACGGCGGGGGTCGATCGGCAGAAACTGCCGATTCGGAAGATCTGACCACCATTGAGGTGAGCGATCTGCAGTTCATGCGCGAAGAGGAAAAGCTGGCCCGAGACGTTTATCTCACCATGGACCAGTACTGGGGCGACAGAACGCAGGTATTCGCAAGAATCGCGCTGTCCGAAGAATCTCATACCAGCACCGTAGACTACCTGTTGAAAAAGTTTGATGTTGAAGACCCGGTAGTGAATGACACGATCGGCGTATTCACCAATCAGGAACTTCAGGCCCTGTATGACGAATTGGTTGCCAAGGGAAAAAACTCGTTTGTTGATGGCCTGTTCGTAGGGGGCCTGATCGAAGAGAAGGACATGAGAGATATTCTGGCCGCGATTAATCAAACCGATGAGCGCGCCATCATTCTTGCCTATTCCAACCTGCTGGATGGATCAAAAAGCCACCTGAAAGCCTTTGTAAGCGTCATCGAGGCACAGGGACTGACCTATGAGCCTCAGGTGCTGGATGCGGAAGAAGTGGAGCTTATCCTTAACGACGAGAGCCAGGTTGAGGACTGATCTACCGTAAAAACCAGGTCATCGAAACAAGAACGGGGCGGCCCAGAGCCGCCCCGTTCTGTTATTGACTTAGCCATAGACCTGCCAGACGTTCCACAGCAGCAACAATGCAGCCACCAGGATTGCCAGCCAGGTCAGCAGTATGCCCACCATACGCGCCCAGTGGGTGCCACCTCGGCCATTGATCATGCCAAAGGCGTGGAGGATGCGGCCAACCACCAGCGCCATCCCGGTCCAGTAGATCAGGCCGCTGGCAACGCCGTTGAGTTCAGCGATGGCAAGCATGATCAGACCCAGAGGGGCGTATTCCACCAGATTGGCGTGAGCCCTGACTGCCGCCTCAAAATCCCGATCGTCGGCGGTGCCCAGACCCTTTTTGTACTTCAGACGAAATTTGACGACCTGAGCCGACAACACCAGTAAAAGAATGCCGATTACTGCGGCAAACACTCCGGTTACGGGTACGATCATGCTCAGGCCTTCTTGATTGCGCTGACGATCGCCAGAAGCAGCACCGCACCCACCGTTGCGGTCACCAGCTCACCGACAGCACCCTGGGCCGCCAGCCCCAATAGCCGGAATACGAAACCGCCGAGAAACGAGCCGACAATACCAATACCGATGTTGGCCAGAATGCCAAATCCACGGCCTTTCATGATTAGACCAGCCAACCAGCCGGCCACACCGCCGATAATCAGAAACAGAATCAGGTTCATCTCTTGCCTCTCCCTGAGGGTCATTGAACGAAACAACAGTCCCGCAAGACTGCCCTGTTTCCAGTGGTGCTTCAAGCACTTCCAGGGAAGGGGATTACAGTGCGGCAATGGCCTCAGACATTTGCCGGTGGCATCGGGCCATCAGTTCCGGAATATCCTCGGCGGTAAGGCCCTCGGTTTCGATGGGCGGCAGAACCCGGATGGCTACCGATTCACGGCGGCCGCTCCAGCCTTTCGCCTCATCAGCATATTCCTGCACACACACCATGGTGATTGGCGCTCCGGATGCCACTGCTGCGTGAAACGCGCCTTTTTTGAATTTCTGCAGGCCACGGCCCTTGCTGCGGGTGCCCTCGGGGAAAACCCAGAGACTTTTCCGGTCCCTGGCGATGGCACTGCTGGTGGCCTTCATAACCGCAATGGCCTTGTGGGAGCGTCCGCGATTGAGGATAACGTTGCCGCCCAGCCAGAACACCTGGCCAAAGAAAGGCACCCATACCAGTGACGATTTACCGACCGTTACGGTTCGCGGCGGCAACAGGTCGCCCACAACAAACAGATCGTCATTGTGCTGGTGGTTGGCAATGACAACCGTGGGCCGGTCCTGCGGCATGTTTTCCCAGCCCTCCAACGGTCGTTCCATACCCAGGACTGCCCGCCCGAAACGGGCCACAGCCCGCGCCAGGAAACGGTTGTTATCCGGATTGAACGGCCTGGCCGCGTAGAACACCAGCGCGAACAGGCAGATGATCGGCACGCTCAGCCACGCCAGCAGTTTTCTGATAATACCCATGCAACCAAACTCTGCAGCCAAATTTTGGCGCACAAGTGTACGCCAACTTTATATTCCGGCAACAGTGTCAATTTGTTCCCTTTGCTCGCCCTTTACCGAGGCCCTGACGACGTATCGCAGGGGCCCACCGGCGTCGACACTGTCGAACGGGTAACAGGTCACCAGCAGAAGCGTCCCCTCCGGCAAACGCTGGGTATCAATCAGCTCTGAGCGGCTATCCACCACCCGGGCACCCTCAACGAGGTAACTCTGCCACCGGCCATCCCGGCCTTGCAGGCGAACCTCGTTGCCGGTCTCCAGCGCTTTAAGGCTGCGGAAATGGGTATCCCGGTGTCCGGCAATGATCACGGGTCCGCCAGGATCTTCGCTACCGGTTAACCGACCGGGTCCAAATGCCAGACTCTCGCCGTGGGTATCGGCCAGAACAATCATCGTGTCGTTCAGCTCCGGAATAGCCAGACGAGCCACCGGCCAGGTATCCGCCCAGGGCCAGGGCCGCGATTCCCTCTGCCGGGCCTGGCTTTCCGCCCAGGCAACCTCCAGCAATTCCTGGGCAATAACCGCCTTGAGCGGAATCCATAACCCGAATACCAACAAGGTAGCAGAGCTGGTCAATAACAGAAGCAGCAGCTTTGTCATGAGAGTGTCCTCCTCTGCAGCAGCACAATGGCCAGGGAGAACATCAGCCCGACCAGGCCAAGCGCGATCAGCAGCGGCGCCGAGGTTGCCGTCTGCGGATAACGCAGCATGCCGGCCTGGCTGCCCGCCGGCAGAAGAGTGGGCAAATTATCCGATTCCATTGGCACCCCTGAACTCCGGGCGGGGGTGGAATCAACGGCCACAAAACTGGTGTAGGCCGACATCAGGCCGTGGCTGACCGCCAGCCCGGTAATGCCGGCCTTATCCGGCTCCCGGCCCGTTACCTTCGCCTCATCCTCCAGGCTGTCGATCTTCTCTCTCGCCCAATGCCGATGCAGCCCGGTTGCGGAAGCGGCCTGCTGCAGGTCCAGCGTCCTGGTCCAGTCCTTGCCACCCGGAAGGCGACCCGACACCTTCAGCTCCCCCATGGCCGGGACACCCCGCACCACATGAACCAGCGGCTCGCCCTGAAACAGATCGCCTGGCCGCCTCGGGAAAGACTCCTTGCCTGTCTCCTGGCCGGGCCAGTCAACCCGGATATCTGTCAGAACCGGCGACTCCATGGCGGAAAGCAGAGTCTTCAGTGGGCCGTCTACATCAGAAGGCGACTGGATCGCCGTGTAGGTACCCCGGCCCCATCGGGCAGCCTCACGCATGAAATGCCGGTTCGGCGCCGAACCAATGCCCACGGTAAACAACCGCTGATTGCCCAGTTGCTGACGGATCTGCCGGAACAGCGCCGCCTCATTTCCCACCGCGCCATCGGTAATGAAAATCACCTGACGCACCCGCGCGCCGTCTTCAGTCTCACTGGCACTTTCCAGGGCTCTGGACAGAGCCGGCGCCATCTCGGTACCGCCGTCGGCCCGCAGACGGTCAACGTACCGACGGGCCCGGGCGAGGTTATTGCCGGTGGCTACTTCCGGCTGCATAAACAGGGAATGAGTCTGACTGTTGAACTGGATGACATTGAACCGGTCCCGTGGCGTCAGCGTGTCCAGACCCGCCTGAAGGGCACTTCGGGCCTGACGGATCGATTCGCCCGCCATGGAACCGGAGGTATCGATTACGAACACCAGATCTCGCGGTAACGCCATGGTTCCGTTCTCGCCCGGTACCAGCATGGCCATGAGGTAGTCCTCGCCCTGCCAGGACTGATGAAAAACCGCTGCGGAGGGTTCCAGCCCGGCAACCGGGCGCCACCGCACCACAAAATCGCGATTCATCAGGATCCCGCCACCATCGGGACGAATACTGAACATTTGGCCATCCTGACTGGTCGCGAGACGGTGCGACGGGCTGGAGACACTTTCGATCGGCAATCCGGAATCAATCACCAGATTGATCGCCGCCCGATGGCTGTCGGCCGCCACATCATCCGGGGTTACCGTAAACGGACTGATGGCACCGGCATCCGGCACCTCGTTCGTCGGCATTGCCCACCCGCCTTGCCACTGATCCGGTGCATTGCGAACTGGCGCTCCCGGCATGTAACGCGGCGTCAACGCGGTCGGAACCGTGAGCTGGAACACCCCGGCCTGATACTGCACCGGTTGCTGGTACTTCAGCTCCACCGAAACCGTCTCCCCTGGCGGGATATTGGCAACCCGGGCGGTAAACAGATTCGGACGCTGCTGCTCGACATTCGCCGCATGCTGCCCGGCCTGCTTTGCTTTCTCATAGGTCCGACGCGCCGTCTCTTTCGGCTGCACCTTGCCCTCAATGGTCCGCTCCCCCACTTTCATGGTCAGACCATAGACACTGGCCTTCTCGGGCAACGGGAACACGAAAACGCCTTCGCGCCACTGTTCACTGGTATTGCGGAAACTGCGCAGCAACCGGGTGTCGGCAATCAATCCGCTGACCTGAATATCGAATTCACTGTCCAGCACCAGCGCCGGTTCCTGCCATTGCCCCTGGCCGTCGACAAAATGCAACTCGCCGACGTTGTCTGCCTCATTGGCTTCGGCATACAGTGGGTGAACAAACAGCATCAGCAATACTGCCAGCCAGAGGCTAATGCCCTCACCGATTCTTTTGAATCGAAGTCGCCGAGATCGCGCGAAATCAGAGGTAGCTCCGCGGTGGTTTCCAAAACCGTGCGGAGCCATGGATGGCGGAGCCGAGCGTACAGGGACGTATTCACAGCGTGTTTTGGAGGCCACCGCGGAGCTACCGGGCGGTGAACTCCTGTCTAAAACACTGGAGTAAAGCCGTAAATAAGAGAGCATCATGAGAGAATCCTTGTGACTGCATGACTGTGCAAAACACCGCCATTTCAGCAATCCGGAAAGGAACTCCCATGGCAGAAAGCGACAAACCGCCCTCAAAAAATGATGAATTATGGCAACAACGGCCTGCGCCCTTGTTATCACCACCTGCCGTGGTTAAATAGGCACACACCGGCAACGGGAAGCAGCCGCCACCATGAAAAAGCACGTTGTACTGATCGAAGACGAACCCGCCATCCGCGACAACTACCGCGCCGCATTCGAACGCCGTGGCTATCGCGTGACCGCCCATGGCGACCGGTCGTCGGCCTGGCAGGTGTTGCGGCAGTCATTGCCGGACCTGGCCATCATCGACGTTGGCCTGGGCGATGAACCGGAGGGCGGCTTCGCCCTGTGCCAGGATCTGCGATCACTGTCCCAGACCCTGCCGATTATCTTCCTGACCGCCCGCGACAGCGACATAGATTCCGTCCACGGCCTGCGCCTTGGGGCCGACGACTACGTCACCAAGGACATGAGCCTGGACCACCTGCTGGCCCGGGTTACCGCCCTGCTCAGACGGGCCGATGCCTGGGCCGAAGCCCTCCAGAAGCCGGACGAAGTGCTCCAGCGGGGCAAGCTCACCCTCAATGTGGATCGCATGACCGTCGCCTGGGACGAAACCCCCATCGACCTGACCGTCACCGAATTCTGGATGCTGCACTCGCTGGTCCAGCACCCGGGCCATGTACGCAGCCGGGAACAGTTGATGGAAGCGGCCAGCACCGTACTGGACGACAACACGGTCACCTCTCATATCAAACGCATCCGCCGCAAGTTCCAGCAACTGGATGAGGCCTTTGATGGCATCCAAACCGCCTACGGCATGGGTTATCGCTGGAATGCCCGTGAGGTCTGAGCCTTGAACCTCAAGCGCCAGCTGTTCGTCGCCAGCCTGCTGATGCTGCTGATTCCCTGGGCAGGCCTGCAGTTTGTTCTGGAACTGGACGACGCCCTCCGGCAACAGGCCCGGCAGCAACTGCAGGCCCAGGCCGGGAGACTGGCCCAGACCGCCGGCGACCAGATTATCGGCACAGCCGTTATCAGGCCTGATGAGCCAGCCATCTACGTTGAACCCCTCGCCGGCAACCTCAACCTGGATGGTTATGGCGACGACTGGCCGGGTTATGACGAGGAGAACCAGGCAAGAAACTGGCAAGGCCAGACCAGCACGGAAGCCGGCGAGCCATTCCTCCAGTGGCAGGCTGTGACCGACCGGCGGAACCTGTATCTGCTGATCCGAGTCAACCAACGGCAACCCGTATTCTTCAATCCCGGCAACCCGGATCAGCCCCATGACCGGATCAGGCTTTGGTTAGAGCCTGCCCCCGGTAACCTTGCCCCCGACGCTATTCGAAGGTCCTGGCTGCTGCGAACGCCGGCCCCGGGCCAGCTGTATGGTCTGGAAGAGGCCAACCGACAACCGGACTACCGCATCTCCGGCTTTTTGCAGGGCACCGGTGAGGGCTGGCAACTGGAACTGAAATTGCCCATGCCCGCCGACCGCAGCCGCCTGGGCTTTGCGGCGTTATGGGGCCAGGACCAGAAAACAGGCGTCTCCACGCCGGTCGACCCACTGCCGGTTCTGGTCAGTCGCAACCTGGCCCTTGAGCGCCAGCTGGAGCCACAACTGAACCAGGGCCAGCGGGTACGTCTGGTTGAACCGGCCGGCTGGGTGATCGCGCGACAGCAGTCTGGCTCTGCCACGAAAACACCGGAGTTCGACAGCCTCAGCCCGCTTCAGGTGGTCGAGCAGATCAGTCTCAATGCGCTCCGGGGCCTGGTGCGCCTCTACCAGCCGGAACCGACCGCCATCAAAACCGGCACCAACCGTGTGGCAGTTGAGGCGCTCCCGGAGACAGGTCTGGTCCGCCAAGAGGATGACAGCGTCTGGCTGCTGACCACCCGGGAGGTTTTCGGTGGTCGCACGCTGATTCTGGAGCAATCACTGGATCAACTTCTGACCCTGTCCGGCTCTGCCCTCGGCTCGGTCATTGCCCGCAGCACTCTCATCATTGTCGCACTCACCCTGGTTCTGCTTGGCTACGCCAGTTGGCTGTCCTGGCGGATTACCCGGCTGCAGCGCGCAGTCAGCGCCAGTATCGACGAAGACGGCCGGATCACCGGCAGAGTGCCGGATGCCCGAAGCAAGGACGAGCTGGGCCAGTTGCAGCGGCACTTCAGCCTGATGGTGGACCGCCTCCACGGCTATAACCGCTACCTGGAGAGTTTCTCCAGAAGACTGTCCCACGAGCTAAAGACCCCTGTCGCGGTGGTCCGCTCCTCGCTGGAAAACCTTAACCACAGCGACTCGGAAGACGAACGCAGGCAATACATTGAGCGGGCCGCGGCCGCCACCGAACGCCTCCGGCAAATACTACACGGCATGAGCGAAGCAGCTCGCCTTGAACAGAGCCTGGACCATGCGGATAAAGAACAGTTTGATCTGGCCGAAGTGGCCGCCGAAGCCACGGCCGCCTACCAGGCCCTCGACAGCAGCCACCAGATCCGCTATTCCGGGCCCGATGCGGGCTGCGCGATCACCGGCTCTCCAGAGCTGATGGTGCAACTGCTCGACAAGCTGGTGGACAACGCCCGGGATTTCACACCACAGGATGGCCTCATTGAGGTGGGTCTGGAAACCACGCCAGAGGGCCTGTGCCTGTCAGTTTTCAACCAGGGTTCGACACTGCCGGAAGCCACAACCACCGACATCTTCAGTCCGTTTGTCTCGATGCGGGACGGCCAGGAACAGGGCCACCTGGGGCAGGGTTTGCTGATCGTCAGCCTGATTGCCGACTACCATGGTGCCCGGGTGGAAGCCCGTAACCACACCCAAGGTGGCATTGACGGCGTAAGCTTCCGGGTTATTATCCCTGCCATCCATTCTTGAAAACAGGAACTTCCCGCCGTGAGCGCACGCCTGGACTCCCTCGATATTCATCCGCTTCGGAACGATCTCTATAACGAGCTGCATTCACGACCGTTCCAGGTGCTGCCGACGCCGGCTCGGGTCACCCAGATGGCCGTGCTGACAACCCCGGAGCAGCGTGAGCAGCAATTTCGGCATCTTCAGGAACTCCATCGGCTGATGGGGCACCCGGTGCCGGAAAACGAGGTGGGCTGCTTTGAACACACCTTCGGTTCCCTGCGGGTGCGTCGCGAGATGCACATGGAGTTCGCGTCCTACACCTTTATCAATCTGGACGCGGGCGATGAAACACCCTTTACCGAGACCGGTATCACCCCGCTGCCCGAAGGATGGCTGGAGCAGCTGACCGGTACGGTGATCGCAGCATTCCACCTGGAAGTCCGGCCCGCTGCTGACGGAACCGAGGGCGACCTGGATTATGTGCGCAAGCACTTCGAGGGCATGCGACTGGTCGGCTCGAGTCCCCAGGAGGGTGCCGCCCGGGTATGGGGCACCTTCCGGCTGCACAGCGATGGCTTTGGCCGGTTCATGGTGATGAACCACCACATGTCGGATAGCCAGCTGGGCCGCCTGACCCAGCGCCTGATGGAGATAGAGACCTATCGCCTGATGTCACTGCTGGCGTTACCGGTTGCCCGGGAAATCACCCCGTCCCTGAACGATATGGACGAAAGACTGGCGGTGATCACCCGGTCGCTGGCCGAAAACGAAGACGTGGACGAGGAAAAACTGCTGGCCCAGCTGACCAATATTGCAGCCCGCATTGAAGCCTTCCGGGCCCATTCCACGTTCCGCTTCTCCGCCACCCGAGCCTATCATCAGCTGGTACTGACCCGGCTGGAGGAACTGCGGGAGGACGAACTTTCCGGGCACCTGACCCTGACCGAGTTCATGACCCGCCGGCTGACACCGGCGGTGAAAACCTGCGAAGCCGTGAGTGAGCGACTGGAAGACCTGTCCCGCCGGATAGACCGGGCTTCAGACATGATGCGCACCCGGGTGGAGCTGGCCATCCAGAGCCAGAACCAGCAACTGCTCAGCTCCATGGACCGGCGCTCCAAAATTCAGCTGATGATGCAGCACACCGTGGAAGGTTTCTCCGTGGTGGCCATCACCTATTACCTGATCGGCCTGCTCAAGTTCGGCCTGGATTCGGTGTACGAGGCCGGCGTCGTCTTCAACAAGACCCTGGTTCTCGGCATCGCCATTCCGGTGGTGATGGCCCTGGTCTTCCTGGGGGTTCGGGTGGTTCACCATCATTTCATCAAGATGGCAAAACGGCAGTAGCTACTTCAGCCTGCCCAGATCCCGGTCGCCGGCAAACTGCCGGTAGAACTGCTGGGCCGTTCGGCCGTTGCGCACGCCCTTGGCGGTGGCAAAGCGAATCGCCTCCCGGTGCAGCCCTTCCCGGTCATCAAAGTCGAGGAACAGCGCGTCCACGGCCTGCAGGTACACCGCCTGCGAAAACGCATAAAACGACAGCTGCAAACCGAACCGGTCGGCCAGGGACACCTGCTCCTCAATGGCCTCTGCCGGATGCAGTTCACCGTCGCGCATCTCGCTCTTGAGGTTGTCAGACATAAACTCCGGCATCAGGTGGCGGCGGTTGGAGGTGGCATACACCCGCACGTTCTCCGGCGGCAGTTCCAGGGAACCCTCCAGGACACTTTTCAGGGCCTTGTAGCTGGATTCACCAACATCAAACGACAGATCGTCGCAGAAAATCACGAACCGGAACGGCAGATCGCAGATGTCGTCGACAATCTCCGGCAGGTTGACCAGATCATCCTTGTCGACCTCGATCATCCGCAGCCCGCGCTCCTGGTAGCGATTCAGCAGCGCCTTGATCAGAGACGACTTGCCGGTGCCACGGGAGCCCCAGAGCAACGCGTTGTTGGAAGGCTCACCGGCAAGAAAACGCTCGGTGTTGCGGGCCAGGTCCTGCTGCTGCCGGTCGATACCCTTCAGATCCTGCCATTGCACCGGATCGAGCCGACGGATGGCGCGCAGCCCCGAGCGATGGCGGCGCCAGACGGCAGCGGGTGTGGATTGCCAGTCAAAGGATGCAGTCTCGGACATAAACCTCTTTCCTATTCCGTCCCGGGTCAGGCTGTGAAACACTGACCCTGTAAAAACCGTGATAACAGGAGACTTTACCCCAAATGGCCGTAAAATCCGTCGCTTTGGTGGCACACGACAACAAGAAAAAGGAACTGGTGGACTGGGTTGCCGAAAACCGCACCCGTTTTGCCCCACTGAAACTCTACGCCACCGGCACCACCGGCCGGCTGCTCCGGGACAACCTGGAGCGGGATGACATTCATTGCCTGCTCAGCGGCCCCCTGGGCGGCGACCAGCAAATCGGCGCCAAGATCGCCGAGGGCGAAATCGACCTGCTGGTGTTCTTCTGGGATCCCCTCGAACCACAACCCCATGATCCGGATATCAAGGCATTGCTGCGTATTGCCGCTCTCTGGAACATTCCCGTGGCCTGCAACCGGGCAACCGCGGAATTCATCCTGACCTCGGCCTACATGACCGACGACCAGCATCAGCCGAAAAAACCCGACTTCTCCGATTACACCGGCCGCTCGGTCAGCGCCTGATGCAGTAGGCAAGGCCGGCGGTTATGACTACACTGACAGCATAGCTGTAAAGGACCGCCGGCACTCCGATGAACACCCTTGCCATACCCTGCCAATGCCCGTTCAAAAGAGTGGCCGCCGCTGTTCTTTTCGCACTGGCCTACCTGCTCGCCGCACCTTCGGCCTGGGCCAGAGAGCCATCCGATACCATTACTTTCGGCATCGTCGCTGACAACAAACCCTATTCCTTCAATGAGGGGCGCGGCGCCTCCGGTTTTTCCGTTGATATTCTGCGGGAAGTCGCGGAACAGGCCGGGCTGCAGCTCACCTTCAGGGCCGGCAGCTGGCCAGAAGTCTACGGCGCCTTCATGCAGGGCGAACTCGACGTGATTGATGGTATCTCCTTTCGCCAGGACCGCGCAGAGCAGATCCTGTTCACCGAGCCTTATCACATCCGACAGACCTACCTGATGCATGACACCCAGAATCCAGTCGGGAATGTCGACAGCATTGAGGACCTTCAGGGTCTGAGAGTGGGCGTTGTGCGAGACATCTATTACCGCGATGCCCTTACCGAAAAAGGCATCACGCTCAACACATACGACTCGCTGCACAGCCTGATTCGGGCACTGGCTTTCGGATGGGTGGATGTGATTATCGGGCCGCAGCTTACCCTGCAGTATTACGCCAACGAGGCCGGCTTTCGTTTCCTTGCCATTGCCGGCAAGGCACCGCTGGGCGATCTTGCCCGCGAGGACTTCCGCATTGGCGTTCTGAAAGCCAATGAAGTCTTGTTTCAACGGATCAGTCAGGGTCTTGCCGAGATCCCGGACCAGCGCAAACGCGAATTGCTGGAGCGTTGGCAGGAATTTGGCGGTGCCAGTCTCTCCGGCTCCGGGAATTTTGTTCTCAGCCCCGAGCAGCGCCGGTTCATTGCGGAAACCGGCCCGGTCCGTGTCGGGCTGATGCGGGACTATGCCCCCTACAGCTTCGAGAGTGGTACGCGCATCCAGGGCCTGACGGTGGATATCCTGAACCGGCTGTCGGATCTGACGGGGCTACAGGTCATTCCCGTCGGCGGCCAATGGATCGAACTGCTGCCACTGTTCCGCAATGGCGAGATCGACATACTGGCCAACATGTCGTTCCGCCCTGAACGCACCGCTTTCACCCGCTTCACTGAGCCATATCACACCATACCCAATGTGGCCTTCACCCGGGATCAGGATCTTTCCCTTAACACCCTTGAGGACCTGAAGGGTATGCGAGTGGCGCTGGGCTCCGGCATCTATTACGAACAGCCGTTGCAGGAAGCGCTGGGAGATGATGCCCGTATTTTCACCGCCCAGGATGCGATGTTCGAAGCCCTCGCCAGGGACCAGGTGGATGTGGTTCTGGCAGCACTGCCCAACGGCAATTTCTGGGTTCGTGAACTGGGACTTCCGGGGGTCCGGATCGCCGGGGAACTGATTCTGGATGGCCTGCCGGGTGAAGATCTCCGATTCGGGGTACGCCCGGGCCTTGCGCCACTGGCCGGCATTCTCGATCAGGCCCTGGCCACCATCAGTGCCGAAGAAATCCGCACCATCGAAGACCGCTGGCTTGGCGCCAGCGGCGGAACCCGACAGCCCGGCACTGGCAAGGCAAACCTGACCGAAGCAGAACTGGCGTGGCTGGAAAACCGCAGCAACCGGGTGTCCATGTGCATCGACCCCGACTGGCTACCCCTTGAGGGTCGGGACTCCAACGGTAAGCATGCTGGCCTTTCCGCAGAGGTGTTCCGACTGTTCACCGAGCGCACGCCAATCCATTTCGACGTGGTACCAACCGACAATTGGCAGCAGTCCATGCAGGCTGCGCGGGAACGCCGATGCGATCTGCTGGCCATGGCGATGAAAACGCCGGAACGGTCTGAATTCATGAATTTCACCGAGTCCTACCTGGAAGTTCCCAACGTAGTCCTGGGGCGGATCGAAGCACCCTTCATAGAACGGATTGGCGACCTTCGCGGCCAGAAAGTGGGCGTTGTCGAGGGCTATGCCTTTGCCGAACTCCTGCAAACCCGCTATCCGTCCATGGACCTGATCGGAGTCAGCAACGAGCAGGAGGGGCTCCGTCGCCTTCAGAACCACGAGCTGGACGGCTACATCACGACCCTGGCAACCGCCAGCTACTACATGCAGGAACTTGGCCTGGCGGACCTGAAAGTCATTGGCAGAATCCCCGCAGACTGGTCACTGGCGGTTGCCATCCGGGACGACGAACCGGTTCTCCTTGGCATTATGCAGAAACTGGTGTCCAGCCTGACCACGGAAGAGCGACGCAGCCTGGAGAGCCACTGGCGTAACATCCAGTTGAAACAGACAGTGGACTACACGCTGATCTGGCAGCTTCTGATTGCCGGCGCCCTGGTGACAGCCCTGCTGATCTACTGGAACCGGAAACTGGGCCGCCTGAACAAGGACCTCGCGGTTGCCAACGAGACTCTGTCCCGGCTGAGCGTGACCGATGACCTGACTCAATTGGGGAACCGAAGCTACTTTGACCAGGAGTTCCGGAAAAGCTTCCAGTGGTGCCAGCGGCACCATTCCGGTTTTGCGGTGGCCATGGTCGACGCCGACCACTTCAAAAACATCAACGACACCTTCGGCCATGAAGCCGGCGACCTCTGCCTGAAAGCGCTGGCCGATACCATGCGCAAACACTTTCGTCGGGAAACCGACCGGTTATCGAGGTTTGGCGGCGAGGAGTTCGTGGTTTTTGCTAGCTACGAGGACAGCGATGAAATCCGCAACCGTCTGGAGACATTCCGGGAGGCCGTCGCCAGTGCCTGCAACATATGCGGTCACAATGATATCCGGCTGACCATCAGCATTGGTCTGGCAACGGGGATTCCGGGCCCGGCGGCCTCTCCGGCAGAATTTCTGAGACAGGCCGATCAGGCCCTGTACCAGGCCAAACAGAATGGCAGGAACCGTCTTGAGGTACGAGCGGTCTGATCAGAAGTGGTGCTAAGATGCGGGAAAACACAAGGATAAGGAGAACGCCATGGCACGTATCTACGAGGACAACTCACTCTCCATTGGCAATACCCCGCTGGTAAAACTGAACCGGGTCAACGAAGGCGCAACTATCTGGGCCAAGATTGAGGGCCGCAACCCGGCCTATTCGGTCAAATGCCGGATCGGCTCAGCCATGATCTGGGACGCTGAAAAACGCGGCACTCTGAAACCCGGCATGACCATCGTGGAGCCCACCAGTGGCAACACGGGCATCGCACTGGCATTTGTTGCAGCAGCCCGGGGCTATAAACTGGTCCTGACCATGCCCGCTTCCATGAGCCTGGAGCGCCGCAAGGTGCTGAAAGCCCTTGGTGCAGAACTGGTACTGACCGAACCGGCCAAAGGTATGCCCGGTGCCATTGCCAAGGCCGAAGAAATCTTTGCCGCCGACCCGGACAACCATTTTCTGCCTCAACAGTTCCAGAACCCGGCCAATCCCCGAATACACGAGGACACCACAGGGCCGGAAATCTGGAACGACACCGACGGTGAAATCGACATCTTCGTGGCCGGCGTTGGCACTGGCGGTACGCTGACCGGCGTATCCCGCTACATCAAGGGCACCAAAGGCAAGCAGATTACCACCGTCGCCGTGGAGCCGACGGATTCCCCGGTGATAAGCCAGGTGATGAACGGAGAAGATCCCAAACCCGCACCGCACAAGATTCAGGGCATCGGCGCCGGATTCGTACCCAAAAACCTGGATCTTGATCTGGTCGACCAGGTGGAAGCGGTATCCAATGAAGACGCCATGGACATGGCCCACCGGCTGATGCAGGAAGAGGGCATTCTCTGCGGTATATCCTGCGGCGCGGCAGTGGTGGCTGCGGTTCGGATCAGCAAGCAGCCGGAGTATCAGGGCAAGAACATTGTGGTGGTGCTTCCGGATACTGCAGAACGCTACCTTTCCTCGGCGCTGTTCGCCGACCGGTTTGGTGAGCTGGAAAACGTTCAGTAACTGTAAAAAGGCGCAGCCTCACGCTGCGCCTTGCACTTATCAGAACTGATACTTCAGGCCGACCCGACCGGTATCGAACTCCGGTCCGCTGTTGGTTACCTGCCCGTTGAAGTCCTCTTTATCAATGTCGACGTTGTAGCGATTATATTCGGCAAATGCCGTCAGATCCGGCGTTACCCGGAAATCCACACCGGCACCCACAAAGGGCGATACCTCATCGTAGGTTTCACTTTCGTTGAATGCGTCAACATCGAAAGCAGAAGCAAAGGCACCGGCTTTGCCATATACACCGAAGCTGTCAGTGAGCGGCAGACGACCAACAGCACCCAGGCCAAAGCCTTTCATCTTGCCGTCCACATCGTCGTTACCAAAGTTGCCAAAATCGATGTACTCCGCTTCCAGGGCAAAAAACGGACTGAACTGGTAGCCGACCGCGGCGCCAAGCAGATCGTTCTCATCCTCGAACTCGCCACCGTGGGATTTGTAGCCACCGTAGCTGCCGCTGATATAGGGGCCTGACTGGTCCCGCTCCACGCTGCCCTGAGCCAAAGCGGCGGGCGCGGTAACAAAAGAGGCTGTGAAAAGTGCGGCACTGGTAAAACGGATTGCGGAATTCATAAGGCGTTCCTCCTGGTGAGTTCAGATATCCTTTCACCGGCAACCGAAAGCTGTCTTTCAATTACCTGAACTCACCCTACAAAGGATTCCCTCAGAGTTGGGTTAAAACCCAACTAAGATTCATTCATATTCCCTTAATTCTTTAAGACAGGCGCTCCCAAGGGAAGCACCTGATCGGATCAGCGACTTTGAGCGATCCCCATGCAGTTGGCATAAAACGTGGTGGTAGCCGGCCAGTCTGAGAAGATACCGATGACACCCACCTCACGAGCGAGTACATCAATCACGGTAAGCATGTCGCCGTCGTTGTTAATGGCATCGGTCACCGTCTGGTAATACCAGCCACCACCGTTTTCCAGAGGGCCACTGCGTTCAACCGTCCAGGCGATGAGATCCAGACCGGCGGTGCGAGCATTCTCAGCATACTCCGAAGGAACAATCTCACCGTAGCTGTCGAGCGTCAGCATTTTCCAGAGGGCCGGCGCCAGAATATTCACGCCCCGGGCCTTCAGGCTCTCCATGTACGCCAGCGACGTGTTTTCAGTCGTGGGCGCTGACTGATCAAGGAAAACCGCCTGCCGGCCAAACCTGGGCGTTTCGTTCACCCAGAACAACACATCGTCGAGGTTGAACGATTGAGGCCATACGTCCTCAGGCCTAACTCCGGCATCAATGTAATCCTGGATCATCTGGCGGGCATAATCCTGCTGGCTATAGTCACCCTCAAACGGCATATCCACCACCGGCGATTTCAGCTCCGGGGTGAACTTTACCCCCAGCGCCTTGAACAACTCGATGCTTTCCCTGTGGGTCATCAGCGTGCCGCGGCTGGCGTAAAGGTCTGTGCGCCAGTCGGCTGTGCCAGCCAGATACTCTTCCGGCGTGGTTGCCATGGGGTTGTAGGCATCCATCTTGCCCTTCAGGGACTTGAACTCGGCCAGGGTGATATCACTGGTGCGACACTCGGCCTGGGCCGGAGTGCCGGAAGCTGGATCGGCCGGTACAAAAGGCTGGGTGCACTTGGCGTTCAGCTCGGGTACCGCGACGATGTTGGTGGTGGTGTGCAGGTCGTTCTGGGCGTGCCGGCAAACCAGCTCACGGTCCTTGGTGAATGCAACGTCGCATTCCACAATGCCCGCGCCCATTTGCGCTGCGGCAACGTAGGACTCCTTGGTGTGTTCCGGAAACTGCAGCGGTGCACCACGATGGCCGATGGAGAAATCAGAACGCTTGAGCTGGCGGGCATTGCAGGACTGCAGGCGCTCCTTCAGCGGGCCCTCATCCATATTTTCAACCAGCCAGAACGGCCTTGGCCCCAGATGGATGGGCTGCTTACCGCCAGCGCGCTTATGCCAGGATTGGGCAGGCACATCTTTCCAGTCATCCAGACCAGGCGGAACCCAGGAGTCGGGGTGTGACTTACCCGGCGCAGCTTGCGCCACAGTGAGGGCAACCGTGCATAGCAACAGGCCCAGGATCTTGCGTAACTTCATAACCAGCTCCTTGTGAAATGAATGATACTGCATCACCAGTGTTCACAAGGAGGGTTACGACCCAAAGACGTTTTCGTGAAGGCTAAGTGATACTCAGCCCGCTGTTGATGCCTCGTATTCACGAATCATCGTAAACAACTGGTCCTTCAGGTTCAGCCGCTTCTTCTTGAGGTTTTCCAGGTACTCATCGGAAGTGTTTTCAGCGCCGGTTTCAATGCGATGAACGGCATGGTCGACTTCATGATATTCATCAAACAGCTTGGCGAAGTGAGTGCTGTTGGTCTTCAGCAGATGAATGGCTTCTTTGGATTCGGGCAGTTCGTGAATCAGATCGTGTTTTTCCAGGGACATTCGCGCAGTCTCCATGACTGTGGGGGATGAGATGTAATTGGCTCATTCCAGTGTATGGCTCGCTGCACTTGTCAGTCTTGATCCCCGTCAAGCGCCAGCACGCCTGCATGCCCAATTACCGCGCAGGTTCATCGTTCCGAATGCGAAGAAAGCTGGCAAAGCGAGGCAGACCAGTGGCTGTGAGGCCATAGTATTTGAATGTGATCGTGGTTCCGGGTTTTGGAGGTGAGGCTCGCTCGGAATCGCTGAACCCCGAGCCAATCCGGAATTGCCTGCCATCTTCCAACTCCACCAGCAGTGACCCCATCAGCCCCTCGTATTTGCCCTTGCCCGGTAGGTGATGAACCACCACCGCTTCGGCATCCTGATACTGTTTCACTTTCAGCAGATCATTCGAGCGCCCACTTCGGTAACCACTGGCGCCCAGCCGCAGCATCAACCCCTCTCCCCCATCAGCCACCACCTCGTCCAGACGCAGCATCAAATTCTCATGGCTGCTCGCCCGTTGCTGATCAACAAGCGCCATATAGGGTGACCCAACCTTCTCGATCAATGCCCTCAGCCGGACCAGGCGTTGATCGAAGGTAGCCTTCTGATCCGGAAGATCAAACACCATAAACCGAATCCGCCGCCAATCGCCATCATCGGGCACCACCTGACGCACCGCCCCTGACAATTCCGCAAAACGGCCTCGGCCCATCCAGAGCTCGCCGTCCAGGGGGTGCGCCGGAAACCCTCTGGTAAACCAACCGGGCGCCCGATACTCATGACCGCCACGGGAAAGAAATCGCTCGCCGGTCCAGTATGCGCGCACCCCGTCGAGCTTTTCACTGACCCAGTAGCCGTCCAACGGCATGCCCTTTTGATACACATTGGCGAGTGTTAGCTCGGGCGGTTTCGCTACCGCCACGGGGGAAAACAGAAGGGAAATCAGCACCGGCAGCACGGCGCTGAACAATCGAAAAGACATGGCAATTCCTTTGCTCTCAGTTGCTTTTCCTGCAGAGGTCAGCTTCCTTTCCGCCCCTGGTCATCAACCGCGTATCAGTCGTTTCCGCAGGTGCTCCTCACCTTTTTCCGGAAATCCTCACGAATACGGGTATTTTCGGCCTCATTCACATAGACCCGCTCGCCCTGATCGTTAATGTTGTAAAAGGTTGAGACGCTCGCCAGATGCTTGAGGCGCGCCCGAAGCTTTCTGCACAGTTCGGCTTGCTTCGCCGCTTTCTCTTCAACCTTGGCATTGGCTGCCTGACGTGCCTCTCGCTCTTCCTGCTGCTGCTCCAGAAACTCGGTCATCTTCTGATGCCGCTCCCGGGCACCCGCATCCACGCTGGCCGGAGCGGCCTTCACCGCAACTTCACTTGATGCCGCCTGAGCCGGTGGACGGTCCCCGAAATGGGTCTGGCCGTTGGCATCGACCCATTTGTAGACGCCGGCGTTTGCTGAGACTGGGATGAAACAGAGGAGCATCAAAACTACGAATGCTTTCACAAAGATATCCTTTTCAACTTATTGCTTCCTTGGCGCCTTTACGAACGAAAGGCTCTTAAGCGACTCAAAACTGTATCACCGCAGAGCCCACCAACTCCGTGAACGACTGAACAAAAGGCGCCATTTGGGATATCTTCGGGCATGGGAGGACTCTCGCGGTTATGTTCCTCTTAGGGCAGGCCAAAGTCCAAGGTGATCGACAAAAGGGATAAAGTCGCGATCAAGAAACAGCAGGGGTAGCTTCTTCTCTATGCAAAATGTTGCGATGATCACGTCGGCAGTCTTTCTAATTGTGATGCCCCTCTTTCTGAGCGCTCGGTAATTCTCGGCGCACTTGGCTGCCATGTCTTTGCCAAACATCTCATACTGCTCAAGCGCCAGCAGGCTTTGTTTGGTCTGGCGATATTGGCCATCGTTGCGGATGCCTTGCAGGATTTCCAGAAATATGAGGTCTCCAATAGCGACAGATCCATGAACTATTGAGGCATCCAGCAAGTCAGTTTGCGGGTTTTTGACTCCTTTGAAATAGTCGATCCACACGCTGGTGTCCACCAGTATCATCCGGCGCTCCGCATTTCATCCAGGTCGCCTTCCCACTTGATATTGCCACGCAGCTTTCTAATCTCCTGCTGCTTGCTAAGCTGAACCAGAAGTTTCAGCCCTTGCTCAACGGCTTCTTTTTTGGTTTCGCAGCCGGAAGCTTTGAGGGCTTCGGCCATCAACTGATCATCAATAACAATGTTAGTTCTCATATTGCACCAATGTGTATAAACCACAGGACCTATACACAATCTAGCACTTCAGGAAGAGCATAACAATCGGCTGCACAGCGACCGATTTTCCGCCGCTTCGCGGCTCCAAGCCGACGCACCTGGCAATGGGTTTCAACACGTTCCTTATCCGATTGTGGCATAAAGTCTGGCAACTTCGTTTTGCCTATCAGCCAGATCATTGAGGCCTACGCCATCGTCGCCTCGTTCAAATTCGACACGCTGTACTGCATCTGGTCTTCCAGCGTGTCCCATGGAAAGTTCCGGATTTTCTCCATGTGGGCGGGGTAGCCCTCTTGCTCCCACCATTCCAGATCCAGCGTGGCCCAGTAATCGGAAGGGCGTTGGCGTTTACCCGCCCCGTCATACTCGGCAGTGGTGGGGTCCAGGTGTCGGTAGGGCTCGAGAGCAGGAATGTCCGGCAGGGGATGGGAGACATCCATATAGCGCTGAAGTTCGTCCCAGTGGGCGTAGAGCTCCTCTTTCTGCGTGCTGTGTACCTCGGCGACCGCCGTCTGCCAACCGCTGTAGCGGTGGCGAAGCTGTAGCTTGTAGCTGACCGGGCCTTTGGGTTGAACATGGTAGGAAATGTAAGGGTCGAACTCGATAAACGGCGCCTCAAAGGTTTCCTCCCGCCAGGTGCGGAATTTGACCATACCAGTGGGACGAAAGAAGCCGCAGCCCAGGTCTTTGACGATGAAATCGGGGTTACGTTCCAGGAACCAGGTGAAGGGGTAGCGGAAGAAGAGGTGGAGGCATACGACAACAAGAATCGGAAAAGTGCCGTGAACCAACCCGCTGACAATATCAGTTTTGAACACAACAATTAGAAATGTAGCGAACGCACAGAAAAGCCAAAACTTAAATAAAAACATGTCGGCGAAGCCACTCGCAAACATCAATAAGAGCTGCCAACGAGTTTTTATAAAATCAGCCGGTTGTTTTTTATGAGTCCATTTAGGCCCAGCCAAATCCCTTCTGCCAAGTCCAGATATACGCTTTTGATAGGTTTCAACTGAGCTCGGCCTGACATGGATATTCAAACCCGCATAATTCGCCCACACTAAGCGTTCAATAAGGTCACCAGCTTCCAAGGCCTTTGCAAATCCTCCCGGATTTTCCAGACATCTTTGCTTTGGAATGGAGTCAGACCGAAAAGCTGTTTCGGCGTACCCACTCATGGCCTCTGATTGGTTATCCCTGCCACTCAACGTCCAGATCCTCCATCGTATGAGTCACTTCCTGACTCTGGTATTCCTTTGCACCCCGGTTCCAGACGTCAACCGTAAAGGTCAGCGAAAGGCTTTTCACACGGTAACGGGTTTCCACACGCTCATAATCCGATTGCGGCACAAAATCTGATAACTGCGACTTACCGATCATGAAGTTAATCGACTGACGCTGCTCGTCAAAGTCGTTCTGAATGCCCTGACGGATGGTGCCCGATTTTCTGGCAATCGTTCCAGTACGCCAGCCTCCGGCCGGGTTTGGACCCAGTAAGCGGTAATGTTCCTGTTCGTACGATAGCACCAGTTCTATGTCGGCGGGCTTGCCAGTAATAGCCAGGGCCGGGCTGGCGAATGACAGAACGGCCTCGGCTTCGTTTTGCCAGGCCGTCAACTTTCGTGCCTGAAGCCATTCAGCCACACGGTTATCCGGAATCCGCTGGAGCGATACCGGCGTCATGGCTTTCACCAGAGCAATGTAGGCGTTGGATTCCGAGGCCAGCTCATCGGTCTGCTCATCAGGATCGCCAGAAAATGGTCCCGCGCGCAGCCACTTGCTGACGGCATCGTCCATCATTCGGTAGAAGGCAATCTCACCCACAACATAAATCGCGAAACCCAATGCTGTAACGTAACCCGATGCCACAGTTCCCGTCCAACGGGCTGCGGCTGGCACCAGGCGCCCAATGGCCGCCTGTAACGCCTGATCCGCTGTGCGCTCAACCGCCCGACGACCGACTGGGGTTAATAATCTGGCAGCGATGATGTCGGCACTGACCATGGTTGCAGCGCCGCCGGCTTTAATTAACTGGGCAGAGCCCGCTCCCCATCGACCGTTGGCAAACGAACTTACGGAATCGCTTACCATCAAAGCCGTCGTAAACATGCCGGCTAGCCAACCAGCCGCCTGCAACTGATTCCTAACGACGGCCCGAGCGAATTGATCCTGGGTGTTGAAGCTCGCCGCCAATCGAGCGAACCATTTTGCTTCTTTTCTCCACTTTACAATTTGAGGTTCCAGCCAACTGGGTTGTTGAGGCAACAATGTCGCAAATTGCGCTGAGCTCACACCCAGATCCGCAAAAGCACTCAACACGCCCAATATGGCTCTGCCACTTGTCGACTCAGGGCTCAAGTCCTGAACCGTATTCCTAAAATTCCAAACATCAAAAACCACCAACACACTCGGCAACCCGCCCGGATGCGCCGTCACCTGATGCATAAACCGCTTTACCGGCTGGTGCTTTACTACGCCATCGAACGCATCGTAATCACTCACCCTCAATGCCGCACCCACGGCAGCCCCTGAGGTCAACGTATTGCCCTGTTCGTCCAGCACTTCAAGAACAATATAGGTACGCCCTTCATCGGCGCCTTCCATCTGCAAGGTGGTTCTGCCGGGGATAGCAGCTTCGGCAAATCCTTCAAAGGCACTCTTGATTCGATTGATGTCAGCCGTGAATGCTGCCCCCCGCAGTGTCAGTTCAGATTGAACCTGAGTGAGCCACCACTGGGAAATTTCACCGGCAACACTGGAGAAAACCGAAGCCCCACGACCAACGAATCCCGCTATCGCCTGGCCATCTGGCCCCCTGGTTTGCTCTTGGTGATCCGCCATGCTGCGCAGGACATTGGGTTCCAGCACTCGCATATCCTGGCTGCGGTCTTCCAGTGCTTCGACCAGGGATTTCAGATTGAGCAGGGTTGCATCACCCACCTGGTACTCTCCCGAGCTGTCCTGAAATGGCAACAGCATGGCACCCAGAGGATGTTCGCCTGTAGCAATCTTCAAGGCTATTTTGGCTGCCTCATCATTACCGTTTGCGTCAGATTCCTGCGGCAGTACCAGTGGGTCGGCGCGGTGCGCTGGCAATGACAGCACCTGCAGCAACGGCCCGGTCTGGACATACCCTGCGGCCGTGTTGCCCGATTCCAGCGCAAACAGATCCCGCAACGTGGCTGTCAGGCTTTGTGGCCGCTCGTCGTTCAGCAAGCGCACGAGTGCCGCTTGAGCTTCTGTGAGAAAGTCCCGTAGAGCAGCTCTTTCCACATCATAAAGTGTGCGCTGGAGTCGACCGCCTTCACTTTCGTCGATTCGGTTATCAAACCAGCCCCCGTCAATATAAAGAGGGTTCGCAGACCCATCGGGGAGGGTTTCACGACGAAAGTTGTTATGGAACAACTCAGCAGTGACACCAAACGGGCGTTTCTTTACGTTGTCCACTAGCGCCAGCATGAGCGCCAGCGCGGCATTCATCTGCTGGGCCAGATGACGGGCGGCCTGCAAAGAATCTCTAAGGTGTAATGTGATCAGATGGCGGTCCCGAAGCGGGCCGAAAACATCGGTGCCAGCCTGGATTGTAGGCAATGGCTCGTTTTGCAGATGAAGTTGGCGCCAGCGCGGATAAAGCGACGGCGTTTCAAGGAAGTAGTCAGCATCAACCACATGCTCATCCGCTTCGATGGCATCACGCTGGGCAATAAGCGCGTCTTGCGCCTGCTGCGACTTTGCGCCATCGACGTCGTGTAACCATTGCCCCGGGAAGGTAAAATCGCTTTCTATCGCGCTGTCACGGGCTCGCATGACCGGCATTTCGTCAAGACGCTTCCAGTCGCCATCCAGGCTCGGCTGTCCCTCAAGGAAGGCCCGGATCGCTCTGGCGGATCGGCAGCGCGTTGTTATGAGACCGCTATCCTGCTCAAGCGCGCTGATATACTCCCACGACCACTGCGTTTCACTGAACGCGAGATAAACATCGCTGTATACATCCGTACCATTCAGGCGAGCAGGCACGTGGATAACGTCTAACTCGGGGCCAATTGCTTTGCGATCATTGGCCGCTTCGAGAGAGGCTGTGCGGGCCTGTGCAACAGGGGTATCTCGCAGAACAGGTGCCGCATCCTCACTTGTCACAACTGACAGCTCCCGCCAGAGGCGTCCCCTGAAAAACACGTAGATCCAGCCGGTTCGAACCGGTGCGCCGATGGCTTCCTCATAGCCACTCATGGGTCGCGGATGCGTCAATTCTCCCGCATCGCAAAAAAGCGTCGGATGCACCGACACCATGAGATTATCCTGGTACTGTCGCTGAGGGGCTTTCAGAGCGTAAGGGCCGATGAACTCCTCGTCGATAACGGGGACGTTTATTGTCTCGTCCCCCTTGAGCTGCAGGATCAGCGAGCGTTTTTTGGGTTGCTCAACATGGCCCGCGAGAATTGGTCCCTTACGACCATTGTGTTTTTCGCAAATCTCAATGGAGGTAACAACTTCATTGCCGTCGTCGGCGATTTCGCTCAGAACATATTCATGACCGGCAAGTGATTGCTGCCCCGTCAGTTCCAGCCAGAACGTCTCTGAAGGGGCGCAGGAAGGTGCTTTAACCGCTGACATGCTATGAAATCCTTTTCATGATAATTCGCGAAACGCTGTCCATTGCGTCTCGAGCTCCACTGACTGGCCGTCGCAGGCCAACCCAGAATGCCACTGATTGACGATATAACGCGTGAGCGTAGTGGCATCTGCCTGCCGATCCCTGGCCAAATGAGGCAAACAGGCAGGCCAGCCAGCTACCCAACTCAGCAAGCGCTCAAAGTCACGACCTTTATAAGCTTTAATCTGTCGAGCCGCGCCTGTTGACTGAAATCCTGACCACTGCACGTGATTCAAGAGATCTATAGACCAAATCCATAGGCTATCGACAGCAGCTAATTCTGCCATTTGATCGGGTTGGCAGGCTGACAACACCTGAAGAAATCGGGTGTCATAAGTTCTGAGCAGACATGGGCCTGCCGTTTCCAGGTCAACCGACAGCATGCCGCGCAAACCAACCACGGCTTTATCAACGTCACTGTCGGTAAACAGAAACAACAATCCCTTCTCAGCCCATAGTGTCAGAGCATGCTGACAGAAAGGACTGTCAGCCACCGTCTCAATGATGACTGGCCCTGCATCAGCGAAGGCCTCCAATGGGCTGTTCTCAAACAACCAGCACCAGTTCGGTTCGTTGCATTTAGCATACAACGCATTGGTGATTTCATTTTCGTCAAACTGGGCCGCATCAATAATCAAAAGGCAACGCTGGCTCGGCTGAAGCTGCCATTCACGGATTGCCTCCTGAAATGTCTCCAGACATTCACGGCTAGGCAACGCAGGGGCAATTGTCGACATCGCAGCTTCCATCCTGTTTTTTCTGGCATGTTTTTATTGCTGGTGCTCGCTCCGCAGCCGCAGTCAGGAGCGTATTTCGATCCACTCGTTCGGCAATTGGCCGCTGCCCCACCTCCGCCACCTCAGCCGGAGCTACAACCCCACCAGCCGCCGTCACCAATCCAGGCATCTCCGGCACCTGAACCTTCTGACCACTCCCCTTACCCGGAGCCCCTCCAGCATTCAGTTTGATCGCCGCGCCTCCCATGGCCACACCGCTGGGGTCGATCTTCACGAAGCTGCCACCAGCCTTGAGGGTGATTTCCGCACCCGCTTCGATAACGGCTTTCTGGCCGGCCTTGATGTGCAGCTCAGAGCCAGAGTCGGTTAGCCAGGCGGTACCGGCTTTCAGGTGCAACGTACCAGTGACATTGAAACTGCGGTCTTTGCCGGTTTTTTCCCGTTTTTCACCGTCCACCGTGGCGTGGTCATTGCCTTTGATGTGGTCCTTGAGATCGTTGCCCACGGTCAGGTGGCAATCGTTCCTGATGACTTCGGTGCGGTTGTTTTCCGTGAGCAGAGCCAGGTCTTTCTGGGCGTGAACATAAATCTGTTCTTCGCCGGCTTCGTCTTCAAACCGCAGCTCGTTGCTGCCCTCGCCCTTGTGGGTTTTGGTTTTCAGGGTGGTGCGGGTTTTGTGTTCCGGCAGCGCGTACGGCGGCGTGTTGGTGGCGTGCCAGGTCCGGCCAGTGACGATGGGCTGGTCAGGATCGCCGTCCAGAAAGGAGACGATCACTTCATGGCCAATCCTCGGCAGTGCGGTGAAGCCATACTGGCCGCCGGCCCAACCCTGGCTGACCCGGAGCCAGGCACTGCTGTATTCATCATTTGACGCATAGCGATCCCAGGGAAATCGCACTTTCACCCGGCCGTATTGGTCGCAATGAATTTCTTCGCCATCCGGCCCGGTAACCACCGCCATCTGGGGCCCATCCATCAGGGGTTTATGTTCACACAGTGGCCGCCAGCTCCGGTCTGCAGGGATGGCGTTGAAGTGGTTGCCGTAACGCGTCGGTTCGCTGCCACCCTCTTCTTCCAGGGCCTGGGGTTGTGAGCCGGTGTGGGTGATCGCCGTAAGTAGCCAGTCGCGATTCATGGCTTCGTTGTCGTGGTCGGTCAGGGGCGCCCTGGCACCAGGTGCAAAATCCGGGCGATTGCTTTCACCAAAGGCTGTGTTGGCGTCGCTGCGCAGGGCATCAAGCCTGGCTTCAGTAAAAGGCCGACCACTGGCGTCCTGCTTGAATCGGCCGGGGTAGTCGTAGTGTTGGTAATCCTCCCGTTGGAAGAGCTGATCGCCAGACTGTTCATGCATCAGGGCGTAGGCCGGGTTCTTGAAGGTGTAATCCTTCATGGCGACCGAAGCGGGACGCACCCGCTCTCGGTACGCGAACCGGAACACACAAGGCGTTCGGCTACTGCCCCCTGCTTTGCCGTTGTATGGAACGGCCTCAAGCCGCGGCGAATCGCGATGGTGATCGGCAAAAATCAGGGCAGGCGCTTCCTGACCATCGAGGCTGCCGTGCTGGTAGCGGTAGTGCCAGCCTTCCTCGGCAGCCAGACGTTCGACAAAAGCGAGGTCGCTTTCCCGATGCTGGACGCAGTATTCCCGCTCCTCGGGGCCGCGCTTTAGGTCAAAGACGGTATCGACGATCCCCCGCCCCTCCAGCAGGGTACGCACAATCTCATCCGTACCCCGGTTCTGAAAAATACGGCTGTTGTGCATCAGCGCCATGCGCCAGAGCGGTGGCCGGAAAACCAGCTCGTAGCGAGTGCGCCGATGGCCAGAATCGCCGCGGGCGAATTCGCTGACCACGCCGGTAAAGCGACGCAGTGGTGCCCCGCCCTGCCAGACCACCAGATCCACTGGTTGCTCCAGCACGTTCAAGGCGCCAACAGACGGATCGGTACTGGCCAGGTCAAGGCGTCCCTGGAACAGCTCGGACAGCCGTTCTGTCAGTGCAAAGCCAACAACGGAAAAGTGGTCAGAGGAGTATTCGCCAATGGTGGCGGTAAATTGCAGTTCGCTTGCCTGAGGCATGTCTTCGGTCCCTGAAGAAAAAAGAAAATCCGGGCTTTCGCACCATCCTGTGCGAAGACTCAGCCCTGATGAAAACGTCCTGCTCTCATCAGGGCGGCCCTAGTGTACTGAAAGATTTTAATACAAGCTGCGGGGTATGCGGTACCCCGCCAGTAGCTGCTGTGTGAACGGGTTAGTGTTGCTGGCCGCGTGGAGGCGATAACGCATCTCCCCGTCGTCAACCCGGAACCGGACATCCACCGCGCTGCTGCTCACGCCGGTAATGTCGGCTTTATCGAGCAGTCGGAACAGGGCCCAGGGGCCGCTTTCCGAGAGGCTGCGTGGTGAACGGTTCACCTGGATCGGCACCAGGGTAATACGGCTCTCAACAGATTCCCGCAGGGTATTGGGCCAGACCAGCGGAATACTCTGGCGCGGCCCGTGGCTGAACTCCACCAGCTGGCCGTCGACATTGACCACGCTGCGGCGTTTGTTGGCTGAGAGGTTGAGCGGCTCCAGCGCGAACTCCACATCGAGGGAACCACCCCGGGTAAAGTAGGCCCTGCGAATTCGGTCGGCATTTTCCAGGGAAGTCATTACCGCACCGCGCACAAGGCCGGCACGTCGGGCATCGCCCACCTGTTCCGGGTGATCCTCCAGGAACAGTTTTAGATTGTCCTGATAGAAGGCGTCCAGTACGCCGCCCGGGGCAAAGAACCGTTCAAAATCCTGCAGTGCAACATCCCGCCCGGAGTCCGGATTGAACGGATAGTGGCGGGCCAGATTCTGCTGGAAGGGCTGATACACCTCGCGGTACCACTCACGCTCCAGCTGCGCCACCGCCTGGTCCAGAACCACTCGCCAGCTTTCCGTGGCCAACCGGGTCAGAAGTCGGCTCAGGGGCTCAGGCTGGTTGGCGGCCATGCGCTGCAGGGTGAAGATCGGGTCGGCTCCCTGCAGGCCCATGCGGGCCCGGGCGGCGGCCAGCGCAGCCTTGCCCTTGTCTGGCGCTTCCTGGATGTTGCGCATGTACTCGTGAAGTTCCCCGACCACCAGCATGATCTGTTCAAGCCCGGTTGGCTGGTCGCCATTTTCCCGGGTCAACTGGTTGAGTTCCGCAAACTGCCGTTCAATATCCTGCAGCATGCGGAAATGGGGCGACTGCTCCAGAAGTTCCCGGGCTGCGGTACTCTCCCCTTCTGCCGAAGGCACGAGGCGAGTGTTATCGCGAACCTGCCCGAGCAGGTTTGCCAGGGGCACGTGGCCGCTGGTCAGGCTCTCCAGAATACGTACGCCGTGGTTCAGGTCCTCAAACCGCTGAATATCGATGCGGCTCAACGCAGTACGCCAGGCCTCGGCATAGTGCTCGGCATAGAGGGTCTGCAAACTGGCCAGCAGTCTGGCTTCATCCGCCTTGCTGAAGTCAACGTTGTCCCGGCGGCCAAGCACCCAGGCGTCCACCAGAGCCAGCTCCGTTACCAAGCCGGACTTGCGCAGGAACCATTTTTCCAGTCCCTCCCGGGTCAGCAACGCGGGGATGGTCAATGGATCTTCTTCCACCGCTGCCCCCGAGTCGGACGGCTCGCCATAGTCATCCAGCCGGGTGAACACCGTGCTGAATGCCGGCCCGGATGCCCTGGCCAGTTCCAACGGTGCCCGGAATTCCTGTTCTGCTTCAATTTCCAGATCCCGATAGACCCGGTCTGGCGTGGCAATCCGACCAAGCTCATGTTGTGCCCACTGGACACTGCTACGAAACGGCGCCAGGGTCATATCGGCAACCGCATCGCCCTGGCGAGTAAGCTGTGCCAGATCGGTATGCGCCATGGCATAGTCCAGATGACCCAGTAGCCGCTGCTGCAGTTCACTCTGGCCGGGAAACGCCTCCTGCCAGTGGTTCTGCATGTAGCGGGTCACAATATCGTCCCGACGACCACTGGCGTCATACAGCATGCGCAACACCCGCAGATGCTCCAGGCGCTCAGTGCTATTGTCCGGCGCCTGACCCATCTCGGCCATCACACCGAACATCAGGGCTGGCAAATATTGGTATGCCAGCATATCCAGGTAGGATTCCTCAACTTCCGGGCCCACCTCATGGCCACGGTACAGGCCCATATCACTGAGCAACGGCCAGTTCCGGCGATGGTCGCCAAAGGCCAGCGTTGCCTCACGAAGTTCATCCAGCGGGCCGAGCAGGTTCCGGCCGGTGCTGTCCGGTTCAAAGCCCACCGGCTGCCAGCTATCGATAAAGCCCTGAACACGGGCTTCCACGGCGGCAGCGGCCTCTGCATTCTTGATAAAGAAATGCTGCCAGCCGGCGGTCATACCCGCACCGGCACAAACAGCCACCACGGCGGCCACGGCCAGCCGGCGTTGCCGGGACTGAATCACCCGTCGGTTATCACCGGCCAGGCCAGCCTCCGGATAGATGATCTCGGGGAACAGTGCCCGGGTAAACAGGGTGGCGGACTGCCCTGCCCGTTGAGCAGGCTGAATGGGCCCGGCAATCTGGTAGTTGGCGGCAGCTGCCGAGACAAAGGCATCTTCCGGCACTCCCTCCTGCAACACCGAGGTGAAGTAGGTGCCGCGAACCATCGCCGGTGTCGAGAACACATCCGCAGACAGCAGGTCGGTCAGGAAATGCTCCAGAACAGGCTTCAGCCCGGCAAGCTGGCGGGTAAAGGAATAGGCCGCTGCCCGCTCCTCAGCGTCCCGGGTATTGGCCAGAACATCCGGCAAGCGATCGGTAAGCCGCTCAACCATGGCGGTGTATCGGTCGGCGAACTGGTTCAACCAATCATCGCTATCCATCTGACCTTCGAGGCTGTAGGTAAAGCCCAGTGCCCGCTCCTTGTCCTGCTTGCTCAGGGTCCGCACCAGCGGGCCAAAACCGTAAAGCAGGTCCATCTTGGTGAAGGTGACATAAACGGGCAGGCGGGAGCCGATCTGCTCCATCAGTTCCCGCAGGCGCGTGCGCAACAGAATTGCCCGGTCCCGCCTCTGGCCGGGGTCTGCCACGCTGAGACTGGCCAGATCTATGGCCAGCACCACACCATTTAGAGGACGTTGAGGGCGATTTCGCTCCAGCCAGGCGATGAAATGATGCCAAAGACGCTGCTGGATCTCCGCGCCGGCGCCCTCACCCTGACTCTGGCTCAGCAGTTCACCATCCGGATCGATCAGCACGCCTTCATCGCCGATCCACCAGTCAAAACCGAAGGCATTGCGATCCAACCGATTGTTGCGGGTTACGTTGGTGAGCGTGTAGGTCTGCCCGGACCGTTGAATCAGGCTGGTCTTGCCGGCATCCTCAAGGCCCATCACCAGATACCAGGGCAGCCGGTAAATGCCTTTGCGGCCGGGGAGGTTGCTTTTCAGGGCCGCCAGCTGGCGATCCAGCAGGCGCTGTTGCTTGCGCTCCATGGGCAGAATCGGATCTTCCTGTTCCCTCTGCGCTTCGGCCTGCCTGACGTTCACCTTGCGCAGGCGGCGCGCCAGCATCATGCCCCACACCATGGCGACGACCAACACAACGCCCAGGGTTACCAGGGCCCGCATCTGCCAGGCCGCCAATGGAAACTCACCATTGAGCTCCCAGCGTGGCCCCAGCCACCAGGTTGCCACCAGCAAGGCAATAACGCCCAGTGTCAGGGTGACCGGGGCTGCGTTTTTGAAGTATGGCAGAAGCCAGCGACCGATGAGTAAAGCTTTTCTCCACATGGTGTCCATTCCTGCTGTTATTCCTTGGTGTGTTCCGGGGATCAACCCAGCTTTTCAAGCTGCCTGATCAGGGCGGGCTCCCAGTCCTCGAGAGCCAGCCCGCGAACCTGCGTTTGCAGATCCTGAATCTGCTGCGTGGCCAGTGATTTCAGGCCCGCGTCTTTCATCAATCGGGCGCTGACAAGACGCCAGTAAAAGCGGTCTCTTGGCTCTCTCGCTTCCGCCAGCCCGTCCTCCAGAAGTTGCATCCCGGCAGCCAGTCCCTTTTGCCCGGCCAGCTCCCGGGCTTTGTCATAAGCCTGCTCCCAGGCGTTGGCGCTGCCGGCGGAACCACCGGTCGCCGGCGCGGACCAGAGCCACTCTTCGGCGTCCCGGGACAAGAACGGGGTGCCGTCGTTGAAGGTGAGCTCCGGCAACTGGGCAAGGCGCTCGACAAACTCCTTTGCAGACACACGGATTGCCTCTGCGCAGGCGTGGTGGCCAAGGGCCGTTGCTACCTGGGCACTTAGCCAATGGCCGTCCAGCCAGAATGGACTGACCGACAGGCTCTGCTCGATTTTCTGCCACAATGCCAGGTCCGCCGATTTTTCCAGGGCTTCGCGATAGTCAGCCACCCGATCGGCACTCACGGCGGCAAGATCGGTGCGTTTTCCGTCCCGTGTCGGTGGTGCCGTGGTGATGTTCTGCCAGATAGCGTAACGGCGAATCTGATACCCCAGAGGCTGGTCCGGCCCGGTTTCGGTGAGCATGTCCGCGACTTTCAGAAGACTCTGCCGGGTTGCCCGCTCATCGCCCGGGTCCAGGGTGAGTGCCCCCAGGGAAGGCTTCGACGATGCAGGTTTCTGCTCTGGCGTTTCAGTTCCCGAATCCTGGCTGACCTGCCCTGCCGGCGGACGGGGTTCGGGGGCTGCCGTGGCGTCGTTAACCCTGGGCAGGTTTTCAACCGCCCGTTTAAGATCCTGCAGTGACTCCTCCGGCAATTCCCGGCCAGCGGCCTGGTCCATCAGTCTGGCCAGAAGTTCAAGGCAGAACGCCCGACCGTCGCCAACACTGCCATCGAACGCCAGGGCGTCTACGCCTTTGCCGGCGCGCTGGAGCATCTGGGTGAACATCATCTTGCGGGCCCGCTTGCCCGTCTCTCCAGGGTAGGGCCAGGCCTGCTCCCACCATTCGTCCAGCACCCGGTGCAGCAGGTACAGGGCCAGGGCGAACCGTTCACCGTCGCCGCCACGCTGCAGGGCGATCAGCAAAAAACCGAGCACTTTCAGATCCTTGCTGCGGTCCGAGAGAATCGTCAGGGCGTCGTTTTCAACCTTGCTCCAGTCGATGTCAGTATGGGCCAGAGAGCCCACCTTCATGATCTCGTTTTCCAGAGACTCCAGCGTCGGATCGTCTCCGAGGGCTTCCCCCACACCCGAATCACTGGGCAATGGTGAGACAACCTGTTCAACGTAGGGATGTTGCTCAATGATCTGCATGTTTCTGTCCTGAATCGCTGTGTTCCGCCGGCATTTACCAGCCACAGGTCTCGCGAAGCGGTTCGATTGCCCGGCGGTATCCCGAGAGATCAAACAGCAGGCCATTGATGCGGCTGTTGGGCGAGTCAATGCGCGCCTCTGTGCCGTCGATCATGGCTTTCACGGTACGAATGGCTGGCAGTCCCCGGCCGCCGCTGAGCACGAAACCGTTGTCCCGCACCCGCCAGACGGTCTGTCCCCGGCCAAACCCCAGTTGAACCCGCTCCTCGTCCATTGCCTCAGGCAGCATCAGAGTGAGTTCAGTGATGTTGTTGTGGCACTGAAGGGCCAGCAGAGGCCTGGGAGGTTGAATCCCCAAAGCGGGAACCGTCACCAGTTGGCCAGCTGCTCGCCCGGTATTCCGGTAAAGCACACCGGCACCGGCATTTTCTGCATCAAGGCTGGCGTAGGCCTGTCGCCATCGCTCGGATCGACGGGCATCCGGAGCCGCAAGTTCCCCGTTTGATTCCGCCAGGGGGGTGCCAAAAACCTCGTCAAAGCAGGCCAGCCGTTCAAGTCGCTGGGGCTCACTGGTACAGAGGCGGGCATCCTCAAGCTGGCCAGCGCTGGCATTGGACACCAGTGAAAGCAGCGCCAAAGCCGCTGCAACACCACCGGTTAATCGCACTCTTCGGGGAATCATGACTCTGTCACCTGGTACTTGAGGCACTTGTGGGCCAGGGTCCGCTTTGGCAGGCCGAGACTTTCCGCCGCCTGGGCCCGGTTGCCAGCGTACTGGCGCAATCGCTCACGAATAATCGCCGCTTCAAAGGCCTGTGCCGCGGCTTTAAGATCCCGGATCTCTTCCACAACGGGTAGATCAACGGGATTTCTGTCTCTGGCATCCCAGGGTGCGCTGATCCAACCATCGGACTCTTCAAACAGGTCATTAATCCTCAGAACTTCCGGCTGGATATCATCCCCGCCCGGGGTCTGCAGGCAGGCCATTTCAATGATGTTGCGCAGCTCACGGACATTGCCCGGGAAGTCGTATCCGGCCAGCAGGTGCAGAGCGTGGCTGGAAATGCCCATGGGCCCGCTACCCTCACGCTCGGTATACAACCGGATAAAGTGACGGCTCAGGGCTTCGAGGTCGTCGGGGCGCTCCCGCAAGGGGGTCACCCGCAGTGGAAACTGGCTCAGGCGGTAAAATAGGTCCCGCCGGAAGCTGCCGTCTTCAATACCTGCCTGCAGCGGCTGGTGGGTGGCCGCTACCAGGCGAAAATCCGAATGCTGTTCCTCGCGGGCCCCCAGCGGGCGGAACTGACGACTCTCCAGCACCCGGAGCAGTTTCGACTGCAGGGCCAAGGGCATGTCGCCGATTTCATCGAGGAACAGGGTGCCGCCGTTGGCCTGTGCCAGAAGCCCCTGCTTGTCGTGGTCGGCGCCTGAAAACGCGCCTCGGGTATGCCCGAAAAGTTCGCTTTCCAGGAGGGTATCCGGAATCGCGGCGCAGTTGACCACCACCATCGGGCCATCGGCCCGGTCGGACAGTTCATGGATACCGCGGGCGACCACATCCTTGCCACAGCCGGTTTCTCCCTGAACCAAAACGGACAGCTGGCTGCCGGCGGCCCGGACGATCTGGGCCCGTAGGCTGGTCATGGCCTGGGAGTTGCCGACCAGGGTTCGGGCCAGTTGTTCGCACCGGGTGCGAACGGTTTCGGCGTCGTGCAGATGATCCAGTGACCGCTTGAGCAGGCGGCGTTGCCAGACCTGGTCGCGGCTTTGAAGCTGGGTAATCCATTGATGAACCAGCAGTTGCCGTAGGCCACAATACAGAGGCTGGCCGGTAATGCCGTCCCAGTCGGGTTCGTCCCGACACAGGACGAGCACCCCCAGGGTTCGGCCATCATTACCGGTGAGGGGCTCGAGCCACAGAGAACGGGCCCGGTCGCTGGCCTCGAAGAGGGCCTGGAAGCCAACGTGGTCCAGGCGGTAGCTGGCGGCACGGGTAAGTTCCCGGGCTTTGCCGGTTTGCAGCACGTGGGCAAAGGGGTGGCTGAAGTCACCGCAGTCGAATTCGCCCTGTTCGGCGAGGTCGCTGCAGTGCAGGGTCCGGCCACTGAGGTCGAGTTCGAGTGCCCAGCAGCGGGTCAGTCCGAAGGCGTTTTCCAGCTGTCTTGTGGCGGTTTTCAGCAGATCCGGCAGGTTGTCCTGCTGGATCAGGGCCACCGCCAGGTCGATGCCGGTGTGCAGTTCCATCTGCATCCGTCCCATGGTTCTCTTCCCTAAGATTTTTATGCTTTTGTGTTCGTCGACCGCACACCGTGGGGTTATGCTTTCCAAAACACGCCGTGAATACATCCCTGTAGGCTCCGCTCCGCCATCCTTGGCTCCGCAGGGTTTTGGAAAGCATAACCCCACGCTGCGCTACTTTAGAGTGATCCTAAACCACCATTCCTGTGAATCTGGCGTCTTCAACACCCAACGTGACCTTCGTAACAGGCTCCCTCGCCGCCAGTTTCTCCAGCAACGCCAATGAAACCGGCGGCAACAGCTCACCCTCGATGATCGACTCAAGCATCCTTGCGCCGTTTTCGCTTCTTGTCGCACGGCTGCGGATGGCATCGATCAGGCCGTCCTGAAGTTCCACTTCGGTGTGATAACGGGCCTTGATCTGGTCCGCCAGGCGCTGGAGTTTGTCGCCAACGATTCGGTTGAGGGTTTCCTCGCCCAGAGGCAGGTAGGGCACCACTTCCATTCTTGCCAGCAAGGCCGGTTTGAAGAAGCTGGCCAGTTCCGGGTAGAGGGCTTCGTCCAGGCTGGCCGGGGACTCGGCGTGGTTGACGATGGTCTGGTAGCCGAGGTTGGAGGTGAGGAAAAAGACGACATTTTTGCAGTCGATGAGTCGGCCTTCGCCGTCAGCCAGTTCGCCTTTGTCGAACGCCTGGTAGAACAGGTTGAGGACTTCCGGATGGGCTTTTTCGACTTCGTCGAGCAAGACCACGGAGTAGGGTTTCTGGCGGATGGCTTCGGTGAGGATGCCGCCTTCGCCGAAGCCAACGTAACCCGGGGGTGAACCGATCAGGCGGGAGACGGTGTGTTTTTCCTGGTATTCGGACATGTTGATGGTGGTGAGGAACTGGCGGCCACCGTAGAGCAGTTCGGCCAGTTGTACCACGGTTTCGGTTTTGCCAACGCCGCTGGGACCCACCAGCAGGAAGGCGCCCATGGGGCGGCCGGGGCGGCGCAGGTCGGCGCGGGCGGTGAGCAGGTGCTGGTGCAGGCAGTCGATGGCGGTGTCCTGGCCTTTGATGTGCTCCTGCAGATACGCCGGCAAATGGGTGATTTTTTCCAGTTCGTCGGTGGTCATGCGATTGACCGGAATGCCGGTCCAGTCGGCGATGACTTCGGCCACCTGTCTGGCATCAACGCGGGCGTGTACCAGCGGCTCGTCGGCCTGGAGTTCAGTCAGTTCCTGCTCGATGGCGGCGGCTTCGCTTTTCAGCTCCGGGCGTTCTTCTGTATCCCCATCGGTCAATTCAGAGGTATCCGCTTGTGCCTGGGATTCGCCGGTGAGCAACTGTTCCCGAATCTCCACCAGTCGTGCCACCAGTTCCCGCTGGTCGTTCCAGCGTTGTTCCAGGGCTGCGGATTCAGCAGTGATCCCGGCAATGCGCTGTTCCAGTTCCCTTTCCCGTTCGGCATCGACGCTCTGCCCCAGGGTGTGTTCCCGGCTCAGCAGATTCTGTTCCATGGCCAACTGATGCAGCTCGCTGCGGACGTGGCTCAGGCGTCTGGGCGGCATGGTCAGATTCAGGCTGACCCGGGCGCAGGCGGTGTCCAGTACGTCGATGGCTTTGTCCGGTAACTGGCGGCCGGCAAGGTAACGGGCAGACATGTCGGAGGCGGCTTTCAGGGCGCTGTCGGCGATCAGGACCTGATGGGCTTTTTCGTAGACGGTGCGCAGGCCACGGAGGATGTGGACAGCTTCGCCGGGTGTGGGCTCATCCAGCGCCACAGGCTGGAAACGCCGGCTCAGTGCCGGGTCTTTTTCGAAGTATTTTTTGTACTCGCGCCAGGTGGTCGCGGCGATGGTGCGCAGCTCGCCCCGGGCAAGGGCCGGTTTGAGCAGGTTGGCGGCATCGGAGCCGCCTTCGCTGTTGCCGGCGCCAATCAGGGTATGGGCTTCGTCAATGAACAGGATGATGGGGGTAGCGGAGCCTTTGACCGCTTCGATAACGCCTTTGAGGCGTTTCTCGAACTCGCCCTTCACCGAGGCGCCGGCCTGCAGGGCGCCCATGTCCAGGGTCCAGAGCTCAACGTTTTTCAGGCGGTCAGGCACGTCGTCGTTAACGATGCGCAGAGCCAGGCCCTCCACCACGGCGCTTTTGCCCACACCGGCATCGCCCACCACAATAGGGTTGTTCTTGCGGCGGCGGCAGAGAATGTCGATCATCTGGTCGATCTCGGCGTCACGGCACACCACCGGGTCCAGTTTTTCTTCCCGGGCCAGTCCGGTGAAGTCGGTGGCGTAGCGTTTGAGCGGGTCCAGATCCGCGCTTGCCACCGGTTGCCCGGGTTCCTGTTCGCTCGGTTCCAGCCTCTCCGCGGAGCCCTGGGTTAACCGGTCAAATTGCTTGCGCAGCTGCTCACGGTTGATGTCCATCAGTGCCTGTGCCACCCGGGGCATAAGGTATCGGTCGGCATTCATCAGCAGGGCCAGGAATACGACGCCGGAGCGCAGTTCGGTGTGACCCAGTTCAGTGGAAGCCAGCAGCCAGGCATCCTGCATCAGTTCCACCAACAGCGGTGAGAACGATGGATAGGGCTCAGCGCTTTGCGCCTCTCCGTTCAGGCTGTCGCCCACCAGCGGTTGCAGTTGCTGATGATCAATGCCGGTGTGCTCCAGAATCTGGCGCACGTCGGAAAACGGTGTCTCCAGCAGTTTGAACAGCAAATGGGCCGGAGTGATTTCCGCGCCCTGGCGGCTGATGCACAGCGCGGCGGAGGCTTCCAGCGCCTGGCGTGACATGTCGTTGAGGCGCCCGATCAGCGCCGGCAGTTCTACCCGAATCACGTTGATGTCCTTATTTCGGTAGTTGGTCGAGTACGCGCAATACGTCCGTGATGCGCTCGTTCAGTGCCATGTTATACAGGGAGTAGATGCCGGCCATGGCCGCCACAAACAGAGCTGCAACGCCCCAGACGGGCATGCCGCTGCGCAACCGGTTCCGGGTTGGCGTCACGTTCGCCCGGGCATCCGCAAGAGGCGGCTGGTCCTGTTCCTCCTGCAACGCTTTCAGTTGCTCGTGCAGGCCACGGACAATCCGGTCGTATTCATCCCGGCCGTTTTCCATCACCTTGTACCGCCCTTCGAAACCCAGGGAGAGGCACAGGTAGATAAACGACAGCATGTCGCGATAACGGGCCGGTTCCTGCTCCATCCGGGCAAGAATGGCAAAAACCTTTTCCCCACCCCAGGTCTCGTTGTGGAAGCGGGACAGCAGGGAGTGCTGAGACCAGACGCTATGGGCGCCCCAGTCCGTTCCCAGCACGGCCTCGTCGATGAAGGCGCAGAGAACGTACCGATAGGCGACAACAACCGGCCGGTCGTAACCCTGTTCCACCAGTTCCCGGTCGATGGCAGCGATTTCATCCACCACCTGCTGGTAGAGGGTTTCCACCGCGCGATAATCCGCCAGCCTGCGTATCCTGATCACCAGGCCGAGCAATGGTGTGGCGGCGTCAATCAGGCGGTTATGTTCCAACCCTCTGAGCTGGAACTGCTCGTCAACCTGGCCTTCCCTGTTGCCCTCAGCTGCTGCCCGGCTGTCGGCAAAAATCAGATCACTGAACGCACTGCTGCCGGAATTCCTGCTGCCATTGGGTAAGTCCATTACCTGTGCATCTGCCATGATTTAGCTCCTGATTGCCCAGAACTGCATTTCCATACCCGGGAAACTGCCGGCCACGTGGAACGCGAAGCCGCTGGCGTTGTCGAGCATTTGCCAGGCCTGGCTCTGGTCGTCCAGGCGGAAGTACACGAAGCCGGCGTGGTACGGCAACTGTCGGGGTGCAACCGGTAACGCGGCGAGCGGAATTCCCGGCAGCTGCAGGCTGATGAGATCCCGGATTTTTTCCACAGAGGCCACCTTGCACTGCTGAGTAAACTGCTTGCGCAGATCGTCCAGTGGCATGTCGGCTTTGACCGCCAGAATGAATTCCGCATCCCGGACCAACTGGGCATCCTGGACCGGGGCCACGGTCAGGCCGTACTGGCGCTGCTGGAGCTGGATAGCCAGGGCCCTCGGTTCCAGAACCGTGCTCAGGGACTGCCGCAGAACCTGCATGAGCGGGGTAAAACAATCCTCCGGGAGATCGTGGTCATAGGCCGGGTACTCCCTCGGCAAGCGTCCTTCATCGGTAAAGGTCACCAGCTCGCCACACAGTTCAAGCAGGGCTTCGAACAGCCGTTCAGGATGCAACTGGCGCAGGCGGGCCAGATGCATGAACCTGGGATGGGCCCGATTCAGCATCTGCAACAACATGAAATCAGCCACGTCGGCAACACCGCCCTGCCCCGGTGCTCCGACACGCTCGGCGATATTGCGTGCCCGTTCCCGCATCAGTCCCGCCATTTCACCGACAAATCTCTGCAGCCTGGGCGCGGCTCGCACACTCAGCATGGTGGGGAGGAAGTTCGGATCCATCACCAGGCTTCCGTCCGGGCGCTTTTCAAGAATCCGACCGATAGCCAGGGCCGCATAGGCGCTGCGATCTTCCCGCTCCAGCATCAGGCGGGGCGCCACGCGGCCCACATCGATGGTATGGGCATCGCCGTCGATCGAATGCAGATCCCGGATTTCCCGGGAGTCGGCACGGAACCGGCCGGCCACGGGGGCGTCCGGCCATTCCACTTCCGCCAGGCTTTCACTGCCCAGCGGCAACGCCAGGTAGACGACCTGATTGGCCACTGAGGCATCGGTGATTTCCATCGGTTCAGGCATCACGTCGTCCTGGGGCAGACTGAAGCGGGTCCCGTCCGGGAACAGGCCGGATGCCCGCACCAGGCCAACCCGGCCGAAACTCAGGTACTCTGCGTTCAGTTCCAGATCGCTGAAGCCATACAGATAATCTGAGATCGCGAGTGCCCGTTCATTGATCTGATGTTCCAGATATCGCTGCTGTTGCTGGAAGTGTTGGGGTTTGATGAACAGACCATCACTCCAGACCACTCGATTGGTTACGGTCATCAGGTGTCATCCGAATGCTTGAGTTGAACTTCCCGCTCCCGCAGGTTCACCAGCAGGTTGTAGCGACCGCCGATGGGATCCACCTTCACCACCTTCTTCCATTGGGACAGGTTGGGATAGGCATAGAAGGCGATCACGCCGATGAACCGGGTATCCTTGCCAATTTCAAAGGGTTCGATGAACTTGAACTGGCCCGGCACCAGGGAGTAATCGCTGTGATCGACATAGTTCTGGCCCAGTGACGACTCGAGGTCACTCAGTAGCTGGTCGAAATCCCCGGCCATCAAGAGTGAGCTGTCGCGCATCTCGATGATCTGAAACGCAATGGGCGTGGGTGCCAGGGATTCATTCGGGTTTACATCCGGTTCGGCCACCATGGTCAGACCGACCCGGCTGGGCAAATCCTCCGGGTATCCCACCGGGATATCCGGGTCCCAAAGCACTTTTGCGGTTTTGGTGACCGCGTTATAGGGTGTGCTGCATCCGGCAAGCACGAAGACGATGGCCAGCAAACTCCATTTGCAGGTCTTCACAACGGGTTCTCCCTCTGTAGTTGGCGCAGGTTCTGGTCGTAAGCCTGTTCGAACACTTCCTGGAACAGGCGCTCGAATCCCTGCTGACGACTGGATTTCAACTCTCGGTAATAGTGCTGGTACATATCCCAGGCCCAGCGTCCCTCGTCCTCGTTCTGGCGCAGTCCCCGACGGTAACCATGGAAACGACGCAGCAAGGCCTCGGGAGAAAAGGCATGCAGGATGGCCTCCAACGCCTCGCTGATGGCCTCACGGGTGGCCTGCTGGTGGTGATTCAGGCTCTGCAGACTCTCCCGCACCGCCGCCGGCGCCGACAGGTGAACCGGGCTACGGTGGCTGGCGAACAGGGTCTGCACCGTATCTTCATAACCCTCACCCAACCGCAGTGGATTATCCTCAATGGGTTGCAGGCGGGTTCGCAGCGCCTGATGCCTGCTGTCTTCTCCCTGGTGCAGCGCCAACAACCCTTCCACGGTCGCCTTCAGAGTCTGCCCCGCTTCCTCCAGGAACAGACGCATCTCATCGCTGTCAGCAAAGTCCAGCCCGGCTTCCATACCCCGCAACAGGGGGGCGCCACTGATGTGTTTGCTGCTCTGATCTGAAGCCTCCCGGCGATCAGCGCTCTTTGCAATCTCAGACATCCTGTCTTTCTCTCCTTTGCGAACGGGTAGGCCCATTGCTACGTCGCGGTTTTCACGGTACTCATCCGAAACATGCCTTTCAGCGGCGCGCCAGGAGGTCTCACTGGCCATCAGCGCGTCAGTATCCGACTTCTGTTCGTCCGGCTGCCCGCTCCAGGGCGCCAATGGGTCATCACTGACTGCCTCCCCGGATACCGGGGCAAAATTCTGCAGCGGCTCCGGGTTCTCGGTCTGGCTGGTCAGGTCCTCGGCCCGCACCAGCGGCCCTTCATCAACATCAATCAGTTGCCCGGCCTGCTCTGCCTCACCTGTCTCAAGCAACGGGTCGCCAACAGCCTCGGCCAACTCGGCACGAAGTTGATAGCGACCAATACTGACGGTATCGCCATGATTCAGTCGTGCCCGACGGCCCCGACCCACAGGCTGACTTGCGCTATTGATGTAGGTCCGGCCACTGCGATCAATCAGGCAGAAGCCGCCGTCCAGAAAACGGATCTCCGCGTGGCCGGGAACCGCACCCGTTCGCTGGGACGATAGCCGCCAGGTATCACTGGCTGCTGTACCGATAGAGCCGCCGCGAACGCTGAAACAGTGCTCGATGGTTGCCCCACCGCGGGCAACGGTCGGATTGGTGACTGTCAGCTTGAGGCCCGCAGCCTGTTGTTCATCCATGAATGCCTTCCCTGCCGGGTTTACCGGCGAATCTGAATCCGGACCGCCGGTCGGCGCCGAGCCTTTTCCGGGGTCACGAAGGAATTCCAGCCCAGCCGGACATCTTCCCCCAGCTCCATGGGGCGGATGTCTTTCGGACGCATTTGAAGCTCCAGGTCGTAGGCCAGTTGCTCCCGTGTAGCGAACTCCACGAGTTTGACCAGGCGCTGGTGGTCCTGGCCATTGGGCAGGAAATCCGCAAAGCGCTGTCGGCTGAGATTCCGCAACCGGAGCACGAATTTGCCACTGCGATCCCGAATGGCGGATCCCACCAATATGTCGCTGCCCAGACAGGCGTTGGCCTGGCCCAGTCGGGTCTGTTGATCATCGGCGATGGCCACCTTGCGCAGGACCCACTGTTCAATACTGACATCGTCCAGATCGAAGCAATGGGCAACGATGCCGCTCACCACCTCCGGCGACCGGCTGCGACCGGCCATCAGGCCGGAATAGGCCAGCATCTTGGACCAGTTAACCGGTGTTGCCTCCCGCAACCGGCTGTCGCCGAGTCCTATCAGAGCAAAGATCAGTTCTGAAAAGCCGTCCGAGGCGCCGGGTTGAAACCGAACGTAGTAGCGATACTTGCGCCACGCACGGTGAAACAGCGTGACCAGGCGATGATTGAAAAAATCAAGAAAATGCCGCCGGATGCCCAGATTCTGTCCCGCTTCCCAGGCCAGATCCTCCAGGTAATAGCCCGGCAAAGGCGACTGTGAGCCGTGCAACCCCAGAAAGCTGACTTCCATCTGATACGGGGCATGCTCGTGCTCCGGGGACAGCGCCGAAACCACATCGCTGCCAGGAAACCCCAGCCCCGCGGAGGCGGAAAACCGGATCCGTTCCTGGCAGGGCTGGTCGTCGCTGTTTCGCTCCAGATCATCCCCGTGGTGCCGGTGAATCAGATCCACCAGCTGGAAAAAACTGTATCGCCGCGCATTGCCCAGAACGGGTTGCAGCTCGGCTACATCAGCGGCTGCTGACCTTGCTGTAACGTCCATGTGTACCGTTCCTGATTATCGGTGTTCACCACTTCCAGTTGGTGAAATGCGTTGATACTGGCGTAAAGAGCAAAGAACTGGCTGAGAACCGTACCAAACAGGTAAAGATCACCCTCCGATGCAAAGGCCTGCTGGTCCAGTTTCAGTACCGAGCGGATCCCCCGCACCGGCAGGCCCTTGACCATCCGGTCAACCGGAGCCGTCTCGATACCGGTAATGCCGGCCAGACGTTTCTGGGACACCCGCTCCGCCTGACGGTCCACCAGAGCCCGGAAATCATAGACCCGCAGCACCGTGCGCAGGGCATCCACATCGAGCATGGACAGGTAATTGAGTGACAGATTCGAGATCAGCGTCCACAACAGGCTGCCATCCAGGGTTGGCCGCAGGGTCGCGGTGGGCCGGGTAATGTTACTGAAGGTGGCAAACGCCGGCGTGCTCTCGGTCGCCATGCAGATTTCGCCAACCGCCAGCTGGCTGGGCAACTGGCGGTTGGTACAGGTCAGGGTCAGGGAAACCGCTTCTTGCCGGCTCAGGCACTCGGATTCGTCGCCCCGGACAAATGACATGTAATGATCAAAACCGTCCCCGCGCACGCTGTCCCGGGCCCGGACCCGGTAGTACAGGGCGGTACGTCCCCGGTCCCGTTCCACCTCATGCTGGAAACTCTCGAAGGCCGTGTAGATGCGGGGCTCACCGCGCCCGGACCGACCCTCCAGCCAGCCTTCCACCTGCTCGATGCTGAACACCTCGTAGTGGTCCGGGGAGCGGCTGGAAGGCGAAATCCGGTATTCGGTCTGGCGGCCGTTCAGGTCCACCGGTTCGCCTTCATGGGTAAACAGGTTCACCGCCGGTGTGCAGTAGAGCTGAAAATTGTCTTCCCGCACCTTGGCGTCCGGCGGCAGGATACGGCTGAAATGGAAACGCAGGCTGATTTCGTCCGCCTGCAGCGCAGGCAGCCGGCGTGCCAGGCCGTGGATGTCCACGAAACGGAAGGCCTCAGGGAAGCTGAGGTATTCCTGCAGAATGCGGTAGCCGGGGTAGGCGTTCTTGGGATATGGCAGCAGAGCCTCTTCATTGCCAAAACCCACAGGCTGCAACAGCGAGGCAGGCAGGCGGTAAACAGCGTCGCCCACCACCAGATCGATGTGTTCCAGATAGTGGTTCAGCCAGAGAAACAGGGTTTCGGCGATATGACTCTCGCCGCCCAGATAAAAGCGCAGGCTTTCCATACCCAGTGACGACAGGGGCTGATCGGTATGCAGCGCAAGGTCCACGGTGACAGACGAGACCTCGCGTGAGTGTTCGGCATGGGCCGCGGCAACGCTCACGGGAAATACGTCCACCGCGCGGCAGGTGCGGAACCGGCACTGGGTCTGGCGATTGGCATCGCCCAGAGGCCGGCTCTTGATCTCGGTGTGGCGGTCTACCCTCTGGCGCTCACTGATTGCATGCAACTGCGGATCATAGCGCATGATCGTGCAACTGGGTACCGGCCGCAGATAATTCGGCCACAACATGTTCAGCAGCGAGTGCGTGATTTCCGGGAACTCATCTTCGACTTTTTCGCGGAGTTTCCCGGTCAAGAAGGCGAAGCCTTCCAGTAGGCGTTCCACATCTGGGTCTGTGCTCTGCTCGGACAGAAACCGTGTCAACTGCGGATGGGCATCCGCGAATTCCCGGCCCTGGAGCCGGAGAAAGCTAAGCTCGTCCCTGTAAAATCGATTTAACTTCATCGTTACTGCACCTTGTCTGGCTCCGAGCAGGGGTGTGGTTGGTCTTTTGGAAAGACCAACCACACCCCTGCTCTCATCCTTGCCTTCAAAACAGTCCGGAGCAAATACCACTCAGTTTGCCGGAGGGGGTGGGGATGCTTTTCTGGCGGGAAAAAGATGTCTGAGCAAAGCGAGTTGTTTTTCCCAGAAGAAAAGTGTCGCCACCCCCTCCTATCCCTGCTGTCTAAATCACGCGGTAATACCGCTTGTCATCCAGAACCAAATCTATGGTTGTTTTGTCGTCGTTGTCACCGACGTTCAGATAGACCGTCACCTGAAACCGCAGCTGCAGCGGATCGGGTCCCTGGGGCAGATTAACCACATCCACCCGCTTCACCCTGGGTTCGAACTTCTCGATGCACTGCCGGATCGCGCCACGGATCTGAACACTCAGATCGTGGGTGCCGAGCGTGGCGTCATTGAAGTCCAGCAGGCCCAGGTCCGGTACGCTGGCACTGTTGCCAGGGTGGGCATTCAGCAGACGAACCAGGTGGCGCTTGATGGATTCAACAACTTGAGTGACGTCTCCCATACTCTGGGCGGCCGGTTCGGCAGCCTGCTCAAGTCTCTCGAACAGGCTGCCGCTGCCGGCCTGCGATCCTTCGCTGGCCGGGTGCTGGAACACGGATTAATCCTTGTCCAGCCGGCCAACCAGTGACAGTTCGAAGTTGGCACCCATGTACTTGAAGTGGGGCCGAACCGCCAGGGACACCTGGTACCAGCCCGGATCACCTTCCACGTCAGAGACGGTGACCTGTGCCGCGCGCAGGGGTCGACGGCTGCGGACTTCCGCGGGCGGGTTTTCCTGGTCGGCCACGTACTGGCGTATCCAGGTGTTCAGCTCCCGCTCCAGGTCCTGGCGCTCCTTCCATGAGCCGATCTGTTCCCGCTGCAGGACCTTGATGTAGTGGGCCAGGCGATTAACGATCATCATGTAAGGCAGCTGGGTACCCAGCTTGTAGTTGGTTTCCGCTTCCTTGCCTTCCTTGGTGTTCGGGAACTGCTTGGGCTTCTGTACCGAGTTGGCGGAGAAGAACGCCGCGTTGTCGCTGCCCTTACGCATGGTCAGGGCAATGAAGCCTTCGTCGGCCATTTCGTACTCACGGCGGTCGGTGATCAGCACCTCGGTCGGGATCTTGGCTTCCAGTTGGCCGAAGGATTCGAACAGGTGCACCGGCAGGTCTTCCACCGCGCCGCCGCTCTGCGGACCGATGATGTTCGGGCACCAGCGGTACTTGGCGAAGCTTTCAGTCAGGCGGGTGGCCAGCAGGTAGGCGGTGTTGCCCCACAGGTAATGCTCGTGGTCCGCCGATACGTCTTCCTTGTAGTTGAAGCTGCGCACCGGGTTTTCGGTAGGATCGTAAGGTACCCGCAGCAGGAAGCGCGGTGAAGTGAGGCCCAGATAGCGGGCGTCTTCGGATTCACGCAGGGACCGCCATTTGGCGTATTTCGGGCCTTCGAAAACGGCCTTCAGTTCCTTGATGGCGGGCAGTTCCTGGTAGCTGTCAACGCCAAAGAACGATGGTGCCACCGAGGACAGGAACGGAGCATGGGCCATCGCTCCGACAGATGACACGTACTGCAGCAACTTCATGTCGGGTGTAGACGGAGTAAAGGCGTAGTTGCCAACAACCGCGCCGACCGGTTCACCCCCGAACTGGCCATATTCCGTGGAATAGATGTGCTTGTAGAAGCCGGTCTGGGTAACGTCCGGCGCGAACTCGAAGTCTTCCAGCAGCTCGGTCTTGGTGGCGTGGAGGATATCCACCTTGATGTTCTCGCGGAAGTCAGTGCGGTCCACCATGAGCTTCAGGCCACGCCAGGAAGACTCCAGTTCCTGCAGCTTGGGCGCGTGCAGGATTTCATCCATCTGGGCGCTGATCTTTCGATCCAGCTCAACCACCATCTGGTCCACCAGAGCCTTATTGACCGGTTGGCCTTTCTCATCGCTTTTCAACAGGTTGGCAATAAACGTTGCCACGCCCTTGCGAGCGACATCGTAACCCTCATCCGCCGGTGCCATACGGCTGTTGGCCATGACCTGGTCGAGGAGAGAGCCTTCAGTGACGGATTCGGAGGCAGCAGATTGCTGCACAGCAGTATCAGACATACCACATCCCTTTAGTACGTTTTGAATTCAGTCGGAAATTATGAGCGCGCGCTCGCTTACTCGTTGCTGTCGGTGGCCAGTTCCAGTTCGGCCAGCAGCTTGTCCCGGGCGTCGTCGTTGTCCAGCAGTTCCTGCAGTTTGGAACGGAACGACGGTACGTTACCCAGTGGGCCTTTCAGGGCCACGAGGGCTTCCCGCAGTTCAATCAGCTTGTTCAGCTCCGGAACCTGACGGGCAACGCTGTCGGGGGAGAAATCATCGAGGGTCTGGAATTCCAGGTTTACCGGCAGTTCGTCGGCTTCCTCATCCAGCTTGTTGGTCACGGTGGTGGAAAGGGTCAGGCTGGCTTCCTTCATAACCGAACGGAAATTGTTCTTGTCGACGGAAATGGCCTTGCGATCTTCGATGGGGGTTTCTTCGGCGTGTCCCTTGAAATCGCCAACAACGAACATCTTCAGTGGCAACTCGGTTTCTGCCTGCTGATCTCCGGTGGCGGGGACGTACTTGATATTGATGCGCTCTTTAGGCGCGACGGAACCGTCTTTTGAAGACATGCGCTTGCTCCCTGTGCAAATCATTTGCAATTGTTCAATCCCTTGTACGCGCCCTCCTGGCGCGCAACGAACAAAACTCTACACAGATCATTTGCCTTTCTCAAGCAAAAACTGGCCAGCACTTTTCCGGAATGTGCGCCCGGGCAAGCTTTTGCCAGAATGCCCGGAATTTCCTTCCCGCCGCTGGTCTACGAAGATTCAGTCAATGACGGAGCCTATGGCTGTGGCTATACTCGCCCAACAAACAGGACCAAAGTAAAACCATAAGGAGATCAACATGAGTGACCTGAAAACCCGCTTCGATGAAGCCGTCAACTACATCCAGACCGCTGAGGGCGACTTCAAACCCTCCAACGAGATGAAACTGGAGTTCTACGCGCTCTACAAGCAGGCCACCGAGGGCGATGTGTCCGGCAAGCGCCCGGGCATGATGGATTTTGTTGGCCGCGCCAAGTTTGATGCCTGGGAGAAGCTGAAAGGCATGTCCAGCGATGACGCCATGCAGAAGTACATCGACAAACTCGAAGCCGTGAAGTAATCGCTTTTCCAGCCCAGACTCTGGTCATGAAATGACCAGAGTCAATCTTTCTCTACAAAGCTTTGCGCTCGTAAATCTCTTGTCATAAGATGCGCCCAAAATAACAAGACCAATTCATCAGCAAGAGTTATTTATGGACATCACGGAAGCGCTGGAACAGTCCCAGCCAGGCTTGGTGGCACGGGTCAAGGACGCAATCCACAAGCACAAGCTCAATCAACGCTCAGAGCAAACCTACCTGCACTGGATCACCCGATTCGTACTGTTTAGCGATCTGAAAGATCCGGATGCGCTGGCCAATGAAGACCGCCAGCTGTTTCTGGAATACCTGAGCGATCGCATGCGGGTCTCCCGGGCGCGTTTCAATCAGGCCAGCCAGGCCCTGACATTTTTCTATGAAGATGTATTGGGTAAGACGCCCGCCGGAGACAATGGCTGTGCCGCAGCCTGATAGCCTGTCTCAACGCTCATTCATATTGATGTTCAGAGCGTCGTAAGTGCGGTTCTCGGGTGGGCGGATCACGTAGTTGTTGCTGTGGGTCTGCCCGGGAATGGACTTGGGATTGCTGAACCGGAACTCCACCGGAATCTGTGAGCGACCCAGGTCCGTGCGGCTATCGCCGGGGCGAAGGCCCAGCGGATCCAGGTAAAAATCGTCCTCAACCCGGGGCTTGAGCGGAACACCGGCAGCCGGCGCCGTCAGACCACCTTCGATAACGGTATTGGCCAGAGTTTCCTCTTCTATGGAATTCAGCTGGATGGTGTGGATGGTTGAGCGCTCTTGGTACTGGAAAGCACTGTCTTGTTTATTGCTCTGGGCAACCGCCACACCGGCAGTAAAAGCTGCTGTCAAAAGCCCAGCCGACATCAGTGCCGTGCTTACCCTGTTCTGAACGTTTCCCGCGTCTCCACGCATACCCATGGCATTTACCCCGGCAGACGATCCTGTCTGCGTACAGTTGTGACAAATTTTGATCAGTTTATCGACAAATTAGACAACCTGCCCGGGCACTCGGCAATTTTGTGACATCATTCACTTGTCGTCGGCGGGCGCCTGGTAACGAATGCCAACCACGAACACCGACTTCCAGCCTTCCGGGGTGCGAACGCTCACTTCATCGTCCAGGCGCTTGCCAATCAAGGCCCGAGCCAGGGGCGAGTTGATGCTGAGATAGCCTTTGCTCAGATCAAACTCATCCGCACCTACCAACCGATAGGTCTGTTCCTCACCGTCCTCGTCTTCCACCGTCACCCAGGCACCAAAAAATACCTTGTCCCGGTCATCTGGTAAACGGTCAACGACGGTGAGCTCTTCCAGGCGCTTGCTGAGGAACCGAACCCGACGGTCGATCTCCCGTAATTGCTTCTTGCCGTATATGTACTCGGCATTCTCGGACCGATCGCCAAGAGCGGCGGCTTCACGCACGGCCTGGGTGACTTCCGGGCGCTTTACCTTCCAGAGATACTGCAGTTCGTCACGCAAGGCACGTTCGCCTTCCGGCGTGATGTATCTCGGGCGAGGGCCGCCATTACCGGGAACCTGAGTCATTGGTCTCGCAACATCCTCTACCAGTTGGCAATCAGAAAATGGAAGGGCATAAAAAAACCCCGTAAAAACGGGGTAAGGCTAGCGCTGTGCTGGAGGGAGAAGCAAGCAACAAATCTGCAGGCTTCCAAAGCTACAGTTTCAATTATGCACAGCGTGGATTACACCGGCGTGGCCGAGGAATTACCTTTTAGTCAGGGAAACTACCAACGCTGGCCCTGGGAATTAGGTTGCAGACTCTAGGTTCGGAGCATAGCGTAGCGTTCATATTCTTTTCGAACGTTTCCATTCTCGGAGAAAACAACATGAATACTCAGAAGCTGCTGAACATGGCACTTAATGGCGTGGATGTGATTGGCTACCGGCTGGACCAGTACGGAATCACCGGCAAGATCAACCGCCACAACATTGCTGCTTTTCTGGCGGCAGAGCAGAAGCATCTGGAAGGTGAATGGGACAGCATTCAGGTACGAGTGAACCGTCGCCGCTCCCAGGTTGAAAGGATTACCCACGAAATCGAGTCTCGCAAAGACGCCCTGATCGGCCCGGTGATCTCCCGAATCAACCGGTTCCGCGCCAGTCAGTGAGTATTTACGCCGGTGGATTGAGAGGCGGCTCGGGTGTCCCCGGCCGCTGAATCTGCTGGCTGCTCGGCCTGGGCCGCACGAATGCGTTTACGGGCTTCGGTAAAGGCGGGAATTTTCACCGCTACGGTCAGCCCCGGCGACTCTTCCCCGGGGTGGGTATCGCTCAGAACAATCTGCCCCTGATGTATCTCCGCAACAGCGCTCACCAGGCTCAGGCCCAGACCATTTCCCGGTAGCGAGCGACTCTTGCCCACCCGGTAGAAACGCTGGAAAACCTGGTCCTTCTCGGCGTCGGGAATACCGATGCCACTATCCCGAACTTCAAAGACTGCTTCAGCACCCTCCCGCCGAACGGAAACGCCAATCACGCCATGCTCGGGCGTGTATTTGATCGCATTATCAATCAGGTTGCTGACCATCTGAAACAGGAGGTCCCGGTCGCCCTCAATCATCACTCCGCTTTCAAGACCTTGCTCAAACGACTGGTCCTTATCCTCTGCCAGAGCCTCGTAGAGCTCACAGGCATCGGTTACCAGCTCATCCAGCGACACGGGTTTCATATCCGCGGTATTACCCCGGGTTTCCAGGCGGGCGATGCGCAACAAGGCGTTGAAGGTAGCCAGCAACTGGTCGGCTTCTGCCACGGCCCTGCCGGCCTGCTCCCTCGCCTCGTCGTTATCCACCGACATCAGGGTGTTTTCCAGCTGGTTACGAAGCCGGGTCAGGGGCGTGCGCAAATCGTGGGCAATGCTGTCGGAAACGTGCCGAATACCTTCCATCAGATACACAATCCGGTCCAGCATCTGGTTCAGGTTTTCCGCCAGCTGGTCGAAATCATCGTCGGTGCCGCGGGTTGGAATTCTCAGGGACAGGTGGCCGTTCATGATCCGGCGGGAGGTGTTGTTGATCACCTCGATGCGCCGGGTCGTGCTCCGGCTCATCAAAAAACCACCGAGTAACGCGAGGGCAAGGGTGATGCCCATCCCCCAGTTGATGGCGGTTTCAATCACCCGCTTCAGGTTGGTGAGCTCGTCGACATCACGCCCCACCAGCAGGCGCAAGCCACCCTGGACCTCGAAGATTCGGGCGCGGGCCAGGCGTTCGGGCCCTGTCCACCCTACCGATTCATTCAGGGTGAAATTGATCCAGCCACTCTCGGAACGGCTGCCTTCCGGCCAGGTTTCGATGTTGCCGGCCAGCTTGAGGAAGTCGTCGGTGGTCAGCAGGTAAATGGATTTGGCGTTGGGGTCGCGGGCAACACGCTCACGAATGATGGTGATCAGGCCGTTTACGCCACGGCCGCGGTACTGCTCCGCCAGACCGGCGATTTCCGCTTCGATGGTTTCGTCGGTCTGGGCGGTCATGAACCCCGCCGTACGCCAATAGATAAAGGCCAGTAACAGAAATACCGAGGTGGCAAATACCACCATGTACAGCAGGGCTAGCTGGAAGGACGAGGTCCTGAGCTGGCTAAGCAGTTTCACGTAACATGTACCCTGCACCCCGGATGGTCTGCAGTAAGGGTGTATCGAATTCCTTATCGATCTTGGCTCGAAGCCGGCTGATGTGCACGTCAATCACGTTGGTCTGGGGATCAAAATGATAATCCCAGACTTTTTCCAGCAGCATGGTCCGGGTCACAACCTGACCGGCATTGCGCATCAGGTATTCCAGCAAACGGAATTCCCGGGGCTGAACATCAATGTTCTGTCCGGCCCGCTTGACGGTCCGCGCCAGCAGGTCCATTTCCAGGTCCGCCACCCGCAATACCGTTTCAGTCTCTGCAGACTGACGATTACGCCGCACCAGGGATTCAATACGTGCGAGCAACTCGGTAAACGAAAACGGCTTGGTCAGGTAATCGTCCCCGCCGCCTCGTAAACCTTCAACACGGTCGTCCACATCACCCAGGGCGCTGAGAATCAGAACCGGCACCTGGTTTCCGGTCGCACGCACCGTCTTGATGATGGACAAACCGTCCATGCCCGGCAGCATGCGGTCCACAATCATGATGTCGTAATCTTCGCTGGCCGCCATCATCATGCCTTCCTTGCCATCGGACGCATGATCGACCACGAAGTCGGATTCCTTCAGCCCTTTGACAAGATAATTTGCAACGTCCTGATCGTCTTCGATTACCAGCGCTTTCACCGGCTCTCCTCCCGATAGCGGATTACAGTAACGACAAGGGTACGAAGAAGTTGGCAACCCGGCCAGTTACGATCTTGTAAGAGGGTGTCGCCAATGGCGACGGTCAGACCTTACCTGCAAACCAGCCGAGACTGTCACCCGTCGCCCCCGTGGGCCGGTATTCCGCGCTTACCCAGCCGTCATAACCCATGGCATCGATGGCCTCAAAAACATTCGAAAAGTTAATCTCCCCGGTGCCAGGCTCATGCCGCCCGGGATTATCGGCAAATTGAATGTGGCCGATCCAGGGCAGCAGGCATTCCATCGAGCGCACCAGATCCCCTTCCATGATCTGCATATGGTAGAGGTCATATTGCAGACGCACGTTGTCTGCATCCACTTGCTCAATCAACGCGAGCACCTTACCGGAGGTATCCAGAACAAAACCGGGCATGTCCACTCGAGAGTTAATGGCTTCCAGGCACAGGGTGATGCCCTCGTCCGCCAGCCTGGCCGCTGCCCAGCCGACATTATCCACCAGCGTCTGCCAGGCAATGTCATCGGAAACATGGTCTGGCTTCAGCCCTGCCAGGCAATTCAACTGGCGGCAACCCAGAGCGCGAGCATAGTCAATCGCCTGATCCACACCGGCCTGGAACTCTTCAACCCGGTCCGGCAGGCAAGCGATGCCCCTTTCACCGGCACCCCAGTTACCGGGTGGCAGATTAAACAGCACCTGAGTCAGTTTGTTGTCATTCAGCATCTGACTGAGCAGCTCTTTGGGATAGGCGTAGGGGAACAGATATTCCACCCCCTCAAAACCGGCGGCCCGGGCCATGGCAAACCGCTCGGGAAAGTCCACTTCGGTGAACAGCATGGACAGGTTGGCAGCAAAACGGGGCATGGCGTATTTACTCCTTCGGGCCGCGGCCAAGGGAGCCAAGCAGGGCACCGTTCAGATGCTCCAGCTCCAGCAGCAGGCCACTGTGGTCGACATCACTGTGGCCATTGGCCACCAGCGACAGGTATTCATTATGAGTCTGCTGGGCCAGCGGCAGGGTTAACCCTTCCGCACGGGCCTCATCCAGAATCATCCGCATGTCCTTGAGCTGAATCCGCGCTGGCGCGCCAGGCGCAAAATCCCGGTCGATCATCCGCTGCCCGTGCAACTCCAGAATCCGGCTACCGGCAAACCCGCCCAGTAACGCCTCCCGCACGGCCGCAGGATCCGCACCGCCTTTCGCCGCAAGCAGCAGCGCCTCGGATACGGCACCAATGGTGATTCCAACAATAGCCTGATTGGCCAACTTCGCCAGCTGCCCGGCGCCAACAGGACCGATCCGCGTGCATTTGCCGAGCACTTCAAACACCGGCCTGGCGCGATCCACATCCGCTTCCGAACCCCCAGCCATAATACTCAAACGAGCCTCAGCCGCGCCCAAAGTACCTCCGGAAACCGGCGCATCCACATAGCCAGCGCCCCGTTCAGCAGCCAACTCAGCATGGCGACGGGCCACGGAAGGCTGGATGGAACTCATATCAATTACCAGCGCCCCTGGTTTCAGGGCATCAATCACGCCCTGAGCCACCAACACCTGCTCCACCACATCGCTGTTCTCCAGCATGGTGATCACCACGTCCGCGTTGGCAACCGCCTCCGCCGGGGATTCGGCAATGGTTGCCTCCGATGAAAAGGGCTCGCATTTGCTGGACGTGCGGTTCCACAAGGTCATCGGGAAACTCGCTTTCAGGAGATTTCGCGTCATGGGCTCACCCATGAGTCCGATACCAAGAAATGCGATATGGGGTTTAGTCGAGGTCATGGTTAGTTGGCCTTACTCAAAGGTTCGGGGCGTGGTTGGGTGGCGCCTCCCAAAACTGTGCGGAGCCAGGGATGGCGGAGCCCAAGCGCCACATGGATGTGCCGCAAGGAGCGTGTTTTGGGAGGCGCCACCCAAGCACGTCTTCCACAAAAGTCAGATAGCCGATTATACAAACAAAAACGCCACCAACCGGAACCGGTGGTGGCGTTTTAACTTTTCCAGCCTTTAGAGACTAGCCAATAACTCAGGCCGCCTCGGACATCTGCATGCGAATCTTCTTCATCGCATTCTTCTCGAGCTGCCGGATACGTTCCGCCGACACGCCGTACTTGTCCGCCAACTCATGCAGCGTGGATTTGCTCTCGGACAACCAGCGCTCCCGCAGAATATCCTGGCTGCGCTCATCCAGCTGCTCCAGAGCCTGCATCAGACGACCGTTGGAATCGTCGGACCAGTCGGCGTTCTCAAGCTGGGTTGCCGGGTTGCTGCGAGCGTCTTCCAGATAATACGCCGGTGCCTGATAGGCGTTGTCGTCATCGTCATCCTGCGGACCGTCAAACGCGGTATCCTGGGAAGCCAAGCGGCCTTCCATCTCCCGGACAACCTTGGGCTCGACACCCAGATCCGCGGCAACCGCGTTCAGCTCATCATGACTGAGCCAGGCAAGCTTTTTCTTCTGGCTGCGCAAGTTGAAGAACAGCTTGCGCTGGGCCTTGGTAGTGGCTACTTTCACGATCCGCCAGTTGCGCAGAATGAACTCGTGAATCTCTGCCTTGATCCAGTGCACCGCAAAGGAAACCAGGCGCACGCCGTATTCCGGATTGAAGCGTTTGACCGCTTTCATCAGGCCGACGTTGCCTTCCTGGATCAGGTCGGCCTGTGCCAGACCATAACCGGAATAACTCCGGGCAATGTGAATCACAAAGCGCAGGTGAGACATAACCAGCTGACGGGCGGCTTCCACATCGCCCTCATAATGGAGCCTTTCAGCCAGCTCCCGCTCTTCATCCACTGTGAGCACCGGGATGCGGCTCGCAGCCTGAATATAAGACTCGAGATTCTGACCCGGAACCAGTCTGTCAACCAGTTGTAAACTCGTACCCATGCTCTAACCTCCGAACCCAACGGCCCTTAAATATACCAATTGCCACTTAGACCGCCAAGAACCCTGAAAGTTCCCGAAATCTCCAGTAAAACGTTTTAAATCAACTATCTGGAAATTTCACCGTGGCTTTGCTGACTCTCAACCTACGCCAGCAGAAGCTGTTTCTTCAATACGCTTTTACCGCTATCCAGATCACCCACTTCCGGCAATATCACCCGGCTCCATGTCATCCAGATGACGTTTCACCGCTACCCAGGCGCCCAGCCAGCCTAGCAGCATCGCAACAATTATCAACGCCAGGGCCCCATCAAACTGCAAACCGTCGAGGGAGAAATCGCTCCGATACAGCCCTGCCAGCCGCTCTATGGGCCCGCTGAGCCACCAGAGTGACATTTGCAATAATATAAGAGCCACAACCCCACCACCGAGCCCGAACCAGGCGCCGGTGTACAGAAAGGGCCTGCGAACAAAGCTGTCTGTCCCGCCCACCAGTTTCGCAACCAGGATTTCGTCCCGGCGGCTCTCAATGGAGAGGCGCACGGTGTTGCCGATCACCAGCACAACCGCAGCGGCGAGCAGGATCGCCAGCGCCCAGACGGCACGGGCAAGAAGATCGGTCATGGCGTTCAGGCGCTGCAACCAGCCCAGGTCCACCTGAACCCGCTCTACGCCTTCCATGCCCTCGATAAACCGCACCAGCCCCTCCACACCTTCGGTGGAACGGGCGCCTTCCTCCGGAGTAATCAGCAGGGTGTGCGGCAGCGGGTTGTCTTCGAGATAATCCAGTGCATCCTCCAGGCCCGATGAGGCCCGGAACTCCGCCAGCGCCTGGTCCCGATCAACCAGCTCGACGCCGGCCACCCGGCCGTCTCCGGCAATGTCATTGCTCAACACCCGCGCCCGTTCAAGCGGCACATCCAGTTCAATATAGGCGGTCACCCGGGCACTGCTTTCCCAACCCGCGCTAACGCCTTGAAGGCTGGTAAGCAACAACAGCAATGCCACCGGCAAAGCCAGAGCAACCCCCATCACTGTCCACGTCATCAGGCTGGCCACCGGATTACGCCAGAGCCGGCGGGCGCTATCCTCGGCAACCTTGCGATGATGGGTGAAATAGCTTTCAGCCTGCTCGCGCCAGGGCGAACGGGCCTTGTTGGCACCCCGTGCAGGTTGTGACTTCTTGCGCGAATCAGCGGCCACTGGCACCTCCGCCAATAACCGAGGCGCCGCCGGTAACCAGACGGCCATGATCCAGCTTCAGCGTTCTCCGACCCATCTCGTTAATCAGGGCGATGTCGTGGGTTGCGATCAGTACGGTAACACCTACCTGACTGAACTGCCCGAACAGGTTCATGATGTCGGCAGACAGGGCCGGGTCCAGGTTACCTGTGGGCTCGTCTGCCAGCAGCACCGGGGGCTTGTTCACCACCGCCCTGGCAATACCCACGCGCTGCTGCTCCCCGCCGGAAAGCTGCATCGGGTTCATTTTTTCCTTTTGCAGCAGCCCCACCTTGTCCAGGGCAGCACGCACACGCCGGCCCGTGTCTCTGGGCGACGCACCCATGACTTCCAGAGGCATGGCGACGTTGTCGAAAACGGTACGGTCAAACAGCAGCTGGTGATTCTGGAAGACCACACCAATGTGGCGCCGAATGTAGGGGATCTGACGGCGGGGCAGGCGGTTCAGAACCTGCCCGCCTACCACAACCTCGCCGGCACTGGGGCGCTCCATCACCATGATCAGCTTCAGCAGGGTACTTTTGCCAGCGCCGGAATGGCCGGTCAGAAACGCCAGCTCGCCACGCTCCAGGCCAAAATTGACCTGCCGCAGGGCGGTGTGATCACTGTCGTAACGCTTGGTGACCTGGCGAAACTCAATCATGGGCGGCTTCCGCGCGGCTGGATTCCGGGCTACTCGTCAAACAGGGCGTCCACAAAGGTTTCGGCATCAAAGCTACGCAGGTCGTCCACCTGCTCACCAACACCAATATACCGGATGGGCAACTGCAACTGACGGGCGATGGCAAACACAATACCGCCTTTGGCCGTGCCGTCCAGTTTCGTTAACGTAATGCCGCTCACGCCGACGGCCTGCTGGAACACCTGGGCCTGACTCAGGGCGTTCTGGCCGGTGCCCGCATCCAGCACCAGCATCACTTCGTGGGGCGCGGATTCGTCCAGCTTTTTCATCACCCGGACCACCTTCTCCAGCTCCTGCATCAGGTTGTCCTTGTTCTGCAGTCGACCGGCGGTATCGGCAATCACCACATCAACGCCACGGGACTTGGCTGACTGGATGGCGTCAAAAATCACCGAGGCGCTGTCAGCGCCGGTGTGCTGCGCCACAACCGGAACGTTGTTGCGTTCACCCCAGACCTGCAATTGCTCAACGGCTGCGGCACGGAAGGTATCGCCAGCGGCCAGCATGACCGACTTTCCTTCGTTCTGGAATTTCTTGGTGAGCTTACCTATGGTGGTGGTCTTACCCACGCCATTTACGCCCACCATGAGAATGACATAAGGCGTCTTTCCGGAGTCGATCTGCAACGGCTTGGTCACGTCCTTCAGCAGCCCATGCAGTTCATCCCGCAAGGCCTTGCGCAGGGCCTCGCCGTCCTTGAGCTGATTGCGCTCGAGCTTGTCTGTGAGCGAATCAATGATTTCGGAGGTGGCGGTAACACCCACGTCGGCCATCAGCAGCGTGGTTTCAATTTCCTCGAGCAGGTCCTCGTCAATTTTCTTGCTCAGGGAAAACAGGTCCGACAGGCCGCCGGTCAGGCTTGCCCGGGTCTTGCCCAATCCGTTTTTGATTCGCTCGAAAACGCTGACCTGGGGCTCGGGTTCCGGCGCTTTCTCCGGCTCTTCTGCCGGGGCGGGCCCAGGTGACGGTTGCGGCTCGGCGGCGGCAGGCGCTTCACTCTCGCCTTTTTCCGGCGCAGGTGCAGGCCCTTTGGCAACCTCGGGCTTGCGCTGTGGCACCGGCTTCGGGCGTGGCGCCCGGCTTCGGTTACCAGCGATATCCAGGACAAATACGAGCACAAGAAGGGCCAGAAGGCCGATTGAAATCCACTCTGCCGTCATAAAAGTCTATCCATCAGTCTGAATGGGCGGGACAAAGAAAGCCGGTATTCTAGCAGACTGTCCCGGTGAAGTGAGGGCCGCCCCGATTATCGCGCCGGGCCAGGTTTCCGGTAAGATGCGCGCAGATACCCAGAACCCAGCACACTCCCGGAGCCGCGACTATGGCGCGCCGAAAATCCACAAGCCAGAGCCCGTCAAAAAGCACCCCTTCCGGTCGAGGTGCGGCTCCGGCACGCACCAATATCGGCACTGGTGAACTGCGAATCATCGGCGGTGACTGGCGCAGCCGGAAACTGCGCTTTCCCGATGCCGGTGGCGTACGGCCAACGCCCGCCAGAACCCGGGAAACCCTGTTCAACTGGCTTGCCTTTCACCTCGCAGGCAGCGACTGCCTGGATCTGTTCGCCGGCTCTGGCGCGCTTGGATTGGAGGCCCTGTCCAGAGGTGCCGCACGAGCAACCCTGGTCGATCACACCCCGGCCCTGGCGAAGGCGCTCAGGGACAACCTCAGGCTGCTGAAATCCGAGGGTGGTGAGGTGGTGTGCTCAGATGTGGAGAGCTACCTGCGCCAGAGAAACCGCCCGCCATTCGACATCGTTTTCATGGATCCGCCGTTCCGTCAGGGTTGGCTGGAAAAACTGTTTCCGTTGCTCGACGAGCAGGCCTGGATCAAACCCGGCGGCTGGATTTACGTGGAACACGAGAGCGAATTGCCAACCCCGGCGGTGCCTGCATCCTGGCAGCTACATCGGCAGAAAAGCGCTGGCCAGGTGACCTACTCCCTGTTCCGGATCATTTCCGGGTCGGAATGAAAAAGGGATCAGATGAAAGCTTTCATCTGATCCCCGGATTCACCGCCGAAGCAGGTTCAGGTCGATTTTCTGCGCCGGATCAGGCCGAGGGCCGCAGCGAGTACGCTCTGAGGTGCTCGGCAAACTCCTCAAGATACCGGATACCGCTGGCTTCCGCCTCCCGGCACCACTCCATCAGAGCATTCAACTTGTCCTGAGGCTTGAGCCCACGCTGACGCCAGAGCGCCTGCAGCTCGTGGCTCTTCTCATAGATCTGGCGCAGCACCGCGTTACGCTCCAGCACAGACTCGAGAGTTTCCTTCTCTTTCGGATGGATAAGCGTAATTTCCCGTGAAAGCAGCTGCTTGAGCTTCCGGTAGCGGGGACGGATTTCATCATCCATCAGTGACTTCTGCTGGCGCAACACCGGCTCCATAACGCGCTTGCGGTACTGGCGCATGATGTCGAAGCGGTTATTGGCGATTGCCTGAACGGTTTCTACGTCCACCTCCAGCTTGCCCGGTACATGGTGGGCAATCGGACGAAAGCCCTTGGGCTTGGCCAGCCCGAACAACTGGAACAGACGGATGTAACCCCAGCCGATATCCACTTCAAACCAGCGACGGGACAGCTTGGAGGAATTCGGGTAGGTGTGGTGGTTGTTGTGCAGCTCTTCACCGCCGATCAGAATACCCAGGGGACTGATGTTGCGGGCGTTATCGGCACATTCGTAGTTCCGGTAACCCATCCAGTGACCAATGCCGTTGACCACACCGGCAGCCCACACCGGAATCCACATCATCTGCACCGCCCAGATCCAGATGCCATGAACGCCGAACAGAGCCAGGTTGATCACCGCCATCAATGCGATGCCGAGCATCCTGTAGCGGCTGTAGACATTCCGCTCTACCCAGTCTTCCGGGGTCCGCTGGCCATAACGCTCGAGGGTTTCGGGAGTTGCCGACTCGGCGTAGAGTTCAGCGCCCTCAAACAAAACCTTGCGAATGCCCAACACTACCGGGCTGTGGGGATCTTCCTCGGTTTCGCACTTGGCGTGGTGTTTGCGGTGGATAGCCGTCCATTCCTTGGTGTTCTGGGCGGTGGTCAACCAGAGCCAGAACCGGAAAAAGTGTTTCAGAGCCGGATGCAAATCCAGCGAATTGTGCGCCGAGTGGCGGTGCAGGTAGAGCGTTACACTGACAATCGTGACGTGGGTCATTCCGAGGGTGACCAGAATGAGCTGCATCCACGACAGGTCAAGAAGACCGTTAAACCACATAGAAAATCCTCAAATCATTATCTTTGGCCCGAGGCCAACACGACCACTTTAGCGTACAGCTGTAAGCCACAACAACAGCATTTGGATGCAAAATTGTTACTGATTACACTTACCTGTTTACCATCGGAGATTCCCGCCCGTGCCTGAACTACCTGAAGTTGAGACAACCCGACGGGGTATTGCTCCCCATTGCGAAGGCGAGACGATTGTCCGTGTTACGGTGCGCAACGGTAGCCTGCGCTGGCCTGTTCCGACAGATCTTGGCGAGAAACTGGAAGGTCAGGTTATAAGAAGTATAGACCGACGGGCCAAATATTTGTTCCTCAACATGGACCAGGGCACCGTGATTGTTCACCTCGGCATGTCGGGCAGCCTGCGCATCATCACCAACAACACGCCTCCTCTGACCCACGATCATATCGACCTTCAGTTGCAGTCAGGGGTCATCCTGCGATTCAACGATCCCCGCCGGTTTGGCTGCTGGCTCTGGGCCGACTCTGCCAATGAGCACTCGCTGATCAGCCATCTTGGCCCCGAACCCCTTGCCCCGGAATTTAACGGCGCCCTGCTATTCAGGTTATCCCGAGGCAAAAACACGCCGGTAAAGTCCTTCATCATGGACAACCATGTAGTAGTCGGGGTTGGTAACATCTACGCCAACGAAGCCCTGTTCAAATCGGGTATTCACCCCCGACGCAAAGCCGGGCGAATCAGCCTGGACCGCTATCACAGGCTGACAGAAGCCATCCGTGAAACACTCAGCGCCGCCATACTGATGGGCGGAACCACACTGAGAGACTTTGTGAACAGTGATGGCCAGCCCGGCTATTTTGCCCAGTCTCTGCTGGTGTACGGTCGCGGCGGCCAGCGCTGCAAGGAATGTGGGACCTCGCTGAAAGAAATCCGGATGAACAACCGCGCAACGGTTTATTGCCCACGCTGCCAGCGTTGAATGCTTACGAGATGGCACATTCAGCAACGAAAAATCGTTTGAAAATGCGCAAATATGATTCATAGTTAACAGAGGATTAACGCCCAAGGTTTATAATGGGATGGTATTTAGGGCCAAAAAGCTCAGGAGACAGTACGATGACCCGCAAGATTTCCCGCACCCTGGTGGCCACTTTAGCGGCCTGCCTTTTGGCATTCTCATCCCTCGGGCATGCTCAAGCCGTGGATGAAACCCCGTCAGCACTGGCCATGACCGGCGACGCGATTTTTGTTCGCCCGGCACTGCTGGCAACCACCATTGTGGGCAGCGCTGTCTACCTGGTATCCCTGCCCTTTTCACTGCTGGGCGGCAACGCCGATGAAGCCGGTGAGGTCCTGGTGATGGGTCCTGCGAAGGCGACCTTCGTACGCTGTCTTGGTTGCACCCGCACCGGCAAGAAGCCCGAGACGGTCCAGACCAGCGACTGATCCGGCTCCACCGGACAAGCCTCCGTACTATCACGGCTTGCCCCAACGAGCGAACTGCGGCAGCCTGAAGAAAATTCTTCAGGCTGTTTTGCTCTATGGTTGACTGGTCTTCTCTACAAACAGTGTTCCTGGATATGGACGGAACACTGCTTGATCTGCATTTCGATAATCACTTCTGGCTCGAACACCTGCCAGCTCGCTACGCCGAGCACTACGACCTCCACCCCCAGGAAGCAAAAGACCGCCTGATTCCGATGATCATGGCTGAGCGTGGTTCGCTGAACTGGTACTGCACCGACTACTGGAGCGAGCGACTATCCCTGGACATCACCGGCCTGAAAGCAGAAGTGGGCGACCGGATTGGTTACCGGCCGCACGTCACCGATTTTCTGGATGCACTCAGGCAATCCGGTCTCCAGTCGGTGATCGTCACCAACTGCCACCCGGACCCACTGGCCCTGAAGCTTCAGCGAACAGGCCTGGATACCCGAGTGGATGCCATTGTCTCCAGTCATCAGCTTGGCAAGCCCAAGGAGGATCCGTCGTTCTGGAACGATCTCCAGCGCCTGGCGCCCTATCGGGCTGAAAATACCCTGATGGTTGATGACAGCTTCCCGGTGCTGGAAAGTGCCCTCGCAGCCGGCATTGGCCAATGCCTTGCAGTACTGGCGCCCGACAGCCAGCAGGAGGCACGGCAGCGACACCCGGAAATCCCCTGTATCCATCACTTCGATGAAATTCTTCCAGCCCTTCGCCAACGCTCGCCCCTGCCATCCGGCCCATGACAGGGTTATAATTGGGGCACAAGCCCATCAGGTGAGGAGACATGACGGCATCAACCGCTGACGACCAACGTGTAAGACTCGATAAATGGCTCTGGGCCGCCCGCTTTTACAAGACCCGCTCCCTGGCCAAGGAAGCGATTGAGGGAGGCAAGGTCCATTACAACAGCCAGCGCTGCAAGCCCGGCAAGCTGGTGGAAACCGGCGCAAAACTGACGCTACGCCTGGGCTGGCAGGAAAAAATCGTTATTGTTGATGACATCAGCGACCGGCGCCGTGGTGCGCCCGAAGCTCAAAAGCTCTATCACGAAACCGAAGCCAGCGTTAAGAAACGCGAGGAATTGGCCTGGCAGCGGAAGACCATGCAGGCAGCGCAGCTTCCTCCGGCCAGAAGGCCCTCAAAGAAAGACCGGAGGGATATCCAGCGCTTTCGCGAACAGAACGGCCTCTGAACCTTTTTCATCCCCGCCCTCAGTCAACGTGCAACAGACCGGCATTCAGTATTCGGGAGACACAACATGGCAGCCCGCGACCAGTTCCAGCGCTTTATTTTTGAACACAGCCAGGTGCGGGGAGCCTGGGTGCAACTTGCCGACAGCTATCAGGAAATTGGCAGCCAGGCGCCCTATCCGGACACCGTTCGGGAACTCCTCGGGGAAGCCCTGGTGGCGAGTATTCTTATGAGCAGCACTCTGAAGTTTGAGGGCACGCTGTCGGTCCAGGCCCAGGGAGAAGGCCCGTTGCGCACACTGATGGCCGAGTGCAGCCACGACCGCCACATCCGTGGGCTGGCCCGCTTCGACGAGCATGCGGTCAGCGAGGACAGTTTCCATGATCTGCTCGGTGAAGGCCGTATGGCCATCACGATTACGCCAAACCGCGGCAACCGCTATCAGGGCGTGGTACCCCGGGATCAGGACACCCTTGGCGGCTGTCTTGAGGAATACTTCGATCGTTCGGAACAGATTCCCACCAGCCTGTTCCTGTTTGCCGATGAAAACGGCGCCGCCGGACTGATGCTCCAGCGCCTGCCGGGTGCAACAGAGGAAGACGAAGACCTCTGGGACCGGGTAAACCACCTGGCACGGACAGTGGAAGCCGGCGAGTTGCTGGAACTGGACAGCGAAACCCTGCTCCATCGCCTGTTCCACGAGGAAACTGTGCGGCTGTTCGATGCCGAGCCGGTCGCCTTCCGGTGCAGCTGCTCCCGGGAGCGCACCCTCGGCGCCCTGGAAGCCATTGGCCGTGAAGAGTGCTACAGCATTCTGGAGGAACAGGGCTCCATCGAGATGGACTGCCAGTTCTGTCACGCTCACTATCGCTTCGATAGAAATGATATTGATCATCTTTTCACCGGTCATACGCTACACTAGAAATACGTTCGATTCGCCGGGAAACCGCTGATAGCAAGGCTTTCCGGGCAGTCGTTTTTTACCGGCGTCTCTGGCATAATAGCGCGCCTGAATTGACCCGATTGCTCAGATTTCCGTCAATTTTGGGGGGCGGCCTGAGCAATCACTAAGACATCCCGAGGGCGAGGTCGAAGTGAGCAACACTTATAATGATCTGAGTACAGCACGACTGGTCGAGGTGGCACTGGCACGTGAAGAAGGCCAACTGGCATCCAACGGTTCCCTGGTCGTAAAAACCGGCGACCGCACAGGCCGGTCTCCCAAGGACCGTTATATTGTCGAGGAGCCCAGCACCTCGGACGATATCCACTGGGGTCCGATCAATCGTCCTTTCGACGCTGAAAAATTCGACGCCCTCTGGGACCGCGTTGAAGCCTACATCGCCGAGAAAGACCAGTTCGTCTCTCACGTTCATGTCGGTTCCGACCCGGAACACTATCTGCCGGTTAAGATGACCACCGAGACCGCCTGGCAGAATCTCTTTGGCCGCAACCTTTTTATCCGCCCGGAAAGCTACAACCCGGCAGACAAGCAGGAATGGCAGATCCTCAACGCCGCCAACTTCGAGTGTGTGCCCGAGCGCGATGGCACCAACAGCAACGGCTGCGTGATGATCAACTTTGCCAAGCGCAAGGTTCTGCTGGCTGGCATGCACTACGCCGGCGAAATGAAAAAGGCCATGTTCTCGGTACAGAACTTCCTGCTGCCGGAAAAAGACGTGCTGCCCATGCACTGCTCCGCCAACGTTGGTGAAGACGGCGAGACCTGCCTGTTCTTCGGCCTTTCCGGCACTGGCAAGACCACCCTCTCCGCCGATCCGCACCGCTTCCTGATCGGTGACGACGAGCACGGCTGGGGCCCAGGCACCGTATTCAACATCGAAGGCGGCTGCTACGCCAAGTGCATCGACCTGTCCCGGAAAAACGAACCGATCATCTGGGATGCCATCCGCTTCGGCGCCATCGTTGAGAACGTAACGATCGACCCGGAGACCCGTGAGCCGGATTACACCGATGTGTCCCTCACCGAAAACTCCCGCTGCGCCTACCCGCTCGAACATGTTGAAAAACGTGTGATCGAGAATCGCGCCGGTGAGCCTTCGCACATCGTCTTCCTGACCTGTGACATGACCGGTGTTCTGCCGCCGGTATCGATCCTGAGCCGCGAAGGCGCCGCTTACCACTTCCTGAGTGGCTACACTGCGCTGGTCGGGTCTACCGAAATGGGTTCTTCGTCCAAGCTGAAGTCCACGTTCTCCACCTGCTTCGGCGCGCCCTTCTTCCCGCGTCCGGCCGGCGTTTACGCTGAGCTTCTGATGAAGCGGATGGACGAGTTTGGCAGCAAGGTCTTCCTGGTCAACACCGGCTGGACTGGTGGTCCCTACGGGGAAGGTCAGCGGTTCAGTATTCCGACCACTCGCGCCATCATCGCCTCGATCCAGAACGGCGATCTGGACGACGTGGAAACCGAGCACCTGCCAACCCTGAATCTGGACGTGCCCAAGCATGTTCCGGGCGTGGACACCGAGCTGCTGAACCCGCGCAACACCTGGGTAAGCCCGGATTACTACGATGGCAAGGCCCAGGAATTGATCAGCCAGTTCGTCGAGAACTTCAAGAAGTTCGACGTGGCGGATTCAATCGTCGAGGCCGGTCCGAAGCTGAGCTGAAAAGCTGAGAAGGGGGTCAGATGAATGCTTTTATCTGACCCCGGACCAAAAAGCGCCCTGCGAAAGCACGGCGCTTTTTTTGTATGATAAGGGAAACCAATCAAGGAAATGGCCTCATGAAACAGCGCCTGCGACAGCTCTTTTCTCCCCTGCTCAAACCACTGGAATCCGGGAGAGTCGGTCCCAGCTACAAGGATTCACATCGAACCGTTCTGAACGTAGTGGGGGTACTGTTTCTCTTTCTGGCAAACGTCTCTGCCGTAGCGCTGGTGTTCACCGGCAAGGCCGGCGCCCTGATTCCGGTACTGGTGTTTCTGGGCATTGGCGGAGTATGCGTGATTGTCGGAACCCTGGGCTCGGACGTCGCTGTCTCGAAGATGTGGGGCAACCGCTAGCGGTTGCCCCTGGTAACCGGATCAGGCGTAGAACAACAGCGGCACAAAGGCCACCAGCACCAGCGAAATGCCCATGGCAATCAGCGGCATGATAATTCGCTCATGGCGCTGATAGAAGGTCCCCGTTTCCTGTTGCGCCGCCAGCACTTCCGCCTCGCCAACCACCTGCCGGGTCAGCAGGTGGTTCAGGGCCACCGGCGGGCTCAGGTAGCCCAGCTCGAATGCCACCAGGGTCACCATCCAGAAATGGATCGGATGAATGCCACTGGAGTAGGCAATCGTGGCGACCGTGGCAGTCACCAGGATCACCGCACCGAACGCATCCATGATCATGCCCAGGATTACCAGGATCACCACCATCAGCAGCATTGCCGACCAGGCACTGTCAAACGACTGCGGGAATGCCTCCATCAGGTGAGCCCGTTCGATCACCCCACCGATGCTGACCGACAGGCCCAGCAACAGCAGTAGTGCGCCAATTTCCGCCGTTGTATCGTTGGTGGCACCACGGAGACTTCGTTCCAGCCCCTGGTGGTTGATTTCCCCCGAGGCTTTTCCTTTCCGGTTTTTCAGGCTGACGTGCTCATACACAAGGATTGCCAGCATGATCACAGGCAGCAGCCTTGGCGCCGAGAACTCATCCATGCTCACATCCAGTGCCAGACGGTAGAACAGCACCACGGCAGCGATTACCAGGACGTAGGGAATCAATGGTTTGAGAGCCTGCGTCATCGCCGGGAAGGCCTCTGCAGAAGGCGCCAGGTTGAACTCACTCTGGCGGTTCACACTCAGGGCCACCATCGCGAACATGGTGGCAGTCAGCACGAACACCCAGATACCCCAGCCAAACAGCTCGTCGGTGGTAACTTCCCGGTTCAGATAGGCGATCACCACCACCAGCAGGCAGGGCCGTAAAACCACACCCAGGGAGCCGGACATGGCGGTCGCCGCCAGGGCCAGATGGCGCCGGGCCCCCGCGGCACGCAGCTCACTGTAGATCACGGCGCCGGCCGCGATCACAAAGATGCCGGAGGCACCGGTGTAGGCCGTGGGCACGGCAGCAACCAGAACAGCCACAACCGCCAGCATCTCCGGCGGCATGCGCCAGGGCCGGAAGACATTGAACACCAGGGTGGCCAGGCGGGTCTGCTTCAGCATCATGCCCACCCACACGTACAGACCGACATTCAGGAACATGTCGGACAGCTCCATCATCTTGCCGAGATAGATCCCAATCCCCGAGGCGTGCCCGATCAGGGCGAAATAGGTGCCGGATATCAGACACATGACCGTGTAGAGCGGAACGGCCAGGAAGGCCTTGTTCAGGTTTCCGCCTTCCTCAAGATCATCAGGCACACGGAACAGCCGGTAAAGGCTGGCCAGCGTCAGGCAGGCGAAACCGACAATCCAGAAATTGTGCAGTAACAACTCTTCCGATGAAACAGCAGTGTCCGAGCCCAAACTGGATTGGCGGAAGATCGCGCTTGAGCCCAACAACATGGCATTGGCGATGGTTTGCAGGGTATGGGAGACGGTGTAATCCAGCCGTGTCTCCATGGCACGCATGGCGATATGGTGGCGGGTCAGGGTCGCAGTCACCGCACACAACATAACCAGGATCACCAGAATGAAACGCTGGGACTCCAGGCCAAAGGCAATCAGGTCGGCAATAAACAGTTCGACGGCCCGATAGGCTTTCACACCCGGTGTCAGCTGGTCACTGAGATTCTCGAAATTCCGGTGGGCCTCGCGGCAGTCAGCAACCGCCCGTTCGATCGCGAGCCGGACATCGGCCGGGTCTTTTTCCTCGGCGCCCAGCAACGCCGCCATGGGGTCGTTCGTCTCGGCATCGGCGGCCATTTCGGCAGCTACCGCCGCCTCAATGTCCCGGTTCGGGTCGCAGGTGGGCTGAACCGGGTCCATCCGCAACTTGTAATAGCCACTCCAGAGCTGCTCGCCCCCGCGCAGCATCTGGTTGTGGATGTCACTGCTCGTGGAGAAGATGACCACCGCCAGCAACAGCAGACAGGCCGGCAGCGATGAAAACCACTCCAGCCCGCTACGATGAAAACTGCCCTTCGACATAACTGATTACTCTGGGTGGGGAGTGGTTACAGCAGATCGTCCAGATCCATGGTTTCAACCTCTTCCTGCTGGTCATCCCAGAAGGTGCCGAGCTGGCCCATGGGCGTACGATGCCCTGTGTTCTCGACCCAAAGACGATCAGACACCGCGACAATCATATCGGTGGCCATGGCGTCCACGAACCGCCACTCCTCGTTGGCCGGTGTACTCTCGATCGATTCGGCATGATCGCGGATCACCGACCGGACCATGGCCTCGTCACCCTTGTTCAGGGCCGCGATGGCGTGGAACACGTGCGGCAAACGCACGCCCGCAACCTCGCCCTGATCATCTGCAATCGCCAGCCGCTCGAAAGCGTCCTCACCCTCGGGCTGGGCGCCGGGTATCATCGCCCAGACCGTTGCCCGCAAAGCCATGGGTGCGCCCCACCATTTTTCATTATCAAGACAGCTCGTGGCACGGGCGGCAATGGAGCCAACGTTGGCCGGTACGCCAATGGACGAGGTGGACTGAATCTGGGCATTGAGCGCCTGAAGACCGGACAGCAGGCCGGCCATGTAGATAAACTCGTCCATGTCGTCATCGAAATCCGGGCATTCGCCGTCCGCGGGATTGCCGTAATGGGCATTGTGGCGCTGCCAGGCCGTGTAATAACGCCGGGCGGCAACGGTATGGGCCCGCTTCTGGCGAATCATGGCATCTTCGGCAGCATTCCCGTTCATGGCGTGCATGGCGGCAAGGGCAGCCAACTCATGCTCCCTGGCCTCTTCCTCGGCACAACCGCCGGCCGAGAGGTAGAGCATTACCGCCAGCTGGTCCGGTTCATTGGTGACACGACCGAAGGACATCAGCAATGGCGCAGTCGCCTCGCTCATGGCGCAGCCCATGGCCAGGTCATTACTCTCCATCAGAAAGGGCACCGTGTGATTCCGGGAAAAGCCCTGCATCACATCCCCGGTGGTCTTGTAAATCATGTGATTGACCACGCCGCAGCCGCTCAGGACAACACTGGCCGTGAAAGCCGCCACAAGGTTACGTACACAGCGCACGGAAAAGAGCGTCTTGCGGGAGGGATTCCGGAAATGGGTCATACCTTCTTCACCTTTTGCGTTTTTTGTTCTGATGCAGTTCTGCTGCGATCCCACGGTCCAGACTCTGTCGGCCGAAGCGGTTTGTTACAGACTGTAACCAGCCACGCATTATGGCGTACGAGGTCCTGTTTTTATGCGACCGATGCCGCAAATGACGCCAAATGACACACACTTCCGCCGCCCACGGGTTTGCACAATGGGCCAGGAGCCACTATAGATTGAAGCAACCGTGAGTCGTTGTGATTCCGGCCAGGACCAGACTGAACAAACATAAATACAAAAAAAGGAGTATCCGATGCGCAAACCTGAACTCGCCGCGGCCATTGCCGACCGCACAGGCTTGACCCGAGACAAGGCCAGCGAAGTGATTACCGCGTTTACCGACCAGGTGTCGGCAGCCGCCTCAAGAGGCGAAGATGTCACCCTTATCGGCTTTGGCACCTTCAATATCCGCAGTCGCGAGGCGCGGGATGGACGCAACCCGCAAACCGGCGAGACCATTCGCATCCCTGCCAGTAAAACTGTGGGCTTCAAGGCCGGCAAGGCTCTGAAAGACGAAATACGCTAGTCAGGCTCAGGCCCGCAGACGCGGGCCTGATAAATTCCCGTCTCAGGTGCCTGCAACGGAGGCACACTCGGAGCGGGTGGCATCGACCCGGCACCGAATCGCTTTCATCAACTTGATGGCGCGCTCATCGTAAACACCGTCCTCCAGTAACGACAGGCGTACCTTGCGCAGCATCTTGTCGTATTCGGCAGTGTCCTCCTGAGGCAACTGCATCCAGACCTCTTCCGGAATCTCCGCCTCTGCCTGGGCGATGATTTCGTATGCCTCGTCAATGCGTTTGATCGCCTGGTCGCGCACCATCTGACCGGCGGAATCCGGGAACCGGTCCCGGTGGATGATCACCTGGAAGTTCATGTACCCCAGGGCATATTTGACCACTGCACCGTTTGGCTGCACGCCCTTGTACAGTTCCAGCGGGGTGTAGGCGACAGCCGGGGCATAAGCCAGGTCAACGCTGCCGTTATTGAACTTGCCGGCAAAGTTCGCGGAATTGGAGCCCACCACGGATGCGCCCACATGGCGAACCATCCGCACGGATGCCTGATCGTAGTCCAGGGTAGCAATCCGTTTGCCCTGGAGCTTCTCGACCGAATCGATACTGCGGTCACGGGTGTGCAGGTAAATGGCTCCCCCCGGGAACACGCCGGCCACTTCGTAAGGACCATCAATCAGGAACGGCCGGGCCTTGGGTTGGCTCAGGGTGTTATACAGCAGCCGCATTTCCTCTTCGCCAGGCACTGCGCCCATGGCTTCAAGGCTGCCAGTGAACTTGTTGAATTCCCGGGCACGGGTGCCGGTAAGCAGAACGGCATCGCACTGCCCCGCCTTGAAGTCCTCGGCGGCCACCTTCTCATCGGTGTAGGCACGAAGCTCCAGCTTGATGCCGTTTTTCAGGGCAACCGGCTGGAAGGTCTTGGTGATGGCAAACAGGGGGCCATTGGCACCAACCGGATCAAAAACGCAAAAACTGCGTTCCAGAGGCTCATTCTGTGCCTGCGCCAGCCCCATCGAGGGGAACACCAGACTGGCACAGAGGGCAGCCGCCTTGGCTACCCGCTGGGGGAGATTTGCTGATTTCACGGGATGACTCCTGGTTATTATTGTCGGGCGCCGGACTATCCATAGGTACCGGTCAGGCCACGTTTTCCTTGGTCGACCATAGGGCGACGGCTACAAGAATACGTTGGCACAGGTGCCTGCCATCAAGGGTTTTTCAGCAACAGGGAGAGATTCTGTGATGGTGTCGACAGAGGTTCCGCAACCTCTGCCGCACTTTCAGACAGTATGACAGGATCAGATCGCGGGCTGGGGCCAGGCCTTTCGACCCTCACACAGGGTGAGTCTGACAATACCTGGCAATTCGCGGTCAGTCACCGGGGCGTGACGACCGGCCGAAACCAGTGTTTTCGAGTCTGGTGTCCAGAAGGCATCGGGATCGAACAGGCAAAGATCGGCCGTTTCACCCTCCGCGAGCCGGGCCGTTTGGCCAAGCACGGAAGCCGGACCGGTGGTCAGCGCACGGATCAGGTCAGGCAGCGCCAGCTCATTCATTTCAACCAGCTCCAGACCCAGCGACAGTACACTCTCGATACTGGACAGGCCGGGCTCGGTGGCCGCCATGGGAGCCTGCTTGGCGGCGGTATCATGGGGCTGATGCTGGCTGACGATGGCATCAATCACGCCTTCCCGGACACCGGCAATCAGGGCCTTTCGATCGCTCTCGCCTCGTAGTGGCGGCCGGACATGGAAGCGGCTGTCAAACCCCGCCAGGGCGTCCTCGGTGAACACCAGCTGGTGCATGGCCACATCGGCGGTTACCGCAATACCGCGGCTACGGGCATCGGCCAGCATTTCAACACTGCGACCGCAGGATAACTGGCTCAGATGCAGACGAACACCGGTTTCCTCTGCCAGCAACAGCATTTCCATCACCGCCGCGGTTTCCGCCACTTCCGGAATACCGAGCAGGCCCAGCCGCGAGGTCACCAGACCATCATGAGCGTAGCCATCGGCGGCCAGGGCCTGGTTCTCGGGGCTGAACATCACCGTCAAACCAAAGGTCTGGGCGTAGGCCATGCACCGGCGCAAAATGCGGGCATTGCGCACTCCCCGGGAGCCATTACCCACGGCGACACAGCCCGCCGAGGCCAGGCCGGCCATGTCGCTGAGCAGATCGCCCTCAAGCCCCCGGGTAATGGCACCGATGGGCAAGACCCGGATCGGCGAGCGGCTGGCAGCACCATCACGGATCAGGTGGGTGACGGCACTGGAATCGTTCACCGGTGACGTCTCCGGCGAGGCGCACACCGTGGTAAACCCGCCATGGGCCGCTGCAAGGGTTTCCGAGGCAATATTACCTTTCTGGCCATTACCCGGCTCACGGAGGTTACAGCACAGATCGATAAACCCCGGCGTGATCACGCCGTTTTCGGCGCTGATGGTCTCGTCGGCCGATTCCCGGGCGGCGGCTTCGCCCATCGCGGCAATACGGCCGTCCCGAATCAGCAGTGCGGTACTCTCCTGCTCTTCGCCCTGACCATCGAACAGTCGGCCTCCGGTGATTTTCAGACTGCGTCCGGATGTGTTGACACTGCTCATGTCTGGCCCCTCTCACTCAGTTTCTGCTGGCGTTCAGCCACCTGCCCACCCATGGCCATGGACATGACCGCCATCCGGATGGCAATGCCGTTGGTGACCTGGTTCAGAATCACCGATTGCGGCCCGTCGGCCACTGCCGATTCAATCTCAACGCCCCGGTTAATAGGTCCGGGATGCATAACGATGCATTCCGGGTGAGCCAGGGCCAGTTTCTGCTGATTCAGGCCGTAGAGCCGGTAGAACTCCCTCTCGCTGGGCAGCAATGCACCTTCCATACGCTCTTTCTGAAGCCGGAGCATGATCACCACATCCAGATCCTTCATCCCCCGGGCCATATCGTATTCCACAGTGCAGCCCAGGCTTTCCACGTCTTTGGGAAGCAGGGTACCCGGGGCAATGACCCGGACTTCCCCGGCACCCAGCTCGTTGAGGGCCCGGATCTGGGAGCGGGCCACCCGGGAGTGCAGCACGTCGCCAACAATGGCGACTTTCAGTCCCTCGAACTGCCCCTTGTGCTGGCGAATGGTGAGCATATCCAGCATAGCCTGGGTCGGGTGCGCATGACGCCCGTCACCGGCGTTGATAATGGCGACCCCCGGGGTAACGCTCTCGGCAATGAAATGCGGCGCTCCACTCTGGGAGTGCCGGACCACGAACATGTCGCTGGCCATGGCTTCGAGGTTGAGCAGGGTGTCCGACAGGGATTCGCCCTTGGATGTGGCGGAAGTACTGATATCCAGGTTGAGCACATCCGCAGACAGTCGCTTGGCCGCCAGCTCAAAGGTGCTGCGGGTACGGGTGCTGGATTCGAAAAACAGGTTCACTACGGTCCGGCCACGAAGCAGCGGCACTTTCTTGATGGTTCGCTCACCGACCTCGATAAAGGAATCTGCCGTATCCAGGATGTCGGTCAGCAAGGCGCGGTCAAGGCCGTCGAGGGTGAGGAAGTGCCGCAACTGACCATCCCGGGTCAGCTGCAAGTGGTGCGGGGAGGAGTCGTTCGCGGTCATGGGTCGCCTGTTATCTGATTCGGAGGTTTATTGTCCGGCTTCCTGAAGCTCGATACGGAGCGGGTCGGGGCCACGCAGCTTGACGCGCTGATGGGATTCCAGCGCCATTGTCTTGCCAGCCACATCCGGCTGGATGGGCAGTTCCCGGGCGCCAAGGTCAATCAGGGTGGCCAGTATGATACTGGCTGGGCGGCCATAATCGAAGATCTCATTCATGGCGGCGCGGATGGTCCGGCCGCTCATGATGACATCGTCAATCAGGATGATGTCCCGGCCTTCGGTATCGAAGGGCAGGCTTGAGGGTTTGACCCGGGGGTTCAGGCCGATGCGGCTGAAATCATCGCGATAGAAGGAAATGTCCAGTTCGCCGAACGGCTCTTCGATACCCAGGCGCTTGCTGAGCACATCCGCCAGCCAGACACCTCCAGTCCTGATACCGATCAGAACCGGTGATTCCACGCCCCGTTGCTCAAGCGCCTGACGCAGCCCGGATTCCATCTGGTCCAGCAACTGATCAATATCAAGCAATGCCGTCATTAGTTCCTCACTGTGTAAAAAACGTTTCCAGGATCAGCACTGCGGCCCGATCATCCACCCCGTGCCTGCCGAAATCACGACTGCCTCCGGCGGCCATCACCTCACCTTTGGCCTCGAAGCTGGTGAGCCGCTCATCCACCATCTCGACCGGCACATGGTAGCGACCATGCAGACGCTTGCCGAACTTGCGGGCCCGGGCACACATGTCGTTCTCGGTGTCATCCATATTGAGGGGCAGGCCAACCACCACCAGATCCGGGCGCCACTCGTCGAGCAGGGATTCAATCTGCTGCCAGTCCGGGATACCGTCGCGAGCGGGAATCAGCGCCACCGGCTGCCCGGTGCCCAGCAATTCCTGGCCGACGGCAACACCAATCCGGCGGGTACCAAAATCAAACGCCATAACACGACGGCTGGCTGGCTCAGGCATGGCCGACCGATTCACTGAGCTGGTTCAGATCAATGCCGATAAGCTGGAGTACCGCCTTGTAACGTTCTTCCCAGGGGGTACGGAACAGGATGTCAGTGGTGGCCGGGCAAGTCAGCCAGGCGTTACTGCCCAGCTCTTCTTCCAGCTGCCCCTCGCTCCAGCCCGAGTAGCCCAGGGCCACCAGGTATTCATCGGGGCCCTCAGCGCGGCCAATGCCCGCCAATACGTCGCGGGATGTGGTCAGCAGAACATCGTCGGTGACCTTGGCCGTATTCTGCCAACTGGTTCCGGGAGGGTGCAGCACAAAACCCCGTTCCGGCTGTACCGGACCACCGCTGAATACCGGCAGATCCAGTTCACCCCCCGGCAGGTCCAGCTGTTCCAGAATCTCACCCAGATGAATGTCCAGCGGATGATTGATCATCAACCCGAGGGCCCCGTCGTCGGAATGCTCGCAGATATAGATGACGCCGCCGTGGAAACGCGGATCAGCGAGATAGGGTGATGCCACCAGAAATTGGTGCCGCAAGCTGTGGGGAGAGTGCTTTGATGCTGTCATCCGGATGTCAGCCCCCGACGCTGGAAGGACCAGGTACGTATGATTTCGAGTTCATCCACCTCTTGCCGCATTTCGTCCGGAAATGGTGCAAAAGGCGCGGCCATCCTGACAATGCGTATAGCAGCGTCGTCCAGCACGGTACTGCCAGAAGACTGCAGGATAGCCACCTCTTTAATAGTGCCGTCCTTTTTCAGCGACACTAGCAATCTCAGTGTGCCATAGATTCCGGCATTGCGCGCCTCAGTCGGGTAATTGATATTACCCACCCGGGTTACCTTGCTCACCCAGTTCTGAACGTACCAGGCGTTGGTGGACTTGAGCGTGGAGGCAGCGGTAACGCGCATCACTCTGGGTTTGCGGGCATAGGCCTGCTGCTGGGCATCGAAGCGCGCCTCCAGGCTGGCAATCTCTAGGCTGCGCTCCATCAGGCTCTTTTTCTCCCGCACCGGCAGAGGCTCCTCTTCCGGCCTGGTGCGCTCCTCCGGCTGCTGAACCTTCTGGCTGGACGAGCTCTCGGTCTGCACCACCTGTTTTTCCTGGCGCGGCTGCGGCTCGGTCTGGGACGGCGGCTCAGGCTGAACCTGAGCCACTTCAGGCTGACTGACCTCTGCCGGTTGGGGCGTGGTCATTTCCCGAGCCTCTTCCTGGGTGCCGCTGCCTTTCTGACTGGTCTGGGCCAGAAAGTCCGCTTTCTCCGGGGCTTCTTCGTCGTCAAACTGGGACAGGGTGATTTCCATGGTCTGGGCCGAGGAACGGGGTGACTCAGGCGCAAAGGTGATTCCCAGCACCACGATGGCGTGCACCGCCAGCGCCATGAAAAGGGTGAAGGAAAACCGGTCGAAGTCGCTTACCTGAACTGCCATTCCTGATACGGATCCTGTCGTTAAACCTGCCCGGTCGCCATTACCGGATTATGCCTGACCCAGGCGCTTTGCAATTGCTTCCATTAACAGACCGCCAATATCGATCCCGAACGCCGCATCGAGTTCCCGGATACAGGTCGGGCTGGTGACATTGATTTCGGTGAGGTAGTCCCCGATCACGTCCAGGCCGACAAAGATGAGGCCTTTTTCTTTAATCACCGGTGCAACCCGCTCGCAGATTTCCCGGTCCCGGGCGGTCAGCTCACGACCCTCACCCCGGCCGCCGGCGGCAAGGTTGCCCCGATTTTCTCCGTGGGACGGTATTCTCGCAAGGGAATAGGGGACCGGCTCACCGTCGATCAGCAGGATACGCTTGTCGCCATCGCTGATTTCCGGAATGTATTTCTGGGCCATGGCCTGGTGGGTGCCATAATTGGTGAGAGTTTCGATGATGACCCCCAGGTTGAAATCATTTTCCCGGATCCGGAAGATCGAATGGCCGCCCATCCCGTCCACCGGTTTCATGATCACGTCGCCGTGTTTGGCATAGAACTCGCGAAAACGGCTTGCCGAACGGCTGACCAACAGCGGTGGTGTCAGGTCCTCGAACTGCGTGGCAAAGAGTTTCTCGTTGCAGTCGCGAAGCGTGGATGCCGGGTTAACCACCAGTGCCCCCTGCTGCTCGGCCGCCTCCAGTATATAGGTGGCCATCAGGAATTCCCGATCTACCGGCGGGTCCTTGCGCATGAGGATGACGTCCAGGTCGCCCAGCGCCCGGTCCTGGCTCGGGCCGAAGCTGTACCAGTTCTCTGGATCCATGTGGACGGTCAGGTCGCGGGTATGTGCCATGGCCCGACCACCATCAAGATACATGTCCGGCAGCTCCATGTACTCAATTTCCCAACCACGGTTCTGGGCAGCCAGCAACATGGCCAGTGAGCTGTCTTTCTTGAAGTGGATATCTTCAATCGGATCCATCACGATCCCGAGTCTGACGGTCATGGGCGTTCCTGCACTCCTGAGGGTTAAAAACACGAACCGGTCTGCAGAGCGGACCGGGCATTAAGTGCTATGCTTTGAAATCAGATGGTATTGTACCCGAGCTGCAAATGCATCCGGAGAAATCCTCAGTCAGTTACGTGACGTTGCGGGCAGAAGTACATTTGGTCACAAACTAATACTTTTTATCCGGCCATTGATAATCTATAAATGAGCGGGGTTTATAGAAGAACCTTAAGGTTTGTGTTAAAACCCCCGTTTTAAAATAACGACAGTCGCTGAGCGCAAGGCAGTTGGACAATGGATGACAACTTCGAGAATTTGAAGATCATGGTGATCGACGACAGTAAAACCATACGTCGCACCGCAGAAACCCTTCTGAAAAAGGTCGGCTGTGAGGTCATCACCGCGACTGACGGCTTTGACGCTCTTGCCAAGATTGCCGATTCCCAGCCGGACATCATTTTTGTTGATATCATGATGCCCCGCCTGGACGGCTACCAGACCTGCGCACTTATCAAGAACAATTCCTCCTTCAAAAAGACGCCGGTTATCATGCTCTCCAGCAAGGACGGGCTGTTCGACAAGGCCAAGGGCCGTATCGTCGGCTCGGACCAGTATCTGACCAAACCGTTCAGTAAGGATGAGCTGCTCAATACCATCCGCCAATACGTTCCACAGGCGGAACAGTAAACCTGCTGACCCCAAGAACCATCGAGGAAACCATGGCCCGCATTCTGATTGTTGACGATTCCCCTACCGAGGTTAAGAAAATTTCCACGATCCTGGAAAAGCACCAGCACGAAGTGCTGACCGCCGACAACGGCGCAGACGGTGTTGCCAAGGCCCGTGCCGAAACCCCGGATCTGGTTCTGATGGATGTGGTTATGCCCGGCCTCAACGGCTTCCAGGCAACCCGCCAACTGACCCGCGCACCAGAAACCGCTTCCATCCCGGTGATCATCGTAACCACCAAGGATCAGGAAACTGACCGCGTGTGGGGCACCCGCCAGGGCGCCAAGGGTTACCTGGTCAAACCGGTTAACGAAGACGACCTGATCAAAACAATCAACAGTCTGATTGCCTGATCCCCAACCGTGGAGTACGCATGTCCGCCCAGGCCGCCCCTTTTGCTGTTCTGACGGATATCGCCGCACGCAGCCGGTCCCTGGCTGCCGGCCTGCCGGAACAACAGGAAGCCGTTGAACTGTGGAACGGCATCGGTTTCGTTCTCGCAGGTGAACGCTACGTTGCCCCCATGGGCGAAGTTACTGAAATCCTCCATGTCCCCCGGTTCACCCACATACCGGGGGTTCGCCCGTTTCTGCTTGGCGCAGCCAATGTCCGCGGCCGTCTCCTGCCCCTGGTTGATCTCGCCGGCTTTTTCGATATTCCCCGCTCATCCCGAAGCCAGCGTGAGCGGCGAGTGCTGGTTGTTGAACAGGGCGATATTTTCAGCGGGCTGGTGGTCGACAGTGTCCTGGGCATGCAGTACTTCGCGACTGACAGTTTCAAGGATTCGCCTGAAGGCGTACCTGAAAACGTTCGACCGTTTGTCTCAGGCGGTTATGAACGCAACGAGGAAGTCTGGAAAGTGTTTTCGGCCGTCGACCTGCTCGAGGACGAACGATTTCTGGACGTCGCACAGTGGTAAGGGTGGTGACAATGGCAGGAACATCACCCTGACCGCCTGAAACCCGAAAAAACAAACTTGCCAATTTCTTGAAGAGGCCGGGAGCCAGAAAATGAAGAACAGAGCCGGAAGACTCAGTATGGGACAGGGAGGCAACAAGCTGGTTGCCGGCCTGATCGCCGCGCTGATCGCACTCACCATCCTGCTCGTTGTCGTGCTGTTCATTATCAACAAAGACAGCCAGAACGATCAGGAATACATCGCCAACACCGCCGAGCTGAGGGTGCTCTCTCAGGAGATTGCGAAGAACGCGACCGAGGCTGCCGGCGGTACCGCCGAGGCCTTCAACCAGCTGCGCCGCTCCCGTGACGAATTCCAGCAGCTCTGGACCAACGTAACCGAGGGTAACCCGGAAACCGGTCTGCCACCGAGTGAACTGGCCCAGCAGAGTGGCGTTCAGGAAAACTGGAACACCGTGCGGGAAAACGCCGACAGCATCCTCTCTACCCAGGATGCGGTACTCGGCCTGCACGAGGTTGCCCGGACCCTGAACGAAACCATCCCGCAGTTGCAGGTTGAGTACGACGATATCGTACAGATCCTGCTCGACAACGACGCACCCGCCGAACAGATCGCACTGGCCCAGCGCCAATCCCTGCTGGCGGAACGTATTGTTCGCTCGGTCAACAACGTACTTTCCGGTGACGAGGACGCGGTTATTGCCGCCGACCGTTTCGGTCGTGATGCAAGCCTGTTCGGACGAGTGCTCGAAGGCCAGCTGAACGGCAACCCGGCCATGGGCATCTCCAGGGTTAACGATGATGATGCCGTTTACGGTCTCGAAGCCGTCGATGAACTGTTCCAGTTCGTTTCCCAGAACGTAGACGCGATCCTTGAAGCCTCTCCCGACCTCTTCAAGGTTCGTACTGCTGCCAGCGACATCTTCCAGAATTCCGAGATCCTGCTTTCCGAGCTGTCTGTTCTGGCCGAGAACTTCCGGACCCAGTCCGGCTCGCGACTGGTCAGCCCGACCCTCGCCTTTGCCATCCTGGCCGCCATGGTTGCGATCGTTGTATTCATCGGTCTCGCCCTGTACCGCGAAGCGCAGGCCCGACTGGCTACTACCCAGGAGCAGAACGAGCAGAACCAGAACGCGATCCTGCGACTGCTGGACGAACTGGCCGACCTGGCTGATGGCGACCTGACCACCGAGGCCACGGTAACCGAGGACTTCACCGGTGCCATCGCCGACTCCATCAACTACGCGATCGACCAGATGCGCGGGCTGGTGCAGGCGATTCGTGGTACCGCCGTACGGGTAGCGTCCGCGGCCCAGGAAACCCAGGCCACGGCCATGCACCTTGCCGATGCTTCCGAGCACCAGGCCCAGGAAATTGCCGGCGCCTCCGCCGCGGTTAACGAGATGGCTGTGTCCATCGACCAGGTATCCTCGAACGCTGCCGAATCCTCTGCGGTTGCGGAGCGGTCGGTTGCGATCGCGAAGAAAGGCGCGGAAGTGGTACAGAACACCATCCGTGGCATGGACAACATCCGTGAACAGATCCAGGAAACCTCCAAGCGGATCAAGCGTCTGGGTGAGTCTTCCCAGGAAATCGGTGACATCGTATCCCTGATCAACGACATCGCCGACCAGACCAACATCCTGTCCCTGAACGCAGCGATCCAGGCGTCCATGGCCGGTGACGCGGGCCGGGGCTTCGCAGTTGTTGCGGACGAAGTTCAGCGACTGGCGGAACGTTCCTCCGCGGCTACCAAGCAGATTGAAGCGCTGGTTAAGACGATCCAGTCGGACACCAACGAAGCGGTTATCTCCATGGAACACACCACCGCCGAGGTGGTCCGTGGTGCCCGTCTGGCCCAGGACGCGGGTATCGCTCTCGAGGAAATCGAGAACGTATCCATGTCTCTGGCGGAACTGATCCAGAACATCTCCAACGCCGCACGTCAGCAGTCCTCGTCGGCCGCTCACATTTCCAACACCATGAACGTTATCCAGGAAATCACGTCCCAGACTTCCTCCGGTACCAATGCGACCGCGAAGTCCATCGGTAACCTGGCAGAAATGGCGTCCGAGCTGCGGTCTTCCGTTGCCGGCTTCACCTTGCCGGAAGAAGACGTGGCGGATCAGGAAGAAGAGGAAGATAGCGACGTTCCGGTGGTGGGCTGATTTCCGTTCCAGGGCTGTTGACGGTTTATGGCGCAAATGCATAACAACCTGTCACCTGCCGAGGGCATCTGGTCACTGCGCCGACTCCCGGATATGGACGAGGCGCAGTTCAGCCAGTGGCAAACCCTGCTGGAACACCGAACCGGCATAACCCTGTCCGCCGAGCGCCGTTCGTTTCTGGAAACGAATCTCGGCATCCGGATGCGGGAAATCGGTTGCAGCAGCTATCAGGCCTATTACGAGAAAATCGTATCCGGGCCCGATGCGATCAGGGAATGGTCAACGCTGGTGGATCGGCTCACGGTTCAGGAAACCCGGTTTTTCCGGGATCCCGATGCCTTCCGGCTGGTTTCCGACTATGTCCTGACCCGGCCACGGGAGCAGCTGAAAAAGCGCCCCCTGGAGGCCTGGAGTGTTGGATGTTCCACCGGTGAAGAGCCTTACACCCTGGCAATGGTGCTGAATGAATGCATGAGTCAGCTGGCGTTGCAGCCGCTGTTTGGTGTCACCGGCTCTGACATCAGCAAGCCGGTGATCGAGAAGGCCAGGAACGGCCAGTTCAATCCCCGCAAACTGCTGGGAATGGACGAAGACATGAAATCCCGGTATTTCCGCCCGGCCGAGCGGAATACCGTAGAAATTGTGAACAGCATCCGTGACAGGGTGTGCTTTACCAGACTGAATGTTCTGGATCTTGATAAGGCACCCATGCACGGGATGAACATTATCTTCTGCCAGAATCTGCTGATTTATTTCCGTCGCTGGCGCCGACGGGAAATTGTCAAGCGACTTGCAGAGCGGCTGGCGCCCGGGGGGTTGCTGGTTCTGGGCCAGGGAGAGCTGACCGACTGGCAGCCTCCCGGGTTACAGAGAGTCCCCTCGGAACATGTGCTGGCGTGGATCAAACGCCAGACTGACGAAGAATAACCGGAGTGGTTATGGGCAATCACCATGACAGCATCGCCCTCGACTGGGTTCGGGGCGAGATACAGGACACGCTGACCCAGGGTCAGCATGCACTGGAAGCGTATGTCGAGAATCGTGACGACACCGCGCGCCTGCGCTTCTGCCTGAATTATCTCCATCAGGTGCACGGCACCCTGCAAATGGTCGAGCTCTACGGTGCAGCCCTGCTCACCGAGGAAATGGAAAAGCTCACCCAGGCCGTGCTCAACGAAACCGTTGCCAATACCGACGAAGCCGTTGAAGTCCTGATGCAGGCCATCCTGCAGCTGCCCCAATACCTTGAGCATCTGGCCAGCAGCCAGGACGATTTTCCGATGGTGCTGCTGCCACTGCTCAACGACCTCCGGGCCGCCCGCGGCGAATCCCTGCTGTCTGATACCTCGTTGTTCAAACCGGACCTGGCTCCCTCACGCATCACCGTGACCGGGAAAGTATCCCAGCGCCTGCAAGACCCGACGGTTCTGGGCCACATCCGCAAGCTGCGCCAGATGTACCAGTTTGCGCTGGCCGGCGTCATCCGGGAAGCGGATCTCGATGCCCATTTCGAGTACATGCAGAAGGTGATTCAACGACTGATCCGTCTGTGCCAGAAAACGCCCCGGGGCGAGCTCTGGAAAGCGGCCAGTGCGTTCGTGGAAACACTGCAGGCACACGTCAATCCGGTGAATGCTGCGGTGAAATCCCTGCTCAGGGAACTGGACAGCGAAATCCGCCGACTGACCGACGAGCATGCGGATATCCTTCAGCAACCGGCCCCGGAAGCGCTGCTCAAACACCTGCTCTACTATGTCGCCCGTGCCCGGGATCTGGATTCACCCCAGGTCAGCGCCCTGCGGGACGCCTACCGTCTGAACCAGGCATTACCTTCGGAAGACGACGTTGATGCCGCCCGAACCCGGGTATCCGGTCCGGGTCGGGATGCCATTCATTCCGTTGTCGGCGCACTCAACGAAGAGCTGGCCAAACTCAAGGATCAGCTTGACCTGTTTGTTCGCTCAGAGCTGCGTCAGAACAGTGAGCTTGAAGACCTGCTGCCGGGTCTGCGTCAGGTGGCCAATACCCTCGCGGTGCTGGGGCTGGGCATACCGCGGAAAGTGGTTACCGAGCAGGTCGAACTGGTTGAAAAACTCAGCGCCCAGACCGAACAGGTCGATGATGGCACTCTGATGGACATCGCCGGCGCGCTGCTTTATGTCGAAGCCAGTCTCGCCGGCCTGGATAGTGAAGGGCAACACGAGTCGTCCTCAGAAGAGGCCTCCGATGCCCCGGTGAACCTTGGTTCCAGGGAACTTGGCGAAGCCAGTGGCGCGCTGCTCCGGGAATCCCGGAACACCCTGGAACAGGTTAAATCCGCCATCGTGAATTTCATTGCCTCGCAATGGGATACCCGAGAGATTGAACACGTTCCAGGTCTGCTGCACAGCATTCGCGGTGGCCTCAGCCTGATCCCGCTGGATCGGGTTGCCGGCATGCTGGCCTCGGCCGAACGCTACATTACCGATGTGCTGCTGAGCAGCAAACAGGTTCCGGACTGGAAGCAGCTGGATATCCTGGCCGATGCGGTCACCAGCATCGAGTATTACCTCGAGCGCCTGGCCGACGGGATTGGCGAAAACGACTCGATCCTGAAAGTTGCGGAAGACAGTCTCACATCCCTCGGTTTCCCGGTAGGGGCCGAACCCACCTGGACGGAAACCACCGCGGAGGATGTACCCGTCGTAGAGTCGGTTGAAGAGCAACCGGAGACCACCGCTGCGGCCGCCGAAGAAACCAAGAGCTCGGATGCGGAGCTTCTGGACGATGAGATTCTCGGCATTTTCGTAGAGGAAGCCGAGGAGGTTCTCGAAACCATCCATGAATTCTATCCCCGGCTGCGCCAGAATCACGATGATCGTGAAGCGCTCACCGAGGTCCGTCGTGCCTTCCACACGCTCAAGGGCAGCGGACGGCTTGTTGGCGCAACCAGTATTGGCGAGCTGGCATGGTCTGTGGAGAACCTGCTGAATCGCGTGATTGATCAGACCATTCGCCCCACCGACGACATGTTTAACCTGGTGGACGAAGTCAATGCCCGCATTCCCTCGCTGATCCGTGAGTTCAAGGAAGGCCAGACTGCAGGCGACGTTGAAGCGCTCATCAGTCGTGCCGAAGCCATGGCGACGACCCGTCGTACTGACGATGAGGCCGGAGAGGCACCGGAAGTTCCCGAGGTGGAAGACACTGCGGCCGATTCGCAAGAGGAAGCACAGGTAACAGAGTCACCCACTGAGGAAAAAGACACCGCCGAGGCCGCATCTGAAGAGTCCTTCGACGAAGACGACCTGATTGACGATGAAATACTCGAAATCTTCGTCGAAGAAGCCGGTGAGGTACTGGACACCATTCGTGAATACCTGCCGATGCTTCTGCGCCAGCACGATGACCGCAGTGCTCTGTCGGAAGTCCGCCGTGCCTTCCACACACTGAAAGGCAGTGGCCGTATGGTTGGCGCGCTGGTCGTGGGTGAGCTGGCCTGGTCGGTGGAAAATATGCTGAACCGCGTCATCGACGGCAGCATTTTCATGAACGATGACATTGCCGGCCTGCTGGAGGATGTCACCGCCAATCTGCCGGCCCTGGTCGAGGATTTTGAAAAGCGCCGGGCGCCGTCGGTGGATACCTCCAATCTGGAAGCCCGCGCCAATGCCCTGGCCAACGGCGAGATTCCCGATGCCAGCATGATGCCCGCTGCCGAGTCGGATGGTTCCGAAGCAGAAGGCGAGACCGGCACCGCTGTCGCAGAGACCGATGCCTCTGAAGAGGATGCGGTCGACCCGGTATTGCTGGACATTTTTGAAAGCGAAACCGAGACCCACCTGCAGACGCTGAAAGACTTCCTCTCGGCAGCGGGCGACAAAACCACCGTTGCCTACACCGATGATCTTTCCCGGGCCCTGCATACGCTCAAAGGCAGCGCACATACAGCAGGCATCGGTCCGATCGCAGCCGTGATCACGCCGCTGGAGCGTTTCGTCAAGGAATCCCGGGCCCAGAACAAGCGGGCCAACCGCGACGTCCTTTCGCTGATCGAATCCGCCTGCGATTTCCTGACCCAGGGCTTGGCCCAGATTCGTGAAAACCCGCAGGCCTCGCTGCCAGGCACCGATGCATTCCTTGAAAAACTGGATCACCTGACGGAGGAAACACTCCGCAGCCACAGTGAGGAAGCACCGCGCCAGCATCCACAGCAGGCACCGTCACAGCTGGTTCAGCTGTTCCTGAATGAAGGCCTCGACATCGTTCTTGATGCCGACCGGATTCTCGATCACTGGGCAGACAACCCTGGCGAGATGGAGTCGTTGAAACCGCTGCGTTCGGAACTGGAGCAGCTGACCTCCGGCGCCTCCGAAGCCGGGCTCGGCGATGTCGCCGCGCTCTCGGGTGCACTGAAAGAAACCTATGACGAGGCCGCGAAGCACGACGAAGCACCGGACGAGGCTTTCTTCGAGACGGTGCGGGCCGCTCATGAACAGCTGATCAACATGATGGACCAGGTGGCGGCCGGGCTCGCCACTGAATCCGGCGAAGACATGGTCGCCGCCCTCGAAGGGCTGAAACAGGCCCAGACCCCGGAAAGCCAGGAACCGGATGCCTTCGAGCAGGAATTCACCGGCGACCTTGAGGAGATCGATCTCAGCTTTGAGATGGACGAGACCGAGACGTCAGCCAGTGAAGAGCCCGCAACAACCGAGCAACCGCCGCTCCCGGAAACGGCCAAATCCGATGATGAAATGGATGAGGAACTGGCGGAAATCTTCCTGGAGGAAGCCCGCGACCTCGTCGATAGCACCGCCGAAGCACTCCAGAGCTGGAGCGAAGATACCGCCAACCTGGACATCCTGCGTCTGCTCCAGCGGGATCTGCATACCCTCAAGGGTGGCGCACGGCTGGCGGACATCCCGGCCGTAGGCGATCTCTCCCATGAACTGGAAAACCTGTTTGAGGGACTGACCGAACAGCGGCTGTCAATCACCGATGAGCTGTCCGACCTGTTGTTCCGCTGCCACGACCGTCTGGCGGGTATGGTTGAGAATCTTGAGGCCAAGGAGCCGCCACGTCCCGCTCCGGATCTCATTGGCGAAATCCAGGCTTACATGGACAGCGCCACGGGAACCCGTCCGGTGACCAACGTAGCCAGTCAGGACGAAAAACCCGAAGCCGAATCAGGCACTGAGGAACAGGCCCCGCTCCCTGACGTCGATGAGCCGGAAGAGGCCGACTTTGCCAATGCCGATGAGGCCGGCGAATCAGAAGACGGTGTCGCGGACCTGTCCCACCTGGATCCGGAACTGGTCGGCATCTTCCTGGAAGAAGCCTACGATCTGATCAACTCCACCGGCAGTGCCCTGCACACCTGGACCGAAGATCCCTCGGACCGGAGCATCGCCGCCGAACTGCAACGGGATGTCCACACTCTCAAGGGTGGCGCCCGGATGGCCGGCGTTGAAGCCATCGGCGACCTGACTCATGTGCTGGAAGACCTGTTCGAGAAGGTTGCGGAAGGTCAGCTGGAAGCCAGCGACTCCATGAATGACCTGCTGTTTGCCTGCCACGACAGGCTGGCGCAGATGGTCGAGCAAGTGGCCACCCAGAAGCCCTGCCCGCCGGCCGATGAGCTGGTCGCCCGCGTTCAGTCCATCCTGCGGGGCGAGGCGATGCCCTCAGATGCCCGTGAGGAAGAACCGGAACAACCGGCCGAGACCGAGAAAGCGGTGTCTGCGGCCGAGGAAGCACCAGAAGCCACCAGCCTCAGCGAGACTCTGACACAGGCCAGTGACGACGACCTGATCGGCATCTTCCTCGACGAAGGCCTGGAAATCTACGACGCTATCAGCGAGTGCCTGGATCAGTGGCGAGACGAGCCGGAAGAACTGACCGGCCTGACCCAGCTCCAGCAGGAACTGCACACCCTCAAGGGCGGTGCACGGCTTTCTGATGTTGATCCCATTGCCAACCTGGCAGAGGCATGGTCAGACGCCCTGGATCCGCTGATTTCCGGCTCCAATAACCAGAAGACTCTGCTCAGCCTCAGCGATCGGGCACTGGGCAGCCTCAAGACCATGCTCAACAGCCTGGAAGATGGCAGCAAGCCCGAATCTGATACGGCGCTTATTGAAGACTTCCAGGCAGCCCACGAGGTCGCCGCCGAAGAGACCGCAGCCCCCCGTGAAGAATCCGGACAGGAAGCGATCGATCCGGAAGTACTGGAAATCTTCCTGGAGGAAGCCGGCGAGATCATGGATCAGCTCGAGCAACTGCTTGAGGACTGGCGCAAGGAGCCGGCAAACCACAGCTTCAACCAGGAAGCCCAGAGGGCACTGCACACCCTCAAGGGCGGTGCCCGTCTGTCCCAACTTACCCAGCTTGGTGACAAGGCCCACGCTTTTGAAACCCGGTTGATTGATCTGGGCGGCAATGCCCCGGATGAATCACAGTGGCAGGCCATTACCGAAGATCACGACGCCATCATTGCCCTGGTTGCCGATATCCGTAAGGGCTATGAGTCCGGCTCGGGCGTGCCGGAACCGGCAAAGACCGAGCAGCCGGCGCCGGCCCAGACCGCGCCAGAACCTAAGAAGCCCGAAGAGCCGACAACGCCCGCCAAAGCGGAGAAACCGGTGGCACCGGCGCCGAAACCCGGGAAATCGCCGGCCAAGGCCCGCAAACAGGCGGCCGAAGCCCAGCGGGCGGCCCAGGAAACCATCCGGGTATCCGCACCGCTACTCGATGAGCTGGTCAACCTGGCCGGTGAAACCAGTATTACCCGTGGCCGGCTTGAGCAGCAGACCAGTGATTTTGGCCATACCCTCGATGAAATGGCCGCCACCATCGAACGTCTGCGTGAGCAGCTGCGCCGGATGGAAATCGAAACCGAAGCGCAGATCCTGTTCAGTGCCGAGAAAGAGCACGGTCCGGATTACGGCGACGACTTCGACCCCCTGGAAATGGACCGTTACTCGTCCATCCAGCAGCTGTCCCGGGCCCTGACCGAGTCCTCCTCGGACCTTGCGGACCTGCGAGAGACTCTGTCTGACCGGGTACGGGACACTGAAACCCTGCTGGTACAGCAGTCGCGGATCAATACGGAGCTTCAGGAAGGTCTGATGAAGACCCGGATGATTCCGTTCGCCTCCATGGTGCCCCGCCTGCGTCGGATCGTCCGCCAGATCAGCGGCGAGCTGGGCAAGAAAGTGGACTTCGATGTCCGCAACGCCGAAGGCGAGATGGACCGGAACATCCTCGAGCGCATGATCGCGCCCCTGGAACACATGCTCCGGAACGCTCTGGATCACGGCATCGAGAGCCCGGCCGATCGTAAACAAGCCGGCAAGCCGGAAACGGGCGAAGTCACGCTTTCACTGACGCGGGAAGGCGGCGACGTAGTGCTGCGCATGATCGACGACGGTGCCGGCATTCCCTCTTCGGTGATCCGCGACAAGGCCATCCGTCAGGGCATGCTGCGGGAAGATGAGGATCTGTCTGAACGGGAAATCCTGCAGTTTATCCTGCAACCCGGCTTCTCCACCGCTCAGCAGGTAACTCAGATTTCCGGCCGCGGCGTGGGCATGGACGTGGTTGCCAGTGAAATCAAACAGCTCGGCGGCAGCCTGGATATCGATTCCGCTGTTGGCCGCGGGACGACCTTCACCGTGCGCCTGCCGTTCACGGTTTCCGTGAACCGGGCCCTGATGGTTTCCACCGGCGAAGACTTCTACGCGATTCCGCTGAACACCATTGAGGGTATTGTCCGGGTCAGCACCTACGAGCTCGAGGAATACTACAAGCCGGATGCGCCGCTGTACGAATACGCCGGCCAGGAATACCGGCTCCAGTATCTGGGCAGCCTGCTGAACAGTGACCACCATCCGAAGTTGCAGGGGCAGGCCCTGCCGCTGCCGGTGATCCTGGTGCGCGGTGCCGAGCAGCCCATGGCCCTGCAGGTGGACAACCTGATGGGCAGCCGGGAAATTGTTGTGAAATCCCTTGGCCCGCAATTCAGTTCGGTCCGGGGTGTTTCCGGTGCCACCATTCTGGGTGACGGTAACGTGGTGGTGATTCTCGACCTGCCGGCCATGATCCGTTCCGACATCCTGTCCGAGCGTCAGCGCCTGGCCAATCTCGAGAAGGCCCGCGAGTCGGCCCGTTACGAGGAACAGGCCACCGTGGTCATGGTGGTGGACGACTCGGTTACGGTACGGAAGGTTACCTCACGACTGCTGGAGCGTAACGGCATGGAAGTCATCACCGCGAAAGACGGCCTGGATGCGGTGGCACAACTTCAGGATCACAAACCGGACATTATCCTGTTGGATATCGAGATGCCGCGGATGGATGGTTTCGAAGTTGCCAGCTTTGTACGCCACGACGATAACCTGCGGGAAACTCCGATCTGCATGATCACCTCCCGGACCGGCGAAAAACACCGCGAACGTGCGCTGGCCATTGGTGTCAACGAGTATCTCGGCAAGCCGTTCCAGGAAACCGAGCTGCTTGAGACCATTGAGCGGCTGACCGGAAGACAGTGATGGCCGGCCAGTGCGGCCGGCCAAAGGTCGGGATCGTCTCGGATGTGGTCCTGCAGCGTCATCGGCTGCAGGCCGCCACATCCAAGTTTGGTCTCGAGGTGTGCTTCTCCGGGGATCCGGACCGGTTGCTGGGCTATCCGGCGTTTCCCGATGCCAGCCTCTGGCTGGTCACCCTCGAGGACGAAGCCGATCACCCGTTACTGTTCGATCACCTGCTTGAAAACACGGAAGCACCGGTGCTGTTCGGACTGGACGAAGCCCCCAAACCCGGAAGCACTGAGTACTTTCGCTGGGAAAGACGGCTGCTGGGCAAGCTGGAGCAGCAACTGGGGAATCTGGAAGAGCTGGATTCCGAAGCCACACTGGCACAGCTGGAGCAGGATACACCGGCAGCGACACCTTCACCGGACCTGCCTCACTGGATTCCACCGGCTGTTCCCGGATCGGTGGCCGAGGAAGTGTGGATCCTGGGCGCCTCATTGGGTGGCCCGGCAGCGGTAAAAACGTTCCTGGATCACCTGCCTCCGAATCTGCCCGTGGGCTTTATCTATGCCCAGCACATTGATGGCAACTTCACCGAGGTTCTGACCCGGGTACTGGGGCGCCACGCCCACTACCAGCTCAAGCGGGCAGAAGAAGGGTACCAGGTCCAGAATGGTGATGTTGTGCTGATCCCGGTGGAACACGAGTGGAAGTTGAGCGAACAGGGCACGCTGACAGAAACCAGCAATGCCTGGCCGGGTCCGTATGGGCCCTCTATTGATCAGGTTTTGCTGAATGTCGCTGATCATTATGGCCAGCGCTGCCATGCCATTCTTTTCTCCGGCATGGGCAATGATGGCGCTATTGCGGCGCCTTTGCTGAAAGCTTACGGTAGCCGGATCTGGGTGCAGGAGAGCACAAGCTGTGGCAACAGCTCCATGCCCGAATCCGTGGCCGCCACCGGTTGCGCCGGTTTTTGTGGCACCCCGGAGCAGCTGGCCCGGGAACTGGTCAAAACCATTGAAGAATCCTGCCTGCTCAAGAGCCGGCAGAAACGGGACTCCGCCTGAGGTAACAAGCAATGAACGACAACAGCCAATCCCTCTCCTGCGTCATGATTCCCATGAGCGGACGGCAACTGTTGCTGCCAAACGTCTCGATTGCAGAAGTGGTCGACTACGCCAGCTCTGACGCGGGCGCCAACACACCGGAATGGCTGGTTGGCTACCTGGACTGGCGGGGCCTCCAGCTCCCGGTGATCTCCTACGATGCAGCCAACGGTGGCGCCCTTACCGTTCCGGGCGACAATCGTGGTCGGATTGTTGTACTCAACACCATCGGCGATCACCACAAGGAAGTCCCGTTTATGGCACTGGTTACCCAGGGTATTCCCAGCCAGGCCCGTCTGACCGAGGAACAGGTCAGGAAGCTGGAGGGCGAGCCAGGCCCGGCTGATCTCATGCTGGTTGAGGTAGAGGGCGAGAACGCCTGGATCCCGAATCTGGAATACCTGGAATCCCTGGTTGTGAAATCCCGGCACTGACCGGTTGTTCGTTTCACTGCCGGGCATGGCAGACATTCCTGCAAATGTTATAATGTTTCAAATTTTGCAGGATCCCGACCATGTCAGCCCGAGCCATTCCCTATCGGCCCCACAACCACGACGCGTGCGTCAGCCAGGCCCTGACTGACGCCCGAGCCATTTGCCAGCGCCAGAATGCCCGTCTCACCGCCATCCGGGAACGGGTGCTGGAACTGATCTGGCAGTCCCATAAGCCCCTGGGTGCCTATGATGTGCTCGCGGAGCTGTCCTCTGATGGCCATAACGCGGCCCCGCCGACGGTTTACCGCGCACTGGATTTCCTGCAACAACACGGCCTGGTGCATCGTATTGCCTCACTCAATGCGTTTATCGGCTGCACCCACGCGGGTGAAAACCACACCGGCATGTTTCTGATCTGTCGCGTCTGTGGCAATGTCCTAGAATTGACCGCACCGTCAGTCTCAACGGAAGTGCGCAAAGCAGCCGCTGAGGAAGGCTTCCGGGCCGAGAACACTACCCTTGAAATAGCCGGCCTTTGCCCCCGTTGCCAGGCGGAGCCGGACCATGACTGATCCTCTGGTCAGCCTGCAGAATCTCACCGTCCAGTTTGACTCACGGCCTGTGGTTGACCGGGTCAACCTGAAGATCCATCGGGGCGATATCATCACGATTATCGGCCCCAACGGGGCCGGGAAAACCACGCTGATCAAGGCAGTCCTGGGTATCCAGAAAGTGTCCGCAGGCCAGGTGTCGGTGAAAAAGAACCTGGTGATCGGCTACGTGCCACAGCATCTGACTCTTGAGGCCACACTTCCCCTCAGCGTCAAGCGGTTCATGCTGCTAAGCGGGCGGTCGCTCAGCGAATGTGAGTCCGCACTCGCCCGCACCGGTGTCGGCCACCTGTTACATGCCTCCGTGCACCATCTGTCTGGTGGTGAGAAACAGCGGTTGTTGCTGGCCCGGGCCCTGGCTCGCAAACCGGATCTGCTGGTGCTCGATGAACCGGCTCAAGGGGTCGATATCAACGGTCAGGCGTCGCTGTATGACCTGATTCGCCAGTTGCGGGACGACCTGAATTGCGGCGTGATCATGATCTCCCACGACCTGCACCTGGTCATGGCGGCCACTGACAAGGTTATCTGCCTGAACCAGCATATCTGCTGCAGCGGTTACCCGGCGGACATCTCCCACGACCCGGCGTTCATCGAGACGTTTGGCCGGCCGGTGGCCGAATCCCTGGCGGTTTACCACCATCACCATAACCACAGCCACGACCTGCACGGGGATGTGGTGGACAGCGAGTCTCACAACGCCCCATCCGGACACGCGGAGTGTGACCATGCCCATCATTAACGCCGTTCTGGACGATTTCTTCTGGCGCGCCCTGATTGGCGGCCTCGGCGTTGCTCTCGTGGCGGGACCACTGGGCTGTTTCGTGGTCTGGCGAAGAATGGCCTATTTTGGCGATACCTTGGCCCACTCGGCACTGCTGGGCATTGCCCTGAGCTTTCTGATCAGCGTGCCCCTGAACGTCGGGGTCATCATTACCTGTGTGGTGCTGGCCATGGCACTGGTGCTGCTGTCCCGTACGCGAGCCCTGGCAACAGACACAATGCTTGGCATCCTCTCACACAGCGCGTTAGCCATAGGCCTGGTAACCCTGAGCTTCATGCCGGATGTGCGGGTGGATCTGACCGGCTTACTGTTCGGGGATCTGTTGGCCATGAGTCGCGAAGATCTACTTTGGATTTATGGCGGCGCCACAGTCATCCTCCTTCTTCTCGCAGTGCTCTGGCGGGGGCTAATTATGAGCACGATCCATGAGGAACTTGCCCGTGTTGAGGGTGTTCCTGTGGAGCGTCTCCGGCTGGTTCTCATGCTGATGTTTTCGCTGGTCATTGCTGTCGCAATGAAAATCGTCGGTGTGCTGCTGATTACCGCACTGCTTATCATTCCCGCGGCGACCGCCAGGCGGCTGGCTCACAATCCGGAGATTATGGTGGCCATGGCAGTTATCTTCGGATGCATTGCGGTGACGGGCGGTCTGAGTCTGTCCTGGTACCTTGATACTCCCGCCGGACCTTCGATCGTGGTCACGGCCTTTGCGGCCTTTCTGCTGGTATACAGTGCCGCGGGAAGGGCCCGGGCCTGAATATTTCCCTGAATTCGACACCTCGTCTAAAGTGAAGGGATAAAGGCAGTTACTTTTACCCGGGTGCAAAGCCCGCCGCAAAGGAAGCTCGGCATGGAAAGCTCAGCTCCAGCCCGGTTCCGCAAACCGGTACTTTGGCCAGGGCTCTGGATCCCCCTGGTTCTGGTCGCAGTCGGGCTGCTGGTAACCGGAATCACCGCAACGATCGAAGGACGGCGGGCCATGGCCCTGGCTGAAGCGCGTTACTATGCCCAGCATCAGGCCCTGGTCAATCACCTGCTCGCCAACGTGCCGAATCAGCCGGAAGCGGGCGAAAGCAGCCAGCCCGTCTCGGCCTGGCTCCAGGCGTTGTTTAGCGACACTCTCCCCGAGTCCCTCGGCCTGCGCATCGATACCCTCGAACGACACACCAAGATGCCACTGCTGCAGATAGGAACCAACGGTTCGGTGGACCCAACTCGGGCGCTGCGCACTGAAGTGTCTCCACTGGACCAGCATTGGATACTCACCACCGTTCCCTCGCCCGAAGGGCTGGAAGAGGTCGCCCGTGCAGCCGAGCAAACGGTCTGGATCGCCGGTTTTGCCCTGTCTGTCTTCGCTGCCGCTCTTGCCCTGTTACTCAATCGTCGGCTTGATTTGCAGACGCTCCGCATCCGGGGCCTGGAACAGAGGGAAGTCGGCGCTGACCATCAGATCGCCAACTTTCAGGTTGAGAAGTCGATATTGCGTCAGGCGCTGAATGATAGCGAACAGCGAAGTCGTGACCTGGTGGCTCTGTCCGGAGCCGTGATCTGGGAACTGGATGAAAATGGCAGGATCGGTTTTGTTTCTCCACAGATTGCCGAACTTCTGGATCGGGCGCCCGCTGACCTCGTCGGGCAGCCCCTGGAGGAACTGGTGGCACCCGCCTTTCAGTCCAATTACCGACTGGCCCTGACGACCGCTCGCAGTGAGCGCTCCATTGAGCGAATTGATCTTCCTCTCCTCCACCGCAATCAGGAAGCAGAGGTTCCGGTAGTGCTCAGGGTCCGGGCGCTGAAAGACCCGGTCCACGGCCTGTCAGGCTTCAGGATAAGTACACTGCAACGTTTGGCGGTCTAGTCGAGGGTCTTGTGAGTGCCGTCGCACAAGGGCGCGTTGCCCGTCTGCTTGCAACCGCAGAACCAGACCCACTCTTTCTTTTCCGCCTCGTACTTCACCGGGCTTATACCGGTTCCCTTATGGGAGCCGTCACAGAAGGGCTGGCTGCCACTGCGGCCACAGGCACACCAGAGGTAGTTCTTTCCTGCCTCCACCATCACAGAAAAGGGCGTCTTGCTGGCAACCACCGGTTTTTCATCGGACATATTCTGTTCCCCAAGTCATGACTGTACTGCACCAGTATAGACACTCCTGAAGAAACACCGCTTTTAGAGGGGCCTGACGACATCCGCCAGACGCCCGGTTTCGATAAGCTCCAGAAACTCGTCACCCAGGCGGTCACTTTCGGCAATGGCCGATCGCCAGGCCCGCTCCCGGCCGGCATCATCACCGACATAGCGCTCAAAATCCTTCCGGTCCGGGAGTTTTCGGTCAGGCAGGGATTCCAGATAGGTTTTTGAGGGCGCCACCAGCAGTACATCCTGCAACCGGGTGGCGTCGCCCCGCCGCCAGGGCAAAGACTTGTCGAACCAGCCGGGCACCACCTTATCGGTGAAGTGCGGGTATAACACCACGCCCGGCTGCTGGTAGGGCAGGTCCAGGTGATAGTCCAGAAGGCCACCGTCACGATAGACCCCTTCCGGCGCACCGGGAATATTCCGGACACCGGACATCACCAGCGGAATGGAGGCAGAAGCCAGAAGGGCGGGCATCAGGTTCTCGCGGGTCAGCGCCACTTCGTGGCTGGGAAAATCCACCAGCTTCGCCACAGGCGCTTTCAGGCGGGCATCGTGGATGATGCCCCGCTCCATAAACCGGCTGAGGTGCCGGCGACTGACCATATTGGCGCTGATGGCGCTCATCAGGCCAAGCCCCAATCGCCCACGCGCGTCCTCCGCGAGCATGCCAAGGCTGCGAACAACCACGACGTTAAGCCGGTACCAGGGGTGGTTCAGAATGGCATCTTCCCGGCCACCAAGCAGCTCTTCCAGGAACAGCACACTCTTGCGGCTCACTTCCGCCGCACTGACGCCTTTGGCGAATCGCTGCGCGGTGTAAAGCTCAGCCAGCCGACCGAGCTGACTTTTCGGGTCATCGGAGGAAGCCACGGCGGCAAACCGCCAGCTTCCGATCGAAGAGCCGATCAGCGATCGTTCCTGCGGAACCCGCGGCAGCCAGTCGCCGAATATGGCCTTGTCCAACCCGCTTATTCCCAGAGCCTTGGGGCCACCGGCAGCGCCCGGAATCACGTGTACGTCTTCCGGTGACAGCGGTTTTTCCTTGAAGCGCTGCAACGCGCGACGGCCGGCCCGGATAGTCAGGGCCGGTTCTCGGGTGTGAATAGCAGTCATAGGATGGTCCCTGGGCGTGTCCCTGAATTGTTCTCGCGGAGTTTAGCGAAGTGGACAAGGCCCGGCCAACTGAACAAAACTAATGGTGGTCATAAACGACGCTATCTGCTTAATTAGAGCAATGGCCATGCTAGACTTCACGACAGTCCCGGCACCGGACGCGGGCGGATACGACTCAGACAGCGGGAGTATGCTGTGAATTTTTCGGTACCACCCTCTACCCTTGCAACCAACCCGACCATCGCGGTGCTGGGTTTCAAACGCCAGTTGGTCTATCACCTGCATTTCTGGGCGTTCATCGCGGTGGCTCCCCTGGTGATGGTGCAATGGCAGCAAGCCCATTACCTGCTATCCGCGGTACTGGTCCTGTTCTGTGTCAACGCCCTTCTGGTCATCGCTTTTCTGAGGTTCCGTGGCACCTATTTTCTCAAAGGCCGACTGTTCCCCCTGCTCGCGGTGGTCAGTGCCGCCTATTCCACGCACATCAATGGCCATGCCGGTCTCTACTGGGCCTACCCTGCCGCCACGGCCCTGTTTTTCCTGCTGCCCCTGAGGGAAGCCATTGGCAGCAACATTATCTTTGTGGTGGTTATGGCTGTCGTGTCCTTCCTGCGCTTTCCTGAAGCCGACTTTTGGCGAATCACTTTTTCCCTTGGCCTGACCTGCCTGTTTGCCATGATTTTTGCCTTTCTGGTGGGCAAACTCCAACAGGAGCTCACACGCCTGGCCACCACGGATCCATTGACCGGTTGCCTGAACCGCTCACAGCTTGCCGATATTCTCAACGGCCAGATTCAGATGCGGGAACGGTATGAACGGGTGTCCAGCCTGATTTTGCTGGATCTGGACTACTTCAAGACCATCAACGATCAGTGGGGCCATCTGGCCGGTGACAAGGTGCTCACGGAAATGGCGCTGCGTTTGCGCAAACGACTGCGGGAAAGTGATCAGCTGTTCCGGATCGGCGGCGAGGAGTTCATGATCGTCCTGCCGGAAACCCGCCAGAAAGATGCCGATGCGTTGGCCCACCAGCTTTTGACCAGCATCAGCGCCCGGCCTTTCCTTGAAGATATCAAGGTGACGGCCAGCGCCAGTGTCGCGGAAGTCAGCAAGGGGGAAACCTGGTCGGTCTGGCTGAACCGGGCGGATCAGGCGCTGTATGAAGCGAAGTCCCGGGGTCGCAACCAGGTGGTCAATGCCGCCCGACCACTTCCGGTTGTGGGTCGGGGCGCCGAAAACATGCCCGATTCCGCGTCGGGCTGAAGCGCAGTACCTGCCAGGTTTACTGATCGCAGCGTTTACGAAACTCCCGGTAGGCGCTGAAAACCTCCCAGGGGCACTCGAAATGCGGGTAGTGCCCGATGTTCCTCAGAGTCACTACATCGCCATCGGGTATCAGCTCCCGGTACCGACGCGCCATGCCGGCTCCGGAGACAGGATCGGCCGTACCGGATATCAGTCGCATCGGTTGAGTCGCCTTCTGCAACGCGCCAACCCAACGGTTCCGGTGACAACGGCGCTCTTCCATGAACTGGATAAGGTGGTGCAGGATGCCTCGCCCGTTGTTGTAGGTCAGCAGATGCCAGAAGTCCTCCATGTCCTGACGGTCCGGTGGATTCTGGCTGCCGAATAACCGGCGGAAGCTGCGCTCGAAACTGCGTCGTGTGAGACCTCGGCTGATCAAACCGCCAAAGGGGCTTCTCAACAGCTTCTGAATCAGCAACGGATTGTGGACTTCCGGGAAAAGGGCACCGTTGAGAAAGCAGACACTGGCAATCCGGAAAGGCAGCCCGCCTTCCTGCTCCCTGGCCAGAAGTTCCTGGGCCACACTGCAACCATAGTCATGGACCAGCAGGTGCACCGACGGCAGGCCCAGCCCCTCAATCCAGCCCTGGAACAGATCAGCCTGGTCTTCGATGCTGTAATCGTAATTGGAAGGCTTATCTGAAAAACCGAAGCCCAGCATATCCAGCGTCAGCACATTGTGCTGCTGGACCAGCATCGGCCAGAGCCGATTCCAGTCCCAGCTGGCGGTAGGAAAACCGTGAATCAGGACCAGCGGTTCACCCGTGCCTGCCATCCGGCTGAAAATGGCATGCCCCTCGAAACTGAACCACTTACCTCCCTGTTGCCACCCTTCAAGGGTGCCTTCATCGCGCCCTGCGGCGGAAATCCCACCGACGGTAGGCATCACCTCTTCCATGTATTGTCCCCGGCGAACATTTACAGCCCGAAACTTTAGAACAAAGCAGCTCCCGCTGCCATAGCCCTGTCGCCCAAACCACAGGGCGAGGAAGCCAAAGTGGTCTTTTCCGGCAATGACTCCGTAAACGTAGAGATGGTGGCCAAATTGCCTTAAGCTTTGGCCCTCGTAAGACACTGCTAACCGGATAAGACTATGAGCAAACTCCTTGACGACCTCTCCGGGCACTTTCGTGCCATTATCGATGGCCTGGGCGAAGACCCGGACCGCGAGGGTCTGCAAGACACTCCAATGCGCGCCGCCAAGGCCATGCAGTTCCTCACATGCGGGTATAAGCAGGACCTGGGCGACCTGGTGAACAATGCGGTATTCGAGTCGGCCATGGACGAAATGGTCGTGGTACAGGACATTGAGCTATACAGCATGTGTGAGCACCATATGTTGCCGTTTATCGGCAAGTGCCACATCGCCTACCTGCCCCAGGGCAAGGTGCTGGGTCTATCCAAATTCGCCCGCATCGTCGACATGTATGCCCGCCGCCTGCAAATCCAGGAAAACCTGACCCGGCAGATTGCCGAAGCCGTCGAGAGTGTTACCGGCGCGAAGGGCGTGGCGGTGGTTATTGAGGCCCAACATATGTGCATGATGATGAGAGGCGTGGAGAAACAGAATTCGCGCATGAAGACGTCGATGATGCTGGGACAGTTCCGTAAATCCCAGGCCACTCGCACCGAGTTTCTGACTCTGATCAGTACCAATCGCTGAAGCACCTGACCCTAGGGAGGCCGCATGACAGACGTCCACGGGAATCACCTGGCAAAAGTCCGGATCAAGGATCTTCTGCTGAGAGCCTACATCGGCATCAAGGAAGAGGAAATCAACAACCAGCAGGACGTGTTGATCAACGTTGCGCTGACCTACGATGCTTCTGAAGCGGTAAACCGGAATGAAATTTCTGCCGCCTTGAACTATCGCACCATCACCAAGCAGATTATTCATCATGTGGATGGCAACCGGTTTGCCCTGCTCGAACGCCTGACCCACGAGGTCCTGACCATCGTGATGGAGCATGAGGCGGTGACGTGGGCCGAAGTGGAAATCGACAAGCCTCACGCGCTACGCTACGCGGAATCCGTGTCTGTCTGTCTTCAGGCACACCGTTAATTCAGCGAGGTTTCCCAAGTACCATGCCCAGCAATAGCCCGGACCAGATGCGTGACATCCTGACGACAGTCAGGACCATTGCCCTTGTGGGCGCCAGTGAGAAGACCAATCGACCCTCCCACGAGGTTATGGAATATCTTCAGGCCCACGGCTACCGAATCCTCCCGGTAAATCCACGCCTGGCAGGGCAGAAAGTACTTGGCGAAACCGTTTACGCCGATCTGCATAGCCTGCCGGAACCGGTGGAAATGGTTGAGCTGTTCCTGGCGCCGGAGCGCACCGATGCGATCATTGATCAGGCCATCGATCTGAACATCCCGGTGGTCTGGCTCCAGATTGGTGTTATCAATGAGGATGGTGCTGCCAGGGCAGAGGCTGCCGGACTGACGGTAGTGATGGATCGTTGTCCCAAGCAGGAAATTCCCCGCCTGGGTATTCCCAGGGCTTCTGAACGCCGCTGAAACCTGATCTGAATCAGGCACTGCGTCACACTTCAGGCACTCTTCTGTTACCGGTCTGTCAGGTCTGACATAATCACCGAACACCAACAGAAGACTGGAAGAGCCCTGTGGATCAACCTGCATCACCCCCTAAAGCTGTTATTTCGGGCCTCTTGAGCCCGGCGTTTCCGGTGGTGATTTTCCTGGTTTTCCTGGGCCTGGCCGCCGGCCTGCGCTATGGACTGGTTCAACAGGACAAAAGTCAGATCCAGGCAAATCTGGCCAACGAAGCCCGGGCCATGGCCAACCACCTGGAGCGGGAATTCCTGGTCCACGCCGAGGCAATCCGGCGCATGGCCAAACGCCTTGAGGCGGACCCGGTCACAACCGAACTGGAATGGCGACGGGATGCCCGCAACTACCTCGACGACTTTGGCGTTTATCAGGCCATCGAATGGATTGACTCCGATTTCATTATCCGCTGGCTGGAGCCGATAACCGACAACGAAGAGGTCATCGGCTACAACGTCGCCTTCAACGAGGAACGCCGCCAGGCATTGGAACTGGCAAGGCAGTCCGGCACCTGGGATCTTTCCGGTGTGATCGAATTGCGCCAGGGCGGTCAGGGCATGGTGATCTACGCACCAGTGGGTGCCGGCGCGGATAACAACGGCTTTATGGCCGGTGTATTCAAAATGGAAGTGCTGGCACGCCAGCTTCTCACCAAACGGGTACTGGAATCATTCCGGATCGAGATCCGCGAAGCGGGCGCGGTGAGCTATGAGCTGAACGTCTCACAGCCGGTCAGTAGCGACTTTTTCCATACCCAGGCCGTTGATCTTCCGACACTCGATTGGACGTTAACCCTGCGCCCGTCCACCGAATGGGTGGATAGCCAATACAGCCACTGGCCCGGGATGACCTTCGCCACTTTTGTGCTGATGGGCCTGCTAACCAGCCTGACCACGCTGCTGGTGCAGCTCATCCTGAAACGCAACCGGGCGTTGCTGAAGACGCGGCGGGAACTGGACCAGGAAATCGAGCAACGAACCGCCATTCAGAAAGACCTGGCTCGGCTTGAGTCCACTGACACCCTCACCGGCCTGGCAAACCGACGGTTCTTCATGGAAGACCTGTCCCATACCCTGAACATTGCCGATCGCCAGATGCGCCAGGTTGCCCTGGTGATGCTGGACCTGGACCGTTTCCAGACCCTCAACGACTCCCTCGGCCACCAGTTCGGGGACGAACTGCTGATCAAGGTGTCCGAGCGGCTGAACAGTCTCAGCAATGAAAGACTGCTGGTCGCTTACTCCGGGGGTGATGAGTTCATGTTCTGCCAGCAACAGGTGGACGACATTGACGACATCATTCACCTGCTGGGCCAGATCAAACAGTGCTTTGATCAGCCCTTCGATGTTCAGGGCCAGTCCCACAGCATTACCGCCACCATGGGCGTAGCGGTGTACCCGCAGAGCGGTCTGGACGCGGATACTCTGTTGCGCAATGCCGATATTGCTCTCTACCGGGCCAAGGAACAGGGCCGGAATACCTACCAGTTCTACACCGAGGGCATGCAGGAACGGGAAGTCATGCGCCTGGAGCTGGACAAGGATCTGAGCCAGGCCCTGGCCAACAACGAATTCGTGCTCTTCTATCAGCCTCAGCTGAACCTGGACACCGGTGAAATCCAGAGTGTCGAGGCGCTGATCCGCTGGCGCCATCCCCGCCGCGGTCTTCTGCCGCCGGTGGAATTCATCCCTCTGGCGGAGGAAAGCGGCCGCATCACCGATATCGGGCGCTGGGTGGTTATGGCGGCCTGTCGGCAGCTGGCGGCCTGGAAAGGCACTGCCCAGGAGGGCCTGCGCATAGCGGTCAATCTCTCGGGCCGGGAGCTGGACGACGAAGATCTGGTGGACCACATTCGGGAAGCTCTGGCGGCGGAGAATGTGCCGGCGGATCGCCTGGAGGTCGAGCTCACCGAAGAGATCTTCATCCAGAATATCGAGCACAACCTGAATCAGCTTTCCCGTCTGCACCAGCTGGGTGTTCACCTGGCCATTGATGACTTCGGGGTGGGCTATTCGTCGCTCGGTTACCTGCGGGATTTCCCGGTCGACCTGCTGAAAATCGACCGCTCGTTTATCACGGAAGTCACGGAGCGACATGACGATGCGGTGATCACCCGGGCGGTGATCAATCTGGCCCACAATTTGGGTATTGAGGTGGTGGCCGAGGGAGTGGAAACCGAAGAGCAGTTGAGTTTCCTGAAGAATCACCGATGTAACTTCGCCCAGGGTTATCTGATCAGCCGACCGATTCCGGTCTCCGACCTTGAGAAGGCTCTGGCCTCGGGCGTTCTGGTGGCGGGCATTACGGCCGATTCCGGATTGTAATTGCCGCGGCCCGTCCCCAAAATACGGTTAAATTCGCCAGGTGAGATTCTATGGCTGCGCAATACCTGACTCCGGAACAGGACGAGAAGATTCGCCAGTGGGAACGCTGGAACCGGAACTATTTCATTTTTGCGTTTGTGGCGCTGACCATCATTCTGGTGTTCAGCAGTCAACTGGGGCTGTCCAGCGGTGAAAGCTGGGGCCCCTTGGGTGTTCTGATCGCTGCCCTGATCACACCCATCGTTGTTCTACAGTTGAAGCTGGCCTGTCCGGCCTGCGGCCACAAGATTGGTTGGCAGGCCAAGCTGATGGCGCCGGACCAGTGCAAGACCTGCGGTACATTCCTACGCTCCCGGGATTAATAGCCCTCCCCAGACTTCTTCCCCAAAAAACCTTTGACCTGTGAGTTGCTCACAGGTTTTAGGCTATTCTCAATGTAAAGGATTCTGCCGTGTTGAGGCAGGACCAGATTGAGAACAAAACGATGAAAGTAAAAGAGATTGCAGAAGCCGCCGGCGTCAACCCGGATACGGTTCGGTTCTACACACGCGAGAACCTGCTCAAACCAACCCGTAACCCTGACAACAACTACCAGCAGTTTGATGCCGAGGATCTTCGACGGCTTCGGTTTGCCCGTAAGGCCCGCCAGCTGGGATTTTCGTTACCGGAGATACGGCAGATTCTGGATCAGGCGGACGATCATCATTCGCCGTGTCCGATGGTTCGGGATGTGTTTCAACACCGATTGGCGGAGGTTGAGCGGGAGATTCGGGAGCTGCAGCAGTTACGCAAGCGGATGACCGCTGCGCTGGCTGCCTGGCAGGACATGCCGGATGGTACGCCCGATGGCCACACCATTTGCCGGTTGATCGAACACTGGGATGATCCGGCGCCCTGTTGCGGGGCAAGCGAACAGAACGAGGAGTGATTCTGGATGACTGACACACCTGTTTTACAAACCACTCTCAGCATTTCCGGGGCTTCCTGCCAGGGCTGTGCGAAGAAGATTCGCAACGCGCTGGAGACGTTGACTGGTGATGCCGAGCTGGTTGAAGTCGATCTGGAAAAGCAGACCGTGGCGCTGCCGGAGGGCGTGGATGCCGCCGAGGCGGCGCGTATTGTTACCGAGACTGGCTACCCGGCTGAGCCTTTCCAGGAAGAAGCCGAGCCGGCCAGTTGCTGTGCTTCCGAGAATAAGAGTGAAGCCCACACCGGCGGCGACTCTGAAGGTGAGGCAACCGAGGCAGATTCTGCTCCGACTGGTTCAGGGGGAGCAGACGGTGCGGACGGGCAAATTCATCTGTCGGTCACAGGTGCCACCTGTGCGTCCTGTGTAAACACCATTGAGAAGGCCCTGATGTCGGTCTCCGGTATCAGCCATGCCCATATGAACCTGGCAGACAATACCGCCACGGCCACGGGTGATGCGGATCCTGAGGCGCTGGTGAAGGCGGTTGAGAGTGCCGGTTATGGCGCCAGCGTGATTGAGGACGAGGACGAAGCCGACGATCGCAAGCAGGAGGAAGACCGCAAGCAGTATAAGACGCTGCTGGTGAAGATGGCGGTGAGTCTGGGCCTGGGTCTTGGGCTGATGGCCTGGGGCATGGGCTTCGGCACCATGATGGTGACCGACGCCAACCAGGGCACCTGGCTCGGGCTGGGTGTGCTGACACTGGTCGTGATGGCCGCCACCGGCGGGCATTTCTACACCGGGGCGTGGAAGGCGTTCCGGCACCACAATGCCAACATGGATACCCTGATTGCCCTGGGAACCGGCACCGCCTGGCTTTATTCCATTGTCGTCGCCAGTATTCCCGGCGCGTTGCCGGAGATGGCCCGCCATGTCTACTTTGAAGCCTCGGCGATGATCATCGGTCTGATCAACCTGGGTCAGGCACTGGAGCTTCGGGCCAAAGGCAAGACCTCAGAAGCGGTGCGCCGGCTGCTGGACCTGCGGGCGAAAACGGCTCGGGTGATTCGCAATGGTGAAGAACAGGACGTTCCGGTAGAGGAAGTTCGCAAGGGCGACCAAATCCGGGTCAGGCCCGGTGAGAAACTGCCGGTCGATGGCGTGATTGCCGAAGGCGCCACCCGCATTGATGAGAGCATGCTCACCGGTGAGCCCATGCCGGTCAGCAAATCGGAAGGCGATGAGGTGTCTGCCGGCACCCTGAATACCCATGGCTCGATTGTCTACGAGGCCACCCGGGTCGGCAGTGAAACCGCGCTGGCTCAGATCATCAAGCTTGTGAAGAAGGCCCAGGGCTCGAAGCCTGCCATTGGACGGCTTGCGGACAGGATTTCGTCGGTGTTCGTGCCCTCCGTCATGCTGATTGCCGTGGTGGCAGCGCTGGTCTGGTACAACGTCGGGCCGGAACCGGCGGTGGTTCATATGATGGTGGCGGCCACCACGGTGCTGATCATTGCCTGCCCCTGTGCCCTGGGTCTGGCTACGCCCATGTCGGTAATGGTCGGGGTCGGCAAGGCCGCGGAATACGGCGCGCTGATCCGCCAGGGCGATGCCTTGCAGACCGCTGGCAAGCTGGATCTGGTGATACTGGATAAAACCGGCACCATCACGGAAGGCCATCCGGCAGTTACCCGGGTTCATGCCAACGACAAAGATGAGCAACGCCTGCTGGCCCTCGCCGCCGGGCTGGAACAACACTCCGAACACCCTCTGGCTGAGGCGATTCTGGCTAAGGCCAAAGAAGAAAGCGTTCAGCTGGAGAAGGTGACCGGTTTCGAGGCCCTGAATGGTAAAGGCGTGCAAGGTGAACTCGACGGCAAGCCCGTGCGTCTGGGCAACCGTCGCTGGCTGGAAGACCAGGGCATTGCTCTGGGCGAACTGGACGATGCCGCCCATTCGATCACCGAAGAAGCCGGCACGCCCCTGTTCCTGGCATTGGGCACCGAGGCTATGGGCGTCATTGGTGTTGCCGATGCCATCAAACCGGACTCCAAGGCTGCCATCCAGCGCCTCCACGAGGCTGGTATCAAGGTGATGATGGTCACCGGCGATGTCGACGCCACCGCAAAGGCCATCGCGAAAAAAGCCGGCATCGATGACTATCGCGCGGAAGTGCTGCCTGAAGACAAGGCCGAGGTGGTTAGCGAAATGCGCGGCAAGGGCTACACCGTCGCCATGGTCGGCGACGGCATCAACGATGCTCCGGCCCTGGCGGCGGCGGACGTCGGTTTTGCCATCGGCACCGGCACGGATGTGGCCATTGAGAGTGCCGGCATCACCCTTATGCGTGGGTCGCTCCACGGCGTACCCGATGCCATCGAGATTTCCCGGGCCACGGTGAAAAATATTCACCAGAACCTGTTTGGCGCGTTTGTGTACAACACAATGGGTATTCCGGTGGCCGCCGGCCTGCTCTACCCTGTCTGGGGAATACTGATGAGCCCGATACTGGCCGGCGCTGCCATGTCCCTGTCTTCGGTCACCGTGGTCTCCAACGCCAACCGTCTGAGGTTGTTCCGAACCAGTCACCGTCCGGAACGGAACGACAGCAACAGTGATCCGAAACAGCAACAGGAGCGGAACTGATGGAAACAATGCTGGTCAACGTCGGAGGCCTTGCCCTGATGGCAGCCATCGTCTGGTGGTTCTGGCTTTCCGGTTCTGACAACACAGGCTCAAGTGAACATCAACATCACCACTGAGGTACTTGCCATGAAAAAACACACCCTGGCTTTTGGCCTGATGGCAGCCCTGGGATTCAGCACCACGGCTCTGGCAGCCGGCGCAGCCCAGAGCATCCACGTCTACAAATCCCCGACCTGCGGCTGCTGTGGTGACTGGATTGATCACCTGGAAGAAAACGGCTTCGAGGTGGAGGCGACCAACACCAACGATATGGGCAGGATCAAGGCCGAAGCAGGCCTGATCGCCGGTCTGGGTAGTTGCCATACCGCATTCGTGGGTGATTACGTCATCGAAGGCCACGTGCCGGCCGACGACATCAAACGCCTGATCAGCGAAGCACCAAAGGCCACCGGCCTGAGCGTGCCAGGCATGCCCATCGGGTCACCCGGCATGGAAATGGGCGATCGGAAAGATCATTACAAGGTCATCCTGTTTAACGAGGCCGGGCAGACCCGGATCTTTTCGCAGCACAATTAACGCCAATCACTGCGCAAGGGCCGCCATTTACCGGCCCTTGCGACCGCTTTTTCCTCCCGCTTCCTGCCAATCCCTGTCTGTTTTTTCTACACTCTGGTCAACCAGTGTTCTATTATTGGCGCCCAGAAACCCAGAAAAATCCGAGAGGGAAACTCGTTGAGCCTTAAAACCCGCATCCTTGGCCTGGCCGCCGGTCTCATCATCGTGGCCTCCCTCGCTTCGTGGCTGGCCTACCGGGAGCTCTCCGAGAGCATCATCGAGCGCTGGGGCCAACAAGTAGCAGAAATACAGGTGCGCTACGACAGCGCCCGCCTGCTGCAGTCCCTGGAACGGGAAATCGGGTTGGCCAAACAAATGGCCAGTTCCTCCGCCCTGATCAACTGGGCCGCCAATCCGGATGACGCCGCACTCGAATCTGAAGCCATTCGCCAGATGGAAAGTTTTCGTTCCAATTTCCGGGACAGCAATTACTTCGTTGCCCTCGCCAACAATGGCCATTATTACTACAACAACGAGGAAAACGAATACGCCGGTAACCAGTTCCGGTACGTGCTGGACAAAGACAAGCCCGATGACGCCTGGTTTTTCCAGCTGATTGAGGAAGGTCGGGACTTCCACCTCAACGTAAACCCGGATACCGAGCTCGGTGTTACCAAACTCTGGATCGATGTGCTGATGCGCAACGAGACCGGCGAGATCGTCGGCATGGTCGGTACTGGTCTAAGCCTGGACGCTTTCCTGCAGGATATTGTCGACATCGGCCAGGAAGGCATCACCACCCTGTTCGTGGATTACAATGGCGCCATTCAGCTTTACCGCGACCGGAACTACATCGACTTCGCCAGCATCATCAAACCCGAAGGCCAGAAGAACACCGTCGACCTGCTGTTCGATGATCCCCAGGACAAGCAGCAAATTCTCGGTATGCTGCAGCTTCTCAAGAAGCGGAGTGACCAGGCGGGCCAGGTAGAAAGCGGCTTCGTGACGGTGGATGGCCGCAAGCATCTGGCCGGGGTTGCCTTCCTGCCGGCGATTGGCTGGTTCGAGATCACCCTGCTTGACCTTCATACACTCCTGCCGACCAGCTATCTGTGGCCGCTGGTGACGGTGTTCCTGGGCACACTGCTGGTCACACTGGTGCTGTTCCACCTGATCATCCAGTCCCGAATTCTCAAGCCCATCATGAGCCTGGAACACGCCGTGGAAAAAGTCCGGGAAGGCAGCTTCGATCTGCCGCGGCTGGATAAACCGGATAATGAGATCGGCTGGCTGGCCGATCACTTCGAGAAAATGACCCAGAGCCTGGGTCACTCTACCCGGGAGCTCGAAGAAAAAGTCGCGCAAAGAACGGATGAACTGAACCGGCTGGCCCGGATTGACCCCCTCACCGGTCTGAAAAACCGTCGTGGCCTGGACGAGGTGCTGGATGAGGAAATCCAGCGGGCCCGCCGCCAGGAGACCGGTTTTGGTGTGATCTGGCTGGACATTGACCATTTCAAGAGCATCAACGACAACCTGGGCCATCAGGCGGGGGATCAGATCCTGTGCCGGGTCGCCCTCTGGCTGAAAGCCGGCGTTCGCCCCTACGATCATCCGGGACGCTGGGGCGGCGACGAATTCGTGGTACTGCTGTCACCCTGCGACCCGGAGACCCTGGGCCGTATCGCTCGTCGCATCCGGGAATCCGTGGAACAGGAAAGCCGAAAAACCGGAACAGCGGTCACTGTGAGTGTTGGCGGCTACTTTGCCTTGCCCGGCGACAACAGTGACACCATTCTTCGTCACGCGGACCGGGCCCTCTATCAGGCCAAGCATGAGGGGCGGAACCGGGTCTGTATCACCACCTCGGAAGACCCGGAGATTAACCCGGCGTAACGGGTCTGACTCATACCGCCATAACCGTTATACTCCGCTCCATCATTCATTTTTACCAGCCAGGTTACTTCATGCTCAATGCCGACGCCCTCAGCCAGTTGCGCCAGCTGAAATCGGATATCAAGGACAACAAGGTGGTTTTTCCCGGAACTGTCAAAGCCACCAATGGCCGCTTCGGATTTGTTGCGCTCGACGAGGGCCGGGATGTGTTCCTGCCACCCGAGGAAATGCAGAAAGTGCTGCCCGGAGACCGGGTGAATGTCACCGAGCAGGAAGTTGAGAAAGGCAAAACCCAGGGCGTGGTGGACGAACTGCTGGAAACCCGCCTGAATACTTTTGTTGGTCGTTACCTGGTGAAAGGCAAAGGCCATTTCGTGGTGCCCGAGACCCCGGGCATCAACCGCTGGATCTTCATTCCCCCCAAGGAGCGAATGAACGCCCAGCAGGATGATTACATCTACTGCCAGATCCACAAACATCCGATCAAGGACGGCAAGGGCCAGGCCAAGGTGTTGCGGGTCATCGGCAAGGCCGGGGAGCCTGGCATCGAGCGTTCCTTCACCCTCGCAACCTTTGACCTGGCGGACACCTGGCCAGACGCGGTGCGTACACAGGCCGACAGCCTTGGTGAAAGCGATATCGAATCACGGGAAGCCGGGCGAGAAGACCGCACGGACCGCCCGTATGTCACCATCGACAGCCCGGGTACCCAGGACATGGACGATGCCCTGCTGGCCGAGCCCAACGCCACCGGCTGGACCCTGTCGATTGCCATTGCCGATCCGACCGCCATGATCGACACCGACAGCCCGGCGGAGCAGGAAGCGTTCAATCGCGCCACCGCCATTTACTTCCCGGGCGAACCGCTACCCATGCTGCCTGACAGCATCAGCACCCGCCTGTGCTCGCTGATGCCAGAAGCCAAGCGCCTGGCTCTGGTGTGCGATCTCCAGGTCAACAACGATGGCAGCCTTGGCGACTACAGCTTTCACCAGGCGGTTATCCAGTCCAAGGGCAAACTCAGCTATGAGCTCGTCTCCAACCTGATCGAAGGCCGGGAAGACGACGAGATCAAGGCGCTTCCGGACGCCGTCGCCAACAGCCTGGACCAATTGCACCAGGCAGCGACAGCACTCAGGAAATGGCGCAGCGAGCATGCGCTGTTGAGTGGAGACCGGCCGGAATTCCGCCTCCGGCTGGATGAAAACAAACGCATCCGGCTGATTGAACCGTCCGTCCAGAATGAAGCCCATCGCCTGGTGGAAGAGTGTATGGTCGCCGCTAACCGCTGCGCCGCAGACTTCCTGACCAATCAATCTGCCGGTTTGTTTATCCAGCATCCCGGGCTACGGGATGATCGCGCCGATAACATCCGGGCACTGATCGACAGCCACGCACCGCATCTGTCGGGGGTTGATGCCCATCAGGCCGAGGGCTTCCGCAAACTGATGAAGGAAACCGACAGCCTCGAAGCCGAAGTACCGGTAAAAGCCATACTGTCCCGCCAGCTGGCCCGGGCCGAGCTGAGCTTCAGGCCCGCTCCGCACCAGGGAATGGGCCTGGACGCCTACACCACGTTTACTTCGCCACTGCGCAAGTTCTCGGACTTCTATGTGCACCGGCTGATCAAGTCGGCACTGTGGGATACTCCCATGAAAGCCTTGACCGAGGATCAGCTCGAGGCCCTGCAGGCAGCACAGATTCGTGCCCGTCAGGCGGCAAACAGTCTGGAAACCTGGCTCAAGAGTGACTTTGCCAAAACACTCGGCGAAGAACCCATGAGCGGCGTAATCAGCCGCACCGTGCCCGCCGGTTTCTTTGTACGGCTGGATGCCAACGGTCTGGAAGGGTTCGTCAGCTGCAAGGATCTGGATGGCAAATACAGTTTTGACCCGGTCACGCTTCGCCTGATCCACAACAAGAACGGCCGCATCTTCCAGCTGGAACAGCCGGTGACGGTCAGCTTTGCAGGGGTAGACGAGGAACGCAGGCAGATCAATTTCAAGCTGGTGGAAGCGCAGGAAATACCCACCGGTGCCAGTTCCGACGACGGTTGAAAAACCACGTCGGCAGGCGCATCGTATCAATCAGGACATGATCCGATGATGGAGGTGCGCCATGCCCATCACCCCTGACGAGTTTCTCAGAAAGTACGGTTTCGACAAGGAAGAGGAAGAACGAGACCACAGCCTCCGCCACAACGCGATGGAGCACGCCAAGCACCTGCGCCGGCCCCATGCGGGAACGCCCCACGACTGGGAAGAGTGGGAGCGCTACAAGCAGGAACATCCGGACGAAGTGGAGGACGACTCCGACAGCTGATGCCCGGTAATTACCGGGCCAGCATCCGCTCCAGCCGTTCATCCTTGGCCTGCCACTGATCCCCCAGCCAGTTTTTCACGTTACGGCGATGCTCAGCATCCGTTGAGTAGTCCCGGCCTTTCAGATGCTCCGGGATATCAACGGTGTGGATTTCCATTTTGACTTCCTTGACCCGACCAGAGATAAACTCCCAGAAGGTGGGTGCTCCGTCCGGATAGGCGATGGTCACGTCCACCAGGGTCTGGATCGAATCGCCCATGGCGTCGAGTACAAAGGCGGCACCGCCGGCCTTGGGTGTCAGCAGATGCCTGTAGGCCGACTTCTGTTTGTCGTGTTTGGCCTGGGTAAACCGGGTGCCTTCCACAAAGTTCATCACACTGACCGGGGTATGGCGGAACTGCTCGCAGGCCCGACGCGTTGCCCGCAAATCTTCACCGCGTTTCTCCGGGTGTTTGATCAGGTACTCCCTCGTGTAACGCTTCATGAACGGGAAATCGAGGCCCCACCAGGCCAGGCCTATAACGGGTACCCAGATCAGTTGCTGCTTGAGGAAAAACTTCAGGAACGGCGCCCGGTGATTGAAGACCCGCTGCATGGCGAAGATATCCACCCAGCTCTGGTGATTGGCCAGCACCAGGTACCAGCTTTCCCGCTTGAGGTTTTCGGCACCTTTCACGTCCCATTTCGTACCATGGGTCAGCTTCATCCAGCCGGTGTTGCAGGCGACCCAGGCCTCAGCTATCCAGATAATGACTCGGGTGCAGAGTACCCGGAAGCCGGTCACAGGGATGATCAGTTTCAGGATGGCCGGTATATAAAGCAGTATGCACCAGAACAGGGTGTTGATTCCCAGCAGGATGGAGTTGAGTACACCGATCACGGGGGCAGGGAGAAAGCTGAGCATGGCGGTCCTGTTTTTCTGGTTATTCTTTCCAAATGGGACCTAATGATATCAACCACAGGCCTCGTTGGGCAGTGGCCTGAAGTGACCAGTTTGCCCTCCGGTTTGGACACTTCTGCCATGGTGATTTTCGCCTCACCATGGATAATCTGGATTTCTGGCCTGCGAGACGGGACAGTAGAAGTTCGGTAATCCGTATAGTGAGCGTCACATTCTCCATGGACATTCCCATGCCCAATCTCTTCAAATCCGCCGCTGACCGGGCGGCAGGCGTTACCCGGCAAACGGCCCTTTATGCCGGCAACGCCTTCGACCGGGTCTTCCGGGCCGCCAGTCTGGTTCAGGCCGGGCAGACGCCGTTTGAGACTCTGTATACCGATGGACTGGTCAGCCTGCGTTACTATCCGCCACTGGCCGAGGATTTCATCGAGCTGGAAGGTGAGACCATTCCGGTTGAGCGCACAGCCCATAAGACACCGATTGTGATCGTTCCGCCCCTGGCGGTGAATATGCTGATCTACGATCTGTTCCCCCAGCGCAGCCTGGTTCGGTTTCTGCGTGCCAAGGGGTTCGAGGTATATCTGATCGACTGGGGCATGCCCACGCGGGAGCACAGTCACTACAACCTGCATACCTATGTGGCCGAGTTGCTGCCGGCCTACCTGAACCGGGTTCGGGAGCACAGCGGTGAACAGGAGTTGTCGCTGCACGGCTGGAGTATGGGTGGCATGTTCACGCTGTTTTATTCCGCGCTCAGCAACGATCAGCACGTGCGCAATGCCATTGTGCTGGGCTCGCCGATCGACAGTCATGCATCCGGGATCCTGGGGCTTGTGAATCAGCGCATGGCGGATGTGGCCGGGTTTGTGCGGAAACGCACTGGGTTCCGGCTACACGATGTGAAACCTCACTGGTTTCACACTCCCGGCTGGGCCAATACCATCGGATTCAAGCTGACCAATCCGATTGCCAGCGTGATGAGTTACTGGGAGCTGATCATCCGGCTGGGTGACCGGGAGTTTGTCACCAGTCACGCCACCACGTCGGCGTTTCTGGATCGTATGGTGGCCTATCCCGGCGGGATCATTCAGGACACGGTGGTTCGCGTCTGGATCGACAACCAGTTGTCCAAAGGGGAAATCCAGATCGGTGAAGACGTTGCCAGACTGGACAATGTGAGTGCCAACTTACTGGCCATCGCCGGCGGCGAGGATACGCTCGTGACACCGGGTGCGGCCAAGCGGGTGATGGATCATGTGAGCTCTACGGACAAGACGTTCCGGGTTGTGCCGGGTGGGCATATGGGCATTCTTGCGGGGAGCAAGGCTCCGCGTCAGAGTTGGCTGGAGTTGGCGGATTGGTTGGCTTTGCGGTCGGACTGATTCTTTGAGCTTTGAGATTGCCGGCAGGTGTTGGGCTAGGCTTTCCAAAACACGCTACGAGCACATCCATGTGCGCTTGTTTCGGGCCATCCTTGGCCCTCTACAGTTTTGGAAAGCCTACCCCAACACCTGCCTCCGCTGGCTTTAGAGGTTTTTCAGGGTTGCCTCTAGTTCTGAAAGACTGTTGATCACTGCTGAGGGCTGAATCCCCCAGTCTTCAAACACCTTGTTCCGATCCCTCTGTACCCAGATTGCGAGTAATCCCGCAGCTCGGGCCCCAATCACATCCCAGGCGTTACTGGAGACAAGGCACAGGGGTTTTTCCCAGGAACCGGTTGCACGGCGGGCATAGGTGTAAACGGCAGGATCAGGTTTGAAACTCTTGATATCGTCTACCGATACCAGGCCTTCAAATTGGTCCAACAGGTCGTTGTGCCCCAACACCTTTTCCAACGCCGGGTAGCTTCCATTGGAAAACGCGAATAGCGGATACTGCCCTTTCAGTGTTTTCAGTGCCGGCAAGGCATCATCGAACGCGGGCAAAGACAGGTAGGCCGCCATCAGGGCGTTTTCGCGTTCTTCAGACAGGGTCAGTTTATGGGTGGCCATGGCGTAGCGCAGGGCTTGTCGGGTGCAGACACCGAAGTCTTCGTAGACTTTCATCAGGCCCTTGCGAAACGAGAACTCCAGTTGCTTCTCCCGCCACAGCGCGGCCACGGCTTCTGCCCTGTCGCCCGCGTTTTCCGCCAGCAGGCGGGACATGCCCATGGGGTCGACCAGGGTTCCGTAGACGTCGAAAGCGAGGGTCATGTTCATCTGTGGGGCTCCTCATCCGGAAGGGGGTTAGGGGTCGTATACTGGAGTCACAGTATCGGGATTTGAACGATCACTCAACACAGTCAGCAATGACGACAGTAATGACCAAAGGAGCGAAACCCACTCGCCAGCTATGACTATCCTCAGGACTTTGCTCGTTTTACTGGTGCTGGCCGCCACGGCCGCCTGCGCCACCAGCACTCAACTCTACAACCCCGGGCCATCAACCCTGGGCGCCGAACCGGTGACCGACTTCGACCGTTACCTCGAGTCTGTCAAAGCCTATGTCGATACCAACCTTGTTCCAGTGGACGGGTTTGAGCGGGAGCAGCAGGTGCAGTGGAACCTTCCGTACAGGCTGGCACCGGCGGCAGAGTGCAGCTCCGGAGATCGCACCGGGCTTTTATTGGTTCACGGCTTGAGCGATTCGCCCTTTGTGTTCCGGGATCTGGCCCGTTATCTGGCGGATCGCTGCGTTGAGGTCCGGACGCTGTTGCTTCAGGGACACGGCACCCGGCCCGGCGACATGGTAACTGCCACCGCCGAGGTCTGGCGCGATCAGGTACGCAATCACTTTATCGCCCTGTCACAAGACGTGGACCGGGCGTTTATTGGCGGTTTTTCTCTGGGCGGGGCACTGGCTACAGATTACGCGCTTTCAGAGACTGGTCCTCGACCGGCGGGTCTGATTGCGGTTGCACCGGCCTGGCAGCTTAACGGTTTGCGGGACTACCTCTGGCTGGCGCCCATCGCTGACATTTTCGGGGATTTTGTAGAGAAAGAGCCCGAGCTAAATCCGGTGAAGTATGAGTCGTTCTCCTTTAACGCCGGCAGTCAGATCGGCGACGTCATATCGGCGGCCCAGGGCCGGATAGTTCAGCAAGAAAATATCGATATGCCTTTGTTCCTGGCCGCCACGGAGGCGGACTCGGTGATCAATCTCGACTATCTCGTCACGCAGTTCCGGGAACGGTTCAGCAACTCCGGGAACGCCATGGTGATATTTCGGGATACCCGCACACCCTGGCCCGACGCGCAGGCCGATGAGCGCATCCGTTTCCTGAACAGCTATCTTCCTGACGCCCATATCCTGGAGTTCTCTCACCAGTCGCTGCTGATTGAGCCGGATAACGAACTCTATGGCCTGGGCGCGCCACTGCAGCGATGCCTGGAACCGAATAACATTTCCCTGGAAGGTTGCCGGCAGTTACCGGAGGAGGATCTCTGGTTCAGTGCCTGGCACGACACGGAGCGCTCGGTGTTCACCAGCCGGCTGACCTACAACCCCTGGTTCGACGTTCTGGCAGAGGCTGTTGGGACATTCATTCAGGAAAATGAATCGCCCGAGGCGCCGTAGCGCCACCGAAGGCATCGGGTTACACTGCCATTCATGAACCCGATTGATACATTCAACCTGGATTTCCGGGCCCTGAGTACTTTTTTGGCGGTGCTTGATGAAGGCAGCGTGTCCCGTGCCGCACTGAGGCTTGGTGTTACCCAGTCCGCGGTGAGTCACACCCTGGTACGTCTGCGCCAGGCCCTGGGAGATCCCCTGTTCGTGAAGTCCGGGCGCGGCATTGTGCCAACGCGCTACGCGCTTCAGGCCGGGCCCCATATCCGCCAGATTCTGGATGACCTGCAGTCGCTGTCCTCGGGCCCGCCCTTCAGTCCCGCCACGGCCGAGTTCACGTTCACCATTGCGGCCAATGACTACCAGCGGGACCTGCTGTTACCCGGTCTGGTGCTCACGTTGCGGCAAGAGGCTCCGGGCATCAGTCTCCAGGTGATTCCGTCCGGCATTCCCCGGGCCGATCTGTTGCGAAAGGATGTCTGTGATCTGGTGATTTCTCCCCACGCGCCGGAGGCGACGGACATTATGCAGCGGGGTCTGATGGCCGATCGGATGGTGGTGTTCTACGATCCCGAATACCGGAAACCGCCAGCGGATCTGCCGGAATACCTGAAGGCAGACCACATTGCCCTGTTGTTTGCCACCGGCGAGAAGCCAACGGTGGAGACCGCCATGGACACCCGTGGGCTGGTGCGTCGCAACGTGGTAACGGTCTCCAACTTTTCCGGCCTGCCGGAGTTCCTCCGCGGAACCGATATGCTTGCCACGGCCCCGGAGGGCATGAGCAAACACTTACTCCGCGACTTCGCGTGGGTTCCCCTGCCCTTTGATTTCAAACCCTTTACCCTGCTGATGTTGTGGCACCGCCGCAACCAGAATGACCCCGCCCACAAGTGGCTGCGCAATCAGGTGAATGCCGTTGCCGCTTCGCTCAACAGCCTGAAAAGTTAATCAATTAGTTTTGCTCATAGGTTGTATGAGCTTTGCTGGCGTTATCTTCTTGTTGCCTCTCACCTAGACTGCCATTACTCGGCGGTCGGCCAGGTTGGGAAAGGCTTTCCAAAACACGCTACGAGCACATCCATGTGCGCTTGTTTCGGGCCATCCTTGGCCCTCTACAGTTTTGGAAAGCCTTTCCCAACCTGACCTGTCGTAACTCTTTTGGTAACTCTCTGACAACGCATTAGGAAATCCATGCTGACTTTGACCAGTGTCTGGACAACGGTACTTCTCGCCGCCGCTGTGGCCCTTGGGCCGCTGGCGACTGATATGTATTTGCCGGCACTGCCTCAAATTGGTTCGGATTTTGGCACCGGCACCGATCAGGTTCAGCTGACATTGAGTCTGTATTTGGTCGGTTTTGCTATTGCTCAGCTGATTTGCGGCCCCCTGGCGGACCGCTTTGGTCGCAAACCGATCATGATTGGTGGTTTCGTGCTTTTCGCCATTGCCAGTATTGGCTGTGCCCTGGCGACGAACATCGAAACGCTGATTCTGTGCCGTTTCCTCCAGGCTCTTGGCGGTTCGGCTGGCCCGGTTCTGGGTCGGGCGGCCATTCGGGATATCTATACGCCCCGTGAGGCCGCCAAGATCCTGGCGATTCTGGCCAGCATCATGGCCCTGGCCCCTGCAGTGGCGCCAACCATTGGCGGCCTGTTGACGGCCAGCCTGGGCTGGGCTTCGGTGTTCCTGGCCCTGGGTGGCTATGCACTGGTGATGGCCGTGGTGGTGGCTTTTGGTATTCCCGAGCCCATGCGCCCGGAACATCGCCAATCCCTGAAAATCTGCAACCTGCTGCGGAACTATCGGATCATCGCGAAGGACATCAGCTTCCTGGGCTACACCCTGACCAATGCCCTGATCTTCTCCGGGCTGTTCGCGTTCCTGTCCGGCTCTTCGTTCGTGCTGATTGATTTCCTGGGCGTGCCGACAGAACAGTTCGGTCTGTACTTTGCCTGCATGGTGGCCGGCTACATTGTTGGCAACCTGACCGCCGTCCGTCTCGGCCGTCGCCTGGTGCCGGATCAGATCCTGGTTCGCGGCCTGATCATTGCCGTGGCTGGCGGCAGTCTGATGGCCGTGCTGGCACTGAGTGAAGTGTTCAACGTCTGGGCGGTGATCCTGCCCCAGGCCCTGTTCATGATCGGAACCGGGATGGTCCTGCCCCAGACCATGGCCGGCGCCCTGGCGAACTTCCCCACCATGGCCGGCTCCGCCTCTGCCCTGTTCGGCTTCACCCAGATGGCCGTCGCCGCTGTTTCCGGCATGCTGGTCGGCCACCTGCACGACGGCACCTCCCTGGTCATGGCCTTGATCATCGCTGCCTGCGCAGCACTCGCGATGGCCTGTTATCTGGTGCTGGTTCAGCGTTATCCTGCGAAAGGTTTCGAACCACAAAGTGCCACTGGCAATTAAGGCAAAATCATCCAAAGTGGTCTACACAGAGTACGTAAGACTCTAAACCAGACACCAAGGAGCAAATACCATGAGCAGCGTTAACCTGGACGGCAATCCCATTGAATTGAGCGGCAAATTTCCTGAGACAGGCGACAACGCGCCTCCTTTTACCCTCACCAACAGCGGCCTGGAAGAAGTCAAGCTTGAAAGCTGGGACGGCAAACGCAAAATCCTGAACATCATCCCCAGCATCGACACCGGCGTCTGCGCCGCCTCCACCCGGAAGTTCAACGAAAAGGCCGGCAGCCTGGACAACACCGTGGTCCTGGTCGTGTCCGCTGACCTGCCCTTTGCCGCCGCCCGATTCTGCGGTGCCGAAGGCCTGAAAAACGTCGAAACCCTGTCCACCTTCCGGAACTACAGCTTCCAGCAGGACTACGGCGTCGCCATCCAGGACGGCCCTCTGGCCGGTCTCTGCGCCCGGGCGGTGGTTGTACTGGATGAGAACAACAAGGTTCTCCACAGCCAGCTGGTTGGTGAGATCAAGGACGAGCCGGATTACGATGCGGCGTTGAAGGCGCTGTAAGCGCTCAAATTCAAAACCTGGCAGTTGGAATCACCACCAACGGTCTGGGCAAAGGTGCCGGAACGACTTACCAGGAATGTGCATTGCCAGGGATGGCAATGCCAAGCCCCCAGGGATGGGTTCACGGCGTCTCCTGGTAAGTCGTTCCGGCACCTTTGCTAACACCAAAAGCCAGACCTGTTAGAATCTCGCCCCCAAGCCAAACCGAAGGCCCACAACAACCCGTGCAGACCACCACCCAGAACTCATCCCTGGCCCGCCAGCTCTACAGCATGACCTGGCCCATGCTGTTCGGCGTGCTTTCCCTGATGACCTTCCAACTGGCCGACAGTGCCTTCGTCGGTCAGCTTGGCCGGGACCCGCTGGCAGCACTGGGCTTCACCCTGCCGATGCAGCAGCTGATCATCGGTCTTCAGGTAGGGCTGGGGATTGCGACCACCGCGATCGTCTCCCGCACGCTGGGTGCCGGCGATGAACTGCGCGCCTACCGTCTGGGCGGCCTGATCATTACCGTTGGCGGCAGCCTCGTTTTTGTCATCTGCGTGGCTCTGTGGTTTTTGCAGGGGCCCATCATGACCGCGCTTGGCGCGGAAGACTCACTCCTGCCGCTGATCCGGCAGTACTGGGTTCCCTGGCTGATGGCTGCCTGGACCGGGGCGTTCCTGTACTTCGGCTACAGTGTGTGTCGCTCCCACGGTGACACCAAATTGCCGGGGTACATGATGGTGGCCACGAGCCTGACCAACATTGCCCTGGACCCACTCTATATCTTTGTTTTCGGCTGGGGACTGCCCGGTGCCGCCTGGGCCACCGTTACCTCTTTTGGTATCGGCTGCCTGGTGATCTACCCGAAACTCCTGAAACGCCACTGGGTCCGTTTCGATCTGCGCGAGCTTGCCCTCTGGAAGGCTCTTAAACAGCTCAATGGCATCATGGCCCCGGCCATGGTCAGCCAACTGATGCCGGCTGTCTCGGCCATGTTGGCGACAGCCTTGGTGGCCGGCTTTGGCTCCGCCGCCGTCGCCGCCTGGGGCCTGGGCACCCGTCTGGAATTTTTCTCCATTGTGGTGGTGCTGGCCCTGACCATGTCGATGCCGCCGATGATTGGTCGCATGCTGGGTGCCGGGGATATCGAGCAGATCCGGAAACTTGTGCGCCTTGCGGTACGGTTTGTGGTGGTCTGGCAGTTGGCGATCGGGCTTACCTGGGTGGTCGCTTCCGGATTGGTGTCGGAGCTCTTCTCCAGCGACAGTGATGTGCAGGAGATTCTGGCCGGCTATCTGGTGCGGGTGCCGCTGAGTTACAGCGGTCTGGGCGTCTGTATGCTGATGGTGTCGGTGTGCAATGCCCTGGGCCTGGCGATGCGGGCACTGCTGGTGTCCACCCTGCGCCTGTTCCTGTGCTTCCTGCCCTTGCTTTGGATCGGTAGCCATATCAACGGGGTCTATGGGCTCATGAGTGGTGCGCTGGTGGGCAATCTGTTTGCCGGCGCCATGGCTTACAGCTTTTATCGTGCCGGCATGACGCGTTTGAAGGCCGAGATATCCTCAGGCAAAGCGTGAGCGGAAGCTCTCGGGTACCGGCACGACTTCTTTGCGGTGGTAGTTGAAGAAGACGAATCCGTATTTGGCCAGTGCCACCGGCTGGCCGCTTTCGGCCTTGGTGACCCGGAACACGAAATCCCCGCCATACTTGTTGAAGTCCATCAGGCCGACTTCAAAACGCAGCATTTCCGGGAAGAAGGATTCTGACTGGTACATGGTGGCCAGGTCGGTCACGATAATGCCGGTGCCGTCTTTGCTCGCTTCCTGGATGCCATAGCTGACCAGGAACTGGGCCCGGGCTTCGGAGAGCATGGAGATCAGGGCGTCGTTGCCGAGGTGGTTGGCGCCGTTGATGTCGGTGATTCTGACGGGCATTCTGGTTTCGAAGCAGAAGACGTCGTCCGGGAAGGAGAGCTTGATTCGGGCCACGGGGGTTCCTGTTTTCACTGGGTATCTTGGGGCAAATCATACGCTGTTCGACTTTAGTGTTCATCTTGGGATCTTGCCCTTCAAATCGGTTATCTTGGTTCTATCCACCTGCGCGTTGAGCTTTGGCGGGGCGACGGCTGGGAAAGGCCTTCCAAAACACGCTCCTGGCGGCACGTCCATGTGACGCTTGACTGTCGCCATCCATGGCGACAGACAGTTTTGGAAGGCCTTTCCCAGCCATCGTTCGTACCTTGTTCGCGCGCTGAATAATAACGAACGTATCTGGAGTCCTATGGATATTCGCCCTGCCGCTACACTGGTTCTGGTTCGTGATACTGCCGAGGGCCTTGAAGTCTTGCTGCTGCAACGCACCTGGGACGCCGTGTTTATGCCCGGCTATTTTGTGTTCCCCGGTGGGAGGGTCGAGGAGAACGAGACTCACGGCCAGGACCATATTATCGGGACCGTAGACGCCGAGATCAGTCAGACCATGAGTGTCGATGAAGGTGGCGCCGACTATATGTTGGCGGCGGTTCGGGAGTGTTTTGAGGAGTCCGGGGTTCTGGTTGCGGTGGATAAGCAGGGCAACCCGATATCCGGGGATCATCCGGTCCATGCTGATCGAAAGTCGGTGTTCGATGGCGATCTGTCTTTGGCCGGTCTGTGTAAAAAGCACGGGTTGGCGATTCCACTCGACCGACTGGCCTACCTGGGCCACTGGATTACGCCGCCGGGACCGCCACGGCGTTTCGATACGCGGTTTTTTGTGACGCCGGCTCCGGAAGGCCAACTGGCCAGTCATGACGGGGTGGAAACCATTGATCATGTCTGGATCCGTCCCGAGCAGGCGCTGGAGGACCATCGCAATGGCCAGCGGTTGCTGGGGTTGCCGACGATTCGGACGTTGCGGGTGCTCAGTGATTTCGATTCCACCGAGGCGCTGATGCGCTATGCCCACGCCAATCCTCCGGAACCTTACCCGAGCAAGCCCTGGCCGGCGGTCAAAAAGGGCAAGCCGGTGACGCTGGAACCGGGTGCGCCGGCCTATGATGAGGCGGCCACGCTGGATCCCGAAGGCGAAGGCTCGACCCATGCGGAGATTATTCCCGGTGAGCCGGTTGAGGTTGCGGCCCGGGTTACCCGGCTGACAGCGCCCAACCCGGGGATGATGACCGGGCCCGGGACCAACACCTATATTCTGGGCCAGGAACGCTTCACGGTGATTGACCCCGGCCCCGCCAACGAGGCCCATATCGAGCGGATTCTGGAGGTGACCGGCGGGGTGATTGATCAGGTTCTGGTGACCCACACGCACCAGGATCATTCGCCGGCCGTAGCCGCCCTTAAGGAGCGTACCGGTTGCCGGGTGTTCGGTTGGCCGGCGCCCCCGGGTGCCGGCCAGGACCAGACCTTCCGGGCCGATGATGAACCGGAGCACGGTGATCTGATTGTGACCGAAGCCGGGGTCCTGAAGGTGCTGCATACCCCGGGCCATGCCTCGAATCATCTTTGTTTTCTGCTGGTCGATCAGAAGCTGCTGTTTTCCGGTGACCACATCATGCAGGGCTCGACGGTGGTCATTAATCCGCCGGACGGCGACATGAAGGCCTACATCGAGTCGCTCTACGAGCTGCTGGCCGAATCCATCCGCTACATTGCGCCGGCACACGGCTTCCTGATGGGGCATCCCGAGGCCGTCATCGATTTCCTGATCACCCACCGTCTGTCCCGTGAGCACAAGGTGGCCCGTGCGCTGGAAGCCCTGGCTCCGGTGGATCTCAAAGCCCTCACAGCCAAAGCCTATGAGGATGTGCCGGCGGCCATCCACGGCCTTGCGGCGCGATCGGCCTTGGCGCATTTGCTGAAACTGGAGGCCGAGCACAGGGCGTTCCGGGAGCACGATCTGTGGCATGCCGTACACGACAGCTAACGCGGGAGTAACGAAAGCACACGGGATTTCGCAAAACACCCATATTGTTAATCACTTTTCGGGCGTATAACTGTTTTCGATATAACTTGCCCGGATTTCATGAAAGTGGCATTAAACCTTTGTCACGGCAGTATTCATGACCGCCAGAGGCACTCTATCCTTGAGCGCACACTGACGAACCGTGAGGAAATATGCTGTTTGAGCGGCTTCGAAAACCGTCCCACCGAATCCTGCTGATTGGCCTGGTCATGCCCTGGCTGTCTGCGCCTGTTCTGGCCGAAACCGATTCGGCAAAGGCCAGTAAACAATCCGAAGTGCTGATCGCGGAGCTGGCCGAGGACGAGAGTGTCGAAGACGTTGAGCAGTCGGCCCCTCTGCAGACCAAAGGGAAGGACAACAAAGCCCGTAAGCCGGAAACGCCACAGGGCGGAGCCGGTATCGATACACCCTCAGCCGGTTCCCGCAAGGTAGCCCCGAACATCGATCTGAAGCAGGTTGCGCCGCCACCAGAGGCACAGGTTTCAGCGCCCACTGATACCGATGCGGATGCCGCAGAATCCGAGGCCATGGCCACAGAAGCGGTAGCCGAACCCGAGCCGCAACCCGAGATTCGCGAGGGCAAGGTTTTCACACTGCTCGACAATGATGTCATGCCCGGCACCTCTACCCGCCTGGCCTGGACGCCCCGCATTCAGATTGCCGGTCTGTCCCAGACAACCCCGGTTCTGGTGGTCAACGGTATCAACGCCGGCCCGACGCTGTGCCTCACCGGTGCTATTCACGGGGATGAGTTGAACGGCATCGAGATCATCCGCCAGACCATGTATGACCTGAACCCGGAGAAGCTGTCGGGCACGGTCGTGGGTGTACCGATTGTGAACCTGCCCGGATTCCAGCAGGGAAGTCGATATCTTCCCGATCGTCGCGATCTCAACCGGCATTTCCCGGGCAGCCCCAATGGCAGCCTGGCCGACCGCATCGCCCACTCACTGTTCGAGAACGTGATTCGCAAATGCGACATGCTGGTGGACATCCACACCGGCTCCCTGAAGCGTACCAACCTGCCGCAACTTCGGGCCGACATGAACAACCCGGACGTGGCGGAATTCACCCGGGGCTTTGATCGCATGGCGGTGGTGCACAGCTCCGGTTCTGCCGGCATGTTGCGCACGGCCGCAGTGGAAGCCGGTATTCGAACGGTCACGCTGGAAGCCGGCGAGTCCCACCGCATACAGCAACACCAGATCAGCGCCGGCGTGAACAGCCTCACCAGCCTGATGGAACGCCAGGGCATGATCTCGCGTATGTTCGTCTGGGGCGATCCGGAGCCGGTCTACTACGATTCCGACTGGATCCGCGCGGACCACGGCGGGATCCTGTTCAGCGAAATTGAGCTTGGGGCCAAGGTGTCAGAAGGGGAAATTCTTGGTTATGTCTCCGATCCGATCACCAATGCCCAGCACCCTATCCGGTCCACCACCGATGGCCGGGTTATCGGTATGGCCGTAGACCAGGTAGTGATGGCCGGTTTTGCCGCCTACCACATTGGTACGGAGGCAGAAGTTCCCGGAGAGTAGTATGCTAGGCTTTTTTCGGGCATCACCAACCCCACAGGAGCCTTTGTGTCTTCCGAGAACGCCGGAGTCTTGTCACGAATTCCCGGCCTGGCCTACATTGGTCTGGTTCTTACACCTCTGTTCTGGGCAGGTAATGCCGTTGTGGCCCGGGGCACGGTAGAGAACATTCCGCCGCTCTCCATGTCGTTCTGGCGCTGGGTAATCGCCCTGGCCATCCTGCTGCCTTTCGGGCTCCCGGGTATCTGGCGCCACCGCCAGATTATCCGCCAGCGGTTCGGTTCCATGCTGGCGCTGGCGACCTTCAGCGTGGGCGCGTTCAATACCCTGCTGTATCTGGCGGCCACCACAACCACCGCTACCAACATTGCCCTGATCAATGCCACCATTCCCATTTTCGTGGCACTGCTGGCCTGGATTCTCCTCGGCGACCGCACCCGGCCGATTCAGGTGCTGGGTATCGTGCTGGCTATTACCGGCATCGTTACCGTGATTGCCCGCGGCGATCTATCGGTGCTAACCAGCCTTCAGGCCCAGCCGGGGGATCTGATTATGGTGGCGGCGGTATTCAGTTGGGGTTTGTTTTCGGTGCTATTGCGGCGCCAGGCTGTGCCCCTGCCTGCGTTGACCTTTCTCACCACGCAGATCCTGCTGGGAACCCTGGTTGTGCTGCCGTTCTACCTGACCGATCTGATTTTCTTCTCCGGAGGCTTCGAGCTTTCGGAAAGCACGGCCATGCCGTTACTGTATTTCGCGATCTTCCCGGGGATCCTGGCCTATGGATTCTGGAACCACGGTGTGCATAAAATTGGCCCGGCCAGGGCGGCCATCTTTATGTATCTGACGCCTGTCTTTGCCTCGATTCTGGCCGGCATTTTCCTCGCCGAATCCCTCGGCCTGTTTCATGTTATGGGCGGGGCGCTGATCCTGGCCGGGCTGGTATTGGCCACGCAGACCCGTAAACGCACCGACTACCCGACCCCGGAGCAGTCAGCAAAAGGAGACACCCATGATTAAACCTATCCCAGGAAACTCTCACCGCTTCTTTTGCCTGGTTCTGGTCCTGTTGACCGCTGGCCTGTCGGCGCACGCTGCAGCGGAACCCTGTGATCCCGAAGAGTCCAAGTGGGTACCCACCCGCTATTATCCAGCCGGTGCTGCGGTCTTCCATAAAGGCAGTTGGTATGAGTCCCGTGAACTGCACGAGGGCATGGAGCCAGGTATTACGTTCGATTGGAAAAAACTGAACTCTGTACCCGACTGCCAGGGCCGGAAACAAAAGCTTGATCAACCCCGGACCGAGGGAGAAGGGAAAGGATCCCAGACCGGAGACGGCCAAAAAACCGGCAAGAGCAAGCGGGGAGAGACGGCCTCAGGCATGTGTGTTCGCCCTGACCCGTGGCTATTCTCCAGGAGCTACACGGTTGGAAGCCTCGCCACCCATGGCGGTCAGATCTGGGAGGCTATCCGGGAAACCAACGGTGATATGCCGGGCATGAACAAGCCACCACGCTGGAAGGTGGTGGAGGATCACTGTGCCTTGAAAGGACAGTAACCCAGCCCGTACAACGATCAGAGAGCCGCTTCGATGCGGCCAATGACCTCTTCCAGAACCGATCTGGGGCAGCCGATGTTCAGGCGCATAAAGCCACTGCCCGAGGTGCCAAAGGAGAGTCCGGGATTCATCCCCACGCCAGCGTCCTGTACGAAAAAACGTTTCAGGCCCGCATCGTCCAGGCCCAGTTCGCGGCAATCCAGCCACATCAGGTAGGTGCCTTCGGGGGCTGCCACCCGGATTCCGGGCAGGCGCTGGCCAACCGCCTCCACCACAAAGTCCCGGTTTGCCTGCAGATAGGCCATCAGTTCATCCAGCCAGGGACCGCCATGGCGGTAGCCAGCCTCAAACCCGACACTACTGAACGGATTGCACTGGGGCAGATGCATGGATTCGAACACCGCCTTCATGGCCTTGCGTCGGTCGGCATCGGGGATCACCAGGGCTGACAGGCCGAGGCCGGGCATGTTGAAACTCTTGCTGGGGGCCACCGCTGTTACCAGGGCGTCGTCGGGGCCAGCCAGGTTCGCCAGCATCGTGTGGCGGGGTTTATCCGGGAACGTCAGATCGCAATGGATCTCGTCGGACACCACCACCAGCCGGTGCCGGCGAGCAATAGCCAGCACCTCCCTCAGTTCCTCCTCCGACCAGACGCGACCCACCGGGTTGTGGGGCGAACACAACAGCAGAATTCGGGCATCCGGCCGGGCCGCGCACTGCTCCAGGTGATCCAGATCCATGCGGTAATGGCCCGGGTCTCCGGTGGCCGGATCCTCCGGCACCAAGGGGTTTTCGATCACCACACGGCCGCTGTGCCGCACCGAACTGAAAAACGGCGGATAGACCGGCGGCTGGATGATGACACCCTCACCGGGTCCGGCATAGGCCATGCACGCGGCGTTGATCGATGGCACTACGCCGGGCGCCATCAGTATCCACTCGCGCCGGATCTCCCAGCGATGGCGACTGGCAAACCAGTGGATCATCGACTGGTAAAGACTGTCCGGAAACAGGGTGTAGCCGTAAACCGGATGTTCGGCCCGCTTCTTTAACGCACGGGTGACAGCCTCCGGTGCCGCGAAATCCATATCGGCCACCCAGACCGGGATAACTTCCTCGGTGCCAAAAACCGCCTTGCGGGCATCAAATTTGACGGAACAGGTGTGTTCCCGGGAAACCGGTTGATCAAACGGGCTGGACACAGGGACTCTCCAGGGCGGATAACAACATTGGGAAACGGTATTGTGGTGGGCCCGAAGGGCCATCGCAACCGTCGACTCATGGTGTCGCCACCGTGTTCATATCCGGCTTTGGTCGAACATCGGCGATAAACACTTGCCCAAGCAGGGCGATACTTGCGAACCTAACGGTTTATCCAATAAAAACTTCCAAACAATTCCCTGGAGCCTGTTCAATGATTGGCCAGATTCTGTCCACCATGTTGCCGGTGTTTCTGATCGCCGGTTGCGGCGCACTCTATGGCCGCTACCGGACGCCCGACATCCAGGGACTGAACGTTCTTAACATGGAGCTGTTCGTGCCCATGCTGGTCTTCGCCGTTCTTGCTGACCAGCAGGCTCCGCTGCAGGAGTATGCCAGGCTTGCACTGGCCGCCACGGTGGTTGTGCTCGGATCGGGCATTGTGCTGTACCCGCTGGCCAGGGTTCTGAAGCTGAACCTGAAGACCTTCCTGCCGCCCATGATGTTCAACAATTCCGGCAACATGGGCATTCCGCTGCTGGTGCTGGCTTTCGGCGATGAGGCCCTGCCGGCGGCCATTGTGCTGTTCATCGTGGAAATGCTGCTGCACTTTTCGGTAGGGCTGTACATGCTCGACCCTCATACCTCCATCGTAAAACGCCTGAAGCTACCCATCGTATTCGCCAGTATTGCCGGGCTGTCGGTCAATCTCGGGGGCGTGCCCCTGCCAGAGTGGCTGCTGGAAACCCTGAACATGCTCGGCGGTGTGTGCATCCCGCTGATGCTCTTTGCCCTTGGCGTGCGCATGCTTGATATCGATTTCAGTGACTGGAAACTGGGTATGCTCGGCGCCATCGCCTGCCCCGCGAGCGGCCTGATACTGGCGTGGCCGATGATTGCGGTACTCGATCTTCCCGGAATGCAGGTTGCGGCGCTGTGGGTATTCGCGGCCTTGCCGCCGGCCGTGCTCAATTACATGGTGGCGGAACAGTATCGGCAGGAGCCACACAAGGTCGCCTCACTGGTATTATTGAGCAATCTGGGCAGTCTTGTGGTCATGCCGGTTGTGCTCGGGCTGGTGTTTGCCGCCGGCTACGTCTGAGCATCTGCCCCAGTACCCGCTCTGTTAGCCGAGGAAGGACCCGATGTCTGAAACCGTTGCGGTGGTGCGCGCCTCCCGACCCAATTTCCTGGTACTCGCACCGCTGTGTGCCGGCCTTGGCGTAGCGGTAGCCTGGCACCAGGGCGAGCCTCCGGCCCTGCTCAATACCCTGCTGGTCCTGATTGGCGCCCTGCTCGCCCACGCTGCCGTCAATTTGCTCAACGAATACGAGGACTTTGCCTCCGGGCTGGATCTGATTACCCGCCGTACGCCATTCTCCGGCGGCAGTGGCGCCTTGCCAGAGGTTCCCGCCGCCGCCCGGCAGGTCCTGCTGGCCGCCTTTGGCACCCTGGGTCTGGTTGTTGCCATAGGTCTCTACTTTCTCTGGCTCCGGGGCCTGCCCATGCTGGTACTTGGCGCCGCCGGCGTGGTTCTGGTGCTCACCTATACCCGCTGGATTACCCGCTCACCGGTGATTTGCCTGCTGGCTCCGGGGCTGGGATTCGGACCGGTGATGATTCTTGGCAGTCTGATTGCCCTGGGGGCCCGGCTGGACGCAACGGCTCTTACCGTTTCCGTCATCGGCCTGCTGCTGGTCAGTGAGTTGTTGCTGATCAATCAGATACCGGATGCCGAAGCTGACCGGAAAGTCGGGCGCCGACACCTGGTCATTACCCTTGGGAAGACGGTCGCCGCCCGCCTGGTTGCGCTTTTACTGCTAGGCAGCTTTGGGCTTCTGGGAGCGGCGATCTGGATCGGCTGGTTGCCGTTGTGGACCGCTCTCGCGTTTGCGCCTTTGCCGGCAGCAATCTGGGTAAGCGTCAAGCTGCCCGGCGGGCTCACCAACCCGGTACAGCTCAACACACTCCTTGGCACCAACGTCGCGGTGCTGCTGGCGACCCTGGCGCTATTGATCTGCGGACTCAGCCTTTGAACCGGAACACACTGACCCTGGAACGCAGCTGACCGGCAAGCACGGCCAGATCCCGGCTGGCCCCGGCCACCTGCTCGGAACCGGCTGAGGTCTCCACTGTGGCGTCGTGGATGCGGCTGATATTGCGGTTAACTTCTTCTGCAACGGAACTCTGCTCTTCCGAGGCGCTGGCGATCTGGGCATTCATGTCGTTGATGGCACCCACCTCGTTCCGGATTCGGGCCAGAGCAGCCTCCGCCTCGCTGGTCTTGTCCACCGTGGTGCGGGCGAGCTCCCGACTGCTTTCCATAACCTCGGTCGCCTGGCCGGCGCCCGCCTGCAGGTTTCCAATCATCTCCTGAATTTCCCGTGTGGAATCCTGGGTCCGCGATGCCAGCGACCGTACTTCGTCGGCCACTACAGCGAATCCTCGACCATAGGTGCCGGCCCGGGCCGCCTCGATCGCGGCATTCAGCGCCAGCAGGTTGGTCTGCTCGGCAATGGCATTGATCACCTCAATGATCTTTTCGATATTGGCGCTGTCCTCGGACACCCGGTGTACAGTCTGGGTTGCCTGTTCCAGGGTTTCCGCCAGCTCCCCGATGGAGGCCGCGGTTTCCTGCACCACGCGATTGCCGCTCTCCACTTCGGTGTCGGCTTTCTGGGTGGCGGTTGCGGCGCTGGCCGCAAAGCCGGCCACTTCGCTCACCGTGGCAGCCATCTGGTTCACGGCCGTGGCCATTTGCTCCGCCTCGGTCGCCTGGAGGCGTATCTGTCGGCTGTTATTGTCCGAAGTACTTTCCAGCTCAGAGGACGCATTGGAGAGCTCTTCAGCGGCAGACCCTACTTCCCGGATAATGCCGCCCAATCGCTCCACAGTGTCCTGCAGCGCGCCCATCACGCTATCCGGGTACCGTGTCTGAAGCTCCTGATCCAACTCACCATCGGCCAGCTGACGAATGGCCCGGGCAACGTCTTCGGGCTCACCGCCAAGAATCTTCTTCAATCGGCGAATGATCACCAGAGCCACCAGGGCACCCAGAACCACCGCAAGACCGGTGACGGCCAGATTCAACGCATTGAATGTACTCGCTGCCTCGCGAACCTCATCCACGCCGCCTGTAACCACCTCTTCCTGGTAATCAATAAAGGCATTTACCCGTTTCAGCCACTCCGAGTAAGCGCCAGAGACATCGCTGAGCAGAAATGCCCGGGCCTGGTCGATCTCTCCCGCCAGGCGAAGCTCGAGGAGGTCGTCGGTCAGCGTCAGGGCCCTGCGCTCGATCTCTTTGATCGCTGCCAACAGTTCCCTTTCCCGGCTGTTAGCGCCTTCTTCCCGGAACATCGTATCCATCGGGCCGGCGGAATCCCGGTAGAACCCCTTAAGACGCTCAATGTCCGCGAGGTGCCGTTGCAACTCCCGGTCGTTCTCAACCAGTACTGCATCGCGAATGGCTATTGCCCGGTCATGGACACTGCCCCGAAAGTTAATGGCGTAGCGCTGCTTCACGGCGGCGCCATCACCCACGTCGGTCAGGGTCCTGTCGATAAAACCGACCCGATGATTACCAACCAGACTTATGGCAATCATCAGCGACAGAATCAGACCAAAGCCAAGGGCAAGGCGTTTCGCAACGGTGAGCTGGCTAAACATCATTAGGCTCCGGGTACTTTTTATTGAATGAGGCTATGTGTTCTCCGAAAGTTGCAGCCTGGATCAATCAATGGAGAGAAACTTGCGGGTTTTTGACAATGCTTTTCATTACTGCAATCAATCTTTACATCCCGCCCCCACGCCTCTTGCAACTGGTCAGGCTTTGACCGATGGTAAAGGTCAGTTTCTCGCTGATTGCATTCACGATACGGAGGTCTTCACATGAGTGTTCTACTTCTGCTGATCAGTGCCCTGGTGCTGATCTACCTGGGTATAGGCGGCACCACAGCCGCTGCCGTCATGTCCATTGCGACCGTTGTGGGTCTGTTCCAGGATGAATGGCACCTGATCAGCATTCTTTGTGGCGGTGTACTGCTGGCGCTGGCGTTAATCCTTGTTATTCCCGGCGACTTGCGCCTCGACAAGCTCAGCCGCCCCCTGCTTGGCTGGGTGCGCAGCCGGCTGCCGAAACTCTCGGATACCGAAGCCGAAGCCCTGAAATCCGGCTCGGTGGACTGGGACGGCGAACTGTTCTCCGGCAAGCCCAAATGGAACAAGTTGCTGGACGCCAAACCGGCGCACCTCACCAGCGAGGAGCAGGCCTTCCTGGACGGTCCGGTGGAAAAGCTGTGCGCCATGCTCGACGACTGGAAAATCACCCACGAGCAGTACGACCTGCCGGACAAGGTCTGGAAGTTTATCCGTGAGAACGGCTTTTTCGGGCTGGTGATTCCCAAAGAAGACGGCGGCCTGGGGTTTTCCAACACCGCCCATTCTGAAATCGTCATGAAGATTTCCACCCGCAGCGTGTCGGCCGCGGTCACCGTGATGGTGCCCAACTCCCTCGGCCCCGGCGAGTTGCTGATGCACTACGGCACCGATGAGCAGAAACAGCACTATCTGCCCAGACTCGCCGGCGGCGATGAGATTCCCTGTTTTGCCCTTACCTCCCCGGTAGCCGGCTCGGACGCCGGCGCCATTCCGGACAAAGGTATCGTCTGCAAAGGCCAGTGGAACGGCAAGGAAGTGCTGGGCCTGAAAGTCACCTGGAACAAGCGTTACATCACCCTCGCACCGGTGGCGACACTGATCGGCCTGGCCATAAAGGTCTATGATCCGGACAAGCTGCTGGGCGACGCCGATGAGATCGGTGTGACCTGCGTGCTGGTGCCGAAGGACACCGATGGCGTCAACGCCGGTGCCCGCCACCTGCCCATGAACACCGTGTTCATGAATGGTCCCACCTGGGGCAACGACGTGTTCATCCCCATGGAACAGGTCATTGGCGGCCAGGATATGCTCGGCAAGGGCTGGACCATGCTGCTGGAATGCCTGTCCATCGGCCGCTCCATTTCCCTGCCGGCCCTGGGCACCGGCGCCGGCAAGGTGGCGAGCCTGGCTACCGGCTCCTACGCCTACACCCGGGAACAGTTCGGCCGCACCATCAGCCAGTTTGAAGGGGTTCAGGAAGCCCTGGAGCCCATCGCCGGTTACACCTACATGATGGACGCAGCCCGGCTGCTGACCTCCGGCATGCTGGACCGTGGCGTAAGGCCCTCGGTACCCTCCGCCGTTCTGAAATACCGCAACACCGATCTGATGCGGGAAGTCATCAACCACGCCATGGACGTAGTCGCTGGCCGGGGCGTCATCACCGGTCCCCGGAACTTCCTGGCCCGGGCCTACCAGGCGGTGCCCATCGGTATCACCGTCGAGGGCGCCAATATCCTCACCCGCAGCCTGATGATCTTCGGCCAGGGGTCTATTCGCTGCCATCCGTTTATTGTTGAGGAAATCGAAGCCGCGGGTATGGAAGATGAAGACAAAGCCGCGAAAAAGTTCGACGGCATTTTCTACCGCCATCTGGCCCACACCACCCGCAACGCGCTTCGGGCGCTTCTTCTGGGGCTGACCCGTGGCTGGATTGAATCTGTGCCACGGCAGGGCGATATCAAACCCTGTTACCGTCAGCTGGCACGCTTCTCCGCGGCTTTCGCCCTGATGACCGATGTCACCCTGCTAACGGTCGGTGGGGGCCTCAAGGCCCGTCAGCGGCTCTCCGGCCGCATGGCCGACTGCCTGGTGCAGCTGTACTACGCCACCGCCGTGATCAAACAATGGCATGAAGAAGGTTACCCGGATGATCAGCGGCCGCTGGTGGAATGGTGCCTGAAGACCTGTCTGCATGATCTACAGGGCTCTATGCGCGAGGCGATCATCAACTTCCCGGTACCGGCTCTGCGCTGGCCCTTGCGCCTGTTGGTGTTCCCGCTAGGTGCCACCGGTCTTAACGGTCCGGACGACAAGCTGGGCGCGAAGGTCGCGGAATCCATCGTCAAGGACACCCCGGTGCGCCAGCGCATCAGTCGCGGTGCCTACACCACCATGGATCCGGAAGACCCACTCGGGCGGGTCCTCAATGCCTACAAACTCGCCAACGAGACCGCGGACATGCGCAACCGGCTGCATGACGCCATGCGTAACCGGGATGAAGACGAACTGGGCGGCATAGACCTGCTGATGGGCCATCAGCGCAAGGAACTGGTGGACTGGGCCTGTGCCCAGGGCGTGGTGAAAGCAGACGAGTGCGACAAACTGCTGGAAGCACTGGAAGCGCTTTACGATGTGATCCGCGTGGATGCCTTCGATGCCGATGGCCTGAAAGCACTCTCGCGGTGCGCCAAAGGCAAGCGCAAGGTGGTCGAACGCCCACCCAGAGATGAGAAATAAGGTACAGGCCGGTCGATGAGCGATCTTGCAGATTTGCGTCCCAATGAGGAGGCCGTGGAACTGGAACCCGCCTCTGACGCCACGTTGCGATTCATCGGCGCCATTCGCACCCCCTGGCATGATCGCAAGAATTGCCCGCGCCAGGGCGACCTGGACGGGCCGGAATGCCAGCTGGTTCTGGATCCTGTCTGGCACGACGCGCTGAAGGGGCTCGAAGACTACGACACCATCGAGGTGCTCTACTGGCTGGACCAGAGCCGCCGGGATCTGGTCCGGCAAAGCCCCAGAAGCGACGGCCAGACCTTCGGCACCTTTGCCCTGCGCTCGCCAGTTCGGCCCAATCCGATTGGCACGTCCATGGTCAAACTGGTTCGTATGGAAAAAGGGACCCTGATCGTGCGCGGCCTGGACTGTCTGGACGGAACGCCACTGCTAGACATAAAACCAGACCGCTGCGCCTTCAGCCCGAAGGCGCCGCCCAAAATGGGCAGTGGAAGATGACGGGGGCGAACTCCGTTACTGGTCAAGGATATCAATGATTTCCCGAGTATCCTTGATAACGGTATAGATGCGGTCTTCCACTCTGACCTCTTCCCGGCCATCGCCGATGTCACGAACATCGCCGTAATCGTACAGCTCACGATGCAAACGGTCGCCGCGGCCAATATCCACTTTTTTCTGCCAGCCAGGGGGCAGTGGCTTACCTTGCTCCAACTTCTTCTGCAGCCCGGGCGGCAATGCATCGCTATGGTTGCCAGCGTTGACGGGCAAGGTCGCACCGAACAGCAGCACGATTGCGATAGCAGATAGTGTTTTAAACATGGATAGTTTGCTCCTCTTGGACATAGGTTCCGGGCATGATTAACCGATAGCCGGCATTTGAAAACTTTGTGTATAAACGCCCAGCTTTCGACTTGCGTTCCCTTACAGCATAAAAGCCCTGTTCGCTGGGCAATTTACTCAGATACCGCTTCCGGACGCAGCCCTGAACTGATCGCTTCCGAGACAAGCCAACGGCGCAGAAGCTGAATGCCTCGTTCACGACGACGGCTGGTTTTCCACGCAAAGTAAAAAATGTCGCCCGTCATGACGGAATGGCAGGGTAGGCGCACGAAGTCGCTGGAATCCTTGCGGGTACTGAGCATGTAGTCGTTGGTCAGCGCGATTCCCTGGTGAAATCTCGCTGCTTCCAACGACAACAGCATATGACTCGAATGCAGCAAGCGGCACGACCCGGGCAGCGCCAGGCCCGCTTCACGGTACCAGGCCTCCCAGTCCCCACCCTGCCGGTCATAGATGCTGTAAGTCGACAGCAACGGAAACTCCGCCACCATTGCCGGCGTCAACAACACCGAGTCCGGGTCGCCGGCAACCTCTTCCAGCGCGAGCTCCCGGCGAATCTTCTGCCAATAATCCTGACTGCACACCGGGAACAGACGTTCTTCGTACAGCAGCTCATAGCTGAACGCTGGCGACGTGGGTTTGACGGTAATAAAACAATCCGCCACCCGATCCGACAACACCGGATTGCCGCTGCTCATTTCCAGCGCAAGATCCAACTGTGGATGCAACCGCTTCAGATCCGGCAACCGTGGTACCAGCCATCGCACAGCAAACGAGCTGAACACCGAGAGCCGCAGCATCGACTCCTCATGCCCCAGAACCTGCTCACTGGCCCGCTCAATCTGCAACAGCGCTGAGCTGACCGCATCCAGGTACTGCCGTCCCTCGTCGGTCAGCGACAGCGTCCGCCCGCTACGCCAGAACAGCTGCTCCCCAAGGTAAGTTTCCAGCTGTTTGATCTGGTGGCTCACTGCACTCTGGCTCACCGCCAGCTCTTCGGCAGCGAGTGAAAAGCTGTTGAGACGGGCAACGGCTTCGAATACGGGCAGGGCTTTCAGGGGTGGCAGTTTCATTATCTAATTTTCTAATGGCTATCGAATAAAGATCATTTTATCGGATATTAACACCCCCTTAGACTGCCCTCCATGTTATGGGAGCAGATCGGGTGGCTCCCTCCGAAAATGCTCGGAGCCATGGATGGCGGAGAGCAAGCGTACAGGGACGTATTCACAGCGGTTTTCGGAGGGAGCCGCGCGATTTGCTCTTGCACCAGAACTGGAAGACTAAAAAGGGGAAAGAACATGTCAGGAAAAACCGTAAACAGCGCCATCCTGCTGCTGGTGATCGGCAACGCCATGGCGTTGATCTCTGACGTGTTCATCAAACTCCTGGAGCCCGGCGCCCCGGTGTTCCAGTTCGCCTTCCTGCGCTGCCTGATCACCCTGGCCTTTCTGCTGCCACTGGTAAAACAGCTGGACCGGAAAAACCTGTTCGCCGGCCTGAAAATCCACACCTTCCGGGCCCACATCCACCTGGCCGGCATCCTGTGCATGGTGATAGCCCTGGGTAACCTGCCGCTGGCAACCGCCAACGCCGTCTTCTATGCTGCGCCCATCCTGGTGATGGTGCTCTCGGTGTTCCTGTTCCGGGAAAAGCTGACACCCCTGAGCGTCACCGCCGTCTTCAGCGGCTTTGCCGGCATTGTGCTCATCCTGCGGCCGGTGGAATTCAACTGGGCGGCCGTGGCAGCCCTTGGCTCGGCCTTTGCCCTGGCCATCAACGCCGTGCTGGTTCGGAAACTGCCAAAACAGCAGAGCACCGTCCACAAACTGTTCCTGAACTACCTGCTGATTCTGCCAGCAGCCGGGGCCCTGGCCTGGTGGGAAGGTGCGCAATGGGATTCGGGCATCCTGATCGGCGCCATGGGTTCAGCCCTGTTCATTCTGGGCTACAACATTACCGTCCTGCTGGCCTACCGTCAGGTGGACGCCAACCAGGTCACCAGCGCCGAATACACTGGCTTGATCTGGGCCGTCGGGATTGGCTGGATCTGGTTCGGAGAAGTGCCTGACCTGTGGTTCCTGGCCGGCAGCCTGATGATTGTGGTGCCTTTGCTGCTGATCGGCCTGAAGCACCGGCGCAGGGAACCGGCGAGGGGATTCAATCCGGCTCCGGAGCAGCAGGCGCTCCGGAACCGGGGTGGCCTACTCAGCGCCGGGAAGAGTCAATTAGCACGTGAGTGTCGTGAATAATCCGACCAATCCGGGCCTCCGGTGGCAATCCGTCACCGTAACCCAGTTTGATGCGGTAATGGCCTGAATGGTGGCGATGCCAGTCACGCCGGCGGTCATACCTGTCGCGATAGACATCGCGCTTATGCTTCTTGCCCCAATGGCGCTTGTCGCCATGGTAGCGATGGCGATCGTGGTGGTTTCGATCCCATTTATGCTGCTTGTAGTGCCGGGGCTTATGATGGTGCCGATCATAACGGTCGTCGCGGTAATGGGCCTGCAGGAACTTTTTCTGCTGGCCTGGAGGTAGGGTCTTCCCCCGCTCATGCTGCTGTTGCCAGCCATGACCCCGGCGGTCGTCATCAGCCATCACCGGAGCAGACGACATCAGGAATGCCGTTACCAGGCTTCCGATCAACAATCGCTTCATGATGATTCTCCCGTTCTGTTCAGAGACAGATCTCGCATCCGGACCCAGTGCCGGATGCCTCTGCGCCCAGATTATCGAACCGGGAGAGAATGTCAGCGCCCCGAAGCGGGCTTTGCAGGATCTTTACGAAACGCCCGGTCTGCTTGACGTTCTAGCGTCCCTGCGTGTCGTTTTTAACGGCATACTTCAGGTGGGATTCAATGGCAAAGGTGTGGGGGCAATCGGCACCAAGCGCGCGGAGGGATTCCGCCAGCCTCAGCAAATACTCGGCATTGGGACCGCTGGGACCCGAGGCAGAGGCGATCTGGCGGGCAATATCAGCATCCGGCGCATGGCCCAGAAAGGCTTCGTTGTCTTCGGTGGCAATGTAAACCAGGCCCTCGGCATGGCTGCCATCGTCGAAGGTGAGCCTGGTGCTCAGGCGCAGATAGCCGTTCTTTTCCCGGACATCCAAGTGTTCGAACACCTTGGGTGACACCCGGAACGCCATGCCCTTGCAGACAGCATCCGGGTTTTCTATGAGGGTGACCACCCGGCCCGGCGACTCGGGGGTTCCCCGGTGATCGTGCGACCCCTGCCAGAACCTCCGCTCCCAGCCCCGAATCGACGCCGGGCGCTGCTCCAGGAAGGGAAAATCGACCTTGTGGATCAGGGAGCCATAACCAAACAGCCAGACCGACTCGACGCCCGCGAAATCGTATCGTTTGCGATTGTGCTCAATGGTATTGGCAGACATCAGACACCCTGCAGCAAGAACGGAACGGGGAATACTCTAGGTGGACGCGATAAAACCCGCAATGCCCGTCAGCACGATTTCAGCCGCCATGGCCGAAAGGATCAGACCACTGATCTTGGACATGATGTTCAGGCCAGTCTTGCCCAGCACCTTCTCAAGGTAGCCTGACAGATGCAGCAGCACAGCCAGGATCAACAGGCTCGATACCAGCCCCAGGAGCCCGCCGGCCACTTCGGATACCCGGTTGAGTTCGGCACCGTACACCATGATCGCACCAATGGTGGCCGGGCCAATCATCACCGGAATGGCCAGAGGCACAACGGCAATGTCATCGCGATCCTCATCGGGCAACCCGGTGGCGTGATTGCGGGTACCACTGGTCACCAGGCTGATGGCGGTCAGGAACAGCAGGCAGCCAGCACCAATTCGAAACGAATTAAGCGTGATACCAATAGCGCTGAACAGCAGCGGGCCGGCAAAGAACAGAATCACGCCCATCAAAAATGCCGAAACGCAGGCACGGCGGATAATCGATGTCTTCTCGGTTGCCGGCAGGCCCCGGGTCAGCGCCAGGAACATGGTCACCACGAAAAACGGCGCCAGCAGGAACAGAAAGCGAATGGTGCTGCTGATGTAGGTGGAGAAAAAGGTTTCAAGCATTCCGGGTATTCCAGCGGTCAATGAAAGCGGGCAAGCATAGCTTGCTACCACGTTTTCTGCCGTAAGGAAGTGGACGTATGGCGGCCTTTCGAATTACACGGCCAACGGTGTCACATAACTGAAGCGCTTACGATACTGTTCCATGGTGCAGCCCACCGTTCGCTTGAATAAACGCCGGAACGAGCTGGCATCCTCATAGCCCACGCTCCAGATAATGCGGGCCGTCTGCTCACGACTGGATTCCAGTTTGTGTTTGGCGGCTTCAATTCGCAGATGCTGGAGATAGCCGATGGGCGTCTCCCCGGTCGCCTCCTTGAATCGGCGCTTGAAGGTGCGCGTACCCAAGCCGGCGACATCGGCAACATCATCAATGCTGACCGGGTCGGAGTAATGATGCTCCAGCCAGGTTTGAGCCTTGCGGATGGCATCGTCCTGATGGGCCTTCCGGCTGTAGAAGGCCATATACGGCGTCTGTTCCGCCCGGCGACCATCCAGAACCAGCATCTTGCTACAAGCCAGGGAGACCGAGGGAGAGGCAAAACGTTCCACCAGGTAAAGGCAAAGATCCACAAACGCCGTCGCACCACCGGCACAGATAATCTGGCCGTTATCCACCAGCAGTTGATCTTCATCCAGCCGAATATCCGGATAACGGCCGCGAAAGAGCGGTGCTGCCCGCCAGTGCGTGGTGGCCACCTGATCGCCCAGCAAGCCGGCCTCCGCGAGCACAAAACTGCCCGTGCACACACTTGCCACCACAACATCCTGCTCAAAGGCCTCCCTCAGCCAGCCATACAGGGGTATGGCTGGCTCCAGGGTTCGTTCCAGAAGCTCCGCGCTGACAGCAGCTTCAACGGACGAGCCAACCACAATCAGATCTGGCCGAAAGCTTTCACGACACACCGTTGGTGTGACCAGAGCACCGCTGTAACCACGGACCGGCTGATTATCCACGGTCACCACCTGACAGTTGAACAGGGGATCACTGTGAACGCCTGGCACGCGAGCGCAATAGTTCGCCACGGTGAAGAAATCCATCACACCGTGTACACCGGATGCATGGCAGTTGGGCAAGGCAACGATTGCAATATTCATCATGAGGGAAATGGCCCTTTCTGCACTTTATATGTCAAATATGACACTCCTGCTGACAGCCGGCAAGCCCTAACCTGAAACTGTCATCCACCACAGCACGAAGAAGGACTTTCTCCATGACCTCACAACTGAATACACAGACACAGATCCCACGCCACTCAAGCCAAGCCGGGAAACCCGCCACTGCGGGGCTTTCCGCGACTCGTCTGGCGCTGCAACTCTATGCCCGGGTATCGCCGCAAAAAGCCGGAAAACTGGTGAACCGCATGGCCTTCAGGCCGTCCCGTCTGTCTCTGCCCGTTCGCTACGAGCACTGGCTGGACAACACCGACAGCTATACCCAGCTTCAACACGGCGCCCGAACCATTCCAGTCTATTCCTGGGGAGAAGGCCCGGTGATTCTGGGGGTCCACGGCTGGGGAGGTGCGGGCGTTCAGTTCGGCGCCTGGATTGAACCGCTGGTTGAAGCCGGTTATCGGGTGGTTCTCTTCGATGCCCCGGCCCATGGCCGGGCACAGGGGGAGAGCACAGATCTGCTGGAAATGGCAGACGTGACAGCTCACGTGTCTGCCAGCGTGGGCGGTGTCCGGGGTGTACTGGCGCATTCCCTCGGATGTATCGCAGCAGCAAGGGCCATCACCAACGGGCTTCACACCGACTACCTGGCTATGCTGGCACCACCAGTCAGCCTGAAGGCCGCTATGGAGAACCTTGGCAGGCAGCTGACCCTCAGTCCCGAAGTGCTGGCCGTTCACCTCGAACTCATGGAAGACCGGTTCGGCCCCTCCATTTGGGAGAAGCTGAATCTTGAGACGCTGTGCCGCGGGCTGAACCAGCCCGGCCTGGTTGCCATTGACGACACCGACACGTCCATTTCACCGGATGAGAGCCAACGCGTGGCTGAAACCTGGGCCAAGGCAGATCTTCTGCGCACCAGTGGTCTTGGCCATCATCGGATTCTCTCAAGTCCCATGGTCATGGAAACGGTGCTGAAAAGTCTGGGCCGGGGGTGATGCCGTGCCAGAAAGCCGCGGTCATCCTGGTGACAGTTCTTCCAGGTAGGTTTCGCCATCCTCGTACAGCGAGGCGAACTCCTCCTCGGGCACCACGGTGACCGCAATCTCCGGTTCATGCTCGCCGCCGCCGAGCAGCACGCCCCGCATCGGTGTGATATCGGAGAAGTCCCGGCCCCAGCCGAGGGTGATGTGTTCCAGATCCGGCCTCAGGGCATTGGTGGGATCCAGCTCCAGCCAGCCGAAATCCGGCACGAACACAGCTACCCAGGCATGGGTGGCATCGGCGCCGACCAGCCGCTCCTTGCCCTCGGGCGGATGGGTGAGGATATAACCGCTCATGTAACAGGCCGCCAGCCCAACCGAGCGCAGGCAGGCAATCATGATGTGGGAGAAATCCTGGCAGACCCCACGACGGGCCTTGAACGCCTGCTCCACTGGGGTGAAGGTTTCCGTTGCCGTCGCATCGAAGCGGAAATCGCGATGAATCATCCGCATCAGGTCCTCCGCCGCCTCCACCAGGGGCCGGCCCGGCAGAAACGCCTCGCGGGCATAGGCGGCGTACTGGGAATCAATGGGCACATTGGTGGAGACAAACCGGAAGGCCGTGGCCTGAAGATGGTCCGGCGGAAACGTCCTGTCCGCCCGGTACCGCAGGCTGTCGCGCACAGTTTCCCAGGGGACTTTTGCAGCGGATGCCGAAGGTTTCGGCCGTGCACGAAGCTCCACCCAGAACTCACTGATTATCTCCAGATACTCGTGGTCGGCGGTGAAATGAATCTTGGTAATCCGGTTGCCAAAGCAGTCCAGGAAGGAACGCCTTGCCGAGGGCTCCGGTGAGATCGCCAAGTGATGCTCAAGATTCCTCTGCCAGGGCAACGCCCGTGGCGTAAGCCTCAGCAAATGGTGGGACTCCCCCACCACCTGATCGTACTGGTAGAGGGTCTCATGACGCACATGGTAACGGATAAATGTCATGACAGGCGCCTCAATCCGGGTTCACAGACCGGTCGGAATACCGGGTGTGAATAAAACACTGCCTCTGGATTTCATCCGATACACGATAGACCTCGGACCGGATGTCGCACAACAGCTCCGCCAGGGCCTCACAGGCTTTGTCCGGGCGTTTGCGTTCAAACGGATGCAAATCCAGGGCTTGCAGCCGCTGCAGGGATTCGCCCAGATCCGGGGGAAACAGTTGCCCGGTTTTCCGGCCCATCTCCGGCAGATCCTTCTGCAGCTGCCGCAGCTGGAACATCACCGAATGGGGGTTGCTCGCGTCGATCACAAGGGTATGGACTACGCCCAGAAGCTCCGGTGTCCGGCGGTATCGGGTGCGGTAGGTCACTTCCGAGTTCGCCACCTCCAGCAGCCACTCAAGCATGGCGTGGCGGCTGAAGCGGTCGCTGAACAGTGGCACGCAGATCAGGGTGCAGAGATTGGCAAGGCGCTCCAGACGCCGGCCAATGACCAGGAAAACCCAACTGGCGTCCCGGGTGATGTCATCCATGGCAAAGCCTGCCAGTGAGATGCAGTCCAGCAACACCAGATTCAACGCCCGGATCGACTGGTCCGGCGTGGTTGGCGCCGGGCTCAGGGGCTTGCCCACTCGATTGAGCGTGTGCCAGTTGTCGGAGGACAGCCGGTCCCGGACCTGACTGGCATTGAACAACAGGGCCTGAAGAATGGACGCGATCGAGCCCGGAAACTTGAGATCGCTGACCGCCCTGAGCAACATTCCGGGAAGCGGCTCCGGCACCGCATCTTCTTCCGGTTCCGGAAGCGTCCCGAACTGCTCGGCTGCCTGTTGCAGCCCAAGCAGGGCTTCTTCACTGGCCTGGTCGTGGCCCGACAGACGGTTGAAGGCGGCTCGCAATAGCCGGGCAGTCGCCTCGGCCCGCTCCGAGTGCCGGCCCATCCAGAACAGGTTTTCTCCCACCCGGGAGGGGGTGTCCCGCTCCCCGTCGAGCAGGTCAGAGACCTGCAGGCGTTTCTTGATCAGTGACTTGGAGGGAGCCGTGTAGCGGGCCTGTACCCAGGTGTCCTTCGACAAGCCACCCCGTTGCATGGAGATCACCTCCACGCCCTCGTCCATGGCGACCCGGGTCAGGCCCCCGGGCATAACCCGCCAGCCGGAAGGCGTGGCCGCAGCGAACAGCCGCAGACCAATGGACCGGGTTGCCAGCGGCTGGTCCCGCTCGCCCTTCCAGACCGGCGCCTGGGAAAGGTGCACCAGCTCCTGGCCGACAAAGGCATGGGGGTGGGCATGCATCTTCTTGATCAGGGCATCCCGCTCTGCACCCTTCACCTGATAACCGAACACCGGCTCCATTCGCATGCTCGCGAACGCCGGCTTGATCACCAGTTCGTCCAGGTGCTCGATGACATAGTCCAGGGCCGGCTTCTCGCCACACCACCAGGATGCCACCGACGGCATGGCCAGAGGCGAGCCCAGCAATTTCTTGGAAATCTCCGGCAAAAAGCCGAATAACGCCGCACTCTCAAGAACCCCGGAACCCAGGGCATTGGCCATCAGAACCTTGCCTGCCCGCACCGCCCCCAGCAGCCCGGGAATGCCAAGCACGGAATCGGCGCGCAGCTCCAGGGGGTCACAGAAACCATCGTCCAGCCGGCGATAAATGGCGTGTACCCGCCGCAGACCCTGGAGCGTTTTCAGGTACACCGTGTCATCACGCACGGTCAGATCCTGGCCTTCAACCAGGGGCAAGCCCAGGTAGCGGGCAAGGAACACATGTTCGAAATAGGTTTCGTTGAAACGGCCGGGGGTCAGAAGCACACACAGCGGCGACTCGGTTCCGGCTGGCGACATGCCCGCCAGGCTGTTCTGGAAACCCTGGAAGAATTCCGAGAGGTTGGTCACCGGAAGGTTGTGGAATGGCGCCGGGAAGGCCCGGGAAATCACCAGCCGGTTCTGCAGTGCATAGCCCGCTCCCGAAGGCGCCTGGGTTCTGTCCGCCATTACCCACCAGCCTCCGTCCGGCGCCCGCGCCAGATCCACGGCGTACAGGTGCAGGAACCGGCCACCGGCTGGCTCAATACCCTGACAGGGCCACTGGAAACCGGCCTGGCCATAAACCAGGGCCGGGGGCATGAAACCTTCTTTTAACAGCGACTGCTCGCCGTACAGATCGGCCAGAACGCTGTCCAGAAGTTCTGCACGCTGGGCGACGGCTTTCGATAGCCACTGCCACTCATCGGCGCCCAGGACCAGGGGAAGCAGATCCACTTCCCAGGGCCGGGAATCTCCACGAGGGTCCTCGTAGACGTTGTAGGTTACGCCGTCTTCGGCAATGGCATTGGAAACAGCCTGGGCCCTGATATTGAGACTGTCCACCGACTCAAGGTTGAGCTGCTGCAGCAATGGCCGCCAGTGGGACTTCGGTCCGGAGCCCATGGAGCCAAGCTCATCGAACCGATCCGGCACCGGGTGGTACTGGCGGAGGATGTCAGTTACTGCGCGCTGCTTCGCCACCTTGAATTCAGGCTCCCTTGGTCAGTGAGCTGGAAGCATAGCCGCTTTCTACTCTCCGGAGCCAGCATCAAACCACACGGCCATGCATGTTATTTGTGATATCGCAGATCCAGGGTAAACGGGAATTCCCGATGCTCCGGAACGGGGCGAAGGGGCTGCTGTCCGGAGCTGTGTCCCATCCGGAAGAAACGCGCCATACGCCGGCCTTCGGCCTCGAACGAATTCACCGGCAGAGTCTCGAAGTTCCGGCCACCGGGATGGGTTACATGGTATTCACACCCGCCCAGACTGCGTTCGTTCCAGGTATCCACGATATCGAACACCAGCGGCCCATCCACACCAATGGTTGGATGCATGCACTGGGACGGCTGCCAGGCCCGGTAGCGCACGCCTGCAACGAACTCCCCCACCATGCCGGTGGCCTGCAGCGGCAATGGCACCTGATTACAAGTGATCTGGTAACGATCCGGCGCAGCGCCACGAACCTTCACCTGCAAACGCTCCAGCGAGGAGTCCACGTATCGGGCCGTGCCGCCAATGGCGCCGTGCTCGCCCGTGACGTGCCAGGGCTCCAGGGCCGAGCGCAGCTCAAGGGTGATGCCCTTGACCTTGTAGTCGCCGATCCGGGGGAACCGGAACTCGAAATGGGGCGCGAACCATTCGCTCTCAAGCGGATAGCCCTGCGCCTTCATATCGTCGATGACGTCCTCGAAATCCTGCCAGACATAGTGCGGCAGCAGGAACCGGTCGTGCAGTTCGGTGCCCCAGCGTACCAGCCCGGGCGGCTTGTAGGGTTGCTCCCAGAATCGGGCCACCAGTGCCCGCAACAGCAGTTGCTGGGTCAGGCTCATCCGGGCATGGGGCGGCATCTCGAAGGCCCGCAATTCCAGCAACCCGTGGCGCCCACCGGGGCTGTCCGGGGAATAGAGCTTGTCGATACAGAACTCCGCCCGGTGGGTATTGCCGGTCACATCCGTGAGCAAGTCCCGGAGCAGCCGGTCCACCACCCAGGGCGCGACTTTCTTGCCCACCGGGCATAGCCGCTCCATCTCCCTGAACGCCAGCTCCATCTCGAATACGTGATCGTTTCGGGCTTCATCGATTCTCGGCGCCTGGGAGCTGGGACCGATAAACAGGCCGGAGAACAGGTAGGACAGGCTCGGATGGTTATGCCAGTAGCTGATCAGGCTTCGCAACAGATCCGGACGCCTCAGGAACGGGGAATCTTCTGCCTTTTGCGAACCCAGCACGAAATGGTTGCCACCTCCGGTACCGGTGTGGCGACCGTCCATCATGAACTTCTCGGAGGTCAGCCGACATTCGTAGGCGTCTGCATACAGGGTCTCGGTCTGCTCCACCATTTCGTCCCAGGTCCGGACGGGCTGCACATTCACTTCGATCACCCCCGGGTCCGGGGTGATCCGAAAATGGGTGATCCGGTGGTCCGAGGGTGGCTCGTAGCCCTCCAGCAAGACCGGCTGCTTGAGAGTGGCAGCGGTTTTCTCGATGGCTGACACCAACGCCAGGTAGGGCTCAAGCTCCTCCAGCGGCGGCATGAAAATACGGAGAATGCCATGCCGGGGCTCCACACAAAGGGCCGTTCGGACAATCTCCGGTGCCGACTTGCCTTTTTTCGGCGGCTCCAGTTCCGGCGATGCCTGCCTGGTCTGTCCCCGGCTGTTCCATTGCCGGATCTCCTCGCTGGCGGGCAAAGGGCCACGGGGGGCGAAAGGGTCCTGCTCGTGTATCCAGGGGTAATCGGCGTCTTCCACCCAGGGCTGGCTATCCAGGGGCAGACGGTGGCCCATGGGAGAGCCGCCCGGAATCAGGTAACAGCGCTCGCTGCGCAGGAACCAGGGGCCCGTCTCCCACGCCTGTTCCTTTTCGGAGATGCGCAGAGGGAGCACGTAGCCAACGGGCTCATCCAGACCCCGGCTGAAAATCTGCTGGAGCTGCTTCCGCTCCAGGGCATTCTCGAGTTTGGCATCAAAGGGATCGACGTTGACCGGCAGCCGGCGTTCCCGCCACAGGTAATAGAAGGCATCCTCAAACGCCGGGAACAGTTGCTCTTCATCAACGCCCAACTGTTTCGCCAATCCCTGCAGAAACCGGTGGGCCGCTTCCGGGGTTGCCTTGCCCGCGGTGCGTTCATCCGCCAGCCAGCGCTCATCGTGCCAGATCGGCTCGCCATCCTTGCGCCAGAAACAGTTCAGGGACCAACGGGGCAGAGGCTCTCCCGGATACCACTTGCCCTGGCCGAAGTGCACCAGCCCGCCAGCGCCGTAGCGGTCCCGCATCCGGTGGTAGAGCTCGATGGCCTTCTTGCGCTTGGTGGGGCCCATCGCCTCGGTGTTCCACTCCGGTTCGTCCCGGTCATGATTGGCCACGAACGTGGGTTCGCCGCCCTGGGTCAGACGCACATCCAGCTCCGTCAAACGCTGGTCGACGTCATGGCCAAGCCCGACGATGCGTTGCCACTGGGCTTCGGTATAGGGCTTGGTTACCCTTGGTGCTTCCCAGATACGCTGGACACTCATCTGGTGCTCGAACTCGACCCCGGACTCCTCCACCATGCCGGTAATCGGTGCCGCGGAAGAGGGATCCGGGCTGCAGGCCAACGGAATGTGCCCTTCCCCGGCAAACAGGCCGGAGGTCGGATCCAGGCCGACCCAACCCGCGCCGGGCAGAAAGACCTCGCACCAGGCGTGCAGATCGGTGAAGTCTTCCTCAGCGCCCGAGGGACCATCCAGTGCTTTCTGGTCCGCTTTGAGCTGAATCAGGTAACCAGACACGAACCGCGCCGCCAGACCCAGATGCCGGAGCGTCTGGACCAGCAACCAGGTGGAATCCCGACAGGAGCCGGAGCCTTTTTTCAGGGTTTCTTCCGGGGTCTGTACACCCGGCTCCATCCGGATCAGGTAGTCGATTCGATCGGCAACACGCTGGTTCACACCCACCAGGAAATCCACGCTGGGGGTTTCCGTGCGGTCGATAGTGGCCACCCATTTCCGGAACTCCGGTGTCTCCGGCAGTTTCTGCAAATAGGGTGCAAGCTCTGCGGTCTGCCATTCTTCGTAGTCGAAGGGAATGGTCTCCGCCCGGGGTTCCAGGAAGAAATCGAACGGGTTGATCACGGCCATCTCGGCAACAAGATCCACCGTGATCTTCAGCTCGCCCGTTTTTTCCGGGAACACCAGACGGGCCAGATAATTGGCCTGCGGGTCCTGTTGCCAGTTAAGGAAGTAACCTTCTGGTTCCACCTTCAGGGAGTAGCTGAGGATGCGGGTTCTCGCGTGCGGACAGGGGCGCAAACGAACGATCTGGGGCCCCAGGGTGATCGGGCGCTCATAGCGATAGTGGGTGGTATGGCTCAGGGCAACATGAATCGACATGGAACCTATCTCGCGGGCGAATAGAATTGGGAGTTTCAGGCTGTCTCGTAGACAGGAAACCAGGTCTCTGCAATGTCGTCGTGAAGCTCACCGATCTCCAGTTGCAGGTTTTCCAGGAACAGGATCACGTCTTCCTTCCGGATCAGTGCATCCACGTCGCCCTCCCGGGTGTGACGTACTGCCTGCAATGCCGTGCGTAACGGAATCTCGTTCCTTGGCAGACGGCCCAGGGCGCCAGCCACCTCGCTGAGGCTGTGCAGCACTGACCGCGGAAACGGCTCGTTCTGCAGCAGGAAGCGAATGACCAGAGGCCCGCTGACCTTGCGCCGCACGTTGTGACGGTACATCTGGAAAGCACTCTGATAACGCAGCACGCTGGTCCACAACAGCCCGCCATAGGTTTCGGTGCCATCCCAGCCATCCAGGAACTGCAGGGCGCCGACTTCAATCTGCCGCGTGGCCATGTCCGCCCGCTCGAGATTGCGCCCAACCCGGATAAAGTCGTACCCCGTATCGTGACTCATACATCCGGCCAGCAAGCCATTGAGCATCTGGCAGCGACCCACAATCTCGTTCAGAAATTCGTATCTCGCCCGTTTACCGATCCCCTGGTCTATGTGCTCCAGAATGTACCGGTACAGCTCGTTGATCACCTCCCAGGCGTCGGTGGGGATCTGGTCCCGGGTTGTGCGCACGTTCTCCCGGGCGGCCTTGATACAGGAGGCTATGGAACTCGGGTTGTAACCATCCGCCATCAGAAACTTCACGCAGTTGCGTTCATCGGCCTTCTGATGGTGCTGATCAAACAACGCGCCCATGCCGGTAACCGCCACCAGTCCCTTCCAGGACAGCTGGGTTTCCCGGGGCATGTCCAGCGCCAGGGAATTGAAGGCCATGATCATCCGGGCGTTGTTCTCGGCCCGCTCAAGGTATCTGGCCATCCAGTACAGTCGTTCCGCTACACGTGACAGCACATCAGTTCTCCTCGTCCACAATCCAGGTATCCTTGCTTCCACCGCCCTGGGAAGAGTTCACCACCAGGGAGCCTTTGCGCATCGCCACCCGTGTAAGCCCACCGGCCGTTACGTAGGTTCTGACGCCCTGCAAGACGAAGGGCCTGAGATCCAGGTGACGGGGCGCCAGGCCCTCGTCGCACAGGGTCGGCGCCACGGACAGATTCAGGGTGGGTTGGGCGATGTAGTTGCGCGGGTTTTTCTTGATCAGGCGGGCAAACTCGGCGCGCTGCTTCTTGGTGGAATGCGGCCCCACCAGCATGCCGTAGCCCCCGGACTCATTCGCCGGTTTGACCACCAGTTCATCGAGGTGTTCGAGCACATACTCCTGGTCCTGCTTGTTCACACACATCCAGGTGGGCACGTTCGGGATGATGGGCTCTTCATCGAGGTAATAGCGAATCATGTCCGGGACGAACGCATAGATGACCTTGTCGTCGGCCACGCCGGCACCGGGCGCATTGGCCAGACCAACCTTGCCGTTGCGCCAGGCCCGCATCAGGCCCGGTACGCCCAGGGTGGAATCGGCGCGGAACTCCTCCGGGTCCAGGAAATCGTCATCAATGCGCCGGTAGATCACATCCACCCGCTCAAGCCCCTCAACCGTGCGCATGTAGACACAGTCATCCTCGCCAACCACCAGGTCGGCCCCTTCCACCAGTTCGGCGCCCATGCGCTGGGCCAGGAAGGAATGCTCGAAATAGGCAGAGTTGAAAATACCCGGGGTCAGCACCGCAATTTTCGGATGGTCCTGTGGCCGGGGCGAAATCGACGCCAGCATGTCGAACAACTGGTTGGTGTAATCATCCACCGGCAGAATGCTGGTGTTATCGAACAGCTCCGGGAACACCCGCTTGGTCAGCTGGCGGTTCTCCAGCATGTAGGAGACGCCCGAGGGAACCCGCAGGTTGTCCTCAAGCACATACACGGTGCCGTCTTTGTCCCGCACCAGGTCCGATCCGCAGATGTGCGCCCAGACTCCCAACGGCGGCGTAAAACCCCGGCACTGCTCGCGGAAGTTCTTGGAGTTGGCGAACACGTACTTGGGGATGACCTTGTCCTTGACGATGTTCTGGTCGTTGTAGATGTCGTTGATGAACATGTTGAGGGCCGTCAGACGCTGCGCGAGGCCCTGCTCGATGGTTTCCCACTCCCGAAGCGAGATCACCCGGGGAATGATGTCGAAGGGCCAGGCCCGGTCGATATTTTCGCCCTCACTGTAGATGGTGAAGCTGATCCCCATCTCCAGTATCGCCAGTTCAGCCGCTTGCTGGCGCGCCTGGATTTCCTCGGAACCAAGGTTGCCCAGGTAGTCGGTAATCGCCGTGGCCACAGGCCGGGGCTTGCCCTTGGCGGCAATCAGCTCATCGAAGAAGTCGTTCGGGTCGTAGTTTTTCCAGTCTATCGCTTTGTTCTTTTTCATTTGGGGTCCTTTCGTTAACCACCGTGAGCTATTCGGTGTACCAGGCGAAGCTTCTCCACCACCGGAGCCGCAAGCACGAAGGGGTAGGCATCGTCATGCCCCATGCTTCGGTTCAGGCTGTTGAGCGCAAGCGTCAGGGGCAACCAGTGCTTGATCAGTGCATCAAAATCGTCGGCCTGGTAGGGATCAAACGCAGGGTCTGGTTCGCTGTTCATCATCGGGCTCTGGCGGGCGTTGACTCGCATCCCGAACTGCCAGGCTGTTTCCAATGTATCCACCATATGCAGGTAATGTGCCCAGGTCTCTGCCCAGTCTTCCCAGGCATGGCTGCTGGCATAGGCACTGATGTACCAGCTTTGCCAGTCACCGGGCGGGCCGTACTGGTAATGCTGGTCCATCGCCTGCCTGTAGTCTCTGGTGTCGTCACCAAACATCTCCCGAACCGACCCCAGCCAGGGCCCGGACCGCACCAGCAGATCCCAATAATAATGACCGGACTCGTGACGGAAATGCCCCAAAACAGTGCGATAGGGTTCTGCCATCTGGCTGCGCATCCGCTCCCGCTCCACCGGGTCGGCCTCGGCAATGTTCATGGTGATCACACCATTGGCGTGGCCGGTTTTTACCTTCGACCGCTCGTCAAAAATCGCCGGCTGGTCGGCAAGAAAATCGAAGTTCAGGCCGTATTGGTCTTCCTGCCGGGGCTCGCAAGGCAGCTTCAGGCGCAGCAGTGAATAGACCAGGCGACGTTTCTCTTTTTCCAGGCGCACCCACAGATCGTGGTTCCGGAAGGTGCTCAGGTCGGGAATGGTGCGATTAAGACGGCAGGCAACGCAGAAGGCGTGTGAATCAGAGACAGGCACCAGCCAGTTGCAGGCGCCCTGGTTCTGGTAGTTGCCACATAGACGGTATTGATCGCCGGCGGTGACCTCTTCCCAGGTATTGTTACCCTTCGGATCAATGGCCACCAGATCCATCACATCCGGTGCGAAGCCAAGGCTCGCTCCGCAACTAGTACAGCAGCTGTTTTCGAAATAAAGCAGATTGGCGCATCGGCCGCAGTGAAACAGCTTCATTGGGGGACATCCTTGGCCGATACCGGCAAGACCGTTGCTTCAAGTATTGGCCATCCGGGCCAAAACGCAACTTATCCACCGTTAAAACCCGGCTGCATGCCCCCGCTGATTCGATGCTAGACGGCCATGGCAGGATCAACTCCGGCAACGCTGTCACTGGCGCCTTTACACAGGTACTGCTCTGCGTCGAAGCGCCGCGTCTGGTGCCGGAACTGCCAGGTAAAACCCGGCCACAGGGTGGTGTTCCTGCCGTTTTCGTTGACATACCAACTCTTGCAACCGGTCTGCCATACCGAGTCACCCAGCTTGGCGTGAATGGAAGCGTTGTAACTGCTCTGGGCGTCCGACTTCACTTCCACACTGGTCCATTGCTGCCGGCGCATCTGTTGCAGGGCATCCAGCACATACTGGATCTGACTTTCGATCATATACACCATGGAGCTGTGGCCGAGACCCGTGTTCGGTCCCATCAGCATGAAGAAGTTCGGAAAGCCACTGACGGTGGTGCCTTTATAGGCCTCGGCGCCATCCTTCCAGGCATCCAGCAGGTCCTGGCCATTGCGGCCAAAGATCATGCCTGCGGGGATCGGATTCTGGGCCCTGAAGCCGGTTCCGTAGATGATGCAATCCACCTGCCGCTCATTGCCCTGGCCGTCGATCACGGTGTTGCCCTGCACCTCACGGATACCCTCAGTCACAACGTCCACATGATCCTGCGCCAGCGCCGGATAGTAGTTGTCGGAGATCAGCACCCGCTTGCAGCCAAAGTGGAAATCCGGGGTAACTTTTTTGCGCAGCGCCATGTCCGGAATCTGGTTGCGAATATGCCGGCGGGCCTGCAGTTCACCAAGCTTCAGAATACGGGGGTTACCCACAAAGCCCAGCACCCGGGCCTCGAGTGACCAGTAAATACTCTGCCGAAAGGCATTGAGTGTTTGCGGGAACACCCGGAACAGCCGCCTTTCCAGCGGCCTGATAGCCCGATCCGGTTTGGGCATGATCCAGGGCGGTGTGCGCTGGTACAGGTCCACCCTTGCGGCCTGCTTTGCCACTTCCGGAACAAACTGGATGGCCGAAGCACCGGTGCCGATCACCGCCACCCGCTTGCCGCGTAAATCGTAATCGTGGTCCCAGTCCTGGGAGTGGAAACGCTTGCCAGTGAAAGACTCCATACCCTTGATCTCCGGATAGGCCGGCGTGCTCAATCCCCCCATCCCGGAAACAAGGACATCCGCCCTCAACGTCGTGAATTCCGGCAGCCCCTTATCGGTGCGATCCAATCGTTCTCCCGGCTTCACGCCCTTCTCCTGCATGCACGCCCACAGCGCCGGGCTATCACAGGTCTCAAGGGTCCACCGCTGGCGGTTCTCGTCAAATCGCGCCGCGGCCACATGGGTGTTCAGCCGTATGTGCTTCATCAGCCCGTATTTCTCGGCACAGTGCTTCAGGTAGGCCTTGATCTCATGCTGCTGGGCGTACATCCGGCTCCAGTTCGGGTTCTGTTCGAAGGAGAAGGAGTAGAGTGCAGACTGCACGTCACAGGCACACCCCGGGTAGTGGTTCTGGTGCCACGTGCCGCCGATGTCGTCACTCTGCTCCAGGATCACGAAGTCGTTGTAGCCGGCTTCCTTGAGTTTGATGGCCATGCCCAGGCCGGAGAAGCCGGTTCCGATGATGGCGATCTGTGTGTTCTGTGTCATTGCTGCACTCCTGCGTTAGCCTCAGTGTCCCAGCCAAACGGGACACTAGACCTTGTCTGTTGGTATCCGGCGGGTCATCATGGCCGGTAGACACATGTATACACAGATTGGTATACAACCGTATACTCCTGGTTCGGTGATTGGCCTGAGGTGACTGATCGTTGGCCTCTGCGGCGGGCTCTGGCTGGGGGGCTGGTCATTTGTGGGAAGGGCTTCCAAAACGCGCTCCTTGCGGCACATCCCTGTGACGCTTGGCTCTCGCCATCCATGGCGAGAGACAGTTTTGGAAGCCCTTCCCACAAACGACCGTCAGACTCATCCAGGCCCGCCCTTAAACATTGGTTTGGAATCTGGCAGGCCTATTCCAATGTCCGGGAGCGGCTGTTGGGGTCACCTTCACAGACTGTTGGAGGCCATGGATGGCCGGAAACAAGCGTACATGGACGTACTTGCAGCGTGTCTGTGAAGGTGGCCCCGACAGCCGCTCTTGCACCCAACCAGAGGAAAAGATGAACGCATTAACCGGCGGAAAGCTGAAACTCATTCAGGCCGCGCTTCGGCTGATTACCGAAACCCGGAGCCTCACGTCGCTGGGACTGCGGGAGCTTGCCCGGGAAGCAGGGCTGAACCCGAATACGTTCTACCGGCACTTCAAGAGCCTGGATGAATTCGGCCTGCAGGTACTGGGTTACATTGCCGAGGAGATGAAAGCCGGGGTCCGAGATCTGCGGCAGATGGCGGATTCTTCCGAACAGGCCTCGCGGGATACGGTGGCGTTTGTGTACCACTACTTCCTGGCCAATCCGGCAGCCACCACCGTGGCCGTGCGGGAACTCCACGGCCCTTCCCCGATACTGCGCCGGGCCCTGGAATCACAGCTTGAAGCCAGCGCCCGGGAAATGGCCGAAGACATTATCGAGCGGCAACTGGTGAGCGCCGTACCGCCCGAGACCATTCATGAAATCTCCCGCATGACCATCCGCTACATCCTGTTTCGGGCCATGGATTACATCGAGAAACCCGCTCAGCGGGAAACCATCCAGACCGAAACCGAGCATTTCATCAACCGGCAGTTCCGGGGTGCGATGCTTGATCACCTGTCGCAAACCGAAGTCGAACGTCTGGCCCTGAAAAAGAGCTGATATACCTCCGATAACTCCCCTTTCCGGGCAGATCTGGCAACCTGCACTAGTATGTAGATAACCAGAACAAGTGATTGATCGGGAAATCCGGAGGCAAACCAATAATGAAAATCGGTATCCCCAAGGAAATCTTCGAGGATGAGCGGCGGGTTGCCGCCACGCCACCCTCTGTTCACAAGTTAATCGGACTTGGTTACGACGTGATCGTGGAAGGCGGCGCCGGCGAGGCGGCGAACTACTCCGATGCGGCCTATGAAAAAGTGGGCGCAGCCATCGCAGCGGACACCAGCTCTCTCTGGAAAGAAGCCGACTTTATCCTGAAGGTCCGGGCGCCCATGGAGAATCCGGCCCTGGGCAAACACGAAGCGGATCTGATGAAGGAGGGGGCGTTTCTGGTCAGCTACATCTGGCCGGCCCAGAGTCCGGAATTGCTGGAAAAGCTGGCCGCCAGAAAGATCACGTCTTTCGCCATCGACAGCCTGCCCCGCATCAGCCGCGCCCAGAAGATGGACGCCCTCAGCGCCATGGCCAACATTGCCGGCTATCGGGCGGTAATCGAGGCGGCCAATCACTTCGGGCGATTCTTTACCGGTCAGGTCACCGCTGCAGGTAAGGTACCCCCGGCGAAAATCATGGTGATCGGTGCCGGGGTGGCTGGCCTGGCAGCGATTGGCGCGGCCAACAGCATGGGCGCTATCGTGCGGGCTTTCGATACTCGGCTGGAGGTGAAGGAACAGGTCGAGAGCATGGGGGCCGAGTTCCTGGTTCTTGACTTCGATGACGAGGATGGCAGCGGCAGTGGTGGTTACGCCAAGCAGATGAGTGACGAGTTCATCAAGGCTGAGATGGCGCTGTTCGCAGAGCAGGCAGAAGAGGTGGACATCATCATCACCACCGCCCTGATTCCCGGCAAACCGGCACCGAAACTGATCACCGCCGACATGGTGAAATCCATGAAGCCCGGCAGCGTGATCGTGGATCTGGCCTCCGAGCGCGGTGGCAACTGTGAACTCACCGAACCCGGCAAGGTGGCACATCATCATGGCGTCACCCTGATTGGCTACACCGACCTGCCCAGCCGCATGGCCAAAGTGGCCAGTGAGCTCTACGCCACCAACCTGGTACATCTGCTCACCGAGCTGACACCGGAAAAAGATGGCCAGCCACTGGTGAACATGGAAGACGAGGTCATCCGTGGTCTTACAGTGGTGAACGAGAACGACATAACCTGGCCACCACCAAAACCGGAATCGCCGGTCAGCCCCAAACCCGCACCGGGCACCGAGGAGCCTTCAGCCGAAGCAAAAGCGGCCGCCAAGAAGGACGCAGACCGCCGCAGCCTGATCGGCAAAGGCGTTCTTCTGGTGGTTACGGCCCTGGCGCTCTACGGCGTCGGCGCCCACGCGCCGGAAAGCTTCCTGCAACACTTCACCGTGTTTGTGCTGGCCTGCTTTATTGGCTGGCAGGTGATCTGGAATGTCACGCCTTCCCTGCATACGCCCCTGATGAGCGTCACCAACGCCATCAGCGGCATCATCGTGATCGGTGCCATTCTGCATCTGGCCCAGGCGGAGAATATTGCCGTTGGCATCATGGCGTTTGTCGCGGTGCTGATTGCCAGCATCAACGTGGGCGGTGGCTTCCGGGTCACCCATCGCATGCTCAAAATGTTCCGCAAGTAGGAGGCGCCCGATATGAGCACAGGACTGGTGAGCGTGGCCTACGTGGTCGCAAGTATCTTGTTTATTCTCAGCCTGGGTGGCCTCAGCCACCAGGAATCGGCCCGGCGCGGCAATCTCTACGGCGTCGCCGGCATTATCATTGCGGTTGGGGCCACTCTGGCCAGCGTAGACGGAGGCGTCACCGCCATCATCATTGCGGTGTTGCTCGGTGTCGGCATTGGCATTCCCATCGCCAACAAGGTGGAAATGACCCAGATGCCGCAACTGGTCGCCCTGCTCCACAGTTTTGTGGGTCTGGCGGCGGTGCTGGTGGGCTTTTCCGGCTACATCGAGCCGCTGATTGCAACCTCCGGTACCGAGCACACCATCAAACTGGTGGAAGTATTTGTCGGCATATTCATAGGCGCCATTACCTTCACCGGTTCACTGGTGGCCTGCGGCAAACTGGACGGCCGAATCGACAGCAAGGCGCTGACGCTGCCCGGCCGGCACCTGATGAATCTGGCAGCGATCATTGTCTGCGTCTTGCTCGGGGCCTGGTTCCTGGGCACCGAGAGCATGGCACTGGGGATCGTTGCCCTGATCCTGATGACCGCCATTGCCTCGGTCCTCGGCATTCACCTGATCATGGCCATCGGCGGCGCCGACATGCCGGTGGTGGTATCCATGCTCAACAGTTACTCCGGGTGGGCAGCCGCTTCCATCGGTTTCATGTTGGGCAATGACCTGCTGATTGTCGTTGGTGCCCTGGTGGGCAGCAGCGGTGCCATTCTCAGCTACATCATGTGCAAGGCCATGAACCGGTCTTTCATCAGCGTGATTCTTGGAGGCTTCGGCCAGACCAGCAGCAGCTCGGCCGCTGCGGATGCCGACCAGACGGTGCATGAATCCAGTGTCGATGATGTCTGTGAGGAACTGCGCAACGCTGAGTCGGTGATCATCGTGCCCGGTTACGGCATGGCGGTGGCCCAGGCCCAGAACGGCGTCAGCGAAATGACCAAGCTGCTGCGGGACCGGGGCGTGAACGTGCGTTTCGGCATCCATCCGGTGGCCGGTCGCCTGCCGGGCCATATGAACGTGCTGCTTGCCGAGGCCCACGTGCCCTATGACATCGTGCTGGAAATGGACGAGATCAACGACGACTTCCCGAGTACCGACGTGGTGCTGGTCATCGGCGCCAACGACACGGTGAACCCGGCCGCCGCTGAAGACCCGGGCAGCCCGATTGCCGGCATGCCGGTGCTGGAGGTCTGGAAGGCCCACCAGGTTGTGATCCTCAAGCGGGGCATGGCCACCGGTTATTCCGGCGTTGAGAATCCACTGTTCTTCAAGGACAACGCCCGTATGCTGTTCGGCGATGCCAAGGACAGCATCGACAAGCTGGTCAGTGGTCTGCGGGGCTAAAGGAAGGCTTGCGGGGCTGAAGGCCGCCCCGCGCCTGTTTACTTGGGGAGTTATTCGGTGGTGTTGTACACGTAGGACGACACGGTGCCGTCCTGGTTGAATCGCACCACCAGGTCAGTGGTTTCCGCATCACCGAAGGCAGACCACTTGTACTTGCCATAGGTCCAGGTGCGTTTGCCGTCCTCGATCCCGGTGCGCCACGGCTCGCCGAACATCTCCTGGATATCGGCCCGGGTGGTTTCGCCAATCTGGATCTGGTCCACATTGTGGGTGGCGAAGTCTTTCCCAACGGTCGCACAGCCCACCATGGCCGTCATCACCACTGCCATAAACAGTGTTTTCATAGAACCAATCATCGACATACGGATCCCCTCACATTCCAGTGAATTTCACCCATCATAGCGTGTCTATGAGCAGAAGCGATTACGAAGACGACAGATTTAACGGACACAAAAAAGCCGCAGGCCCGAAGGCTCTGCGGCAGGTCTCGATCGTCCGATCGAAGGGGATAATCAATACAGCTTGGCTAGGGACTTCTTGGCGAAAGATTCCACTTCGTTCAGGCGGCCCTCTTTCACCTTGATCAGCCACTCGGGATCCTGAAGAAGTGCCCGGCCAACGGCGATCAGTTCGAACTCGTGATTATTCATCCGCTCCACCAGTTCATCGATGCCGGCTTTTTCAACTGCTTCCTGCTTGCTGGCAAAGGTGCCACTGATAAAGTCTTCAGTCAGCCCTACACTGCCCACGGACATGGTGGGCTTGCCGGAAAGCTTCTGGGTCCAGCCTGCGAGATTCAGATCCGAGCCTTCAAACTCCGGCTCCCAGAAACGGCGGGTGGAGGCATGGAAAATGTCCACACCGGCTTCCACCAGCGGCTTCAGGAAGCGTTCAAGTTCCTCAGGGCTGTTAACCAGTCTGGCTTCGTAATCCTGCTGCTTCCACTGGGAGAATCGGAGCATGATCGGGAAATCCGGCCCAACCCGATGACGCACCGCTTCAACGATTTCCACCACGAAACGCAGGCGGTTTTCCAGGCTGCCGCCGTATTCATCATCACGCTGGTTGGTGCCTTCCCACAGGAACTGGTCCAGCAGGTAGCCATGAGCGCCATGGATCTCGACACCATCAAAACCGAGGGCCTTGGCATCCTGGGCTGCATCAGCAAAAGCGGTGACAACATCCTCGATATCTTCTTTGCTCATGGCCTTGCCGTTGGGCTTGCCCGGGGCGAACAGACCGGAAGGACTGTAACCAGGAACCGATGGATCCGGCGGTGTACCCTCTTTTCTGACGGAACCCACGTGCCAGAGCTGCGGGAAAATCGCGCCACCGGCCTCATGGACGGCGTCGACCACATGTTTCCAGCCCTCGAGAGCATCGGTTCCGTGGAACGCCGGAACATTCGGGTAGCCATTGGCGGCCGGGTGATTAACGGTAGTGCCTTCGGTGATGATCAGGCCAACACCCGCCTCGGCTCGGCGACGGTAATAGGACACCACGTCCTCCCCCGGAACGCCATCCGGCGAGAAGTTACGGGTCATGGGCGCCATAGCCACACGGTTTCGCAGTTTGAGGTTATGGAGTTCAAACGGTTCGAAAAGCGGGCCAAGATTCATGCTCATGGTAGTGTGCAACCTCACTAATTTGGTTTCTTTAAGCAACCCTATTGAATCTGGTTTTAAAATGCAACCCTATTCGGTACACTCCGGGCATGGCCAGAAAACGTTTTGATGACTCCAGCTGTTCCGTCGCCCGCGCCCTCAATGAAGTGGGTGACTGGTGGTCCCTCCTGATTGTACTGCATGCCATGTATGGCACCCGCCGGTTTGTGGATTTCCAACAGGAACTCGGCATTGCCAAGAATATCCTCTGCGACCGCCTGGCGCGGCTGGTGGACAATGAAGTTCTGCGCAAGGTCGATGTGGGCGAACACGGATCACGCTTCGAATACCGCCTGACCGAAAAAGGCCGGGATCTTTTCCCGGTGGTAATCGCGCTTCGTCAGTGGGGAGATAAATGGAACCCCGCTCCGGATGAGGCTCCGCTAGACCTGCGCGACCGCGCCACCGGTCGTCCGATACACACGGTGGAAGTCCAGGACGCCGATGGCCAGGCCCTGTCCATTCGCGATGTGTTTGTGCCGGAAGAAAGCCTGCCAGTCCGAAAAAAGAACTCGGCCTGACCATCCGCAAAAGCCGCAGTCGACGCACCACCGTCCATTTTTTTGAGTTGTATCAATCCACTGATCAAACCCGCTCACCTGCCCGGGCATTCTTGCGCTAAATCAAGTTTCCATTTCTCGATGTCATTAATCTGCAGTCATCAACGATTCAGGTTAAGGAGATGGATATGCCCCGTACATTCAAACTTGGTGTTCTGGCTGCAGCGGTTATGGCTGCTGCTCCCGCTGTTCAGGCGTACGAAGCTGGTGATTTCATTGGCCGCGTTGGTGTGGCAACGGTTGATCCGGATTCTTCCAGCAGCAACTTGAACTCCAACGCTCTCGGCGAAATTGATGGCGCCAAGGTCAGCGTCGATTCCAACAGCCAGCTGGGACTGACCGCCAGCTACATGCTGACCAACCAGTTCGCCGTTGGCGTACTCGCTGCAACCCCGTTCAAACACGACATCAACGGTGACGGAGCAGCCCTAGGTGGTACTGGCAAACTGGCAGAAACCAAACACTTGCCTCCGACCATCACGCTGCAATACTTCCCGATGCCTAGCGGGAGCAAACTGCAGCCATACGTTGGCGCTGGTGTGAACTACACCAACTTCTTCGAAGAGAAGACCACTCAGACTCTGACCGATACCTACGCCACACTGGCGCCGGGCGTGACCAGTACCGACATAGAGCTGGATGACAGCTTTGGTCTGGCGGCCGAAATTGGCTTTGATTACATGATCACCGAAAACGTCGGTATCAACGCCGCAGTCTGGTGGATCGACATCGACACCGAGGCCACAATCAATGCATACGCGGGCAATGCCGTAGCCGATACCAGCACCATCGACGTGGATATCGACCCCTGGGTCTATATGGTAGGCGTCTCCTACAAGTTCTGATCCCCGTGCCTCCGCCAGCTGCCCGGTCTGTTGGCTGGCGGAAGGTGCGTTCTCCTGTGCGGGGCTCTCCGGCCCCGCTTTTTTTTGCTTCTCTGAAACACAAAAACGGAGCCGAAGCTCCGTTTTGAATTACTGCCAATCAGCCCTCAGGCACTCTGGCGCTGAGCCGGACGACTCCGCTGACCACCGCCATTCTGGCTACGGCCGCCGCTGCGACCACCTGGCTTGGCACCGAAGCTTTTTGGCTTTCCGCCGGGACGACCATTGCCACCGCCGTTACCATTGCGGTTACGGGCGCGGCTGGGATCGGCCTTGGCTTTCGGCTTCAGCGGCAGGTTGTTGGTCGGCTCAAAGCCTTCCACTTCCGTGCGCGGCAGTTGCTTTTTGATCAGCCTTTCGATGCCCGCCAGCATTTTGCCTTCATCGGCACTGACCAGCGACAGGGCGTGACCACTTTCACCGGCACGGCCGGTACGGCCGATACGGTGCACGTAGTCTTCCGGCACGTTGGGCAGTTCGAAGTTCACCACCTGGGGCAGTTGTTTGATGTCCAGGCCACGGGCGGCGATATCCGTCGCCACCAGCACACGTACTTCGCCAGCTTTAAAATCCGCCAGGGCGCGGGTACGTGCACCCTGGGACTTATTGCCATGGATGGCAGCGGCGGTAATACCGTCCTTCTCCAGCTTCTGGGTCAGGCGATTGGCACCGTGCTTGGTGCGAGTGAAAACCAGCACCTGGTCCCAGCTGTTATCACGAACCAGCTTGCTCAACAGAGCGGTTTTCTGGCTCTGATCCACCGGGTAGACAGACTGCTTGATGTTTTCAGCAGAGGTGTTTCGAGCCGCCACTTCAACCTGAACCGGGTTGTCCAGCAGGCCTTCGGCCAGGGTCCGGATCTCGTTGGAGAAGGTGGCAGAGAACAGCAGGTTCTGGCGCTTGGCCGGCAACAGCGAAAGGATCTTGCGAATGTCGCGGATAAAGCCCATGTCCAGCATGCGATCGGCTTCGTCCAGAACCAGGATTTCCACTTCGTTGAAGCGCACGGCGTTCTGCTGATAAAGATCCATCAGACGGCCGGGTGTTGCCACCAGCACGTCCAGACCTTTGCGCAGCTTCATCATCTGCGGATTGATTTTCACACCACCGAAGACCACCGCGGCCTTGGTGGGAATGTATTTGCTGTAAAGATTCACGCTGTCGTGAACCTGCGCCGCCAGTTCACGGGTCGGTGTCAGGATCAGGGCACGAGGGCCTTTGCCGGTGCGCGGGTTTTCACCCAGACGCTGCAGCAAGGGCAAGGTAAAACCGGCGGTTTTGCCGGTACCGGTCTGGGCAGCAGCCATAACGTCCCGGCCAGAAAGCACGGCGGGAATCGCCTGGGCCTGAATGGGAGACGGGGTTTCATAACCCTGGTCAGACGTGGCACGGACCAGCTGCTCGGACAAACCGAGTGAAGAAAAACTCATATTGGATCAACTCTTGATTATTCTGCCTCCACGACCACCGTTCTCGGTGAATGCGGGCAGATGCCATGAACATTCATGGAATAAAAGACGACTACGGTCACGCGCCGTTATCGGGGTGACGTCCTCTGACAGGTCGTATGGAAAGGTCGCACGGGCTCAAAGCCTTAAACTGCGGAATCCCTAGAGGCAGGATGCAGGCACATTAACAGAGGCCCGGGCAATTAGCCATAGGTGATTATAATAAGCATCCGAAGGAACCTGGCGGACATCCTCAAGTCAGAGTGTTTTGATCAGCGCAACCCAACACGGATTTATAAGGAAGTTTCAGGAATGAGCGTCAGTATCGGCCCATTGAGCCTGTCCATCGGTCACCTGCTACTGGTTATGGCCTTCGGCCTGGCTCTGCTGGTTGGAGGGGTGCTGGGCCGCAAATACCGCGTGCCCGTAGCCGGATCGGTGGCCGATATCTTTGTGGTAGCGATGCTGAGCGCCCGGATCGGCTTCGTGACCAGCTACTTCGAGCATTATCGGAACGACCTGCTGGGCATCATTGATATCCGGGACGGCGGTTTTGATGTGCTCTGGGGTGTCATCGGCGCCATCGTCTTCACCGGTTTCCTGCTGTGGCGCAGGAAGGCTCAACGCAAGCCACTGGCCACGGCAGCGTTAACGGGTGCCCTGTTCTGGGCGGCTACAGCGGGCACCATCACATTGATAGAACAACAGGCCCGCGGCATGCCCGAAATAACCCTACGTTCGCTCAATGGCGAATTGGTCAGCATGAACCAGTTGGCTCAGGGCAAACCCCTGGTGGTAAATCTCTGGGCAACCTGGTGCCCACCCTGCATCCGGGAAATGCCGGTGCTGGAGGAGGCCCAACATATCTACAAGGACGTCGCTTTTGTGTTTGCGAACCAGCGGGAACAGCCGGAAACCATCCACTCCTTTCTTGAGGACAACCGTCTGAACCTGAACAATCTCTACCGGGACGATCAGGCTCAGCTGGCCCGGGCCGTGGGGAGCAATGGCTTGCCAACCACGCTGTTTTACAATGCCCAGGGCCAATTAATCGATTCCCACATGGGCGAACTGTCACGAGCAACCCTGGCCAGGGGCCTGGAAAAGATCCGTACACCCGAGGAATGAACCGGAGCCGATTTCCTGATAGTGGCCTGAGTTTTATCTATTGAGTGGCCGCTTTGGCAAAATTCCCCAATGCGCCACTCACTTTATCGAGCACTTCATCGCAGCCTTCAATGCCATGGCGGCCCTTCAGGTATTGCGGATCGTTGTACCCCAGCCATACCTCACCGTTGGCATCTTCCCAGATCAGGGCTTTCTGGGGCAGGTCGATGGCAACACTCTGAGCGCACTGCATCAGTGGCGTACCGACTTTGGGATTGCCGAAAATAACCACTTCGGTCGGACGCAACGCCAGACCGGCTTTTTCGGCGCCCTGCTGATGATTAACGCGGGCCATGACCGTCATGCCCTTCTCCTTCAGCACAGACTCGAGTTTGTCCGCCGTCGCTTTGACATCGTGACTGCTCTTGACCGCGATCAGTCCATCTGCGGCATGAGTGAGCGTGGCGAACAACAAGGTTGATGCCACGAGAACCAGTCTGAGAATGCAGCGCATGGGATTCTCCTGAACATTTGCTGAAGTCTTGAGCATAGAACAGCGTAAAGCGTTACGCATAAAAGGTCTTCAGTAGATCGCTGCCGCACCTTCCGGCCTGCTCTTGAAGCGCTTGTGCAGCCAGAGGTACTGATCGGGCTGCTCACGAACGGTGGCTTCAATGAAACGGTTCCAGACTTTGGCGTCCTGTTCCGGATGTTCGCCGAAGGATTCCTGAATCGGAGAGAACACCACCCGGTAACTGCCATCGGGCATTCGCAGGTGACTAACGCAGATAACGGCGGCGCCGGATTCCCGGGCAATGTAGCTCGGCGAGGTGATACAGCCGGCACTCACGCCGAAAAAGGGCACAAACACCTCGGACTTCTTGCCGAAATCCTGGTCACAGGCGAACCAGACCTGCCCCCTTCCTTCAGGAACGACAACATGGGTCTGATCTGACGCTTGGTGAAGGGCCGGATTCCAAAATGGCGTCGGCGGCCGCGTTCGATCATACGGTCGATCACCGGATTGTTGTTGGGGCGATACATGTAACCCGGCTTATCGAGCCTGCAGGCAATCAAGGGCAGTGCAAAATCAAAAATACTGTAATGCCCACCGATCAGCAGGACCCCCAGAAAGCGGGATGCCAGAGCGGGCGTTTTCTTCTTTTTGTACCGGAGGCCATACAACGGTCGCCTGTGATCTGTAATAAGGAAGGGGCGTTCAGCCTGACACATTCTCCGCTGGCGCGATACTTGAGATCCTCATTGATTCTGTTGGCCCTGAAGAGGATCCAATTCCGGAATCCAGGAGTATGGTCTACAGGAGATACGTGTTAATACCTAGAACCCATCCTACAAAAACAGGAAACTCCCCGTCATGTCCCGATGGAAGTTCGGCCCCGGCATTCTGATCCTGCCGCTCTTACTCGTTGGCTGCAGTGAAAATAACAGCCAACAGACGACGACACAGCCGACAGCAGAGCTCAAACCACCGTCGGAAACCGGGACTCTCAAAGTCGCTACCCGCAATGGCTCCACCACTTATTATCTGGATCGCCATGAAAACCCCGTCGGCCCCGAGCATGCGCTGATCAGCGCCTATGCCGAACAGCGTGGCTGGCAGGTAGAATGGACCATGCTGGAATCCACCAGCGAGGTTCTGGCGGCGCTGGAGTCCGGAAACACCCACCTGGCGGCAGCCGGGCTGACCCACCTGGCCTCCCGCGATGAGCGTTTCGCCCGGGGCCCGGCCCACACCGAGATTACCGAGCAACTGGTCTGCCATCGCGATGCACGCCCCATGCCGCGGAAACCCGAGGACATCCCGGGAACCGACATTGTCGTAACCGCCGGCTCCAGCTATGTCGAAACCCTGAACAAACTGAATGAGCAACACCCGGGCATCGGGTTTCAGGAAGATGCAGACCGCACTACCGAAGTGATTCTCTCGGATGTCGCCGAGCAGAACGTCGGCTGCACTGTGGCTGATTCCAACATTGTTCAGGTGATGCGCCGGCACTTCCCGCATCTGGAAGTGGCAATGACCCTCACAGAGGGCCGGAATCTGGGTTGGTACCTGCCAAAGGGTTCAGAAGATCTGGGCTCGGATGCCCACGAGTGGATGAATAGCGTGGATGGCGATGAAGCCATAGGCCTGATGGAGAACCGCTACTATGCCTACATCGGTGATTTCGATTTTGTCGATCTGCGGGCGCTGAACCGTCGGATTGAGGATCGGCTACCCGAATTCATTGATCAATTCCGCGAAGCCGAGGCCAAAACCGGGATGCCCGCAGACCTGCTGGCTGCCCTGGCTTACCAGGAGTCCCATTGGGATCCCGCAGCAAAATCCCCCACCGGAGTCCGGGGCATCATGATGCTGACCCAACGAACCGCCGAATCACTGGGTGTAACCAACCGGCTGGACCCGAAGGCGGCCATTGATGGCGGAGCACGTTACCTGGCCGACCGGCACCGCCGCCTGCCAGAGACCATTCCGGAGCCGGACCGAACCTTCCTGGCGCTGGCCAGCTACAACATCGGCCGGGGCCATCTTCTGGATGCCCGGGAGCTGGCCCGGACCCTGAACAAAAACCCGGACTCCTGGCAGGAAATGACCGAGGTTTTACCCCTCAAGGCTGACAAGCGATACTACCCCAGCACCCGTTACGGCTATGCCCGTGGCTACGAGCCCGTGCACTATGTTCAGCGAATCCGCAACTACCGGGACGTCATACGTTCCGCCTTTGAATGATCAGGTCCCGAACAGGGCCGAGCGCAGGGGCCGCAGGAAACCACCGGATTCTTTCTGACTGGCGTGGCTCCGCTTGCCATCGAATTCCAGGTAACCATCCTCAATTGGCTCGAAGCGCAGGATTTTCACATCTTCCAGATAGTTCTGTGAGGACTTCCAGGGCCCATGGGTACCCTGGCGGGGCAGGCGATCAGCCGCGCGGTTGATGTAGCCGGCATTGAGGGACCCCAGGACGGTGTCGTCGCCGCGACTGTTTTCGGTATCCCGGGCAACCACGGTGCGATAGCCACGCTTGTCCATCAGGTTCATCAGCCGGCACAGGTACTCGGCGGCAATATCCACCTTCAGGGTCCAGGAGATGTTGGTGTACCCGAAGATCATGCCGGCATTGGGCACGCCCTCTACCATCACATTCTTGTAGATGACCTTGTCTTTCATCACCACTTCCTCACCATCCACGGTCGGCCGGATACCCCCCAGCATCTGGATATCCAGGCCGGTTGCCGGAATGATGATGTCGGCCGCCAGTTCCTCGCCCGATTTCAGGCGGATGCCGGTTTCTGTAAAGCGGTCAATATGATCGGTGGCGATGGAGGCCTTGCCCGCTTTCATGGCCTGGAAAAGATCCCCATCTTTCACCACACACAGGCGCTGGTCCCAGGGATTGTAATCCGGGGTAAAGTGCCTCATGTCGGCGGTGTCGCCAACTTGGCGTTTGATAATGCCCAGGAACAACCGACGCATGAACTGCGGGCTCTTTCTGGAACGCTGGTATAAAAAACGGGAAATTGAAATATTCCGGGCCCGGGTCAGCCGGTAGGCGGTTTTCTCGGGCAGTATTTTCTGCAGGGCCAGGGTCAGCTTGTCGGTGGAGGGCAACGGCATCAGATAGGTGGGTGAGCGCTGGAGCATGGTTACATGCGCGGCTTTCTCCGCCATGGTCGGCACCAGGGTGATTGCGGTTGCGCCGCTGCCAATGACCACCACCTTCTTGCCCGTGTAGTCGAGATCCTCCGGCCAGTGCTGCGGATGCACAATCTGGCCACGGAAATCACTTTCGCCGGGGAAGTCCGGTTTGTAGCCCTGATCATAATTGTAGTAGCCGGTACACCCGATCATGAAGCTGGCGGTGTAGTGCTCGGTTTCGCCGGTTTCTTCGTTCAGTGCCGTAAGCTTCCAGCATTTGTCGACGCCGGACCAGCCCGCCGTTTTGACGGCCAGGCCAAAGCGGATGTGGCGCTCAACGTCGTGTTCCCTCGCGGTCTCCGCCACATAATTCTTGATCGACGCACCATCCGCCAGCACCTTGCCGCCGGTCCAGGGGCGGAAATTGTAGCCAAAGGTGAACATGTCCGAATCCGAGCGAATACCCGGATAACGGAACAGGTCCCAGGTGCCGCCGAGGGACTGACGGCGCTCAAGGATGGCAAATGACTTCCCGGGGCACTCACGTTTCAGGTGACACGCCATGCCGATGCCGGAAACGCCGGCGCCGATGATCAGTACATCGAAATGCTGGTTGCTCATTGCCCGTCCTCTCGGATTTCAGTCCGCTTTTTATAATCAATGGCCTGCAATCAAGATAGCTCAGGCCGGGCTGCCGGGAAATTGGCCAAAGCGGTCCCGGCCTCCGGTTGTTTCAGTCAGTCGTTAACCGGGGGCGTAGTCAGAGGGAGGATCCGAGGAATCGAAACCCTGCCTACAATGGTTTTTCCTGCTGGATTATGGACGAGACCACCATGACAAAACCGATCCTTATTCTTGGCGGCGCTTCGCTGGACATCATCATTCACCTGCCCGAACTGCCGACACCGGAGCCCCAGACCATCTGGCCCACCGAAAGCTACCGGGCCCTCGGCAGCACCGGCGCTGGCAAAAGCCTGAACCTGGCCGCCCTCGGGCAACCCGTGGTCTTTCACACATTGCTGGGAATGGATCCGGAAGGCCAGCAGATTCAGACAGCACTTGGCCACCCCGGGATCAGCCTTCTGACCGAAAAGACCGCCGCCCCGACCGAACAGCATATCAACCTGATGTCTGCCGACGGCAAACGCATTTCGCTGTTCATCCAGCCGCCTCCTGAGCCTGAACACGTCGACTGGACGCAGGCGCAACAGGTGGTAGCAGAGTGCTCACTGGCCGTGGTGAACATCCTCGGATACACCCGATCTGCCCTGCCGTGGCTGAAGGCTGCGGGTACGCCCATCTGGACCGACCTGCACGACTACGACGGACACAACCCGTATCATGAACCCTTTATAGAGGCCGCCCGGGCAATCTTCCTGTCCAGCGACAATCTTCCGGACTACCGCACCACCATGGAAAGGTTGATACTTCGGGGCAAGGAGTTCGTGGTATGCACCCACGGCTCGGAGGGGGCGACACTGCTGACCAGCGACAAGCTATGGCTGGAGCAGCCAGTCGTTTCAGTCTCCGGGGTGATCGATACCAACGGCGCCGGCGATGCCTTTTTCAGCGGTTTCCTGCACCGTTACCTGCAGGGAGCAGAACTGACCGATTGCCTCAGGGCCGGAGCCATTGCCGGGGCGCTGTGTGTCACCTCACGGGAACTGGCCTCTCCGGAGCTGAATCCACAGCGGCTGGTCTGAAACCCGGTATCAACTACCCGCGGTAAAATCGGGGTATTTCTTCTGCAGCCGATAGAGCCGGATGATGGTGATGATGTTGGTGATCAGCACCATACCCTCGGCCAGGGTACCACCCACGGAGCCGATCACGATGTTGTTGAGCATCCAGGCCAGCGCTGCCAGCCCGAGGATGATACGCAGGGGAATACCTCGGAGCATGAACATGCCCACGGTGCCGAAAACCGCGGCAGCCAGGGGGAACAGGTCGGTGATCGATTTCCAGGTCACCCAGGCGACCACCAGATTGACCGCCAGCATAGCCAACATGATCTGCCAGTTGCCCTGGTATTTGCGGGCCAGGGTAATGCGCAGGATCACCAGTACCGTCAAGGCCGACGCCGTCCAGCTCTCGAAGAATGCAAACATCAGAGCGAAGGCAACGTTGGCCGAGATCAGCAGCACCATCAGCCGGTCGTCATTCTTGTTGGCGAAGCCGGCAATGCAGAACCCCAGGGCCACCAAGCCACAAAGCTGACCCAGTCCCTCGGCCAGGGTCATGTCCGCGATAAATTCAGTCATAGTTCAGTGCTGTACCCTGTTGGCGCCATCACGGAAATCCCTTCTCCCCGGAAAAAGCTTCAGCCTGACATAATTACCGGAATTGAGCCACGGAGCACCGTGTGCCACAGTAACTCGCACCTTTGAGCCAGGACTATCCCCGACCATGAAAACCGTTTTCTCGCCACTGCACAGCCGCCGCCATGTCAAAACCGAACTGGATGGCGGCCTGCTGATCGAGCCCCACGAAAAACCCTCGCGGGCGGAAACCATCCTGGCACGGGTGAAGGATCAGGCGCTCGGGGAGATCCTGGAACCGGAGGAATTTGGTCTTGAGCCCATCAAACGGGTGCATACCGCCGATTACGTGGCGTTCCTGGAAACCTGCTGGCAGGAATGGCTGGCGGCCGGCAAACCGGGGGAAGCCATCCCGGCGGTCTGGGCCGGGCGCGGCATGCGCCACCGGCTGCCCAAAGACATCGATGGCCGGCTGGGCTACTACAGCTTTGCGGCAGAGACCTCCATCTCGGACGGCACCTGGGAAGCCGCCCGGGCATCAGCCAACGTGGCCCTGACCGCCCAGAAACTGGTGGCCGGTGGTGAACGCGCCGCCTTTGCCCTGTGCCGGCCACCCGGACACCATGCCCACGCCGATCTGTTCGGCGGTTACTGTTTCTTCAACAATGCCGCCATCGTGGCCCAGGCCTTTCGTGACCAGGGCTATGGCAAGGTCGCCGTGCTGGATGTGGACTTCCACCACGGCAACGGCACCCAGGCGATTTTCTACGATCGCGACGACGTGCTGACCATCAGCCTGCATGGCGATCCGGACCTGGTGTTCCCGCATTTTCTCGGTTTTGAAGATGAGACCGGCGAGGGCGCCGGCGAAGGCTATAACCTGAACATCGTCTATCCGCCCAACACGCCCTACAGCGTCTGGAGTCAGGGGCTGGAAACCGCCTGCGAGCGGAGCCAGGCATTCCAGCCGGACGCCCTGGTGGTTGCCCTCGGTGTTGATACCTTCGAAGAAGACCCGATTTCATTCTTCAAGCTGACCTCCGGCGATTACCTGACCCTGGGCCAGCGCCTGGCACAGCTTGGACTACCAACGGTATTTACCATGGAAGGTGGTTATGATGTCGACGCCATCGGCGTCAATGCGGTGAACGTGATGCAGGGGTTCGACCGGGCAGCAGGCTAATCAGCCCTTGAAGCCCTTGCCAAGAATGTAGACTTCCCGGGAGCGGGAGCGGGAGGAATCCGGCTTGCGCACCACAACCTTGTCGAATACGGCGCGCACGGATTTCAGGTACTCGTCGTACCCTTCGCCCTGAAATACCTTGGCCAGGAAGCTGCCTTTGGGCTTGAGCACCTGGCTTGCCATGTCCAGGGCCAGTTCCACCAGGTACATGGACGAAGCCTGGTCGGCAACGGTCACGCCGCTGATGTTCGGCGCCATGTCGGAAATCACCACGTCCACCGGGTCATCGCCCAGGGTAGCCATGATTGACTCGAACACATCGTTCTCGGTGAAATCACCCTGGATAAAGTCCACCCCGGCAATAGCATCCATGGGCAGGATGTCGGAGGCAATCACGCGGCCCTTGTGGCCCACCAGTTTGGCCGCCACCTGGGACCAGCCACCGGGGGCGGAACCCAGATCCACCACCACCATATTGGGATGGATCAGCCGGTCCTTCTTGTTGATTTCAAGAAGCTTGTAACTGGCCCGGGAGCGGTAGCCATCCACCTGCGCCTGTTTCACGAAGGGGTCGTTTACGTGCTCTTCAAGCCAGCGGTTACTGCTTTTGGATCGGGCCATGGGGTCTCTTCAAAACGGGAAAGCCAGGCGCTAATTGTACGTGCCGCGCCCGGCGGCGGCAAAATCCTGACAACCGGGCCGGCCACACGTACAATCCGGCCAGCATTCTGTGATTTTTCAGAACCCACCAAGCCCACCTGACGGGAGACCGCCCTCGTGAATCTGGCCGACATCAAAAAGCTGCACCAGAAAAAGTACCGGCAGTCGTTTGGCCACTACCTCGTTGAGGGCGAGCACCTGATTCTTGAGCTGCAGAAAGCCGCCACCCGGCAACCTGCCCTGGAAGCCTCGAAGCTTTACGTCACCGGTGCCTATGAGCACTGGCACAGCCCGTTCAGGACTCATGCCATCAGCGATCGCCAGATGGCACAGCTCGCTGACACCCGAACACCGCAGGGGATTCTGGCGGTGGTTCCCATGCCGGAGCGCCCGGCAGAACCGGTGCCGGGAGAAAAAGCGATTTATCTGCACGAGGTTCAGGACCCCGGCAACCTGGGCACGATTCTGCGCACGCTCGCCTGGTTCGGCGGTTTCCGGTGCCTGTTGAGCCCAGGCAGTGTGGACCCGTTCAACCCGAAGGTGGTGCGTGCCAGCATGGGGGCGCTCTTTCACGTCCCGCTTGAGACCGACGTTGATCTTGCCAGCCTTCCCGACCGATACCACAGCCTTGCCTGCCTCGACCTCAATGGCGGTTCGATGGCCTCACAGGCCTTCCGCCAGCACGACTGTTATCTGTTCGGTAACGAGGCCCGGGGTGTGCCGCGCGAGGCCCTGGACCAGCTTCAGGCAGTGCCCTACAGCATTCACGGCCAGGGACAGATCGAATCCCTGAACCTGGCCTCGGCGGTGAATATGTGCACCTACGAATTAATGCGAGACCTTTAGGCTGCAACCCCCATGCTGTGAGCACTTTCGGCAATCGTTCTGGTGAATACCGCCATTGCCTGGCGATCATCAATTGAGCACGATCAGAGACTGATCCCGAGACCGGACTGATGACTATGGAACGCTATCTCCAGCCCACCGCCTTCTTCGACTACGACCAGCCGCAACTGAAAACCTGGATCGAGTCGCAGCTGGAGGGTGTGCCTGATGAGCCAGTGGAACAGATCAAGGCGCTCTATCTCGCTGTTCGTGACAGCGTCAGCTACAACCCCTATGTGTTCCAGACCGATGCCAACACGTTCAGTGCCAGTTATGCACTGGAAAGCGGCGAAACCTACTGCATTCCGAAGGCGGTTCTTCTGGGCGCCGCAGCCCGCTCCATTGGCGTTCCCAGCCGCCTCGGTCTGGCCGATGTTCGCAACCACCTCTCAAGCCCTAAGCTGATCGAATGGCTGCGCTCGGATATTTTTCGAATGCACGGTTTCATCGAGCTGTACCTGAACGGCAAGTGGGTCAAGGCCACCCCGGCGTTCAACCGGCAGCTCTGCGAACTGATGAAAGTGGAACCACTGGAGTTTGACGGCATCCATGATTCCGTTTTCCAGGAATTCACGGAAGACGGTCAGGCTCATATGGAGTATGTAAACGACCATGGTGTGTTTGACGACCTGCCCCACGCCTTTATCGTCGAAGGAGTAAGGGCCGCCTACGGCCATCTGTTCCAACAGGATAATGAACCAGCAATCAGTGAACAGAGCCTGGAGCAGGATATAAACGGGCCCTAGTCTCCGAGGCGATGGGCAATGACCTGACGGATCTTGGACGATAGATCCGCAGGGGCACTGAGTTGCGGGTAGTGGCCCTCGGCATCCAGAACCGTGCAACGGGCATCCGGAATTCGGGTAGCCATATAGTTGACCACAGAAACCGGCACCACGCGGTCATAGAGCCCGTACAGAATATCCACCGGCACCGGAACTTTGGCAAGTTCACTACGGAAGTCACACAGGAATGTCACTTCTGCAAATCTTCTTAGGTGCTTGGCGTCCATGGCCATGAAGCTTCGGATAAGCCGATCGGTCAACTCCGGGCGATGGGAGTTCTCCATCACACGCGGGGCGAGGCTGGAGGCCCACCCCGCCTGGTTCGTCTCAATCTGATCAAGCATGGCCATCACCTCGGACTCATCAAGGCTGCCCACATAGCCTCTGCCATCGTTGATATAGCGTGGAGAGGGGTTGATGGCGATGATCTGATGGAACCTGTCCGGCAGCATGGTGGCAGCCAGCAGCCCCATCATCCCGCCGATAGAGTGGCCAACGAGGATAACCGGTTCCGAGGCAACGGCATCAACAACATCAAGCAGATCCGCGGCGTAGCCTCGCAATGAGCCATGCCTTTCGGGCCGGTATGCGGACCGGCTGGCAAGGCCACAGCCCACATGATCAAACAGCACTACCCGGAAATCATGCTCCAGAGCCGGGACGACATCGTCCCAGACTCCCTGATCACATCCGAAACCGTGTGCAAGAACCAGCGTCTGGCGCCCGCTGCCCCTTACTCTAACCCTGTTTCTATGTAACACACTCTGCATGATTCAGGCTCAGTGATACTTCAAATGCATGTTATTGAACAGCCTCGATGCAATGCAGGCGATTCAGCAGGTCTATCTTGCCAGCGCCTCACCCATCCTATCCATCAAAGCTTCGGCGCTGCGTACTGACCCGGATGCTTCCGCGCCCCCGGCCCGACTGAACCGCCGGAAATCAACGGCGCTCCAATTCTCCGGGTCCATAATGCGCTGCACCTGGTCAATATTGTCCCGGGTTGCAGGTTCCAGCTCGTAGCGGAATACGTAGTCCGGTGACATATCACCGAAATCCCGACCATGGTGATAGTCATGCAGCAGGAGCAAGGCCAGTCCACCGCCCATGAAATGTCGGCCCATGCTGACCAGCAACTCCCCCTGCCGGATTTTTTCCAGGGCCTCGGGTTGCCAGTCTACGCTGCCCACCAGCAGATCCTGCCCCGGAGTCCGGCCTTCATTTCGGGCGGCTTCAATGGCGCCCAGTGCCATGCCATCGCTCGCGCTCCAGATGGAGACCGTATTCGGATAGCGTTTCAGCAGGATTTCCGTTTTTTCACGGGCCAGCTCACGACTCCAGTTGGCATACACTAGCTGCAGGAGTTCACTGCGCTGTTGGACCGCAGCCGCCAGCAACCCCCCGTCCCTATCCTTGGCGGCAGAGGAATCCCTTGTTCCCGAAAGAGCCACCATGGGAATGCCGGGTTCGGAGGCAAGCCCCAATTGTTCAGCCTGTTTACCCAGCAGCGTTACCAGGGCACGACCGGCGGCAATATTATCCGGAGAAAGGTGGCCGAGCCAGCCCGGCAAGACAGTTCGGGGCAGACCAAGGCTGGCCCGGGCGGCGTCAGGCACATCCGTATTGAAGGTAAATGCCTTTACGCCTGCCCCATCCGCGAGCCTGAGCATGGATTCGGTAACATTCTCCTTGCACATGAACAACAGGTAGTCCGGCTTCTCTTGACGGCTCAGCACGTCCTTCGCCATGCGAAGATAGCTGAATCGATGACTCTCCCGATCGTATTGAACCTCCAGGTCAACGTCGAGATCCTCCGCCACCGCCTCCATGAACCCGGCCACCAGTTGCCAGAACCTGGAGTCATCCGGCGACAGGAAAACAATACTGGGCCTGGGACCAGCATGAGCCAAAGTCCCTGTCAGCAGGAGCAGGAAACTGATCAGTAACAGGGATGGACGGGACTTCATGTGACGATTCACCCTCTGGACGATCTGGCAGGGTTGGCTTTTGTGGGGCCTAAGCTACCTAGCTGTCGTGTAACAGACAAGCGGTGATCCGTAACCGAAGTCTCAGTTTACGATGGAATGTTCGGTGGTCGCAGCAGGGTCTTCGAATTCCACGTACAGGTTTCCCGCCAGTTGCTCATACACACCGGCTTGTTTCAGACGTTTCATCTCAGACGACAGGTTGCTGAGGAATTGACGGTTGTTTTCCGTGTTGTGGCAGGTTAGCCGATCATAACTTTCGAGAAGCGGGGTTGCCGGATCGTAGCTGAGCCTGTCCAGGAATGGACGGACATCTGGAACAGCAGCAATCATTGCGCCGAATCGCTGATGCTCGAGCATGGCCAGGTTCTGGGCATCGCTCTTGGACCAGATCACGTTGATATCCTGGCCCTCCAGAATCCCGTCCAGATAGGTCTCATGGCCAATGACCGCGCCCACGGTTTCTCCCTCCAGTTTCGACAGTGTACTGACAGGGTCGGCACCCGGCGGAGTAAACAGGTAATAGGTGAACTTGCCCAGGGGAAAACTCGCGATAACGGCGTTTTCGCCCAGCCGCCGCTCGAGCACCTCGGTGAAGGAATAGATGCAGTCGGCACCACGCTGCTCGAACACCAGCATGGCCCGTTTGTAGGGATAGAACTGCTCGGTCACAGCCACATCAAGACCTTCCAGGGCCCGGTGCAGGATTTTCTGGTAAACACCGTCCCGGTTTTCGGTCAACAAGCTGGTGATGTCTGGCACGGCAATCCGCACCACCGAATCGGCCACTGCAGGTGCACTCAGAATACTTGCGCCAAACAATAGCGCCCGGAATGTGGATTGGAAGCGTTTCATAACACGCACATCGGTCCATGACGACAAGAAGTGACTATTTTTCATACAGGACCGGAAGTATGACAACGTCGTTTCACTTGTACCAGAAAAACCTTGTTAAACCTGTGGGTTTAGCGATAAAAAAAGGTTCATCGCGCTTTACCGGGAAACGCTGCTTTTATCTTTAGGAAGAAGTAATCGTTGTCCCGGTAGCCATAAGCCATCCGCTTGATCACCTTGATCTTGTTGTTCATTCCCTCCA